>JBMOQX010000083.1:0-1733 GCA_049322755.1 Pseudomonadota bacterium | reverse complement strand
TGTCGCGCTATCTCTACCGCGGCGTCATCCGCGAGCGCGATCTGGTCGACTATGACGCAACCGCCGGCACCGTCACGTTCCGCTACCGCGACGGCCAGACGCAAAAGACCGCGTATCGCACCTTGCCGATCGCCGACTTCCTCTGGCGTCTGCTGTTGCACGTGCTGCCCACCGGGTTTCGCCGCGTGCGCGACTACGGCTTTCTCCACGGCAAGGCCAAACTCCGCCTCGCCCTGGTGCAGCTCGTGCTGCGCGTGATGATCCAGATGCGGACGCCGCCGTCGCGGCCCGCCGTCTGCTGTCCGCTATGCCAGTCGCCGATGCGCATCGTCGCCGTGCGTACTGGGCGCAGACCCGACGGCTGAGGCGTCAGGCGCGGATCGCTCACAGATCCGCCAGCACCGGAGTGCGCTCGATGCGCCCACCGGCCATTCACTTCGCGCAGGAGGACGGCGAGCATCCATGACATCCGCTGACCGCAAGCAAGCCCCGCTCGGGGCACGGCCGCGCTCGCCCTGCGAATCTCACCGCGCTTGATCCGGCGTCACTCACGCCAGACGCCGGAAAAGCTTTCCCCTCTATAAAGACCCTGACTCTCCACGTCAGGGACCGGGCTTGTTCAACCCGGGATAGATCGCGGCTGCGCGCGATCGCCGGGTGGCCGCGGGCGATTGCTCGCCCGCAGCTCCCACAGATCCGGACGTGCGGGATTACCGCATCCGGTTCCTCGGTCAGGGGATCGTTGCGCTTCGGTAGACACGGTGGACGACACGCACGTTGGGAAGGGGGTAGCGGGTCAGGAGGCGGTTGAATGCCTCCCACGAGAGCTTGCCTGCCGCGGAGCGCCGACTGAGCCAGTAACGCCAGCGCCTGGCCACTTCATAGCGAAAGCGACCCAGTGCCCGGCTGTTGCCGGTGATTCCGTAGTAGGCATAGTGCCCCTGGAGCTTGCGGCTCAGGGTCTCGTGCTGCTCGGGGAGCGAGCGGTGCCGATGGACACGACACCATTGCGCCACACGTTGTAGCGCCGCGCCAAATCGTCCGCGCGCCGTCTTACGACTCACCATCCAGCGTCCCTTGCGGGACCGCCCCCAGAAATGGGTAAACCCAAGCAGGTCGAAGCACGCCGGCGGCGTGCCACCACTGCGGTCCGGTCGCCGGAAAGCGACCAACCGAGTTTTCTCGGGGTGAAGCTCCAGACCATACTTGCCGAATCGCTTCGGCAGCACGTCCCGCACGCGCCGCGCATCCTCTTCCCGTTCGAACACCAGCACCGCATCGTCCGCGTATCGGACCATGAAGGCCCGACCGCGCAGCCGCGGCTTGACGTCGCGCTCGAACCACAGGTCGAGCACTTCGTGCAGGTAGAGATTGCTCAGCCACGGGCTGATCACCCCGCCCTGAGGGGTACCCTTCTCCGCGCAGCTCACCGCGCCGTCCTCCATGACGCCGGCGTTGAGCCACTTTCCCACTGCGCGGCCGATCACGCCGTCGCGCACCCGTTGCTCCAGAAAGTGCCGAAGGTGAGAGTGTCCAATGCTGTCAAAGTAGCTCCGGATGTCCAGGTCAATGATCCACCCGCCACCCAGCGCCATCAGCCCGCCCCGTAGCGCCTCCAGCGCTTGGTGCGCGCTGCGGCCCGGCCGGAAGCCGTACGAGCAGTCCAGAAAGTCCTGCTCAAAGATCGGTTCCAGCACCATCAGCACCGCACGCTGAAGAACTTTGTCCTCCAG
>JBMOQX010000082.1:0-21264 GCA_049322755.1 Pseudomonadota bacterium | reverse complement strand
CCAGTAACCGTAGCCGGCCAGCGCGGCTGCCAGCGCGATCACCGCGGCGGCGATTGCGCGGGCGACGCCGGGCGCGAGCGGCGCTGGACGCTGGTCACTCACGGCGCACTCCGGCCAGCGGGCACCGGTCCTGTCCGCAACGCGCGACGGGTGGCATGCGCCTCTGCGGCATCAGGTTCACTTCGGACCGTGGGTCCGGACGGATTGCAAGGCATGGTGCAAGTCTCCCCGGCGATTCCAAGGGGTCCCGGCGCATGGAGACGTCGGAACGGATTATGGCAGGAGGACGGTGTCGCGCGGGCTGCTCGAAGCGGGCCCCGCGGTGACGCGGAAACCCTCGCGGCGGCGCGACCGCCGGGGCTAACTGATGAAGCGGCGGAAAAGGATGGCCGCGGGAATCGGCGGCGCCGCTTCCCGTGGCGCAGCGAGCGCCGGCGTTCGGGCGGCGGATGCCGCCGGCAGCACGAGGCCGGGCGTGCTGATCGGAGCGGCCGCTTCGATCGGCGTCGCGTCCGCGGCTTTCGCCGGTGCCATGTCCCACGCGGCAGAAACGCAATCCACGCGCTCGGCCGCCCGGTCGCAGCACGCACCGCCCAAAGGAGGCGGAGACACCATCCTGGCGCAGCCGGTCATCGCGGCGGCCTGCGCCCCCGGCAGGGAGGGGCACAGGGGCCCGGCGAGGGCAGCTTGAGCCGCCAGCAGCAGCACCAGCACCGCCAGGATGTAGAGAGAGGAGCGGCGGAATTGATGGAAGGCAGCCATGCGGGCGGTTCGACCGGGCCGGGGCGGCGTTGGTTCCCCCGCGCGTCGCGCCCGTGCAGGTCGCGACGGGCCCGCGGGCCGCCGGCCCGGTGCACCGGCGCGGCCTAACGCGGCGAGCCGACGCCCGCCGCCCGCAGCGCCTGCTCTTCGGGGCCGCGCCCGGCGCAGCAGCTCGCCAGCCGGCCGTCCACCACCACGGCGGGCACGCTGCGCACCCCGTAGCGGTGCGCCCGCTGCGCCACGGCAGCGTCGTGCATGTCGAGGATGCGGATTTCGCAGGACGGGCAGGCGATGCGGTTGACGAGGGCAATGGTTTCCTCGCACGCCGGGCAGCCGGCGCTGAAGATCTCGATCAGACGTTGGGTACTCATTCGCTCTCCAGGTTCTCCAGTATCGGGCACTCGTTTACCGGTCCCCGCCCGCGGCACGATGCGGCGAGGCGCTCCAGCGCGTCGCGGATGCGCCGCAGGTCGTCGATCTTGGCGTCGATGACGGCGATCTTCTGCCGTGCCTGGGAGCGCACGTCGGCGCAGGTGGCGTCGGCGCGCACGCGCAGCGACAGCAGGCCGAGAATCTCGCTCAGCGAGAAGCCCAGCTGCTGGGCGCGGCGGATGAAGCGGAGCCGGCGCGCGGCGTCCGCGCCGTACAGCCGGTAGCCCGACGGCGCCCGGTGCTGGGCGCCGATCAAGCCGCGGCGCTCGTAATAGCGGATGGTCTCCACGTTCACTCCGGCACCCTCGGCCAGCTTGCCGATGGTCAGATGGGTTGGATTGCGCATCGTCGCCTCGATGGTTGCAACGCTAAACCCCGGACCCGGGTACGGAGTCAAGGCCGGCGGCCGCCGCGGGGTCGCGACGCGCGCGGCAGAGGACCCCCGGGGAGCGGATTCGCGACCGGCCGGGGCGAGGCGAGGATCGGGCGCAAAGCCCGCTTCGCGCCGCCCGGCGGTCGCATCGGATCAGCGCGCGCGCCCGCGCTCGGCAATGGGCGTCCACGACTTTCCCTCGTCGCGGCTGAGAAAGACACTGCGCTCGAACGTCGCGATCGCGTACTCCGACGGCCGCTTCGGGTTCTGTGCGACGTACGCGACGGCGTCTTCGGGCAGTTCGGGCACCGGTACCGGAGCGGCGCGCCCGCTGGCAAGGTCGATGCGTGCCAGCGTCCCGCGGCCTTCGTAAGTCCCGCCCCAGAGATGCCTGCCGTCGAGGTCGAAGAACACCGATACCGCCTGGGCACCGCTCTTGAGCGGCTTGAAGGTGTCGCCCGAGTCCCGCGACAGGTAGATGCCCGTTGAGGTCGCCACGGCGAGCGTTTTCGGATCGGCGGGATGGACCGCCAGCGCCGCGATCTTTCCGGACAGTCCGTTGGCCCGGACCTCGTGCCATCCGAATCCGTCGTTTACGGTGTAGTACAACCCTGGCTTGCGTATCCGCGAATTCGGGTGGGTGCTGTAGACGTAGACCGCGTTGCTCTCGTAGCCCGTCGCGAGCAGGTGAAAATCCGATTCGCCTTCGAGCCCGAGCTTGCTCCAGGTCTTGCCACCGTCGTCGCTGCGAATGAGCCCCAGCGGATTGGTGAGCCCCGAGCCGGGCGCCGGGTGGCCGCTGCTGTAGAACCGATCCCGCGTGGCCGAGAACCCCATGTAATCGTGCTCCGGCCCCGACGCCTTCGACCAGCGGCCGGCCCGGTACACCGCGAGCCCGTGATGGCTGGGTATCAGCAATTCCGTGCCATCGGCACTGTAGGCGAGCCCGTGGATATGCGTCAGGGTGATCTCACCCGGGGCGGCATAAGCAGCGGTGGCAACAGCGATGAGGGCGGCTACAGCCGAAGCGTGCGGGAAAAGCCGTTTCATGCGGAACTCCTTGGTCGGTTGATGATGGCAAAGCAAGCGTGATCCGGTGCGGTCGCTCGAGGGGCCCGCTGCTCTGCGGACGCCGGACGCGCGGCAAGTCCACCCCGATGCCGGGGCGACGGTGCGCGCTTCCCGGGACGGCGCAACGCGGCCTCCGGTCGGCGTCATGACGCGCCCGCTCCTGTCGAGCGCCAGAACGCGGCCAACGCGATGCCGGCGCCGAGGGCCGCGAAGAGATTAACGTCACGATGGCAGTCGCGGGCGCTGACGCGCTGCCGGCCCAGCCGCCATGGGCATTGCCTCGACCCGTCTGGCCGTGGGCCGGCAATCCACCATCGGCAGCGCCATCGTCGCGCACCGTCATCATGCCGTGTTTAAGACCCTTGGACACCAGCCACCAGTTGACAGGATAAGCCGCGACGAATCCTGCCAGCAGGGCCATGCTCAGGAAGAACCAGAACTCCGGATTCGCCGGATCGTGTCCCCGCCGGCCACGCGGCGCGAGCGAGGTTCGCCAGCGGTACCATTGCGGCCATCAGCAGGTTCATCGAGAGCAGCTCCGGCAGGAACGTCGTCCGGAGCGCCTGCCGATAGGAACCGCCGGCCGTCTTGCGCATGAAGAGCGCCTGGAAGATCGTCCAGCCGAAGCCGAATCCCAGCGCGTACTCGAGCGCGACGTCGGCGGCCGCCGACAGGTGCAGCAGGCTCGCGACGACGGCGCCCGCGAGGATCCCGGCGCCGTCGCCCGCCACGCAGTGCATGGTCGAGCCGAGCACCTGCTTCCAGCGGAAAGCGGTGTAGCGCTCGTGCGTCAGCGACAGCGGCTCGCGGCAGCCCAGTACGTAGAGGAACGCCCCGATCGGCCCCGTGTATGCGGTCACGAGCACGAACGCCCACTTCATCACCGGCGCAGTCGGAACGCGCCGGACGTCCAGGACGACGAACACGAATGAGAGCCCCGCGAGAACGAACCAGAGCGACATTACCCCGTCGAGCATGCACACCCCTCCTCAGCACTCAATGCGTAGGGTTCTTCGGGACCCGCGACCACGGGCGCCGGCAAGACGACCGCCGCGGCCGTCAGCGCGAGAAAGATCGCGCGCAGGCTCACGAGCGCCCCCACGTTCGAGTGAACGACGTTGTCGACATCGCGGCCGCGCCGTCCGGCGTCCGCCGCGTTCCGGGTGTCGTTCGCGCAGCCCCGCATCCGCTTCACCGGCCGCCCGCGGCGGCTGCGGCCTCCCGCTGCAGCGAGGCGATCTCGTCCGGCGTGCACTCGCCCATGATCACCTGTTCGGCGACGTGGCAGGGCTGGCCCCGCATGAGATCGGTCCGAACTTGCAGCGGTCCCTCCGCAGTGGCCCCGGGCACGGCATGCTCGCGCAGGACCGCGATCGCGTAGGCGACGAAGAACGGCACGACCGCCGCGATCGCCAGCCCGGCGACGCGCCGGCGCCGCCGGTCGCGCTCCGGCGCGTTCGACGTACGGTCGCTCGACATGCTCCCCTCCTATTCGGACTCAGTCCCCGCCGCCGCTCGCGCGCGAAGCCGGGCGGCGCGACGTTCTCGTCCAGAATGCCGCGGCGCGCGGCATTCATCAGGCGCTGCTGCATGAACAGATCCGGGACGAAATAGAGCGTGGTCAGAAAGATACACCCGCACGCCGGGTAAAGCGCTTCCGAGTAAACCCAGCGGATGCGATTCCAGCAGCGGCGGGTGTGGTTCGAGGCCAGGCTTGCGCCGCCGTCCCGCTGCGCCGGCATCCAGCCCCCGTGGCTGCGCCAGAAGGCGTCAAAGATCCTCGCTGAGTCGGGCACCAGCGTGCCGAGCACGAACCGCAGGCGCCGCTTGAGGTTGTCGGTCTTGCCGGGCTGAGAAACGAGAGCTGCCATGGTGTCCGTCGCCTATGCTGCGCTGCGCCGCGTGGGCTGCGCCGCGCATCTCGGGCGTGACGCTTTCGCCAGGACCGCAACGCCTGACGCGGCCGAAACGACCGAGCCGGCCAGGATCGCGAGCTTCGCGGTGTTGATCAGTTGCGGGTCGTCGAATGCGAGCGCGGCGACGTACAGGCTCAGCGTGAACCCGATGCCCGCCACCATGCCGCCCGCCAGCACGTGCCGCCACTCGACGCCCTGCGGCAGCTCGCCCGCGCGGGCGCGCACGGCGAGCCACGTCGCGGCGCCGATGCCGAGCGGTTTTCCTATGAACAGGCCGAGCGCGATGCCGAGCGAGACCGGGGCGGTCAGGGCGGCAAGTCCGACGTTGTCGAGCGCGATGCCTGCATTGAAGAACGCGAACGCCGGGATGACGACCAGCGCGACCCATGGCCGCAGGCCGTGCTCGAGCGCACGCAGCGGCGATGCCGCGCCGTCTCGCGTCCGCATCGGCACGGCGAAGGCAATGATCACCCCGGCGAGCGCGGCCGGGATCCCGGACTTCAGCATCGCGACCCACAGAACGAGCCCGAGCGCTACGAACGGGGCGGGCCGCGCAACGCGCAGCCAGGTCAGCCCCGCGAGGGCAGCGGCTGCGAGCGCCGCAATGGCGAGCGGATACCGGGCGATCTCGCCGCCGTAGAACAGGCCGACCAGCACGACGCCGCCGAGGTCGTCGAAGATCGCGAGCGCGGTGATGAACACCTTGAGCCCGGCGGGAACGCGGTCGCCGAGGAACGCGAGCACACCGAGCGCGAGGACGATGTCGGTCGCGGTCGGAATCGCCCAGCCGTGGACTGCGACCGGGTCGCGCCAGGTAAACAGGACGTAGATCAGCGCCGGGAATGCCATGCCGCCGAGCGCAGCGATGAGCGCAAGGGCGGCGCGCCGCGGCGAGGCGAGCATCCCCTCCCGGACTTCGCGCTTGATCTCGAGACCTACGAGGAGAAAGAAGAACACCATCAGGCCTTCGTTGACCCATCCGATGGCCGGCTCGCTCAGAATGAGCGGGCCGATCCGAAGAAGGACCGGAGCGTGGTGGACCGCCTGGTAGAGAGGGCGCAGCGGTGAATTGGCAGCGGCGAGCGCGAGCGCCATCACCGCGAGCATCAGCACGCCCGAGGTCCGGTCGGAGTGCAGTAGCCTTTGCAGGCTATCCACGAGTCGTCGCTCTGTCCTGCATCAGCGGGAAAAACGGCCCTGAGTTCAATGGTGAAATCCGGTGGGCCGTCACGTCTACCTCACGGCATTAGTGCGCGAGCATGTTGTTGGCGCGCTCGCGCAGGATGTCGAGGAAGAGGATGCTCCGTTGCAAAATTGATGCTCGACGAACCACCGTTTTATCGCCGGAATGGGGGCAGCTGGTTTCATCGCTGCCACAGGATTTGCGCGTCTTCGAGGGGAACCGCGACACCGTCGCGGTGCGGTATGAATCGCGCCGTATAGTCCGTCGCCGGGCGGGCTGCAGGCACCCCTGCGCGGTAGGCGTAGCCGTTTGTTGCACCCGCCAATTGCCGTACACGCTTCATCTCCACCCGCACAGGTAGCGCACCGTCGGCGCCGTTGGCATACAGCTCGACCCGCACCGCCTCCGGGTCAAGGTCGTCGAGATACGCCTGAACCTCAAATACGTGCTGCTCGCCATCGGTCTCCGCTTTCACTTCGCCGAAGCGTAACGCGGCCCATTTTTGTTCCAGCGCGCGCCGCCAATCAACCAGTTCCACGCCGCTTGCGCCATTGTCGGCGGCCCGCTCGCGGTAGGCGGTCGCCGCCGGAAGGTAATATTGCTCGGTGTATTCGCGCACTGCGCGGTTGGTGGAAAAGCGCGGCGTCAACTGCGCCATGCTTTCCCGCATCCGGTTCACCCAGGCGGCGGGGATGCCCTGCGCATCGCGGGTATAGAACTCGGGGATCACCTCGCGTTCAAGCAGGGCGTAGAGGGCTTCCGCTTCGCCCGCGTCCCAGGCCGGATCGTCGCCATGTTCCTGACCATCCCCCAACGCCCATCCTACTTCCGGCGTGTAGGCTTCCGCCCACCAACCGTCCAATTCCGACAGATTGATGCCGCCATTGACGAGCACCTTCATGCCGCTGGTGCCGCTCGCTTCCCACGGCCGCCGTGGCGTGTTGAGCCAGACATCCACACCCTGCACCAACTGCTCGGTCAAATGCATGTCGTAGTCGCTGAGGAAGATCACATGGGGGCGCGCCTCGGGCCGCCGGATGAAGTGCATCCATTGCTGAATCAGGGCCTGGCCTGCCTGGTCTGCGGGATGGGCCTTGCCGGCGATGATGAGCTGCACCGGGCGCTGCGGATTGGTCAGCAGGCGCAGCAGCCGTTCCGGGTCGTTGAGCAGCAGATTCGGCCTCTTGTAGGTTGCAAAACGGCGCGCAAAACCCAGCATCAGGGCGTCAGGGTCAAACAGACGCTTCGCCCCGTCAACCGCGTCGGGAGGCGCGCCTGATGCGGCCAGTTGCCGGAACAATCGTTCGCGAACGTATTCGACCAAAGACTTGCGGGCGGCCGTACGAAATTGCCACAGCCTGGCGTCGGAGGTGCAGCTGCAAAGGTCCCGCTCCAGAGTTTCGAGCGTCCCCCGCCAGCGGTCCTTGCCACAGGTTTCCGTCCAAAGATCATCGGCCGCGGCCGAGTCCCAGGTCGGCGTGTGAACTCCGTTGGTTACGTGCCCGACCGGCACCTCGTCCGCCGGCCAGCGCGGAAAAAGCGGCTCGAAGAGGTGCCGGCTCACCTTTCCATGCAGGCGGCTCACGCCATTGATGGCTCCGCTGCCGCGAATCGCCAGATAGGCCATGTTGAAAGGTTCCGACGAGTCGCCTGCATTCTGGCGGCCCAGCGCCAGCAAATCGTGGAGCGTAATGCCGAGCTGCGTCCGGGCGTAACCACCCAGGCAGTGTTCGATCAGGGCAGGAGTGAAACGGTCAAAGCCTGCGGCCACCGCCGTGTGGGTGGTGAAGAGATTGCCCGCTCTAGTTACGGCCAGTGCGACTTCGAAGGACTGCCCGGTTGCTTGCATGAAACTCCGCGCGCGCTCCAATATGGCGAGCGCCGCATGTCCTTCATTCAAGTGGCAGACTTCCGGCTCGATGCCGAGCGCGGCGAGCAACCGCCAGCCGCCGATCCCGAGGACCAGCTCCTGCATCAGGCGCAGGTCCGGCCCGCCGCCGTACAGCTCGCTGGTGATCCCCCGGTACAGCGGGAAGTTTGCCGCATCATTGCTGTCCAGCAGGTAGAGCTTCACCCGGCCAACCTGAACCTGCCAGGCGCGCAGCCAGAGCGGGTGGCCCGGCAGGTCGAGCTGCAGCCGCAACCATTCCCCGTTCGGTCTACGCAAGGGTGTAATCGGCAATTGCCCCGGATCGTTATACGGATAGAGAGCTTGTTGCGCGCCGTCCCGGTCGATCATCTGACGAAAATAGCCTTGCTGGTAGAGCAGCCCCACGCCGATCACCGGCACGCCCAAATCGCTGGCGGCCTTGAGCTGATCGCCCGCCACGTTGCCCAGTCCGCCCGAGTAGATGGGCAAGGCTTCGCTCAACATGAATTCCATGCTGAAATACGCAACACAGCTCAAAGGAGATTGCGGGTAGGTTTGCTGAAACCACGCGGGCGCCTCCGCAGCAACGCGCCTGGCGCGCACCAGATTGTCAACGCCTTTGCGAAAAGCAGAGTCGGCTAAAACACGCTGCAGTTTCTCCCGTGACGCGGTCTGCAGGACGACCCAGGGATTTTGGGTCAGATCCCAGAGCTCGGGATCAAGCTGCCGCCACACTTGGTCGGTGGCATGATTCCACGACGAACGCATATCCAGGGCCAGCTCGGCCAGGGAGTCGAATCCCTCGACGTCCGTGGATACGAGACGCTCCTTCGGATGGCTGGCTCGTGTTTGTTCGCTCATGGCATCTCCTCCAAATTTGTCCTGGAAGCAAATTCCGGCTGCTGCGGGGACGCCGCCAGCGCATCGCTGACGATTGTCTGTGCCTCCGCCAGGATGCGGCGCAGATGTTCTGCGCCACGGAAGCTCTCGGCATAGATCTTGTAGATGTCTTCAGTGCCGGAGGGACGCGCCGCAAACCATCCACTCTCGGCGATCACCTTCAACCCGCCGATGGGCGCGCCATTGCCGGGAGCCTGGGTGAGAATACTGTGGATTATTTCGCCGGCCAGCTCTGCAGACCGTATCTGCTGTGGTGAAAGCTGCGCCAGCATTTGTTTTTGCTCCGGGGTCGCGGGGGCATCAACTCGCGCATACACCGCTTCGCCCAGTTCGCGTGTAAGCTCATGGTAGATTTCACCGGGATCGCGGCCCATGCGCGCGGTAATCTCCGCCGACAGCAAAGCCGGGACAATTCCATCCTTGTCGGTCGTCCAGACATCGCCGTCAAGGCGCAGAAAAGTTGCACCGGCGCTCTCTTCGCCGCCAAAACCAAGCGAGCCATCGAGCAAGCCATCCACAAACCACTTGAACCCGACCGGCACCTCGTAGAGCTTGCGGCCGAGCTTCGCCGTGACGCGATCGATCATCTGGCTGCTCACCACCGTCTTGCCAACCGCCCCATCCTTGCTCCACATCGGGCGATGCTGGAAGAGGTAGAAAATGGCGACCGAAAGGTAATGGTTGGGCGGCAGCAACCCCGCGTTCCCGGTGACGATCCCGTGCCGGTCGTGGTCGGTGTCGCAGGCGAAGGCGATGTCGAAGCGATCCTTGAGTTCGATCAAGCCCTGCATTGCGTAGGAGGAGGACGGATCCATGCGAATCTGACCGTCCCAATCGACCGTCATGAACCGGAAGGTCGGATCGACGACTTCGTTCACCACCGTGAGATTCAAACCATAGCGCTCGGCAATCGCGGCCCAGTAGTGGACGCCCGCGCCGCCGAGCGGATCCACGCCCATGCTGATGTTCGCGTCGCGAATCGTCTCCATGTCGATCACCTTGTCGAGATCGTTCACGTAAGCGTTGAGATAGTCGTGTCGGTGCGTCGTGGCAGCGTGCAGCGCCTTTTCAAAAGGCATTCTTTTCACGCCCTGGAGGCCGTTTTCCAGAAACGCATTGGCCCTGGCTTCGATCCATCCTGTGACGTCGTTATCCGCCGGCCCGCCGTTGGGCGGGTTGTACTTGAAGCCGCCGTTGTCGGGCGGGTTGTGCGAGGGCGTGACGACAATGCCATCCGCAAAGCCTGCGGTGCGCCCACGGTTGTAGGTGAGTATTGCGTGAGAAACGGCAGGAGTTGGTGTGTATTCGTCGTGCTCCGCGAGCATGACATCCACGCCGTTGGCCGCCAGCACTTCGAGCGCGCTGGCACAAGCCGGCACCGACAGCGCGTGCGTGTCGATGCCGAGGAACAGCGGGCCGCCGATGCCCTGCCGCTTGCGGTAATCGCAAATGGCCTGACTGATGGCCAGAACATGCCATTCGTTGAAAGTACGTTCGAAGGCGGAGCCACGATGCCCAGAGGTGCCGAACGCGACCCGCTGCGCCTGCACTGAAGAATCAGGCACGTCGGTGTAGTAGGCCGTAACAAGTCTGGGCACGTCGACCAGCATCGCCGGCGCGGCCGGTTTCCCTGCCAGTGGGCTTACATTCATGAATGGGCGCTCCTTTTGGATTGGCTGGGCGCGGTCGCGTCGAACTCGAAATCCACGGGGATCTGGGCGAGGCGATGGAGCAGCGCGCTCTTCTGGTGGTTCTCCAAGCGTTCAAACAGCAGGATCTCGAGCGGGCGCCACATCGCGACCCACCCGAGAATCAACAATCCCTCGCCGGCCGCTACGATCATCGCGCGATCGCCAGGATCGCCCAGTAGAGCACGCAGGAGCAGGGCGATTCCAAGCACGGCGGTTCCCGCGACCAGCAAGGTACGACCGATCCGCATGCGCCGTTGATATCGGCGCCGGCACTGCGCGTGCGCGCGCTCAAAGTGTGCGTGAATCACATGGGCGATTTCCGCGGCATGCGGCTTGATCGACACCGGGGCTTGGACGATGAGCCGAAGCGGCTCGGCGCGTCCGTACTCACCGGCAAAGTCGACGATATAGTCTTCAGCGTCGCGGCTGAGCGCTCTCTCATTCTCAGAGAACGGCGCGGGGTCCAGCGAGTCGAGCAACTGGTCGATGCGTTGGATCCGGATATCGATGGTTGCCGATGATCGGACCGCCGGCGGGGCGGGTTTTCCTGCCAGAGGATTTATTTTCATTGCGATCAACCCCCGTCCTTGTCGCGGACCAGCACGACGACGGCCCGGCCCGGCACGCGATAATGCAACGATTGCAAGGGGCTTTCTTGGCCGGGTTCGAGAAAGTCGGACGGGCTTTCGAGACTGGTATCGACCACCCGCCGCCACGCGTTCGTTGCGCCCTCCTGTATCTGAAAAGTCAGTTCCTCCCCATAGGCGTTGATCATCACGTAGATGTCGATGTCCTGTTGCGATGCGCCGTGCAGCGCAAAAGCGAGGCTGCGGGAATCGTAGGCCAGGTCGGTAGCGTGGCCTACCCCGTACCAACGGATATCCTCGCGCCAGAACCGGCTCCGCGCCAGCGACGGATGCGCCTTGCGAAACGCGATCATGCGTTTGAAGAAGCGGAACATGTCCGGGTTTGTGCGCAGACGGCTCCAATCGATCCAACCCGCTTCGTTGTCCTGATTGTAAGGGTTGTTGTTCCCGGCCTGGGTGTGCATGAACTCGTCCCCGGCGCGGAACATGGGCGTCCCGTTCGACAGGAACAGCAGGCAACAGAAATTCTTGATCTGTTGCTTGCGCAGCTTCACCACTTCGGGTGGCGCACCCTCGTGGCCTTCCCAGCCGCAGTTCCAGCTATAGTTCTCCTCGGCGCCGTCCGTGTTGTCGTGGCCGTTGGGCCAGTTCCGCTTCTGGTTGTAGGCAACCAGATCGTAGAGGGTGAATCCGTCGTGCGAGGCGATGTAATTGACGCTCTGATGGGGGTGATAGGCGTTCATCCGATCATCGGGGAACAGATCGTCGCTGCCGTACAGGCGGCGCATCAGGGCCGGCACCCTACCGGGATCTCCCTTGACGAAGCGGCGGAGATCGTCCCGGTATCTGCCGTTCCACTGGCAGGCCATGATCCCCGGAAACGCCCGGCCCAGTTGATACACCCCGGCGGCGTCCCAGGGCTCGGCAATCAGACGCAGGTGCGCCAGATCCGGGTCGGAAGCCATGTCGCTGAGCAGCGGCACGTCGTCCGCATTGACCGAGCCGTCCGCTTTGCGGGTGAAGAGGGAAGCGAGGTCGAAGCGAAATCCGTCGACATGCATCTCGCGCGCCCAATGGCGAGCACTGTCCATGATCATCTTGCGGACGTAGCGGTTCGCCGTATTGAGCGTGTTGCCGGTACCGGAGAAATTTTCGTAGGGCGCGCCCGGCCGGTCCGTCATCAGATAGTAGGTGCTGTTGTCGATCCCCTTGTAGCTATAGACCGGGCCCGTGTGATCGCCCTCGCCCGTGTGATTGTAGACAACGTCGAGGACCACCTCGATATCCGCCTGGTGCAGCGCCTTGATCGTTTCGCGAACCTCGTTGTGTTGCGCCTTGACCGTATGGTCGCTGAGATAGCCATGGTGGGGGGAGAAGAAGTTCAGCGGCATGTAGCCCCAGTAGTTGCCGTCGGCAGGATCGTATTGGTACACCGGCATCAACTCCACCACGGTGACGCCAAGGTCCTTCAAGTACGGGATTTTCTCGACCAAGCCCGCAAATGTTCCGCGCGCTTCGTCCTTGACTCCGGAGTTGGGATTCTTGGTAAATGCTCCGACGTGCAGCTCGTAGATGACGGTATCGGCCTCGTGCCGGGGGCGATGGTCGCCTTGCCAGTCGAAGCGCTCGCTGTCGCCCGTAAGAACACCCAGGGGCGCCTTGCCCGCGTTCGAACCAGGCCGGACGGCGGCGAGCCGGTCGAAAGCCGGGGGAAAGAACACGGATTTTGCATAGGGGTCGAGCAGGATTTTGTCGCGATCGAACCAGTGCCACTCGAACCGGCCATTGGGCGTGGGTCCATCGACACTGTACGCGTAGTAGGACGCGCCCCGCATCGACGCGAACGGGATGCGGCAATGCCAGATCCTGCCCGTTTTGTTCTTGAGGTAATCGAACCGATATTCGAATACCGGATTGACGATGTCGCGCTCGGTGTAGAGCAACAACGTGATGCTCTGCGCATGCTTCGAGTACAGTGCGAAGTTGTAGGCGCCCACTTCCTCTATCCTGGTTGGGCCCAGGGGGAACGGAAGCCCTTCCGTGGTCGCCCATCGGGATGATGCGGTCTCTGGTAAGGTCATGTTTGTTTGCTCCGATGTCATTTTCTCTGTTGGCAATGAGGTGGCTCTCGCGAAGAACCGGGACGCTCGCCCGGATATCTACAGTGCGCCGGCCTTCGTAAGCGCTGTAACCCTATTCCGTCAGACCGGGATTGGCCGACGTGCTGTTCACTAATCGTCTAGGCGGCCTCGCCGTGGCGGACCAGATAGACTGTCGCACGAGTTTGACGACGTTTATTAACATCGCCGCTGATGCTGGTTTCTCTGCCAGAGGGCTTACTCTCACTCGTTCTCCATCGCGGCTGTGTATTTGCCCTGCGTAGCTGCGCTGTTTAAGCGCGCTCGCTTGTATAGCCCTTGCTGCGCAATCGACTTATTCGCGGCCTCGCCGCGCCAAGCCTGGAGCACGGATGCCTGCAACGCACGCCCGTACGAAAAGCTCAAGACCCACGGCTGCTTCTCAGCAGTGGCGTTCAAGGCCTGGAGGTTGGCGGTGGCCATTGCCTCGCTCTGACCGCCGGAGAGGAAGTTGATCCCGGGCACCGCTGCTGGCACCGTGCGCCGTAGGCAGATAAGCGTTGCTTGCGCCACCTGTTGTGGTGTGGCGCGCTCCGGGCATGTGCGGCCAGGCTCGACCATATTGGGTTTCAGAATCATGTGCTCCAGTGCAACACGTTGCAGGTGCAGCGCGTGAAATACCGCATGCAAGACTTCTTCCGTGACACGTGCGGACGTCGCCAGCGTGTGATCGCCGTCCATTAATACCTCGGGCTCGACGATGGGCACCAACTCTTGTTCCTGACAGATAGCCGCGTAGCGCGCCAAGGCATGCGCATTGGCTGCAATCGCCGGCGGCGTCGGGATGGTCGCGCCGATGTTAATCACCGCGCGCCATTTGGCGAAACGTGCACCCAGCTGTTTGTATTCGCTTAGCCGCTGCGCCAGACCGTCCAAGCCTTGCGTCACTGTCTCTCCGGGAAAGTAAGGCAGCAACACTGTGCCCTTATCCACCTTGATGCCGGGCACTATGCCCTGCGTTTTAAGTAACTCTGTCAACGGCGCGCCCGCTGCACTTTTCTGCTTGAGAGTTTCCTCGAACAGAATGACGCCGCTGATAAATCCGCCAAGGCCGGGTGTGGAAAATAACAGCTCGCGGTAATCGCGCCGGGCTTCCTCCGTGCTCGCCACATTCACCGCCTTGAGCCGCTTTTCAATGGTGCCCGTGCTCTCATCGGCCGCCAGAATTCCTTTACCCGGTGCCGTTAGCTCGGCTACTGTCTTTGCCAACGCTTGTGTGGATATCGACATAAACCCTCCATCAGTTATTACTGATCCGATAGTTTTAACTGCGGCGCTATGCGTGGCGCGCGTCGTTCAATACGCGAACGACTGGCTCTTCTAAATCATGGTCGTAACCTAAAATACTCACGGAAGACGTCGCAAGAAAAAAGCGGCGTGCTTCCACTGCCGGCAGCGCCAGCCAGCGTGCGATAAGTATGCGCAAAATGTCCCGATGCGCGAATATGAGCACGTCGCTCCCTACGGCACCGACCCGCGCAATCACACGATCCGCTCGCGCACTTACCTCCACCAGCGTTTCTCCGTCCGGGCAACCGTCCTCGAATAAACGCCAGCCGGGGTGCTCGGCCCGGATGTCTGACGTGCGCCGGCCTTCGTACGCACCGTAGTCCCATTCCATCAGATCGGGATCGGCTTGCGCGCATTCGGCGAAGCCCGCCAGCTCGCCAGTCCGCCGCGCCCGTTGCAGCGGGCTGGTGAGCACTTTGGCGAAGGTCAAGCCCCGCAGCCGCGCGCTCAGTTCCTGCGCATCGCGCTCGCCCTGCTCGGTCAGCGGAATGTCCGTGCGGCCGGTGTGCTGTCCGCTGATCGTCCAAGCGGTCTCGCCATGCCGGACTAGATAGACCTTCGGGAGTCTGTTGCTCATTAGCGCGTGGAGCCTGTCTTCCCCGTTTCCCTGGCACCCCATTTCCAATCTCGGATTTCCGGCATGTCCTCACCGTATTGCCGGATGTAGCGCTGGTGGTCGATCAGCTTGTCTCGAATGATTTGGGTGAGATAAGCAGCACGCGGGACCAAACTTGACACCCGATCGATGACGTCTTTGACTAAATGAAAGCGGTCGATGTCATTGCGCACCGCCATGTCGAAGGGCGTGGTAGTGGTTCCTTCTTCCTTGTACCCACGAACGTGCAGGTTGTGATGGTTGGTTCGCCGGTACGTCAGCTGATGGATCAGCGAAGGATATCCGTGGTAGGCGAAGACGATGGGTTTGTCCTTGGTGAACAGGACATCGAAGTCCTTGTCGCTCAAGCCCTGAGGATGCTCACTCTGTGGCTGCAGCGCCATCAAATCCACCACATTGATGACACGGATCTTAAGCTCCGGGAAATGCTGCCGCAGCATCTCCACCGCGGCCAGCGTCTCCAGGGTGGGCACATCGCCGGCGCAGGCCATCACAACATCGGGCTCGCTGCCTTCGTCGTTGCTGGCCCATTTCCAGATGCCGAGCCCGGCGGTGCAGTGTTTGACTGCTGACTCCATGTCAAGCCATTGCGGCGACGGGTGTTTGCCGGCAACGATGACATTGACGTAGTGGCGGCTGCGCAGGCAGTGATCGGTTACCATCAACAAAGTATTGGCATCGGGCGGCAGATACACGCGGATGATGTCCGCCTTCTTGTTCGCCACCAAATCGATGAAGCCGGGGTCCTGGTGAGTGAAGCCGTTGTGATCCTGACGCCACACGTGCGAAGACAGCAGATAGTTCAGGGAAGCAATGGGCCGCCGCCACGCAATCTGGCGGGTCACATCCAGCCACTTGGCGTGTTGGTTGAACATCGAATCTATGATGTGAATGAACGCTTCGTAACTTGAGAAAAAGCCGTGCCGGCCGGTCAGGAGATAACCTTCGAGCCAACCTTCGCACTGATGCTCGCTCAACATCTCCATCACCCGGCCGTCGGACGCGATGTGATCGTCACCGGGGATGATTTCCGCGGTCGAGCAACGGTTCGTTACCTCGAATAATGCGCCCCAGCGGTTCGAGGCGGTTTCATCCGGGCTGAAGATGCGGAAGTTGCGTGCGTCAGCGTTGAGCTTGAACACGTCGCGGATGAACTGACCCTGCACGCTCGTCGCTTCGGCTTCCACGCTGCCGGGCTTCGCCACCTTGACCGCATAGTCGCGGAAATCAGGCATTTTCAGATCCCGAAGCAGTAATCCGCCATTGGCATGAGGATTCGCCCCCATCCGCCGCTCGCCCTTCGGTGCCAGTTCAGCCAGTTCCGCAAGGAGCCTGCCATTCTTATCGAATAATTCCCGGGGCCGGTAACTCTTCATCCACTGTTCGAGAATTTTCAGGTGCTTGAGCTTCGTCGCGAACTCTGCAACCGGCACCTGGTGGGCGCGAAATGTCCCTTCGACCGGTTTGCCATCTACCACGCCAGGGCCCGTCCAGCCCTTCGGCGAGCGTAGGATGATCATCGGCCAGCGCGGTCGTTGCTTGAACCCGTTCTTTCGAGCGCCGCGCTGGATGTGTTGAATGTCGGCCACAATAGTGTCGAGCGTGGCCGCCATGAGCTGGTGCATCTCTTTTGGGTCGTCACCCTCGACGAAATAGGGGGTGTAACCGTAGCCACGGAAGAGCGCTTCAAGCTCGTCGCGGGAAATGCGGGCGAGCACCGTGGGGCCGGCAATCTTGTAGCCGTTCAAGTGCAGGATGGGAAGTACGGCGCCGTCGTACACAGGATTGAGGAATTTGTTCGAGTGCCAGCTGGTCGCCAGCGGGCCGGTTTCCGCCTCGCCATCGCCCACGACACAGGCAACCAGCAAGTCGGGATTGTCGAACGCTGCGCCATACGCGTGCGCCAGCGAATAGCCGAGTTCGCCGCCTTCGTTGATTGAGCCCGGGGTTTCCGGGGCCACGTGACTAGGTATGCCCCCGGGAAAAGAAAACTGCGTAAACAGCTTCTTCATACCTTGTTCGTCTTGGGAGATATGCGGGTACAACTCGCTGTAGGTGCCCTCCAGATACGTATTGGCCACCAGGGCCGGTCCGCCGTGTCCCGGCCCGGTGACATAGAGCATGTTGAGGTCATACTGCTTGATGATCCGGTTGAGATGCACGTAGATGAAATTCAACCCCGGCGTGGTGCCCCAATGGCCCAGTAGCCGCGGCTTTATGTGCTCCAGCGTCAACGGCTTTTTGAGCAGCGGATTGTCATACAGGTAAATCTGGCCCACAGACAGGTAGTTGGCGGCCCGCCAGTAGGCATTCATCTTGCGCAACACTTCCGGGGTCAGAGGCTTATTCATAGGGCTGCTCCTTTGGGTTCATTGCTTGCACCTTCATTTGGTAAACCAGGGCGAGAATACGATCGCCCGTATCACAAACATGACCAGGCTGCACTCGGTGAACATCAGCGCGATCTGGTATGGGGTCAAGCCGAGTTCTTGCTTACCGCGCAGTGCAAGGTCCGTCACGCCGGCACCTGCGCCGCAGCGGTCGCTGCTGCCGCTCCGCCAGGCTGGCGGATGCCTGCCAATTTGGTGCGCTTCAGCAACAGCGCATTGATCGCCACGATGAGGGTGCTGCCGGACATCGACAGCGCCGCGACTTCCGGGCTCAGCACGAAGGGGTACAGGACGCCCGCAGCGAGCGGGAACGCGACCACGTTGTAGCCCACCGCCCACCACAGATTCTGGTGCATCTTGCGCAACGTGGCGCGCGACAGCTCGGTCGCGGCGACGATGTCATACGGGTCGCTCTTCATCAGCACCACATCGGCGCTTTCCATCGCGACGTCGGTGCCGGCGCCGATGGCAAAGCCGACATCAGCCTGGGTCAGCGCCGGCGCGTCGTTGACACCATCGCCCACCATCCCGACCTTCTTCCCCGTGACCTGCAACTCCTTCACCTTCTCGGCCTTCTGACCCGGCAGCACGTCGGCCAACACGCTGTCGATGCCGAGATCCGCGGCGATGCGTTTGGCGGTGGCCGCGTTGTCGCCGGTCAGCATCACCACTTCGATGCCGCGCTCGCGCAGCTTGGCCACCGCTGCCTTGGAGGTGGGCCGGATGGCATCGGCGATGGCGATGAGACCAATCACGCGACCGGCCTGAGCCACATGCACAACAGTGCGGCCGTCGCCCTGCAGGCGAGCGGCTTCTGCCTCAAGGGGCCCGAGCGCGAGTTTTTGCGTATCCATCAATAAGCGGTTGCCGAGGTACACGGTTCCGCCAGCGGTCTCGGCGCGCGCGCCCATGCCGTCGAGGCTTTCGAATCCGGTCGGCGCCGCGACGGTGAGGTTCTCCGCCCGGCGCAGGATGGCCTGGGCCAGCGGATGGTCGGACCCCTGCTCAACAGCGGCGGCGGCGGCCAGCAGCACGTCCTCGGTGATCCCTTCCGCCGTCACCATCTCCACCACCTCCGGCTGGCCGATGGTGAGCGTGCCGGTCTTGTCGAAGATGATGACGTTGAGCTTGGTGGCGTCTTCCAGCGCCGAGGCGTTTTTGAACAGAATGCCGTTCAATGCGCCGAGGCCGGTACCCACCATCACCGCCATGGGCGTGGCCAGTCCCAATGCATCCGGACAGGCGATCACGAAGACCGTGATGGTCAGCGTTACCGCGAACAGCAGCGGCTGGCCGATCCACCAGAACCACACCGCAAAGGTCGTAAGACCGATGACGATCGCGGCAATCACCAGCCATTGCGCGGCCTTGTCCGCCAGGAGTTGCGCCGGCGCTTTCGAGTTCTGCGCCTCCTGCACCAGCTTTACGATCTGCGCCAGCGCCGTGTCGGCCCCGACCTTCGTCGCCTTGTAGCGAAAGCTGCCGCTTTTGTTGATGGTCGCGCCGATCACCGTGGCGCCCGGCCCCTTCTGCACCGGCATCGACTCGCCGGTGAGCATGGACTCGTCGACCAGCGATTCGCCGGTCTCCACCGTGCCGTCGACCGGAATCTTGTTGCCCGGCCGGATCACGACAATCTCGCCCGCCACCACTTCCGCCGTCGGCACTTCGACCTCGGCGCCGTTGCGGACAACAGAGGCCTTCGCCGGGGCAAGGTTCATCAGCGCTGAAATGGCCGCCGAGGCACCGGCACGGGCGCGCATTTCCAGCCAGTGGCCGAGCAGGATGAAAACCAGCAGGACGGCCACGGCTTCGAAGAACTGCCCGGCCTCCTTGAAGAAGAAAGTGGTGACTACACTGAAGAGATACCCGGTGCCGACGCTCAACACGATCAGTACCGCCATGCTCAGGGTGCCGGTCTTGAGCGCGCGCCAGGCAGAGACGAAGAACGGCCAGCTCGGATAGACGACGGCGAGGGTGGCGAAGATGAGCAACCACACGTTGAGGTCCAGATCAAACGGTGGCGCGGGCGGAGTAAACAGCCCCATCGGTGAATAGACAAAGATCGGCACGCTGAAGACCAGGCAGATCCAGAAACGGTTGCGCATGTCGCGCACCATGGCCGGCAGGTCTTTGCCGCCATGGCCCATCTCGTGCGCTATCTCCGCCGCCTTCGCGGGCGGTGCGCCCGGCGCCGCGTGGCCCTCGTGGCCCTTGCCTGCGGGAGCCGCGGGCGCGGCGTCGGGTGCGGCAGCGGCGTACGGCGCGGATTTCGGCGCGGCGGCGGGCGCGCCTGGGGCAGCTTTCGGCGCATCGGCTGCGGGCGTTGAAGTCTGCGCGCCCGGCTCCGCCTGGTCCTTGTCTTCGCCGGCAAAGGTATCCCGTACCCAAGCGGCAACCTTGCCAAGCGCCCCCGACTCCTCATGGTCCTTGTGTTCGTCGGCTGGAGAAGCGGCAGGTACGGATGACGGAGTGGCGGCGGAAGCGTTCGTGGGAGGTTTCGGCTCCGCGGCAACGGGTGTTGACGGCGGTGTGCTCGGCGGCGCTTGGTCGCTTTTTCCGCCACCTGCTGAAGCGGCCGGCGTGGGGGCGTCAACAGGCGCGTCTTGGGGTGGTTTCGGCTCAGCGGCTGCGGCGGTGGGCGGCGGCGCGACCGAGACCGCTTTATCCTGTTGTCCGTCGCCTGCGGACTGCTGCCCGCGTTGGTGCACGAGTACCTTGATATCGGCGACGTTGAGCAGGGTTTCGTCGTAGCGCACCGTGGCGTTTCCCGCAGCGTAATTGACCGTCGCGCTTTCGACACCCGGCACCTCGCGAATCCGCTTTTCCACTTCGTCCACGGTCAATACCGACAGCATGTCGCGCACTTCCATAACGCTCGTTTTCATCACTCCTCCTTAGCGGCTGCGGGTGTTGACGGCGGCGCAGCCGGCGCCTCTTTGTCCTGTTGCCCGTCGCCTGCAGGAGCGGCCGGCTTGGGCGCGGTGGCAGGCGCGACCGGGGCAGCTTTCGACACAGCGGGTTCGGGCGGTGAAGCGGAAGCCGGCGCCGCTTCCGGCGTTGGTTCTACCGCATGCTTATGTGCGGACTTGTCTTCGCTCTCATCCTTGGGTTGGGATTCGTCTGCGGACTGCTGCCCGCGTTGGTGCACGAGTACCTTGATATCGGCGACGTTGAGCAGGGTTTCGTCGTAGCGCACCGTGGCGTTTCCCGCAGCGTAATTGACTGTCGCGCTTTCGACACCCGGCACCTCGCGAATCCGCTTTTCCACTTCGTCCACGGTCAATACCGACAGCATGTCGGACACTTCAATAATGCTCGTTTTCATCGTGCCTCCTTAACGGTCTTCGTATTCAAAATGCCTGTTACATCTCCGATCACTTCGCAAGCGGCTATGTACCGAAGAAACCTTCCACGCGCGGCCGTATTCAGCTCGGATGCCTCCTTTCGTCGATTACGGTGCCGTTGGTGGCATCGTCGCTACCCTTCGGAGGGCGGATTCCCGGGCTTGTATAGGTGCTTGGGCACGAGTTCGCCGCTGCAGTGGTAGCCGCACTCATGCACCTTGGCCTTGATCGTCTTGAGGTCGATCACCGTTTCGTCATAGACCACCGTCGCGCTGCCCGAGACATAATTCACCTCTGCACGTTCGACCCCGCGCAATTTGCCCAGCTGCTTTTCCACTCCGTGCGCGCTCAATGCCGACAGCATCCCGCCTACTTCAATAACGCTCGTTTTCATCGCGCCTCCTGAGTCGTCTTCATCTTCGACATGTCTCGTTACATCCCTGGTTACTTTGCAAGCTAGGCGTCCTCGAGATTCGAGACGTCGTATGCGAATACGATTTGCGGATCCGGCCGGGCCAGCCGCTTATCCTTGCCGGTGTAGCGAAATCGGCCGGAAAGATGAAACGCCACACTAGTGTCGTGTCCCGCTGATTCGTTGACAAAGTCGTTGCAGCTTCGCGAGGATCGAATCAGCGGTAGCGGTCCACACGAAGGGCTTGCAGTTCTGGTTGTGATGAGTGACGAAATGGTCGATCTTA
>JBMOQX010000081.1:0-21433 GCA_049322755.1 Pseudomonadota bacterium | reverse complement strand
GGCACCTGCAGGCCCATATCGATTTCTACCACCACCTGGTGCAGGGCGACGGCGAGTCGGCCGCGGCCCACCGCAAGTTCTACGACGAGTACAACGCGGTGATGGACCTGCCGGCCGAGTACTACCTGGAGACCATAGACATGGTGTTCCAGCGTCATCTGCTGCCCCGGGGCGAGATGGTGATCAACGGCGAGCGGGTGCGCCCCTGGGCCATCCAGAACACGGCGCTGATGACCGTGGAAGGCGAGCTGGACGACATCTCCGGTCCGGGCCAGACCGAGGCCGCCCACGACTTGTGCACCAATATCCCGGAAGCCAAGAAGGAACACTTCCTGGTGCCCGGGGTCGGCCACTACGGCATCTTCAGCGGCCGGCGCTGGCGCGAGATGATTCTCCCCCGGGTCGCCGACTTCATCCGGCGCAACGCCTGAACGTTACAACAACTTGCGCAGCTCCCGCAGCGGCCGGGTGTTGAGCACGTCCTTGGCCTCCAGCCAGCCGCGCCGGGCCTGGCCCACGCCGAAGCGCAATGCAGTGGCTGTCGAGCAGGTCCAGGCGCTCGGGATGGGCGTTGAGCCGGTCGATCTCGTCGATCTGCCTGGCCAGGCGCTCCGGGTCGAGGCCGCGGTGGGCCTCCGCCGCCTGCAGGATCTTCTCTGCTCGGTCTTCTCGCCGAAGCCCGGCAGGGTGGTGAGATCCTCGCCCTTGGCCACCATGGCGGGCACGTCGCGCCCCAGTTCGCCGACGATGCGCGCGGCATTGCGGTAGGCGCGGATGCGGAACGGATTGGCGGACTCGATCTCCAGCAGATCGGCAATCTCGTCGAAGACCGCGGCGATGTCGGCGTTGTGCAGAGGCATGGGCTAAGACGAGGGTTCGTCCAGGGCACTGCGCCGGTCGGCGGCACGGGCCAGCTGGCGCACCACTTCCGACACGGCCACGGGATAGACAGGTGCCGGGTCCAAGCTGCGCAGGGCCTCGGGCAGCTGCGCCACTTGGTGCGCCGCATGCTCTCGCACGCTCGCCAGATCGGGCGAGTCGGCCAGGCGCCGGCCGCCGCGCATCACCGGGCGCAGCAGCGCCTCGCCCGGGCGCGGATCGCTCAGGACCGTGAGCAGGTCGCCGCTCATCCGGCCGTCGGCGCCGTGGCTGCGATACACCTGCTTGCGTCCGGGCCAGGTGGCCTTGCCTTCGGAGCGCTTGCGGCAGGGCCGGCCGCCGTATTCCTGCAGCTTGTAGGCGCAGTCCAGGTAGGGCTGGTCGGCGGAAGTGTTCATGCGCGTGCCCACGCCGTAGCCGTCGATGGGTGCGCCGGCGGCGCGCAGCGCGCGGATGCGGTACTCGTCCAGGTTGCCACTGGCGAAGATCTTCATGCCCGGAAGCCCCCCCTCGTCCAGGATGTGGCGCACCTGCCTCGCGTGCTCGGCCAGGTCGCCGCTGTCGATGCGCACGCCCTGGATGGCGATGCCGTCGCGGGCCAGCCTCCGGGCCAGGGTCACCACCTTGCGCGCGGCGGCTTCCGTGTCATAAGTGTCGATGAGCAGGGTCGCGCCGGCGGGGTGCGACCGGACGAAATCCTCGAAGGCGGCCGTCTCCGACTCGTGGGCCTGGATGTAGGAATGGGCCATGGTGCCGAACAGGGGGATGCCCCAGCGCATCCCCGCCAGCACCGTGGCGCTGCCGGTGAAGCCGGCCAGGTAGCTGGCCCGTGCCGACAGCAGGCCGGCTTCCGCCCCGTGGGCGCGGCGCAGGCCGAAATCCGCCAGCACGGCGCCGCCCGCCGCCAGCACGCAGCGCACCGCCTTGGACGCCACCATGGTCTGGAACTGCAGCAGGTTGATGAGGCGGGTCTCCACCAGTTGGGCCTCGCGCAGGGGCGCCGTCACCCGCAGGATGGGCTCGTCGGCGAAAAACACCGTGCCCTCGGCCATGGCGTCCACGTCGCCGGTAAAGCGCCAGTCGGCCAGGGAGTCCACGAAGTCGCGCCGCAGGCGCCCGCAGCCGCGCAGCCAGTCCAGCTCGGCCTCGGTGAAGCGGGCATGCTCCAGGTAGTCCAGGGCCTGCTCCAGCCCGGCGGCCAGGAGAAAGTTGCGGTTCTCCGGCAGCTTGCGCACGAAGAACTCGAACACCGCGGCTCCGTTCATGCCCCGGTCGTAATAAGCCTGGAGCATGGTGAGCTGGTACAGGTCGGTGAGCAGCAGAGATTCTTCGTTCATGTCGGCAGGCGCCTATTAACCTCTCTCGACGCGAAGAGCGCAGAGGCGCAGAGGACGCAGAGATTTCTTTCCGGTTTTCTCTGCGCTCTCCGCGTCTCTGCGCCCTCTGCGTTGAATGCGGTTTCCTTTGGCGTTCATGCGCGAAGGTCCTCCAGGCGCGCCGTGCGGGCGCCCAGGGAGTGCATTTCGGCGATGGCCGCGTCGCCGTCGCCCGGCTTCACGTCCACCGCCCGCACCGCGTCCGTGAGCAGCACCACGTCGAAGCCCTCCTGGAGGGCGTCCTTGACCGTGTTGAGCACGCAGTAGTCGGTGGCCAGCCCGCCCACGAACACCCGCGTCACCCCCGCCGCGCGCAATTGTGCCGCCAGGTCGGTGCCGTTGAAGCCCGAATAGGCGTCCGCCTCCTCGCGCGTGGCCTTGGAAACGACGCGCGTGCTGCGCGGCAGTTCGAGGCCGGGGGCAAACTGCGCCCCTTTAGTATTGGCAACGCAATGGGGCGGCCACGGCCCGCCGCGGCTGCGGAAGGAGCAATGCTCCATGGGATGCCAGTCGCGCGTGGCGAACAGCGGCAGGCTGCGGGCACGGAAGCGCCGGATATAACCGTTGAGCACCGGCACGATTTCGTCGCCCCGGGGCACGGCCAGACTGCCGCCGGGGAGAAAGTCGTTCTGCACATCGACGACGATCAGCGCATCGTCACGCTTCAGTTCAAGCTCGGCCATATCACTTCTCCTTGCGCTTGCGTTTGGGCTTGGCATGGCCGCCGTATTCCTGGCGCAGCAGCGACATCTCGTGGAGCTGGCTCGCCACCAGGAAATTGATTGATCCGGCGGGCACCAGGCCGGTCTCGTCCGGCTCGCCGGCGGCTACACCGGTGAGGATCTCTATGGCCTCATCCACATGCTCCACGGCATAGATGTGGAACTGCCCCGCCGCCGCCGCGGCCACCACGTCCTCGCGCAGCATGAGATGCTTGACGTTGGACGCCGGAATCACCACACCCTGATCGCCCGTCAACCCGCGCGCGCGGCAGATGTCGAAGAAACCCTCGATCTTCTCGTTCACGCCGCCGATGGGCTGCACGGCGCCGTGCTGGTTCACCGACCCCGTCACCGCCAGAGACTGCTTGATGGCGACGTTGGCCAGGGACGACAGCAGGGCGCACAGCTCCGCCAGCGACGCGCTGTCGCCCTCCACCGGCCCGTAGGATTGCTCGAACACCAGGCTGGCGGCGAGCGACAGGGGCAGCCGTCGCGCATAGCGCGTGGCGAGGAAGGACGCCAGGATCATCACTCCCTTAGAGTGAATCGAGCCGCCGAGTTCGCTCTCCCGCTCAATGTCCACCACATCGCCCTCGCCTACCCGCGTCGTGGCGGTGATGCGCACCGGGTGGGCGAACACGAACTCGCCCAGATCGATCACCACCAGGCCGTTGACCTGACCCACGTTCTCGCCGGAGGTGGAGATCAGCAGGGTATTGCGCAGGATCTCCTGCTGCACGGCGTTGCGCAGGCGCTCGGCGCGGCGGATTCTCTCCTTCAGCGCCGCTTCCACGTCGGCGCGCGCCACCCGGTCGCGCCCGGCACGGCCGGCCCAGTAGTCCGCTTCCTGCATCAGGTCGCTGATGGGCCGGCTGCGCGCCGAGAGTTTTTCGGCGTCCTCGGCCAGGCGCGCGCTGTGCTCGATCAGGCGTGCCACGGCGCCGCGCTCGAAGGGGCGCAGCCCCTTGGCGCCGGCGATGCGCGCCACGAACTGGGCATAGCCGCGGATGTTTTCCCCGCTGCGGTCGAAATCGCTCTCGAAATCGGCGGCGATCTTGAACAGCTCCTCGAATTCCGGATCGTATTCCCTGAGCAGGTAATAGACGATGCGTTCGCCGAACAGCACCACCTTGACGTTCAGGGGAATGGGTTCCGGCTCCATGGGCAGGGTGCTGACCCAGCCGAAGGCCTGGCCCAGGGTTTCTATGCGCACCTGCCCTGCCTTCAGCGCCCGCTTGAGGCCTTCCCAGGCATAGGGCTGGGTCAGCACCTTGGCAGCGTCGAGCATGAGATAGCCGCCGTTGGCGCGGTGCAGCGCCCCGCCTTTGATCAGGGTGAAGTTGGTGACCAGCGTGCCCATGTGGGCGAGATGGTCGATGCGCCCCACCAGGTTCTGGAAGTTGGGATTGTCCTCGAACACCACCGGTGCCGCCGCGGTGGTGCTGTGGTCCACCAGCAGATTGACCTGGTAGCGCTGCAGGAGGGACATCACCCCTTCGCCCTCGCCGCGCTCGCTGGCGCGCATGCCCTCGCCGCTCTGCACCACGTCCTCCAGCACCTCGTCGAGAAAGCGCAGCACGTTGAGCAGATCGGTATAGCGCTCCTTCAGCTCCTCGATCAGGTGGCCCACCGCGAGCGCCATGGCGTCGCGGTTCACCTGCTTCAGGCGCGCCTGCATCTCGCGCCGCCAGCGGGGAAACTGGTGCAGCAGCTTGTGCAGCGCCTCTCCGTACTCGTCCATCAGCTTGCCGATGCGCTCCTTCTCCGCATCGGCAAGCTGCGCAAACTCGTCCGGCTCCATGGTCTCATCGCCCTTCATGGGCGCAAACACGAAGCCCTGGGGCGTGCGCAGGAGAGCGATGCCCCGGGCCCCGGAGGCACGCCCCAGCTCGCGCAGGGCCTCCTCCTCGCGCTGCTTGTACTCGGCCTGGATGGCTTCCGTGCGCGTACGGAACTCGTCGCTCTCCAGCGCGGCGGTGATGGCGGAACCCACCTCCTGCGCGAACTGCTGCATGTCGCGGCGCAACTGCGCGCCGCGCCCGGCCGGCAGACAGAGCACGCGCGGCCGGTTCGGTTCTCTGAAATTGTTCACATAGCACCACTCGGCCGGCGGCGGCTCGCGCATGGCCTGCTCTTGCAGGACGCGCTGCACCAGCGCGTGGCGGCCGGTGCCCGGCTCGCCCAGCACGAACAGGTTGTAGCCGGGACGCTTCATGTCGATGGCAAAGCGCGTGGCATCGATGGCGCGCGCCTGGCCCACCGTGCCGTCCAGCGGCGGCAGCTCGGCAGTGGTGTCGAACGGCAGCAGCGCTTCATCGCAGCGCCGGCAGAGGAGATCCGCGGACAGGGGCAACAGTTGGCGCATTATCTGTTTGTTTTATCGGGATTGAGCGATGCTCAACTATATCCCTCGGCAGGAGCGCCGCACAAGAATGGGAAAGCGCTCCATTGACTTCCGTCAAGCGCGCACGATCAAACCGGATTAAAAAGGAGTATGCTATTTACGCCGGCCCCGAGGAAAGCCGCGACGGGACCAGGAAGGAGGCAATATGCGCAAGGCTATTCCCGAAACCCCCCCCGACTACGACAAGGCCCGTGTCATCGAACGCCCGGATGGGTTCTATTGGCAGGACAAGGCGACCGGCGAGGAATTCGGCCCCTTCCCGACTCTCCTCGAAGCGGTCGAGGACATGCAATACAATGCCGAGTCGGACTTCGAGCCGGGAGAATCGCTGCACGAAGCCGAAGAGGAACTGGGCATCTCCGACTGGATCGATCCGGATACCGGCGCGCCGGCGGAAGGAACGGCTCCCCACATAGAAGATTACTGACTCCCGGCCACCGCCCGGCGCACGGGATTCCTCGATAAGGCAGACGCGTCCGGCGCCCGCCGCGTCGCTGTTTATGACATTGGCCATGACGCTCGTCCTGACTTCCACCGCCTTTCACCATAACGGTCCCATACCCGTGCGCCACACCTGCCAGGGCAAAGACCTGTCGCCGCCGCTGGCCTGGTCGGGCGCGCCGCCGGGGACCAGGAGCTTCGCGCTGATCGTGGACGACCCGGACGCTCCCGACCCGGCGGCGCCGCGCATGACCTGGGTGCATTGGGTGCTCTACAACCTGCCGGCCGACGCCACGGGCCTGCCCGAAGGCGTCACTACGGCGCGGCTGCCTGCCGGCACGCTGGAGGGCAGCAACGACTGGCGGCGCACCGGCTACGGCGGCCCCTGCCCGCCCATCGGCCGCCACCGCTATTTCCACAAGCTCTACGCCCTCGACACGGTCCTGCCCGACCTGCATCACCCCACCAAGGCGGCGCTGGAAAAACGCATGCACGGCCACATCCTGGCCAGCGCCGAGCTGGTGGGCACATATCAAAAACAGTAGGCCGATGGTCCTGCCCGACTACGCCGGCGGCAGTATCGTCAACCTCATGCGCTCCCTGGGCGACGCCGGCGGTGCTCCGCCCTCGCCCTACCCGCGCCTGAGGGATTTCGATCTGACCATGCTCACCCGCAGCCGGACCATCGTGCTGCTGGTGCTGGACGGGCTGGGCTTCCGCTACCTCAACACGGTCGGGGCGGGCGGCAATCTGCACGGGCACTTGTGGATGCGCCTCACTTCCGTGTTCCCCTCGACCACGGCCAGCGCCGTCACGGCGCTGATGACCGGCGTCGCCGCCCAGCAGCACGGCTTGACCGGATGGCATATGTACCTGCGCGAGGTGGACCGGGTCGCCGCCATCCTGCCCCTCACGCCGCGTACCGGCGAGCCCTTCGACGACGTGGAGCAACTGCCCGGGCGCCTGTTCTGCGTCGGCTCGCTGTTCGACCGCATGGCGCGCCGCGCCTACGCAATCTCGCCCGCCTCCATCTGCGACTCGCCTTTCAACCGCTATCACTGCGGGCAGGCGGTGCGCCTCGCCTACAAGACCACCGACGAAATGTTCCGCGCCATCGAAGCCATCGTGCGCGGCGACGCTGAGTCCAAGTTCATCTACGCCTATTCCCCGGAACTGGACCACACGGCGCACCACTACGGCATCGGCAGCGCGGAAGCCGCAGCCGTGTTCCACCAGTTGGACGACGCTTTCGGCGCCCTCCTGGCGCGGCTGCTGGGCACCGGCACCAGCGTGCTGGTGACGGCGGATCACGGCTTCATCGACTCGCCGGCGGACCGGGTGATCGACGCCGGCGACCACCCGGACTTCCTCGCCACCCTGGCGCGCCCCTTGTGCGGCGAGCGCCGCATCGCCTACTGCTACGTGCGGGAGGACAGGCGCTCCGAGTTCGAGCGTTACGTCCGCGAGCGCTTCGGCGCGTGTGCCGAGCTGTTCTTCAGCCGCGAGCTGCTGGAGCGGGGTTGGTTCGGCAGCGGTGCGCCGGTGCCGCGCCTGGCCGAGCGTATCGGCGACTACACACTGGTGATGCGCGACGACTGGACCATCAAGGACTGGCTGCCCGGGGAAAAGCGCCATGTCCAGGTGGGGGTGCACGGCGGCGTCAGCGAAGACGAAATGTACGTGCCCCTGCTGATCGCCCGAACCTGACGGCAGCTACCGCAAGGAGACAGAGCCGATGACTCCCTTCGCTTCCCCCTTTCATTCCTGGGATATCACGCCGAAGGAAGCGGTCGCCCTGCAGCGCGAACTGGCGCCCCTGGTCGTGCGCGAGGACAGGCTGGGCGAGGTGTGCCGCGTCGCCGGCGTCGATGTCGGCTTCGAGGACAACGGCCGCATCACACGTGCCGCGATAGCGGTGTTGAGCTACCCGGAGCTGGAACTGGTGGAGCAGTCGCTGGCGCGGGTGCCGACGCGCTTTCCCTACGTACCCGGGCTGCTGTCCTTCCGGGAGGTGCCCGCGGTGCTGCAGGCCTTCGAACAGTTGTCGCGGCGCCCCGACCTGATCCTCTACGACGGCCAGGGCATCGCCCATCCGCGCCGCATCGGCATCGCCTCCCACGTGGGTCTGCTGCTGGACATCCCGAGCATAGGCGCGGCCAAGAGCCGCCTATGCGGCAGCCACGAAGAACCGCCGTCGCAGCGGGGAGCGTGGGCGCCCCTGACGGATCGCGGCGAGCTCATCGGCGCCGTCCTGCGCACCCGCGACCACGTGCAGCCCCTCTATGTCTCCATCGGCCACCGCGTCAGCCTGCAGACGGCGATCCGCTGGGTGCTGGCCTGCACGCCCCGCTATCGCCTGCCCGAAACCACCCGCCGGGCCCACCGCCTGGCGTCGGGGCCGGCACTGAAGCCAGCACCAGCGCAACATCCTTCCCCCCCAGCAGCGGCCGGCTGACAGGAGCTTGCAACGCCAAGGAACTCCTGACAGGTCTCGTTCCGCGTGTCGGGGCGGCACTCGGAAGGGGCCATGGAGAAGCCGGCGGGCGCGCAGCGGTGAGCGCACAGGCCACCTGCGCCGACAGGCCGATCTTGCGATCCACTTGCCGCAGCAGCATCAGCCCCCCGTCCGAACTCAGGGCGCCCAAATCCCATCTCATCCGCGGTACACTTTGGCATCGGCACAGCTCCCACGAAATCTCCTTTACACGCTGATTTTATGCAGGTTTCAAGGCTGTGCCGACCCCTCCTTCATGAAATATCTGGGTTAGAGAACAGACCATCAACACGGGTGACAACCGCCGTGGCCAGGGAGAAGACGAGTAAGACCGATGCTTGCGGAAGAACTCAAACCAGATATCACGGTTCACGGCCCGCTTTTTCCGGAGCCAGTTCAGGTCATCGTCGCGATTCCGATGGGCGCCTCGGTCAAGCTGGTCGGCAAGGGAACCCGCTCCAATTCGGTTTATGAACCGATTCTGACTGCGGAGCAGCTCTCCCTCCTCACGGCCTCCCCGGCCCATGAGCCCTTCGACGGCGACGCCCGCAAATTCCGCTTGGGGCTCGAAGCGATGCGCCTGGGGCTCGCTTACGAGTACGACCCGTACTTCTCGCTGTCCATCGCCCGCGTGGACCCGCTGCCACACCAGTTGGAGGCAGTTTACGACTACTTCATGAGGTTGCCACGTATCCGGTTCCTCCTGGCCGACGACCCGGGCGCTGGCAAGACGATCATGGCCGGACTCCTCATCAAGGAGCTCAAGATTCGCGGCCTGGTCAAGCGGGTGCTCATCATCACGCCTGCCAATCTCACGTTCCAGTGGCAGCGCGAGCTGAAGGACAAGTTTCGCGAGAACTTCGAGGTCATCCGCAGCGACGTGCTGCGCGCCAACTACGGCATGAACCCCTGGCAGGAGAAGGATCAGGTGGTGACCTCGGTGTCGTGGGTTTCCCGCATCGAGGATGCCAAGGATTCCTTGCTCCGTAGTCGCTGGGATCTGGTCATCGTCGACGAGGCGCACAAGATGAGCGCCGGAAGCCACGAGAAGAAGACCCTTGCCTACCAGCTCGGCGAGTCGCTGTCGAACATGACCGACCACTACCTGCTGATGACGGCAACCCCCCACAAGGGTGACCCGGAGAACTTCTGCTTGTTCCTGGAGCTGCTCGACCGCGACGTCTATGGCGACATCAGGAGCCTGGAGGAAGCGATGGCGCGGCACGAGGCACCGTTTTATCTGCGCCGTGTCAAAGAGGCCCTGGTCACGTTCCCCGAGCCGGAAACCGGGCACGTCAAGGCGCTGTTCACCCGCCGCAACGTCACCACATCGGAATTCCAGATCTCGGACGAGGAACTGGATTTCTACGACCGTCTGACCCGCTACGTCGAAGACCAGTCCATCAAGGCCGCGGCGGACGACTCGGCCCGAGGCCGGGCGCTCGCCTTCACGATGGCCATGCTCCAGCGCCGCTTCGCCTCCAGTCTTTACGCCGTGCGGCGCAGCCTGGAGCGCATGCGCGACAAGCGCGAGCGCATCCTCAAGGACCCGGAGGGCCACCGTCGGGAGCAGATGAACAAGCGGTTGCCGGAAGACTTCGAGGACCTGACCGACGAAGAGCAGCAGGAGATCATCTCGCAGCTCGAGGACGTCGTCGCCAGCGTCGACCCGGCGGCCCTGCGTGAAGAGATCGCCGAGCTGACCAAACTGATCAACCATGCCCGGGAGCTGGAGGCGCGGGAGGTCGAGACCAAGCTCACTGCCCTGAAAGACCTGCTGACCAAACAGGGTGTCTTCGCCGACCCCAAGATGAAGCTTCTGGTGTTCACCGAACACAAGGACACGCTGGACTTTCTTGCCGGGGATGGACGCGAGACTCGCCCGCTCGGCAAGCTGCGCGAATGGGGTTTAAGCCTCACGCAGATCCACGGCGGCATGAAAATCGGTGACCGGGACAGCCCCGGAACCCGTATCTTCGCCGAACGCGAATTTCGGGAATCGGCCCAGGTGCTGGTTGCCACCGAGGCCGCCGGCGAGGGTATCAACCTGCAGTTCTGCTGGTTGATGATCAACTACGACATCCCCTGGAACCCGGTGCGCCTGGAGCAGCGCATGGGCCGCATCCACCGCTACGGCCAGGAGAAGGACTGCCTGATCTTCAACTTCGTCTCGACCAACACCCGCGAGGGGCGCGTGCTGCACAAGCTCTTCGAGCGGATCGAGGCGATCCAGGACGATCTGGACCCCAAGCGCACCGGCAAGATCTTCAACGTCCTCGGCGACGTGTTCCCGGCCAACCAGCTCGAAAAGATGCTGCGCGACATGTACTCCCACAACCAGATGACGGAGGAATTGATCAAGCAGCGCATCGTCGAGCAGGTCGATCTCAGACGTTTCGAAGGCATCACTCAATCCACGTTGGAAGGGCTGGCGAAAAAAGAGCTGAACCTGTCCGCCATCGTGGGCAAGTCCGCCGAGGCCAAGGAGCGGCGGCTGGTGCCGGAGGTCATCGAGGATTTCTTCCTCAGCGCCGGCCCGCTTACCGGTGTGTCACCCAAACCCGTGAAGGCGGGAACCCATGCCTACCGGCTGGGCCGGGTCCCGCGCAACCTGTGGCCGACGGGTGAACGCCTGGAGCCCCGCTTCGGCAAACTCGGGCGCGAGTACGGCAACATCGTCTTCGACAAGGAACTGCTCAAGCAGGATGCCACGTTGGAGTGGGTGACGCCGGGTCATCCGCTCTTCGAGGTGGTGCGCGAGGATGTACTGGGACAGGTGCAGGAGCACCTCAAGCGCGGCGCCGTATTCTTTGACCTCCATAGCCAGGCACCCTACCGCCTGGATGTCTTCAGCGCATCCATCCGGGACGGCCGGGGCAATGTCTTAAGCCGTCGGCTATTCGTGGTGCAAACCGGCATGGACGGGAAGACGGCCATCAAGCAGCCGACGATCTTCCTCGATCTCACCGCGGCGGAGACCCCACCGGCAGTCCCGGACGATGCCCACTTGCCGGATCGAAGCCAGGTCGAAATCGTCCTGCTGGAACAGGCGCTTCAGCCCCTGCTGGAAGAATCACGCCGCGAGCGTGAACGCGAGGTGGCTACCATCTCCCGCCATATCGAGCTCTCGCTCAACACCATCATCAACCGGGAGAACCTCCTGCTGGCGGATCTCGTTTCGCAAAAGGAAAGCGGCTCCACCGAGCCCGGGCTGGAGGGCCGAATCAAGATCTCGGAAGACAAGCTTCTGGAGCTCGACCATCGCCTGCAGAGCCGCCGCCGCGAGCTGGAGCAGGAACGCCAATGCTCTATCGGCGACATCCAGCACATCGGCCGGACCTGGGTGCTACCCCATCCGGAGCGCGCCGCACCGGGCATCGCCCCGATGGTGTCCGACCCCGAAATCGAGCGCATCGCCGTCCAGGCCGTCATCGCCCACGAGGAAGCGGAAGGCCGCGTGGTGGAGAGCGTGGAAGCCGACAACCGCGGCTTCGACCTCATTTCGCGTCGGCCGCACCCGGAGGATCCCAAGACCGCCATCGACGTCCGCTTCATCGAGGTCAAGGGACGGGCGCACACGGGCGAGATCGCCCTGACTTCCAACGAGTACAAAACTGCCCAGCGCCTCGCCAACGACTACTGGCTGTATGTCGTGTTCCACTGCGCCACGCCGAATCCTTCGGTCAACATCCTGCGTAACCCCGCCACGCTCGACTGGCAGCCGATCGTCAAGGTGGAGCATTACCGGCTGAAGGCCGATTCCATCCGCCAGCCGGTGGAACTGCGTGAAGATCGGGCGGATTACCTGGCTGCCCCCTCCAGCGGCACCCCGGACGAGGGTTGACCAACCATGGCCCATTTCCCGGACAACATTTTGACTGCGCTGAAAGAGGCGGTAATCAATGTCTTCTGGAAGAAGTCAGATGTTCGCAACCTGTTTAGCCGTTGCGAGGTACCACACGAGTTGATCAATGCGCAGGATTGGAGTGCCTACAAGTTTCATATCGTCTCGCCGGTGCTGGACGCGCTCAACTCACGCGAGGATGGACTTGGGGCGTTGCGGCGAATCCTGCACGAAACCTTGGAGTACAAGGACGGCGATCACTTGCTGTGGCTCCAGGACGGGCAGAAACGCAAACGTGAGGCGGAACGATGCCTGGAACATATTCGTCTGCTGGTGAAGGACCACGACGCGGCCAAGCGAACGGAGCGCGAGCAGCGGGAATCCCGCCAGCGTCAGGCGCAAGAACAGCAAGGAAGATCGGCATTCAACGCTCGCCTCGGCGAAATCTATCAACGATTCCTCGGCTATCACCAGAATCCCAACCGGCAAGAGCGGGGGTATGCCCTCGAAGAAATTCTCTACGACGCCTTTCTGTTGTTTGAGCTGAACCCCCAGGGCGCCTTCCGGCGGGTGGGGGAACAGATCGACGGCGCCTTCTACCATGATGGCAGCCACTTCCTGCTTGAGGCCAAGTGGACGAGCAATCCGTCGAATCTGAGCGACCTGCGGGACCTGGACGGCGCCGTCGGTTCCAGCCTTGACAATACCCTGGGGCTGTTCGTCTCTCTCAACGGATTCACGAAGGAATCCCTCGATGCCTATGCACAGGGAAGCCGCCCGAAACTCATTTGCATGGACGGCATGGATCTGATGGCGGTGCTCAACGGCCAGATCGACCTCAGTGACTTGCTGAAGCGAAAGCGTGACATCGCTGTACAGCGCCGACTGATATTTGCCAGCGTCACCCAAATAATGACAGGAAAACTCTAATCGTGACGAACCACGCACTGCCAAAACGCCTTATCGAAGTCGACCTGCCCATCAAGCGCATCTCCGCTCACTCGCGGAGAGAGAAAAGCATCCGGCACGGGCATATCTCCACGCTGCACATCTGGTGGGCGCGCCGGCCGCTGGCAGCGTGCCGGGCGGTGATTCTCGCGGCGCTGTGGCCGGACCCCGCCGACGAACATTGCCCGCCGGCGTTCCGGGAGGCGGCGCGTAAGGCCATGCTGGACTGGGCGCGCAACCACCTAGGCCTGGCGAGCGCCGAGAGTTTTCCGCGGCTCGTGGCCATCCAGAAAGATGCGGGCCGGCCAGACGATCCCATCGAACTGCGCCATGCGCTGCTTGATTTCATCGCCGACTTCGCCAATTGGGATAACTCGACGGTCAAGGAATACCTGGACACCAGTCGCGCCCTCACCCAGGCCGCGCACGAGGCCTTGGGCGGGGCGCCCGGTACGCGGCCGCTGGTCGTGGACCCCTTCGCCGGCGGCGGATCGATTCCGCTGGAGGCTCTGCGCGTAGGAGCGGATGCCTTCGCCAGCGACCTGAACCCGATTCCCGTGCTGCTCAACAAGGTCGTCCTCGAATACATCCCCAAGTACGGACATCGTCTGGCCGATGAAGTGCGCAAGTGGGGAGCCTGGATCAAGCAAGAAGCGGAAAAGGAACTGGCAGAGTTCTATCCGAAGGACCCGGACGGCGCGATGCCAATCGCCTACCTCTGGGCGCGGACGATCCGCTGCGAAGGGCCGGGATGCGGGGTGGAGGTACCGCTGATGCGCTCATTATGGCTTGCCAAGAGACCGAATCGGTCGGTCGCGCTTCAGCTCTTGCCCGATCATCGGGGGAAACGAGTCGATCTCCGCATCATTGTGAAGCAGCGGCATGGCTGGAGTGATCAGACAGACTCCACGAATGGAATCAATGCGCCAAAGTTGGATGGCACCGTCAGGCGGGGGTCAGCAACTTGTCCTTGCTGTGGATACACAACGCCAGTAGCACGAGTACGCGAACAACTAAAAGCCAGGAATGGTGGAGCGAATAGCGCCCGGCTTGTATGCGTCGTAACGACGAGGCGAGGGGAATCAGGAAGGCAATATCGGTTGCCCACCGAAAGGGACCTCCTGGCAGTTGATAAGGCGAGCAAACGCCTCGAGGAACTCGCTCGTTCGAACACCAATGAATTGGCACTGGTGCCGAACGAGGAATTGCCGCTAATGAGTGGCGTTTTTAACGTCCCCATCTATGGACATACTACATGGGGAAGCCTCTTTTCCTACCGCCAGGCTCTCACGTTATCGACGATCGCGAGGCTTCTACGCGAGTTGGGAAATTCCCCTCACAGCCTCGAAGAGGGCATTCTTGCGACCTTGTGCATGTGCCTTGGACGTCAGGCTGACAACCTGACCTCGTTGGTCACTTGGACACCAGGCGGGGAGTTCCAAGGACACACTTTTACGAGGCAGGCGCTTGGCATGATCATGGACTTTGCAGAAGTAAATCCGTGGTCTGGGGGAAGCGGCGATTGGTCAGGTGCGGTGGATTGGGTTGCGCGAGTATGCGACGAGATTGCATCCGCAGCTCTTTCGATGGGGCACGTCCAGCAAGCCTCGGCCACACAGCATCCTCTGCCTGACGATTCCGTTGCGTCGGTAATTACGGATCCACCTTACTACAACGCTGTCCCTTATGCCGATCTCGCCCAGTTTTTCTATGTCTGGCTGCGGCGAAGTGTTACGGGCGGGTTGAGCGATTTGTTTCGGGAAAGGGAGACACCCAAAGATCAAGAAATCTGCGAAATGGCAGGCTGGGATCCCGCGCGGTATCCACAGAAAAATGGCAAGTGGTTTGAGCTACAGATGACTGCGGCAATGTCCGAGGCACGGAGGGTACAGCGCCCCGATGGAATCTCGGTGGTTGTTTTCGCTCACAAGACCACAGGTGGCTGGGAATCGATGCTCCAGGCGATGATTGAGGCTGGCTGGATTCTAGTTGCATCCTGGCCGATTGATACCGAGCGTGGCGCTCGTTTGCGTGCCCTCAACTCTGCCGCTTTAGGTTCTTCCGTTCATCTAGTCTGCCGCCCTCGCGAAAACCCTGACGGCAGTTTGCGAACCGGCGATGTCGGCGATTGGCGGGACGTGCTGGCAGAACTTCCCCGCCGCATCCACGAATGGATGCCGCGCCTGGCCGAGGAAGGCGTGGTCGGTGCTGATGCCATCTTCGCCTGCCTGGGTCCAGCGCTGGAAATCTTCTCCCGCTACTCGCGGGTGGAGAAGGCGAGCGGCGAGGTCGTGACTTTGCGCGAGTACCTGGAGCAGGTCTGGGCCGCCGTGGCGAAGGAGGCGCTGGCCCAGGTGTTCAAGGACGCCGATACCGCCGGCTTCGAGCCCGATGCCCGGCTGACCGCCATGTGGCTATGGACGCTGAACGCGGGCGCGGTCAATGGCGACGAGTCGCCAGCCGAAGAAGAGGAGGCCGACGAGGAAGAGGAAACCAAGGGCAAGAGCACCAAGGGCAAGGGCGGCTTCGTCCTCGAATACGACGCCGCGCGCAAGATCGCCCAGGGCCTGGGTGCGCATCTGGAAGACCTGGATCATGTCGTCGAGGTCTCCGGGGAGAGCGCCCGACTGCTGCCGGTTTCCGAACGCACTCAGTACCTCTTCGGCAAGGAGCAGGCCGAAGCGCCGACCGGCGCACGGAAGAAGAAGGCCGCCCAGATGGACCTCTTCGGCGAGCTCACGAAGGCCGGGACCGACGACACGGCGTGGAGCGAGAAGACCGTGAAGAAGATGGGCGAGACCACGCTGGACCGGGTGCACCAGGCCATGATCCTGTTCGCCGCGGGACGCGGCGAGGCCCTGAAGCGCTTCCTGGTCGAGGATGGTGCGGGGCGGGATCAACGCTTCTGGCGGCTGGCGCAGGCGCTCTCCGCGCTGTATCCCGCGTCGACCAGCGAGAAACGCTGGGTGGACGGTGTGCTGGCACGGAAGAAGGGCCTGGGGTTGTGAGATGGTGGATGGCCTCGTCGCGCGTTTCCGGGAGACATTCTTCGCCGTCGTCCAGGCCGACGAGCTGGCCGGTGATCTGAAGCAGGCGGCTTCCGCAGCGAACCTCGGGGCCTGGACGCGGGCGCTTACCGAAGCAGCAATCAGAACCTGTTCGGGGCTGGGGCTGCTGGCCTCCGCCAAGGGGCACAAGCTGGAACTGCTGCCTATCCACCGCAGCGAGTACCTGGCGCTGGACGTGATGGCCTTCGCCGAAGGCGAGAAGCGCTGGCGCTTTCCGGCGGCGGTAATGGAGCTGGAGAACAGCGCTCGGGAAGACCAGATCGCCTACTCGCTTTGGAAAGTGCTGTCGGTGCGGGCGGAGCTGCGGATCGTGTTTTGTTACCGCAGGAACGGAAAGGATATCCCTGCCTTGATTCGCCACCTGCGGGAAGAGGTGGTCGAGGCGATGGGCTTGGCGGGCCGGGTGAAACTCGAAGGGGCCACGCTGCTGGTGGTGGGTTCCCGTAGCGAATCGGGGACGTTTCCGTTCGGCTACTTCGCCTGGTGGTCGCTGGATACGAATACTGGAAGATTTGAACGGCTATAGAGGACGACGATGAAACTCAAACCCTGGTATGACGTAGTGAAGCCGCGCGAAGACTTGCGGGAGGGCAAGCCACTCGACGCCTCTGAATTCGCCGTTCATCTGGACAAGGTGCGGTTGGGCACAGCGCCCAGGGATTATCGTGACGCCGCGACCTTCTTCGACCGGACGTTCCTGACCGAGAACCTGGCGGGCCTGGGCGCGGAGGTGATGCGAAGGCTCTCGGGCATTACCACCGAAACGAGCGCGGTGTTCAACATGACCACCCAGTTCGGCGGCGGCAAGACCCACGCGCTGACCCTGCTCTATCACTTGGCGCGGCATGGATCGGCCGGCAACGGTTGGCGAGGTGTCGCCAAGATTCTGCAGCGGGCGGGCGTTCAGACCATCCCCGACCACTGCGCGGTGGCGGTCTTCGTCGGCACGGAGTTCGATTCCGTTACCGGCCGTGGCGGCGACGACGGCACGCCGCGGCGCAGAACCCCCTGGGGCGAGCTCGCATGGCAATTGGGAGGGGAGGAATCCTTTGCCCATGTCGCCCAGCATGACGCGGACTTCATCGAACCCAAGGGCGATGTGATCGAAAAGTTACTGCCTTCGGATCGCCCCTGCCTCATCCTGATGGACGAGGTGCTGAACTACATTAGCACCTACCGCGACCGGGGCTGGCACAACAAGCTGTACAACTTCATCCAGGCGCTGTCGGAAACGGTTCGCGGGCGCCACAACGCGGTGCTGGTGGGTTCGATTCCGGCTTCGGAACTTTCCTACACGGACAAGGATGAAGCGGATCAGCAACGGTTGAAGAACCTGCTGGACCGGCTGGGCAAGGCGGTGATCGTGTCGGTGGAATCGGAGACCTCTGAGATTATCCGCCGCCGGCTGTTCGAATGGGACGAGCGGGCCGTGACCCCGGATGGCCGGGTGATCCTCAACAAGGACGCTGAGGACGCCTGTCGGGCCTATGCTGACTGGATTCAGGAGAATCGACTGCAGCTGCCGAACCTGATCAATCCGGACTTGGCCCGCGACGAATTCCGCGCCACCTACCCGTTCCATCCGATGGTGATTTCCGTCTTCGAGCGGAAGTGGCAGACCCTGCCCCGGTTCCAACAAACGCGCGGCGTCCTGCGCCTACTGGCCCTATGGGTGTCCCGGGCCTACCAGGAGGGCTACAAGGGGGCGCAGCGCGATCCCTTGATCACACTGGGAACGGCGCCGCTGGACGATCCCATGTTCCGGGCTGCCGTGTTCGAGCAACTAGGTGAAACCAAACTGGAGGCGGCAGTCACCACGGATATCGCCGGCAAGAAGGACGCCCACGCCGTGCGGCTCGATTCCGAGGCCATCGATGCCATCAAGAAGGCCAGGCTCCACCGCAAGGTGGCCACCACGATCTTTTTTGAATCCAACGGTGGGCAGGTCGGCGCTGAGGCGCAAGAGGCCAGTGTCCCGGAGATTCGGCTTGCCGTAGGCCAGCCCGAAAGCGACATCGGGAACATCGAGACCGTCCTGGAGGCGCTCACCGACGCCTGCTATTACCTGAACGTCGAGAAGACCCGGTACAAGTTCAGCCTGAAGGAAAACCTCAACAAGCGATTCGCCGACCGCCGGGCGACTGTGCAGGGTCCGCAAGTCGACGAAGAGGTCAAACGGGAGATTCAGAAGATCTTCGCGCCGAAGGAGTTTGTCGAGCGGGTGTTCTTCCCCGAGAAGAGCATTCAGATCTCCGACCGGCCTGTGATCAGCTTCCTCGTCGCCGACCTGGACCGGACGATGGAAGACGAGAAGGCGACCCGCCAGTTCGCGGAGCAGATGATCAGGGAATGCGGCACGACGGCGCGGACGTTCAAGAGCGCGTTGATCTGGGTGGTGCCGGATTCCGCTCAGCCCATGCGGGAAGAGGCACGGAAGATTCTGGCCTGGCAGGCAATTCAAGACGAGGCGGATGATCTCAAGCTCGATGAGGCGCAGAAGAAGCAGCTCGCCGAGAACATCCACAAGGCCAAACGTGACCTGAAGGAGTCCATCTGGCGAGCCTACAAGCACCTGTTCCTGCTGGCCAAGGACAACACGGTGAAGATGGTCGATCTCGGGCTCGTCCACTCCAGCGCGGCGGATACCCCTATCTCCAACATCCTCAACCGGCTGTCTGCCGATGGCGACGTGGAGAAGGGTGTGAGCCCGAACTTCCTGGTGCGGAACTGGCCGCCCGCTTTCAAGGAATGGGCGACCAAGTCGGTCCGCGATGCGTTCTACGCGTCGCCAGTCTTTCCGCGCTTGCTGAACGCGGAGACGGTCAAGGAAACCATCGCGCGCGGTGTCGAGAGTGGAATACTGGCCTACGTGGGGAAAGGCACCTCCGGCAAGTATCAGCCATTCGCCTTCAATCAGAGCGTCAGCCCGGCAGACATCGAGTTCTCCGATGACATGTTCGTCATCACGGCTGAAGTGGCACGAGCCTACCTGGATGCTCAAACCACACCACCGCCGGTGGGGGTTCCCGTGGAAGGAGGCGGCACGGGAGTTGGAACAGGGACAGGTGGAGGTGCGGAACCAGGTGGTACACCGATTGAACCGCAACCGGCACCGACCCCGCCTGTTGCCGGGCCAGCGAAGATTGCCGGCATCCGATGGTCTGGCGAGGTGCCTCCACAGAAATGGATGAATTTCTACACCAAGGTGCTCTCACGCTTTGCCGCTACCCCAGGCTTGAAGCTCACTATTTCGGTCGAGGTCAGCCCATCGGATGGCCTCTCGAAGCAATCCCTGGAGGAGACGCAGAATGCTTTGCGGGAACTGGGGCTGGATGACCGGGTGACGGAGAAGTAGTCGCCACATGCCATGCTCCTGTTCAATGCAGCAAACGGTAGTTGGTTCAAGGATGCCTTTCATCACGGTGAATTTCAGACGGACTGGGAGTACCTGCGGAGGCCATATGGGCACGCTGCCGGAGCAACGCTGGTGTTCTATCCGCACGGCAGTCTTTCCGTGGCTCGCGACTACATTGGTGACGAGACAAAGATCGCGGCATCCACTGGCGCGACGGGCGATTTGCTCGAAACGATCACCCGAAAGTGGTCGTCCGGACACTATGTGCCGGTGTTTGTTAGCGAAGGAACCAGCAAGGAGAAAGTCGCCGCGATTCGCCGGAGTCACTACCTGACGAACGTGTACGAGGAAGTCCTGCCAGCAATCGGGGAGAGTTTGGTCGTTTATGGCTGGAGCTTTGATGAACGGGACCAGCATGCGCTCGATGCAATCTCGGCGAATCCGCCGAAGCGAATGGCTGTCTCGGTGTTCACGGGGCAACCAGACGGAGATCAGCAGGCGTTCTGCTACCAGGTGCTCAAAGCCGCTGGCCGGTCCTTGCCAGATACCGCTGTGACGTTTTTCGATTCGCAGAGCCCAGGTTGCTGGAACAATCCATGATGGTCTAGGCTCGCCTGGATTGCTTGTGACTCCGAGCTAGTTGCTGATCTTCACTTGGTCGATCAGCATGGCGACCTCCGCTTCCCGCCGTGCTACAAGCCCTGGCAGCACTTTACCGCCGCCATAAATCCATCGCCGCAGTTCCTGCCCTGCAGCGATCCAGTCCCGCTGATTGATCCGTCGCCGCAGCGTCGAGGTCTGCAGCCGCCCCGCGCCGAGGTTGAACGTGAAATCCACGATGGCTGCGAGCCGGCCCTCCGGCTCGGTCGCCAGTACCGGACAGTAGCGCAGTGTGGCGGCGAGCGCGGTTCGCAGATCCTGGGCCAGATAGATCTCGCCCTCGTCCTCCGTGATCGGCGGATGGTCGGGCTTGCAAAGGTGACCGTAGCCGATGGTCCAATACCCTGCCGGGCAGATGTAAGGGTGCGCGTGACGCTGCGGATCGTGCTTGGGAACACGATGGAAGCCCTCGAAGCGCTTGGCCAGGTCGATCGCGGCCGACGGGACTTCGATCACGGGCGCACCCGATCGAACACGCGGCCGAGGAACCAGAAGTTCAGCACGCCGGCCCATAGCGCCTGGTCCGCCTCCGTCCAGGCGGCCTGCACGGCCGGCATCCAATCGACGCCTGCATCGACGGCGCCGACGAAGGCGGCGGTCTTGGCCGCGCAGTAGAGCGCCATGAACCAGTAGGTGATCACCGGCCGCACGCTAATGGACAGTGCATCGGCCCATTTGGCGCGGGAATGCCGTCCCTGGGCGGTGACGGCCTCGCGCAAGGCCTCGACGGCGCCGCTGTTCCAGGCCGCATCGGCTGCGGCGTTGATCTCAGCCATGCGGGTGGCGCCGCGCAGCTTCTCGAACTCCAGCGCCTTGTCCTGCATGGCCAGCTCGTGGCCGCGCTCGCCCTTGCGGTCGAGCCACTTCAGGACTTCGGGTGCCAGGCGGAAGGCCCCGCCGAGCAGTCCTCCGAGCAGCGTCTCGATCATTGGCCACCTCCGAACACCTTGAGCTTGATGACGGCGCCCGCGACCAGCGCCAGGAGGAAGCCGGTGGTGACGAGCCGGACCACGGTCTGCCAGGCGGTGTGCTTGGCGGCGTTGAAGGCTTCGAGCAGGCCGCGCAGCTCGCGGATATCGTGGGCGGCGTCCTCGCCGTCAAGGCCAACGTCGGCAAGGGCGCGCCTCGCGCCGCGTTCGGCTGCGCGTGCGAGCAGCTCCTCGAATTCATCGCGCGGCATGACGACCATGCCGTCTTGCAGGGTGGGTGGGCTCATCGTTGGTCTCCGAAAACGAAGAACCC
>JBMOQX010000080.1:0-24582 GCA_049322755.1 Pseudomonadota bacterium | reverse complement strand
GTTGCTGGCCGTGGTGTTCGCGTTCGCGCCTTCGGCGTTCGCGCCGCCGGCGTCACCGCCGGAGCCTTTCGCACCGTTTCCGCCGGCACCGGCCGTGGTGTTTCCGTTCGAGCTGTTCCCGCCCGAGCCGCCGCTTCCCCCGGCACCACCGGTGGAGTTGCCCGCGTTGCCGCCGTCGCCGCCACCGCCCGAGCCGCCGCTCCCCGTGCCACCGTTACCACCGGTGCCACCGGTGCCGCCCGTGCCGGTGCCGCCGGTGCCGGAGTCACCTGCATTGCCGCCCCAGCCAGAGCCCCCTTGAGCCAGACCGCCGTTGGCGCCTCTCGAGGTCGCATCTTTCGCGTTGCCGGAGTCGCCACCGTTGCCGGCGCTTGCGCTGCCGTTGGAGGCGCTGCCGTTGGTCGCACCGGCGTTGCTCGCATTACCGCCGGGCGCGCCCCCGGCCGCCGCCGCGGCACCCGCCGCGCCCACGGCGCCGTTGCCACCCGTGCTCGACGCCGACCCGCTGGACGACGAGTCACCCGCGTCGCCGCCGAACCCGCCCTTGGCGTAGGCCTTGCCGCCGTCGCCGCCATTGGCGCCGTTCGCGTTGGCGTTACCCGCGCGGCCGCCATTCCCGCCGTTCGCGCCACTCGCGTCGCCGGTGGAGCCGCCGTCGCCGGCATGACCGACCTTGGCCGAGCCGTTCGTGGCGCTGCCGTTGGTGGCGCTGCCGTTGCTGGCGTTGCCGCCGTTTCCGCCGTTGCCGGCGTTCCCTGCCGCGGCATCCGCGTCGGCCGCGGCTGCAGCAGCACCATCTCCGCCGGCGCCACCGTTGCCGGTGCCGCCGTTACCGCCCTGGCCGTTGCCACCGAAACCGTCACCGCCTGCACCACCCCTCGCGCCGTTGGCGTCGCCCGAGTTGTTGGTGGCGTAGTTGCCGATGTTATAAACGGTGTTGCCGCTGACGGTCGCGCTCAGCCTCGAGAGCGCCACGATCTTGGTGTTGAACGACCCGGTCGCCCAGGTCGCCGTGCTGCCGTTGTTCGCGGCCGCGGACCCCAGCGTCGCTTCCGCGTCGGCCGTGGTCTTGGTCTTGGTGATGGTCTTGGTGTCGTTGTCGGTCTTGTTGTAGGTCTTCGTGATGGTCTTGGTGTTGGTGCTGTTGTCGCTGTTGTTGTCCTGAGAGGCCGACGAATATTCGTTGGCCTGCGGGCTGTTGTCACCCCCTTGTGTGGAGTTCGCAGTTGCGGATTGGCTCAGCGAGTCATTCGTGTCCGCGGTGTTGTTGTTGGTCGGATTCGCCAACGCGGTACCGGAGCCGAATGCCATCGCCACCGCAGTGGCAATCAACGTCTTCTTCATTTCGGACTCTCCTAGGAAAGGGTCAAATAAAGGAGGCGAGGATTCCCGACGGAATTCTCCCTCGGGCCACTCACTGCAAGGATCGTACCGATCAAAAAACGGTATTAACCTACTGCTTTATCGCTATTTTTCTAAAGCGGCCGAATGTTAAAGCTGTTCCATGATCGATACATGTTTCGACTGGGAAGAACCGGAATTTCAAGGTTGGCGCCGCCGCGCATCCCTTGCCGGAGCTTAGAACGGCGCCGTGCCGTGATCAGGCCGGGCGGAGCAGGGTCCGATATTCAGACCGGCAGGCCGGTGGGACTTGATACGGCTCAGCAAACCTGGCCGTCCGGCCAGACGCAGGCGCCGAGCCGCAGCGTGCCGTTGGCCAGATGGTGCAGTTCTTCGCCGAGTACGGCCGGAGTCGTCCAGCCCACCGGCTTGACCGTGCGGAACGGGCCGATGCCGGCGATCTGGTTCTGCACGTCGGCCGCGCAGTACAGCGGCATGCCCCAGCCGTGCTCGCGCACCCGCGCCGCGATGGCGTCGGCGTCGCGCTGCTCCATCAGGAAGCGGAACGCCAGCACGCGGTCGCCGTCCTCCATCTGGAAGCGCACGTAATCGGCCAGGGTCGGCCTCTTCCACTTCGGGTCTTCCGAACGCGCCTGACGGTACATCCCCGCCGGATCGCTCAGCAGGGAACCGACGAACATGCCGGCGTGGGTGCCGACGGCGGAGTTCATGTTGATGACGATCACGACCTCGTTCGGCGCGGGATCGGGCAGCTTCGCCGGCACCAGCGGCCAGCGGCCCTGCCGGCTTTCCGCGTAGGGCGTCGTGGCGCAGCCGGCGAGGAGCGCCGCGGCAATGCAGAGAGCGGCCGGCAAAATTTCGCGCGAAGCGGAATAGCGGCGAATCATCCTTCGATTCAGGAAGGTTCGGAGAAGATTGGAGCGGGTGATGGGATTGTGGCGGGCTCGCGTTGCCTCCGCGATTCCGCCATCCCTCACCGCTCCCGCGGCTCGGGACCGCCGGCCGTTGGACCGGCGTCCCAGCCGATGTCCACCGGACATCGGCTGGTCGAACCCCGGTGGGTACTTCACCCGCCACACCATCCAAACGAAAACGCCCCCCTTGCGGGGGCGTTTCGTTTGGAGCGGGTGATGGGAATCGAACCCACGTTCTTAGCTTGGGAAGCTAATGTTCTACCATTGAACTACACCCGCGTTGACCGCTCATGTGCCCGGCAAGCGGAAGCGGGCTCTTTTGACCTGCACCCGTCCGCGAGCAGCGAAAGTCTACCCGATCCGCCACCCCTTTTGAACGTTGGCGCCCTTGGAGTCGGCTCCGGGCAAGGTGGTAAAATAGTTTTTCGTTGCAGGCAAACCGCGCAGTGATCGAGCTGACCGTCAACGGCGAAAGCCGCCAATTCGACCGCGAACTCACGGTCGCCCAGCTGCTCGAAGCCATGGAGCTCGCCGGCAAGCGGGTGGCGCTGGAGCGCAACGGCGAAATCGTGCCGCGCAGCCGCTTCGGCGAGCAGCGCCTGGCCGACGGCGACCAGCTGGAAATCGTGGTCGCGGTCGGCGGCGGCTGAGCGCGGCTTGACCCGGGTCAACCGGGTGTTTGCTTCCCCTGTGTCATCATTTTCCTCCGTCGCAGGAGGCTCGACCCCATGGACCAACTGACCATTGCAGGCAAGACCTATTCGTCCCGGCTGCTGGTGGGCACCGGCAAGTACCGGGACTTTGACGAGACGCGCCGCGCCGTCGAGGCGAGCGGTGCCGAGATCGTCACCGTGGCGATCCGCCGTACGAACATCGGCCAGAATCCCAACGAGCCGAGCCTCCTGGAGGCGATTCCGCCGTCGAAATACACGCTGCTGCCCAACACCGCCGGCTGCTACACCGCCGAGGACGCGGTGCGCACGCTGCGCCTGGCGCGCGAACTGCTGGACGGGCACACGCTGGTGAAGCTGGAGGTGCTGGGGGACCCGCACACGCTTTACCCGAACGTGATCGAGACGCTCCGCGCCGCCGAGACGCTGGTGAAGGAGGGCTTCGACGTCATGGTCTACACCTCCGACGACCCCATCATCGCCAAACAGCTGGAAGAGGTCGGCTGCTGCGCGGTGATGCCGCTCGCTTCGCTGATCGGCTCCGGCATGGGCATCCTCAACCCGTGGAACCTGCAGATCATCATCGACACCGTCACGGTGCCGGTGCTGGTGGATGCAGGCGTCGGCACGGCCTCCGATGCCGCCATCGCGATGGAGCTGGGCTGCGACGGCGTGCTGATGAACACCGCCATCGCCGCCGCCGAGGACCCGGTGCGGATGGCCTCGGCGATGAAGAAGGCGGTGGAAGCGGGCCGCGACGCCTTCCTCGCCGGGCGCATGCCGAAGAAGGTCTACACCGCCGCGCCCAGCTCGCCCACCGGCGGCATGATCGGCAGCGCCAAGCCCAGGGCGGCGTGACGGACCTTCCCCTTCAAAGAATGAACCGCGAAGGACGCAAAGGACGCGAAGGAGAACCTGCCTGACGGATCTTGGGCGGCGCCCGAGGGCCCTGGTAGTCTTCGGCACTTTTCGGATCCGCCCCCTATGCCCGTGATGGGACCGGAATCGGGGCAAGCAAGAGGCGCTTTTTCAGCAATTTCCTTCGCGTCCTTTGCGTCCTTCGCGGTGGAAAAGATCTGTGACCGAGACCACCGACCGCCCGATCCGCAGCTACGTGCTGCGCCAGGGCCGCATCACGCGGTCCCAGGAACGCGCCTGCGCGGAGCTGATGCCGCGCTTCGGCATTCCGTTCGCGCGCGAGGCGCTCGCCCTCGATGCGGCGTTCGGCCGCTGCGCGCCGAAAATCCTGGAGATCGGTTTCGGCATGGGGGAGACCACCGCCGCCATCGCCGCGGAAAACCCCGACAAGGACTACCTGGGCATCGAGGTGCACACGCCCGGCGTCGGCGCGCTGCTGCACCGGATCGAGCAACTCGGGCTCTCCAACGTGCGCGTGATCCAGCACGACGCCGTGGACGTGCTGCAGCATATGCTGGCGCCGGCGACGCTCGCCGGCGTGCACGTGTTCTTTCCCGACCCCTGGCCCAAGAAACGGCACCACAAGCGGCGCCTGATCCAGCCGCGGTTCGTCGCGCTGCTGGCAGCGCGGCTCAAGCCCGGCGGCTATCTGCACGTTGCCACCGACTGGCAGGAGTACGCCGAGCACGCGCTGGCGGTGCTGGCGGCCGAACCGCTGCTGGAGAACACCGCGCCCGGCTTCGCCGCGCGGCCGGCGCATCGGCCGGTCACCAAGTTCGAGCGTCGCGGCCAGCGCCTGGGGCACGGCGTGTGGGACATCGTGTTCCGCCGCGCCGGCTGACCCGCGTCGCGGTCGAAGGGCGGCAGGCGCCCCGCGTTAAGCTTACCGAGCGCTGCCGCGTGGCGCTGCAAACGCTGCGCTGTTGCCGTATGCTGGCACCGCGGGCCGCGGCTGCCCGCACCGTGATCTCGCCCCCGCCATGAAACTCCGTCTCGTCCGCGTCTGGGAAAACGTCCGCAGCAGCTACTGGTTCGTGCCGACGCTGATGTCCTTCGCCGGCATCGGCCTCGCGCTGGGGCTGGGGTCCCTCGACGCGCGGGTGCAGCGGGCCGGCGACGGCGTTCTGGCGCGGCTCTACGTCAGTGACGCGGCCGGCGCCCGCGCCATCCTCTCGACGCTGGCCGGCAGCGCCATCACGGTGGCGGGCGTCGTCTTCTCCATCACCATCGCCGTGCTCTCGACGGCATCGCAACAGTTCGGACCGCGGCTGCTGCCCAATTTCATGCGCCACAACGGCACCCAGGTGGTGCTGGGCGGATTCATCACCACCTTCATCTACTCGCTGCTGGTGCTGAGCGTGGTGCGCGAGGGCGCCGGCGGCACGTTCGTGCCCCAGACCGGCGTCGCCGCGGGCCTGACGCTGGGCGTCGGCGCCTTTGCCCTGCTGATCTACTTCATCCACCACGTCGCCGTGTTCATTCAGGCGCCGCACATCATCGACGACGTGAGCCGGCGGCTGAACGAGGCGCTGGAGCGCAGCTTTCCCGAGCCGCTGGAGAACGGAGCAGACGGACAGGAGCCGGAGCAGCCGGCGTTGCCTGAGCGGTTCGACGAGGTCGCCTGCCCCGTGGGCGCGCGGTGCTCCGGCTATGTCCAGACGGTGGACCACGACGCGCTGGTGGAGCTCGCCTGCGAGCACGGATTGCTCATCCGCACCCTGCACCGCGCCGGCGGCTTCGTCATCGAGGGCGAGCCTCTGGCGCTGGCCCACCCGGCGGCGCGCGCCTCCGACGAAGCGGCGGAGACGATTAGCGAGGCGTTCGTGACCGGCCCGGCCCGCACCGACACCCAGGATCCGGAGTTCGCCGTCGACCAGCTGGTGGAGGTGGCGCTGCGGGCGCTTTCCCCGGGCATCAACGACCCGTTCACCGCCATCAACTGCATCGACCGCCTCGGCGGCGCGCTGGCTTACCTGGCGCGCCGCCGCCTGCCGTCCGCGTACCGCTGCGACGACGACGGCAGCCTGCGCCTCGTGACCGATCCCATCACGTATGCCGGTGTCGTGGACGCGGCGTTCAACCAGATCCGGCAGGCGGCCGCCGACAACCCGGCGGTGGCGATCCGCGTGCTCGAGTGCATCCGTGCGGTCGCCAGCCGGGAGCTCCCGGACGCGATGCGGGACGCGCTCGGGCGGCAGGCGCGCCTGATGCACGATGCCGCGGCGCGCGAGTTCGCCGTCGAGCACGACCGCGAGGACCTGGAAGCGCGTTACGCGGAAGCCCGCGACGCGCTGGAGGGGTCCGATTCGGTGTAAGGTTTGGCCTGTTCCGATGACCAACCCGAATTTCCCACCCTGAGGAGGAATCGCCCATGCGCGTCCCCTTGATCGCCGCCGCCCTGCTCCTGAGCGTTTCTGCCGCCACCGCCGCCGACGGCCTGGTCAGCGTTCGCAGCGCCAACACGCCCAAGGAGACGCTGGACCGCTTCGAGGTCGTGGCGAAGTCCAAGGGCATGAAGATCTTCGCCCGCATCGACCACGCCGCCGGCGCCCGGTCCATCGGCCAGGAACTGCGCCCCACCGAACTGCTCATCTTCGGCAATCCCCAGGGCGGGACGCCGCTGATGGCCTGCGCCCAGAGCGCCGGCATCGACCTGCCGCTCAAGGCGCTGGCTTGGCAGGACGCCTCCGGGCAGGTGTGGCTGGCCTACAACGATCCGGCCTGGCTCGCCACGCGCCACGGCGCCGGCGAGTGCGGCGGGGTGGCCGCGAAAATGCGCGCCGCGCTGGACGCCTTCGCCAAGCAGGCCACCGGCAAGTAGCGCCCTGGCCAGGGCGCACGGTCATCGCCGAGAGCGACGCCTACGAAGTTCTGGCGCGGCGTCAGCGTCGAGGTTGAGGCCGTCGCACCCGCATCGCCACCGCACGTCCGCGGCATTGCAACCCCGGTTGCGCCGCAGGGACCGCGGGCCGATCCCGGCGCGCCGGCCACCCGCTTTCCGATCAGGGCAAACGCGCCGCCACGGGCCCCGGACGGGCATCCGGGGATTCCCGAATGAGACGAATTGCAAACTCCCGGGCGTCCCGGCCGCGGCTCCGCGCATCGATTCATGTCGCTGATCGGAAAAGATAAATTGACATGCCGAAAAAAGTCCCGACGGCGCGGTCGGTTCCACATTGTGAAGATGGATTACCGCATCGAAACCGACTACCCTTTTAGTATAAGAACACGAACGGCTGGCGCCAACGGCCGCACTTCGACAATGCCTTGGGGCAAAGGAGGATTGCATGGAGGCGCGTTCTGCCGATTACGAGATCGTCCACGTCATCAGCGATTTTCGCCTGCTGGACGAGGAATCCTACGAACGGGTTTACTGGCGCCGCGACGGCAAGCCGCTGACGCTGGGCTATTACGTGGTGACGTGGGGGCCGGGCACCCTGCGCCGCAAGTTCGACGAAAGCGCGGAGTTCCGCGGCCCTTACCGGCAGGAGGCCGAAGCCCGGATGGCGGCGCGGCAACTCTTCGGCGGCCCGGCCAAACATCCGCCGGCCCGGGAACACGACGTTCCGGCGCTCGAGTATCTGCGTCCCAGGGGGCGCCACGCCGGCGACGAAGTCGTCACGCTGGGCGCGCATCCGCGGGCGCCGCGCCAGCTGGTACCGTAGCAGGCAAAAGCTTTCCTTCCGCCGGCGTTACGCACGCCGGCTTTTCTTCGACCGGGCAACGGGCCGGACGCCGTCAACTGCGGGGCTCGTCCGCCGCCAGCGGCAGCCGCACCGTGGCCACCACACCGTCCACGTCCTCGCGGTTGGCCAGCGCCGCGGTGCCGCCGTGGAACTCGGCGATCAGGCGCACGATGTAGAGACCGAGCCCCAGGTGGGGCTCGTTGCTGTCCGCGCCGCCGCGCACCGACACCATCGATTCGAACAGCCGCCCTTCCATGTCGGCCGGCAGCCGCGGGCCTTCGTTGAGCACCCGCAGCACCGCGGTGCCGCCGTCGCGGTCGAGCCGCACCGTGATCGGCGTGCCCGCAGCGGCGAAGTCCGCGGCGTTGCCGGCGAGCTTGTCCAGCAGCTGCGCCACCAGGTCGGGCACACCGCGCACCGGCAGCGCCCCGCCCGCGCTCTTGAGCACGAAGTTCCGCTGCGGATACGCGGCGCGGTAGCCCTCGACGCAGCCGGCCACCACCTCGGCCAGATCGAAGCGTTCGCGTTCGGCCTGGGCCAGCGCCTGCTCGAGCCGCGTCGCCTCGCTCATGCGCGTGAGGATCGTGGACAGCCGCGCGACGCCGCGGTCGGCGCGCTCCACGTAGACCTGCGCCTGCGCCGGCAGCGCCTGGCCCTTGAGGTTGTCCAGCGACGAGCGCACCACCGCGATCGGCGTGCGCAGCTCGTGGGACATCCGGCCCGCCATCTGCTCGAGGTAGCCGGTGTACTGGCGCAGGCGGTCGATGAGCGATGCGAAGCTGCGCCGCAGATCGCCGATCTCGTCGCCCTCCTCGCTGCCGCGGATGCGGCCGCGCACCCGACCCTGGGCATCGATCGCGGCGTCGGCGTCGTCGCGCAGGCGGCGCACCCGGCTGGAGATGCGGCCGGCGAACAGCATCAGCGCCAGCGCCGTGACGCCGAACACCGCCAGCGTGATGACCGTAAGCCGCGACAGCGCCTGCGTGCGTACGGCCAGGATCGCCTCGGTGGTCTCCTCCACCAGCACCACGCCCATGACGCGGTCCTCCTGCCACACCGGCTCCGCGGCCAGCGCCACGGCGAGGTCGCCGCCGCCCAGCGCCCGGCGGCCGGCGGCGGCGATCCCCGAGTAGGCCGACTCCACTTCGCGGCCGGATAACGCGTCGGCGTCGCCGGCCGTGCCCGGCGGCGCCGGGGCGCGCGGGAAGATCAGCGCCGAGAGCGAGCGTGCGAGCCCGCTGGTGACCACCGACCACATGCTGTCGGAGCCGGCCCCGGCCTCGCGCGGCGCCGGCGGCGGTCCCAGGCTGCCGGCCTGGGCGAGGACGCGATGGGCGGAATCCAGCACGGTGATGCGCGCGTTCGCGCGCGCCAGCCCTTTCACGATGAGATCGATCTCGGTGTCGGGCGCCAGCACCGTCGCGACCTCCACCTCCAGCGGCCGCGCGCCGCGGCCGGTCTCGTCGGCGTCCACGACGCCGACGCGCACCCGGTCGCCCAGCAGCGCCAGCGGCGCGCGCAGCTCCACCGCGTAGCCGTGGTCGGCCCAGACCCACGCGCCCTCGATGCCGGGCTCGCTCTGGAACCCGCGGGGCGTCTCCAGCACGGCGTCCACCGCGCCGGTGGTGGTCCCGGAAAGGCGGTAGCGCCGCACGCTGCCGTCCAGCGCGTGCGCCTGCAGCACCACGTGGTCCCCGCGGGCGGCCTCCGCGGCGCGCGGCGGGCGCAGCACGCGATCGTCGCTCACCCGCAGCAGCAGGTAGACATGGCGGCCGAAACGCCCGGCGCGGAAATCGAAGAACAGCGAGTAGAAGGTGAGGCCGCCGGCGTCGCGGGCTTCGCCGCGGCTGCCGGAGAGCACGTCCACCGGCTGGTCCAGCCAGTCCTCGGCGCGCCCGTCGAGCCGCGGCGCGGCCGAGAGCAGGGCCGCCACGCCGCCCTCGGCGGGGACGCCCTCGCCCGCGGGGCGGAACAGCCGCGGCCGGTCGTGCAGCGCCGTGGCCACCGCGCGCGCGGTGCCGGCCACCGCCTGCTCCTGGCCGCGGCGCAGGAACTGCTCCACCTCGGTCACGTACTGGTAGCCGAGCCAGGGAATCGCCAGCAGCACCGCCGAGAGCAGCAGCACCTGGGTGCGCAGGCTCAGGCCCCGCCGCGCGGTCCGCGTCATGGCGCCGCGGCGGCCTCGCGCCAGCGATAGCCCATGCCGTACACCGTGTCGACGGCGTCGAACGCCGGGTCCACCGCCTGGAACTTGCGCCGGATGCGCTTCACGTGGGAAGTGATGGTGCCCTCGTCCACCACCAGATTGGCGTCGGCCATCAGCTGGTCGCGGCTCTTCACGTGACCGGGAAACTTCACCAGCGAATGCACCATCCAGAACTCGGTCAGCGTCAGCTCCACCGGCTTGCCGCGCCAGGTGACGCTGAGGCGCTTGGTGTCCAGCGCGAGCGGCCCCCGCGCCAGCACCTCGTCCTGGGCCGGCGGCGCCTCGGCCAGCTCGCTGCGGCGGAACAGCGCGGCGATGCGCGCCAGCAGGTGCGGCAGGCTCGCGTCCTTGGTGAGGTAGTCGTCGGCACCCAGGCGCAGCCCGGAGACGATGTCGAAGTCGCTGTCGCGCGCGGTGAGGAAGATGATCGGCACCACCGCCGACATCGCCCGCAGCTCGCGGCACAGCGCGAAGCCGCCCTCGGGCTCGTCGCCGAGGCCGATATCGATGATGGCCATGTCCGGCAGCCGGGTGCGGAACGCGGCGAGCGCGTCGCGGCGGTTGGCGAACGCGGTCACCTCGTAGGCGTGCTTCTTGAGCGCGTCGGCGACGTTGTCGCGGATGGCGGGCTCGTCCTCGACGATGGCGATGCGGCGGCTCATGGTGCGGGCAACTATAAGCCATTTCCCCCGGCCGTCGCGCGCCCCGGGCTCACGCGTCATCTTTTTGCCAGATTTCTTCGCCGCTCCGGCATTTTTCCGACGCGGAGTTGCCCGGCGCGGGGCGCGTAATCCACCCTGCGCAGCCGGCGGATTCCCGCCGGCGCGAACCGACGGGAGGAACGATGGAAAGAACCGGGACCGCGCCGAACCGCCCGCTGGCGCCGGTGATCGTGCGCGACGCGCTGGCCGCGGTGGGCCTGAGCCTGCTGGCGGGACTGGTCACCAGCCTGACCCTGGTCGGCGTCATCGTCCTGCTGCTCGGCATGCAGTCGGCCCAGGCGGCGGAACTGGGCCCGGAAACCACCCCCGGCCAGGTGCGCGAAGGCTCGCTGCTGCTGCGCATGCAAAACGGAACGCTGCGCCCGGCGCCGGCGGTGGCTACCGACGTCACCATGAAGGTCACCGGCCTGGTGGCGCGGGTGCGCGTGGCGCAGACCTTCGCCAATCCCACCGTCGAGTGGCTCGACGGCGTCTACGTGTTCCCGCTGCCCGAGAACGCCGCGGTGGACCGGCTCCATCTGCAGGTGGGCAGCCGGGAGATCGAGGGCCGCATCCAGGAGCGCGGCGAGGCGCGCAAGACCTACGACCGGGCGCGCGCGCAGGGGCGCAAGGCCTCGCTCGCCGAGCAGGAGCGGTCCAACGTGTTCACCACCAGCGCCGCCAACATCGGCCCCGGCGAGTCGGTGACGGTGGCGCTCGAGTACCAGCAGACGCTGCGCTACGACCAGGGGGAATTCCGCCTGCGCTTCCCCCTGGTGGTGGCGCCGCGCTACATCCCCGGCGCGGTGCGCGTCGCCGGCCTTCCCGGCACCGGCTGGGGCGTGAACACCGACGCCGTGCCCGACGCCGCGCGCAGCACGCCGCCGGTGCCGCGTGGCGCCACCGACCTCAACCCGGTCAAGCTCACCGTCGAGCTGGAACCCGGCTTCGCCCTCGACAAGCTGGCCTCCGCCACCCACGTGGTGCGCGCGCAGCCGCGCGAGGGCGGCTTCACCGTGGAGCTGGCGGGCGGCGCGGTGGCGGCCGATCGCGACTTCGAGCTCGCCTGGGCGCCCGCCGCCGGCCACGCGCCCCAGGCGGCGGTGTTCACCGAGGAGCGCGACGGGCGCCGCTACGCGCTGCTGATGGTGATGCCGCCGGCGCCGGAGCGCAGCGAACGCCGGCTGCCGCGCGACGTGACCTTCGTCATCGACACCTCCGGCTCGATGCACGGCGCGTCGCTGGCCAATGCCAAGCGCGCGCTCGCCTTCGCCCTCGACCGGCTGCATCCGGACGACCGCTTCAACGTGATCCAGTTCAACTCGGCAACGCGCATGCTGTTCGCCGCGCCGCAACCCGCGGACGACGCCCACGTCGGCGCGGCGCGCGAGTACGTGGAGTCCCTGCAGGCCGAGGGCGGCACCGAGATGGCGCCGGCGCTGGAAGCGGCGCTGTTCCATCCCGCGGCCGAAGGCCGCCTCAAGCAGGTGCTGTTCATCACCGACGGCGCCGTGGGCAACGAGGCGCAGCTGTTCACGCTGATCCGCGCGAAGCTGGGCGAGGCGAGGCTGTTCACGGTGGGCATCGGCGCCGCGCCCAACGGCCACTTCATGAGCAAGGCCGCGCAGCTGGGCCGCGGCACCCACACCGTCATCGGCCGCATCGCGGAAGTCGAGGAGCGCATGGCGGCGCTGTTCGCCAAGATCGAGCACCCGGTGCTCTCGGACCTGCGCGTGACCTGGCCCGGCGGCGCCGACGTGCTGCAGTGGCCGCAGAAGATTCCCGATCTCTACCTGGGCGAGCCCGTGGTGGTGAGCGCGCTGCTGCCGCCGGGCGTCGACCATGTCACCGTGAGCGGCCGGCGCGGCGAGCAGCAGTGGGGCGCGGCGCTGCCGCTCGCCGGCGCGCAGACCGAGCGCGGCGTCGCCGCGCTGTGGGCGCGCCACCGCATCGCGGCGCTGATGGACACGCTGCACGACGGCGCCGATCCGGCCCGGGTGCGCAGTGAAGTGATCAAGGTCGCCCTCGACCATCGGCTGGTCTCCCGCTACACCAGCCTGGTGGCGGTGGACGTGACGCCGAGCCGGCCGCAGGCGTTGGCAAGCCGTGAAGCGGCCGTGCCGGTGAACCTGCCCCACGGCTGGAGTCACGACGCGGTGTTCGGGCCCGCGCCGCAGACCGCCACCGCCGCGCCGCTGCACATCGCGCTGGGACTGGCCGCGCTGCTGGTGGCGCTGGCCGCGACGGGCCGGCGCCGGATCGCGGCATGAGCGCCGGAATGCATCGGGACGCGCGGCGCGCGCGGACCGCAACCGACGGGGGTGCGTTCCCGCAGGGTGTCCCTGCCGCTGTCGGCGGCACACACCCTGCCACTCCCACAGCGGCGGGTGACGGGTGATGCGGAATGAGGAATGGGCGATGGGAAAGGCGAACGGCACGTCCGGCGGCACGCCGGCGCCAAGGAGCCGCAGCGATGCAGGAGATCGATGATGGGCAACGGGTTCATCACCCGCGAACGCAACGCCGGCCGGCTGTTCGGGCGCGAAGCCCGGCAGCGGCGCCGCGCCCTCGGGCTGCGCATCGTCGTCGCCGCGCTGCTGCTGATCGCGCTGTGGCAGCTGGGATCGGCGGCGTGGATCCACGCCAAGGCGCGGGTCGCGCAGCACCTCATGGAGCGCGCCTACGCGCGCATCGAGCAAGGAGAACGTGACGTGAAACCCTGGTCCTGGGCCGACACCTGGCCCGTCGCGCGGCTGTCGGTGCCGCGCCTGCGCGTGAAGCTGCTGGTGCTGGCCGACGCCAGCGGCCGCAGCCTCGCCTTCGGCCCCGGCCGCGTCGCCGGCAGCGCCGCGCCCGGCGCTCGCGGCCACATCGTGCTCTCCGGCCACCGCGACACCCACTTCACGTTTCTGCGAGACCTGGCGCCGGGCGACGAGATCGCGCTCGACACGCCCGGCGGCGTCAGCCGGCGCTACGCCGTCAACCGCGCGTTCGTCGCCGACGAGCACGACGTGCTGCCGGCAATCGATCCGCTCGCGAACGCGCTCACGCTGGTGACCTGCTATCCGTTCGACGCGGTGGCGCCGGGCGGACCGCTGCGCTACGTGGTGGAGGCGCGGGCGGCGGCGGACGCGCCGGCGCGTCTCAGCGTCCGGGAGCCGGCGCAGCTCCCCGCCGGCGGATAATCGCGGCGCGGACCACGGGGGGCGGTTTGGTCGCCGCCGGGCCAGCCCTTATACTTGGCGCTCCCGGTTTTCACGGAGCGCCGCCTTGCACATCGCCTGCCTCGACCTGGAGGGGGTGCTGATCCCCGAGATCTGGACCGGCCTCGCCGAGCGCACCGGCATTGCGGCGCTGCGCGCCACCACGCGCGACATCCCCGACTACGACCAGCTCATGCGGCAGCGCCTGCGACTGCTGGACCAGCACAAGCTCGGGCTGCCCGACATCCAGGCGGTGATCTCGTCGATGGCGCCGCTGGAGGGCGCGCGCGAGTTCCTCGACTGGCTGCGCGAGCGCTGCCAGATCGTGATCCTGTCGGACACCTATTACGAGTTCGCGGCGCCGCTGATGCGCCAGCTGGGCCATCCGGCGCTGCTCTGCCACCGGCTGAGCGTGGACCGCCACGGCCGCGTCACCGCCTACCACCTCCGCCAGCAGGACCCCAAGCGCCAGGCGGTGAAGGCGTTCCACGCGCTCAACTTCAAGGTCATCGCCGCCGGCGACTCCTACAACGACACCTCGATGCTGGCCGAGGCCGACGCCGGCATCTTCTACCGCCCGCCCGCCAACGTAGTGAGCGACTTCCCCCAGTTCCCGGTGACCGAGACCTACGACGAGCTGCGCAAGGCGTTCACCGAGGCCATCGTCCGTGTCGGCGACACGCCGCGCTACGCCTGAGGGCGCGGCGCCCGCGCAGGAGCAGCCGGTGGCCGACACCGCTCCCGAGCCGGCGCCGTACCACGCCGAGGCGACGCTGAAGGACGGCACCGCCGTCGAGATCCGCTCGATCCGCGCAAGCGACGCGCCCGCCGTCGCCGCAGGCTTCGTGCATTTCGGCCCGGACTCGCGGCATCACCGCTTCTTCAGCGCCAAGACCACGCTCACCGACGAGGAGCTGGAGCGCGTCACCCATCCCGAGTGGGAGCACGCGTTTCGCCTGGTGGCCGAAGTGCGCTCGGGCGCCAGTACCGGACGGCTGATCGGCGGCGCCAGCTGCGTGGTGAACCCGAAAGCGGACCCGCAGCGCGGCGAGATCGCCTTCAGCATCGTCGACGAGTTCCAGGGCAAGGGACTCGGCGCACTGCTGCTGCGACACCTCGCCGCCGAGGCGCGGACGCGCGGCATCACCCGGTTTGTCGCCACTGTTCTCGCCGACAACAAGGCCATGCTGGCGGTGTTCGAGCACAGCGGCCTGCCGATGGAGAGCCACCAGGACCGCGACGCCATCGTCGTGGTGCTGTCGCTCCAGTGACCGCCCCCGCAACCGGATTGCCGCGACCCCCGACATGGACGCCGTTTACGCCATCGAGCGCGAACTGGCCGGCATCGACGTCTTCAACGCCTTCCGCGACGCCGGCCTGCCGCGCTCGGGACTGCAGGACCTCATGAAGGCGCTGCGCGCGGGCAGCGCGGCAAACTGAACCACGCGACAGCAGGTGGCCATTCGAGCGACGGCCACTCCCCTTAATGGGCACGGGGGTACTATTCGCCCTGCTATACGCCGCCCCGTGTAAGGAGGACAACCCTGGCGGCGTGATAGGCTAGATTAAGGGTTCACCGTGAGGAGGATTAACGAATTGCGGTTTGCCCTTCAGCGCCAATGACTCGTCGAAAGACCTCGATCGATGCCAATTTCCCGGAACACCGTTGACCGAAACAGCTTTAATACCAAGGCACGCTTACCGTACGAGCTTCGTCTTAGAGATTTCGAAATGGCAATGCAGGATATCTACGATTTCTTCTTTGATGTAAATCGTGGCCTTGTCGAACGCGGCCTAGCCCGCCTTGACGACATGCTGCGGGCCGCGATCATGTCAGGTCTCCTGTCTGACATGCTCACTTCTAGCCTAGCGAAGCATTCGCGCACCCTTGCCGTGAACTGCTACCACAATGGGCACCCCGACCTGGTCGTAAGCGGCGTTTACCCCTCAAATAGGGTAAAGGCGGGAAAAGAGGGGGTAGAAGTCAAAACGACACGAAAACGCGGAGGGGCGGTCGATACGCACGGCGCACGCGATCAATGGATGTGTGTGTTCGTGTATGACGTTGACACCGCCACCGAACCAGCTCGCGATCGGAAACCGATGACATTCTTAGAGGTCTATCTCGGGCAGGTGACACAAGAAGACTTTCGAAAAAATTCTCGAGGCGAGCTTGGAACTCGTACTGCTACCCTGCACAGAGAAGGGATCGAGAAACTCCGTCAGAACTGGATTTATAAGTTTAACGAGTAGTTCAGCCCGTTCTTGAAACCCGCCAGCTTCGGAATCGCTCTTTGCGCCATCTTAAAATAGTGAGCGTCCTTTTCGATTCCCACACTTGCGTATCCGACGGCGTGGGCGGCAGCGAGTGTTGAGCCCGAGCCGGCGAAAGGATCTAATACGATTCCCTCGGCCAATGGGAGAACGGCGCGGACTAGTGTTCGAAGGAAACCTTGGGGCTTGAGACTAGGGTGCTCCGCTAGCTGCCGTTCGGTCTTGTGCGTCGGCGCCGATTCGATCACGTCTCCAAACGGCTTATCTTTCGAAGGCCTTCGAAACCCGCCGGTTCTCCAGCGGCGCAAGTTATCCTGGACTCGACCCTCTATGGGCTTGCGAAACATCAGCCATGGTTCCCACATCGAGCGGGGCATAACGCTAACGTCAGAAAACTCTTCATGCGCTGCCTTTGGACGATCCCCGCCACGCATAGTCATCACCAATCTAACTATCTCGCCTCTACGCTCGAGCCCGGCGCGAGCCAATGCGCCCGAGACAATGTACGAAAGCAGCGGATTACTCGCGACGATGACGTTCGCCCCGGGGACTAACACCGGGAGCAGCGTCCGCCCCCATTCAAAGAAGAACGCCTGGAGCGATTCTAGATCTCGCGGAGTCAACACCGTGAAACGTGGAAGCGGAGAGCGCGGTGCGCCATCGAATGATGGTGGGATGCGCCATACACCGCCTCGCCCCATTCTGAGCTTCTCTTGCTGCTCCGGTGAGTATTCAAACAGTCCGTATGGGGGGTCTGTTACTACTGCGTGAATCGACCGTTCCTTTTGCTGTCTTAACCAGTCGAAGCAGTCGCACTGATGAAGGATCGCATTTCCAAACGCGAAAGTGGGCCCCGCACCTTCTCGAGGCGTGACCTCGTACGCTGCCGTGTCCGGTTCGCGTATCGCATACGGCAGGCGAAGCGAGTAGTAGCCACGTTCACTCCGGTTGAAGACCGCGGGGGTATTGAGGCGAAGGTACGACCGTACACTGGACGGAGCAGCACCACCGACCAGTTGCTCAACCCCCGTTACGATCTCGGCAACCGATGCGCCCGCCGGGCGACCCGCCAGTACCGAGATGATTGCATCTCTAACCTCTCCAGGCTTTCGTTTCATGACGTACATTCCAAGCGGCACATTTCGAGCACGGTAAGACGTCTAGACGTCTTTTGTCAAGGTTTGGACGCGTAATTTTCATCCGGTCTGGAAGGCGTTTGAAAGATACTACGATGACACCGACAACCGACCACGTCGGTGTTGGCGGGTATCGGCCATTACGCTGCAGGCCATAAGACCATGCCCGGCAGTACGAATTGAACCTGGGACGGCTGCAAAAGCGCTTTTTGGTGCTCACTCGTCCAGCGTGAAGCCCACCTTGATCGTCACCTGCCAGTGGGCGATCTTGCCGTCCTCGATGTGGCCGCGGGTGTCGGTGACCTCGAACCAGCGCAGGTTGTGCATCGTCCTGGCGGCGCGGTTGATGGCGTGGCGCACCGCGTCCTCGACGCTCACCGCCGACGAGCCGGTAAGCTCCAGGGTCTTGTAGACGTGATCGGTCATGGTTTCCTCCTCGGGTGGCGGCGGTCGCCGCGGTGGTCGCGCGTCGTGTGGCGCGCGAGGGTCATTTTGCGCCTCGTGCGGCGTGCGCGGGTCACTTTCATAAGCCATGACGGCCGCTCCGTGAACGCGCCTGCGGCAGGCCCGAATGCCGGTGGCATCGCTCCGTAGGAAGCCGATTGCGGCGCAGGGTTCCGCCCCCGGCGGCGCGCCGGCCGGTCCTCGACGGCGAAGACCGCGTCAGCGCCCCAGCGTGCGGGTGGTGTCGAAGCGCTGGTAGCGCTCGACGAAACGGCGGTCGAGCTTTTCCTTCCAGCGCATGCACCACGGCGCGGTCCAGTAGAACGGCCCCCACGCCGCCAGCGCCGAGCCGTCGGCGAGGTTGAGAATGGAAAGGTAGACGCGCTGCGGCCGGTAATGCGCCGGCGGCTTGTCCTCGGTGCGTGCCAGCAGGTTCTCCAGCAGCACCGGCGCCTGGCGCACGCCGAACACCCCCAGTTTCGGCAGGCGGTGCCCGTCCAGCGCCGCGCAGTCGCCGGCGGCAAACACGCGGTCGTCCGCCACCGACGCGAGCGCGGCGGTCACGCGCAGCCCGCCGTCGGCGTCCACCGGCAGCCCCAGCCGGGCCATCAGCGCCGCCGGCTTCAGTCCGGTGGCGATCACCAGCACGTCCCACGCCACCCGCCGCCCGGTTTCCAGCTCCAGCTCGCCCTGGCGGGCGAGGCGCACGCCGTCGCCCAGCACCACCTCGATGCCGCGGCGCCGGAGCCGGCGGCGCAGGGTGCGCGCGGCGCCGGCCGGGTAGCCGGAGAGCAGGCGATAGGCGCTTTCCACCACCGTCACCGCCGCATGGCCGCCGCGGCGGCGCGCCAGCGCTTCCAGGTTCGCGGCGATCTCGCAGCCGGTGGCGCCTCCGCCCACCACCGCCGCGCGCAGCGGCGTGCGCCCGCCGCGGCCGACGCGGGCTTCGACCCGCTCGCGCAGCAGCGCCAGTTCGAGGATCGGCTTCGCCGTCCACACGCGCTCGAGGCCCAGCCAAGCGGGATCGGCGACGACGCGGCTGCCGACGTTGAAGGAGACGACGTCGTAGCCGAGGGACGCCCCCGACGCGAGCTCCACCGTGCGCGCGTCGCGGTCGATCGCGACGGCGCGGTCCAGCACGAAATGCCCGCCCTGGGACTCGATCACCGGGCAGGGATCGATCTGGTCCTCCTCCGGCGTGTAGCGGCCGCCCAGCATGCCGGTGGCCATGCCCGAGTACCACAGCCGCCCGGGATCCACCAGCGTCAGATCGATGCCGCGCTCGACGAAGCGCCGCGCGTGCCGTGCGACGAACAGGTGCGCGTGGCCGGCGCCCACCAGCAGGACCCGCCGCCGGGATGCGCTCACGCCTCCTCCGGGCGTTTCGCGCGCCGCAGGCGCCACGCCTTCCACACCGTGGCACCGCCGATCCACGCCAGCAGCACCGCCAGCGGCAGGCCCAGCAGCGCGGGATACATCCACACCAGCGCCGCGACGCCCACCAGCGCGAGTCCCACCGTCGCCAGCGCGCCCGCCTCTGCCGCGTCCAGCCGCCGGCTGCCGCCCACCGCTGCGCTCACCGCGCTGCCCAGGTGCGCGGCATAGCGCGCAGCGCCGCGGGCGCTGCCCACCGCGCGGGCCTTGGACAGGCGCAGCCGGTCGCGCGAATGCGACAGCACCACCCGGTGCCGGCGCCCCGTCACCACCTCGGTGGCGCCTTCGAGATCGCGCAGGAACTGATCCTCGAACGCCTCGCTGAGGCCCGCGTCCTCGATGGCCACATCCAGCTCCCAGTTGCCCAGCAGGCTGGACAGGTTGAGGTTGGATGAGCCCACCCGCGACCAGCGCCCGTCGGCCACCGCGGTCTTGGCGTGGATCATGGGCCCGTTCCATTCGAACACCCGCACGCCGGCTTCCAGCAGCGGGCGATAGAGCGTGCGCGACACGGTGGCGATCCAGGGAATGTCGGACGAGCGCGGCACCAGGAGGCGCACGTCGACGCCGTCGAGGGCGGCGTTCTTGAGCGCCTCCAGGTACACCGGCGTGCCCATGAAATAGGCGTCGGTGAGCCACAACGTCTCGCGCGCCATCGACGCCACCAGCAGGTCGACGCGGTACATCTTGGCGGTGGCCGGCGTGGTGCCGATGACCCGCAGCTCGACGTTGCCGCGCGCGGCGATCGCGTCGCGCGCCGGCAGCTCGCCCTCGTCCAGCGGCGCGCCGTTGCTGCGCCAGGCGTCGGCGAACTCGGCCCAGAGGTCCGCCACCGCGGGCCCGGCGATGGCGATACCCGTGTCGCGCCACGGTGGGATGCCCCGCTCCGGCCGGCCGATCCAGTCGTCGGCCATGCACAGGCCCGACACGAACGCGACCTCGTCGTCCACCGCCAGCAGCTTGCGGTGGTCGCGGGAGAGCGCGCCCAGCGGCGAGGCGAGGCTCGGGCGCGCGCAGGCGCGCACCTCGCCGCCGGCGGCGACCAGTGGATCGAACACGCCGCGCCAGTCCGCGGCCATGGAGCCGAACCAGTCGTAGAGCACGCGCACCGCGACGCCGGCGCGCGCCCGCTGCGCCAGCAGATCGACGAAACGCCGCCCCGTGCGGTCGTTGCCGACGATGTACATCTCCAGCGCGATGGCGCGGCGCGCGCCGGCGATGGCTTCCTCCCACGCCGGGTAGTTCTCCTCAGCGTCGCACAGCAGCTCGACTGCGTTGCCGCCCACCAGCGGCGCGCCGGCGGAGCGCGAAAACGCCTGGTCGGCAAGCACTCGGACGATGTCGGGAACCTCGCGCACGGGGGATGGGGAGCGGCTGGAATGCGGGCGGCGGAAGGCGGTTCCGGGATTATACGGCCTTGGGCCGCGACGCCTGCCCGCGTGCCGGGCATAATCCCGGAGCGCGTGGCGCGGGAAGACATCCGCGCTGCGCCCCAGCCCCGCCCCAGCGAAGGAGAACGGGCCCCCCACGCCCGGCCGCCGAGTGAGCTTTCCGACCGAAGTCCTGGTTCTGGCGCCGTTCCTGGTGTTCGCCGGCTACGTGGTGTTCGGCATCACCGGCTTCGGCGCGGCGCCCGTCATCATTCCGGTGCTGGCGCATTTCGTGCCGCTGCCCGACGCGGTGGCGCTGTGCACCATCCTCGACGTGACCTCGGGCCTCATGCTGGGCTTCCACACGCGCCGCCATGCGGACTGGGGCGAGCTGCGCTGGCTGCTGCCGTTCTCCCTGCTGGGGGTCGTGCTCGGGGTCACGCTGCTGGTGCAGCTTCCGCGCGACGCGTCGCTGCTGGCGCTGGGCGTGTTCGTGTGCGCCTATGCCGTCTACGCGCTCGCCGGACGCGGCGCGGGGCGCACGCTGCCGCGATACCTCGCGCCGCCGGCGGGCATGGCCGGTGGCATCTTCGGCGCATTGTTCGGCGTCGGCGGCCCGCCCTACGTCATGTACCTCTCCGGGCGCATCGCCGACGCGGCGGCGATGCGCGCCACCATCACCGCGATGCTGATCGTGAACGTGAGTGCGCGCCTGGTCGCCTTCGTTGCCGCCGGCGTGCTCCTGCAGGGGCCGCTGTGGATCGCGGCAGCCGCGCTGCTGCCCGTGGCCGCGCTGGGTTTGTGGACCGGCAACCGGCTGCACGGGCGGGCGTCGCGCCAGGCGCTGGTGCGCACCATCGCCGCCGTGCTGCTGGTGATGGGCATCTCCCTGATCGTGCGGGCGCTGCGGATGTGAGCGCCGGGCGCCTGTCGCGCGCTCAGGCCGGCGCCCGCGCCGCCTCCCACGCCAGCATCGCGCGCTTGCGCTCCGGCCCCCAGCGGTAGCCGCCCAGCCCGCCGACGCCGCGAATCACACGGTGGCAGGGGATGAGATAGGCCACCGGATTGGCGCCCACCGCCTGGCCGACCGCGCGCGCCGCGCCGGGCCGGCCGATGGCGGCGGCGAGATCGCCGTAGGTGCATACCGCACCCTCCGGCACCCGCAGCAGCGCACGCCACACCGCCACCTGGAAGTTGGTGCCGCGCACCCACAGCCGCGGCGTCGGGCCCGGAACGCCCGCAAATACCGCGCGCGCCACGCTCGCCGTCCCGGCGTCGTCGCGACGCACGGCGGCGCCGGGCCACGCCGCAGCAAGCGCATCGCGCTCCGCCGCTTCGTCCCCGGCGCCGAGAAACGCCATCCGGCACACGCCGCGCGGTGTAAGCGCCACCAGCACCTCGCCGAACGGGCTCGCGTGCACGCCCCAGCGGATTTCGAGGCCGGCGCCGCCGGTCTTGACCTCGCCCGGCGTCGCCGCCTCCAGCGCGACGAACTGGTCGTGCAGCCGGCCCGGGCCGGACAGCCCCACGGCGAGCGCGGCGTCCAGCACGCTGGCGGAACTCTGCAGCAGGCGTCTGGCGTGCGCCACCGTCAACAGCCCCAGGAAGCGCTTGGGGCTGACCCCGGCCCAGCGCGTGAACAGGCGCTGGAAATGGTACGGGCTCAGGCCCACCGCCGCGGCGACGTCGCCGAGCCCGGGCTGACGGCCGGCATGGGCTTCCAGGTAGCGGATGGCGCGCTCGATGCGCGCGTAGTCCCGGGATTCGTCGGCAGTGGTCAGCATGGCGCCAGTCTGCCCGCCTGCGGGAGCGCGGCCCACCCGGATCTTGCTAATCCGCGTGCTTCGCCGTGCCGATGCGCTGCATGCGGCCCTCGGCGTCGAAGGTGACCTCGAGATACGGCCGGCCGCGGCGGCTGCCGACGAGGCGGCCGCCTTCGTGGGCGATGGCGAGATCGAGGGTGCTCATCCAGGCTTCGGTGACCGCGCGATGGTCGACGTCGAAAAGCTGCACCGCGCGCGCCAGCACCGCCGCCACCCGTTCGGGGCGGCGGATGAAATCCAGGTCCAGCGGCGTTTCCTGGAGCAGCACGAACACCGCGCCGCCCGGCGCCGGACCGCGATAGTACGCGTTGGCGCCGCACACGCCGGAAGCCAGCAGCGCCAGCGAATGCACCCCGGCATCGCCGAGCGGGAGCACCGGGTCGGTGAGCGGGCGCAGCCCGTGGCGCTGGCCGAACTCGCGCAGCCGCTCCGAGTCCAGCATCACCTCGTCCGGCAGTCCGGCGTCGGCCCAGGCCCAGGACCAGCGGCCCTCGGCCTCCGATTCGAAGCCCAGGATCTGCATCGGGAACACGCGCCCGCCGCCGAAGTCCACGGTGCCGCACGCCGGATCGATGCGGAAGCGGTGCTCGCCCAGCCAACCCGCCAGCGCCTCCTGCTTGGCCAGCGACAGCGCCAGGTGCTCCTGCAGCGCCTCGGCGAGCGTCATGGGCGGAGGGACACGCGCGGCGCCGGCTCAGCCGTAGTAGCGCTCGCGCACTTTCGACTGCCACTTGAGAAACACCGCCGAGAGCCCCTTGCGCTCGCTCGCCGGCATGTCGGCGGTGGGCATACGGTGCACGAACACGTCGGCGACGCCGTGATCGAACACGCCGCCCTCGATGCCGTCCTCGCGGAACACCAGCAGCGGCAGCTCGGTGGGATAGTCGGAGGCGCCGAGGCGGCGCTCCTCGAGGCCGTACTTGTCGAGCTCGTCGAGGATGATGCGCCGGGAATCCTCCTGGCGCGGGCTCAGGCTGGTGGGGACCGAAACGAAGACCGGGATGCGCATCGGTGCTCTCTCCTGCCCCGCGATCGAAGAGCCCGGGGCGTCAGCGCGGCGCGCCGCCGGTGAACCAGCCGTACACCGCCAACACCGCCACGATCAGCGCCAGGATCAGCGCGACCCGAAGCAGGCCGCGGTCCTCGCGCGGCCCCGCGGAGCGCGTCACGGGATGCGCGTCCTCGTACGCGTCCACCAGATCCTTCGAGTCCTTCAGGTCCAGCCCGTAGGCCTCGCGCACGATCCTGATGGCCTCGATCTTGTTCCCGCGCGCGAGGGCGGCGAGGGCTGCGGGGGGCAGCTCGCCGGGAACCGGTGCGGGGGCGCCTGACATGGGGGCCTCAGTGGTCGTGGTGGCCTTCGGCCAGCGGCGCCTTGGTGAACAGGAAATCCTTCAGCTCGTGGTCGAGCTTCGGGTCGTGGCGGCGGATCCATTCCAGCACCATCGCCGCGTGCTCCTTCTCCTCGTCGCGGTTGTGCTCCAGAATGCGCTTGAGCTCGGCGTCCTTGCAGACGTCGACACGCTGGTTGTACCAGTCCACCGCCTCCAGCTCCTCCATCAGCGAGGTGATGGCGCGATGCATGTCGCGGGTCTCGTCGGACAGTTCCTCGTACGGCTCGTGGTAGCCCTCGTTGGCCATGCTGTGCTCCTTGTTGTTGGCGCTGCTCGGATCGGGGAACCGGGGGCGCCGCGCGCGCCGGCTCGGGTTCGATTATAGGTGATAGGCCGTAGCCGGGTCGCCGTTCACGGCAGCGGCTCGAATTCGACGATGACCTCGATCTCCACCGTCACCTGGCGCGGCAGCGAGCCCATGCCCACCGCCGAGCGCGCGTGCCGGCCGCGGTCGCCGAAGACCTCGACGAACAGGTCCGAGCAGCCGTTGACGACCTTGGGGTGATCCTCGAAATCCGGCGCGGCGTTGACCATGCCCAGCACCTTGACGATGCGCGTCACGCGTTCCAGCGAGCCCAGCTCCTTCTGCATCACGGCGATCAGCTGCAGTCCCACCTCGCGCGCGTGCCCGTAGGCCTCCGCCACGGTGACGCCCGCGCCCACCTTGCCGAAGCCCTTGGCCACCTTGCCGGCCAGGAACAGCAGGTTGCCGCTGCGCACGGCGTGCTCGTAGTTGCCGCCGGGCGGCGCGATCTCCGGCAGCGCGAGCTTGAGTTCTGCCAGGCGTTCGTCTATCGACATGCGGATTTCCTCCTGATCAGGTAGACCATGTTGCGGCCGGGGGTGAGCACCAGCGCGGCGGAGAACACCAGCAGTTCGGGGAGCGGAATCATCGGCGGTCGCGGGATCGCGGTCGGGAAAGCATCATTTTACGCCGGCGCGGATTTCAGAGCCGTGAACCAAGCCCGAGCCAGCGCGCCAGGCGCGGGCCGCGCAGATGGCGCGGCGCGCCCCCCGCCGCGGCCAGCCGGCGCCGCAGGCTCGCC
>JBMOQX010000079.1:0-1968 GCA_049322755.1 Pseudomonadota bacterium | reverse complement strand
TGGCATGCCTGGTGGCGCTGGTGGCCTGGGGCGCGCGCCACGGCTCGCGCGCGGCCGCCGGGCAGCCCGCCCCGCTCGCCGGCGGCGCCTGGGCCGGCATCACCCGCACTCTGCGCTCGCCGCACCTGCTGGCGATCGGCGGCTACATCGTGCTGTTCACCACCCTGTCGACGTTTCTTTACTTCGAGCAGGCGAAGATCGTGCGCGATGCGCTGCCGGAGGCGGCAGCGCGTACCCGGTTCTTCGCCGGCGTCGACCTGGCGGTGAACACGCTGACGCTGGCCGGCCAGCTGTTCCTCACCGGGCGCCTCCTGAACCGCTTCGGCGTCGGTAAGGCGCTGGCGGCGCTGCCGGTGATCACGCTGGCGGGTTTCGCGCTGCTGGCGATGTACCCTGCGCTCTGGGTCGTGGCCGGTTTCCAGGTGCTGCGCCGCGCGCTCAACTTCTTCCTCGCCAAGCCGGCGCGGGAAGTGCTGTTCACCGCGGTGGCGGCCGAGGACCGCTACAAGGCCAAGAGCTTTCTCGATACCGTCGTCTACCGCGGCGGCGACGCCGCCAGCGGCTGGCTGCACGCCGGCCTGCGCGCGCTCGGCTTCGGCACCGCCGGCGTCGCCCTGGCCGCGCTGCCCGTCGCCGCGCTGTGGCTGGGCCTGGCGATCGCGCTGGGCCGCGGCCACGAACGATTCATGCAGTCCCGGAGGACCCCATGACTTCGCTTTCCTTTTCCCCCGCGCGGCGCCGCGCGCTGCAACGGTTGGCGGCCGCCGCCGCAGGCTACGCTCTCGATCTCCAGGCCCAGACCCCCATGCCCGAAAAAATGCTCAAGCGCGCCATCCCGCGCACCGGCGAGCAGTTGCCCGCCGTCGGCCTCGGCACCTATCGCACCTTCGACGTCGGCGCCACCGCGGCGGAGCGCGAGCCGCTCGTCGAGGTGCTGCGCCTGTTCGCCGCCCACGGCGGCAGCGTGGTGGACAGTTCGCCCATGTACGGCGCGGCCGAGTCCGTCATTGGCGACCTGGCGGCCGAAGCCGGCGTCGGCGACCGGCTGTTCTACGCCACCAAGGTCTGGACCAGCGGCCGCGAGGCCGGCATCCGGCAGATGGAGGAATCGTTCCGGCGCATGCGCGTCCGGCGCATGGATCTCATGCAGGTGCACAACCTGCTGGACCTGGACGCGCACCGGAAAACGCTGGAGGCATGGAAAAAGGACGGCCGCGTGCGCTACATCGGCATCACCCATTACCACGAAGGCGCCTACGACGCGCTGGAGCGCGTGATCAGGACCCGCGTCTTCGATTTCGTGCAGCTCAACTACTCCATCGTCGAGCGCGAGGCCGAGGAGCGCCTGCTGCCGCTGGCGCGGGAGACCGGCACGGCGGTGATCGTGAATCGCCCATTCGCCCAGGCCAACCTGTTCTCGCGCGTGCGCGGCAAGTCCGTGCCCGACTGGTGCGGCGAGTTCGACTGCGCCAGCTGGGCGCAGTTCTTCCTCAAGTACATCCTCGCGCATCCCGCGGTGACCTGCGTCATTCCCGCCACCAGCAAACCCAAACACCTCGTGGATAACATGATGGCCGGTGTCGGGCGTTTGCCCGACGCCGCGCAGCGGCGGCGAATGGCATCCTTCATGGATGCCATTTGACGGCGCGCGGCGGGCGCAGCCCGCGCCATCCTGTTACTGCGCAGGCTAAACTGCGCAGCAGGTTAAGCCGCGATCTTCGCGGCGGCAGGAGCTATAACATGCAGGCGGGTTACGGGAAGCTGCCGAACGAAGCGCAGCGTAAACGCATGGTAGAAATGATGAGCGCGCTCTGAGCCCCGCCTGCCTGTTACTGCGCAGGCTAACTCACGCCCTGAGGTGGTCCGTCAAGCGATTTGTCGGGAATTCTGAATTCAGTTGAGGAGCGGAGAGCCGCGTCGCTTGAGCGCATTGAGGTAAGTGGCCTCGTCGTATGGGGTTCGGTTCTG
>JBMOQX010000078.1:0-1969 GCA_049322755.1 Pseudomonadota bacterium | reverse complement strand
ACGCATTCCGAAGCGTTCCGCGCCGCACATGCCGGCGCCGGCCAGACCAAGGGGCTCTATCTCGGCCCGCCGCAGTTCGAGGGTTTCGAAGCGGTGCTGTGAGGCCCGCCGGCGTTTTGTCGCACAAGCCGCAAACCGTACACGGGTTCTGTCGCAGGTCCGCCGGGCAGACCGCAAGCCGCGCCGTTCAGAAGCAATAACAAACGTCAATACAGTAGCTTACGGTGTTGGCACAGCAGCTGCTTCGCGGCCTGCATTCCTCATGCAAGGGCGCGAGATGGCGGACGGCTACTTCATCGACTGGGACGGCAACGCACGCAGCGTGGCCGATCCGGGCGGCGGCTACCTGTGCGACGTCGATGCGGTCGCGCGCTACGTCGGCATCACGACGAAGAGCGGCACGCTGGTCCACGAAGCGACGCTGTACCGGAGCCTCGAGGACATCGCCAGGGCCGGCATCAAGGCGACGCTGGTACCGGGCAGCCATCCCTGGGGCAACAAGAACGATTGGTAGGCACACGGGAGACGCGAGATGAGCTTCAGGCACGTCAAGATCAAGGTCACGACGACCAACGGCAGCTGCACCTGCGAACCGGCCGATGCACCGTCCGGTGAATACGTGCCGCTCGCCGTCGCGCAGGAACTCGAGCACAGCCTGAGCAAGCTGGTATGGACGGTGCTGTACGGCAGGAGCTTCGATGCGCAGCAGCTCGCCGTCTCCGCCGAGGCGATGCTCGGGAAACTCAAGCAGGCCGCGTGAGCGCGGCGGCCAGGATCGGCGACGAGCCGCCGATGCGCTGGGATGGAGTGCCCGCGCCGTGAGCGAGACCGTGACGCGCGGCGTGCGCATCATCGCCGATCCGCGCTTCCTGCCCGAACAGTCGGACACGGAACAGAACCTCTTCGTCTTCGTCTATCACATCACGATCCGCAACGAGGGGCCGCAGACCGTGCAGCTGCTGTCGCGCCACTGGGTCATCACCAATGGCGAAGGCGCCGTCGAAGAAGTGCGCGGCCCCGGCGTCGTGGGTTATCAGCCGACGATCCGGCCCGGCGAGCAGTTCCAGTACACGAGCGGCTGCCCGCTCAACACACCGGTCGGCACGATGCACGGCAGCTTCCAGATGGTGACGGCGGACGGCGACGCCTTCGACGCGCGCATCCAGCCATTCCGCCTGATGGTGCCGTACGCCCTGAACTGAAAACGCGGGCCACGGCCCGAAGCAAGCGGAGAGCGATGATGGGCCTGGACCTCAAGACGCAATGGACCGACGCCGACGTCGCCGCGCTGCTCGGCTCCGTACAGGACGACCGCGACTGGCGCCTCGAAGTCGACCGGGACGGCATCGCCGCGCTGCACGACAAGACCCACGCGCCGACCGGCGCCGACTACGACCTCACGCTGCACTGCTATTTCGAGATGTGGATGCAGGGCAGCGACTTCGTCGGCCCCGGCGCCGCCGGCGACAAAAAACTCGTCGCCAAGATCGCGCAAGCCCTGCGCGCCAACTACCCCACGCTCAAGCACGGACCGTCGGTGTACATCGACCTCTGAGCACCCACCCGCAACCGCACACGTAGTAGCCACGGAGGCCGGCATGATCCCCGAACCCCTGCTCCAGTCGCTTCGCCGGCAAGTCGCCGGCCTGCTCGAACAATCCACCGACGACCTCGACGCGGCGGCGCTCTACGCGCTGGTCAGGACCGGCATCGAGCGCGAGCTGCAGAAACGCCAACAGACACACGGCGGCAGCGCCATCCTCGTGCTCAACGGCCTGCTGGCGATCGAGCGGCAAATGCGCGAGCAGGCGTTGAACGCCGCGTGAGCGCCTGCACCGGCGGGCTAACGTTCATTGCGGCGTGCGCCGCCCCGGAGGATGAAAGAGACTGGCGGGTGGGAGACGGCGGAGGGAGGTCGCGCAATTTTTTGGCGGCTCGATCCCGCACGCTAACGTGACCCGCCGGACCG
>JBMOQX010000077.1:0-1971 GCA_049322755.1 Pseudomonadota bacterium | reverse complement strand
CTGCGCAGGCCGTGACCGCGACCGCGCAGTCGACCAACGCCTACGACCTGTTCACGGGCAACACCATCGCGGTGGCGTCCGGCGCGTACTCCACCAACGGCATCATCGGCAACGCATCCGTGTTCGGCGAGGACCTCGGCCTCGGCCGCGGCTATCCCTGCACGACGGCGTGCTTCACCAAGGCGTCCACGATCAAGAGCTACGTGCAGTCGGCCGCGACCGGCCAGAGCATCGCAGCCAACCTCGTGCACACGGGCGCATGGAAGCCGCTCGCGATCACGGATGGCTCGGAAGTCGCCTGCGTCGCCACCACGACCTACGTGGCGCAGATGTTCATCCCCGCCAACATGACCGTGACCGGCGTTGCCATCGTCAACGGCACGGCAGTTGCCGGCAACGTGCAGGTGTCGATCGCCGATTCGACCGGCGCGCCGATCACGGCGGCGCGATCCGCCTCGACCGCTGCATCGGGCACGGCAGCCTATCAGCGCATCGCCTTTGCCTCGCCCTGGGCGGCAACGCCCGGCACCTACTATCTGCAGCTCCAGTGCAACAACACGAGCATGCGTTTCCGCGCCCACACGGTCGGCGACTTCCGCACCACGACGCAGACCTCCGGCACCTACGGCACCTTCGCCTCGTTCACGCCGCCGACCACGTTCACCACGGCGGTCGGGCCGGTTGCCTCGCTCTACTGAGGAGGGCGGCGCCGTGGCCAAGTCCAGGAAGTGGATTGCGAAGGCGACGGCCAATGCTCACGGCCAGTTCGCCGCCAAGGCCAAGCGCGCGGGCAAGACGACGCGCGAGTTCGCGCGTGAGAAGGCGAGCGCGCCCGGCAAGCTGGGCAAGCAGGCGCGGCTCGCCGAGACGCTGATGGGCATGAACAAGGGCAAATCGCGCGGCGAGCGCTGGTACGGCAAGAAGGACTGAGGGCGATGGCGATTAGAGGACTATACCTGTTCTGGGGGACGCCGCCCAAGGTTCCCGTGGTGCGCATCGCAGCGCTTGACGGCCGGCTGGAACGGGTCCTGACCGCGGTGCGGTTAATGCCGCGTTGGGAGATTGACGGTGCGGCGTTTCTCGGCAGCAAGACCGCTGTTGCCTATGTGCAGCATGGTGAGATCGTCGAGTTTGCGGGCGTACCAAATGCAGCGATGGTCCCTGTGAATGCCGCCGGCAAGGTGCGCAAGGCGGCCTGGCGACTGCGAGCGCGTGTGCGCGAACTATGGTGGGCCCGCGTGCGCTCGCCCTCGAAGGTGGATTGGGGGCCGATCGAAACGTCGCCCATCGACAATTTCATTCCCCAGCCGCGCGAGCGCCGCAAGGTGGGGCACGAAGCAGGCCGCAACTGGTATGACTTCAAGCCGAACGTGGTGCCGTTCGGTCAAGCGCAGAAGGACTGAGGGCGATGGCGGACCGCAAGGGCGACAAAAAGCGCGACTGGTACGACAAGGACAAGAAGAAGGAAAAGAAGTCCGACAAGGATTCGGGCAAGAAGGGCGACGGCAAGGACGGCGGTGACGAGAAGAAGCCCGAGACCGTCGCCGAGCGCCACGCCCGCGAGCACTCCGAGGCGCACAGCCGCCACGCCGATGCGCGCAAGGCGCTGACCGACAGCCACGAATCCGAGCTCGCCGAGATGGCCAAGCGCCACGCAACCGAAATGGCCGCAGGGCCCGGCACGGAAGCCGGCGCGCCTGCTGCGGCGTCCGCCGTGCAGGGCGCCGCGCCTGGCACCCCGCCGACCGTCGCCGGTGATTCCGCTGCGGTCTGAGTTCAGGCTGCCCGCGTCTCCTCCCAGGTCCGAGAGACGGCCGGTTGGGCCAACACGCTCTCGATGTCGAGCGGCGGGCAGGGTGTAACGAGCCCTTCATACGCCAATCGAGAGAAGCCGTCGCTTTCATTCAACGGAGATCAGCATGTTCGCCAAGATGGTCAGCATGGCCCACACGCCGGAAGAGCAGAAGGTCG
>JBMOQX010000076.1:0-1976 GCA_049322755.1 Pseudomonadota bacterium | reverse complement strand
GACACCGCACCCGCGCCCGAGATCCCGGCGTCCGAACGCCGCGAGGCCGTGCGCGCCGCGCTGCTCGCGAGGCTGGAGTCGGTGCTGTTCAGCCTGTTTCCCGCTGGAAAGAAGCGCCGCGGCAAGTTCTTCATCGGCGACGTGCTCGGCAGCCCGGGCGACAGCCTGGAAGTCGTGCTCATTGGGGACAAGGCGGGACTGTGGACCGACCGCGCCGAAGGCTCCGGCGGCGATGTGTTCCACCTGATCGGCGCCCACTTCGGCGTGGACGTGCACGGCGACTTCGCCCGCGTCCTCGACCTGGCCGAGGACCTCGTCGGCCGAGCGCCCACGGCGCCGCCGCGCAAGGCGGCCAAGAAGGCCCCGATCGACGACCTCGGCCCGGCCACCGCCAAGTGGGACTATCTGGATGCACAAGGGCGCCTCATCGCCGTGGTCTACCGCTACGACCCGCCCGGGCGCAAGAAGGAGTTCCGGCCCTGGGACGCCAAACGGCGCAAGATGGCACCGCCCGAGCCGCGGCCGCTGTACAACCAGCCGGGGATCCAGGACGCCGCCCAGGTCGTGCTGGTCGAGGGCGAGAAATGCGCCCAGGCCTTGATCGAGCTCGGGATCGTGGCCACCACCGCGATGCACGGGGCGAATGCGCCCGTGGACAAGACCGACTGGTCGCCGCTGGCGGGCAAGGCCGTGCTGATCTGGCCCGACCGCGACAAGCCGGGCTGGGAGTACGCGGTGCAAGCGGCTCAGGCCATCCTGTCCGCCGGCGCGAAGTCCTGCCACATCCTCTACCCACCCGAGGAAACCGCCGAGGGCTGGGATGCGGCCGATGCCGTGGCCGAGGGCTTCGACGTCGCGGCCTTCCTCGCCCACGGCCCGCGTGTGCAGGTGCATGACATTGCGGACCCCGGCGAGCCGGTGATCGGCGCGGACGAATCGGTGTGGGGTACCGAAGATGCCCTGGCGCTGGCCTTCACCCGGCGCTACCACCGCGACTGGCGCTACGTGGCGGCCTGGGGCCGCTGGTTGGTGTGGGACGGTCGGCGCTGGCGCAACGAGGAGACGCTGGCGGCCACCGACTTGATCCGCGGTGTCTGCCGACACGCGGCCCTCCAGGCCGACAACCCCAAGCTGGCGGCCAAGCTGGCCACCTCCGGCACCGTCGGCGGCGTCGAACGCCTGGCTCGCGCAGACCGACGTCATGCCGCGACCACCGCCGAGTGGGACGCCGATCCCTGGCTGCTCAACACCCCAGGCGGCGTGGTCGACCTCAGGACGGGGCGCCTGCGCGCACACGACCGCGCCGACCGCATGACCAAGATCACCACCGCCACGCCCGGCGGCGACTGCCCGACCTGGCGGCGCTTCCTTGCCGAAGTCACCGGCGGCGACGCGGACCTGCAAGCCTATTTGCAGCGCGTCAGCGGCTACTGCCTGACCGGCTCGACCCAGGAGCATGCGCTGTTCTTCCTCTATGGCACCGGCGCCAACGGCAAGTCGGTGTTCGTGAACACCCTGGCCACGATCCTCGGCGACTACGCCACCAGCGCGCCGATGGACACCTTCATGGAGGCGCGCGGCGACCGGCATCCAACCGACATGGCGGGCCTGCGCGGGGCGCGCTTCGTCTCCTCCATCGAGACCGAGCAAGGGCGGCGCTGGGCCGAATCCAAGGTCAAGAGCCTCACGGGCGGCGACAAGATCTCCGCGCGCTTCATGCGGCAGGACTTCTTCGAGTTCTCGCCACAGTTCAAGCTCTTCGTCGCTGGCAACCACAAGCCCGCCATCCGCAACATCGACGAGGCGATGAAGCGGCGGCTGCACCTGATCCCCTTCACGATCACCGTGCCGCCCGAGCGGCGCGACAAACACCTGCAGCAGAAGTTGCTGGCCGAGCGGGACGGCATCCTGGCCTGGGCGCTGGAAGGGTGCCTGGCCTGGCAGCGCCTGGGCCGGCTCGATCCGCCGCCGCAGGT
>JBMOQX010000075.1:0-2017 GCA_049322755.1 Pseudomonadota bacterium | reverse complement strand
CTCAATCAGCGCGACAAGTCGGCTCCCCGGGCAGTGGATCTGGAATGATCCTGCTCGACACCAACCTCATCTCCGAGCCGCTGCGCGCCGCGCCCGAGCCGCGTGTCGTCGCCTGGCTCGACGCCCAACCGCTGGAGACGCTGTTCCTGTCCGTCGTCACCGTGGCCGAGCTGCGCTACGGCGTGGCCCGCCTGCCCAACGGCCGCCGGCGCAAGGCCCTCGCCGAACGCCTGGAGACCCAGGTGCTGCCGGCCTTCGCCGGTCGCATACTGGCCTTCGACCTGCCGGCGACCCAGGCTTACGCCGACCTGATGGCCAAGGCGCAGGCGGCAGGCCAAGCCATCGGCATGGCCGACGGGCTGATCGCGGCGATTGCCAGGACCTATGGCATGACGGTCGCTACGCGCGACACGGCGCCGTTTGCCGCTGCGGGTGTTTCCGTCATCGATCCGTGGTCGGAAGGTTGAAGGCATGACCCGCGTCAGCAACGAGAAGAAGAACCTCAACCGCCTGGCCGGAGAATTCCTCGTCGCCTCGCGCCTGACTCAACGCGGCTACATGGTGACCCTGCAGTGGGGGACCACCATCGGCTACGATATCCTGGTGTTCGACAAGGTCGGCAATGTGGCGTTTCTCGAAGTGAAGTCCTCGGCGCAGTATTCCCGCCGCTGGATCCTGCAGAAGAAGTACGCCGAGCCCAACGCCGAGGCGATCCCGCTCGACCGTCGCTTCATCTGCTGCGTGGACTTGGCCGTGCCGCAGGGCGAGCCGCGGGTGTACGTATTCCCGGCCGCCGTGGTGGCCCGAGGCCTGCATTACTACTTCAGCGGCCGATTCCCGAACAGCGACAGTTACCACCTCTCACTCGACTTCAGACCTCAAGGCCGCACCAAAGAGGATGGGGTACAGACGGTGGGGAGTTTCATCGACGCCGAGCGTTACATCGACGCCTACTCGACCCTCGGCATCCAACCGGTCGTTGCCTGAGGTCGGCCGCTCTCCCACGAGCCAACATCGTGGCTGGCATTGTACGGCAACTTGCCGTATAATTCGCACCAGGAGGACCATCCCATGGCTGCCCACACCACCGCCCGGCTCGAAGCGCGCATCAGCGCCGATCTGCACGCGCAGCTCAAGCGCGCCGCCGAGTTGCAGGGACGCACGATGACCGATTTCGTGGTCTCGGCCGTGCAGGAGGCCGCCCAGCGCGCCATCGAGCAGGCGGCCGCCATCCGGCTGTCGGTGGCCGATCAGGAATGCTTTGCCCAAGCCTTACTGTCGCCGCCCACCCCGGCCCCGGCGCTCAAGCGCGCCTTCACGCGTCGCCGCAAACTGCTGCGCGCTGAATGAGCCGGGCGCCGTTTCGCGTGGTGCCGCTGGACGCCACGCACGACCGCTCGGCCTTCGATTGCGACAGCCCGGCGCTGAACCGCTACCTGCGCGAGCAGGTCTCGCAGGACGTGCGCCGCCGCGTCGCGGCCTGCTTCGTGGCCGTCACCGCCGGGAACCGCATCGCGGGCTACTACACCTTGGCCTCGGCGAGCCTGTGGCTGGCCGATTTGCCGCCGAGCACCGCCAAGAAGCTGCCGCGCTATCCCACCGTCCCCGCCGTGCGCATGGGACGTCTGGCGGTCGATCGCCGCTTTCAGGGGCAGGGTCTGGGCGGAGCGCTGCTGGCCGACGCGCTGGCACGTGCAGCCCGTGCAGAGATCGCCGCCTATGCGCTGACGGTCGATGCCAAGGACGAGACGGCCGCAGCCTTCTACCGGCACCACGGGTTCATCGCTCTGCCCGAGACACCGCTGACCTTGTTCTTGCCTCTGGCGACGGTGCGCGGTCTGCTCTGACCCTCAGAGCCTGTCCAGCTCACGCCGGATCGCAGCAGCGAGCTTGGGCAGTGCGCCTCGGACGCCTGCCACGAGATCGAACCGGCGCTTCAGATCCACCCGCCGCACCAGCACGGCGATCGGAATCTCCTGGCCGCGCTGCAGGCGCTTGACGCCGCTGCGCTCGCGCT
>JBMOQX010000074.1:0-26411 GCA_049322755.1 Pseudomonadota bacterium | reverse complement strand
AAGGCCGCGCCGAAGAAGAAAGCGGCGGCGAAGAAAAAGCCGGCTGCCAAGAAAAAAGCGGCGCCGAAGAAGGCCGCGGCCAAGCGCCCGGCGCGCCGCAAGGCCGTCAAGCGCGTCGTCATCAAGGGCGCGCTCGGCGCCTGATCCAGAGGAAACGGGGCGGTCATTCACCGCCCCGTTTCCGTTTTCCGCTGTCAGGTTGGTCCCCGCCGGTGTCGGTCCGCCGACACGCCGCGCCCGTTTTCCGCGCCTCCGGCGCCGCAACGCCCCCCTTCAGAGACTCATATCCCGTCCCGGGATTGGCGGCCGAAGCCGTCGTCCGGCGACACCGGCATCGCTTTTTCTATGGCAGGCGCAGCTCACCTAGCCCGCGCCCCGGGAGCCGCCGCGACGCCGGTGGCGCCGGCCAGCGCCCAGCGCAGCCGCGCACCCAGCAACACCGCCAGCAGCACGGCGTAGAGCAGCGGCAGCCGGATATCCGCCTTCACCAGCCACCACCAGTGCACCACGCCGGCGACGGCGATCGCATACACCAGCCGGTGCAGCTGCAGCCAGCGCCGGGCCCCGAGACGCCGCACCATGGCATTGGTGGACGTCACCGCCAGCGGGATCAGCAGCACGAACGCGGTGAAGCCGACGGTGATGTAAGGCCGCTTCAGCACGTCCCGGGCGATGGCCGCCACGTCGAAGAACTGGTCCAGCACCAGGTAGGTGGAAAAATGCAGCGCGGCGTAGAAGAACGCGTACAGCCCCAGCATGCGGCGCAGGCGCAGCAGCCAGTTCCACCCCAGCCAGCGGCGCAGCGGCGTCACCGCCAGCGTGATCAGCAGGAAGGTCAGGGTCCAGCGGCCGGTGGAGCGGGTGATGAACTCGATCGGATTGGCGCCGAGGCCCCCGGCGAACCCCAGCCAGACCAGCCGCGCCAGCGGCAGCAGGCAGAGCGCGAACAGGAGGCGCTTGACGCCCTCCACCCGGCGCGGCGGCAGCTGCGCGAGCGACGAGTCGAGTCCCACCATCCCGGCGCGCCCCTCAGAAGTTCTTTTTCAGGTCCATGCCGGCGTACAGCGAGGCCACCTGTTCGGCGTAACCGTTGAACGGCAGCGTCTCGCGCTTGAAGAACTCGCCGATGCGCCGCTCCTTCGCCTGGCTCCAGCGCGGGTGGTCCACCGCCGGGTTGACGTTGGAATAGAAGCCGTATTCGTGGGGCGCCGAACGGTTCCACGACGTCTGCGGCGGAAACTCGGTGAAGCGCACGCGCACGATGGACTTGGCGCTCTTGAAACCGTACTTCCACGGCACCACCACCCGCACCGGCGCGCCGCTCTGGTTCGGCAGCACCTGGCCGTAGAGGCCCACCGCCAGGATGGTAAGCGGGTGCATGGCCTCGTCGATGCGCAGCCCCTCGGTGTAGGGCCAGTCCAGGATCGGCAGGCGCTGGCCGGGCATCTCCTCCGGACGCAGCAGCGTGGTGAACTCGACGTACCTGGCGCTGCCCTGGGGCTCCACCTGTTTCAGCAGCGCCGCGAGCGGGAAGCCCACCCAGGGCACCACCATGGACCAGGCCTCGACGCAGCGCAGCCGGTAGACGCGCTCCTCCAGCGGCGCCAGCTTCAGCAGCTGGTCGATGTCGAACACCTTGCGGGTCTTCACCAGACCGTCCACCGTCACGGTCCAGGGGCGCGTCGTAAGCCGGTGCGCCCGCTTGGCCGGATCGGCCTTGTCAGTGCCGAACTCGTAGAAGTTGTTGTAGGTGGTGATCTGCTCCCAGGTGCTGAGCTTCTCCGGGGTCGAGAGCGGGCTCTTCCTCAGCCCGGCGAACTTCGCCCCGCGCCCGCCCTCCGCGGCCGCCGCGCCGCCGGCGCCCAGCAGCGCGCCGGCGCCCAGCGCGGCGGTCGCCTTGATGAACTGGCGGCGCTGCCGGAACAGCTCCGGCGGCGTGATCTCGGAGGGCGCGACGGCGCCCGCTCGCCTGATGACCATCGGGGGGTCTCCTCGGATTGACGTCGGATTGGTCGGGCGAGGACGCCGGCGCCTTACAGCGCGTTGCGGCCGCACCGCGCCCCGCCGGCGCCGGGCAGGGCGAGGGCCGTTGTCACTTCTTGCGGAAGTCGTCGTGGCAAGCCTTGCAGGCCTTGGCGGTCTCGCCGAACTGGGCCTTCATCTTCGCCTCGTCGCCGGACCTGGCCACTTCCGCCAGCTTGGCGGTCTCGGCCTCCATCCGCTCGGCCAGCTTCTGGAACTTTTCCTGGTCGAGCCAGATCTCCGGCTTGGCCCTGGTATCGCCGGTCTCGGTCCCCGCCATGAAACCCTCCCACGGCATCGGCGCCAGCGCCGCCACGCGCCCGGCGTTGCGTTCGAACTTGGCCTTGTCGAAAGGGATTTCGCCCTTCACCATCGCGCCCATCGGGCCGAAGTTCCAGCCGATCGCGCGCAGCACCCCCTGGCGATACTTGATCGCGTCCTCCGGCTTGACCGATTGGGCCAGCGCCGTGCCGCTCGCGAGCGCGGCGGCGATCGTGGCGATACCCAGCTTTCCCCACAATTTCATCTGCAGCTCCTTTCCGGTTACAGGTTGACGACCCAGGCAACGGCAGCGGCGCTTGCGGCCAGGGCCGCGAGCGCCGTCCAGAAACTGGCGAAGCGTGCCGGCGGCGCCTGCGCCAAACGCTTGCGGCCCGTGAACATCGCCGCCACCAGGTTTTCGCGCTTCACGATCCAGTGGTAGAGCACGCCCACCACGTGCACGGCGACGAGCGCGAGGATGACGTTGAAGTTCCCGTAATGGACGCGGGTCAGGGCATCGCTCAGGTCCTTGCTCACGTAGGGATAGAGCGGCCCCTCGATGAAGATGTCGTCATTGGCGAACAGCCCGGTGACCGCCTGCACGGCCAGCGCCAGCAGCAGCGCCAGCGCCATCCAGCCACCCACCGGGTTGTGGCCCGCGTAGGGCATGGGCCGGCGCGAGAACAACTCCCGCGCCGCCGCCAGCACCGTGGCCGGACCGCGCACGAAATCGGCAAACCGGGCGTGGGTGCTGCCCACCACGCCCCACAGCACCCGGAACAGCACCAGCGTCAGGATCGCGTAGCCCGAGAGCATGTGATAGCGCATCACGTTGCCGCCCTCGGTGCCGCTCCACCAGGAAAACGCCACCAGCGCCGCCAGGGTCCAGTGGAACAGGCGCACCCAGGGGTCCCAAACCGGCACGGCGGCGAGCGGGGGAGCAGCCGAACGCGGGTCGCCGGCGCCGTTGCGCGCCGTCTCCCCTCCGGCAGCAACGCGGTCGCCGCCGGCCGTTCCCTCGACCCCCTCTTGCGGGCGATCCATGTCTCTCCCGTGACTGCGCCGCCGGCCGCATCCCTTGCGGTGCCGCCCGGCCCTCGCGTTCGACGCGCTCCGGCGCAGCGGGTTCACGCCGGCCGCCGGCGCCGCCGGCCCGCCCGCCGGTTCTGCGCACGCCCGGTGAAGCCCCGTTTGCAGACCCGTCCGCTGCGCGGCGTGTGCCGGTCGGTCGCGTCGGGGCCCGCGCTACAATGGCGGCCCGAGCCACGACCCCACCTCTCCGGCCCCGTATGCGCCAGTCCCCCGTTGCCTACACGATCTTCCCCAAGTCCCCCGAGGCCCATCTCTACGAAGTCACCTGCACCGTCGCCGAGCCCGATCCGGAGGGCCAGCACCTGTCGCTGCCGGCATGGATCCCGGGCAGCTACCTGATCCGCGACTTCGCCCGGCATGTCGTGTCGATCCGGGCCGAGAGCCGCCGCAGGCCGGTGGTGATCGAGAAGGTGGACAAGCACACCTGGCGCTGCGATTCCACGCGCGGGCCGCTCCAGGTGACGATGGAGGTCTATGCCTGGGACCTGTCGGTGCGCGGCGCCCACCTGGACCGGAGCCACGGCTTCTTCAACGGGCCGTGCGTGTTCCTGCGCGTCGCCGGCCGCGAGCACCTGCCCTGCGCGGTGGACATCGCCGCCCCGAAAGGCGCGCGCTACCGCCGCTGGCGGGTGGCGACCGCGCTCCGGCGCGCCGGCGCCAAGGCCCACGGCTTCGGCCGCTACGCCGCGGCGAACTACGACGAGCTGATCGACCATCCGGTGGAAACCGGCGAGTTCGCGCTGGCGTCGTTCCGCGCCGCCGGTGTGCCCCACGAGATCGCCATCACCGGCCGCCACGACGCCGACTTCGGCCGCCTCGCCCGCGACCTCGGGCGGTTGTGCGAGCAGCACATCCGCTTTTTCGGCGCGCCGGCGCCGTTCGAGCGCTACCTGTTCCTGGTCACGGCAGTGGGCGACGGCTACGGCGGCCTCGAGCACCGGGCCTCCACGGCGCTGCTGTGCTCGCGCGACGATCTGCCGCAGTCCGGCGTGCCCGAGGTCACCGAGGGATACCGCAGGTTCCTGGGTCTCTGCAGCCACGAGTACTTTCACACCTGGAACGTGAAGCGCATCAAGCCGTCGGCATTCTCCCCCTACGACCTCGACGCCGAAAACTACACCACCCTGCTGTGGGCGTTCGAGGGCATCACCTCGTACTACGACGACCTTCTGCTCCTGCGCGCGGGCCTCATCGCCCCCGAGAGCTACCTGGAGCTGCTGGGCCGCGCCATCACCGCGCTCGCGCGCAATCCAGGCCGCGCGCGCCAGACCGTCGCCGAATCCAGCTGGGACGCCTGGATCAAGTATTACCGCCAGGACGAGAACACGCCCAACGCCGTGGTGAGCTATTACGGCAAGGGCAGTCTCGTCGCGCTGGCGCTGGATCTCACCATCCGCAGCCGCACGCGCGGGCGCAAGTCGCTGGACGACGTGATGCGCGCGCTCTGGCGGCGCCACGGCGCCACCGGCATCGGCGTGGCCGAGGACGGCATCGAGCGCCTGGCGGAAGAGGTGTCCGGCGTCAGGCTGCGGCGCTTCTTCGACGCGGCGCTGCGCTCCACCGCCGAACTGCCGCTGGCCACGCTGCTCAAGCGCTTCGGCGTCGAGCTGCACCGGCGCGCGGCGGAGTCGAAGTCCGACAAGGGCGGCAAACCGGGCGGCCAGCCGGCGGCGAAGCGGGCGCGCCGCATCGCCCTCGGCGCGCGCACCGCGGCGGAGGCCGGCGGCGTGAAGCTGACCCACGTGCTGGCGAACGGCGCGGCGCTGGCGGCGGGGCTCGCGGCCGGCGACGTGCTGGTGGCGATCGACGGGATCCGGGTGACCGCGGAGACGTTGGATGCGCGCCTCGGGCGCTACCGGCCCGGCGACGTGGTGTCGGCGACCGGCTTCCGCCGCGACGAGCTGTTTACCTGCGAGATTGCGCTGGCAGCGGCGCCGGCGGATACCGCCTACCTGACGCCGGCTCCCGGGGCGCCGGCCGCGGCGCGGCGCAAGGCCTGGCTGGGCGCCTGAGCGCGGCGCACGGCCGGCCGGCAGCGGGCCCGGCCGGGATCGCGCCGTATCGCGCGCAGGTCCGGCCTGTTCCTTCATTGCCGCGTCCGCGCGCGTCAGCACGCCAGCGGGGCCGATCGCGGCGCGCCGCCGAGGCGACCTGCGACGTCCGGACATCCTTTCCTGCGCGCCGACTGCCCGTCGTCCTGCACATCACAACGCGACACGGGAATGCAAACGGTTTCAAGACGCCGATGCGCGACAGGCGCAAGGCGCGGGTGCGCCGACGGCCGGAACCCTGCCGCCATGCAGCGGTCGTATTTTGAGTGACGTCCAGGACCGCCCGCGCCCAAGCGGGCGAAAAAGGTTTCATTTCCAAACGCCGTGTCTTGGCGAACACAAGGAGGAGACCATGGGCATCCAGCTCCACCTGCAGGAAGATCCCAATGCCCCCGTCGTCATCGAGTTCAGCGGCCCGGTGGACCGGCAGTCCAGGAGGACGGCGCTGGCGGGCTTCGACGGCATACACCATGTCTGGTGGCGGGACGCGGTGGTCGTGCTCAGGGACATCGACCGGCTCGACGTCCACGACATCGAAATGCTGCTGTATCTGCAGGACCGCGCCAGCCGCTGCTCGCTGCGCCTCGTCCGCTGCGCGCCGCAGGTGCTGGAGACGATCCAGTCGGTGGGACTCAGCCGCTATTTTTCCGTCAGCGTGGAAGACGAACCGAGTCCTTCCGGCAACGTCCAGGGCGAGTACCCGGGGGTTGCGCCCGGCGGCGCGCGCTAGTGTCCTGCTCCGGAACAGGACATTGGAAGACTCCTGGAGGGCCGCGGACCCCGGGGCGGGGCATCCGGTGCAGGGCGGGCCCGATGAGACGCCGCCGCCCCGGCACCGTGGCGTTTATGCGTTCAGGGAACGCGCGGGCGTCGGGCGTCATTCGATCAGCCACTCGTGATTGCACTTGCGGCAGCGCACCCGCACCCAGCCGGACTCGTCTTCGCCGCCCTGCTGCCCGCCCTCGCTCAGGACGACGAAACGCGCGTAGCTGCCGCAGGCGCCGCAGTTGGCGCGGTCGGCCATGTGCTCGGCCCGGTTCAGGGTGTCCTTGAACCGGCGCCAGGTCACCGCACCCACCCCCGCGCCGACGATCGCCAGGGTCAGCATCAGCGCCCGCTGCTGGCCGGGCACCTTGTCGCCGAACGCCTCCAGGGACGCCGCCACCATGATCATGCACAGGAAACAGGTGGTGAGGTAAAGGAATCCCTCGATCAGCTGGCGTTCGTACCAGCGCCGGAAACCGTGCTTGCGGAGACGATCGGCGAAGGTCATGGGAGTTCCTTCGGGGGGACGGACGGCGCCGGCGGCGACGCACCGGATTCATTCTACGCTTGGCCCCACCCGGGGGAAGATGGACAATCGCCGGCAATTCCTGACCGGGAGATCCGCCATGCCCGCCGCTGCGCTCACGATCCGGCGCCTGACCGCCCGCGCCGTCAACGTGCCCATGCGCCTCCCGCTCGCCACCAGCGGCGGCACCGTGGCCACCGCGCCGCTGGTGCTGGTGGACCTGGTCACCGCCGAAGGCGTCACCGGCTGTGGCTACATCTTCGCCTACACGCCGATAGCGGTCAGACCGCTGGCGGATCTGGTGCGCAACCTGGAGCCGGTGCTCGCGGGCGAGGCGGTGGCGCCGCTCGCCATCGAGCGCAAGTTGCAGGCGCGCTTCCGGCTGCTGGGTCCCCAGGGATTGACCGGCATGGCCATGGCGGCCATCGACATGGCGGCGTGGGACGCGCTCGCCAAGGCCGCCGGGCTGCCGCTGGCGCGGCTGCTGGGCGGTGAGCTGCGACCGATTCCGGCCTACAACAGCTGCGGGCTCGGCATCATCGGCGCCCACCACGCGGCGGCGGAGGCGGTGGAACTGCTGGCGCCGGGTTTCCGCGCCATCAAGGTGCGGCTCGGCTATCCGGACCTGGAGACCGACCTCGCCGTGGTGCGCGCCGTGCGGCGCGCGGCCGGCGGCGGGATCGTGCTGCTCTCCGACTACAACCAGTCGCTCCCGCCGGCCGAGGCGATTCGCCGCGGCCGCGCGCTGGACGACGAGGGCCTGGCATGGATCGAGGAGCCCACCCGCGCCGACGATTACGCCGGCCATGCCGCCATTGCCGACGCGCTCGAGACGCCGGTGCAGCTGGGCGAAAACTGGTGGGGCAGCCACGACATGGCCAAGAGCATCGCCGCCGGCGCGTCCGACCTGCTGATGCCGGATGCGTGCAAGATCGGCGGCGTCTCCGGCTGGCTGCGCGCGGCGGCGCTGGCCGACGCCGCCGCGCGGCCGGTTTCCAGCCATCTGTTCCCGGAGGTGAGCGCGCACCTGCTGGCGGTGACATCCACCGCGCACTGGCTGGAGTGGGTGGACTGGGCGAGCCCGATCCTGCAGGAACCCGCCGTGCCGAAGGACGGGCACCTCGCCGCGCCCGACCGCCCCGGCATCGGCATCGCCTGGGACGAAGCCGCGGTGGAGCGTTACGCCGCGTAAGGTTCGATCAGCCCCTGCCGCCGAACGCCCGCTCGCGCAGTCCCCACTTCGACGCCAGCTTTGGACATCGGGGTGCCGAAGGAGATCAACCGGCGGCAGTGGTGAGCCCGCAGGCGCACCGGCACAGCGTTCCCCCTCGCAGCAACTTTCATCGGAGCCTTCCATGCGCCTGCGCCGGACCGCCGCCGGAGGAGCGCACGCGGCGCGGCATTTCCGACAGCATGCTTCGCCTTTCCATCGGCCTGGAGGGTGCCGCGGACCTCATCGCCGACCTGGGCCAGGCGCTCGCCCGATATCCCCGCTCGGGTTCCCCCCGGCGAATCCGGCACGAACGGCGGTGGCGCCCGGTGTCCGCTGACCCTTCGATCCCGGCGCGGTCCCGCGTTTCTACGTTCGCGGCCCCGCAAAGTCTTGACTTGTCCGTTGCCAATCCATAGTATTCAATATATTAATTGAATATGCAGGGTGCGGCCGCCCTGGCGACACCGGTGCCCGCAACGGAGGAGGCTGGCCATGAACGAAGTCCTCATCGCTCACGAATCCCTGATTCGCCTGTCGGCATTCGCGGGGATATTCGCCGTGATGGCGGCGTGGGAGCTGCTGGCGCCCCGGCGCGCGCTGACTGTTCCGAAGGCCCTGCGATGGGCCAGCAATCTGGGCATCGTGGCCATCGACACGGTCATCGTGCGGCTGTTGTTCCCGGCCGCCGCGGTGGGCATCGCGGCGTTCGCCGAGGCCCGCGGCTGGGGGCTGCTGAACCATTTCGGAGTGCCGGGATGGGCCGCCGTCGCCATTGCGGTGATCGCGCTCGACTTCGCCATCTACCTGCAGCACGTCATGTTTCACGCGGTGCCGGCGCTGTGGAGGCTGCACCGGATGCATCACGCCGACCTCGACTTCGACGTCACCACCGGCGCCCGCTTCCATCCGATCGAGATCGTGCTGTCGATGCTGATCAAGTTCGCCGTGATCGTGGTGCTCGGCGCGCCGGTGGCCGCGGTGATCGTCTTCGAGGTGCTGCTGAACGCCACCGCCCTGTTCAATCACGCCAACGTGCGCCTGCCGCTGGCGGTGGACCGGATGCTGCGCCGGCTGATCGTCACCCCGGACATGCACCGGGTGCACCACTCGATCCGGCGCGACGAGACCAACAGCAACTTCGGCTTCAACCTCTCCCTGTGGGACCGCCTCCTGGGAACCTACCGGGCGCAGCCGGCGGCGGGACACGCCGCCATGACCATCGGCATCCCGGAGTTCCGCGAGCCCGGGGACTGCGCCGCCCTCCCCGGCATGCTGGCGATCCCGTTCCGCGACCGGCCGGCGCCACCCGCCCCCCCGCGCGGAGCTCGAGCCCGGACATGAGCGAGGCTAACCTGCGGCGGCTCGCCGCCGGCCCGCTGCTCTCGGCCGGCATCCTGGACTGGAACCGTGCCGGCCTTCCCGCCGCCTGCGCAACCCAAAACGAATCAGGAGCCCGACGATGACCAATACGCTATTCGTCCTCAACGATCCGCCTTACGGCACCGAGCGCAGCTACAACGGTCTGCGCCTTGCGATTTCGCTGCTCAAGGCGGAGGGCGAGCAGGTGCGGCTGTTCCTCATGGGCGACGCCGCCGCCTGCGCCAAGAAGGGGCAGAAGGTGCCGCAAGGCTATTACAACGTGGCCGACATGCTGGGCATGGTGGCGCGCCGCTCCGGCGAGATCGGCGTGTGCGGCACCTGCATGGACGCGCGCGGCATCGGCGAGGCGGAGCTGGTCGAAGGCAGCCGCCGCAGCACCATGGCGGAACTGACCGCCTGGACCCAATGGGCGGAGCGGGTGCTGGTCTTCTGACCCCTGCCGATGAGCGATTCGAGCCCACCGGGACAAGGCGGCCTGAGAAGTACTGGCTCTGGAGCCGGTTTTAACGCAGGCCATCTGACATGTGCGAACTGTTCGGCCTGAGCGCCGCCCGCCCCCGTGCCGCGGCCCGGCTGCTGGCTGAATTCCGGCTCCGAGGCGGGGCCAGCGCGGACAACCCCGACGGCTGGGGAATCGCCTGGCGGGGTCCGAGCGGCTGGCACCTGGAGAAGGCGCCGGTCCCGGCCGCCACGAGCGGACGCTTCGCGACACTCGCACGCCGCGTGCGCTCGCCCCTCGTCATCGCACACGTGCGCAAAGCGCGTCATCCGCCGGTGCCCTCGCTCGTCAACGCCCACCCCTTCGTGAGCGCCTGCTGCGGACGCGAGTGGGTTTTCGCCCATAACGGGCTGGTGCCCGAGATCGTCGGCCTCGCTTACCCCGACGGCGGGCGGGTATGCCGGCCTCTGGGCGACACCGATTCGGAGTACGCGTTCTGCCATCTGCTCGGCGGCATCGCCCGGGAATTTCAGAATGCCGCGTCCGCCGGCTCCGGCGCCTGGTTCCGGGTGCTGGGGACGGTGAGCGAGCTCGTCGCGTCGCTGGGAAAATTCAATTTCCTCCTCTCGGACGGCGAGCATCTCATCGCCTACGGGCACGATCGCCTGCACTGGCTCGAACCCGGGTCCGGCGCCGGCGAGCGGCGCGTGGTGGTGGCCACCGAGCCGCTGGGCGCCGACGCCGGCTGGCGGGCGTTCGCTCCGGGCGAGCTAAGGATCTACCGCGGCGGGACTCTGATGGCGCAGGTCAGCACCCGCCCGTCGGCCAGGCCGGCCGAGCCCGCCGCGCCGGCGACGCCGGAACCCGTCGCCGATCCGACGCACCCGCTCGCCGCTCCCCGATGACCGCCGCGCGGGCCGGGACGTGCGGCGATTCTCCGGTTCGCGCGCGCCGGCGGCCGCGGTGACACCGGCGGACTACGACGCCTGGTACCAGTCGCCGCGGGGCGCGTGGATCGGCGAGGCGGAATTCCGCCTGCTGCGGCACCTGCTCGCGCCGGTCGCGGGCGAGCGGTTGCTGGACGCCGGCTGCGGGACCGGCTATTTCTCGCGCCGGTTCGCCACGCTGGGACTTCACGTCCACGGCGTCGACCCCGATCCCCGCATGCTGCGCTACGCGGCGGCCCGCGACGAGCGGGTCGAGGGCTACGTCATGGGCGATGCACGGCAGTTGCCCTTCGCCGACCGCGCGTTCGACCACTGCATTGCCGTCACGTCCCTCTGCTTCATCGCGGAGGAGGCCCGGGCGGTGGCCGAACTGGTTCGCGTCGCGCGGCGCGGCGTCGCGCTGGGCCTGCTGAACCGGCGCAGCCTGCTGTATGGGGAGAAAGCCCGCGGGGGCGGAAGCGGCGCCTACCGGGGCGCCCGCTGGCACACGGCGGCGGAGGCGAGGCGTCTGTTCGACGCACTGCCGGTGCGGGACGTGCGGGTGGCGACGGCCGTCTTCTTTCACGGTGGCGGCGGCATCGCACGCTGTGCGGAACGCGTCCTGCCCCGGGGTCTGCCGCTGGGCGCCTTCCTGGCTGTCGTCGGCCGGATCGAGCCATGACGCCGGAGACCCTGCTCAATCGATCGGGAGGCCGGCCGCTTTCCACTCAGGGAAGCCGTTCTCCAGGCGGCGCGCCTTCACTCCTCTTCGCCGCAGACGGGCCACCGCCTCGAACGCCAGCACGCAGTACGGCCCCCGGCAATAGGCCACCACCTCGCGGTCCTTGGGCAGTTTTCCCAATCGGCCCTCCAGCTCGCTCAGCGGCACGTTGATGGCGCCCGGCACGTGGCCGGCGGCGAACTCCTCCGGCGGACGCACGTCGAGCACCGTGACCAGCCCCTTCCGGGCCCGCTCCAGGAGTTCCGCGGCCGGCACCGGCTCTAAGCCATCGCGGCCATGAAGGTAGGTGCCTACCAGCCTCTCGACGTCCGCAAGGCGGTGCTCCGCGACCGTTCGCAGCCAATGCAGCAGCGTTACGACGTCATCCCCGGCGATCTCGTAGAACACGCGCAGCCCCTCCTTGCGTGCGATCACGAGTCCCGACTGCCGGAGTTCCTGCAGATGCTGGGACGCATTGGCGACGGAAAGGCCGCTCACCTTGGCCAGATCCTCCACGCTGCGGGGACCCTGGGCGACGAACTCGAGCAGCTGCAGCCGGTTCGCATGGCCGAGAGCCTTGGCTACGCGGGCGAACTGTTCGAACAATGCCTGCTTGAAGTCGGATTGGGCCATGGGTTTCCCTCTCGGCAAAAGTTACAGTCACGACCGGCCGGAGCAGGGCAACGCGCCCTCGCCGCCCGTCCGCTCCACTCGCCAGCGCTCGATCCATCGGGTACACGAAGGTTCAGGGAGCATCGATCAGGCACCCCGACGATCCCGGTAGGGCCAGGCTGAATTTTATCACTTGGGCATCATCGATTGATTACTTGATTACTCAGGCGCGACCGCCTTGGTTGGACTCGCCGCTCCGGTCGGGAGGAAGCCGAGGTGGAGCGCTACGCCGCAGGCCGCACGCCGGACGCGCCTCTCCGGCAAGCTGTTCCGGGAGCAGGACACTACCCCTTTTCGCCGAACACCTGCTCGCGCAGTCCCCACTTCGACGCCAGCGTCTCGGCGGCGTTGAGGAACTCCTCGGCCCGCGCCGGGTGGTTGTAGAGCAGGCGCGCGACCCCGCGCAGCCCGTTCTCCCGGCCCACCTCGCGGGCGATGACGTGGATCAGCTCGCCCGCCCTGGCGCCGACGATCTCCGCACCCAGCAGCTTGCCGGAATCGCCGTCCGCCACCAGGCGCACGAAGCCCTCGGCATCGCCCTCCCCCAGCGCCGCCGGATTCACCTCGAACGCGGCGAAGCCCACCGCCGGCTCCAGCTCGCGGTCTTCGGCATCGTCCTCGGACAGGCCCACGCGCCCCAGCTCCAGCGCCGAGTACACCAGCTCCGGGACCAGCGCGGGGTCGCGCCGGCGCGAACCCGCGTCCAGGATGTTGGCCACCGCGACGCCGGCCTCGGCCAGCGCGTGGTTCGACGTCATCGCCGGGTTCACCACGTCGCCGATGGCGTAGATGCGGGGCGCCTTGGTCTGGCAGAACTCGTTCACCGGGATGAAGCCCCGGGCGTTGGGAACGACGCCGGCGGCGGCCAGGTCGAGGGCGTCGGTGTAGGGGATGCGCCCGCTGCCGAGCAGCACCCAGTCCACCGACTCCCGGCTGCCGTCGGGAAGCGTGAGCTCGACGCCATCGTCCAGCACCCGCGCGCCCTGCACCCGCGAGCGCGTGCGCGCCACGACGCCGTGGCGCTCCAGCGCCGCGTGGAGCAGCTTGAGCGCCGGGATGGAAAAACCGGTACGCGAGAGCGGCTCGGCGTTGGTGATCCACTGCACCCGGCACCCCAGCATCGCCAGGATGAACGCCAGCTCGGTGCCCACCACGCCGCTGCCCACCACCGCCACGCGCCGCCCCCGCGGCGGCGGCGCGTCGAACAGATCGTCGGTGGTGAGAATGCGGCCCGGGGTGCGCGGCAGGGCGGGCGGAATGAATGGCGCCGATCCGGTGGCGACGATCACGTGCCGCGCGCCCACGCTCTCGCCGCCGCCGATGCGGATCGTGCGGGCGTCGGCGAACGACGCGGTGCCCGTAAGGGCGACAATGCCGAGCCGCTTCATGTAGTCGACGTAGCTCGAACGCACGGTGTCCACGACGCTGCGCTGATGGTCCCACGCCCCCGCCAGGTCGCCGGTCAGCATGCCCTGCACACCGCGCGCGGCATAACCGCCGCGGCCCGCCACCAGCATCGCCGAGGCGTGCCAGGCCTTCTTCGGCACGCAGCCGCGGTTGAGGCAGGTGCCGCCCCAAACGCCCTTCTCGACGATCGCCACCGCCAGCCCGCGCAGCGCGCCCAGCACCGCCGCGCGGTAGCCGCCGGGGCCGGAGCCGATCACCACCAGGTCGAACTCACGCACGCCGCGCCCCCTGCGCCGTCCCGGCGACGCGCTCGCGCACGAAGTTCCCGGCGTCGGCGCCGTGGGCCGCGAGATACTGCGGCGCCAGCGCCACCATCGCCGCGTTGTACGCGCCGGCCGAGTGCCCCATGACGAACACGCGGTGGGAGGGGATGCCGGCCTCGCCGGCATGGCGCAGCGCCCACGCCACCGCCGCGGCGGCGTCCTCGATCCGGTAACCGTCCTGCGGCGGCAGCCCGTTCACCACGGCCAGCGGCGAGCACCCGGCGGCCGGAAGCACGGCGATACGCTGCAGCGGGCGGCGGCGGAAGCGGTCCATCAGACCAGGAACAGGGTGGCGAGACCCAAGAAGATGAAGAACCCCCCGGAATCCGTGATCGCCGTGATCATCACGCTGGAGCCGGTGGCCGGATCCGCGCCGAGACGGTTGCGCACCAGGGGGATCGCCACCCCCATGGACGCCGCCAGCAGCAGGTTGAGCACCATCGCCGCCATCATCACCAGGGCCAGCGGCAGGCTGTGATAGATCACCAGCGCGAACAGCGCCACCACGGCGCCCCACACCAGCCCGTTCACCAGCGCCACCGAGAGCTCCTTGCGGAAGAGCTTGCGGGCGCTCTCGCGCGAGATCTGCCCCAGCGCCAGCGCACGCACGATCATGGTGATGGTCTGGTTGCCGGAGTTGCCGCCGATGCCGGCGATGATGGGCATCAGCGCCGCCAGCGCAGTCAGCTTGGCGATGGAGTCCTCGAACACGCCGATCACCCGCGAGGCGATGAACGCCGTCACCAGGTTGATGGCCAGCCATGGCCAGCGGTTCTTGACGCTCTTGATGACCGGCGCGAACAGGTCCTCCTCCTCCTGCAGGCCGCCGCGCTCCAGCGCCTCGCTGTCGGCCTCCTGGCGCATGAAGTCCACCACCGCGTCCACCGTCAGGCGGGCGATGAGCTTGTTGTCGGCGGTCACCACCGGCGCGGTGATCAGGTCGTAGCGCTCGAACGCGCTGGCGGCGTCGCGCGCCTTGTCCTCGGGATGGAAGGTGATGATGTCGGCCGCCATCACGTCCTTCACCAGCGTCTCCGGGTCGTGCAGCAGCAGCCGCTTCAGGGGCAGCACGCCCTTGAGGATGCCGCGGCGGTCGGCAACGAAGAGCTTGTCGGTCTGATCCGGGAACTCGTCCAGCCGCCGCAGGTAGCGCATCACCACCTCCAGCGTGATGTCGTCGCGCACGGTGATGACGTCGAAGTCCATCAGCGCGCCCACGGTGTCCTCGGGATAGGTCAGCGCCGACTGCAGCTGCGCCCGCTCCTCCAGCGGCAGCGCCAGCAGCACGTCCTGAACCACCTCCGGCGGCAGGTCCGGCGCCAGGTCGGCGAGCTCGTCGGTGTCCAGGGTCTGGGCGGCGGCGCGCAGCTCGGCGTCGTCCATCGCCGCGATGAGGGTCTCGCGCACCGCATCCGAGACCTCCAGCAGGATCTCGCCGTCGCGCTCCGCCCGCACCAGGTTCCACACCTGCAGGCGCTGGTCGCGCGGCAGCAGCTCCAGGATGCGGGCGACGTCGGCGGGATGCAGCGAGTCCAGCTTGCGCTGGAGTTCGGCCAGATGCTGCCGGTGGACCAGCTTCTCCACCAGGTCGTGGCGCGGCCCCTCCTGGCGGTGCACCAGGTTCTCGACCAGGTCGTGCTTGTGGATGAGGTCGAGCACCTCCTGCAGCTCGGCGCGGAGCGATTCGCTGTTGCGCTTCTTTTCTTCGGTTTCGCTCATCGGCGCACGGAGGGAGGGAACTGCAAAAGTTTCGCGATTTTAGAAGAATCCGCGGGACGGGTCGAACGCCGCGGCCCCCCGCGCGGGCGCTTTTCTTGGCACCATAGGACGCTGGCAGGCGCGGCCCGTGCCCTGCGGGCAAGGAAGGAGCATACGCCCCATGACGCAAATCCCGCCGCCGCGCACCGGCGAACCCGGGCTCACCGCGGCAAACCGTGCCGCGGCGCCGCTGCGGCGCATCGCGCGCGCCGAGGTGATCGTGTGCCGCGCGCCACTCGCGCAACCGGTGGTGACCTCGTTTGGCGCGATGCGCGACCGCCCCGCGGTGCTGCTGCGCCTGGAGGACGGTGACGGGGTTCAGGGCTGGGGCGAGGCCTGGTGCAACTTCCCCGCCTGCGGCGCCGAGCACCGGGCACGGCTGCTGGCGCAGGTCGTGCTGCCAATGGTGCTGGGGCGCGCGCTGCCCGCGCCGGACGCCGTCCATGCCGATCTGGAAACACGGCTGCGGGTGCTCGCGCTGCAGACCGGCGAGCCCGGCCCGCTGGCCCAGACGCTGGCGGCGCTGGACATCGCGCTCTGGGACCTGGCCGCCCGGCGCGCCGGCTTGCCGCTGGCCCGACTGCTGCGCGCGGATGCGCCCGCCTCCGTGCCGGTCTACGCCAGCGGGATCGACCCCGGACAGGCATCGGAGCTGATCGCAGTGAGCCGGGCGGCCGGTTTCGCGCGCTTCAAGATGAAAGTGGGCTTCGGCCGCGAGCGCGATCTGTCGGCGGTGGCCGCCGCGCGCGCCGCGCTACGGGACGGCGAGACCCTGCTGCTGGATGCGAACCAGGCGTGGGACCTGGACGCCGCACTCGCCCTGGCGAGCGCCCTCGAACCCCACCGTCCCGGCTGGATCGAGGAGCCGCTCGCCGCCGACGCGCCGCTCGCCGACTGGCAGGCCCTCGCCCGGTCGACATCGATCCCGCTCGCCGCCGGTGAGAATATCCGGGGCGCCGCGGCATTCGCGGACGCGCTCGGCAGCGCCGCGCTCGCGGTGGTCCAGCCGGACGCATGCAAGTGGGGCGGCGTCAGCGGCTGCCTGCGAGTGGCCCAGGCTGCACGGGCGGCGGGACGGCGCTACTGTCCCCACTACCTCGGCGGCGGCATCGGCCTGCTCGCCTCGGCCCACCTGCTGGCCGCCGCCGGCGGCGACGGCTGGCTCGAAGTGGATGTCAATCCCAACCCGCTGCGCGACGGCCTGGCGCAGCCGTTCCCCGCGATCCGCGACGGCTGCATGGCGCTGCCCGCGGGCGCCGGGGTCGGCGTGGAACCCGACCCCGACGTCCTGCGGCGCTACACGGTGTTGCGGCTCGACTTGGCTGCGGACTGACTTGGCGGCGTCCCAGCCGCGGAGACGCCGAGACGCAGAGGCACGGAGAAAGGCAAAGAGCGTTTTCAACGCAAAGGGCGCGCAGGAAGTCCTGGTGAAGTCTTCGTTCGTTGTTCCTTTGCGTCCTTCGCGTCCTTTGCGGTTCAGCATGATTGCGTCTTTCTCTGTGCCTCTGTGTCTCTGTGGTGAAGCAGACCTAAGGCACCTGCGCCGAGGGCATGCGCTCGAGGATGATGCCGGTCTTCCTGGCGAGCCAGGGCGTCTCGCGGTTGCGGTCGTAGTAGCGCGGCCTGGGCACCATGGAGGCGAGCCGCGCCGACTGCCACGGGTCCAGCGCGGCGGCGGAGGTGCCGAAGTAGTGCCGCGCCGCGGCCTCGGCGCCGAACACGCCGTTGCCCCATTCGATCACGTTCAGGTAGATCTCCAGGATGCGGCGCTTGTCCATCACCAGCTCCAGCATGACGGTGATGATGGCCTCCTGGCCCTTGCGCCAGGGTGTGCGCTCCGGCGACAGGAACAGGTTCTTGGCCAGCTGCTGGCTGATGGTGGAGCCGCCGGCCACCACCTTGCCCTGCTTCAGGTTCTTCTCCAGCGCCCGCTCCAGCGCGTCGAAGTCGAAGCCCTCGTGATCGAGGAAGCGGGCGTCTTCGGCGGCCACCACCGCGCGCTTGAGGTGGGTGGAGATCTTCGCGTAAGGCACCCACTGGTGCCTGAGCGCCGCCTTCGGGTTCTTCGCCCGCAGCTCCTCGAGACGCAGCGCCATGAACGCCGTCTCGCGCGGATCGAACCAGTTCCACCAGAGCACGTGGCCGAAAAACCAGAGCTGGTAGAGCAGCGCCGCGCCCAGCGCAACGCCGGCGGCGTGCAACCACCAGCGGGCGCGGCGGCGCCCGCGGCGCTTCGCCTTCCGGGGTGGCGTGCGGCGGCTCAAGCGACCGGCGGCAGTTCGGCGGCCAGCATCCGGATCACCGGCGCCGTCGCGGGACGCACGCCGCGCCAGATCCGGAACGACTCCGCCGCCTGCTCCACCAGCATGCCGAGCCCGTCCGCGATCCGGGCCGCGCCGGCACGGCGGGCGGCGGCGAGGAACGGCGTCACGCCCTTGCCGTACACCATCTCGTAGGCGAGGCTGCCGGGAGCGAACGCGCCGTCGGGCAGTTCGGGGAGCTCGCCGCCCAGCGACGCCGAGGTGGAGTTGACCACCAGGTCGAACGCCCGCCCCGCCAGTTCCGGGTAGCCGCCGGCCTCGCAGCGCAGTCCGCGCGCCGCGGCGAGCGCGGCCAGCTCCTCGGCCTTTGCGACCGTGCGGTTGGCGATCACCAGCGCCGCGGGAGCGCACGCGAGCAGCGCGAACAGCGCGCCGCGCGCCGCGCCGCCGGCGCCCATCAGCAGGACGCGGCTGCCGGTAAGACCCACGCCGAGGTTGGCCTCCAGGTCGCGGACCAGGCCGACGCCATCGGTGTTGTCGCCCCGTGCGCGGCCGCCATCGAAGCTGAGCGTGTTCACCGCGCCGGCGTCCTGCGCCCGCAGCGTGCATTGGTCCACCAGGCGGAACGCCTCCAGCTTGAACGGCACCGTGACGTTGAGGCCGCGCCCGCCGGCGGCGCGGAACGCCGCCACCGCGGCGGCGAAGCCGTCCAAGGGCGCCAGGATCGCCTCGTAAACGAGGTCCTGGCCGGTTTCGCGCGCGAACTCGGCGTGGATGCGCGGGCTGCGGCTGTGGGCGATCGGGTTGCCGATGACGGCGTAGCGGTCGGTCATGAACGCTCCGGCGGGGCTGCCGCCTCTACTGCGCCACCAGCTGGTCGCTGCGGGTGAAAGTCCAGGTGCGGGTGATGACCAGGATGTCGGTGTCGCGCTGGATGTCGGCCGAGAACGGCGCGTACGGCGCCGCCAGCTCGACGATGCGCAGCGCCGCGGTGTCCAGCACCTTGTGCCCGGAGGAGCGGTTGATCTCCACCTTGTCCACCGAACCGTCGGCCTTGATCGACACCGACACCACCAGGCTGCCGTAGATGCGGTCGCGGCGCGCCTGGTCCGGATAATTGAGGTTGCCGATCTTTTCCACCTTGGCGCGCCAGTCCTCGACATAGCGCGCGAACCGGTACTCCCTGGTGCGGGCGCCGACGAAGGTGCGGCGCGGGCGCTTCTGGTAGCTCTCCCAGTCCTTCTCGATCTGCGCCTGCAGCTTCGCCATCTGCATCGCCCGCGCCATCAGCTCGCCGGCGTCGGGCTGCGGCTCCGGCTGCGCCTCGGGTCGGGGCTTCTCCGGCACGGCCGGCGGCGGCTTGGCCGGCGCCTGCTCCTGCATCTTGGTCATGAGCTTCCTGGCCTTCGCCTCCAGCTCCTTGACCTTCCGTGCCGCCTGTTTCATCTCGACGGTGCTGACGTCGTCCTTCGGCGGCAGCGGGCTCTTGGCGCGGCGGTCCTCGTCGGTGTTGCCGCCGCCCGCGAGGTTGGCCTGGGCCAGCGCGTCGGCCTTCTCGGGCGCTTCCCGTGTGCGGGCGTTGACCAGGACCACGTCGATGGGGGGTGAGGAGTTGAACACCGCCCTCGGGTCCGGGAGCTTGAAGCCCACGCCGAAGGCGACGAAGCCGTGCAGCGCCAGCGAGACCAGCAGGGCGACGCCGAAGCGCGACGACGGATCGAACGGCGGCGCTGCTCCCGGCCTTGCGCGCGCCGCGCCGTATCCCGAACCTCCGCCTGTGATCGTCAACGTCTCCCGTAGCGCCAGCCGCTTCGAATTGCGACCGATTGTAGGGGAGTGCTTCACGCTTGTCACACGCCCGCCGCGGCCGCCTCCTCCGGTTTCAGGAAGCGCGCCTGGAAGGTCAGGTCCCAGAGGTCGACGCCGGTGATCTCGAGGCGCACCCGCGCGCCGGCGCCGATGTCCGGCAGCGACGGCACGCGGCCCACCAGCGGGATGCGGTCGATGCGCACCAGACCCTCGCGCAGCACCTCCGCGCCGGTCTCGGTGACGCTCTCCTGCTGGAGCCAGCGCAGGCACCAGTAGCGCTCCATGGTGCGCTGGAACGCGGCGTAGGCGTCGTAAGTGAGCTCGAAGTCGCGCATCGCCGCCAGCAGTTCCTCGCCCGCGTCCGGGTAGGGCGCCGGCTCGCCGCGCACCACGGCCGCCAGCTGGCGCTGGTTGACCAGGTCCACGTAGCGGCGCAGCGGCGAGCTGGTCCAGGCGTACTGCGCCACGCCCAGCCCCTGGTGCGGCGCCGGCGCCGTGGTCATGCGCACCGGACCGCCGGTCTGGGCGCGATACAGGCCCGGCACGCCCGCTTCCGCCAGCCGAGCGCCCCAGGCCTGGTTCACCTCGATCATCAGCTCCGCCACCACCCTGTCCACCGGCGAGCCGCGCCGGCGCGGCACGATGCGCACCACGCCGTCCGCGACGTAGAAGCTGTAGTCGAGCCGCTCGGCCTCGCCCTCGTCGCTCTTGCCGCGCCCGGCCTGCAGCCGGTTGGCGAGCCGCCAGAGAAACAGGAGCTCGCGGGCATAGGGGTAGTCGGCGCGCCCGGCGGCGAGGGTATCCTCGTTGAACTGGGACTCCAGCATGTCGTGGCGCAGGTTGGCGACGATGCGCACGCGCTCCACCGCGCTCGACCGCGCCGCCACCGCGCCGGTTTCCTCGTCGATGTCGAGGTACATCGACAGGACCGGGCACTCGCGGCCCTCGCCCAGCGTGAACGCTTCCACGTAGGCGTCCGGGAGCATGGTGATCTTGCGCCCCGGCATGTAGACGGTGGACAGACGCTTGCGCGCCTGCGCATCGGCGGGCGAGCCGCGGGTCACCGCCAGCGCCGGCGCGGCGATGTGCACTCCGACCCGCACGCGCCCCCCGGGCAGCCAGGTCACCGAGAAGGCGTCGTCGATCTCGGTGGTGGCGGCGTCGTCGATGCTGAACGCCCGTGCATCCGCCAGCGGCAGGTCGCCGGGCAGCGCCGGCGGCGGCAGCTCGGGGAAGCCGGTGCCGTGAGGGAAGTACTCGAACAGGAACCGGCCCAGGTGGTAGTCGTGGGCGGAGGCCAGCGCGCCGCAGCGCTCCAGCAGCCGCGGGGGCGTGAGCTTCATCTCCGCGCACGCCTGCTCCAGCGCCTTGTGTTCGATGGACTGCTTGTCCGGGTCGTAGAGCAGCCTGGCGGTGAGCGGCGCGAACTCGGGCGGCAGCTCGCAGCGCTTGAGGCTCTCCACGTAACGCGCCTGCTGCTGCGCCTGCAGCCGCTTGCGCTCCAGGCTCGCCAGCGCCGCCTTGAGCGCGTCCGCCGGCGCCGCCTTGAAGCGTCCCTTGCCCTTGCGATAAAAGTACATCGGCGAGGCATGCAGGCGCATCAGCACGCCTGCCGCCTCCACCGGCGAGGGCGCGTGGCCGAAGTAGTCCTCGGCCAGCGCCTCGAAGCCGAACTCTCCTTCGCCGCAGCACTGCCACAGGAAGTCCGGGTCCATGGCATCCGCCAGCGCCGCGGCACCGCTCAAGAGCTCGCCCGGCGCCGGCTCGCGGAAGCGCAGCAGCACGTGCCCCGCCTTCACCTTGGCGCGGCGGCCGTGCTGGGACTCGATCTGCAGCGACGCATCGTTGTCGGCCAGGATGGTGCCGGCCTTGAACGCGCCGCTTTCTTCGTAGAGGACGTACATGGGGAAATGGCCCGACGCGAACCCGGCTCACCGGCGCTGGCAAAAAGCATCAGAGTATAAAGGACGCGGCTTTCAGGCCGCGACGCCCGCGAACGCCAGAACCTCGTCCAGGTAGTCGCCGAACTCGCCGAAGCCGTGGTCCGAGCCCGGCACCACGATCTGCCGGCAGCCGGCGTATTTCTCCACCGACTTGCGGTAATCCAGAACTTCGTCGCCGGTGGTGACCAGCAGGAGGTAGCGCTCGGGACGGGTGATCGCGCCGGTGTCGAATGCCCGCAGCTCGTCCAGATGCTGCGGCGTGAGCTGGTAGGTCGCGCCGGTGTAGAGATTGGTCTGGGGTCCCAGCAGACCGGCCAGCAGGCGCGGCGCCTCCACCGCCGGGTTCACCAGCACCGCGCGCACCCCGTGCCGTTCAGCCAGCCAGGTGGCGTAGTAACCCCCCAGTGAACTGCCCACGAGCGTGGCGCCGGCGCCAGCCCCCGCCAGCTCGTGCTCCAGCGTCGCCATGGCCAGCGCGGGACGGTCGGCCAGTGCCGGGGCCCGAAACGCGTCCGCCCTGCCCAGACGCTCGAGCCGCTCCCGGATCAGCCGCGCCTTGAACGACGCCGGCGAGCTGTTGAAGCCGTGGACATAGATGACCGGCGTCATGTATGGGCGGGACGGTAATGTGCTATATGGTTGAAACGAGCCGGCATGCACGATCCTGGTGCGGACGGCTCGTCGTGGTGCATCCAGCCCGGTGCCGCGGCGGCCTTCCCTGCCGACCGCAAGCGACGACCGGATTTTCGTGCAATCAACATGATACGTGCACGGCAGGGGTCGCATCAGAAATCGGGATGCCATGGCACGGAATCTGCACACAGTGGCCTCCCGTGTTGGGCGCTAGCCTGACCAAGACAATATCCAATCGAAAACCCCATGCCCGCTCCGGGCTCACTCTACTGGAGGGAATAATCAAGATGGACCGTCGCGGATTCCTGAAGAAAACCGCCACCGGCGCCGCCGCCGGCACTCTGGGCTTCCCGATGATCGCCTCGGCGCAATCGGGCAAGACCTTCAACTGGAAAATGACCACGACCTGGCCCGCCGGCCTGCCGTTCTACCAGGTGGGTCCCGGCAGCGCCGAGGCCTTCGCCAAGCGGGTCGAAACCATGTCGGCCGGGCGCCTGAAGATCAAGGTCTTCGCCGCCGGCGAGCTGCTGCCGGCGTTCGAGGGTTTCGATGCCTGCTCGACGGGCACGGTGGAGATGAACCACGGCGTCGCCTACTACTGGGCCGGCAAGACCTTCGCCTCCCAGTATTTCGGCACGGTGCCGTTCGGCATGAGCTTCAACGGCCAGCACTCGTGGCTGCAGCACGGCGGCGGCAACGAGCTGTGGAAGGAGATCTACAAGCCGTTCAAGGTGGTGCCGTTCGCCGCCGGCTGCTCCGGCGTGCAGATGACCGGCTGGTTCAAGAAGCCGGTGGCCAACATCAACGACCTGAAGGGTTTGAAGATGCGCATCCCCGGCCTCGCCGGCAAGGCGTACGCCGCCCTGGGGGTGGACGTGAAACTGCTCCCCGGCGGCGAAATCTTCCCGGCGCTGGAGCGCGGCGTGATCGACGCCGCCGAGTGGGTGGGGCCGTTCCTGGATCAGCGCCTGGGCCTGCAGAACGCGGCCAAGTTCTACTACACCACCGGCTGGCACGAGCCCTCCACCACCTCCGAGATCGTCGTCAACGAGGCGGCGTACAGCGGCCTGCCGAAGGACCTGCAGGCCATCGTCCAGGCCGCGGCCGACGCCACCAACCAGGAGGGCCTGCTGTTCCTCGAGGCGAAGAACGCCACCGCGCTGGACGAGATGGTGGCCAAGGACGGCGTCAAGATCAGCCAGCTGCCGGCGGACGTCATCAAGCGGCTGCGGGAAGTCTCCAACGACACCCTGGCGCAAGCCGCCGCCAAGGACCCGGTGGTGAAGAAAGTCCACGACTCGTACTTCGCGTTCAAGAAGAAGCACGACGGCTGGAACCAGATCAGCGAGACCACGTTCCAGACCACGGTCCGCTGAGTCCCGGGTAGCGCCCCGCGCTGCGCCCCCGCGGCGCAGCGCGGGCGTCATCCGCAAAACAAGACGCATCCGAGAGGAGCCGCCCGTGAGAGCGCTCGTGCGCGCCGCCAACGTGATCGACAGCTTCATCGACCTCACCGGCCGTCTGACCTCGTGGCTCACCCTGGTGCTGGTGGTGCTGATCGCCGTGGAGGTGGTGCTGCGCTACACCATCAGCCTGGGCGCAGTGTGGGCGCAGGAGCTGGAGTGGCACCTGCTGGCGGTGATCGCGCTGTGGGGCATCGCCTACACCCAGAAGGAGGATGCCCACGTGCGCGTGGACATCCTGTTCCAGACCTTCAGCGAGAAGACCCAGCGTTGGATCGAATTCCTCACCGCGGTGCTGGTGATGATTCCGGTGTCGTTCTACATCGCCTGGCTGGCGGTGGGCTTCACGATGCAGTCCTACAACATGGGCGAGATCTCGCCCGACCCGGGCGGCATTCCCTACCGCTTCGTGCTCAAGTCGTTCGTGCTCACCGGCTTCCTGCTGCTGGGCGTGCAGAGCGTGGCGGTGGCGCTGCGCAACGGCGCGCGGCTGCTGGAGCTCAGGCGAGGCGGCCATGCCGCTTAACGAGATCCTGGCCATCGGCCTGATCGTCAGCTTCATCACGCTGCTGCTGCTGGGCGTGCGGGTGGCGTACGCCATCGCCGCGTCAGGCTTCATCTTCGGCATGATCGGCTTCGGTCCCGGCCTGTTCAACCTGCTGCCGGCGCGCATGTACGGGGTGGCCACCAACTACACGCTGCTGGCGGTGCCGCTGTTCGTGTTCATGGGCGTGATGCTGGAGAAATCCCGCATCGCCGAGGACATGCTGGACGTGATGGGCCACCTGGCCGGGCGCCTGTCGGGCGGCATGGGCATCGCCATCATCCTGGTGGGGGTGATGATGGGCGCCGCCACCGGCATCGTCGGCGCCACCGTCGTCACCCTGGGATTGATCGCGCTGCCGACGCTGCTGCGCCGGGGCTACGACCACGGGCTCGCCACCGGCGCCATCTGCGCCTCCGGCACACTGGGCCAGATCATTCCGCCCAGTCTGATCCTGATCCTGCTGGCCGACCTGATGGGCGAGTCGGTGGGCACGCTGTTCGCCGCGGCGCTGATGCCCGGCCTGATGCTGGCCAGCCTGTACGTGATCTACCTCTTTGTGCTGGGCCAGCTGCGGCCCGACCTGGCGCCGGCGCTGTCGCAGGAGGAGCTGGACACGCTCACGCGCGGGCAGCTCATGAAGGAAGTGCTGCGCGGCGTCGTGCCGCCGCTGCTGCTGGTGTTCGCGGTGCTGGGGTCCATCATCGGCGGCGTGGCCGCGCCCACCGAGGCGGCGGCCATGGGCGCGTTCGGCTCGCTGCTGGTGGCCGCCGCGCTGCGCAAGCTCTCGCTCGGGGTGCTGCGCGAGACCATGCGCGAGACGCTCAAGACCACCGCCATGATCCTGTTCATCATCATGGCGGCGCAGGTGTTCAGCCTCGCCTTCCGCGGCCTCTCGGGCGAGGATCTTATCGGCGAATTCATGGCGCTGATCCCCGGCGGCTTGTGGGGCAACATCCTGTTCATGATGGCGCTGCTGTTCGTGCTCGGCTTCTTCCTGGAGTGGATCGAGATCTCCTACATCGTGCTGCCGCTGCTGCTGCCGTTCTTCGTCGCCGCCGGCGTCGACATGGTGTGGCTGGCGATGCTGATCTGCATGAACCTGCAGACCTCGTTTCTCACGCCCCCCTTCGGCTGGGCGCTGTTCTTCATGAAGGGCGTGGCGCCCCCGGAGGTGAAGACCGGCGCGATCTACCGCGGCGTGATCCCCTTCATCGGCGTGCAGATCGTGGGCCTGGGGCTGCTGATGCTGTTTCCCGACATCGCCACCTGGCTGCCCAAGGCCATCGGCTGGATGAAGTGACGTCGCGGCGCGCGCCGCACGGCGGGCGGGCCGGGGCGGTATACTTCCGCGCAAACGACAGTGGGGGGAAGCCGTCATGATCCGCAGCACCATCGCCACCCGCGGCATGGCCGTCGCGCCGCACTCGCTTGCCGCCCAGTCGGCGCTGGATGTCCTGCGCGACGGCGGCAACGCCTTGGAGGCGATGATCGCCGCCGCCGCCACCATCGCGGTGGTGTATCCGCACATGAACAGCATCGGCGGCGACTCGTTCTGGCTGACGTTCGCGCCCGGCGCCGGAGTCTCCTCCATCGACGCCTGCGGCGCCGCCGCCGCCAAGGCCACCCGCGGCTTCTACGCCGAGTCCGGCGCCCGGGCGATTCCCGTTCGCGGCCCGCTGGCGGTCAACACCGTGGCCGGCACTCTCTCGGGCTGGGAAACAGCGCGCCGCATCGCCCACGAGCAATGGGGCGGCCGGCTGCCGTTCCGGCGCCTGCTGGAGGACGCCATCCACTACGCCCGCAACGGCATCCCGGTCACCCAGAGCCAGCACGACAGCACCGCGCAAAAGCTTGCCGAGCTCCGCGACCAGCCCGGCTTCGCCGCGCACTTCCTGGTGGACAACGCGCCGCCGGCGCCCAACTCCGTGTTCGTGCAGAGATCGCTCGCCGCCACCCTGGAGCGCATCGCCGACGCCGGCCCGCGGGACTTCTACGAAGGCGACCTGGCGATGGCGATCGCCAAGGAGCTGAGCCAGCTCGGCAGCCCCCTGTCCCTCGCCGACCTGGAGAGCCACCGCGCCGTGGAGAAGCCGGCGCTGGAGATGGAGCACTCCGCCGGCATGATCTACAACACGGCGCCGCCGACCCAGGGCATCGTCTCGCTCATCATCCTGGGCGTGCTGGACCGGGCCGGCGTCG
>JBMOQX010000073.1:148418-207627 GCA_049322755.1 Pseudomonadota bacterium | reverse complement strand
CAAGGCCGCGACGGCAATCGCGGTCGAGGCGCCGCGGGCGGCCGGCGCGACGGGGCCCCCGGCCAGCGGCGCGACCGCAGCGAGGGCGGGCGTTCCGGTCCGCCGCGCGGCAACCGCGGCCAGAGCCCCATGTTCGCCGGTTACGGAAAACCCGTGGATCTGGCCGACAGGCCCTACGAGCCGGCGGAAGCGCCGGTGTCGGCCGAGGCCGAGCGCCAGCCGGAATCCAACGCCGGGCAGCTGTTCCCGTCGTCCGCGCGCGTGTTCGGCGATCCGAATCGCGACGCGGGCCGCGGCCAGCGCCGCGGACGCCGCGGGCCGCCGCCCGCGCTGCTGGGCGGCAACAACAACCGGCGCAGCGGCTGAGCGGCCGGCGCATCCCCACTCGAACCCTCTCCCCCGGGAGGGGGTGTCACACGGCGGCGGCGCTTCCCGCCCGAAGCGCACCGGCCGCCCAAGCAGCCCGAAGGGCAAGGAGAGAAGGATGGAGATTTTTGTTGGCAACCTGGCACCGGAGACCACCGAAGACCACCTCACGCCGCTGTTCAAGTCGTTCGGCGACGTGAAGTCGGTGGAAGTGAAGCGGGACCTGTTCAGCGGGCAGTCGAAAGGCTTCGGCTTCGTCGAGATGCCGGGCAAGCAGCACTCGCTCAACGCGATCCGCGGGCTCAACGGCCAGGAGCTGAACGGCAAGCCGCTGACGGTGAACGAGTCGCGCCCCCGTCCTACCGGCGGCCGCGGCGGACGCCGACGCTAGGCGCCCTCAGCCCGGAGAAAGCCGCGGCCTCGCGCCGCGGTTTTTTGTGCGTCGATGCGCTCATGTCCGGCGGTGTCCTCGACGCTCTGCGCAGCCCGTACCCGCACCCGGTGGGGCGTGAAGGCGCAGGCCTGCTGGATGTCGATGGCCTCCGCCTCAGCCACCGCCGGCGTGCGGTTCCACAGCAGCAGCTCGTTCGCGAGCCCCTCCCGCGCCAGCAGGAAACTCACCGTCGAGCCCACCTTGCCGATTCCCATGACCGTGATTTTCATCGGTTTTTCAAGATGTTAGGCCAAATCTGAGGATAGCCCAAACGAGCGTCTCCCGGAAACGCCGAGCGCTGGCACTCAGCCCGCACCACCCGTCCGCGGGGCGGCGCCGAGGCCCGGCTGCAGTGCACCAAACTTATGGTTTGGATCAGAACCTTCGATTGCTCGAATCGACGCCGGGAATTAACAATTGATCCCAGTCAATCACTCCGAGGAGCCCGGCCATGAAATTCTCGATCGAAGAGGTGCTGTACACCCCGTCCGAGGCCGAAGAGGATCTGGTCAAGACCGAGGCCGTGCACGCCACGCATTTCGATTCCGACCCCGTCGAGCCCATCGACGACGGCCGCGGCTGGGACAGCGACTGCTGGATCGGCTAGCGCCAGGGCACACGCCCGCAGCTTTTCCTCTGCGTCCCTGAAGGCGCCCCGGCCATCCTCTGCCGGGGCGTTTTTGTTTTTCTGCGGAGCGGCGGCCGGACGGCCGCGAACGCCACGCTGACGGTCAGCGGACGCCGTTGGCGCTTCCCTCCCCAGTCCCCGGGCGCAACGGATACTGCGGCGCAGCCCGTGCCCGAGGTGCTGCGCGCCGCCTGCGCCTCGGCGCGCGTCCGCTCCAGAGCGGAACGCAGCGCAAAGCGGGCGCCGCCCGCGAGCACCCGATCCAGCAGGGTCACGGCCGCGTCCGGACAGCGGCGCTCGATCAGCAGATCCGCGAGGTTGTTGGCGACGGCCGGCTCGCCCGGGCGCTCCGCCAGCAGCGCACGGTAAAGCGCTTCCGCTCCCGCGAGATCGCCGCCGGCGCGCAGCGCGTTGGCCAGCCCGAAGCGGGCGGCAAAATGGCCCGGCCAGCGGACCAGCGCCGCACGATACGCCGCGATCAGCGTATCGGCCGCGGCCATGCCCTCCATTCCCGCCACCGCCTCGAGGTAGCGCTGCGGGTCGCCCGACGCCGGGAGCTCTCCCGGGACGAGTGTCACCAGTCCCCAGCGATCGCCCAGATCCCACGTGCGCCGGAACTCCGCGGTCGGCGTCTCCAGCCGCCGGGTCTCGCCCGACCGCAGCACGAGCACGTCCCGCTGGGCGTCGTAGCCCACCACCACGGCGTAATGCCACGCGGGCCACGTCCGCAAACGCAGATTCTGCAGCACCAGCACCGGCCGGCCGGCCTGAAGCTCCGCCAGCAGCGCGCGCAGCTCCGGCTCGATCGTCACCGGGACGCGGCCGTGGCGGCGCGCGGCGGCGACGAGTTCGATCTGCAGGCTGCCCTGGCGTTGCGGAAGATACACCTGTGGCGCCAGGGCATCGGGCGTGACGCCGACGCCGGAATAGCCGAGCACGGTGGCCAGCGCCGCCGGCCCGCACTGGTAGTCCTGCTGGGGAAAGAACGGCGCGGCGATCTCGACCGCAGGCGGCGCGGACTCGCGCAGCACCTCCGGAAGCGCCGGTCCGCGGTTGGCGCAACCGGAGATCAGCAACGCCGCGCCCGCCAGCGCGCAGCGCCAACGCTTCACCGGCGGGCGCGCTCAGAGCTTGGTGAAGATGTTCGTGATGCCGGTCAGCTCGAGGATGATCAGCACGACGAACACGATGCCCACCACCGCAAAGAAGTCGCCGCCGGCGGGCAGTTGATCGAGCTCGCGCTCGAGCTGCATCACCTCGGCCTGGCTGAGCGCGGCGACGCGCTCGCGGGCCGCGGCGGGATCGACGCCCAGCGCCGTCATGGCCTGCTGAACGTCGGCGCGCGCGAGCTTCTCCTGGACGCGCGTCATCTGCGCGCGCGCGCTTTCCTGCTGCAGCACCGCGCCGGTGCCGACGGGTGCCGCCACCGCGGCGTGGGGCCAGGTGCCCGCCACCAGAACGCTCAGCATGAGCGTCACGAGAGCGCGAACGTACATGCCTTTCCTCATCGTCTCGTTCCTCCTCGGATGTGGGGTCGCCGCCACCGGGCGACAGCGCAATGATGCCGAGGATCGCCGCGCCCCGCCACTGTCGCCGGATTGCGACAGGCGCTGCGCGTGCGGCAGGGGCAGAGGAATCGGAGCGTGGGCGCTCGGGTTACCGCTGAGCGGAGCCCGCACCGCAGCGCCTTGACAGCCGCGCCCGGATTTGACTTAATACATTTTAATACAAATAAGGGTCCCTGCTTCCACCCGGAGCCCGGGACCCGCCGCCGCGAGGAGACCCATGCAGGCGTTCGCACGCTGGCTGCAGCGCATCGGCCAGGTCATGAGCGTTGCCGCGATCGCGGTGATCGCCCTGCTCGCGTTTCCCATCTTCTACGACGCGCTCGCCCGCAAGGCGGGGGCGCCCACCATCTGGGTGTTCGACGTCAGCCAGTACGCGCTGATCGCCGCATCCTTTCTCGCGAACGCCTACGCGCTCAAGCACGGCAATCATTTCCGCGTGCAGATCCTGCTCTCGGCATATCCGCGGGCGCGGCGGGCGCTGGACGACCTTGCGCTGCTGACGACGCTGGGATTCGGCGTCGTCATCCTCGCCGCGGGCGGAATGCTCACCCATTATTCGTACGCCAACGCCATCCGCTCGGCGTCGATCTTCGACATCCCGCTCTGGCTCCCGCAGTTGATGGTTCCGCTGGGCGGTCTGGCGCTCGTCCTTCAGTCGCTGGCGATGCTGATACTGCGCGAGTCGCCGTCCGAGACGGTCGAGTTCGAGTAACGGGCGGCACGCCATGGAAGCGCCGGGACTCATCGCGATCGCGCTGCTCTTCCTGTTCATGCTGCTTTCCATCCCCGTGTTCGTGTCGATGGGGCTGGCAGCGTTCATCGGATTCGTGCTGGCGAAGGGCTTCGACCCGGCGATGTCAAGCTTTGGCGACATCATCTGGCAGGGGGCATCGATCTTCGAGCTGGTGGCGATCCCCCTCTTCATCCTCACCGGCACCCTGGTAGAGCGGATTGGGGCCGGCCGCGACCTGTTCGACTTCGCCAAGGCCTGGGTCGGCAACGTGCCCAATTCCCTCGGCGTGGCCACGATCCTGGCCTGCGGCGTGTTCGCCGCCATCAGCGGCTCCAGCATCGCCTGCGCCGCCACGGTCGGCATCGTCGCGATTCCGCTGCTGCTGCAGGAGCGCTACTCGCGCAGCCAGGCGGGCGGCTTCTGCGCCGGCGGCGGCACCCTGGGCATCATCATCCCGCCCAGCATCCCGTTCATCCTCTACGGCGTCATCACCGAGACCTCGATCGGCAAGCTGTTCATCGCCGGCGTGGTGCCGGGCCTGATCATGATGTCGCTGTTCATGCTCTACGTGCTGGCGGTGAGCCGGCCGCGGATCGTGGTGCGGCACACCCCCGCGCCGGGCGAGCGGCTGGAGACCACGCGCCGGGGCCTCGGCATCCTGCTGCTCCCGGTCGTCATCATCCTGGCAATCTACACGGGCGTGTTCACGCCGACCGAGGTCGGCGCGCTGTCCTCCGTCTACGTCCTGGCCCTCGGTCTCATCCAGCGGCGCCTCACCCGGCGCCGCTTTCTCGATGCCGTCTCCACGGCCACCCGGACCACCTGCATGCTGCTGATGCTGGTGGTCTTCGGCCAGTACTTCGCCCACTTCCTCACCTTCGAGCAGGTGCCGCAGACGATCGCCGGCTGGATCACGTCGTTCGAGGCGAGCCACCTGGTGACGGTGACGCTGATGATCCTCGTCTACCTGGTGCTGGGCATGTTTCTCGAGAGCGCAGCGATGCTGCTGATCTCGATCCCGATCTTCTTCCCGATCGCGATGCACGTCGGCATGGATCCCATCACCTTCGGCGTGTTCGCGTGCATCGCTATGGAGATCGCCCAGATCAGCCCGCCGGTGGGGATCAACCTGTACACCATCCACGGCGTCTCCAGAATCCCGCTGTGGACGCTCGCCAAAGGCGCGGCGCCGTTCCTGCTGATCCAGGTCGGCATGCTCTACCTCATCTACTACGTCCCCGCGCTGTCGCTTTGGCTGCCGCAGCACATGATGGGACGGTGAGGGAGGCAACGGGCATGCGAGAGCGGCAGAAGTGGAGACGGCCATGAAGATCGAACGCGATAGCAGCGTCGCCCTGTACGTCCAGATCGCGGACAAGCTCTCCAAGGACATCGCCGACGGCTGTTACCGGCCGTTCCAGCGCCTGCCGTCGGAGCAGGCGCTGATGGAGCGCTTCGGCGTCTCGCGCGTGACGGTGCGGCAGGCCATCGGACTGCTCGCGCGCCAGGGCCTGGTTTCCGCCAAGCAGGGCAAGGGCACCTTCGTCGGCGGGCCGGTGGTGCGCCACGAACTCGCGGATCTGCGCGGCTTCTACGACGAGCTGGTGCGTTCCGGCAATCCGCCGCAGACCCGGCTGCTGAGGTTCGAGCCGGTCGAGGCCGATCCGCACATCGACGTGCTGCTGCAGGCCGGCAGCGGGGAGACGATGTTCCTCAAGCGCCTCTATCTGCTCGCGGGCCATCCGTTTGCGCTGGCCCGCGCGTGGTTGCCCCCCGCTGCCAAGCGCGTGTCGTGGAGTCAGGCGGAGACCCATCCCCTCTATTCGATCCTGGAGGACCTGCTGGACCAGCCGGTCACCCACGCCGAGGTCAGCATCATTGCCCGGGCGGCGGACGCGGAGGAGGCGGACCTGCTGAAGCTTCCGGCCGGGAGCCCGGTGCTGGTCATGCAGCGCGCGTCCTATTCTCCCGAGGGCAAGGGCCTCGAGTACTCGCAGTTCACGGTGAGGCCGGAGAACTACCGCTTCTGCCTCAGCGTGCAGGGACCGCTCGCCATCACCCGTCAGATCCAGGAAGTTGCGCCGCCGGTCCCGCGGCCGCAGTCCCGGAAACCCAAGCACAAGCGCTAGCCACAGGAGAAACACCATGCAGTTGACAGCGGAAGAGCAGGCCATGCTGCGCGGCGATCACGGCGTCGCCGTCAAGGAGGCCATGGAGTACCTCATCAAGGTCGGGGAGTTCTGGGGCGCCAAGCGCCTGGTGCCCGTCACCAACGTTCACATGATGGGGGACATCGAGGTGATGGGCGACGGCGGCCTCAAGTGGCTGGAATGCACCGCGGAGAAAAAGGCCCGCTGTGCCGTGAACGTGAGCACCAACGCCCGGTCGTTCGATTTCGACTTCGTCGAGCGGCTCCAGCAGGACGCCGGCGAAGCGGCCAAGGAAAAGGAACTGATCGGCCTGCTGCAGCAGATGAACGTCACCACCACCGACACCTGCATCAACTACCAGACGCTCTACCAGCCGCACCTGGGCGAGCGCGTGGCGTGGGGCGACACGGGCACCGTCATCTACGCCAACTCGGTGTTCGGCGCCCGCTCGAACTTCGAAAGCGGCCCGGCCGCGTTCGCCGCCGGTCTCACCAGGCGGGTGCCGGAATACGGTTTCCAGCTTGACGAGCACCGTCAAGGCACGTTCACCGTGAAGGTGGAGGCCGACCTCGAGGACCTCGCCGACTGGGGCGCCCTCGGCAAGCTGGTCGGAGAGCCCAACCAGAGCTATTTCCAGGTGCCGGTGTTCCATGGGCTCCGGCGCGCGCCCGTGGCCGACGAGCTCAAGCACCTGGGCGCGGCGCTGGCGAGCTACGGCTCGATGGGTATGTTCCACATGGTGGGTGTCACCCCCGAGGCGCCCACCCTGGAGGCGGCTCTCGGCCGCAACAGGCCCCACACCGAGATGACCGTCACCAACGCCGACCTGGAGCGGCTGTACCGGAGCTACGACCTCAGGGACGGCCGCTGCGACCTGATCGTGTTCTCCGGCCCGCAGCTGTCGCTGTGGGAACTCAAGAACCTGTCCCAGCGATTCGCCGGGAAGCAGGTCAAGGACGGCACCCAGGTGTTCGTCACCTCCTCCAACGGCGTGCTTTCCGCGGGCCGCAAGCTGGGCTACGTCCAGGCGCTGGAAGCCGCCGGCGTCACCCTGATGGAGGGTGTGTGCTTCTACATCCTGCAGAACCTGTCGCAGATGCGGCAGCGCAACGGCTGGACCAACATGATTTCCAACTCGGCGAAGATCGTGAACATCATCGGCGCGCACCGCTTCAACACCATCCTGCGGCGCACCCAGGACTGTGTCGACATCGCCGTCACCGGGAGGATCAAATGACCGACGTGCTGGATACGATCCAACTCAGCCGCGCCTTCGGCGAGGTGGTGGAAGGCGAGGCCGTGGTGTCCGAGGAGGGCTTCAGCCCCCGCTACGACCTCGACCGCTGGACCGGCGTGATCTCCAAGCCCGGCCACAAGCTGGAAGGCACGCAGATCAGGGACAAGATCTGCTTCTTCCCCACCGCCAAGGGCGGCATCGCCGCCGGCTGGGCCTACTACGACATCAAGTGCAAGGGTATCGCGCCGAAGGCTCTGGTGTTCGGTGTCACCAACCCGGTGATGGTGCAGGGGGCGATTTTCGCCAACATGACCATCACCGAGGGATGGTCGAAGCATCCACGCGACGTGATCAAGACCGGCGACTGGGTCCGTGTCGATCCCAAGCGTCGCGTGGTCGAAGTCCTCAAGCGCAAGTAACTCCACCAGCACAGGAGGAAGAACCGATGCAACACGCCCTCACAAGACTGCTCGCCGCCGCGCTCCTCGCCGCTGCACCGCTGGCGCACTGCGCGGAAACGCTTTCGCTCGCCACCTGGGGCACTTCCAGCCATCCGCAGGTGAAGCTCTTCACCAGGCCGTTCATGGAAGCGGTGGAAAAGCGGACCAACGGCGCCATCACGTTCAAGTACTTTCCCGACGATCAGATGGTGAAGCAGAAGTTCGTGCCCAACGCGGTGCCGTCGGGGACCGTGGACATCTCGCTGGCGACGCTGGACAGCTGGGCCGGCCGTATCCCCGACGTATCGGTGACGGTGATGCCGCTGTGGCCGTACTCGATGCAGGAGACCCGCGACAAGCTGGTGCCGGGCAACCCGGTGTTCGACTGGTTCGATCGCGAGTTCCAGAAGACCGGCGTGAAGATTCTCTGCATCTTCGACATCGGCCCGCCGGTGGTGTCCACCAACTTCGACCTGCGAACGCCAGAGGACATCAAGGGCAGGAAGGTCCGTGCCACGTCCAAGGGCCACGCCGAGTTGCTGCAGTCGCTCAACGCCTCGCCGGTCGTGCTGTCCGTAGGCGAGGTCTACCAGGCGCTGCAGCGCGGCACGGTGGACGGCGCGATCGGCGGACTGCAGGGCATGGTGGGTCTCAAGCACTACGAGGTAGCGAAGAACGTGATGGCCTCCAACGGCGTGCTGGGCACCTATATCCATGGCTACGTCATGAACCTGAAACGCTTCAACGCGCTGCCCAAGGAGCAGCAGGAGATCATCATGAAAGCGGCGGCCGAGGCCCGCAACGCGGCCCAGGACTTCATGATCAAGAGCTACGGAGAGTTCCTCGGCGTCGCGCAGGAAAAGGGCATGAAGCTGTTCGAGCTGAAGAAAGGCTCGCCGGAATGGGACAAGTGGCAGGCGGCGGCAGCCAGCTTCAACGAGCAGCAGAAGAAGAACTTTTCGTCCGATCTGATGAAGTTGCTCGGGCAGTAGGCGGCCCCTGTCCTTCCGCGCGGCCGCCTTCGCCGGGGTGGCCGCGCTCTCCCGGGCCCCGCCGCAGCAGCGGCGCCAGGCCGACGAGCCCCAGCACCGGCCCCGGCAGCAGCAGCCAGGCGACGCGCGCGTCCCACGCGCTCACCTGTGCCGACGCGATGCCGATGGACACGACGGTGATGAAAAAGCCGACGCTGTTCTGGATCGCCAGCGCGCTGCCGACGAGATGCGGCGGGCAGGCGCGCGCCGACACGGACGAGAACTGCGGTGAGTCCGCCACCACCAGCACGCCCCACGCCAGCAGCGCCGCCAGCACCGCACCCGACGGCAGGCCGTCGATCCACGGATAGAGCAGGCACAGCGCGCCGGAGCCGGCCAGCGCCGCGCCGGCGACGCGGGCGCTGCCGATCGCGCGGCTCAGGCGCCCGCCGAGAATGCAGCCGAGCGCGCCGACCCCGATGATCGCAAAGGACCAGCCGGCCACCGCCGCCGGCGTCGCGCCGCCGGCCAGCACCCGCGCCACCAGGAACGGCACCACCACCCAGAACGCGTACAGCTCCCACATGTGGCCGAAATAGCCGAGCGCGGAGGCGCGGAACGCCGGAATGCGGAAAGCGCCCAGCACCGTGCCCCAGCCCGGCCGCGGCGCGCCGGCGGAGCGCCGCAGGTGCGGGCCGTCGCCGAGCCGGCCCACCATCGCGGCGCCGATGAGCGCCAGCGCCGACGAGGCCAGCACCACGCCGCTCCAGGGCAACGCCGCGCCCACCGCGCGCACGGCGTGCGGCAGCGCGGTGCCGAGTGTCACCATGCCCACCAGCCAGCCCAGCGCCTCGCCCGAGCGCTCGGGCGCCCACGACACCACCAGCTTCATCCCCAGCGGATAGACGCCGGCGAGCGCGAAGCCGGTGACGAAGCGCCACACCCAGGAGTCGGCGAGGCCGGTCGCGAGCACGGCAAAGCCGGCGTTGGAAGCAGCGCCGAGCACCGCGCAGGCGGCGAAGATGCGGCTGGCCGGATGGCGGTCGGCGAAACCCGAGAGCGAGAACGTCAGCGTGCCGGCGATGAAGCCCAGCTGCACAGCGCTGGTGAGCGCGCCGATATCGGCGGCCGCGAGGCCCCACGCGCGCGCGAGGTCGTCCGCGGCGGCGTTGGCGCTGAACCAGAGCGAGGTGCCGAACAGTTCGGCGATGACGATGATCGCCAGGGCAAGGCGGGGCATGGCCGCTACTGTAGCAGGGCGGGCTGCGCCGATCGCAGACATCGGCGACGATCCTTCGGTGGAACCGGCGGTGGAATGGTCGGCGACGCGCAGCGGCGGGCCGGGCGTTCGGGTTTTCGCCCGGCCGGCGGCGGCCACGCCCACGACGCGGCCGCCGGCCGTTGCGGCGACGGGCCTCATGGGCCCGCTGCCGCGCACCGCGGTTGTTGTCTGTTACATGCCGATCAGCCGCACCCCGTCGTGATGGACGCGCGCGGCCTCGGCGTTCACGTGCATCAGGACGCTCACGCTGCGCTGTCTCATGGCCGGGTCTCCTCGCGCCGCCGTCACTGCGCGCCGACGATGGGCGCCAGCGCGGCGCCGATGCGGGCGGCCTGGGCGTCGTCGATTAGCCCGCCGAGGATCTCCTGGAAACGCGGCTCCTGCACGCCGGAGACGATGTACTGCCAGCGGTAGGCCTTGAGCACGCCGTTGCGCACGCGCCGAGCCTCCTCGGCCGAGAACCGGCGGCCGGCGGCCTCGATGAAATAGGTGGCGTCGGCCAGCGACTGCGCCTGCAGAATCCCGTCCACGGCGCCCACCAGTTCGATCAGGTCGTCCACCGCGCGGTCGCGCTCTTCGGCGGTGAGGCGGGCGTCCTCGCGCTTCCACTCCAGCTCGTCGATGATCGCGTGCTGCGACTCCTCGCGCCAGTGATGCAGGAACACGTCGTTCCACAGCGGGCAGATGTCGGCCACGGGGTCGATGCTGGAGCGGTAGTGCGCCAGCACGAACAGCTCGATGTGACAGATCAGACCCAGCACCGCCCATTCCGACTTCGACAGCACCACCCGCGCCACTTCGTTGGCATCCGGCAGGAACTCGTAGCCGGCGGGCATGCCCGCCTCCATCATACGGTCGAGCCGACGGAACATCACCTGGTGCTTGATCTCTTCGTCGCCGAATCGCACCAGCGCCGCCTGGTCGCCGAGGACGTGGTCGCCGCTCACCTCCAGCACCTTGGCGGCGATGAAGCGCTCCACCAGGGCGAAGATGTTGGCGTAGCTGCGGCCCTGGATCTGGCTGAGCAGCCGTTGCTCGTCGCCGGACAGGAACTCCAGCTCGGCGGCTTTGGACAGGCCCTCGGGCAGGAACTTGCGCGTGTAGTCGAAATCGCGGCCGCGGAAGACGTCGCGGTCGATGTCGAAGCGGATGCGCTTGGAAACCTCCACGCACTTGGCGTAGCGCTCCGTGGCGACGGGCTGGTCGTTCAGATTCATGGGTTTTCTCCTTCATTCCGGCTGGTCGGCCGCCGGCGGCACCACGCCGCGGGTGACGATGGCTCGCATTCTGGGGAACGCCGGTAACCCGCCGATTGCAGCGCCGAATCGATTTGTAGCCGGTTTGTTTCCGGGGCTGAAAGGATTCGCCGCCGCCGCCGACCAACGGGGAGCCTGGCCGCGCCGGCGTCACCCCGCCCCGCGGCACCGTAACCAACCCGTAATGGAGTGATCATGCGACGTATTTTTCTCGTCTGCCTGCTGGCGCTGTTGCCGCTTTCCGCCCGCGCGGCGTTCGACCACAGCCACGCAGCCTGGTCGACGCTGCTCAGGAAGCACGTGGTGCTGGTGAACGGCGCCAAGGCGTCCCAAGCGGACTATGGCGGCTTCGCCCGGGACCGCGCGGCGCTCAAGGCCTACCTCGACAGCCTGTCGGCGGTCACGGAAGTCGAGTTCGATTCCTGGACCAAGCCCCGGCAGCTCGCCTTCCTGATCAACGCTTACAACGCGTTCACGGTGGAGCTGATCCTGACGAAGTACCCGGACCTGAAATCGATCCGCGACCTCGGCAACCCGGTGTTCAACAGCCCGTGGAAGCAGAAGTTCTTCAGCCTCCTGGGCGACCAGCGTCATCTCGACTGGATCGAGCACGAGGTGATCCGCAGGCCGGGCGTGTACGACGACCCGCGCATCCATTTCGCGGTCAACTGCGCGTCGGTCGGCTGCCCGATGCTGCGCGAGGAGGCGTTCGTCGCCGAGCGCCTGGACGCCCAGCTCGAAGAGCAGACGCGCCGCTTCCTCGCCGATCGCACGCGCAACCGCTACAACCCGGCGACGGGCAAGCTGGAGGTGTCGGAAATCTTCAAGTGGTACGGCAAGGATTTCGAGTCCGGCTACCTAGGGATCACGTCGCTCAGGCAGTTCCTCGGCAAGTACGCCGACCTGCTGGCCGATGCGCCCGCGGATCGGGCGCGCATCACCGAGGGCCGCGCGCCGATCGACTACACCGAGTATGCCTGGGCGCTGAACGACGCGCGCGGCTGACGCCGGCCGGTCTTTTTCCCCCGGCGCCGCGGCGCATTTGTCGCTTCGGCCCGGGCGTTGTATCGTCTCGGCCCCGGCATTTGCCATGCCTGAAGAGCCTGCTCGATGAGCTACCCCGGGGAAACGCTGAAGCTCGCCGCGATGCTGCTGGACGGCTTCGAGCTGGAGCACGCGGTGATGACGCTGAAGCTGCAGGCGAGCCTCTATGGCGGCTGCTGCGGCGTCGTGAGCCCCAACTACGATTACGCCGCGGCACTGGACAGACTGGCGGCCGAGCTGGAGGCCTGCCCGGACAAGCCGGCCGCGGTGGCGGCGCTGGCCCGCCTGCGCCAGAATGCGCGCTGACCGGCGGCCGCCATGACCCTGCCTCCTGACCATCCCCAGCGCTTCGAGCTCAACGACGAAGTGCATGCCCGCCCGCCCGAGGCCCTCACGCCGCCGGTGCGGCTGTCGTACCTCGCGCTCTATTCCAACCTGTCGCTGCGCGACCAGGAGCACGCGCTGGTGGCGGAGCTGGCAGCCCGCCACGGCAAACCGCCGCCCGCCCGCGACGCCAGCCACTACAGCGCCGACCTCGGCCCGTATCGCGTCAAGTGGGAGCGGCACACCGAGTTCACGCGCTACAAGTTCATCATCGCGGGCGCCTGCGAAGACCCGTTCGGCGAGCCGGCCATTGCGGCGGTGCCGGCGGACTGGATCGCCAGGCTGCCGGGCCAGACGCTGGTGGCGGCGCACGCGGCGCTGCTGCCCAAGGGCGCGGCCCCGGAACCGGACGCCATCGCCCGGACCCTGTTCGCCGGCAACGTGCTGGTGGGCGCGCGGGTCGCGGGCGGCGCGGGCCACGCCTTCACCGATTTCCGCATCCACGGCGACGGCTTCAGCCGCCTGCTGGTGCAGGACGAGGGCATGACCGCGCGCCAGGCGGGCCGCATGATCCAGCGGCTGCTGGAGATCGACAGCTATCGCATGCTGGCGCTGCTGGCGCTGCCGGTGGCGCGCGCGCTGACGCCGTTCCTCAACCGCTGCGAGCGCGACCTGGCGGAGATCACCGCCGCCATGGCGACGGCGCGCGAGCAGGACGAGCCCACGCTGCTGGAGCGCCTCACGCGGCTGGAGGCCGACATCGAGAAGCGCCACGCGGAGAACCACTACCGCTTCACCGCCGCGGCCGCGTACTACGAGCTGGTGCAGCGGCGCATCGCCGAGCTGCGCGAGGAGCGCATCCAGGGCCTGCAGACATTCCAGGAGTTCATGGAGCGGCGCCTGGCACCGGCGATCCAGACCTGCGTCGGCACCTCCAGCCGCCAGGAATCGCTCTCCCGGCGCGTGGCGCGGGCGAGCCAGCTGCTCTCGACCCGGGTCGAGATCGCCCGCCAGCGCCAGAACCAGGCGCTGCTGGAGTCGATGAATCGCCGCGCCAAGCTGCAGCTGCGGTTGCAGCAGACCGTGGAAGGGCTGTCGGTGGCGGCCATCACCTATTACGTGGTCGGACTCGTGGGCTACGCCGCCAAGGGCCTCAAGGTCGCCGGGGTCCCCCTGAACGCGGAGACCGTCACCGCGGCCAGCATCCCGCTGGTGGCGCTGCTCATCGCGCTGGGCGTGCGCCGCATCCGGCGCATGGTGAGCCGCATGCCGGAGGGGTCGTGACCGCGCGCATTCGTGCCGACTTCGGCCGGCGGGCCTGCGTCGATACCCGCCGCGAGGCGTGGGTCGCGTCGCCGGCTGCCTGATCTGCGTGAAGGCGGGGCACCTGGAACTGCCGGCGCCGGGACCCGGCGCCGCCTGAGCGGCGTGGCGCCCGCCCGCGCCGGCCGGCCGCGCGATGCCGCCGGCATCGCGGGATGGCAGGGCGTCTTCCGCTCCGGTCCCGAAGCACGTAACCTTCGCACCAATGATTCAGCGCGAGCGATGGAACAACCCTTCCCCGGATCCAGCCGGCGACATCACCGACGCGTTGACGCCGCGCGCCGGTGCGCAGCTCACGCCATCGTGGGCCGAGAGCGGCCCCGGCGGCGGGCCGCCGCCGCTGGCCCGGGCGCTGCGCCGGCTGTTCCGCTTTCTGGCGTCGGCGCTTTATCGGGTGCACGTCCACGGCGACCAGCACCTGGACGGCGCGCCGTCGGTGGTGGTGACCAGCTTCACCTCGGCGCGCGAGGCGCTGTTCGTCGCGCTGTTCCTGGAAGGCCGCGTCGCCTACGTGATTCCGGCCGACGCGCCTCGCGCCTGGGGATTCCGGCTGCTGGCTTGGCTGTTCCCCACCGTGCGCGCCGATCTGGATTACCGCAACGCGCCACGGGACGTGCGGCGGCGCATCCAGGCAGGCCATCACGTGGTGTTCTTCCAGCACCGCGACCCGGCGGTGTCGGGCATTCCCGAGGCGGCGTGCGAGGGGCCCGCCCGGGTGCTGGCCCGCACCGAGGCGCCGCTGGTGCGCGTGCTGGTCCACCGGCCCGGCCTCACCTACGCCGCGCATCGGCTGGAAGGCCTGCCACGCAGCGTGCGCAAGCCGGTCGTGATCAGCGTCTACGCACCGCTGCGCCTGGAAATGCCGGCCGAGGGCGGTTATCCGAAGCGGGTCGCCGCCGCCATCGACGCGGTCCGTCGCGCCATGCTGGAAACGCTGGTGGACAGCCGCCCCCGCACCTGCCTGTTCGCTGCGGTCCTCGGGGCGGCGCGCGTCTTCGGCTGGAACCACCGGATCCTGAAGGACGCCCGCGGCGCCGAGGACACCTATCGCACCCTGCTCAGGAAAATCGGCGGTGTCGCCCGCATCGCCTCGCGCCTGAGCCGGCGCGGGGACACCGTCGGCGTGATGCTGCCCACGTCGGTGGGCTGCGCCGCGGTGGTACTGGGGCTGATCGCCAGCGCCCGGGTGCCCGCGATGATCAATTTCACCGCCGGGCGCGAGGGCGTGCGCCGGCAGTTCGACGTGGCCGGACTGAAGACCGTGCTGACCTCGCGCGCTTTCATCGACGAAGGCGGCTTCCGGGAGCTGGTGCCGGCATTCCCCGAGGGCAGCGTCGTCTTCCTGGAGGACTGGCGCGAGAAACTGGGCGTCCTCGACAAGCTGTGGGTCCTGCGCTTCATGCTGCTCCCGCGCAACACGTGCCCGCCCTACACATCCGGCAATCCGGGGCTGGTGCTGTTCACGTCCGGCTCCGAAGGACGGCCCAAGGGCGTGGTGCACTCCCACGACTCGATCCTCGCCAACGTCGCCCAGCTGCGCGCGGTGTCGCACTTTTCGGCGCGGGACAAGTTCCTCATGGCGCTGCCGTTCTTCCACAGCTTCGGCTTCACCCTGGGGCTCGCCATGCCGCTGGTCTCGGGCGCGCCGGTGTATCTCTACCCCACGCCGCTGCACTACCGCCGCATCGCCGAGCTGGTCCGGGAGGAGCGCGCGACGGTGCTGTTCGGCACGCCCACGTTCCTGGCCAAGTACGCCGCCCAGGCCGAGCCCGGCGACTTCGACACGCTGACGCTGGTGATCTCGGGCGGCGAGCGCCTGCCGGCCGCGGTGGTCGCGGCCTGGAAGGAGCGGTTCGGCATCGACCTGCTGGACGGCTACGGCGCCACCGAGACCGCGCCGGTGATCTCGGTCAACACCCCGGAGAATCGCCGCGTCGGCAGCGTCGGGCGGCTGCTGCCCGGGATGCGGGCCGAACTCGAAAAGCGCGAAGGTTTCGAGCGCGCCGGATTGCTCAAGGTCTCCGGGCCCAACTGCATGCTCGGTTATCTCGACGGCGCGCAAGCCGCTCCCGAGCAGCGATTTCCCGACCCCGGAATCGGGCCCATCTGGCACAGCACCGGCGACATCGTGTCGATCGACGCCGACGGCTATCTCTACGTGCGCGGGCGCGCCCGCCGCTTCGCCAAGGTGGCGGGGGAAATGGTCTCGCTCGAGACCTCGGAGCAGATCGCCCAGGCGGCGTCGCCCGATGCCGCCCACGCGGCCGCCATCCGTCCCGATCCGGAGCGCGGCGAGGCCATCGTGCTGGTGACCACCGATCCGGCGCTCAACCGCGAGCGCCTGGCGGCAGCGGCCCACCGCATCGGCATCGCCGAGATCGCCATCCCGCGCCAGATCATCGTGGTGGACGCCATTCCCCTGCTGGGCAACGGCAAGACCGATTACGGCGCGGTCGACCGGCGGCTGGCCCAGGCCTGAGGCGGTGCGCCAATGGAAAAGCCCCGGGGCTCCCGCCCCGGGGCTTCCTTTTCGGGTCCTGCGATCCCGCCGCTTACGCCGGCTGGATGTTCGAAGCCTGCTTGCCTTTCGGGCCGGTCGTGATCTCGAAGGAGACCTTCTGGCCTTCCTTCAGGGTCTTGAAGCCGTTGCCCTGGATGGCGGAGAAATGGGCGAACAGGTCCTCACCGCCCCCGTCGGGGGTAATGAAGCCGTAGCCTTTAGCGTCGTTGAACCACTTTACAGTACCGATAGCCATTTACAGTCCTTTAGTCAAAAAGCGGGCGATCCCGCAAACGAATGCCTGAATCGCAAGACTGCAACTGCCATTCGGTAGTGCACGAAACTTGGAATCAAACACCGCGGACTTTATACGCTGTTTACGGGGCGGCGTCCATCTATTTGTTTTGGCGGGGACCACCGGAGGGGGGCCGGAGGAGCGCCCGGCGGGAAAATGACGGGAGCCGAACGGGCTATTCGGACGCTTCGGGCTCGGGCGGCTTCCGGAGCTCGCAACACTCGCGCACGATGTCGATCTCTTCCCATTGCGCGTAACCGATCTCGGCCAGCGCCACCTTCAGGCCCAGCGCGGAGCTCATATTCTCGTGGCTGCAGCAGGTCTTGATCATGGCGTTGCGCAGCTCCTGTTCCTGTCGGGTGTCCGGCGCGTCGCAGCAGCACCAAGGTGTGCCCTTGATCCGCAAATGCCAGATCGACATCCCCGCCCCTCCAATAACCCTTTTTGCGTCAGTCACTTTGCCAACGCATCTTCAAAACCTTTGACAGTGTATCTGCCACTCGACGTTCCCAGCCAGCCGAAATAGGGGCCGCGCGGGCCGCCTCCCGGTCGCGTCAGGCGCTGCGCAGCCGTGTGAACCGGATCAACAGGATCGCCGCGAACGGCAGCGTGAACCCGATCAGTGTCTGCGTGATCAGCAGGTCGCCGAGCTGGCTGTAGTCCGCCGCCACCTTGACGACGCCGCTGGCGCGGTCCTTCACCTCGCGCTCGACGACGAAGATCAGGTTGAGGTACTTGGTGCCCAGCTGGGAGGCGGACAGCGCCAGGTTGGTGAACGAGGCCATGATCGCGAAATACGTGGCCTTGAGGTGGGCCGGCGCCGAGTTAGCGATCCACGCCAGCATCGGGATCATGGCGATCTGGCCCAGGGGCGACTCCAGCGCGGTATCCACCAGGGCGATGAAGCGCGCGTCCACCACGCCGCCCGTGTGGGCCGCGGTCCATTCGTGCAGGCCGTAGTACATGCCGATGATGGGCAGCGAGAGCAGCGTGCCAGCGAGGGTGAGAAAGCCCACGACGTAGGCGATCGAGCGCTCCGCCATGAAGCGGCGGAACAGGAACATGCCGGCGAGCGTCAGCGTGCTGGCGATCAGCGACAGCACCGAAAGGAACTGCTGGTCGAACTCGAGCTCGTCGATCATCCACCACGTGGCCCCGGGACCGGGGCCGGGAATGGCCCGGAACACGAAGACCACGATGATGGTGCCCAGCAGGGTCGCCCGCGCCTCCGGCGCGAGCTCCCGGGTGAGGCGCACGATCAGGAAAGCGATGATGGCGAACGAGCCGACGAAGATGGTTTCCTTGGCGAACGCGAAGTCGGACAAGCCGAGGGAGACGGTGAACACGACGAACGCCAGGCTGCCGCCGAGGATCCACCAGTTGGGGGCGGTGGGCACCGCGCGCTCGAGCAGCATGCCCGCCACCTGGACCGCCGTGTAGCCCTGTCCCAGCAGCCGGCGCCGGCGGCGGGCCTTGAGGAAGGCCGCCAGGGCGACGCCCAGCACCGAGATGGCCGGGATCACCATCGCCAGCGCGTAGACGTCGCGATAGATGGCGGCCTTCTGCTCCTCCGAGAGCGACTGGACGTCGGCGAACACGTAAAGGTTGATCAGCGCCACCAGCACGCTGCCGCCGATGATGGCGACCCGCCCCAGCGTCTGCATGGTGGTGTGCATCAGTCGCCGCTGCGCCGGGTCGATGGGGCGCCCGTCCTCGTCCACAACGGGCACCGCCTCCACGGTCATGGCGTCAGCAACGGCGTCCTGAACCACGTAGCCGATGGGCGCCAGCAGCACGCTGGTGACGTACCACACTTCCACCGGCAGGACGGCGGCCATGGCCTCGCGATCGCCGATCAGCAACACCATGATGAGCAGGCTCACGGCGATGAGCGAGGCGCCCAGGTAGACGAGCCAGCTCTTGTAGCGCCAGATCAGGTCCACCAGGTGCCCGATGGGCATCTTGAGCGCCCACGGGATGCCGGCCCAGAAGCCCAGGGCCGCAAGGAACGCGGCTGACAGCCCGAGGTAATCCTTGACGAAGAACGTGCCGACGATGCCGGTGAGGCCCGAGATCCCCGCCGCCAGGTAGACCATCAGCGGCGGCAGATAGGAAAGCCGCATCTCCCGGCCCAGTTCCAGGAAATTGCGGTCGACCCAGCGGTAGGCGGCGATCAGCACGAGGGCTTAGACGGGGGTTCGGGGGCGCGGTTGCAGGGGCCGGGGTCCGGATCGCCGCGGGGCCCGACGCGGTCGGTCGGCCAAGAAAAAGCCCCGAAGCGTGCGCTTCGGGGCTCGGAACAACGCGGCGTTCAGCGCGCCGTCAGGCCGGCATCACGTTGGACGCCTGCTTGCCCTTGGGACCCTGGGTCACGTCGAACGAGACTTTCTGGCCTTCCTTGAGGGTCTTGAAACCCTTCGCCTGGATCGCGGAGAAATGAACGAACAGGTCCTCGCCGCCGCCATCCGGGGTGATGAAGCCGAAGCCCTTCGAGTCGTTGAACCATTTCACGGTTCCGGTTGCCATTCGCAGTCCTTCAAGATCGATGTCGCCAATACCTGCGGCTTGCGCCGCTCTTCATGCCTGAACGCCAAGACTGCAAACCGCCCACCGGTGGTGCAACTTGCATCAAACACTTAGGCTGATTCTTAACCGGAGGCGGCTGAAAAGTCAAAGATTTTTTGGGAATCGGCGGGCGCCGGCTTGACCTCGATCAACGCCCTCCGGCGCCCGCCGCGGCATGCTGGCGCTCATGATCGAATCCGAAGAGGAGCCGCCATGCTGACCCTGGAAGACTGCCTCGCGCTCTCGGACCTGACCGAGGACGAGATCGAGGCCATCGCCGAGCACGAACACATCCCGGAACTGGTGGCCCTGGAGCTGGGAAACTACCTGGTGCAGACGCCGGCGGGCGAAAAGCGGATCAGGCGCATGATCGTGGAGGACATCGAGCATGCGCGCACCCACGGCGACCTCCAGCGGGTGGCCCTGCTGAAGCTCACCCTGAAGCATTACCTCGAACACCACGCGGACGCCCGGCTGCGCTGAGGGCCATCGCGCCGGGGGCGTCCGCCGGCGCCTCACCCATCCTCGACGCAGATCTCGCGGCGGGCCACCGCGAGAAGCGCAGGCGCGCGAATCGCCGCCACTGGGTGAATTGCAGCAGGGTGAGGAACAGCGCCGCGTAGTAGAGCACCCGGGCGAAGGGGTCGTACTGGCCGGTGAGCGCCTCGTAGGAGATGAAGCCTGCTACCGGAGGCGCGATGAGTATGAACAGCGTCGGCGTCAGCCGCTCGGGCAGCGGCTCGTGGAAGATGATGGTGAGCAGCACCAGCCAGAACAGCAGGACGAACACCGCCGCCGCGGCGTCGCGCAGATAGCAGCTCAGCGGCACCGGCAGCAGCGTCTCCGCCCGGTTCCATGCCAGTTTCATAACTTTGGTTAACCGCCCCTGGCGCTGGCACATCCCCTGCTCGATACACGCCGTGCGGACAGCCGGAGCTGCCGCAACGGCCGATCGGAGCCGCATCGCTCCCAGGCCCCGATCGCCACGCAAGCGGCTCCGGTGTCCGCGGTCTTTCAAAGGGACCGTGTCGAGACCATGACGCCCAGTGGTGAGATGTTCGACAGATCGCGACCCGCCCGGGGCGGCGGCGCGCCCGCGCGCGACGCGCTGGAGCGCTTTGCCGTGGTGGCGCGCGCCGCGCTGCTGGCCTACGTGCCGGTGGCGATGCTGGGGATCGCCTTCCTGCTCGACGTCTATCTGCGCAACCACCTGCAGCTGGCCACCGTGGCCCTGATGGTGTTCGCCTCCGTCAAGCTTTCGCGCGAGCGGCCCCGGGTCGTCAGCGGCGGTGGCGCCGCCGGTTACCTGATGCTGGCCCTCGCCAACATCGCCGCCCACGGCTACTGGATTCACCGCGCCTGGCTTTTCCCGACCGGGCCGGACTGGCTGGCGATGGCGCCCAGCGCGCTGCTGGTGGTGGCCACCACGGTGGTGGCCGTCGACACCCTGCGCGCCGCCTACCCGACGGAGGAGCCCCCTTGACTGTGCACCTCGCCGCGCCGCGGCGGGCCAAACGGTTTGCGGCGCTGATTGCCGCCCTTCTCGGCGCCTGGTTCGCGGCCTACGCCTTCACGCCCCGCATCACGTTCGCCAACGGCCCGTTCTACGCGGACGAGTTTGCCGGCGACCCCGGCCAGCTGGTGCCCGGCAGCCGCGCGCCGCTGGTCCTGTTCGGCCGCACCCTGTTCGTGCTGGAGGCCCGCCACACGCCCGACCGGCGCGCCCGCACCGTATTCGTTCTGACGTCGCCCGATGGCGAGCTGGCGTGGGCGCGCACGCCGATCATGGATTTCGGTCGTATCGAGCTGGTGCCCGAGTCGGCCCGCTGGCACGTGTTGGGCGGATGGATCGTGCGCATCAAGCCCGCGCATCACGAACCCGGCAAACTCTACCTGTCGCCGCTGGGCGGGCTGCGTTACTTCTTCCACAGCTGGTAGCGGTGCGGCCCCGCCGGCTGGAGCGGCCGAGACGGTTCAGCGCGCAGGGCTCCACCGGCCAGGCGACCCCGGGCAGCGCCAAGGCGGCGGTTCGGGCCTCCGGCCGGACGCCGCCACCGGGCCCGACCGGGTCGAACCGAAGCCAGGGCGCAGCGCTTTGCGCGCCCGAAGAGCTTCCGCCACAATGTCCCCATGGCACCGAGCACCGATACCGGCGATGCCGACGTCTCCCTGCGCGAGATGCTGTATCGCTTCATCTGGCCATTCTGGCTGCTGAAGGACGTGCGCCAGGACTCCCCCTCCGCCAGCGTCGCCGCGTACCGCCACAACCGCGCCCAGCTCGGACACCTGTGGGGCTACGCGCTCAAGTGGCTGTTGCTGTCCGCAACGATGCTGCAGCTGTTGCGCATGCTCCCCCACGACGCCGACGGAGCCGTGGCGACGGCGGCCACGGCCGTGCTGGGCGTGGCGCTGGCGGGCGCGCTGGGCGTGCTGACGGTGACCGTTGCGATCTGCCTGTATCTTTGGAAGGTACGCTGAGCCGCCGGGCGCCGGATTGCGCCGCGCCGCGTCGCTTCCGCCGTTGCCCCGGGGCGATCCCCCGCCGCACCCGGACGCATTGGCCTCATGAGGTTGCGACAGGCGCCGCGACCGCGGCATGGGTCTTGCGAGCACTGGCGCCATGGATCGCGTAACTCCCCTCGATACGGCGCCCGGAAGCCGGCTGGCGCGGGCCGCCGCCGGGCTGTTCCTGCTGGTGGCCGCCGCTGCCGGCGCCGGCCACCCGAACCACTGGCCGGAAGCACGCACGTACCTGGCCGATCCGCATTACGCCGTGATGGCGGTGTCGATCCTGCAGATCGCCAACGTCGGCGCCACCAACGAGTTCCCGCCCGACGGCGTGATGCGGGTGGAGGCCAAGCTGCGCGGCGGGCTCCGGCCCAATGCCGCTTACAATTTCCGCCTCGAGCCGCCGCGCCGCCCGCGGGACTACGAGCTGCAGGACGGCAACCTCACGCGCCTGAAGCCGGACTGGTACCGGCGTCCGCTCCAGGGGCCGAAGGAGGGCACGCGCATCATCGTCTTCGCCTACGTCCCGGACAACCCGCTGAAGCGCGAGCGGGTGGTCGTGCTTCACGGACCGTGGCTCGACGACACGCCGGAGAACCGTGCCGCCGCGCTCGCGGCAATGACGCCCAGGGATCGGGCGCCGTGGCTGCAGCGGTCGATACTGGCGCTGATCTCGGCCATCCTGCTGATCCTCATGGCCCCGCGCCTGGCCGCGGGGCATCGCGACTCGCCGTCCCTCGAGTAGGCCCCGCGCTGCGGGCGGCGCTGCGCTTCAGACCGTCTTCCAGGTGCCGTCGCCCGCATCGCAGGCGCGGCCCCGGGTCTTCTCCTTCCGGCCGTCGATCGTCACCGCCGATTCGTACTCGCGGCACCTGCGGCCGTCGTTGGTGAGGTCCGAACGCGGCGTCACCGCGTAGGTCACGCCGCGCGGGTTGGACCACGTCACCGTCTGCCCGCGCTTGGCGAACTCCAGGGTGTGGCCGAAGCAGGCGCGATCCTCGCTGTCCATGTCGCGTCCGATCGCGGCGCCGACGGTGGCGCCCAGCACGGCGCCGATGATGGTGGCCACGGCCCGGCTGTCGCCCTTGCCGATCTGCGATCCCACCGCGGCGCCCACCGCGCCGCCGAGGACGGCACCGATGGCTTCGCGGTTGCAGCGGCCGGAGAAGATGCCGTAGTCGTCGGGATACTTCGTTCCCGAATAGCCGACGTAGTACGGGTCGTGCTTCTTGCGCCAGCCGTGGGCCGGCGCCCACGGCGGCGGATCGGCGGAAACGACGGGCGGCAGCGCCAGTGTCAGCGCCACCGCCAGCAGCGGCGCCGCCAGCCGGCGGCGGGCGTGATGGGCCTTCTCTTTCATGACGGCATTCTCCTGGTTGCGTGCGGGAACCCGCCGATCGACGCCGCCCCGGCGGCGCCGATGACATGGCACGAATGCAAGCTCTGCGCCAAGGATAACAGCGCCGCCGGCGCCGCGGTGTCAGCCGGCCCGGCGCACGGGAAACCGCACCCGGACCCGCAACCCGCGGCCCTCGGCCCGGTCCTCCAGCGTCACGCTGGCGCCGTGCCGCTCCGCCACGCGTCTGACGATGGCGAGCCCCAGCCCGCTGCCGCCCGCCGCCGCGCCCGGCGCACGGTAGAAGCGGTCGAACACCCGGCCGCGCTCCTGCGGCGCAATGCCCGGGCCGGTATCTTCCACGGTGAGCGTGGCGGCGTCGCCGTCCGCGCGCACGGCCACGTCGACGCGGCCCGCGCGCGGCGTGTAGCGCACCGCGTTATCGACGAGGTTGCGCAGCAAAGCGCGCAGGTTCTCCGCTTCGCCCGTGATCCCCGCCGCGCTCAGTTGCGCGCCCAGGTCGACACCGCGGTCGTGGGCCAGCGGCTCCAGCTCCGCCACCACCGCCCGCGCCAGTTGCGCGAGGTCCAGCTCCGCCCGGGGCACCGCGGCGTCCGGATCAAGGCGCGCCATCACCAGCAGCTGCTCGGTGAGATGGGACGCGCGCCGGAGCCCTTCGCGCAGCGCATCCAGCGCCTCCGCCTTGTCGGCCTCCGATGCCGCCCGGTCCAGCAGCTGGGTCTGCAGCCGCACCGCGGTGAGCGGCGTGCGCAGCTCGTGGGCGGCGTCGGCGACGAACTGGCGCTGGGCGTCCAGGGCCGCTTCCAGCCGCTCCAGCAAGTCGTTGAGCGCGTGGGCCAGCGGCCGCACTTCGTCCGGCAGATCCTGCTCCGGCAGGGGCGAGAGCGTGCGCGGGGTGCGGCTGCGGATCTGTGCCGCGAGCTGGGTGAGCGGCGCCAGCCCGCGGCCGACGCCGAACCAGACCACGAGGCCGGCAAACGGCAGCAGGAGCAGAAACGGCGCGACGTTGCCGAATGCCGCCCGCGCCGACAGGCGCAGGCGCACGGCCTCCGGTTGCGCCACCTGCACCGCGCGCGGGCCGAAGCTCTGGGCGTAGACGCGCCAGCGCACGCCGTCGACGGTGAGATCGCTGAAGCCGCGGCGGCTCACCAGCGGCAGCTGACGCGCGCGGTCGGAGACGTACACCAGGCCACTGGCGCGATCCCAGATCTGCACCACCATCTCCGCCCCCGGGCTCTCGATCGCCTCGGCGCCGATCGCCACCGAGAGCAGGCTCTGGTTGCGCAGCGACACCGCGGTCTGCTCCAGCTGGTAGTCGAGCAGCGCGTCCACCTCGGTCTGCGCGCGCCAGTAGATCGCAACGCCCGCCGCCAGGATCGCGACGGCGAGCCCCCCCAGCAGCCAGGCCAGCAGGCGTCCGCGGATCGAGGTCATGTGCCGTTGCCGATCCGGTAGCCGATGCCGCGCACGGTGCGGATCACGCCGGCACCGAGCTTGCGTCGCAGGTTGTGGACGTGCACTTCCACGGCGTTCGACTCCACCTCCTCGCCCCAGCCGTAGAGGCGCTCCTCCAGCGCCTCCTTCGACAGCACCGCGCCGGGGTGCTCCATCAGCGCGGCGAGCAGCGCGAACTCGCGCGGGGAAACGGCCACCGTCTCGCCGCCCTGGCGCACTTCGCGCCGGGCCGGGTCCAGCGTCAGCGTGCCGGCGCTGAGCAGCGGCCGCCCGCGCCCTGCGCGGCGGCGGGCCAGCGCCCGAACGCGCGCGGTGAGCTCGTCCAGGTCGAAGGGTTTCACCACGTAATCGTCGGCGCCGGCGTCGAGGCCGCGCACGCGGTCGGCCACCGCGTCGCGGGCCGTGATGATGAGCGTCGGGATGTCGTTGCCGGCGCGGCGCAGCGCCTCCAGCAACTCGAGGCCGTCCTTGCGCGGCAGGCCGAGATCCAGCAGCAGCAGGTCGTAGTCGTGCCCGGCCAGCGCGGCCTCCGCCTGCACGCCGTCGCGCACCCAGTCGACTGCGAGGCCGTCGAGCCTGAGGCCCTTGCGCACGGCCTCGCCCACCATCGCGTCGTCTTCCACCAGCAAAAGTCGCATCGCGCCGCCTTACGGGAACGCAGGGATGGTACACGCAAAAAAACGCCGCGCGCGGGGCGCTTGGCCCCCACGCGCGGCGCACGCCGGATCCGCCGGAGTCAACCCTTGCTGGCAGCCGGCACGTCCAGCGCCAGGAACAGGGCACCCTCGCCGCGCTTCACCAGCAGCGGCACGGTGCGTCCCTTGGGCAGGGACCTGGTGAGCTCCTTGAGCTGCGCCACCGACTCCACCTTCCTGCCGTTCAGCTCCAGCAGGACGTCGCCGGGGCGCACGCCGGCCTCGAGGGCGATGCCCGGCCCCACCTGCTGCACCAGCACGCCGTGGTCGATGCCGCGGCTGCGGCGCTGCTCCGGCGTGAGCTCGGCCACGACGACGTTGAGCACCGCGCCGCCGGCTTCGCCCGGCAGCTGCCCGAGCTGCACCTTCTCCCTGGCGGCCAGCCTGCCCAGCTCCACCACGAGGCGCTTCTCGTCGCCGCCGCGGATCACCGTGAGGATGCGTTTCTCGCCCGGCCTGGTGGCGCCCACCAGCGGCGGCAGGTCGCCCGTATCGACGATGTCGCGCTCGCCGTACTTGACGATCACGTCGCCGGCTTTCAGGCCCGCCTTCTCCGCCGGGCTGCCGCTGCCGACCCGGGCCACCAGCGCACCGCGCGGACGCTCCAGCCCGAACGACCTCGCCAGATCCTGCGTCACCTCCTGCAGCGTGATGCCGAGCCAGCCGCGGGTGACTTCGCCGCTGGTCTTGAGCTGCTCCACCACGTCCATGGCGACGTCGATGGGAATCGCGAACGACAGCCCCATGTAGCCGCCGCTGCGGCTGAAGATCTGCGAATTGATGCCCACCACGCGGCCGGCGGTGTCGAACAGCGGGCCGCCGGAGTTGCCGGGGTTCACCGCCACGTCGGTCTGGATGAAGGGCACGTAGTTGTCGCTGGGCAGCTGCCGGCCCACCGCGGAGACGATGCCCTGGGTCGCGGTGCGATCGAGGCCGAACGGCGCGCCGATGGCGAACACCCACTGGCCCACCTTGAGGTCCGCCGACTTGCCGATCTGCACCGCCGGCAGGCCGGTGGCGTCGATCTTGAGCAGCGCGACGTCGGACTGCGGGTCGGAGCCCACCACCCTGGCGGTGAATTCGCGCTTGTCGTTGAGCCGCACCGTGACCTTCTCGGCGCCGTCGATCACGTGATGGCTGGTCACCACGTAGCCGTCGCCGGAGATGATGAAGCCGGAACCGATGCCGCGCGCCCGCGGCATCTCGCCGCCCTCACGCGGCATGTCGGGGAACGGGAAGCGCTTGAAGAACTCCGGCAGGTCGTCGCCGAAGTCCGGCAGCGCCGCCCGCGGCCCGCGCGCCTTGCCTTCGGTGGTTATGTTCACCACCGCGTCGCCGTGGCGCTGCACCAGCCGGGAGAAATCCGGCAGCGCCAGCAACGGCGCCGCCTCGGTGGCCGCCGGCGTCGCCAGCGCGGCGGCGTCGGGCTGATATGCCGTTGCCGCGGCGCCAACGCCCAGCGCCAGCGCCACCGCAGCGGCGATCTTTTTCGTCCTCGGGGTTACCGTCATCGCACATCCTCCGTAAAATTGAGCCCTGGCCGGAGCACCCTGCCCCAACCGTTGCCGGCAAGCTTGCCGGACGCATCCTTAAGGGAACCTTAAGAGGCGGCGCCGCCCTGACCGGGCGGAGCAATGCCGCGGGGCCTGCCGCCCCTCGCCGCGCACGTGCTCGACGCGGGCCGTCGCAAGAACAACAAGGAGTCGATCATGGTCACCGAGGCTGTCGCCAACGCGCCGAAAACCGTTGTCACCGCGGCGCGCGAATTCCTCCAGCACGAGGCCGCCAGCGGCATCCTGCTGATGGTGGCCACGGTGCTGGCGCTGATCATGGCCAATTCGCCCGCCTCGGGCCTCTACGACGCGCTGCTCTCGACGCCGGTGTCGGTGCGCGTGGGCGAGCTCGCCATCGACAAGCCGCTGCTGCTGTGGATCAACGACGGCCTGATGGCGGTGTTCTTCTTCCTCGTCGGCCTCGAGATCAAGCGCGAGATTCTGGAAGGCGAGCTCTCCAACCCGGCGCAGATCGCGCTGCCGGCGCTGGCGGCGGTAGGCGGCATGGTGGTGCCGGCCGCGATCTACGCCGCGATCAACTGGGGCGACCCCGTCGCCATTCGCGGCTGGGCGATTCCGGCGGCCACCGACATCGCGTTCGCGCTGGGCGTGCTGTCGCTGCTGGGCAAGGGCGTGCCCAACGGCCTCAAGGTGTTCCTGCTGACGCTGGCGATCCTGGACGACCTCGGCGCCATCGTCATCATCGCGCTGTTCTACACCGAGAACCTGTCGCTCGCGTCGCTGGCCGTCGCCGGCGGCGCGCTGGCCGCGCTCGCGCTGCTCAATTGGCGCGGCGTCGTCGCGGTTCCCGCCTATCTGTTCATCGGCCTGGTGATGTGGGTGGCGGTGCTCAAGTCGGGCGTGCACGCCACGCTGGCCGGCGTCGCGCTGGCGTTCTTCATCCCGATGCGCGCGCCCGACGGCGACCTGTCGCCGCTGCGCAAGCTGGAGCACGACCTGCACCCTTCGGTGGCCTACGCGATTCTGCCGGTCTTCGCGTTCGCCAACGCCGGAGTGTCGTTGGAGGGATTCGCCCTGAGCTCGCTCACCCACCCGGTGACGCTGGGCGTCGCGCTCGGCCTGTTCGCGGGCAAGCAGCTGGGCGTGTTCGCCTTCGCCTGGGCCGCCATCAAGCTCGGGCTCGCGCGCCTGCCGGAGGGCGCCAGCTGGCTCTCGCTCTACGGCGTGTCCATCCTCTGCGGCATCGGCTTCACCATGAGCCTGTTCATCGCCTCGCTGGCGTTCGAAGGCAAGGGCCCGGCCGCGCTCGGGCTGGATCGCGTGGGCATCCTGGAGGGCTCGCTGCTGTCGGCGGTGGTGGGCTTCGCGGTGCTCAAGCTGTCGCTGCGCAAACGCGCGGCCGGCGACGGCAGTTAGTGTCCTGTTCCGGAACCAGCCGTCAGCGCGGCGCCGCGGCGGCGGGCTGCGGCGCGGGGCACGCGAGGCGGTCGAACTCGGCCGCGTAAGCTGCGGCCCGCTCGCCCACCTGGCGGCGCTGCGCGTCGGTCATCAGGCGCTGCACGCGGTAGATCATGTCCAGCGTCGCCGCCCGGTTGGCGGCGATTTTCTGCCGCAGCGCCGGCTCCCACAGCGTGTCGTAATCGACGAACAGCCGCGCCACCGCCGCGTCGGCGCCCGCCGCGCGAACCCGGTCCTGAAGCGCGCCGACGAAAGCGCGCTGCCAGCGCTCGCGATAGGCGAGCCAGTCGGCGCCGGTAGGCTCGAAGCCGCGACTCCAGCGCAGGATTTCGTCCACCTGGAGGTCGTTGAGCGCGCCGGTCCAGTGCGTGATCTGGGTCGTGGCGCGGTCCCGGCGCTTCGCCGCCAGCGCGGCGCGGGACAACTCCACCCACTCGGCGCGGTACTCCGCGTTGCTCTTCTCGAAATTGGCCTTCAGCGCGGCGATCTGCTGATCGCCGGCGGTCTCGAACGTGCGCGCCAGCACCGGCGCCAGCCGCCGCAGCACGTCGCGCCAGTGGTCCTGCACCTGCGCGGCGCGGCGGCTCACGTCCTCCCGCGACATGCCGCGCTGCAGTTCGCCGCTTACGCTGCGCAGCCACTGCGCGTACTGCGGCAGCTGGGTGGCGCAGTGCCATTGCCGCACCTCGGCAAGCCCGCTCCTGAGCACCGCCTCCTGGCGCGCGTCGAGGGGAAAGTAGTCGCGCACGTACCAGACCAGCGCGGAGTCCAGCAGGCCGTAGCCGACGTTGATGACCAGCGTGCAGCCGGCCAGCGCGGCGGCGGAAACCAGGATGAGGAGGCGGCGGATCAAGCGGGCGGCCCGGGAGACGGAACGTCCCCCACCCTGCTCAGGCACACCGGGCCGGCCGCGAGTTCCCCGCGCCACCCCGGCCCGGGGCGGAACGACGTCAGCGCTCCGTCTCGACCGCAGCGCGCTCGGGCGCCGCCGCGCCGCAGGCCAGCGCCTCCAGCTCGCCGGCCAGCCCGCCGGTGCGGGCCAGCAGCGTCCGGCGCTGCTCGGGACTCATGCGGACGGCAACATCCACCAGCATTTCCCAGGTGATGCGGCGGTTTTCCAGGAACCTGGCCTCGCGCGAGGGCGGCGCCAGGCGCCGGGGGTCGCCCACCAGGTCCGCGATACGCGTGCGGAACGCATCCGGCCGGTCGCGCCGCTTCAGCGCGTCGTCCAGCGCCGCCCGCCACGCCTCCCGGAACGCCAGCGTGTCCGCCGCGGTCGGGATCAGCTGGCGGCTCCAGGCCTCCACCCGTGCCCGCTGCGCGGCGTCCAGCGGCCCCAGCCAGCGTTCCAGGTGCTTCACCATCCACGCCGCGCGCTTGGCGTCCAGTTGCTCCCGCGGGATGTCCACCCACTCGGCGCGGAACTTCTCGTCGCGCTTGCGCAGGCTGGCCTGCAACGCGTCCACTTGCTCCGGCGACGCGGTCAGCAGCAGATCGGCGATCTCCGGCGCCGCCTGCCGGCCGAGCCGGCGCAGCGCCTGCTCGAACTCGGCGAAGCGCGCGTCCAGCGCCGCCACCGTCGGTGCTCCGGCCAGTTCCTGCCCCGTGCCACGCACCCAGCGGGCGTAGGCGGGCACCTCGTCGGTGCAGTGCCAGCGCTTGAGGGCGTTCACCCGCTCGCGCATCAGCCCGCCCTGATCGCTGGTGAGCGTGACGTAGCCGTCCACGTACCAGGTGAGCACCCAGTCCAGTTGCGAATAGGCGATGTCCAGGCGGCTGCACGCCGCCAGCAGCAGGGCCGCGACGAGCGCGACGGGGAGCGCGGCGGGTCTAGCGCGCGTCATCGAGCCGGAAGCGCACCGGCACCTCGACCCAGGCCGCCACCGCGACGTCGCCGCGGCGGGCGGGCACGAAGGTCCAGCCGCGAACCGCTTCCTGCGCGGCCCGGTCCAGCGCCTCCACGCCTGCGCTGCGGGCGATGCGCACCTCGGCCGGCTTGCCGGCTTCGGTCACCCTGACCCGCAGCAGCACCAGCCCCGACTGGCCCAGGCGGCGCGCGGAGAGCGGGTAGGGCGGCGGCGGGTTGTCCAGGTAATCCGCCGAGAGCGAAGGCGGAACCAGCGGCGCTTCGCGCGGCGAAGCCGCCGGCGCCGCCGCCACCGGGGCTGACGGCGCGCCGGCGGACCGCGCCGGTGCACTGACCGCCGGCGCGGTGCGCGCGGAGGGCGTCGGCTCCGGCGGCGCCGCATCCGCCACCGCTTCGGCCGGCGCCGGCTCGGGCGGAGGCGGCGGCTCGGCCGCGATCGGCGCGGGCCTGGGCCGCGGTTTCGGGACGGGCGGAGGCGAACGCCGCTCCACCAGCGGCGCGGGCGCGCTGCGCTGCGTCACCGCAACCGGCTGATCGAGTTGCGCTGGAGCGGAATCCGCTGCCGGCGTCGCCGCGGACACGGTGACCAGCACCACGTCGAGCGGGCGCGGCGCGGAAGGAAACTCCGGCCGCTCGAACCACGCCGCCGGCAGCGCCAACGCGAGGGCGTGCAGCAGCAGCGAAACGGCCACCCACACCGCGATCCGGCGGGAAGCCGCCGGCCGTTGCTCCGCCGCAGGATCTGCCAACACCGGTGTGTGGGCGTGGGCGCGCGCCGCGGCGAGGTCGATGATCCGTGCAGTGCGCAGGCTGGTCATGGGCCTGTCATGTTAGCGCAGCGCCGGCCGCCATGAACCATATAAGGCAACGCATATGGGCAATGCCCAGGCGTTTCGCCGAACTTCCCATGCGCAGGGGGAGGGACTGCGCCCCGCTGAACGCGGCGCGACTGCGAAGCGCCCTATGCCGGCCGCGGGGAACGGCTGAGCCGAACCGCCAGCAGGAAGGACACCGCAATCACCGCGCACACCGCGGCACCGAAAGCGAGCTCCTTGCCGTCGCTCCAGGCGTCCACCGCCGGGGAGAAGTACTTGGCGATGCCGAAGCCCGCCACCAGCAGCGACAGCAGCGACACCACCAGCCCCATCACCCGCGAGGCGAGCCGGGCGACGGCATCCGCACGGGCGATCAGCCGCGAGATCCACAGGCCGTTGACGGCGTCGGTGGCCATCATGCCCAGCATGAACGCGACGCCCAGCGCCAGCGCGCGGTCGATGCCGCCGAACTGGGTGCCCACCACGGCGAACAGCGCCGCCTGGCTCATGGTGTCGAACGAGAGCGCGAACAGGGCGCCCACCAGCATGATGGCGAGCGGATTGCTGGCCTCCCGCAAGCGCCCGAGGAAGCGGCCCTTCACGCCCACCGGCTGCACCACGTCGTCGGGCTCGGCGGTGAGCACCGCGTGCAGGTTGGCCACCCCCAGCAGGAGCAGGAAGCCGATGGAGACCCACGCCCCCAGGTCCTCGATCCATGCCGGCACCTGCCAGGTGCCGGCGATGGCGCCGACCGCGAGGGCGATCAGCACCACCACGACGCCGTGGCCGAGCGAAAACAGCATGCCGCACCAGCGCGCGACGCGGCGCGCGGCGCGGAAGTTGTAGCGCGTCAGGCCGTCGATCGCCGCCAGGTGGTCGGCGTCGAAGCCGTGCTTGAGCCCCAGCGCGAACACCAGCGCCAGCACCGCGAACCAGTCGTTGGGCAGCTGCTCCATCAATTTCTCCTCGTTCGCCGCCGCGAATTCCAGGTCAGTAAGAACACTATGAAATTCGTATTAACAGAATTTATGCCAACACGCCAAACCAAGCCAGTCAACGGATTGCAGCTGCGAACACGCAAATACTGGAAAGTCCGCTGCCGTTTTGTCCGGGTTGCCGCAAACTCGGTGACTACTCTGCCGCTCCGGGGCCAGGGAGCACCCGTACCGGCCCCAGAAGTTCGAGCGCCTTTCTCATCCCGCAGCGAAGGCGCGCGCCGGAGAGGACGGCGAAGGTCATAGGCCATGCCCCTTAGCTTGAGTCAGGGACGCCGTGATCCACGCATACCATGCTGCGAGACCTTCACCCGAATAAGCGGATAGCGGGAACACGTTGATTAGGGGATTGATCGCGAGGGCGTTCGCCACCGCCCGGTCGAGGTCAAAACGCACGTGGGGGAGGAGATCAACCTTGCTCAACACCATCGCCTCCGCAGCGCGGAACATATGGGGATACTTGAGCGGCTTGTCCTCGCCCTCGGTGACCGAGAAGATCACCACCTTGGCCCGCTCGCCCAGATCAAAAAGGGCCGGGCAGACCAGGTTGCCAACGTTTTCGATCATTAGGAGGGAATTTGGCGGCGGCTTCAGCATTCCAAGGGCCCGCTCCAGCATGTCTGCCTCCAGGTGACAGCCGGTGCCGGTATTGATCTGCACCGCGCGCACCCCGGTGGCCCGGATGCGCTCGGCATCGTTGGACGTCGCCTGATCACCCTCGATCACGCCGATGGTGATTTCCGCCTTCAGATCGTTGACGGTGCGTTCGAGCAGTGTGGTTTTGCCCGCTCCGGGGCTGCTCACCAGATTCAGCGCCAGGATTCCGCGTCCGACCAGCCATCCCCGATTGCGCTCCGCAATCAATCGGTTCTTGCCGAGGATGCCCGCTTCAAGCCCGATGGTCCGGCTGTCCTTCGCCGCCAACGGAAAAGTCACGGAATCACCAGCATGGCCATGTCCGTGGTCGTGTACGTGATTGTACGGGTGCGAGTGACGGGTGCCGTCGCCATGTACGTGCTCATGGGCGTGCGACGGCGGATGCCCATGGTAATGCGCGTCCTCCTCTGCGTGGGGATGCGGGTGCTCATGCCCCGGATCATGGCCATGCATCGAAAGTTCGGTATCGCCCGTCCCGCCACAGCCGCAAGTTACGCACATGGTTCCACCTCCATTTCCTTGATCTTCATCTCCTCACCGGCAACGAGCTGCAAGGCCGCAGCACCACACGCCGGGCAGCGCCCGAGCGGAGCGGCAAGCTCGATCAGGCGGCCGCACGCGCCGCAGGATCCGCGACCGGGTATCTCGTCGATCTCCAGAATCGCACCCTCCACCAGCGTGCCTTGGACGCAGACGTCGAAGCAGAAGCGGATCGCCTCGGGCAGGATGGCCGTAAGCCGGCCGATCTCCAGCCGCACGCGCGTCACGCGCTGTCCCGCCGCCTGCTCGGCGACGATCGCCACCACGCTGCGCGTAATCGAGAGTTCATGCATCAGCAGATCCGGGGAAGCTGTTCGCCCACCAGCATGTCCACTACCCGGTCGCCTCCGAAGCCGGTCGCGAGGATGACGCTCCCCGCCGGTCCCGGGGCAACGTCGCCCACTACGGCAGCATCGCGTCCGGCGGGGTGGGCACGCATGGCTGCCACCACGGCCGAAGCGGCCTCACCCGGCACGACCGCCACCAGCTTGCCCTCGTTGGCGAGGTAAAGGGGATCAAGTCCCAGGATTTCGCAGGCGCCCCTTACCTCCGGGCGCAACGGCACGGCCGCTTCCTGCAGCCGAATGCAAACGTTCGAACTCGCCGCGAACTCGTTGAGCACGGTAGCCACGCCGCCGCGCGTGGCATCGCGCAGACAATGAATGTCCGGGCACGCAGAAAGCATGGCCGCCACCAGTCCATGAAGCGGCTGGCAGTCGCTCTCCACCTCGGCAGCGAGAGCCAATTCGTTGCGCGCCAGCAGGATCGCCACGCCGTGGTCGCCCAGGCTGCCGTTCACGATCACCGCGTCGCCCGGACGCGCCCGCCCGGCCGAGATGTCCACGCGGCCGGGCACGACGCCGATGCCGGCGGTGTTGATGAACACCCTGTCGGCGGCGCCGCGCTCCACCACCTTGGTGTCGCCGGTGACGATGGCCACGCCCGCCTCACTCGCCGCCTGCGCCATGCTCTGCGCCACCCGCGCGAGCACCGCCATCTCGAGGCCCTCCTCCAGCACCAGACCGCAGGAAAGGAACAGCGGGCGGGCGCCGGCCATGGCGAGATCGTTCACCGTTCCGCACACGGCAAGCTTGCCGATGTCTCCGCCGGGAAACTCGATCGGAGAAACCACGAAGGTATCGGTAGTGAACGCCAGCCGGTCACCCACCGCCGCAAGCTCGGCCAGGGAGACACGCGCCTGGTCCTCCAACGGCGCGAGCAGCGGGTTGTCGAAAGCGGGCAGCAGCACCTGATGGATCAGCTCACGCATCGCTCGCCCGCCGCCGCCGTGGGCCAATGTCACCCGGCCCTTGGGCGTGGCGCTGAAGCTGCCCTCGACCGGCTTCATGTCGTCGCCGCCGTGACGCGCTGCTTGAGCTCCAAGCGGCCGAACTGGTAGTAGGCGGCGCAGGCGCCCTCAGAGGAAACCATGAGCGCCCCCAGGGGCCGCTCTGGGGTGCATGCGGTGCCGAAGACCTTGCACTCGTGGGGCTTGATCACGCCCTTCAGCACCTCGCCGCACTGGCACGACTTGGGATCCGCGATTTTCACATTGGGCATGCTGAACTTGCGCTCGGCGTCGTAATCGGCGAAAGCCGCACGCACGCGCACACCTGAGTGGTCGATGGAACCGAGGCCCCGCCACTCGAAGAATTCGCGCAGCTCGAACACCTCGGCGACCGCCGCCAGCGCCTGGGCGTTGCCGGATTCCGGCACGACACGCTGGTATTGGTTCTCCACGGCACAGCGTCCCTCCGCGATCTGGTTGAGCACCATCCACAGCGACTGCAGAACGTCCAGCGGTTCGAAGCCGGCGATGGCGATGGGCTTGCCGTAGCGTTCGGCAATGAAACGGTAGGGACGGGTTCCGATCACCATGCTCACGTGGCCAGGACCGAGAAATCCGTCCAGCATGAGTTCCGGCGAATCGAGGATCGCCTTGACGGTCGGAATGATGGTGATGTGGTTGCAGAACAACGAGAAGTTGCGGATGCCCTCCCGCTTCGCCTGTAGTACGGTGAGCGCTGTGCTCGGCATGGTGGTCTCGAAGCCGAGGGCGAAAAACACCACCTCACGCCCCGGGTTCTCGCGCGCCAGCTTGAGCGCGTCCAGCGGCGAATACACCATGCGCACGTCTGCGCCCTCCGCCTTGGCCTGCAGCAGGCTGCCCTTGGACCCGGGCACGCGCATGGCGTCGCCGAAGGTGGTGAAAATGACGTTCGTCTGGCGGGCGAGCGACACGCAGTCGTCCACCCGGCCCATCGGCAGTACGCACACCGGGCAGCCGGGCCCATGCACGAACTCGAGCGTCTCCTGCGGCAACATGTTCTTCAGTCCGTAGCGGAAGATAGTATGGGTATGCCCGCCGCACACCTCCATCACCTGCAGCGGCCGGCCGCGCGCCGCGGCCAGCGGCGCCGCCAGACGCTCGATCTCGGCAACGAGTCGGCGCGCCTTGCCGGGGTCCCGGAATTCATCGGCGAAACGCATGGTCATTCTTCCTTCGCGCCGGCGGGGCCGCGGTCGTCGGCCAGCAGCGTATGGGTCAGGTCCCACAGGATGTGATAGAGCGCGACGTGTGTTTCCTGCACGCGGTGGATGCTGTCGGAGGGCGCCACCAGACAGTGATCCACGCCGGGATGGCCTCGGGTCTTTCCGCCGTTGCTGCCGACCAGCGCGATGGTGACTGCGCCGCGCTCCTTGGCGGCGGTGAAGGCGGCCAGCAAATTCTCCGAATTGCCCGAGGTCGATACGCCGATCACGCCGTCGCCTTTTCGCACCTGGGCGATGACCTGGCGCAGGAACACGTGCTTGAAACCCACGTCGTTGCCCACCGCCGTGATCATCGCGGTATCGTTCGCCAAGTCGATCGCCGGCAGTGCCGGGCGGCCCGCCGTGACGGGATGCTGGAACTCCACCGCGATGTGCGCCGCGTCGCAGCTCGACCCGCCGTTGCCCATGGTGTAGAGCCGTCCTCCTTTGCGGTAGACTTCGGCGATGGCGCGTGCCGTGGCGACCACTCGCTCCGCGTTTTCGGCAAAGAAGCGGCGCTTGACCTCCACGCTCTCCTCCGCCTTCTGCCGCACCGATTCCAGCAGAGCCCGCTCTAGTTGCTCGGCGTCCTGCCGCTCGCTGGCGAGGAAGGGATACAGTCCCGCAAGCGCGCCGTCTAATTGAGTCGACAAGGTCCCTCCTCAGACGGCCGATGCTCGGCGCATCGCCGCGATCTCGGCCTGTGCTTCGCCCAGCTGTTCGAGCAGCTCCAGCGTCAGACGCGCCTCCTTTTCGTCGATGCGGCTCATGGCGAAACCCACGTGAACCAGCACCCAGTCGCCCACGCAGGATTCGACCGGATGCCGCTCATCGACGATGCAGGCGAGGTTGACCTGGCGCCTTACGCCGCAGACGTCCACCACCGCCAGCTTGTTTTCCGCGTCGGCGATCTCGACGATGCAACCCGGAATTCCTAGGCACATGGTTTGCTCTCCTTTCTCAGCCCTGCTGCAGCAGCCGCGCCGCCGCGATAGCCGCCTGGCCCAGGGCGAGGCCGCCGTCGTTGCAGGGCACGCGGCTGTGCGTGAGCACCGTCAAACCCCGGGCCTCGAGACCGGCCAGCACGCGCTCGAACAGGACGCGGTTCTGGAACACGCCGCCCGACAGGACCACCGTACCCATCGGCGCGTCTTCCGTACCGATCTGGACGGCGAGCTTCTCCACCATGCGTACGATGACGTTTGCGAGCCCCCTATGGAAGCGCGCCGCCATGACGCCGATCGGAGTATCCAGCACCAGATCGCCCAGCAACGCCTGCCACATGGCAAGCGGCTCTACGTAGGGCAGACCGCTGCCCGACAGGCGTGGGATGGCGAAGGGGTAGCTAAGCGCATCGTTCTCGTGCTCCAGGCAGTCGCGGTCGACCGCCGCCTCCAGCTCCACCGCGCCCTGGCCCTCGTAGAAAGCACGCTCGCGCGCCAGTCCGACCGCCGCCGCCACGGCGTCGAACAACCGCCCGCAGGAACTGGCCGGCGGCGCGTTGATGCCGCGCACAAGCATGCCGTCGAGCAGCTCGCGCGGCTTGCTTTCGAGGAAGCGATAGAGATCGAGCTGCGCGTAGTTCACGGCAAAGTTCTCCCAGCCGATCTGCGCCATGAGGTGGGCGTATGTGCTGCGCCACGGCTCGCGCACGGCCGCCTCGCCGCCGAGCATGGCCGTCGGCTTGAAGGTGCCCAGCCGCCGGAAGCCGGCGTAATCGGCGAGCAGGAATTCGCCGCCCCAGAGCGTGCCGTCCGCGCCGAAGCCCAACCCGTCGAGCGCGACGCCCAGCACCGGCGATGCGTTCAGCGGCACGCCGTTTTCAGCCATGCAGGCGGCGACGTGGGCGTGGTGGTGCTGGAGCTGCAAGAACGGCACGTCGGACGCTCGTGCGTCCTCCCGGGCAAGCTGGGTCGAGAAATAATCGGGGTGCAGGTCGCCCGCAACAGCCTGTGGATTGAATTCAAAAAACGCGCGAAAGTCGGCCAGCGCCCGCCGGTAGTCCGCACGGGTGAGTACATCCTCCAGGTCTCCGATGTGCGGCGACAGGATGGCTTCGCCACTACGCAGCAGGCAGAACGTGTTCTTCAGCTCGCCGCCGTAGGCGAGCACCTGCGGTGCCTGCTCGAACCCGCGCGGCAGCCGCAACGGCGCCGGCGCATAGCCGCGGGCGCGGCGGATGACCCTGGCCCGGCCGACGAATACCCGCACCACGGAGTCGTCCACCCGTCGGGCGATCGGCCGATCGTGTTCCAAGAAATATTCGGCAACCGATCCCAGGCGCTGACGTGCGTCCCGGGGCTCGACCGCCTGAGGCTCGTCCGACAGGTTGCCGCTGGTGAGAACGATCGGCCGATCCATGCGCTTGAGCATCAGATGGTGCAGCCCGGTATTGGGCAGCATGAAACCCAGCGTCGCCATCCCCGGCGCCACGGCGTCTGCGATCGCAGGCGCAGGACGCCCGTCACCGCGGTCGAGCAGAACGATGGGGGCCGCGGGCGAAGCGAGCAGCGCGGCCTCGTCTTCGCTCACGCGGGAATAGTGGCGGATGAGGCTGACGTCGCGTGCCATCAGGGCAAACGGTTTGCGCTCCCGCCGCTTTCCCGCGCGCAGCCGGGCGACGGCCTCGGCATTGGTCGCATCACAGGCGAGCTGATAGCCGCCCAGCCCCTGGATGGCAACGACCTGGCCGCGTCTCAAAAGCGAGCACGCGGCGTCGGCCTCGTCCAGGAAGGTGAGCGCGTCAAGGGCGATCGGTCGGCCGTCGGCGCGGGACAGCCGCAGCCGGGGTCCGCATGCGTGGCACGCGATCGGCTGGGCGTGGAATCGGCGATCGAGGGGATCGCTGTACTCCCTGCCACACGCGGGACAAAGCGCGAAACCCGCCATGGTCGTGTGGGCACGGTCGTACGGAATGCGCTCGATGATGGTGAGACGCGGGCCACAGTGCGTGCAGTTGGTGAACGGGTATCGAAAGCGCCGAGCGAAGGGATCGAAGATCTCCCGCATGCACTCGGAACAGGTTGCCGCGTCCGGGGCCACCTGCGTGCGGGCCGGCGAAGCAGCGCTGTCAACGATGCAGAAGTCCGCGGGCGCGACCCTTTCGAAGAAGGAATTGCGCTCGATCGTCGCTATGTGCGCCAGCGGCGGCTTTTCGATACGGATCCGCGCCACCAAGGCGTCCAGACGATCCGGTTCTCCCCACGCCTCGATGAGAATGCCCTCGCCATCGTTGCTTACGCTGCCACGCACACCCAGAGCGCACGCAATGCGCCATACCGCTGGTCGGAAACCCACGCCCTGCACCGTGCCGCGCACCCGGATGCGCTCGCCGCAAAGCGTGGCATTAACAGGCTGGTTCATTCCAGCAACCCCGAGTTCCAGCGCCACAACAGCACCCGGTTGTTGCCAGAATCGGCAATGGCCGCGAATCCCGGCCCGCCGGATACTCCATAGGGCCAGCACAGGCTGTCTCGGGCCGGCATTTTCCAGCGATTATCGCCCTTTGCTCTCCAGTCCAATTGGCCGGAAAGCAACCGCGCCGGCGCACCCAATCCGGACATGTCCTCGGCGCGCCATGCCATGACCCGGGAGTTGGCGGTGTCGGCGACTACCAACCAGGATCTGATCGCGGCAACTCCGTAGGGCATGTTGAGGGAGGTCGCGCTTGGCCAGTAATCGCCCTGATTGTGGTCGATATCGCCTTCATTCCGCTGCCCGAGGATCGCGTCGCACGCCTGCCCGTTGCGGGCGGGCCGCCGATGCCAGACCATGATCCGGTTGTTGCCGGCATCGGCAACGCAGATTGTCTGTCCGAGAAGTGCGATGGCGTGGGGCCAGCGCATGCTGGCGGCGCCTGCAGGTCCGCCACCGTTTTCGTCCCGGCAGGCAAAATCTAGCTGGCCCAGGACCAGGTCCGCAGGCTGACCGTCGCGTTTCGGCATACCTTCCCATGCCAGTACCCGGCGGTTGCCGGCGTCCGCCACCCAGAGGCGGCTCCCGTCCCAGGCCACGCCGTACGGCCAGAACAAAGTGTCCACGCTGGGCGCCCCGCGCCCCCGGTTCGCTTCCGTGCAGCCGAACCCCGCCTGCCCCAGGACGAGGTCTGCAGGACGATTGTGGTCCCGCGGCGCTTCGTGCCAGAGAAGCACGCGGTGATTCCAGGCGTCCGCCACCGCAAGGCCAGCGCCGACAGCCGCTACCCCAGTCGGTACATTGAGCGTGGCGGGCCCGGGCTCACCCTTTGCGTTTCGACCTTCATGCTCAAAATCCGGCTGGCCGATGAGAACGTCGGCGGGAACACCGTCCTCCGCAGGCAGCGCGCGCCATCCAAGCAGCCGGTGGTGTCCGGTGTCAGCTACCCAAAGGCTGTGGGACGCTAGGCATACGCCGCGAGGGCCGAACAGGGTGCCGGCCGAGGGCACGACGGGCACGGCGAGCCCCTCCGGCCCCCGGGCGCCACCGACGATCACGTGCGCTCCAGCGGAATCGAGCAACGGCGGCGGCGCCGCTCCGCCGCCAGGGCGTCTCAGCGCCGACATCAACGAAACCCGTGCAGTCGCGTGCATTACCCGGCTCTAACGATGGATCCGCACGGATACCTGATCGCCCGTGACCTTGGCGGCGTGGACGGTGAGCTGTACTTCCGGCACCGTGAGGCACTCGCCGGTGTCGAGCAGATACGTGAACCCGTGATAAGGACAGGTCAGCATGCCATCGCGCAGCTCGCCGCCGTCGAGCGGCATCCCCATGTGGGCACACGCATTGTCCACGCAGCTTACGGTCACGCCTCGGCGGTAAAGCAGCAGTTCCCGACCCGCCACGCCGCGCGCCAGGATGCCGCCGTCCGGGATGTCGTCCAGTGCGCACGCGGGCTCCCAGCCTTCGTCCTGCGCCTTGGCGAAGGGGCTGACGAAATGGACCATTTGCGCCTCACCCGGAACGGCGGCGGGGGGCGGCTGACTGACCTGCAGGACGTGATGAATCTCCGGACAGTGAGTGCGAATAGCCCGCTCCACACCTTCGGTGAGCGTCTGACCGGAAGCCGGACAGCCATGGCAGGCGCCGACGAGACGCAGCTCCACCGCATCCGGATGGCGCACCGCCACCAGCTCCACGTCGCCCCCATGCTCGCGCAGAAATGGCCGGACCTCCTCCAAAGCGCGTGCCAGACGGTGCTCGATCGGGTCCTTGATCAGCCCGTGGAAGCGCAGCACGCCAAACAGGAACGGATCGCGCACCGCCTGACTGAGCCGGGCGCTCGCAGCCGGGTCCCCGCGCAGAAACCGCAGGAGCCGGCGGAAGGCCTCGCGATTGAGCTCTTCAATCGCCGCCTTCATAGCTGTCAGGGTTCCCGCATGGTGTTCGTCCCAACCGGCGGCCACTTCCTCAAGGCGCGCGATCTGACTCGCAAGACGCACGAGGTCGGTCCCTGGGTCGCCATCGTTGGGCATTGCGTCATTCACGGGCGGCCTCAGTTGTACTTGAGGTCCTTGAAGAACAAGGGCTGTAACGCCCCGCCCACCAGGCTAGCCACCACGACACCGATCACGGGCGAGGCCGTCAGGCCCACCGCCAGCAGCAGGAAGAGCGTGAGCAGGAACCCCTTCAACCACTGCTTGAACACGGCACGATTGTCGCGGAACAGCTTGCCCTTGAAGAACAGGCTTATCGAGTGGACGAACATCTGGATCATGGCATCCCCTCTAGCGCAGGATTTCAAGCACGATGATGCCGACCACTGCCGCCGGCAGCACTGGCATGGGCCCGAAGAACGCCCCGGTCATCGCCGCGAGCTCATTGCCCAAGTGCTCGCCCGCAAGCTTGATGCCACTGAGCGCGCCGCCGGCCATCGCAAGCAATGCGGCGAGCACGACCAGTCCGATATTGGTAAGCATGGAATTGAACCTCCTGTTGATGAATTACCCACGGTCACTGGACCACCTCACCATTACCTTTGGCGCGCCGGCTTTTGAGCGCGTCTTCGATCTCGGCGATAGCCTCGGCTACGATTGCGGCGCGGTCGGCCAGGTCGTGTTGATCGAACAGCGTGCGCGCCTCCTGATAAAGGGCGAGCGCCAGGCAGCGGGGATCCGCTCCATTTCCGGCTTCGACATCCGCCGGCAAATGGCGCAGCACATTGGCCTTGTTGGCGATGGTGTTGGCGTACTCCACCGGCGTGTCGTGCGCGTTGCGCACCTTGAGCGCCTCGTCGTAGGCGGCCAGCGCCCGCAGATTGTTCTCCAGGGCGTGGCTGCTGGACGCGTATTGCAGCGCGTTGCCCAGATTGTTCTGGATCATGGCGTATTCGCTGGGGTGCTCCACCAAGGTGACCACCTTGAGCACTTCCTCGAAGGACTGAACGGCGAGCGCTTCGCGCATCCGGGCGCGCTCGTCGCTGGTGGGAATGGACAGGTAAGCGATGGCGAGGTTGTTGTGGAGGATGGCGAACTCCTGGGGATGGCTCTCGCAATCGAAGACGCGCAGCGCCCGGTGGTAGCACTGAATCGCTTCCTGAATGCGGGCCTGGCCCAGGTTGGTGAGGGCCTGCAGCGTGAGGCCGAGGTTCATCTGGATCTCGGCGACCTCTTCCGCTCGCCCTTGGGTCTCGAGCACAGCCAACGCCTGTTGGTAGCAGCCACGGGCTTCTTGTAACGCCTCGGCGCCTCCGTCCGGCAGAGCCTGAAGCGCCGTGCCCATTCTCGCCCGAATGCGCGCGCGCAACAGCCGCGCCGCCTCGGGCGCGGCCTGGAGCGCCTTCTCGTATAGCGCCGCCGCATCGCGCAACTGCTGCGGAGACCGCGGCTTGACCTGTAGGCTCATGGCGATTTCCATGAGCATCTCGGCCCGCTCCTCCGGGGATGTTCCCGGATCGTCCGCCGCGCGCAACGCCGCCGCGAATTGCGACTCGGCCAGGGTTTGCGACACCGCCACCTCCTCCTGAGAACCGCCGGCAGCAAGAACGGGAAGGCCGGTGGAACGGTTCTCGTTGTGTTTCTATTTTTGCTGGTTCGACCTTAACGCGGCCTGATGTAATCTGTCAACATTATTTTCAATATGATTACTTTGTTTGCAATCAGAGCAGCTGAGGGAGAAAACCTAGGTCGTAGCCGGCGGCTCGGCGGCCGGTTCGAACCCTTCGAGAAGCAGACCGTGCAGGTACTGATTCCAGCGCACCGGGACAATGCGCTCCGGCCCAGTCTCTGCCATGTCTGGACTGGTGAGCGTCTCGGGCGCATGCACCACCCGGTCGCCACGGGCATTGCGCACCTTCAGGAGGAGACCCCCCGCGGCTGTCCCCGTCAGGGGCACAAGGAACATCCTCCCCTCCCGGCGCAGGATCGCCACGGCCGAGACGCCCGGGAGATAAAGGTCGCAAAGCTCCCGGTCGAGGTAGATACTGCCCCGCGCAACGCGGGCGTAGAAAGTGGCCGGCGCCGCCGTCGATTCAGGCAGGCCGGGCGGCAACATAGGCATCGATGATTCGCTCGATTTCGGTCACCACTCGATCGCCGGCACGGCGCACCGGCTCACTGAGACGAAAGCCGAAGTCCAGGCTGGCGGCTTCGATCAGGAACACGGTGACATCGGTGGGAAAAGCCGGACCAAAGATCTTCCGCCCGGCGTAGATTGCGTGATCCCAGCGGAAATCGTGCAGGCTGTAGGCGGGGCGGTAATCGGTCGCGAGTTCCAGACCCGGCACTTTGAACACCGCGCCGGCTTCGGCGCCGCTGCGGCTTGCGTCGACCAGCACCAGCTTGTCCGCGCCGTGGGCGAAAAACATTACCTCCATGCCACCGGTGCCGGCGTCGAAAATGCGTACCAAGGGACCGACGCGCGGCACCGGGACGTCCCGCAGCCGGCGCGCGACGACGACGCCGACGCCGTCGTCGCTGCGGTTCAGGTTTCCACAGCCAATGATTGCCAGCATCGCGCCCTCAGTACACCGGGACCGCTTGCGCCGCGCTCAGATGCGCCAAAGCACACACGACCACTGCTCCTCCACCGGAATCGCGAGCTCGGGCAGATCGCAGAACCGGCGGTTGCGTTCAAAATACATGCAGGTGGCGCAGCATTGTTCTAGCTCCGAGTCCTCGGGCGGCCGGTAGGGCTGCGCTGTAACGCCGGCGGTCCTGAGCTTTGCCTCGTAATCCGTGGACGCGACAGCCTGCAGCCGCGCCACCACCCGATTGACGTCCTCGCTGGTGTAAGCGCGCTGCTGCCAGTCCGTCTGCAGGCCACCGTGCAGCAGCTCCGCCAGCCGGGCGCGCAATACCGCGTCATCGCTCGCGCCCACGGTCCGCCTTTCGCTTGAACGGCTGCTGAGGCAGCGAGAATCGCAGCCCGACGCCAACGCCGAGGAGGCACGGATCGATATAGAAACAGGTGAAGCTCACGCGGGCATCCCCACCGGATCAGTAGCGGTAGCCGACGCCGTACACCCACGGGTCGATGTCGAGTTCGGTCGCTTTTCCGACCCCCGCCACCTCAACGTCGGAATTGATGAAGATCTTCTTCACATCCACGTTGAGCGACCAATGCTTATCGATGGCATAGTCGAGCCCGAGCTGCACGGCCGGCCCGAAGCTGGTGCGTTCCAGCTTCGCCAGACCGTTCAACAACGTCCTGTCCGTGAAGACGGTCAGGTTGACGCCCGCGCCCACGTAAGGCTTGAACGTCCGGCCGATCGGAAAGTGATACCGCAGGACAAGGGTCGGTGGAATGTGCTTCACCGCGCCGATGTCGGCGCCGTTCAGCGTCACCTTGTGCCGCTGCGGATAAGTCAGCACCAGCTCCGCCGCGATGTTGTCGGTGAAGAAATAGCTGATATCGAGGTCCGCGCCCAACCGGTCGCCGACTTTCACCGCGTCCGCCGGCAAACCCAGCGGTCCGCCCGCGTCGGAGCTGGAGTTGGCGTCGATGTGGATCAATCGCGCCCGCAGCAGCCAATCCCCCGCGTCCGCCAGAACGGGCGACGAAATGAGCGCCGCTACCGCCACGGTTATTGACATCGTCTTTTTGCTCATCGCTTCCTCCACCTCATTCACCGCAGTCCTTTCCGGTGACGCTGCCACAGTTCTAAATACGCCATAGTCGGCACCACCAGTCCGGTTCGACCGGCACAGCGAGCTCCGGCAGATCGCACCACTTGCGATGGACCAGGTAGTACATGCACTCTTGGCAGCGCATTTGGTCCGGCCCATAGGGCTTGTCGGTAAATCCGGAAATGACCAGTTTCCCCCGCAAATCGTCCGGCGGCAGCTCCCGCAGCTCCACCAGGAGCTGGGCGAACTCCTTGTCGGTTTCCGGAAAAGGCTCGGTCTGAGTCTCCAGCCCGTTGCCGAGCATCTTCCCGATCCGCTCGCGCAGCTCGTTTTCCTCGTCGCCGTGCATGAAATTCTCCTCCTGCGGAGGCGGCGAAGCGCTCCCCGCATCTGCATGCGTGCTACGCGGTTCGAGTCGAGTGTCGTTCAGCCGGTGCGAAAACGGGCCAGTTCCTTGCCGGTCTTGGCGTCGTGGGCGTGCACGGTGCATACCAGGCAGGAATCGAAGGAGCGTGCCACATGGCCGACCTCGACCGGGTCGCTCGCGTCGGCGATCGGAGCACCGATGAGCGCCTCCTCGATCGGGCCGCGCATGTTGTTGCCGTCCCGCGGGCCGACGTTCCACGTGGTGGGCGCAATGATCTGGTAGTTTTTGATCTTGCCGTCCTTGACTTCGATCCAGTGACACAGCGCGCCGCGAATCGCTTCGGTCGCGCCCCAGCCGCGGCCGTCTCTCTCTCTGGGTTTGATGTACCAGGGGTCCTTGAGGCGGAATTCGCGCAGGCAGCGTTCGGCCTGGCGGTAGAGCTTGACGGTCTCGTGCATGCGGGCGATCTGCCTCAGATGCAGGTTCGGTCCGCCCATCTTCTTGAACATGTCCAGGATCAGTGGGTCGGTATGCTGCCAGTCTTCGCCGTGGGCACCGCCCGCCACCAGTTGGCGCGCAAAGGGGCCCGCTTCGAGGCGTCCGAACTCCGGATGGGAGACGGCGGTACACCACGAATATCGTGCGTCGAAGTCGGTGTCGTTCTTCTGAACCGCCTTGGTCACGCGGTCGAAGGGATGAACGTCGCCGTTTCCTTCGTCGTACCAGGCGTGCATCGAGTTCTCCCGCACGAACTTCTGATCCATGTTCACATGGGTGTCCGCCTTGCCGTCGTAGACGCCGCCTTTCATGATGACCGCCGACGCGCGTCCGTCGATGGTCGGCTTCTGGTACTTGTCCTCGTGGGGCAGATATCCCCAGCTCACGTACCTGCCGACTCCGCCTCCATACTTGTGGAGGCCGACGTCGAGGCCCATGCGCCAGTAAAAACCCAGGTCGGAGTTGGCGTGGGACGGACTCTCGTCCAGCCACGCCAGGAAGTCGTCGTATGTCTTGATTTCCTCGTAGCGTTCGAGCGAACATCCAAGCCACACCGGCTCCAGCCAAGTGTGTCGATAGTATTCCAGGATGGACCAGGCCCGGGTGACGTCCGACAGCGTCGGCGCGCACATCACGCCTCCAGGCACCATGTAGCTGGAATGGGGCCACTGCCCGCCCATCAAGGCATAGATTTCCACCGGCTTGCCGGAAATGGTGACGCCGACTTCATAAGATCGCCCGGTGAAGGCGGCAAAACGCTTCACCGCTTCTTCGTAAAACGGACTGTTGCGGTACTTCCTGTTTGTCATGTCGATGGCGTACAGCCCGTAGAAGTACCGCGGCTGGCTTTGCAGGCTCTCCGCCACCTGTCCCAGGTTCCGCGCCAGAATCGCGTTTCTGGGCACCTCGGTCTGCCACGCGGTGTCCAGCGCCCACGCGGCGCAAGTGAGATGCGACGCGCCGCAGATGCCGCAGGCGCGGGGCGTCACCACCAGCCCGGCCTGCGGGTCCTTGTCGCGCAAGATGATCTCGAAACCCCGGAACAGCTCCGCCTGTGTCCAGGCGTTGACGACCATGCCGTCCTGTATGTCGACTCGAACGTCGAGATCGCCTTCCACCCGGCCGACCGGTGAAATGTCGAGGGTCTGTACGTTTCCCATTTGCGTTGACTCCTTTCGATTCCTGCGAATTGCGGGCTCAGACCACGAAGAGGTCCTGCTCGGCCCAGGCCGGCGCGGCATTCTTCGCCGCGGCGGTGAGTGTGATGTAGCCCTTCTTGTCCACCCCGAGCGGAAGATCCTTGGGAACGCCCATCAACGTCTGAGTCTTGAACACCGTCCCCGGAGCGAGATCGAAGAAGGGGAACTCCGGCTCGGTGCACCCCAGGCAGGGCATGCCGGCGCGTGTTTTCGACGACACCCGGTTCCAGAGGATGCGATTGCAGGGCGAGTGAGTCATCGGTCCGCGGCAGCCGAGGTCGTAGAAGAGGCATCCCTTGCGCTGACCGAACTCGGTGGCTGACACCTTGTACGCAAAGTGCATGTTGCGAGTGCAGCCGGTCTGGGTGAAGCTTTGGAAGAAGGTCTTGGGGCGCTGGAACTCGTCCAGCTGAATGTCGCCGCCGCGCCCGGTTGCCAAGGCCACCACGATCTGGGTAATCCAATCCGGATGCGCCGGGCAACCGGGAATGTTCACCACCGGCAGCCCCGACTTGGCGCGCCAGTTCACGCCGAGAAATCCGCCGTGGTTGCGTTTCAGAAACTGCAGGCCCTGCGACTCGCTGGGGTTGGGAGCGGTGGCCGGGATTCCGCCCCAGGTCGCGCAGTCGCCGATCGCCACTACGTAGGTGGCCGCGCTCGCCAGTTCCTTGACCCACTGCTTCATGGGACGGCCGGCGAAGCGGTTCCATTCGCCGGTACCGTTGGGGGCATTTACGACGGTGCCCTCGAATACGAAGATATCGAGGGGTATCGCTCCGGAGGCGCAATCGCGCAGAATTTTCTGCAGATTGTCCCCCAGTTCGACCCCCAACGACGGATGCCACAGGACGTTGATGCCGAAGTCGGTCACGAGGTCGCAAGCGCTCGGCTCCTCGGCATTCAAGAACGACATGGTGTTACCCGAACATGCACCCCCTTGCAGCCATAAGAGATTTGCCACTTTGCAACCTCCTTTTCCGATGGACCCGAATTTTGCGTTGCCTGGTGCGTTGCGAAACGCTTATCGCTACGCACGCGAGAATTATTATTCGCAAGGCGCGTGCCATCGCCATTGATTGCCGCGCGCAACAATGAACGGGTTGAAATTGATGAGGTTACGTATGCCCTGTGAACCGCCGAACGAGTGCCGGCCGGTCGATCAACTGCTTACGGTATTTGCAGTAGCGAAATGGTTGCTAATTAGCTTTGCACTGTTCCCGCAGATTTGGCGGTCAGAATGAAGAGGTTATGCTGCGTTGCGGCGCGGGGCGCGAATTTGCCGGCCGCGTGTCCGAATCACCCGTGTCGATTGCTGCAGCGTGGACATTGGGTTTCCAGGGTATATCCGAACCAGATGCCTTGACAGCGACTGCACCAATGGCCGTTAAGCTGCCACTCCTGAAGGCCGAGGTGCCGCGCCAAGGCGGTGACGCCGAGATCCCGAAAACCTCCCGGCGAGCGCGCCGGATAGACCCTGGAGCAAGGGAAGCGCAGCGCGGATCCCGGCAGCAGGCTGTCGTCGTCACCCACGGGAGTTTTCCTGAAAGTCGATTCGATTGAGGTTGTAGCGCTTGATTTTGTTGGCGAGCCCCACGCGTGACAGGCCGAGCTCGCGCGAGGCGCGTGAGTGGTTCCAGTTGTGGCGCTCAAGCGCCTCCCTGATGAGCAGCACTTCCAGGTGCTCGACGCGCTCCTTGAGCGTGGCGCCGTTCAGATTGGCGCCCACCCCCAGGGGCCCTCCTGGCCGGGGACGGCTCTTGGCGATCTCCGGGGAGAGGTGTTTGGCCGTGATGAACTCTCCGTCCTCCACCACGGCGACCATGCGACGCGCCTCGTTCTCGAGCTCGCGCACGTTTCCGGGAAACGCATACGCCTTCAGCTTGTGCATCGCTTCGACCGTGATGCCGGGAATCCGGCGCCCAGTCTTCTCCGCATACTTCTTGACCAAGAAATCGGCGAGGACCGGGATGTCCTCCGGCCGGTCCCGCAGGGGCGGCATCAGCAGCTCGAAGCCCCTTAGCCGGTAGTAGAGGTCGCGCCGGAAACTGCCTTCCTCCACCAACTGGAGCAGAGGCCGATTGGCTGCCGCGATGATGCGCACATTGGTTCGGCGACTCTGGTCGGACCCCACGGGCTTCACTTCTCCTTCCTGAAGGAAGCGCAGAAGGCTGACCTGCATGGCCGGGGATATCTCGGAAATCTCGTCCAGGAACACTGTGCCGCCGTCGGCAGCCACGAACAACCCGAGGCGATCGCTCACGGCATTTGTGAACGCGCCCCGCTTGTGCCCGAACAGCTCCGACTGGAGCAGGCTGTCAGCCAGTGCGCCGCAGTTCTGGGCCAGAAAAATCTGCTTGTGGCGTCCGCTGAAAAGGTGGATCGCCCGCGCCAACAACTCCTTGCCGGTTCCTGTCTCTCCCTGGATGAGAACAGGAAGGTCGGTCACCGCCGCCTTTTTGGCCAGATTGCAGACTTCCGCCATCGCGCTGCTGCAGAAAACCAGCTTGTCGAATTCGTAAGTTTCCCTCAAGAGGCCCGTCATCTTTTCGTTTTCCCGATGCAGGACCGCATCGGCAAACTTGAGCTCACGGCTCAAATAGCGATGTATCCGCGCAAGTTCCCGGGTCTCCAACGCCCGCTTCAACATCAGGCTGGTCTGCTCCGGTTCCAGGGGCGCGACGACCACTTGATAGACCGCGGCTTCGTTGATCGCCTTGATGATCTCTTCCCGTCGCGTTTGTGCCAGCACCAGAATCCGAATGATGTTGGGATGCATCACACGGAGTTGCTGCAGAAAATCCACCCCGCGTCCATCCAGCAGCGTTTGCTCGGACAACACGACATCGGGCTCGACCTTTCCAATTAGCTGGATCGCCCGCGCGGAAGAATCGGCGACGTGTATGTTGTAATCGTTGCCCAAGCGCCTGCGAATGGTCTTGTCGCTGATGAACAGCGGCCCCAAGAGCAGGACGTTCCATTCCCGAGGGTCAGCCATATGCCTATCCAGTTTGCGTATTGCAAATGATATTAGCACCTCTTGGCTTGTCATTGAAAACAGGCAAGATTGCCGGAAATGTTGAAGACTGCACTACCCCCGCGTCGAAGCGTCTTTCCGTTGCTTTTTCGAAGGTTCGCAGCAGGGCAGCGGCGCCGGAAACCCGGCAGCCGTTCAAGAGGAAACGGCGGAAGCTTCCTACCCTTCCGCCAGCGGCAATACCAGGGTAAAGACGGCACCGCCCTCCGGGTGGTTTGCGGCGCTCAGCCGGCCGCCGTGGCGCTCGACGATGCCGTAGCTGATGGACAGCCCGAGCCCGGTGCCCTTGCCCACCGGCTTGGTGGTGAAGAACGGGTCGAACACGCGCGACAGATGCTCCGCCGGAATGCCGGGCCCGTTGTCGCGCACGCGCACCCGCACGCGCCCGTCGCCGGCCTCGCCGGTCACGCTCACCGCGCCGTCGTCGCGCCGGTCCAGACTGTCGATGGCGTTCTGCACCAGGTTCACCACCACCTGCTGCATGCGCCCCGCCGAGCCCCGCACCGGCAGCCGCTGCGGCAGCGCGGACTCGACCCGCACCCGCGCCGGCGCGGCGCGCGTCACCCAGTGCAGCGCCCGCTCCACCACCTCGGCGAGGTCGAAGACCTGCTCCTCGTCGCGATCCACGGCGGAGAAGCGCTTGAGCGCGTCGACGATGTCGCGGGTGCGCTCGGCGCCTTCGACGGTGCCATCGATGAGCGGCTCCAGGTCGCCGCGGATGCGGTCGATGCGCAGCCGGGCGCGCAGCCGGCCCAGCTCCTCCGCCGGCCGGCCCGCGTGCACCGCGTCGAGGTACTCCCCGATGCGCTGCAGGTAGCGCTTCAACGCGTGCGCGTTGCCCAGCACGAAGCTGATCGGGTTGTTCAGTTCGTGCGCCACGCCCGCCACCAGCAGGCCCAGCGACGCCATCTTCTCGGAGTGCACCAGCTGCTGCTGCGCGCGCTTCAGCTCCTCGTGGGTCTGGCGCAGCTGCTGATAGGCGCGCCGCAGCTCGCCCAGGGGGCGGCCGGTCAGCGTCAGCCCCACCAGCTTGCCGACGCCGTTGAAGCGCGGCGTGCAGTTCACCGTCACCGGCACCGGCATCGCGTCGGCGCCGATCAGCTGGATCTCGCAATCGCTCACGGTCCCGCCGCTGGGGTGCTTCAGCATCTGCTCCAGCCGGCGGCCCGACGCGGCATCGGCGATGAGATCCGCCACCGGCCGGCCCTTCAGCTCCGCCTCGCCGCGGCCCGTGGTGCGCGCCAGCGCCGGGTTGACCTCCTGGATGCGGCCGAGCCGGTCGCAGACGATCACCACGTCCGACATCGAGCGCAGCACGCCGAGGATGAAGTTCTGCGAGTCCTCCAGCTCGGCGTTCTTCTCCTCCAGCGCCACCTCGTGCTTGAGCAGGTCGGCGTAGACCTCCTCCATCTTGCGGATCACCTCGATCCACATGGCCTCGTCCAGGCCCGCCATCGCCGGCGACGGCCGCACCGCCTGCGGCCCGAGGGCGCGCGCCCGCGCCGTCGCCTCCCGGATGCGGGCGCGGCGGCGCGACTGGCTCTTGGCGGAGGCGTCGTCCATCAGCTCTTGGGCCTGGAGTGCACGTGGTGGTGATGGCCGGCCTCGACGTCGGCCGGGATCAGGTTGAGCCGGCCGTGGCGCACCCCGCGCTCGGCGATCAGGGCCTCGGCGAAGCGCCGCACCTCGGCGGTGGGCCCGCGCAGGATCACCGTCTCCAGGCAGTTGTCGTGGTCCAGATGCGCGTGCATGGTGGAGACCGTGAGGTCGTGGCGCCGGTGCTGCATCGAGGTCATGCGCTCGGCGAGATCGCGCTCGTGATGGTTGTAGACGTAGGACAGGCTGGCGATGCAGTGCGGCGCCTCTTGCGCCTGCAGCCGGTGCGCCTCCAGCTGCTGGCGCAGGATGTCGCGCACCGCCTCGGAGCGGTTCTCGTAGCCCTTGGCGCGGATCAGGCGGTCGAATTCCTTCGCCAGCCTGGCGTCGAGCGAGATGGTGAAGCGTTCCATGGCAAGCTCCCCTGGGGCGGTCAATGCACCGTGCACACCATGCACGGATCGAATGATCGCACCACGTGCTGCACGGCGAGCGGGGTTTCTTCACCGGCCGCCGCCGGCGCCCCCACCAGCGCCCGCTCCAGCGGCCCCGGCCGCCCGCCGGCGTCGCGCGGCGAGAAGTTCCAGGTGGTGGGAGAGACGATCTGGTAACCGGCGATGGCGCCCCGCGCCACCGTCAGCCAGTGGCCCAGGCTGCCGCGCGCCGACTCGGTCAGGCCGCAGGCGGCGCCCTCGGCCGGAAGCGGCGCGTGGCCGCAGAACGGCGCGCCGGGCTCCAGCTCCCGCACCCAGCGCTCCATCGCCGGCAGCACCCGCGCGATCTCCAGCAGCCGCGCCACGACGCGCGCCACGACGTTGCCGCCGGCCTGCGCCACCAGGTCGCGGATCAGCGGATGCCCGGCCACCACCTGGCGCGCCAGCGCGCCGGTTTCCATCGGCCGCCCGGCGAGGCGCGGCGCCTTGCACCAGCTGTAGGCGCCGGGCTTGTCGGCAAGCGGCGCGGTCACCCCGCGGGAAGGGTGCAGCGGCTCGACCGGGCCGTCCATCCAGCTGCACGCGAGGTCCTCGCGAATCGCCGCCGCATCGACGTCTCCCGGGCCGCCGTCCCAGACGCCGGCGGCGAACAGCGGGCCGTCGGCCTGCGGATAGGTGCCGTAGGAAAGGAAGCAGTCGTCGGCGCGCCCCAGCGCGGCCAGGTCGAGGTCGCGCGCGATCTCCAGGAACAGGCGGAAGTCGCCGGCCTCGGCGGGGCGCGCGTCGATCCACGCGTCCAGCTCCGCGCAGCTGGACAGGCCGGCCACCGCCTCCAGGGCGTCGCCGAACAGCCGCCGCTCGCACCAGGCGCGGAACTCCGCCAGGATCGCGATCAGGCGCAGCGCCTCGCCGCGCTCAATCGGCCGCGCCGAGCCCCCCGGCTGCACCGCCAGCGTGTGGGGCCACTTGCCGGCGAGGATGCCCATCAGGTGCAGGAACGCGGCGCGCGCCGGAATCGCCTCGGCGGCGGCGCTGCCCTCCACCGCCTTGAAGCGCCGCGCTGCCGCGGCGAACCAGGGGCGGCCGCGATAGCTCTCGCGTGCGAAGTCCGGCATGAAGAACAGGTAGAAGTGGGTGAAATGGTCGGCCAGGTTCTCCGCCGCCAGCATCAGGTTCACCGCGACCCGGCCGTTGGCCGGAACCGCGACCCCGCTCAGGCCGGCCAGCGCCGTTGCGGCGGCCACCGACTGCGACACCGAGCAGATGCCGCAGATGCGCGGGGCGAACACCAGCGCATCGAGCGGGTGCTTGCCGCACAGGATCTGCTCGAAGCCGCGGTACAGCGGCGAGTTCACCCGCGCCTCGGCGACACGGCCGTCGCGCACCTCCAGCGTCACTTCCAGGTCACCCTCGACGCGGTTGAACGGGCCGACCACGAGCCGGGTCATCGCCGGACCCTCACGCACCGCCGCGGCGTCCGCGGAGAAAGCACGAGCCGGATGGCAGATACCGGGCCGCGGCGGGCGCCGGGAAAGACAGGAGCATGGAACCGCCAGGGGCGCGAGGGAAAGCATTCATGGGGCCCAGGCATGATGGCCGGTTTCCTTCGCGTCCTTGGCGGTTCGATCCCGGGAGAGCCGCCGTCAGCCGAGCCGGGTCTTCTTGAGCGCCGGCGTCACCACCTGGTGGTCCGCCACGGCATTCTCGCGCACTCGCTTCGGCGTGGCCGACTTGGACAGCGCGGCGAGCGCGACGAACCAGGCCTTGGGCATGTCGGTGGGCAGCCCCACGGGGATGCCGGCGACCTTCGGCGTGGTGGCGAACGGGTGGCCGGGCTCCTCGAAGCCGGGCTCGGTGCACGAGACGCAGGCGTAGCCGCCGCACGTGCACGAGCCGCCGCCGTTCCACAGCCGCGTGTTGCAGTCGGCGTGGGCCTGGGTGCCCTTGCAGCCCATGTGCTCCATCATGCAGCCGAGGTCGGACGGCTTCTCGGCGCTGGCCTTGAATTCGTAGTACTCGTTGCGCGCGCAGCCGTGGTGCACCAGGTGGTCGGCGTAGTGGCGCGGCCGGCCGACGCCGTCGAGGTCGCCCTCGGCGAGCCCGCCCAGCGCGATCGCCATGAGCGTGTCCACCACCCAGCCGGGGTGGGTCGGGCAGCCGGCGACGTTGACCACCGGCAGACCGGCGCCCGCGCGGAACCCCTCGCCCATCAGGCCGCCGCGCTGGTCGGCCTCGAACTGCAGCCCGCAGGCGTCGGTCGGATTCGGCCCGGCCGAGGCGACGCCGCCGTAGGCGGCGCAGCTGCCCACCGCCACCGCGTACCGCGCCACCCGCGCCAGGCGCTCGACCCACTCGATCATCGGCGTGCCGCTGCCCGCCAGCAGGTGGAAGCGCCCGCTGCCGTTGGGTCCGCGCAGCAGCGCGCCCTCGACGCAGAGCACGTCCAGCCGCTCGCGCCCGTCGGCGCAGCGTTCCAGGATCGCCAGCGCCTCCCGGCCGCTTGCTTCGGACAGCGCCGGGTGCCACAGCAGCCGGATGCCGACGCTCGCCAGCATGCCGAGCAGGTCGCGGGAGTCGGCGCACAGCAGCGACATGCTGCAGCCGCCGCAGCCGCCCGATTGCAGCCATACGACGTTCACACGCCGGGCGTTCACAGCTTCCGCTCCAGGCCGTAGCGCGCCAGCTTGGCCCGCAGCCCGACGCGCGACAGGCCCAGCTCCGACGCTGCGCGGGTCTTGTTCCAGCGGTGGCGGATCAGCGTCTCCTTGAGCACCCGCGCTTCCAGCGCCTCCATGCGCTCGCGCAGCGAGCCGTCGACGCCCAGCAGCTGCTCGACGTCGCGCTCCTCCTCCTGCGCGGCCGCCCGCACCACCCGCGGCGAGAGCAGCTCGGCGCCCAGACGCGGCTCGGTCGCCAGCGCCAGCATCCGCGTCACCTCGTTCTGCAGTTCGCGCACGTTGCCCGGCCAGCGGTAGGCCTTCATGCACTCGAGCGCCTCTTCGGTGAAGCCGGCCACCTGCTTGCCGAGCGTGCGCATCGCCTTCTCCAGCGCGGCCTCCGCGATCGGCGCAACGTCCATGACGCGCTCGCGCAGCGGCGGCACGTGCACCGCCACCGTCGAGAGCCGGTAGTAGAGATCCTCGCGAAAGCGCCCGGAGCGGATGTCCCGGTCCAAATCGCGGTTGGTGGCCGAGATCACGCGCACGTCCACCTGCAACGACCGGCTGCTGCCCACCGGGCGGATCTCGCCGTCCTGCAGCACCCGCAGCAGCTTGGACTGGAACGCCGGGGAGGTCTCGCCCACCTCGTCGAGAAAGATGGTGCCGCCGTCGGCCTGCTGGAACAGGCCGATGCGGTCCTCATAGGCGCCGGTGAAGGCGCCGCGCTTGTGGCCGAAGAGCTCCGACTCCAGCAGCTGGTCGGGGACCGCGGCGCAGTTCTCCACCACGAACGCCCGCTCGGCGCGCGGGCTGCGGTAGTGGATGCCGCGCGCCACCAGCTCCTTGCCGGTGCCCGACTCCCCGGTGACCAGGATCGGCAGGTCGTAGCACGCCACCCGCTCCACCATGTCGCACAGCTGCTGCATCGGGCTGCCGGGGCCGCGGCGGATCTGCGACAGGTCCCCCAGCGAGCGCGCCAGCGCCCGCCTGCCGTTGATGCGCCGGGCCAGCACCGGCGCGGCGGTCTTCAGCTCCACGTTGAGCTCCTGGGTCTGCAGCTGCAGGTCGTAGAGGCGGGCGGCGTTCTTCACGCCGAGCAGCAGGGCCTCCGGCTGCCAGGGCTTGAGGATGAACTGGTAGATGCCGGCCTCGTTGATGCCGGCAATGATGTCCTCGGCGTCGGTGTAGCCGGAGATGATGATGCGCACCACGTCCGGCCACTCCTCGCGTACCTGCCGCAGGAACTGCACGCCGCTCTGGCCCGGCATGCGCTGGTCGCACAGGATCACCTGCACCATTTCCCGGGCGAGCACGGCGTGGGCCTGGCCGGCGTCGGCCGCGGTGAGGACGTCGAAGTCCTCCTCCAGGGTGCGCCGCAGCGCCTCCTGCGAGCGCGGCTCGTCGTCCACCACCAGCACCAGCGGCAGGCTGCTCATGCCGCGCGCTCCCGCCCCGGCGCAAAGTCCAGGCGCCGGTGCAGCGCCAGGTGCCGCGGGGTCCACGAATGCGCCACCTTGTGCACGAAGTTGTAGCGCGCCACGTGGTAGCTGGGATCGAAGCCGTAGAAGTTGAGCCGCATGCGCTCCAGCTCCTCTTCCCGGTAGCGCGCCAGCGGCTTCACCCGCTCCTCTTCCGCGCGCCGCGCGCGCTTGGCGGCGAGCAGCGCAGGAAGCCCCGGGTCCGCGGCGAGACGCTCGGCGTACGCCGCCACCTGGCACGCGAAGCGCGCCAGGTCGCCGTCCAGCGCCTGGTCCACCACCCCGGCCGCGAGCGCTGCGGAAGCATCGAGCGGCAGCCGGTTGCGGGTGATGGCGCGGGCCTGCTCCCAGCCGACGCGGCGCGGCAGCGAATAGGTCCAGTACTCGGAGCCGTAGAGATTGCCCATGCCCTTGTAGTGCGGATTCAGCACGACGCCGCTGCGCGCCAGCACGCGGTCGGCCGCCAGCGCCAGGAACACGCCGCCGGCGCCGGCGTTGCCGCGCAGCGCCGAGATCGTCAGCTGGCGCTCGTTGGTCAGGATCGCCCGCGCGACGTCGTCGATGGCGTTGATGTTCTCCCACGACGCGTCCGCGGGACTCGGCGCCGCCTCGATGAGGCTGAGGTGGATGCCGTTGGACCAGAAGTCTTCGCCGCCCAGCAGCACCAGCACGTCCACCGGCCGCCGCGACGCGGCCTCGATGGCGGCGTGCAGGCGCTGGCAGTGCTCGGTCCCCATGGCGCCGTTGTAGAAATCGAACGCCAGATAGCCGACGCCGTTCCTCTCTTCATAGGTGATCTCGCGCCAGCCGTCGCCGGGGGCGGCCAGGACCGGCCCGGCATCGGCGTGCGGGATCCCGCGCGCCAGCTCGCCCAGGGCCAGCGCCGCCGGCAGCTTGAACGCGGGCTCGGCGCCGGCGTGGCGCTTGAGGTGGGTGATCCATACCGCGCCATCCACCGTCGCCCGCAGGATCGCGCCGTCACGCTGCGCGATCACCTCCCCCGGGCGGGTGCCGGCGATGCGGGGCTCCGCGTGGGCGCCGTAGAGTCGGAAGGCTTCGCCGAACAGGGTGTCCGGCACGCCGGGGAACGAGTCGGCGGCGCGGATCTTCCGCAGCACGGCGGCTGTCGCGTCACGCGACCAGTCGATGGCGCGGTCAGGCTGCCGCATCAGGGGCCGCGCGCGGACCCGGGCATCGCCCGCCGCGAGCCGCTGCGGCCGGAAGCCGCCGCCCTCCAGGCGGGCCAGCGCCTCGCGCACCGCGCGCGCGGCGGCGTCGGTCACCTCGTTGCGGTAGAGGCTGGACTTTTTCGCCTCCCGCATCGGGAACGCGGCGCCCGCCCACACCGGGCCGGCGTCGAACTCGCCGTCGGCCTGGAGCACGGTGACGCCCCACTCCGACGCGCCCTCCTGGATCGCCCAGTCCAGCGCCGACGGGCCGCGATCCCCCGGCGGCCCGGGGTGCACCACCAGGCACAGATGGCGGCCCCAGATGGACTCGGGAATCGCGCGCTTCAGGAACGGCGCCACGATCACGTCCGGCCGGTACAGCGCCACCGCTTCCTCGCTGGTGGCGTCGTTGACGTCGAACTCGATCGACACCTCGTGGCCGTCGCGGGCGAGCTCCACGTACAGCCGCTGCGTCAGGCTGTTGAAGCTGTGGGTCAGGAACAGGATGCGCATGATCGAACGTCCTTCACCGCAGAGGCGCAGAGAGAGTAGACGACGGACTCACCGCGGAGGACGCAGAGGACGCGGAGGAAAGGCCCGTTAAACGCAAAGGGCGCAAAGAGCGCGAAGAATTTCTCGAGTCTCGGTTTGCTTTGCGCCCTTCGCGCCCTTTGCGTTGAAATCGCCTTTCTCCGGTCAGTCGAGTCCGCGCCTCCGCAAGGCCCACGGTCGAGCGAGGCTTGAGTACTTTTTCCTCTGCGTCCTCTGCGTCCTCTGCGGTAAAAAAGCTTTTGCATTTCTCTGTGCCTCTGTGTCTCTGTGGTTCAAAGTCAACAGATTCTCGGCAGCTGCTCGCCGGTGAGCCAGTCGACGTTGCGGCGGCCGCCGAAGCCGGTGACCATCTGCACGAAGCCGTGGGGATCCCCGGTGACGCGGCCGATGACGGCGGCCTCGCGCCCCTGCGGATGCGCGCGCATCGCCGCCAGCAGCGCGTCGGCGTCCTCCGGGGCGCAGATCGCGATCAGCTTGCCCTCGTTGGCGACGTAGAGCGGATCGAGGCCCAGGAACCCGCACGCGGCGTCAACTTCCGGCCGCACCGGCACCGCCGCCTCGCGGATCTCCATGCCCACTTTCGACTGACGCGCGATCTCGTTAAGCGTCGAGGCGAGCCCGCCGCGGGTCGGGTCGCGCAGCACGCGGATGCCCGGCACCGCGCTCACCATCGCCCGTACCAGATCGTGCAGCGCCGCGGTGTCGGACTCGATCGCGGTCTCGAACGCCAGGTTCTCGCGCAGCGACATGATCGCCACCCCGTGATCCCCCATCGTTCCCGAAACCAGGATGGCGTCCCCCGGCCGCGCCTTGTCGCCCGAGACGTCGACGCCGTCGTGCACCACGCCGACGCCGGTGGTGGTGATGAACACGCCGTCGCCCTTGCCCGCCTCCACCACCTTGGTGTCGCCGGTGACGACGGGCACGCCCGCCTCCTTCGACGCCCGCGCCATCGACTCGACGATGCGCTTCAGGTCCGCCAGCGGGAAGCCCTCTTCCAGGATGAAGCTGGCCGACAGGTACAGCGGCTGCGCGCCGGCCATCGCCACGTCGTTGATGGTGCCGTGCACCGACAGGCAGCCGATGTCGCCGCCGGGGAAGAACAGCGGCGAGACCACGTGGCTGTCGGTGGCCATCACCATGCGCCCGCCGGCCACCGGGAAGCGCGCGTGGTCGTTCATCTCCCGCAGCCACCGGTTGTCGAACGCCGCCAGGAACAGCTCCTCGATCAGCTGCGCCATGGCGCGCCCGCCGGCGCCGTGGGTCATGTCCACGCGGCCGTGCTTGAAGTCCACGGGACGGATGTAATCGGGTTTCACGCCGCCCATGAATCGTTCCTTCTTTCACTACAGAGACACAGGGACACAGAGAAAAGCAACCTGAAGATGAACCGCCAAGTACGCGAAGGCCGCAAAGGAAAGGCGGATATTTTCCCCTTTGCGTCCTTTGTGGTGAAAGGTCGTTCGCCTTTCTCTATGCCTCTGTGTCTCTGTGGTGATTTCATGCTCACGCGCTCCGCGCCGCGTCGCGGAAGCGCCCGTAGGTGAAGTGCGCGGCGCACGCGCCTTCCGAGGACACCATGCCTGCCCCGTCCCGCGTCTGGCTCCGGCATAACCTGCTTCGCACGTTAGCCTCCGCCGAAACCCGCTTGCGCGACTGCGTCGCGGAAG
>JBMOQX010000073.1:0-148318 GCA_049322755.1 Pseudomonadota bacterium | reverse complement strand
CCCGCGTCTGGCTCCGGCATAACCTGCTTCGCACGTTAGCCTCCGCCGAAACCCGCTTGCGCGACTGCGTCGCGGAAGCGCCCGTACGTGAAGTGCGCGGCGCACGCGCCTTCCGAGGACACCATGCAGGAGCCCATCGGGTTTTCCGGCGTGCACACCGTGCCGAAGAGCTGGCAGTCCTGGGGCGTCTTGACGCCGCGCAGGATGGCGCCGCACTCGCACGCCTTGTTGTCCGGCACCGAGCGGTAGCGGATGCCGTAGCGCGTCTCGGCGTCGAAGCGGGCGTAGGCCGACTTGATGCGCAGCGCCGAGTACGGCACCTCGCCCAGACCGCGCCACTCGAAGGTGGGCCTGAGCTCGAACACGTCCGCCACCAGCTGCTTGGCCTTGACGTTGCCTTCGGGCGTCACCGCGCGGACGAACTCGTTCTCGACCTCGGCGCGCCCCTCGTTCACCTGCCGCACCAGCATCAGGATCGCCTGCATCACGTCCAGCGGCTCGAAGCCGGCGATCACCACCGGCTTCTGGTACTCCTCGGCGAAGTACTCGTAGGGCTGGCTGCCGATGACCGTCGAGACGTGGGCCGGGCCGACGAAGCCGTCCAGCTTCACCGTCCCGAGGCGCCGCACCTCCGGCGACTCCAGGATGTTGGCGATGGCCGACGGCGTCAGCACGTGGTTGCAGAACACGAAGAAGTTCTCCAGGCCCTCGGCCTGCGCCTGGCGGATCGCCACCGCGGTGGGCGGTGTCGTGGTCTCGAAGCCGATGGCGAAGAACACCACCTCGCGCTGCGGGTTGTCGCGCGCGATCCGGAGCGCGTCGAGGCTGGAATAGACCATGCGGATGTCGGCGCCCCGGGCCTTGGCCTTGAGCAGCGACAGAGCGCCGGACGCGGGAACGCGCAGGCAGTCGCCGTAGGTGCACAGGATGACGTTGTCGCGGCGCGCGATCTCGATGGCGTTGTCGATGCGGCCGATGGGCAGCACGCACACCGGGCAGCCGGGGCCGTGGATCATGCGCACGTTGGGGGGCAGCAGGTCCTGCACGCCGTAGCGCGAGATGGCATGGGTGTGGCCGCCGCAGAACTCCATCAGGTCGTAGCGGCGGTCCGGCCGCGCCGCGCGCGCGATGGCCTGCCTCAGGCCCTGGGCCAGGTTGCCGTCGCGGAACTCGTCGACGTACTTCACGCCGCCTCTCCGCTCTCGGGCGTGAGCCCGGCCTCGGCGAACAGCGCCAGGGTCTTCTCGGCCTCGTCCTGGTCCAGCTTCTGCAGCGCGTAGCCCACGTGCAGGATCACATAGTCGCCGGGCCGGACGCCGTCCACCAGTGCCAGCGACACGTCCTTGCGCACGCCGCCGGCGTCCACCTTGGCCATGTCGCCCGGCAGCAACTCCACCACCTTGACCGGAATCGCGAGACACATGTCAGACCCCTCCCGCGAGCCGCGCCCGCGCCACCGCCGCCTGCCCGAGCGCGACGCCCCCGTCGTTGGGCGGCACCGCTTCGGCCTCGAACACGGCCAGCCCCGCCGCCTCCAGCCGCCCGCGCAGCGCCGCCGACAGCACGTGATTGAGAAAACAGCCGCCGCCGAGCGCGACGCGACCAAGGCCGGTGCGGTGCGCCGCGGCGAGCGTCCACTGCGCCAGCGCCTCGGCGAGCGTGGCGTGGAACAGCGCCGCGCCGTAGGCCGAATCGACTTCGTCGGCCAGCGCCGCGAGCAGCGGCAGCAGGCTCAGCGTGCCGTCGCTTTCCAGCACGAACCCGCCGGCGAGCGGCGCGACCGGGCTATGGTGCTCGGCGAGGCCCTCCAGCAGCATGGCCGCCTGGCCCTCGAACGCGGCCACCGGTTTCACCAGCAGCAGACCGGCGGCCGCATCGAACAGCCGGCCGGCGCTGGTAGTCCGGGGCGCGTGCACTGCGCCGTCCAGGATCGTGCGCACGGCCCTCCCCGCCGGGCCCGGGTAGCGGCGCTCGATTTCGTCGGCGCGGCCGAGCGCGTGCAGCGCGGAGGCCGCCATGCGCCAGGGCTCGCGCGCGGCGCGGTCGCCGCCCGGCAGCCGCAGCGGCGCGAGATGCGCGATGCGTTCGAACGCGGCGCCGTCGACGCGCAGCAGCTCGCCGCCCCAGATGCGGCCGTCAGCGCCCAGGCCGACGCCATCCAACGCCAGCCCCAGCAGCGCTCCGTCCGCGCGGTGCTCGGCGGCCACCGCCGCGACGTGGGCGTGGTGGTGCTGCACCTGGATCAGCGACGCGCCGCACTCCCCGGCGAGGCGCGCAGCCAGGCGCGTGCTGTGGAAATCCGGATGCAGATCGCACGCCACCGCCGCGGGCCGCACCTGCAGGATCGACAGCAGGTGCGCCGCCGTCTCCTCCAGCGCGACGCAGGTGGCGGCGTTGTCGAGGTCGCCAACGTGCTGCGACACGAAAGCCTCGGCGCCGCGGATGACGCAAACGGTGTTCTTGAGATACGCCCCGCACGCCAGCACCGGGGGGCCATCGCCCGCCAGGGCGATCGCCTCCGGCGTGTAGCCGCGGGCGCGCCGCACGAACGCGGCGCGGCCCGCGCGCACGCGGACGACGCTGTCGTCGCAGCGGGTGAGGATGTCGCGGTCGTTCACCAGGTAGGTGTCGGCGATGCCGGCGAGCCGGGCCACCGCCTCCGCGTTGCCGGTGACCAGGGGTTCGCCGCCGGGGTTCGCCGACGTGCACACCAGCTGCAGATCCAGGCGCCGTTTCAGCCACTGCGTGCCCGCCGGCCGGCCCGCCTGCTCGTGGAACAGCAGGTATTGCAGCGGCGTGTACGGCAGCATCACGCCAAGCCAGGCCAGGCCCGGCGCCGCGCCGGGCAGCCGCTCGTCGCAGCGCCGGCGCTTCCTCAGCAGCACGATGGGCCGCTCGCGCGATTCCAGCAGCACGCGTTCGCCGGCGCCGATCTCGACGAACGGCGCGGCGCTGGCGGCGTTGGCCACCATGACCGCGAACGGCTTCTCTTCCCGGTCCTTGCGGCTGCGCAGCCGCGCCACCGCCTCGGCGTTGGCCGCGTCGCACATGAGGTGAAAGCCGCCGAGCCCCTTCACCGCGACGATCTCGCCGCGCGCGAGCCGGGTCAGCGCCTCGGCGATCGGGTCCGCTGCGAGCGCGGCGCGCCCGCTGCGATCCAGCAGCTTGAGCCGCGGGCCGCACACCGGGCAGGCGTTGGGCTCGGCGTGGAAGCGCCGGTCCGCCGGATCGCGGTACTCGCGCTCGCACGCCGGGCACAGCGCGAAGCGCGTCATGCTGGTGTTGGGGCGGTCGTAGGGCAGCCGCGCCGTGATGGTGTAGCGCGGGCCGCAATGGGTGCAGTTGGTGAAGGCGTAGCGGTGGCGGCGGTCGCCGGGGTCGAACAGCTCCTCCAGGCATTGCCCGCAGGGGGCGGCGTCAGGCGTCACCGCGGTGGCGGCGCGGCCGCCGCGGCTCGCCTCGATCAGAAAGCCGCTTTGGGCCTGCAGCGCCCGCGTCTCGCGCTCCACCGCGTCCACTCGCGCCAGCGGCGGCGCTTCGGCCGAGAGACGCGCGACGAACCGCTCGACGGCATCGCCGTCGCCCTGCACTTCGATCTCCACCCCGGCCGCGTCGTTCAGCACGAAGCCGGACAGGTCCTCCTCCCGCGCCAGGCGGTAGACGAACGGCCGGAAACCGACGCCCTGCACCCGGCCGCGAACGCGCAGCCGCAGGCGCCGCGCCGGGCGGGCGAGATCAATCGCGGGGCTGGCCACCTTCCAGCTCCGCCTTGAGCGCCGCCAGCTCGCGTTCCAGCTGGGCCATGCGCGTCTTCACCGCCTCCACCCCGCGCCGCCGTCCGGAGGCCGCGGCCGCGCCTCGCTCCAGCCACGCCAGCCAGGCGTCCATGCCCTCGCCGCGGGTGGCGGAGACGCGGATCACCTCGATGCGCGGATTCACCCGCCGCGCGTACTCGACGCAGCGCCCGGCGTCGAATTCGACGTAGGGCAGCAGATCCACCTTGTTCAGCAGCATCAGGCTCGCGGCGTGGAACATGTCGGGGTACTTGAGCGGCTTGTCCTCGCCCTCGGTGACCGACAGCACCACCACCTTGTGCGCCTCGCCCAGATCGAATCCCGACGGGCATACCAGGTTGCCGACGTTCTCGATGAACAGCAGGCTCCCGTCGCCCAGCTCCAGGCGCGGCAGCGCGCGGCCCACCATGTGGGCGTCCAGGTGGCAGCCCTTGCCGGTGTTGATCTGCACCGCGGGCACGCCGGTGGCGCGGATGCGGTCGGCGTCGAACGCGGTCTGCTGGTCGCCCTCGATCACCGCCGCCCGGCGCCGCCCATCGAGCGCTTCGATGGTCTTCACCAGCAGGGTGGTCTTGCCGGAACCGGGGCTGGACACCAGGTTCACGGCGAACACACCGCGCTCGGCGAACGCGCGGCGATTCTCCCGCGCGAAGGCGTCGTTCTTCGCCAGGATGTCCTGCTCGATCTTCACCATGCGCGCCTGGGTGAGGCCGGGCGCGTGGGCGCCCGCGGGACCGAGGCCGAAGTGCAGATCGCCGGGGTCGTGGCGGTGCTCGCCCGCGTGGGTGTGGGGGTGGCTGTGCACCGTGCCGTCGGCATGGCGGTGCGGATGCTCGTGGGGATGCGAATGCACGGTGCCGTCCGTGTGGACGTGCTCGTGCTGGTGTTCGCCCTCGATCCGGGTCTCGCCCTGGCCGCAGCCGCAGGTGGTGCACATGTCGTTGCTCCCATAAAGAACCGGTCATGGGTGATGGGGAATGGGGAACGGGCAATCCCGTCACCCATCGCCCATTCCCCATCGCCCATTACTCGACTTCCAGCTCCTTCACCCGCATCTCGTCGCCGCCGGTGACCTGCACCTGGTAGCCGCCGCACTCGGGGCAGGCTTCGTACCGGGCGGCGATGGCGACCGGCCGCGAGCATTGCAGGCACCAGCCGCGGCCTTCGGTCTCGACGATCTCGAGCCGCGCGTCCTGCGCCAGCGTGCCGCGGGTCACCACGTCCATGCAGAACTTCAGCGCGTCCAGCTCGACGCCGGCCATCGGACCCACCTCCAGCCACAGCGCCTTCACGCGCGAGAAGCCCTGGGACCGGGCCGCGTCCTCGCAGATTCTCACCACGCCCTCGGCCAGCGACATCTCATGCATGGTCCACCTCGATGCGGTAGGCGACGCACGGGTCCAGCGCCTGCGCCAGCAGCCGCGCGCGCCGCTCGAGCGTCTTCGCATCGGGCACCTCCATTCCCGTAAGCGCGCCGACGAAGGGGCCGTCGGGGTGGAAGTTCCACTCGGTGGGCGCGACGATCACGTAGCGCGCGATGCGCTCGCCGCCCATTTCCACCCAATGGATCAGCAGGCCGCGGGCGTTCTCCACCCACGCCATCCCGACGCCCGGGGCGACCCGCAGGGACCCCACCGCGCCCAGCGGCCGGCGCTCGTCGCCCATCCGCTCGAGCGTCAAGGCCAGGCGCGTCAGCTCGATGAGCCGGGCCAGCCAGCGCACGGCGACGGTCGTTCCGCGCGAAGCCAGCAGGGCGGCGATAAGCGGGTGGTGCTGCTCCCTCGCCAGCGCACCGGTTTCGCGCGGGCCGCCTTCCCACGAAGGGCGGCGGGGAAAGTCGGGATCGGTGCGCAGCAGCGGGGCCAGCGCCATCACGGACGGCACCCGGATCTCGGACGGCATCAGCGGTACGCCGCTGGCGCCCCAGTCGTGCCGCCACAGCATGCGCATCCGTCGGGCGGTGCTGGTGCGGCCGCATCCCAGCCAGCGCTCCAGGCCTTCCAGCGGCTGTGTTTGCAGCCAGGACTCGAAATGCTGGCCGAGGACGATCCGATCGAGCGCCATGCGCAGCGTCGCCGCCGCGTCCCGCCAGGCCTCGCCGGTACCTGCCAGCCGGGCCGCTGCAAAGGCGCGCCGCACCGCCGAAAGCGCCATCGGTTCGGGGTCCTGCCCCAGCGTCTGGGGCAGGTCCAGCGTCAGCCGCCACAGAGACTCCAGGGCGCATTCGGTGATCACGTCGAGTTCCCGCCGCCACGCCAGCTCGTCGTCGCCGCCGTCGCCGGCCGCCTCGCGCAGCGCCGCCTCGCTGCAGGCCCGCTGCGCGCCCGCGCAAAGCGCAAACAGCCGGGGCACCAGGCCCGCCGCGTCGGCGGGCCGCTTGCCCTCCAGAATCGACGCTGCCAGCAGCGGCCGCGACGAATGCACCGCCACCTGGTGCACGCGGATACCGTCCCAGCGGACGCTGAGACGGATGTCGCCTTCCAGGCGGATGCGCCCCGAATCCACCAAGGCCTACCCCCTTTCGCGCGGCCGCAGGACCGCGCCGGTCAGGAACTCGCGCTTCGACATCGGGCGCTCGGCGTTCTCGCGGATCGTCGCGATCGGACCCTCGGGCGGCCCGGCGGCGGCGTCGGGCTGGAACAGCAGATCGAGGCAGGCCTCCGCGGTGGCACGGGCAGCGGCGTGGTCCTCGAACTCGAGCACCGGCGAGAACAGCGAGCACATCTGGTAGTCGCCGGCGGCGTCCTCGCGCGCGCCGATGAACAGATAGTCTCCGGCGGGAAAACGCCAGGTGATCTCGCCCCCCGGCGGCACGCCGATCCAGCGTTCGTCGCGCCGGGGCAGCAGCAGGATGTTCATGAACCAGGGCGTGATCAGGATGCCGAGCCAGCGCCCGTCCCAGTCGCAAAAGCCCACCGCCTCCACCTCGACCCGCGGGTTGAGGATGGGCACGTCGCGCATGCGCTCGTCGCGGATGCGCCGGAACGCCTGCTCCAGCAGCGGACCGGGATTCTCCGCGTGGCCGGCGCCGCGGGCCGCAATCGCCTCAGCCATCGGGCAGCACCATGAACTGGGCCCGCTCGCTCTCGCAGTTGGGGCAGAGCCAGTGGGACGGCAGCTCGTTGAAAGGCGTGCCGGGCGGGACCTGGTTGACGGGATCGCCCGCGGCGGGGTCGTAGACATACCAGCACACCTTGCACTCCAGGCGCGTGGCGGGGCCGATCTTGGCGTTGTCTCCCAGGTAGGAGCCTTCGAACGTCTTCATGGTGCTCAGTCGGAGCGCAGCCAGTCGGCCAGCTCCTGCAGCCGCTCCGCGGTGTCGTCGAGATCGTCCTGCGCCGCCTTCGCCACCTCCGGAACGTCCACCACTTCCACGGTGTTGAGGATCAGCGTGTCGACGCTGTTGAAGTAGCGCACCCACCAGGTGTGGGCCAGCGTCGTGCTGCTGATGCGGCATTTGCCGAATCCGCGCGAGAGCAGCGTCACACCGCCGTCGGCCAGGACGCCGGTGAGACAGGTCTGGTCCGCGGGTGAGAGCGGCAGCAGGGTCAGGTTGACGACGTGGGCCGGCGCGCCCGGCCGGCAGGCCTGCGACTGCGCGGTGATCTCCTTGAGCAGCATCGGCGCGTTCATCACGCCGTCCCCGAAGGCCACTTCGGCCGGGGCGCTCTGCCAGCCGGCCGCCGCCGCCAGCGACACCGCCGCGGGAATCGCGCACGCTTCCAGCAGGTCGCGCTCGACGCGCCCCTGGGCGTCGAGATGCCGCACGCGCCAGACGCCGGCGAACACCGTTTCCTGGATCTCCACGCGCCCGGGGATGCCGACGACGGCGCTCACCTCGCCCTCGCCCAGCACCTGGTCCAGCGCTTCCCGCGTCGGCGCCGGCAGCGGCGCCAGATCGAGCCGCGGGTAGGTGCCGTCGCCGATGCGGAACTCGCGCAGCGCGCCGATCAGCTCCAGCAGCACCGCCGCGGCACCGTGCCGATGCCGGGCGTCGGCCGCGTGGGGAACCTCGGGCATCTCGAACCCGGGCATCTCCCGGGGCATCGACAGCAGCGCGAGCTCCTCGTCGCCGGTGGGCTGGGAACCGGGCCCGATGGCGCGAACCGGAATGGCGAAGGGTTTCATGATGTCTCCGGAAGCATTTGGATTTCAGTGGCAGTGGCCGGCGTCGCCGCCGGCGGGCGTGACGGGAATGCCGATGCCGGGCGGGCGGGACACGGGCGCCGCCAGCAGCTCGGCGACGCGGGCGGTGTAGACGTCCCAGTCCTGGATGCCGTCGATGGTGCCGACGTACCCGCCGCCGCGCAGCATCACCAGCGCCGGCCAGCGCCGGAAGCCGTAACGCCTGGCCACGGCATGGGCCGCCCCCGGCAGCAGCACGCCGACGCGGAACCGGCCGGCAAATGCCTTCTCGATCTCGGGCAGGATCACGGCCAGGTCCAGCGTCTCCCGGACCCGCGCCGGCTCCTCCGCGAAAAACAGCAGCGATTCGCCCGCGCCGGCGGCGAACGCGTCCACCGCGTCGGCGTCCAGCTCCACGTAGCCGAGCTGTCCGAACAGCCGTCGGAACAGCGGGTGCTCCCGCAGCGGGGCGGAGGCGGCCATGGTCATTTTCCTTTCAGGTGCTCGGGCAGCCGGGGTTCGCGCCCGACCAGGTCGGAGAAGTACGCGTCGACGTCGGCGTTGCCGGCCAGCGCCGCCGCCAAGGCGTCGAGTGCCGCGTCGATCTGCGCAGCGTCCTGGGGCGAGAGCACCTCCCGGGCCGCGCCCATGAACGTGAGCACCCAGGTCCCGGGCGGCTGCGCGCCCACCAGCATCATGTTGACGGTGGCGCGCTCGCCGCGGCGCTCGCACACGGCGGCGACGTCATCACCGCCCATCACCTGCATGGGAAAGCCGACGCACATCAGCCGTCCCTCCGGGCGTAGCGCGGGTTGAGGAAACGGGCGTCGCCGACGCGGCAGGCCGCGTCCTCGGGCGGGCGCCCGGATTCGTAGGCGTCGATCTCGAGGGCGCCGGGACCCAGCGGCTCCGCGCCGGTTTGCGCCGGACGCGGCTCGCCGGGCGCGCCCCACGCCGCCAGAATGGCCGCCGCCGCCGCCACGGCTGCGTCCAGCCGGGCCCGCACCACGGGCGACAGGCTGCCGCCGAAATCGGCCAGTATCGCGGGCTGCACGCCCACCAGCGCCAGCGAGTGCGGGTGGCGGCCCGCCAGCTGCGCCAGCGCCAGCACCTCCTGGAAACCCACCTGGTGCATGCTGGCCTTGGTGGCGCCCCACGCCGGCACGTCGGCGTCACGAAACACTCGCAGCGTGCCCGGCGCCAGGCCGAAGTCGATGGCGTCCAGCACCAGGACACGCTCGGCACTTTTGACGTAATCGAGCAGATAAAGCCCCTGGGTACCGCCATCCAGCAGGCGTACCCGGGAATCGAACCGGTAGCGCGCGTTGAGCGCCTCGACGGCGCGCACGCCGAAACCTTCGTCGGCCCAGAGAACGTTGCCGATGCCGAGCACCAGGATTTCCTGATTCATGACCCCCTCGTCTGGCTGTAACGGCGGCAGTTACAGCGTTGAGGGTCACGTTACCAGCGCCGGATGGCGCGGTCTTGATCTAGGTCAACCGGAGCACGTTTGCGATGCGGCTTAACCCCATGAAGAACAAATGGATATAACCATACGCTGATAGAGCGGGACGCGTCCTCAGGGCACGGCCCGCCCCGCACGGTCAGGCCGCCCGCGCAGCGCGCGGCGCGCCTCGTGGGCGTCCCAGGCCGCCTGCAACGCCAGCCAGAACAGCGGATCGGTGTGAAAGAAGATCGACAGCCGCAGCGCGGTGTCGGGGGTGATGGCGCGGTGGCCGCGGATCAGTTCGTTGACCCGGCGGCGCGACACGCCCAGGGCCCGGGCCAGCGCTTGCTGGGTGATGCCGAGGGGATCGAGAAAGCGGGTTTCCAGGAACCACCCGGGATGGGGCGGGGTGCGCGTCGACGGGGCCAGCGGCCGGCACGGAGACTCCCGCCCCGCGCCGGCTGCCGCCTCCGGCCTCCCTGATTGCCTGCCCTTGTCGCCGACGACCGCCGCCACGGCGCGCCCCGATCGTGCCGCGGGCTCAGTCCTTCGACACCCGCCAGCCGTTGACCATGGTGCTCACCACCGTCTCGGCGCCGGACACGTCCTCACGGATCACGATATAGATGTGGATGATGGTGAACACGATCAGATACCACATGCCCAGGTGGTGCCAGGTATGCACGTCCTGGCTCTGGCCGAGCAGCGGGATCACCCACGAGCTGAACCACTGGTACTGCCAGCTGTTCATGCCGGCGCCCTCGCCGTAGAGCGCGAAGCCGGTGACGATCATGAACACTGCGCCGAGCACGTACATGAAGAACATCGCCGCCATCGCCAGCGGGTTGTGGCCCACGTACGCCGGCGCCTCCTTTTTCAGGAAGGCGTAATAGAGCATCTGGTCGACCATCCGCTTCCACCAGCCGGCGTTGAACACCGACAGCGGCACGCGGAAGATCTCCCGCGCGTAGCGGTTGCCGACGATCGCCCAGTACAGGCGCAGCACGAAGAACACCGCGAAAATGTAGCCGGCGGCGAAGTGGGCGAAGCGGACGTAGCCGAACAGGTAATGGTTGCTCGCTTCCCCGCCCACCGACGGCAGCGGGCTGCCGACGAAGTAGCCGGTGACGATCAGCACCAGCATCGCCAGCACCATCACCCAGTGCCACAGCCGCACCGGCGCCTCCCAGACGTAGGCCCTGAGCCTGACGCCGTGGGGCGCCGCGTGGTACGCCAAAGTTCTGTTGGACATGGCTCGCTCCCTTCCCTAGCGGACCTGCACGCGGACGAGTTCCTCGCCTTCCGGCGACATGACGTGGGTCGCGCACGCCAGGCACGGGTCAAAGCTGTGGATCGTGCGCAGGATCTCCAGCGGCTGCTCCGGGTCCGCCATCGGCGTGTTCATGAGCGACGCCTCGTAGGCGCCGATCTGGCTCTTCGGGTCGCGCGGACTCGCGTTCCAGGTGGTGGGCACGATGCACTGGTAGTTGGCGATCTTGGTGTCGCGGATGTCGATCCAGTGGCCCAGCGCGCCGCGCGGCGCCTCGCAGTAGCCGGCGCCCCTGGCCTGCTTCGGCCAGGAGGCGGGCTCCCACTTGTCGACGTTGGCGGTGGCCAGGTTGCCGGCGCGGATGTTGGCCATGAGCTTGTCGAAGAAGTGCTGCATCTTGTGCGCGGCCCACGAGCACTCGAGCCCGCGCGCGGCGGTGCGCCCGAGCGTCGAGAACAGCGCCGTCACCGGCACATCCAGCTTCTTCAGCACCATGTCTACCGGTTCCTTGAACTCCGGGACGCCCATGGCGTAGGCCACCACGTAGCGCGCGAGCGGCCCCACCTCCATCGGCTGCCCCTTGAAGCGCGGGGCCTTGATCCACGAGTACTTGGCGCTCTCGTCGAGCTGGTCGATGGCGGTGCGCGTACCCTTGGTGCCCTTGCCCAGCACGAAATCGGGCTCGGTCACGCCCTCGAAGGGGTGCAGGCCCCTGGTCTCGTCGGGATACCTGTACCAGGAGTGGGTCACGTACTCCTGGATCAGCGACGGATCCTTGAGGTCGACCGGGTGGATCTCCTTCAGGTTGCCGTTGAGGATCGCCCCGCGCGGCATCAGCAGCGACTTGTTGGAATCGTCGTTGGCGATGTCCGGGAACTCGCCGTAGGCCAGCATGTTCTGGCTCGAGATGCCGCCGCCCCACTGCGCCCAGTCCTTGTAGAACGACGCGATCGCCAGCAGGTCCGGGATGTACACCTGGTCGATGAAGGTGATGGTCTCCTGGATGATCTTCTGCACGCGGTTCAACTGCTCCATGTTGATCGCGCCCACCGCGCCGGCATGGCTGACGTTGATGGGGCTCGGCACGCCGCCCACCAGCCAGTTGGGGTGCGGGTTCTTGCCGCCGAAGACCGTCTGGATCTTGACGATCTCCCTCTGGAAGTCGAGCGCCTCCAGGTAGTGCGCCACCGCCATCAGGTTGGCCTCGGGCGGGAGCTTGTACGCCGGGTGGCCCCAGTAGCCGTTGGTGAACGGGCCCAGTTGTCCGCTCTCGACGAACTTCCTGAGCCGGGTCTGCAGGTCGCGGAAGTAGCCCGGCGAGGACTTCGGCCACGGCGAGATGGACTGCGCCAGCTGCGAGGTGGCCTTGGGGTCGGCCTTGAGCGCGGAGACCACGTCCACCCAGTCCAGCGCGTGCAGGTGGTAGAAGTGCACCAGGTGATCGTGCGCGTACAGCGTCGCGTGCATCAGGTTGCGGATGATGTTGGCGTTGTCGGGGATCGGGATGCCGAGTGCGTTCTCCACCGCCCGCACCGATACCAGCGCGTGCACGCCCGTGCACACGCCGCAGATGCGCTCGACGAACGCCCACGCGTCGCGCGGGTCGCGTCCCTTGAGGATCACCTCCAGGCCGCGCCACATGGTGCCGGTGGACACCGCGTTGCGGATCACGTTCTTTTCGTCGACGTTCACCTCGATGCGCAGGTGCCCCTCGATCCGCGTGATCGGGTCGACGACGACACGCTTGCCCGTGTTGTCGAGCTTGAAGCCTTGGGTCTCGATCGCGGCCATGGTTACTTCTCCTCAGTGCTGGTGGTGTCGCGTTTCTTGGCCGCCTGCTTGATGGCGGTGACCGCGGCGTGGGCGGCAATCGCGGCGCCCACCACCCCGGCCGCCACGGCGCCGACCTGGTCGGCGTTGGCCTCGATGCCGAACTGCTGGATGCTGGTGAGCCGGTCGTAGAACGAGCCCTTGTCCCAGAACCCGTCTTCCGAGCAGCCGATGCAGCCGTGCCCCGAGCCGATCGGGAACGAGACGGCCTCGTTCCAGCGCGTGGTGGAGCAGGCGTTGTAGGTGGTCGGTCCCTTGCAGCCCACCTTGTACAGGCAGTAGCCGGCGCGGGCGCCTTCGTCGTCGAAGCTCTCGGCGAACTGGCCGGCGTCGAAATGGCCGCGGCGATAGCACTTGTCGTGCACCCGCTGGCTGTAGAACATCTTCGGTCGCATCTGGCGGTCCAGCTCGGGGAGGCGGTCGAACGCAACCAGATAGGTGATCACGCCGGTCATCACTTCCGCGATCGGCGGACAGCCGGGCACCTTGACGATGGGCTTGTCGGTGATCACCTTGTTGATCGACACCGCGGTGGTCGGGTTCGGCTTCGCGGCCTGGACGCAGCCCCAGGACGCGCAGGAACCCCAGGCGATGACGGCCTTGGCGTCCTTGGCGACATGCTTCAGCTTCTCGACGAACGGCCGTCCCCCGGGGATGCAGAAGATGCCGTCGTCGCCGATGGGCGGATTGCCTTCCACCGCCAGCACGTACCGGCCCTTGTACTTCCTGATGGTCTCCTCGAGCGCGGCCTCCGCCTGGTGCCCCGCCGCCGCCATGATGGTGTCGTCGTAGTCGAGCGAGATCATGGACAGGATGGCGTCCTTGGCCAGCGGGTGCGCCGAGCGGATGAACGACTCGGTGCAGCAGGTGCACTCGAGACCGTGGAGCCACACCACCGGAACCCGGGGCTTGGTCTCCAGGGCGTGGGCGATGCGCGGCACGGCGCTGGTGGATAATCCCAGCGAGGCGGCGGTCAGGCTGCAGAACTTGAGGAAGCTGCGACGGGTAACGCCCTGCCGGCGCAGCAATTCGTAGAACGTCTCGTGCATGGTTCGCTCCTCGCCAAGGCGCGCCGGCGGGCGCACCGATTCACGGACAGAGCAACAACAACCGTGCCACCGTCGTGGTGTCGGTTACCTCACTGAATCGATGAGCAATTGTTCGCCGCGCGCCGGACCCGGACGGGCTCGATTGAAAACTCCCCTGCCACCTCTCCGGGCGGATGTGTAAGGATTCCTTCCACCGGGCTACGCCCCGGACGCCGCCACGCCCGGCCGTCCCGTCGGGTGGACTGGCGCCGCGAGGGCGGCCGATAATCGGGCCTCCTCCTGTGGCTGCCGCCCATGACCTACACCGCCCTCAAGTACGCCCACGTCGCCTCGGTGATCCTGAGCTTCCTGCTGTTCTTCCTGCGGGGGGTGTGGATGATGCGCGACTCGCCGCTGCTGGCGCGCAAGGGGGTGACGGTCGCGCCGCGGGCGGTGGACACGGTGCTGCTGGCCACGGGCGTCGCGCTCATGGTGATGCTGGCCCAGTACCCGTTCGTCGCCGGCTGGATCACCGTCAAGCTCGGCGCGCTGATCCTTTACATGGTGCTGGGGACCTGGGGCCTGAAGCGCGGCGAGACCAAGCCGGACCGGGTCGTGGCCTGGATCGCGGCCATCGTGGTGTTCTTCTATATGGTGGCGATCTCGTACACCAAGTCCACCAACCCGGTGCCCTGGCTGTTCTGACCGGCGGCCCCCGGGCACCGCGTGGGTCCAGCCCGACCCCGCGCCCACCCTGGCAGCCCCGCGATATTCCCCCGCGATGGGGATGGCTCCGTCGCGGCCGCGGCGGCTTCAGCCGCGCTCGGTCAGCGCCTTCTTCCGCGCCGCCTCGCGCTCGCGCAGCACGCGCCGCTGCACCTTGCCGGTGGTGGTCATCGGCAGCGCGTCGATGAACTCGATCTCCTTCGGATACTCGTAGGGCGCGAGGCGCCCGCGCACGTGGGCGCGGATGTCGTCTTCCAGCCCCGGCGCCGGCCGCGTCCCGGCGGTGAGGACGATGAACGCCTTCACCACGTTGCCGCGCTCGGGATCGGGGCTCGGCACCACCGCGGCGTTGGCCACCGCCGGGTGCTTGACCAGGCAGTTTTCGATCTCGGACGGCCCGATGCGATAGCCGGCCGCCTTGAACATGTCGTCGGTGCGGCCCTGGTACCAGAGATAACCCTGCTCGTCGCGCTTCGCCAGGTCGCCGGTGCGGCACCAGTCGCCGGTGAACTTGTCGCGGGTGGCCCGCTCGTTCTTCCAGTAGCCGAGGAAGAACACCGCATCCCGGTCGCCGTGGATGTCGTGGCGGTTCGCGGCGATCTCGCCCATCTCCCCCGCCGCCGCCTCGTTGCCGTCGTCGTCCAGCAGCGCGACCCGGTGCCCCGGATACGGGCGGCCGATGGAGCCGGACTTGGCCGGCCACAGCGTGTGCGCGTTGCCGACGATGTAGTTGACCTCGGTCTGGCCGTACATCTCGTTCACCGTCACGCCGAGGCTCTCGCGGCCCCAGTCGCACACCGCGCCGCCCACCGATTCGCCGGCGCTCATGATCGAGCGCAGCCGCAGGTCGTAGCGTTCGCGCGGCGACGGCACCGCCTTCATCATCATCTTGAGCGCGGTGGGAAACAGGAACGTGTTGCGCACCCGGTACTTCTCCAGCAGGCGGAACGCGCGCTCGGGATCGAAGCGGCCGCGGTAGCCGAGCAACGCCTGGCCGTAGTACATCGTCGGCAGCAGCGCGTCCATCAGCCCGCCGGTCCACGCCCAGTCGGCCGGTGACCAGAACAGGTCGCCGGGCCGGGGGAACTCGTCGTGGGAATAGTGGAAGCCGGGCAGGTTGCCGATCAGGACGCGGTGGGGTTTCAGCGCGCCCTTGGGCGGCCCGGTGGTGCCGCTGGTGTAGATCAGCAGCGCGGGTTCCTCGGCGCCGGTGTCCACCGGCTCGAAGCGCGACGACGCCTTCTCCAGCAGCGCCTCCCACGGCGTGACGCCGGCCTCGCGCGCGCCGGCAACGCCGATCGTGTGGCGGAACAGCGGCAGCCGGTCGCGCACCGCCAGCAGATTGGGCAGCGACTCGGGATCGGCGAGGGCGACGCGCGTCTCGCTGTTCTGCAACCGGTACTCCAGCGCGTCCGGCCCGAACAGGATGGAGAGCGGCATCGCCACCGCGCCCATCTGGTAGCAGGCCATGTGGGCGATCGCCGTCTCGGGCCGCTGCGGAAGGCAGATGGCAACGCGGTCGCCGCGCCGGACGCCCAGCGCAGCCAGCGCGTTGGACAGCCGGTTGGCCTGCCGCCGAATGTCCCAGTAGGTCCAGGCGGAGGTGGCGCCGGACTCGTCCTCCCAGTACAGGCAGAAGCGGTGACGGTCGCGCGCGTGCCGGCCGCAGCAGGCCTGCGCGATGTTGAAGCGCTCCGGCACCTGCCAGCGCCAGGCGCGGTAGACCTCCTCGTAGCGATCCTGCACACCGCCTCCTTGCTGCGTGCCAATCCAATTCGTGGCGCCGAAACCCGAGACTATCCGATTAGGTCTGGCTCTTGCAGGAAGCTTTCAGTAGCTTCCCGAGATCCGCTGTCATTAACTCGCCCGCGGTCAATAACTTATGCGGGGAGCCTGCGTTTATGGCCCGACCTTAGCCACTCCACGACCCTCGAGTAACTGTCGGTCCACAACTCACAGGGATGCGCGGAAACTGGTTGCAGGACGCTTATGAGATTCTCGGCCCCCCAAACGGGGAACAAGCCAGTCCGCTACCGTGTACCGAAAGGCGGACCAGTCGTTGGTTGAAGGATGCAGGGAAACCGCAAGTACATCAAATTCGCCGAAGCGGTAAGGGCGAGTCGCCGTTCCGTCGGGGTTCCTTCCTCCACGAGTTCTTTGGGTTTCGACGACGTAAACTGGCCCCTCCGGGAATCCGTGCCCCTTCTTCCAAAGCTTTGGTGCCCCGCGTTCAAGACGCTGCATCTTGACCTGAATCCGCACTGGCCCGCCTGCGTCCTCCAACTTGAAATCATACGGAAAATCGCCAGATTCGGTGACGTCTCGCCAACCTGCTGCCTCAGCCGGCCGAACCACGTACTCAATGAAGGCAGCTTCGGCGATGACCCCGCGGACTCCTCTGAGGGTCAGGTCCCCCGAACGCGCGATCGCCTCAAGAATCATCTCCGCGGTAGTATTCAGCTGACTTTCCAATGGATGAAGGGGAAACTCATCGCGAAGCCGTGCAAAAACCGCTCTCCTGACCTCGAGAGTACACTCCGCAAGTAACCGCCAGATCTGCTCTACCTTTTCGTCGCTCATTGCGGAAGCTTGGGAGGTCTGCCGGGGGTGCGAGGCAGGAACGCGACTACGTCGGATCGACTTACAAACACATGGCCACCGATCACAAGGGTTCTAAGGCGCCCCTGATTGACGAGCTTGGAAATGGCCTGTCTTGATACCCCTCGAATGCGCGCGGCCTGCGCTTGAGATATCCAGTCGTCCGTTCTCGGAGGAATTGGTTTCTTCATTCCCAATAATAGGTTGACATTGTCAACCTATTTATGTAGCCTTCACCAATTCGTACCGCTTCGAGAGTGAAAAGGCTCACAGGTGCAAAATGGCTAATCAAACGGGTTTGGCGCTTACGGAGACAGCACATCCAGCCTCAATCGTTGCGGAGATGCATCCCTATTATCGAACACCCCTTGGCGCCGCGTACTTAGGGGATTCGCTTGCCGGCATGAAGCGTATACCCGACGGCTCAATCAATCTCGTATTTACTTCACCTCCCTACGCCCTTCACTTCAAGAAAGAGTACGGGAACGTCGACAAGTCGGATTACGTTGAATGGTTTCTCAGTTTCGCAAGAGAGATATTTCGAATCCTTAGGGACGACGGTAGCTTCGTCTTGAACATTGGTGGCAGTTATAACCCTAAGGTCCCCACCCGATCAATTTACCATTTTAAGTTGCTAATTGCGCTGGTCGAAAACATAGGCTTTAACCTTGCTCAGGAGTGCTTTTGGTACAACCCTGCGAAAATGCCGATGCCCGCAGAGTGGGTAACCGTCCGTCGTGTTCGGATCAAGGATTCGGTCGAGTACGTTTGGTGGTTTTCGAAAACCCCGTGGCCGAAAGCTGACAACCGTAGCGTCCTGAAGCCGTATAGCCCGGACATGCATCGCCTCAACCAGCGCGGCGTCAAAGCTACGGTTCGACCCTCGGGCCATAACATCAAGAACTCCTTTGACAAGATCCATTCCGGTGGTTCTATTCCTCCAAACGTCGTGGAAGAGCCTATTGCAGATGCGCTTATGAAGGTTGGCAATAACGCAGCTAACGACACCTATACTAAGCGCTGCAAGGAGGCTGGCTTAAAGATTCATCCGGCTCGATTCCCCGCACAACTTCCTGAGTTCTTCATCAAGTTCTTGACGGAACCGTACGACGTGGTTCTTGACCCGTTCGCCGGCTCGAACACATTGGGCGCGGTCGCTGAGCGCATGTATCGGGGATGGATTGCGTTCGATACGGTAGCTGAGTATCTGGACGCAAGCAGGTTTCGGTTTGATGGCATTGAGCAGTGACGCCAAGATCGTTCACTCTCTTCGAATGAGTGGCCAGGTCTCGCTGTGTCCATCACACCCGTCTACGACGCGACTGTCTCCCTTTAGTGACACGCTCGGTCTCCTCGCAATCAGGGACTCGCGAGAGACCATTACTCTCCTACCGCCGGCCGATTCGCTAATCCAAGCCAAGCGTGCCCTCGGTACGCCAAGCCAGAGGACGGCGATCGCTTTTCGCCAACTCCCGTGACTTTCACGACGCTAAAGCACCTCCACGTCACCACGGTGCTGATCAGCTACGCGCTGTTCTTCGTACGCGGCGTCTGGATGATGCGCGGCTCGCCGCTGCTGCAGCGGAAGTGGGTCCGGGTGCTGCCCCACGTCAACGACACGGTGCTGCTGCTGGCCGGCGTTTCGCTGGCGGTGATGATCTCGCAATACCCGTTCGTCGCCGGCTGGCTGACGGCGAAAGTGGTGGCGCTGATCCTGTACATCGTCATCGGGTCGGTGGCGATCAAACGCGGCCGAACCCGCGGCGTGCGCATCGGCGCGTGGATCGCCGGCCAGGCGGTGTTCGCCTACATCGTGCTGGTGGCGTTCACCAAGAATGCCAATCCGCTGGCTGCGCTGGGGTGAAGGGTCGTCTTCATCGCGGAGGCGCCGAGAAAATCTTATTACCGCGAAGGACGCAAAGGAGGCAAAAACTGATCATCAATTGGATCTCCTTCGCGTCCTTCGCGTCCTTGGCGGTTCCATTGCCTAGAACTTCTCTGCGCCTCGGCGCCTCTGCGGTGAACACACCCCCATGACATCATCCACCCGATCGAACCGTCCCAAACCGCTCGCCGGCGTGCGCGTGCTGGATCTCACCCGCCTGCTGCCGGGGCCGATGTGCACGCTGTACCTGGCCGACCTGGGCGCCGACGTGGTGAAGATCGAGGACACCGGCGCCGGCGACTACGCGCGCGGCTTCGGCGTGGCCGAGGGCGAGACGTCGCCGTTCTTCGAGCTGCTCAACCGCAACAAGCGCGCAATGCGGCTGGACCTCAAGCAGCCTGCGGGACGGGACGTGCTGCTGCGGCTGGCCCGGGACGCCGATGTGCTCGTCGAAAGTTTCCGCCCCGGCGTGATGGCCCGCCTGGGCGTCGGTTACGAGGTTCTGGCCGCGTCGAACCCGCGCCTGGTCTACTGTGCCATCACCGGCTTCGGCCAGGACGGCCCCTACCGCGACCGCGCCGGGCACGACATCAACTACCTCGGCTACGCGGGCGCGCTGGATCAGATCGGCAACGCCGGCGGGCCGCCGGCAATCGCCAACATCCAGATCGCCGATCTGCTGGGCGGCTCGCTGCCGGCGGCGATCGGCATCCTGGCGGCGCTGCTCGACGCTCGCGCCACCGGCCGGGGCCGGCTGGTGGACGTCGCCATGACCGACGCGGTGGCGGCGCACCTGGTGTTCCCGATGATCGCCCACCGGCTGCACGGCCACACCCGGCCGCGCGGCGAGGACGTCATCACCGGCGCGATGCCCTACTACAACACCTACCGCACCGCCGACGGGCGCTACATGGCGGTGGGCGCGATGGAGCCGAAGTTCTGGGACGCGATGTGCGACGCGCTGGCGCGCCCGGACCTCAAGCCGCGCCAGGCGCCGGCGAGCGCACAGGAGAGCGCGGCGGTCAAGGACGAGCTGGCGCGGATTTTCGCCTCGCGCACGCAGGCGGAATGGATCGAAGTGTTTGCCGGCCACGACTGCTGCGTGACGCCGGTGCGGACGCTGGAGGAAGCGATGCGCGATCCGCAGCTTTCCATGCGCGGCGTGTTCCGCGACGATGGCTGCGGCGGCGTGGACCTCGCGCCCCCGTTCAAGCTCTCCGGCATGCCATTCGAATGCGAGCGGCCGGCGCCCGCACCCGGCGAACACACCGACGAGATCCTGCGCCAGGCCGGCTACGACGACTCCGGCATCGCGCGGCTGCGGCGCGAAGGCGTCGTTTGACCGATGACGGCGAATGCACGCGGAAGCCATGCTGTCCGCCTCCTCACCCCATGGCGGGTGCGATGGAAGCGCCGAAGGCGGCGCGCCACCAGAGCGGCGTCGCCAGCAGGCCCGCTGCGATCGCCGTCCACGCCGGCCACGCTGCCTCGCCCGGCAGGCGCAGCATGAGATCCACTGCCCCGCCCAGCACCAGATAGACGGTGAGCGCGGCGAGCAGCGTGGCGGCGAGACCTTCGCGCAGACGTCCGCGGGCGGCGGCGGGGGAGTCCCCCACGCGCAGCGCCGTCTCCCGCCAGAAGCCGGGCGGCCGCACACGGCGGTAGAACGCGTCCAGCACGGCAGCGTCGGTGCGCGGCGCGAGCAGCGCCGTGGCCACCACTGCCGCCGTCGACACCGCCGCCATCACCGCCAGCCGCAGCCACTCCTGGTCCGTGAAGGCCAGCAGCAGCGGCGCCGCCGCGAGGCCCGCCGCCATCGCCGCGAACTCCGCCCACACGTTGACCCGCTCCCACAGCCAGCGCGCCACCAGCACGACCCCGGTGCCGGCGCCGAACAGCAGCGACATCTCCCACGCCTCCCGGATCGACCCGAGGCGCGACATGATCGCCAGCGCGACGCCGAGGATCAGCAGGTTGGAAGCGCGCGCGACCCAGACCAGCTCGCGGCTGCGCGGCTCGCGCTTCAGCCACGCGCGCGACACCAGCCGCAGGTAGATGTCGTTGGTCCAGTAGGAGGCGCCCCAGTTGAGGTGGGTGTCGACGGTGGAGGCGAGCGCCGCCAGGAGGCCCACCAGCATCAGGCCGCGCAGGCCGGCGGGCAGCAGCGCGTCGATCCCGGTGACGAACATCGCCTCCCGCTCCGCCAAGCTCGCGTCCGCCAGCGGGTCCAGCGCCAGCAGGCCCACCGCGATCGCCAGCCACAGCAGGCTGCGCAGCACGATCTGCGCCCAGACGAAAACGAGCGCGGCGATGCGGGCGTCGCGGTCCGAGCGGCACGCCATCGAACGCTGCGCCAGGTAGCCGGTGCCGTCGCTGTTCATCTGATACAGCCACTGCAGCGCGACGATGGTGAGCATCGCCCCGAGCACGCCCTCGCCGCCGGGCAGCAGGGAAAGCTGCGCTTCGGCGCGCGGCTCGCCGAGCGCGTCGGCGATGCGTTCCACCGCGGCGCTCAATCCCCCGCTCGCGTCCACCGCCAGCCAGGCATAGGCGGCGGTGGCGATCATGATGAGCGCCCACTGGCCGATGTCGGTGTTCACGACCGCGCGCAGGCCGCCGGTGGTGGAATAGAGCGCGGTGAAGGCGACAATGACCATCACGCTGATGACGTTATTGGCGGTGGCCGCCGCCGGGGGCAACGGCGCCAGGCCCTGAGCGAAGTCGAGCCCCGCCCAGGCGACGAACGCTTCCACCGGATCGAAAGCGGCAGGCGGCAGCCACGCGTGCCACGGCAGGAACACCTCGCAGATGCGCATCGCGGCCACCAGCACCATCGCCAGCACGACACAGTTGAGGAGCGTGCCGTAATAGAGCGCCTTGGCGACGCGCAGCGGCAGCGCGCCCTTCCCGCTGTAGCGGATCTCGGCCAGCTCGGCGTCGGTCAGCACGCCGGCGCGGCGCCACAGCGCCGCCAGCACGAAACCCATCAGCAGGAACGCGAGGCCGTAGATCCAGAGCCGCCACAGCAGGAACACTCCGCCGGCGGCCACCAGACCGGTCACCAGCAGCGGCGTGTCGGCGGCGGCCTGCGTCGCCGCCATCGACAGGCCGGCCTTCCACCCCGGCAGCGAGCGGCCGGCAAGGAAATACTCCTCGAGGCTGCGCGACGCCTGCCCGCGCGCGCGCAATCCGGATGCCACCGCCCAGGCGGCGAAGGCCAGCACGATCAGCAGGTCCAGCATCGCCAATCCCCGTTCGACGCCGGGCGCGGATATGCTATAAATCTCCTATCCGGAAAGCGGGCGCGCGCCCGCACCGTCCGAATCCTCCCGGCAGCCCGCCGGGATCCGCGATTCACCAGCCAAAAAGAAACATCCGAGGAGGTTCGTCCCATGCTGAAAGCGTTGCACATCCAGCCCGACAAGTGCACGGGCTGCCTGCAGTGCGAAATGGCCTGCTCCCTCGAGAACGAGGGCGTCTTCAACGTGGCCAAGTCGCGGATCAAGGTGTTCGACTTTCACCACGACGGTCGCAAGGTGCCGTACACCTGCACCCAGTGCGCCGAGGCCTGGTGCCTGCACGCCTGCCCGGTGGAGGCGATCAAAGTGGACGCGGCCACCGGCGCCAAGGTCATCCTGGACGCGGTGTGCGTCGGCTGCAAGGTCTGCACCATCGCCTGCCCGTTCGGCACCGTCAATTACAACGTGGACACCGGCAAGGTGATCAAGTGCGACCTGTGCGGCGGCAATCCGGCGTGTGCCGAGGCCTGCCCCACCGGCGCCATCACCTACATCGACGCCAACTGGACCGGGCTCGACCGCATGCGCGCGTGGGCCGGCAGGACCGACACCGCGCCGCGCGCGAGCGCCTGAGACGAGGAGGACACGATCATGGCATGGCAACGCAAGCTCCTGCGCGTGAACCTGACCCGGGGCACGTGCGCTTCCGAGCCGCTCAACATGGACTGGGCGAAGCAGTACCTGGGCCAGCGCGGGCTCGCCACCAAGTACTTCGTCGAGGAAGTGGACGCCAAGGTGGATCCGCTCTCGCCCGACAACAAGCTGATCTTCGCCACCGGCCCGCTCACCGGCACCATGGCCTCCACCGGCGGCCGCTACTCGGTGATCACCAAGGGCGCGCTGACGGGCGCCATCGCCTGCTCCAACTCCGGCGGCTTCTTCGGCGCCGAGCTGAAAATGGCGGGCTGGGACATGATCATCGTCGAGGGCAGGGCCAAGGCGCCGGTCTACCTCTACGTCGAGAACGACAGGGCCGAGCTGCTGCCCGCCGACTTCATCTGGGGCAAGTCCACCTGGGACACCGAGCCGGCGATCAAGGCCAGGCACCAGGACCCGCAGATCCGCGTCTCCTGCATCGGCCGCGCCGGCGAGAACGGCGTGCTCTACGCCGCCATCATCAACGACCTGCACCGGGCGGCGGGCCGCTCGGGCGTGGGTGCGGTGATGGGCTCGAAGAACCTCAAGGCGATCGCGGTGCGCGGCACCAGGGGCGTCGGCGGCGTGCGCGACCCGAAGGCGTTCATGGCGGCGGTCAAGGCCGGCAAGGAGGTGCTGCACCACCATCCGGTCACCGGCCAGGGCCTGCCCACCTACGGCACCCAGGTGCTGATGAACGTGATCAACGAGGTGGGCGCGCTGCCGACGCGCAACCACCGCAACGTGCAGTTCGAGGGCGCCTCGAAAATCTCCGGCGAGGCGATGCACGAGAAGCGGCCCACCGACGGAAGAGCGAACCTGGTGACCAACCAGGCGTGCTTCGGCTGCACCATCGCCTGCGGGCGCATTTCCCGGATCGACGAGACCCACTACACGGTGAAGAACAAGCCCGAGTACTGGGGCGCCTCCGGCGGCCTCGAGTACGAGGCGGCGTGGGCGCTGGGCGCGGCACCGGGGGTTTCCGACCTGGAGGCGCTCACCTACGCCAACTTCATCTGCAACGAGGACGGCTTCGACCCGATCTCGTTCGGCGCCACCGTCGGCGCGGCGATGGAGCTCTACGAGCTGGGGCTCGTCACCGACCAGGACACCGGCGGCATCCCGCTCAGGTTCGGCTCGGCGGAAGCGCTGACGAGGATGGCGGAGCTCACCGCCCGCGGCGAGGGCTTCGGCAAGGAGCTGGGGCTGGGCTCGAGGCGGCTGTGCGAGAAGCACGGCAAGCCGGAGCTGTCGATGAGCGTGAAGGGCCAGGAGTTTCCGGCCTACGACGGCCGCGCGCTGCAGGGCATGGGGCTCGCCTACGCCACGTCCAACCGCGGCGCCTGCCACCTGCGGGGCTACATGGTGTCCACCGAGGTGCTGGGCATCCCGGTGAAGACCGAGCCGCGGGCGACCGAGGGCAAGCCGGAAATGCTGAAGGCCTTCCAGGACGCCACCGCGGCGGTGGACTCCAGCGGCCTGTGCCTGTTCACCACCTTCGCCTGGACGCTGAACGACATCCAGCCCCAGATCGCCGCCGCCTGCGAAGGCGACTGGACGGTGGAGAGCCTCACCGAGATGGGCGAGCGCATCTGGAACCTGGAGCGCGAGTTCAACCTGCGCGCCGGCCTGAGCGCCAAGGACGACACCCTGCCGCCGCGGCTGCTGAAGGAAGGCGCCGACAGCGGCCCGCAGAAAGGCGAGGTCTGCCATCTGGACGTCATGCTGCCCAAGTACTACGAGGTGCGCGGCTGGGACGCCAAGGGCGTGCCGACGGCGGAGACGCTGTCGCGGCTGGGACTGCGGGGCTAGCGGCCAATATCTTGAACCGGAAAGGGCGCGAAGGACGCGAAGGAAGATCGTTTTTCGATTGCGGCCGTCGCTTCCGGCCGGCTCAAGACCGGTGCGCTTCCGCGGCACTTTGGATTCGGCGACTAAGATGAGCCGCAGGTACCGCCGGGCCGAAGAACGAACTTCAGTTTCCTTCGCGTCCTTCGCGCCCTTGGCGGTTACCGCTTTTCCGGATTCGACACGACCAGCAAAGAACTGAACGCATGAAGCACGTCATCATCGGCAACGGCCCGGCCGGCGTCATTGCGGCCGAGACGCTGCGCAAGGAGGATCCCGCGGCCGGGATCGTCCTGATCGGCGACGAGCCGGAGCCGCCGTATTCGCGCATGGCGATTCCCTACCTGCTGGAAGGCCAGATCGACGAGGCGGGAACGCGCCTGCGCAAGAGCGCCGGGCATTTCGATGCCTTGAAGATCCGGCTCGTCGCCGGCCGCGCCACCGCGCTGGACACGAAACAGCGCACGGTCACGCTCGACGGCGGCAAGTCGTTCGGCTACGACCGGCTGCTGATCGCGACCGGCTCGCATCCGAACCGCCCGCCGATTTCCGGCGCGGACCTGCCGCAAGTGCTGCCGTGCTGGACGCTCGCCGACGCCCGCGCCATCATGCGGCGCGCGAAGAAGGGCGCCCGCGTGCTGCAGATGGGCGCCGGCTTCATCGGCTGCATCATCCTGGAGTCGCTCAAGGCGCGCGGCGTCGAGCTGACGCTGGTGGAGATGGGCAACCGCCTGGTGCCGCGCATGATGAGCGAGACTGCCGGCGGCCTGATCAAGCGCTGGGTGGAAACCCGGGGCGTGCGTGTGCTGACCTCCACCCGGGTGGAGAAGATGGAGCCCGCCGGGAAGGACGCGGTGGACGTGACGCTGTCCGACGGCTCGCATCTCACGGTCGATCTGGTGGTGAACGCCACCGGCGTCGCGCCCAACGTCGATTTCCTGAAAAGCTCCGGCATCCGGATCGACGCCGGCGTCCTGGTGGACGAAACCGGCCAGACCAGCGTCGCCGGCGTCTACGCCGCGGGCGACGTGTCGCAGGCGGCGGAGCTTTTCACCGGCGCGAAGATCGTCAACGCCATTCAGCCCACGGCCGCCGAAGAGGCGCGGCTCGCGGCGCTCAACATGGCGGGCCGCCGCGCCACCTCCGGCGGCCAGCTGGTGATGAACGTGCTCGATACCATGGGCCTCATCTCCACGTCGTTCGGGCAGTGGATGGGAGTCGAGGGCGGCGAGGGCGCGGAGTTCGTCGACGAGAGCGAGTACCGCTACCTGCAGCTGCAGTTCCACGGTGACCGGCTGGTGGGTGCCAACTGCCTGGGCCTTACGGAGCACGTCGGCGTGCTCCGCGGCCTGATCCAGACCGGCTCGCCGCTCGGGCGCTGGAAGGCCACGCTGCTTCGGGACCCGACCCGGATCGTGGAAGCTTATCTCGCGCGTGCCCAGGGCGCCGCGGCAGCATGAAGGTCACGCTCAAGCTCTACGCCTCCCTGGGCGACTATCTTCCCGACGCGGCGCGCTCGACCCGCGCACTCGATCTCGACCTGCCCGCGGGCACCACGGTCGGCGACGTGATCGAGCGCTTCAACCTGCCGCGCAATCTCTGCCACCTGGTGCTGGTGAACGGCACCTACATCCAGCCGGACGAGCGCCCCACGCGCACCTTCGCCGACGGCGACGTGCTCGCCATCTGGCCGCCCATTGCCGGAGGCTGAGGCGTGGAGCCGCGCATCGTCGAGCGTGACATGGCGGTGAGCCACGCCGACTTCCATCGCACGCTGCCCGCCGCCCTCGGCCGGCGGCCGGTCGCCGGCGTCGACGGCACGGTCACGCTGGAGGACCGCGGCCGCAAGGTGACCATCGAGCTGGGCCCCGAGCAGACGCGCACGCTCGGGCAAATCGTCCTCCCGCTTACGCACGTGCGCATCGCCTTCACCGGCTACGAGGAAGGCGACGTGACGGCCTTTCTCGACCGCTTCGACGCCTACTTCCGCCGCGGCGGCGGCTGAGCGTCCCCTGTGCGGGCGTGTGCTGGGCTGGAATCGAGGCCTGCCGCAATCCGCCTCCATGCCCGGGCCGCGCCCCGCCCCTTCGGCCCCACCGGCCATCGCCTCGACGGCAACCTGCCGCAAGCCGCTGCGCGGCGCACGGGCAAAGAAACCGGGAGCGGCACCATGGCAACGCTCGAAGAGCCGAAAACGAACCCGACCGGCTGAATCCGCCGATCCCCTTTCAGAACCGCGGGCCGATCACCAGGTAAAACGTGTCCTGGCCGAGGCCGGCGTAGCCGTAGCCGAGGCACGCCGGGCCCGGGATCGTGCCGGCGCCCCGGTACACGGCACCGGCCGACACCCAGTCCCAGGGATCGCGCGCAAAGCGCTCGTTGATCCGTGCGGGCGCGCGCGGCAAACCGCGCCCGACGCGGGTGATCTTTTTTCTTCCACGCCCACCGGCTGCCTGTTAGCCTGCCGCCATGCGCGAAGACGGTCAGATCGCCCCGCCTCTCGAGACGCTCCTGCCGGTCGCGCAGGCGGCGCGGCGCTTCGACGCTTCGCTCTGCCGTCCGCTGCGCCTGGCCGATCAGCGCATCGGCTGGGTGCCTCTCGATCTGGCCCCGCGCCTGGCCGGCTTCGCCGGGGTATTCGAGGAGCGGGACCACGCGGTCGCGCTGGCGCCGGCCCTTGCCACGCCGGATCAGCGCACGGCCGCGCTGGCGGTGGCCATCGGCACGCTGGTGGCGGAGGGCCGGATCACCGGCATTCGCCATGAACGCTACGCGGTGCGCCGGCACTTCGACGATCCGCCGCTGTTCGAGATCGAGCGCGCCGCCGCGCGGCCGTTCGGCTTCACCACCTGGGCGGCGCACGTGAACGGCGTGACCGACGGCGGCCGCAGCATGTGGATCGCCCGCCGCAGCCCCGACAAGCCCATCGATCCGGGCATGCTGGACAACCTGGTGGGCGGCGGCATCGCCGCCGGCCACGGCGTCGCCGGCACAGTGGTGAAGGAATGCTGGGAGGAAGCCGGCATCGCCGCGCCGCTGGCGCGCCTGGCGCAGCCGGCGGGCACCGTGAGCCTGCTGCGCCAGGTCCCCGAAGGCGTGCAGTCGGAAACGATCTTCGTCCACGACCTGTGGCTGCCGCCGGAGTTCGAGCCGCGCAACACCGACGGCGAGGTGGCCGGTTTCGAGCGCGTGCCGGTGGCCGAGTTGCCGCAGCGTCTTGCCGCGGGCGCCTTCACCTGCGATTCCGCGCTGGTGATCCTGGATTTCCTGCTGCGCCACGGCCATCTGCGGCCCCACCAGCCGGGCTACGGCGCGCTGGCGGCGGCGCTGCGGGGATTCGCGCCCGGCGACACCGAAGGGTAAAATCCTGCCCCTTCCCGCGCCCGACGAGCGCGCAGCCCGGAATCCGCCGATGGACGTGCCCCAGAGATCGCCCCGAACCGCCCCGCCCGGGATCCGCCGCGAGGCTTTGCGCATCGCCGGCGAGCGCGTCGCGACAGACGCGGCGCTCGAGGTGCGCTACCCCTACACCGGCGAAGTGATCGGCACCGTCCCGCGGGCGACGCCGCAGGACGTGCGCCGTGCGTTCGCCGCCGCGCGCTCCTACCGCTGCCGGCTCACGCGCTTCGAGCGCGCGGAGATCCTGCGCCGCGCCGCCGCCCTGATCGCCGCGCGGCGTGACGAACTCGCGCGCCTGATCACGCTGGAATCCGGCCTGTGCCTGAAGGACTCGGTGTACGAAACGGAGCGCGCCGAGGATGTGCTGGAGTTCACCGCGCAGCAGGCGCTGGTGGACGACGGGCAGACTTTCTCCTGCGACCTCACCGCGCGCGGCCGCAGCCGCAAGGTACACACCCTGCGCGAGCCGCTCGCGGGCGTGATCAGCGCCATCACCCCGTTCAACCATCCGCTCAACCAGGTGGTGCACAAGGTGGCGCCGGCGGTGGCCACCGGCAACCGCATCGTGGTGAAGCCCACCGAGAAGGCGCCGCTCACCGCGCTGGCGTTCGCCGACATCCTGTACGAAGCCGGGCTGCCGGGGCCGATGCTGTCCGTGGTGACCGGCGATCCCGCGGAGATCGGCGAGGCCATGGTCGCCGACCCCGACGCCGAACTGGTGGCGTTCACCGGCGGCGTCGAAGTCGGCAAGGCCATCGCCGGGCGCATCGGCTACAAGCGGCTGGTGCTGGAGCTGGGCGGCAACGACCCGCTGATCGTTCTGGAAGACGCCGACCTGGAGCGTGCGGCGGACCTGGCGGCGTGGGGTTCCTACCGCAACTCCGGCCAGCGCTGCACGGCGGTCAAGCGCGTCCTGGTGCACGAGTCGATCGCGGAGCCATTCACCGAATTGCTGGCGCAGCGCACGCGGCTGTGGCGCTGCGGCGACCCGCTGGACCCGCGCACCGACGTCGGCACGCTGATCGACGAGGACGCCGCGCGGCGCGTGGAAGCCCGCGTCGGCGACGCGGTGCGCCGCGGCGCGCGCCTGCTCGCCGGCGGCGAGCGGCGCGGGGCGTCGTACCCGCCCACCGTGCTGGACCGCGTGACGCCGGACATGGCGCTGGTGCAGGAGGAGACCTTCGGCCCGGTGTCGCCCGTCATCGCCTTCCGCGACCTCGACGAGGCCATCGCCATCGCCAACGGCACGCGCTACGGCCTCTCGGCGGCGGTGTGCACCGATCGCGCGGACACCATCACCCGCCTGGTGCAGGAACTCGAGGTGGGCTCGGTCAATGTCTGGGAAGTGCCGGCGTACCGGCTCGAACTGGCGCCGTTCGGCGGCATCAAGGATTCCGGCCTCGGCGTGAAGGAAGGTATCGTCGAGACCATGCGCAACTACACCCACGTGAAGACCTGGTCTCAGCCGTGGTAGGGTAGGACCCGCCGCAGCCCGGCGGCGAGCCAGGAGGCCCGCGATGCCCGTGGATCCCGCCCGGCGCAGACCCGCGCCGTTACCAGCCTGGACGACGATCCCGCAGCGCGCACTGCCGCGCACCGCGGGACGGCTTCGCGTAGGCCGAATCACCGCCGCCGCCCCCGGCGCGGCGTGCGAGGCGTCGGAGTGAGCGCGATGGAGTTCAAGCCCTGCCGCGTCCCCAGCATCGGCGCCGAGCTGGAGTTCCAGCTGCTGGACACGGGCACCCTCGACCTCACCGACAAGATCCTGCCGCTGGTGGAGCTGTACCCGGACAGCGCGTTCGTCAAGCCCGAGTACGTGCAGAACACGGTGGAGATCGCCTCCCGCCCCTGCGCCGACGTCGACGAGCTGGAGCCGCACCTGAAGGCGCTGGCGAAAGGCCTCGCCGTGCGCTGCGCCGCGCTGGACATGCGCCTGTGCGGCGCCGGCACCCACCCTTTCTCCAAGCGCCTCGCGCTGATCACGCCGCTGCCGCGCTACAAGCGGCTTGCCAGCGAGTCGGGCCACGTCGGGCGCACCCAGATCACCTTCGGGCTGCACGTGCACATCAGCGTGCTGTCGGGGGACGAGGCGATCGCGCTGATCCGCGCGCTCAAGCCCTATCTGCCGCTGCTGATCGCGGTCTCCGCCAGCTCGCCGTTCTGGCGCGGCTACGACACCGAGTTCGTCGCCTACCGCCAGCGCATCCTCGCCGCCACCCGCGCCTACGGCGTGCCGCCGACCTTCCAGAGCTGGGACGAGTTCGACCGCTTCTTCGAGTCCACCCTGCACGCCGGCATTTTCGAGAGCATCAACGACATCCACTGGGACATCCGGCCCCGCCCGAGCCTGGGCACGGTGGAAGTCCGGGTGCTGGACATGCAGCCCACCGTCAGCGACGCCATGGTGCTGGCGGAAACGGTGCGCCTGCTGGCGATGCTGCTGCGCGCCGACCCCGCCCGGCTGCCGCCGGAGCTGCCCCAGGCGCTGCCCTGGTGGCTGGAGCGGGAGAACCACTTCCAGGCCTCGCGCCTGGGACTCGACGGCAAGTACGTCGCCGACGACGCCGGCACGCCGCGGCCGATGCGGGACATGTGGCGCGCGGTGATCGCCGCGCTGCGCCCGCTGGCGAGGACCGATGGCAGCCGCGCGCGGCTGGATCGCCTGGAGCATCTGGTGGAAAAGGGCGCGGCGGCGGCGCGCCAGCGCGCCGTGTATCAGGATGTGAATTCGCTATCCCAGGTGGTGGCGTCGCTCGCGGGGGAACTGGAGCGGGACCTGACGCTGGCCGGCGAACAGCCGAGCTGACGCCGCAGTCCAAGCCAGCGGTAACGACAAGGAGCCAAGGATGCTGATCGGCGTGCCCAGGGAGATCAAGACCCACGAGTACCGTGTCGGCCTGACGCCGGCCAGCGTGCGCGAACTCACCGGCCACGGCCACCGGGTGCTGGTGGAGCGCGGCGCCGGCGCCGGCATCCGGGCGGGCGACGACGATTACCGCGCCGCGGGTGCCGAGGTGGCGGACTCCGCCGACGCGGTGTTCGCCCGCGCGGACATGATCGTCAAGGTGAAGGAACCCCAGGCCGCCGAGCGGGTGCACCTGCGGGAAGGCCAGATCCTGTTCACCTACCTCCACCTGGCGCCGGACCCGGAGCAGACCCGCGACCTGATCGCGAGCGGCGCGGTGTGCATCGCCTACGAGACCGTGACCTCGCCCGCCGGCGGGCTGCCGCTGCTGGCGCCGATGTCGGAAGTGGCCGGGCGCATGGCGATCCAGACCGGCGCGCGCTGCCTGGAGAAGGAGACCGGCGGCACGGGCATGCTGCTGGGTGGCGTGCCCGGCGTGCCGGCGGCGAAGGTCGTGATCCTGGGCGCGGGCATGGTGGGCCTCAACGCCGCCCAGATGGCGGTGGGCACCGGCGCCCAGGTGGTGCTGATCGACCGCTCGGTGGACGCGCTGCGCCGCGCCGACCACGTGCTGGGCGCACGGGTGGTGACCTGCTTTTCCAACCGCGCGAACATCGAGGCGCACGTCGCCGCAGCCGACCTGGTGATCGGCGGCGTGCTGATCCCGGGGGCGGCGGCGCCCAGGCTGATCCCGCGCGAGCTGGTGCGGGCGATGAGGAACGGCTCGGCGATCGTGGATGTTTCCATCGACCAGGGCGGCTGCGCGGAAACCTCGCGCCCCACCACCCACGCCGACCCGACGTACATCGAGGAAGGCGTCGTGCACTACTGCGTCGCCAACATGCCGGGCGCGGTGCCCAACACCTCCACCTACGCGCTCAACCACGCGACACTGCCCTACGTGCTGGCGATCGCGGACAAGGGCTGGCAGCGGGCGCTGCGCGACGACCCGCACCTGGCGAACGGACTGAACGTCTGCGACGGCAAGGTCACCCACGCCGGGGTGGCGCAGGCGCTGGGGCTCGACTACGTCGCGCCAGCGCGGGCGTTCGTTGCGTGAACGCCCGCGGCCGCGCCCGCGTGCGCTGACGTCGCAGGCGGCAGATCTGCGGCAACGGGGTGGGTCACGCGCCAGCGCGGGGCTGGCGATCGGGGAATCCGGCGCGCCCGGCAGGATTTTGAACCCAAGCGTGGTTCGGTGCTGTCGGGCCCGCTGCGGCGGCGGTTACACCGAGTGGCTGTCGTGCCAGTACTTTTCGAAGTCCTTGTCGCGGAACATCGCACAGGCTGCGAAGACGGTGACGAGAACACCTACTGCCACCGTGTGCGCGGCGACCATGGTCTCACTCGCGAAACCGAGGACATAGGGCGACACGAATAACCACACGCCAAGTATCAGATTGACCCAGTCCTGCCAGCGCTTCTCTGCCATACCCACCTCCTGAAGGGTTGAACCGACATCCCTTCGACTGGACCGCCCCACCAACTGCTCCATCGCGACGGGCGGAAAGCGCTCGGCCCGCTATGCGCGGATCAGCCTTTGCACCGCAAAGCCGGCCGGGCGCCCGGCCGGAACGAAAACACGCTGAAAATCATCTAAGTTTCCAGGCGCGCACGGCGTGCTTGACGTTGCGAAGTCCGGACGGAAGACTTAGCAGCGCGCCGCTGGAAGCGCACGAGGAGGGACGCGATGAACGATGTGAGTTTGTTGTCGCGGCAACGTGCCCGGTCGGTCCAGATCATCGGCGTAGCCTGCGGTCAGGGCGCGGGCGATCCCCGTTGCGAGTACGCCCCGGAAGCGCTGCGCTCCGCCAAGCTGATCTCCCGGCTCCACGGGCGGGGTTTCCGGGCCGCCTGGATCGATACCCTTCATCCGAGCCGGCCTTCCAGCGGGGATGACCTGAAAGCGGTATACGACGTCTGCAAGCGGCTCGCGCAACGCGTCGAAGACGTCGTCACGCACGGTGATTTCCCGGTCGTGATTGGCGGCGATCATTCGTGCGCCATCGGCACGTGGAAAGGCATCGCGCGCAGCATTCATCCTCGCGGGCCGTTGGGTCTGGTCTGGATCGACGCCCACATGGACGCCCATACGCCCGAGACCACGCCCAGCGGAATGCTGCACGGCATGCCGGTTGCCTGCCTGCTCGGCCACGGCGAACCGCTCCTCACCGCGCTCGCCGAGGGCACGCGGATTCAGCCGGAGCACATCTGTCTGGTTGGCGTTCGCAGCTTCGAAGCAAGCGAGGCGGCGCTCCTGAAAAAGCTGGGCGTGCGGGTGATCTTCATGGAAGACGTTGCAAGGCAAGGTCTGGATGCCGCGCTGAGCGAGGCGCTCACCATCGTCCAGCGCGGCACCGCAGGCTTCGGCGTTACGATCGATCTCGACGTAGTCGACCCGCACGACGCGCCGGGCGTCGGGACTCCGGCGCCGGGCGGCATCCGCGCGAACGATCTGGTCGCGGCCTTGACCCGGTTCGCCCATGAGCCGGCGCTGGTTGGCGCAGAAATCGTCGAATACAATCCCTATCGCGACCGCAACGCCGCAACGGCGGGACTGGTAGTCGATGTGCTCGATGCGCTGCTCAGCGGCCAGCACGCGCTCGATCTCGACCGGCTCGTCGAACTGGAGCAGCGCTATGGGGCGCACCACTACGACACGCTTCCCGTTGCGCTGGTGCGCGGTCAGGGCGTGTACCTGTGGGACAACCAGGGCCGGCGCTACATCGACATGATGAGCGCATACTCCGCGGCAAGCCACGGGCATTGTCATCCGCGGCTGACGAAAGCGCTTTCGGCGCAGGCGCACACGCTCACGATCACTTCGCGCGCATACTACAACAACCGGCTGCCCCCTTTCCTTGAACGATTGTGCGAGGTAACCGGATTCGACATGGCGCTTCCCGCGAACACCGGGCTCGAGGCCGTGGAGACCGCCTTGAAGGCCGTGCGCAAATGGGGCACCAAGGTAAAGGGCGTGCCGGAAGACAGGGTCGAAGTCATCGCATGCGAGGGCAATTTCCACGGCCGTTCGATTGCGATTCTCGCAATGTCATCGGAACCCCAGTACCGCGATGGCTTCGGGCCGTATCCGCCCGGATTCAGGCGCATTCCCTACGGCGATGCCGCCGCGCTCGAATGGGCGATCACGCCGCACACGGCGGCGTTTCTGGTCGAGCCGATCCAGGGCGAAGCGGGCATCGTCGTGCCCCCCGCCGGCTATCTTGCCGAATGCGCGAGAATCTGCCGCGCTCACCATGTCCTGCTCGTGTGCGACGAGGTTCAAACGGGTCTGGGCCGCACCGGCCGCATCCTCGCCTGCGAGCATGAAGGTGTCCGGCCCGACGGCGTCATACTCGGCAAGGCCCTGGGCGGCGGCCTGCTCCCGGTCTCCGCCTTCCTTGCCCGGCGCGAGGTGATGTCGGTATTCACGCCGGGCGATCACGGCAGCACCTTCGGCGGCAATCCGCTCGCAGCGACGGTCGGACTGGAAGCACTCAATGTGATGGTCGAGGAGCGCCTTCCGGAGCGGGCTGCAGAACTCGGCGGCTACCTCCTCACCCAGCTCCGCGCGATTCGCAGCCCCTTGATTCGCGAGGTGCGAGGCAAGGGCCTGCTGATCGGGATCGAGATCGACCCGGCACGCACCTCGGCACGTGCGGTCTGTAACAAGCTGATCGAGCATGGCGTGCTCAGCAAGGACACGCACCATACGGTCGTGCGGTTCGCCCCGCCGCTCGTTATCACGCGGCAGCAAATCGACACCGCGGTAGCAGCCGTCCGCAAGACTTTCGACGAGCTCGAAACGGCCGCTCACTGCGCTGCCTGACGCGGCTCGATCATGCGCGACCGACTGCAGCACGATTTCGTGAAGGATCTCGGCATTACGCTTGAAAACGCGGCGGCGTGCAGCAACGGAGTGTGGCTGGCCGGCGAACGCACATTCGCTTCCATCAATCCTGCTTCGGGCGAGCCGATCGCACAGGTCGGCTCGTGCCCGCGTGTGCACTACGAACGCGTCATGCACGAGGCGGCACAGAACTTCCTTACCTGGCGCATGGTGCCGGCGCCCCAACGCGGCGAGCTGGTGCGGCGCATCGGCCTCGAGCTGCGGCGCCGGAAAGACGAGCTGGGGAGCTTGATCGCACTGGAAACGGGCAAGATCAAGTCCGAAGGCGATGGTGAAGTGCAGGAGATGATCGACATCGCGGACTTTGCGGTCGGCCAGTCGCGCATGCTCTACGGCAAGACGATGCATTCGGAGCGGCCGCATCACCGCATGTACGAGCAATGGCACCCGCTCGGCGTAGTGGGTGTGATCACCGCGTTCAACTTCCCGGCTGCGGTATGGGCGTGGAATGCCTTCATCGCCGCTATCGCCGGCAACGTGACGGTATGGAAGCCCTCCCCTAAAGCCCCTCTCACCGCAATCGCAATACAGAACCGGCTCAATCACGTCACGCAGCATACCGGACACCACGGTGTCTTCTCGCTGCTTTTGAGCGATGCCAACACATTCGTGGACGAGTTTGTCGCCGATCCGCGGGTGTCGCTCGTTTCTTTCACCGGCTCGAGCCAGGTCGGAACGCATGTGGCGAAAATCGTGACGCGGCGCATGGGAAAATATCTCCTCGAATGCTCGGGCAACAATGCGGTCATCGTAGATGAGACGGCTGATCTTGACCTCGCGGTGCGCGCGATCGTCTTCGGCGCAGTGGGCACAGCCGGCCAGCGTTGCACGACGACGCGCAGGCTCATCGTGCACGAGTCCCGCTACCCGGAATTGACCGCACGCCTGGTTGAAGCGTATCGGCAGATTGCGATCGGGGACCCGCTCGATCCACGTACCCTGATGGGACCGCTGATCGACGAGGCCGCCCGTGAACGCTTCCGGGCCGCCATCGCCGAGGTGCAGCGGCTCGAGGGCGACATACTCTACGGCGGAGAGGTCTTGCCGCGTCCCGGCTATTTTGTGCAGCCGACATTGGTGCGGGCGCAGCCTGACTGGCAGATCGTCAAACGCGAAACCTTTGCGCCGATACTCTACGTGATGCCTTTCCGCACGCTCGATGAAGCAATCGCCATCCACAACGATGTACCGCAAGGACTTTCATCGGCGATCTTCACGCAGAACTTGCGCCATGCCGAGCGCTTCCTGTCCGCGGCGGGAAGCGACTGCGGAATCGCAAACGTCAATATCGGCACTTCGGGTGCGGAGATCGGCGGTGCTTTCGGCGGCGAGAAGGAAACCGGCGGCGGACGTGAGGCCGGCTCGGATGCCTGGCGTGCTTACATGCGGCGCCAAACGAACACCATCAACTGGGGAACGGACCTGCCGCTTGCCCAGGGCATCAAGTTCGGCAGCTAAAGACTGATCGACTGGCCGCAGCAATAGCGACGTCACGCGCTTATCGGTATGAGGCCTTTGCGGGGAGAGGCAAAGTGCCGTGGCAGGAGTGTTCCAAGATGGACGAGCGGCTTCGGTTTGTGGCGCGCAAGGCGAGAAGATGGCAGTGCTGTGCCGGGAGTTCGATATCTCTCGCAGGACGGGCTATAAGATCTACAGCCAGGATTGCGGCCTAGAGGGCCTGTGACGGATCGCAGCCGTCGGCCTATCGACACGCCAACAAGCTGCCCTTCCGGATCGAGCAGCAGATCCTGAGAATCAAGCGGGGAAAGCCCAGCTGGGGTGCCCCCAAGGCTTGATCGGCATGGCTTGGTCGCCCGCCGCAAACGACGCGGCTATAAAGCTCAGGGCACAACCTTATCCACCCCGCACCGGCCCACAACGATCTCTGGTGCACCGACTACAAAGGCGAATTCATGCTCGCCGATAAGCGCCACTGCTACCCGCTCACCATTACGCCACCCGCTACCTCTTGAGCTGCGAGGCCCTGGCAAGGACGAAGGAGCAGTTCGCGTTTGCCGTATTTGAGCACGCCTTCAAGGACTTCGGCCTGCCGCTCGCGATCCCCACCGATAATGGCGTGCCCTTCGCCAGCCCCCATGCCCTATTCGGGCTCAGCAAGCTTTCCGTGTGGTGGCTGCGGCTGGGCATACGCATCGAGCGCATCCAATCCGGCAACCTCAGCCGAACGGCCGCCATAAGCGCATGCACCTCACGCTGAAGAAGGAAACTATCCGCCCGGCGGCCCGTAACTTTCTGCAGCAGCAGTCCGGAACGGACCCTTGAATCCTGGCGCGCCAACGTAGTTGAAGATGGGCACTATACCATATCTGTATCACTATGATGTTGCCACCACTTCTACGCTACGGTCCGCCTTGACGCGATTTCCTCGTCGCCTGCTTGCGTCTGGTGAACGGCCGTCGTCGGGCCTAGAATAGACGGCATGGCGATGCAGCTGCCGAGCCACTTGGAACACTACACGACCGGTGCCTTCGCACCATACGTGCGCGAGCGCCGGCTCGCCGGCGCTATCGGCAGCATGGTCGAGGTCGCTCAGCCGGCCGGCGACTTCTCCGACCCTCCGGTCAGCGACCTTGTTCTCGCCCGCGTGGTATCGGACAGGATAAGCCAGCGCTCCGATCTGGGCGGCGGCCGCTTCTGCGAGCGCAGTCCGGCCGGATCGCTCTTCGTCATCGCGCCCGAGACGAGCACGGATATCCTCGTTTACAACGATCACGTGATCCGCTGCTTCGCGTTCCCCGCCACGATCTTGCGCCCGCTATTGGATGAAGCACGCCCCCACGGCGATCCATTCGACTTCGGCCGCCTGCATGCTGGCCCCTTCCAGAACCAGTTCATCCTCGGCTTGCTTGATCGGCTCTGGCAAGAAGCCGAACGCGGCGACGCGGCCACCCGGCTGTTTGCGGATGGGGCGATGCTCGCGCTGGCGGCCGAGCTGCTGAGGGAGGCCGAGCGGCCGTTCAGACCGGTGCGCGGGGGTCTCGCGCCCTGGCAGCTGAAGCGCGTCACGGAGTATCTGGAGGCGCACTTGGCCGAAGACGTGGCGCTGGCCGAGCTGGCTTCCGTTGCGCGCCTCTCGCCTTCGCATTTTCGCGCTGCATTCAGGGTGGCAACAAACCTAAGCCCGAGTGCTTACCTTGTGCAGCGCCGAATTGAGCGCGCCAAGACTCTCCTGAGGCCGGATGGCCCGAGCCTCGCAGAGATCGCGCTCGCCTGTGGATTCTCGGATCAGTCGCACTTCACGCGACGCTTTCGTCAGGCGGCCGGCATCACACCGAAGATGTACCGCGATCAGCTCACCTGACGGGCGGGCGCTTTTCAGGCGTTTCGTTCTACGTCTCAGCGCTGCGTCCAAGACCGGGAGGCCACCGGCGCCCATTCTCCTCTGCGCCACCGGCATCAGAGGAGGGATCCATGAAGTATCGACTGCTTGGCCGATCGAGCGTGCGGGTCTCGCAGCTCTGCCTCGGGACGATGACGTTCGGACAGGCCGCGGACTGGGGCGCAGGCAAGGATGAAAGCCGCAAGGTCTACGATCTCTTCCGGGAGACTGGCGGCAACTTCCTTGACTGCGCCAACATCTATCAGGCCGGGGAAAGCGAACGCATTCTGGGTGAGTTCATCCGACCGGAACGCCACAAGGTGGTGATCGCCACCAAGTATTCCGGATCGATGGACCCGGCCGATCCGAACGCCGGCGGCAATCACCGCAAGAACATGGTGCAAGCGGTTGAGGCGAGCCTCAGGCGGCTCGGGACAGACTATATCGATCTTTATTACCTCCACCTCTGGGACCAGGTGACACCGCTCGACGAGGTAATGCGCGCCTTCGATGATCTGGTGCGCGCTGGTAAAGTTCTTCACGCTGGCATCTCGGACATGCCTGCGTGGGCGATTGCACGGGCGCAGACGCTTGCTGAGCTGCGCGGCTGGGCGCAGCTGACAGCAATCCAGGTTCAGTACAGCCTCCTCGAGCGTACGCCAGAGCGCGAATTGGTCCCGATGGCTCAATCGCTCGATCTAGCCATCACTAACTGGTCGCCGCTCGGGATGGGCCGTCTCGCGGACAAGCTTCCGGTTCGCGGAAACGGCTCGAAGCGGCTGTCGAGCAAGGACCTGGCGCCCGACTTCAAGGTGCTGTTCGCCAATGATCGCGTCCACCGGATCGCGACCGAGCTGGCGGCGGTCGCCACCGAGATGGGATGTGCGCCCGCTCAGGTCGCGCTTGCATGGATCCTGCAGCAGCCTGGAGGCCACATTCCGATCGTCGGCGCACGCAGCGCAAAACAGCTGCGCGAGAATCTAGGCTGCCTAACGGTGGCCCTCGCGCCTGAACACCTTGCTCGTCTCGACGAGGTCAGCCGCACCTCGCTTGGCTTCCCGCATGAGTTCCTGCGCTATCCGGCAATGCGCGAGTACGCCCACGGCGCCAATCCTGACGAGCGCCTGCTTTACGCCGATCGAATTCCCACTGTGGATGCGAGCTCTGCATCAAAACCGGTGCGGGCTGTGGCCTGACAAACCAGAACTGATCTCTGCCAAGTCGTGCGGGGCATTCGAAGAGCTCTGCACGTCATGGCAGCCGGGAGAAGCCCCAATGACCATTCACGTCTTGATCGCCTTTTACTCGCGCAACGGCTCCACCGAAGCGCTCGCTGAAGCACTCGCCGATGGCGCTCGCTCCGTCGGCGCGGAGGTGCGGCTGCGCCGCGCTCGCGAGATCGTGGCGCGCGAGGTGATGTCGCGTGCCGAGGGCTGGGCCGAAGCAGCCGATGCCATGAACGCACGCCACGAGGCCCCGACCGTCGAGGATGCAGAGTGGGCGGACGCGCTCGTGTTCGGAAGCCCGACGCGCTTCGGCGTCATCTGCTCCGAGCTCAAGGCTTATGTCGACTCTCTCGGCGGCGTTTGGGCGCGCGGCGCGCTGAACGGGCGGGTGGGTGGCGCCTTTACGTCCACGTCGACGCTTCACGGCGGCAACGAGACGACGACGCTCACGATGTTCAACTTCATGGCGCATCTCGGTCTGATCCTGATACCGACGGGCTACGCCGACCCTGTGATGTTCAGAGGGGCTGGCACGCCCTACGGCGCCTCGGCTGTGACGGGGCAGGCCAACCAGCGCCCTACCGACGATGACCTGGCGGTCGCTCGCTACCAGGGGCGGCGCGTCGCTCAGGTTGCGCGGGCGCTCAAAGTGCTGAGGGCGGAATCCGCCCCGGCGCTGGCAGCGGCGTCGTGACCGCAGAATCTGGACAGGCCCGAGGAGGCAGAACAGTGATAGCCGAAGACTCCAAAGCAGAAGAAATCCTGGCCGTGATCCAAGCGGTCAACGCGATCGGTCGCGCTGCGGACAGCAAGGACTGGATCGCGTGCGGGCGCTGCTTCACGCAAAACGTCAGCATCGATCACGACGCCGGGTCGGGCGAGCCCAGCAGCATGACTCCCGACGAGCTCATGGCTGCATGGCAAAAGGCGCTCGGCGTGTTCACTTCCACCCTGCATATGGTGACGAATCACGACGTCGAGATCCATGGTGATCGCGCAGTGTGCCGCTCGTACGTGCAAGCGTTGCACGTCGCTGCCGAGACCACAGCCGCCAACCATTACCTGACATTCGGCACTTACGAGCACGGGCTGACGCGCATGGCCGAAGGCTGGCGCGTGAACCGCGTCGTCTATCGCCAAGCCTATGCGCTCGGAAACCCGAGCCTGTTCCCGCACTGAGGCACGGGCCATGCGCTGGAGTCGGCTCGTCTTGATCACCGCTTCGGCGGCCTGCTTCCCGTTCGCCGTGCCCGCCGAAGACATTCAAAGGAGACCAGCCGTGGTCGCAAGCTCACAGCAGGGTGACACCGAAGCCCGCCGCACCCGCAACTTGGAGGCAGTGCGCGACTACTTCCGCCTCCAACGCGAGAAGGACCTGGACGCATGGATCGACCTGTGGGCTGAAGACGGGGTGTTCGTAATCGCGTACCCTCCGGAGGGCTTTCCAAACCGCATAGAGGGTCGCGCCGCGCTTGAGCCTCTCTACCGGCAGATGTTCGAAGGCTATGGCGAGCTTCGGTACCACAACCTCGACATTCGTCCGCTCCTCGATCCAGATCAGTTCGTCGCCACTTGGACGACCGATCTCGACCTCAAGGCTGGCGGAACCTACGTCAACCATCTGATTGCATTGTTCAGCTTCCGCAGCGGCAAGATCGCGCGCTACGACGAGTATTTCGATCCTCGTCTGTTCGCAGCCGCTCAGGCCCGGAGCGCAGGACGGATGGACTTGGAGCGGTGGGCTCGCAACTTCGTCGCGACTGTCGACCGGGGCGACCCGAGCGCGATTGGAGCAGAATTAGCCGACGATGTGCGGCTGACGCTCGGGAATCAGCCGACGGTGGTCGGCCGTACCGCGGTGGAGTCGGTGTTCGCAGGATCACGCAGCCGCTTCCGCTCGGTGCGGCACGACGTCCTCGCCATTATGATGGGCAGTTGGGAAGGCGGCGACGCCGTCAGCGTCGAAGCTATGGCTCATTACGTGTTCCCGGACGGCCGCGTCGTCAGGCTTCCGGTGACGAGTACGTTCCGTCTCAGGGATGGCAAGGTGAGCGACTATCGAATTTTCATGGATCCGGGTCCGGCGTTCGGCGGGTAGACGATGTTGAGGCTGTTCCGAGAGTCGCCTGTCGGGACAGAGAAGTCGACGGATGCCGGTGAGTTGGCACGCTTGCGGCGCTCAAGCGCATCGCATTTCGGGAGGACGCCCCCGCGCTTGCGCTGCGTGGCATCGCCATGGCTCAGCTCGGCGATCTTGCGCGCGCAAAGGAGCTGCTTGGAAACGCAGCGCGCGCTTTTGGCGAAAGGGAGCCTATGGCCCGGGCGCGATGCAATGTCGCCGAGGCCGAGATCGCGCTGGTCTCGCGCGACCTCGGCCGGCCGATGGAGGGGCTTGGCGCCGCCCGGTCCACGCTGGAGGCATTGGGAGACCTCGCGAACGCCGCGCATGCCGGCTACCTCGAGGCAAGGCGCCTGCTGTTGATCGGTCGCCTCGACGAAGCGGAGCGGGTCCTCGACTATCTCGATGCGGGCGCGTTGCCGGTGACATCGCGTGCGGGCTACGAGTTGGTGGCGGCCGGCATTGCAATGCGCCGCATTCGCGCGAAAGCGGCGCGTGATGCGCTCGACCGCGCCAGAAGTGCCGCGGCCGGCGTCGGAAATGCTGCATTGAAAGTCGAAGTCGATCGAGCCGTCCAGGCGTTCGAAGCGCCCGCCGCGCGGCTGGTGGCGAGCGACGGGGAACAGCTCCTTCGGCTCGAGGAGGTCGAGGCGCTGTTTGCGTCGGATACGCTCATCATTGATGCGTGCCGGAATGTCGTGCGCGCCAAGACAGCCATCGTTCCGTTGGTCAGTCGCCCGGTCCTGTTCGCGCTCGTGCGATCGCTCGGTGAAACCTGGCCGGAAGGTGCCTCCCAGGAAGAGCTTCTCTTCCGCGCCTTTCGCGCGCGGGAGGCCGATGAATCCCATCGCGCGCGACTGCGGGTCGAGATCGGGCGCCTGCGCGAAGCGATCAGACCCCTGGCGGAGATACAGGCGACGGAGCAGGGCTTTGTACTAGAACCAAATGAAGCCGGCGCGGTCGCAGTGCTTGCCCCGCCTGTTGAAGACGAGCACGATGAGGTGCTGGCGCTTCTCGCTGATGGCGAGGCGTGGTCCAGTTCCGCACTGGCACTGGCGCTCGACGTCAGCCCGCGCACGGTGCAGCGGGCGCTCGACACCCTCGCGGAGAAGGGCAAGGCGGAATGGTTCGGCCAGGGGCGAGCACGTCGTTGGATTGCAACGAGTGTTCCGGGCTTCCCGACAAGCTTGTTACTCCCCGCCATCGGCGTGGTAGGCTAGGATGAGGACATGAAACACACAGCCGCCGAAATCATTCGTGAGTATGGTCCCTTTCCCGGAGTGGATTGCGTCCATGGGGTCAGCTTTGACGGCCGCCTGGTTTGGATGGCGACAGGTACCAAGCTGGCCGCTTTTGATCCGGACAGCGGAGAGATGCTGAGCTCGCTCGATGTTGCTGCCGATGCGGGCACGGCGTTCGATGGCGAGCACTTGTTCCAGATCGCCGAGGCGGTGATCCGGAAGATCGATCCAAAGACCGGCGAGGTGCTCGCCACGATCCCGGCGCCCGGCGATGGGGGGCGATTCCGGCCTTGCCTGGGCGGAAGGTTCGCTCTGGGTCGGGCAACATCAGGGACGCAAGATCCACCAGGTGGACCCCGCGACGGGAAAGGTGCTGCGCACGATAGAAACCGATCGCTTCGTCACGGGCGTCACCTGGGTCGACGGCGAGCTCTGGCATGGCACCTGGGAGAACAACGAGAGCGATATCCGCCGCATCGATCCTTCAAGCGGTGAAGTGCTGGAGCGACTGGATATGCCGGCGGGGACCGCGGTTTCGGGCCTCGAATCCGACGGCGGTAATCGCTTTTTCTGCGGGGGTGGAGACAGCCCCAAAGTTCGATCAATCCGCAGGCCGAGGCAAACTGAAGCAGACACGTGAGACGACAAGAAGCCCGCATGGAGTCGGTCACTCTCCCATCGACCTTTAGGGATGATCAACGGCGAGCTCTCGAACGTGGCCATCAGCGTGGTTGAGCCCGAGCGCGGCGGGATGGCCTTGGGCATCAACAACACCATGCGCCAGCTGGGCTTCGGCGTCGGCATAGCCGGTCTGGGAGCCCTGGTCGGCTCGGGCCTCGCTTCGTCGCTCGGCGCCTATGGTCACGGGTTTATCGCCAAGGTCGCGGCCGGAGACCTGCCGGCCGCGGCGGCGCCGCTTGCGCACTCGCTAAGAGAAGCAGGCGCGACCTCGGCGCGCGGCACTCGTCGACGGCTTGGCAGGCATCTCTTTTGGCGCGGCAGCGATCGCGATTGTAGTCGCCGTGATCGCCGCTGGGCTGGTGCGAGGACCGGTGGGACTTCTCCTGGCAGATCACGCCGAAGCGGCTGATGGACCTGACGACCAGTTCCGACCGCGCCAAGGCCAAGCGCGCGATGGAGGCGATGATGACGATGAGGAAGATCGACATCGCTGCGGTCGACGCGGCGGTGGCCACCATTCGCGAAGAAAGGAAATGATCATGCCCAGCACCGTCAAGCTGCACCGCGTTCTCGCCGCAAGACCGGACAAGGTCTTCAGGGCGTTCGTCGAAGCCGATGCGGTTGCGAGCTGACTCCCGCCCAAAGCGTTCACGTGCACCGTGCAGGAGCTCGACGCCAGGATCGGCGGCAAGCACCGGATGTCAGCCGCTCCGCCGCATGTTCTCACTCCGGCGCGCGGGATCAATCCGGTCCAGGGGACTCCTCTCAGGTCTCAGCTTCGCTCAAACGCCGTCGCTGCGACCGATGTCGGCAGAAACAACCGAAGCGGTCGGCTGGGAAACGGGCGGAACCCGAAGCCGCGGTAGAAATCGGCGGCGGTTTCATCCTTGGCATCGACGACGATGGCGAAGACCGCCAGCGAGCGCCCGGCGCCCAGGATTCGCCGCACGGCATCGGCGAGCAGCAGTTCACCGACACCTCGGCCGCGGGCCCGCACATCGCGCGCCAGCCGACCGATGAGCGCCCCCGGGATCGCGTTATAACGGGGCAGCTTCTTCGCGACCTCCTGCGGCAGATCGGTGAGGGTCAGGGTGTAGGAACTCAGCGAATAGAAGCCGACGACCCCTAACTCATCGTCAACCGCCACGAACACGCGCGCGACGTTACGCTTCTCGTCCTGACTGGCGCGCCGCCGGAACCAGTCATCGAGCTCCGGCTGTCCGCAGGAGAACCCGGAACGGTCGTGGTGGCCGGCCAGCGGCTCGATACGAAGTCCCACACCGGTCAGCCGAACAGCTCGCGGTGACGGCGGAGCGCCGCGACGAGCTTCTCGGTCGGCTCGGGTGGGTTCAGCACGGCATCGAGGAAAGCTTCGCGATCAGCCCCCGTCAGCACCATGCGCTCGTGCTCGTCCAGCACACGGCGCGCGCCCTCATAGGCGAGGTCGCCCGCGTTGAGGCCTGTGACCGACATGGCGCGCTGGATGACCTTCTTGGCCGAAGGCGCAAGGCGAAGCTCCATGCGCTCGGTCTTGTATTCGCGGTCCTTGGGCGGCCGCTTGCGACGGGTTGAGGTTGTCATGGCTCCTCCGATATGGCATAAGTGTACGGTAAATCAACGTGCATGACAAGAGCTGCCGCTATGACGGAGGAACCTTCTGTGGGCGCCAGTTGCAAGTATCTCCGCTATGCAGCCGTTCGCCGGCCTTCGACCCCCGCACCATTCGCTAGCGGCAGCATGAGCGGCTGCTATGCCGGCTCGGGCTACGGCCGACCGATTCCGTTTGCGGTTCGTGTCCGCGCCGGCACTCTGGCCCCATGCGGACCTACCGGCGCCGACCGCGGCTCGGGCCGCTCGCCGAGCCCGACGACCTTCACGACTATGCCGTGCCGCGCACACCCTGCCGGCGCGGTCAGCGGTCGGCCGATCTCGACGGCTGGGTGGTCACCGACACCTGGCCCGAACGCATCCCGGTCACCGAGGCCGAGATCGACCTCTTCGAGCGCCATTTCGGCGACGTCCTCGACGCGCTGTTCGGCCCGGTCGTTCGCTGAGCGGAGGGCGCGGCCGTGAGCGAGCAGCGCGCCGCCCTCTATCTCCGGGTCTCGACCGGCCGGCAGGCCGAGCATGACCTTTCAATTCCCGACCAGCGCCGGCAGCTCGAGGCCTACTGCCGCGACAAGGGCTGGCGGATCGTCGCCGAATATGTGGAGCCGGGGGCCAGCGCCACCGACGACCGACGGCCGGAGTTCCAGCGCATGATGGAGGCGGCGACCGAGAAGCCGCCGGCCTTCGACGTCATTGTCGTCCACTCCTTCTCGCGCTTTTTCCGCGACCATTTCGAGCTGGAGTTCTACGTCCGGCGCCTGAACAAGCACGGCGTCAAGCTGGTCTCGCGCACCCAGGAGCTCGGCGACGACCCGACCAGCGTGCTGATGCGCCAGATCATGGCGCTGTTCGACGAGTATCAGTCGCGCGAGAACGCCAAGCACGTGCTGCGCTCGATGAAGGAGAACGCGCGCCAGGGTTTCTGGAACGGCTCGCGCCCGCCGCTCGGCTACCGCGCGGTGGCGGTCGAGCAGCGCGGCGTCCGCATCAAGAAGCGCCTCGAGATCGACCCGCTCCAGGCCGACACCATCCGGCTGATGTTCCGCCTGGCGCTCACCGGCGAGAACGGCAGCGGCCCAATGGGCGTCAAGGCGATCGCCAGCCACCTCAACGAGCGGGGCATCCGCACCCGCGACGGCGGCCGTTTCGGTCTGGCGCATGTCTATCAGATCCTCACCCGCACGACCTATGCCGGGCGGCACCGCTTCAACACCCGCGACCACAAGACCAAGCAGCCGAAGCCGGAGACCGAGGTGGTCGAGATGGCGGTGCCGGCGATCGTCGACCCGATGGAGTTCGCCGCCGTCCAGGAGCGGCTGCGCGCGCGCAACCCGAAGGTGGTGCCGCCGCGGGTGGTGAGCGGTCCGATCCTGCTCACGGGGATCTGCTTCTGCGCCGACTGCGGCGGCGCGATGATGCTGCGCACCGGCAAGAGCGGGCGCTACCGTTACTACACCTGCGGTACGGCGGCGCGCGTCGGCAAGACCGGCTGCGGAGGCCGGAGCGTGCCGATGGCCCACCTCGACCGGGTGGTGGTCGATCAGATCGAGCGGCGGCTGCTGGAGCCCGGCCGCCTCGCCGAGATCCTGCGCGAGCTGCTGGAGCGGCGGCACGAGGCGGCTGATCTCCGCCATGCCCGCATCGCCGAGCTGCGGCGCAAGGCGGGCGAGGCCGACGCGCGGCTCTCGCGCCTGTACCAGGCGATCGAGGAGGGCGTGGCGGATTTGGGCGACCCGAACCTGAAGGCGCGCGTGGCCGAGCTTCGGGCGGCGCGGGACGAGGCGCAGCGGAAGCTCGACCTGGCGACCAAGGACGCCGACGGGACCGAACCGCAGGAGATCACCCTCGACCGCCTGCATCAATTCGCGGCCGCGGCGCGGCGCAAGCTGCGGACCGGCGACGGGGCCTATCGTCGCGATTACGTGCGCGCCTTCGCGCAGCACGTCGTGGTGGGCGAGAAGTCGGCGACCATCATGGGAACGCCGGTCAACCTGCTGGCCGCTCTTTCGAGCGTAGAATCGGCGGCTTTCGGCGTTCCCAGTTTTGTTCAGGAGTGGCGCGCCCGGCGAGATTCGAACTCACGACCTTTGGCTCCGGAGGCCAACACTCTATCCAGCTGAGCTACGGGCGCACGAGGGGCAAGATGATAGCGTTTTTCCGTTATTGCGTCCACGCTTAGCCTTTGAGCGGCGGCCCGCGGATGGCTATAATTTCAAGTTTCCGCCGCCCCGAACCGCCACCAAGGACAAGGATTCCAAGGACCCTCCATGGCTGACATCCACATCGAAGAACATTCGTCCCCCATCAAGACGCCGAAGCAGCTGCTGGTGGTCGTGATCCTGGCGTTCGTCGTGCCGGTGCTGATCATCATCGGCGTGGCGCAGCTGGTCACGGGGGGGATCACCGCCAACCCGCGCGCGATGACCCCCGAGCTGGTGGCGCAGCGCATCGCGCCGGTGGGGCGGCTGGTGGTGGCGGGCACGCCGGCAGCGGAGGCCGAAGGGAAGGCCCAGGCGATGAAGGCGGCGGCCGCGCCGGCGGCCAGGCAGGACCGGTCCGGCGAGCAGATCTACAACGCCGGGTGCGGCGCCTGCCACACGGCGGGCGTGGCGGGTGCGCCGAAGACCGGCGACCAGGCAGCGTGGGCGCCGCGCATCGGGCAGGGCTTGGACGCGCTGACCGCGTCGGTGTGGAACGGCAAGGGTGCGATGCCGGCGAAAGGCGGCGTCGCCGATGCGAGCAGGGACGAGATCGCGCGCGCCGTGGCGTACATCGCCAACAAGTCGGGCGCCAGCTTCAAGGCGCCCGCAGCCAAGGCCGCCGCCGCGCCGGCGCCCGCGGCCAAGGAGCGCAGCGGCAAGGAGATCGTCGAGGCGACGTGCGGCAGCTGCCACGTCACCGGCGAGGGCGGCGCGCCCAAGATCGGCGACCGCGCGGCCTGGTCGCAACGCGTCTCGCGCGGACTGGACGCGGTGGTGAATGCCGCCATCCGCGGCCACGACAACATGCCGGCGCGCGGCGGCCAGGCGGACCTGACCGACGCCGAGTTCCGCAACGCGGTGCTGTACATGTTCCAGCAGGGCGGCGGCCCGGTGGGCGCGGCGCCTGCCGCGGCTGCTCCGGCGGCGGCCGCGCCCGCCGCCGCGCCGGCTGCGGAGAAAAAAGCGGCGGCCGCCGACGGCGAGGCCGTCTACGGCAAGGCCTGCGTCGCCTGCCACGCCACCGGTGCCGCCGGCGCGCCCAAGCTGGGCGACAAGGCGGCATGGGCGCCGCGCATCGCCCAGGGCAGCGATGCGCTGTACGCCAGCGCCATCAAGGGCAAGGGCGTGATGCCGGCCAAGGGCGGCATGGCCACGCTCTCCGACGCCGAGGTCAAGGCGGCGGTGGACTTCCTGGTGGCCAAGTCGAAGTAACCGGACGCTGCCGTCGCAAGGCGCAGACCCCGTCTGCGCCTTTTTTGTTGCGTGGCCTGCACCAACGCGGTATCGAACGAACGTTTCACCGCGGAGGCGCGGAGAAACGAACTTGAACCGCCAAGGACGCGAAGGCCGCGAAGGGAACCTCAAAAGTATCTTTGTCTTTGCCATGCCTCTCCTTGGCGTCCTTTGCGACCTTGGCGGTTCATCCGCCTTTCTCCGCATCCCCGCATCTCCGCGTCTCCGCGGTGAATCGCCACCCTGCCGCACAGCGACGACCCGGACCTGAACCGCCATGGCCACCTACGCGATCGGCGACCTGCAGGGCTGCTACACCGAGCTCCAGCGCCTGCTGGAAGCGGTGGCGTTCGATCCGGCGCACGACCGGCTGTGGCTCACCGGCGATCTGGTCAATCGCGGACCGGAGTCGCTGGCGGTGCTGCGCTTCGTGAAGGGTCTGGGGGATCGGGCCGTGACGGTGCTGGGCAACCACGACCTGCACCTGCTGATGGTGTGGCGGGGCGCCGAGCCGCTGCGCCGCAAGGACACGCTGCGGCCGATCCTGGACGCGCCCGACCGCGGCGAGCTGCTGGACTGGCTGCGCCGGCAGCCGCTGTTTCATCTCGAGGACCGGGTCGCGATGGTCCACGCCGGGCTGCTGCCGCAATGGTCGGCGGACCGGGCGCGAGAGCTTGCGGCGGAAGCCGAGCGCGCGCTGGTGGACGATCTGGACGGCTTTTGCCGCCACATGTACGGCAACGCGCCCGACCGCTGGGACGACGCGCTGACGGGTTACGACCGCCTGCGGGTGATCGTCAACGCCATGACCCGCCTGCGGGTGATCACGCCCGACGGGCAGATGGAGTTCTCCCACAAGCGCAGCCCGCGGGAAGCGCCGCCGGGCTACGTGCCGTGGTACCGGGTGGCCGGGCGCGCCAGCCGCGACCATTTCCTGGTCTGCGGCCACTGGTCGGCCCAGGGGCTGATACTGGAGGACAACCTAGCGACGCTGGACACCGGCTGCCTGTGGGGCGGCAGTCTCACGGCGCTGCGGCTGGAGGATCGGCGGGTGTTTCAGGTCGGCTGCGCGGCGCCGGCAGGCGCAGCGCGCTGGCGATGAGCCGCTCGGTTTCCCGCGCCAGCTCGTTGCGCGTGCGGCCGGCGGCGGAAACCGGCGCGGTGAAAGTGAGCTCCGCGCGCAATCCCTGTGCGGCGACGATGCGCCTGAGCGACTGCATGAAGGTGTCGTCGCCGGTGTAGGCAGCGGCCCGCGCAGGATTGCCGTCCGCGTCCAGATAACGCAGCGCCGCCGGAAACAGCGGGGCGCCGGATTCCACCGCCGGCTGCAGCAGCGAGCCGTGGAAATGCCGGAGTTCGGTGCCGTCGGTGGTGGTGCCCTCGGGGAACACCGCCAGGCGCTCGCCCGAGGCCAGCAGTTCCGCCATGTGCCGGTTGACGCGCGCGGCGTCGCGCCGCCGGGCCCGTTCCAGGTAGACGGTGCCCGCCTTGGTGGCGAGGTAGCCCGCCACCGGCCAGTCCCGCACCTCCGACTTGGATACGAAGCGCGACGGGCTCACCGCGGCGATGACGAAGATGTCGAGCCACGACACGTGGTTGGCCACCACGATGCCGGTGCGCGGGTCGATGCCCGGGGGATCGCCGCGCACCGAGAGCTGCACGCCGACGATCCTGAGCAGCTTGAGCGACCAGCGCCGGAACGTGCGCATGCGGCCCGCCGCGTCGAGCGCTCCGAACTGGAACGCGACGCGCAGCAGGCCCTCGGCAACGTGGAGGAGGAGGCGGGTCAGCCGGGCGTACCGGATGACCGGGCTCGAGGCGCTAGACAGCTTCCCTCAGGAAATGTCGCACATAGCGCTCCCGCACCCGCGCCATCGGCATGAGGAGGAACAGATCGGCGGTGTTGAAGTCCGGGTCCCAGGCCGGGGCCCCGCATACCCATGCGCCGCAGCGCAGGTACCCCTTGATCAGCGGTGGCACGGTCACCTTCAATCCGCTGTTCAGGGCCTCGATGGGCAGTGGACAGCGCGGTTGCACGCGGTACTCGACGGGACACATGTAGGACTCGACCAGCCGGCGATACGTGCTGGCCGCCACGTGTCCCCCGTCACCCATGGACATGCTGGCGCAACCGATCAGGTAGCCGTAGCCGTGGCGCCGCATGTAATCGCCCAGCCCGGACCAGAGCAGCGCGATGGTGGCGCCGCTCCGGTAATCGGGATGCACGCAGGACCGCCCGATCTCGACGATGCGCTCGCGCAGGTGCCCCAGCCGCACCATGTCGAACTCGTCCTCGGAGTAATAGCCTCCGAGGCGCTGCGCCTGCTCCGGCCGCAGGATGCGGTAGGTGCCGACGACCTCGTTGGTTTCGACGTCACGCACCAGCAGGTGCTCGCAGTACGCGTCAAACAGGTCGCGGTCGATGCCGGGATGGGCGCTCTTGAGCCGCGCGCCCATCTCCTCGCCGAAGACCCGGTACCGCAATCGCAGGGCCTCCAGCACCTCGTCTTCCGTCCCCGCGAACTGCAGCGCAAGCCGCTGCGATTCGCGTTGGCCGATCGATGCCTGCTGCACCAACATGGCGCCGTCTCCTTGGCAAGAGTCGGCGTCACATTAGGTTAGCACCGTGACAGGTCGGTGAACAGGCGGTGAAAAATTGGTTACGGCGGGGCGACGGCGGACGCGCGGCAGGGGCGACGGCCGCGGGCGATTCCCGGCCCTGCGCCCTCAGTGCGCGACGCGCGTGACGCCGCCGCCGGAGATGATCTTGACGCGGTCGCCGGGCTTGAACATCTCGTCGGCTTCCTGGGTCACGGCGATCAGCTGGCCGGTATCCAGCTTGACGGTGATCTCGAGGCCGGCGCGCCGGGTGACGGCCTCCTCCGCCGCCCCGCCCGCCAGGCCGCCCGCCACCGCACCGACGATGGTGGCCAGCGTCTGGCCCTTGCCGCCGCCGACGGTGGAGCCGGCGACGCCGCCCACCGCCGCGCCGGCCGCCGGGCCGATGGGGGTCTTGGTGCCCTCGATCTGCACTTCGCGCACGCTGTCCACCACGCCCAGGCGCACGGTCTGCTCCTTGCGCGCCTGGTCGCGGCTGTAGGCGCCGCCCGACATGCTGGACTGGCAGCCCGCCGCGGTCAGCGCCGCGATGACGATCATTGCCGATGCAATGCGCTTCATAAGACCTCCTTCTACCACGGGCTGTGCCCGAAGGCCGCCCGGAATCGCGCCTCGATGTCGCTGCGCGAGGCGCTGTGGTTCTGGGCGCCGCGATGCGCCACCTTGAGCGCGCCCATGAGCGACGCCAGGCGCCCGGTGTCGTCCCACGACATACCCTGGGCGATGCCGTAGAGCAATCCCGCCCGATACGCATCGCCGCAACCGGTGGGGTCCACCACCGCCTCTGCCCTGACGCTGGGGATGTCGTACTCCTTGCCGTCGGCGTGGATGGTGGATCCGTCCGCGCCCCGGGTCACCACGAAAGCTTTCACCTGTTTTGCCAGGGACGCAAGGGGCGTACCCGTGCGTTCGGCGATGACCCGGGCCTCGTAGTCGTTGGCGGCCACGTAGTCGGCGGCATCGATCAGGGACCGCAGTTCCTCGCCGCTGAACAGCGGCAGTCCCTGGCCCGGATCGAACACGAACGGGATGCCCGCCTCGCGAAACTGGCGGGCGTGGACCAGCATGCCCTCGCGGCCGTCCGGCGCCACGATGCCGAGACCGACCCCCTTCGCGTCATGGACGCTGTTCAGATGGGAATGGTTCATCGCCCCGGGATGGAACGCGGTGATCTGATTGTCGTCCAGGTCGGTGGTGATGAACGCCTGCGCGGTGTAGCTGCCCGGCACCCGGCGCAGGTGCTCGCGCGCGATGCCCAGCTTGTCGAGGCGCTCCTCGTAGGGCTGCACGTCATCGCCCACGGTGGCCATGATCAGGGGCTCGCCGCCCAGCAGCTTGAGGTTGTAGGCGATGTTGCCGGCGCAGCCGCCGAACTCCCGCCGCATCTCCGGCACCTGGAACGACACGTTCAGGATGTGGATCTGGTCCGGCAGAATGTGCTCCTTGAACCGGTCGCCGAACACCATGATGGTATCGAACGCGATGGAACCGCAGATCAGCGTGCGCATCTCTCTCGGCAGGGCTCGTGGTCGGGAGCCCGGATTATAACCCCGGCGGGCGCGCAGCCCTCAGACCGAGCGCTTGATGCGGCGCATGAAAACGCCCAGCAGCGGGATCTTCTCGTACAGCTCCTCGGCGGCGTCCCAGTAGTCGCGGTGGAAGCACACCCGGCCGTCCTCGGCCAGCCGGAGGTGCGACATGCCGCGGATCACCTGGGTCTCGTGGGGCCGGAGCGTCCGGAACCGGAACGTGAGCTCCCACACCAGGGCCACGCTGCCGCCCGTGCCGATGCGCTCGGTGATGCGCAAGCGCGGCGCGTCGATCTGCTCGAACATGCGCCGGAAAACGGCCTGGATGTCGGGGAGCCGCCGCACCTCGTTGTGGGGGTCCTTGAAGTAGGCGTCCTCGGTGTAGTAGCGGCCCATCTCCGCCACGCTCTCCGGGGTCAGGGTCTCGAAGTGGCCGACGATCTCGTCCAGGGTCGGCATGGTCACAGTCCGGTGAACCTGCGCACGGCGGCGAAGTACCAGCGGTACGGCAGCACCTCCAGCAGCTTGAGCCAGCCGGTGAAGCGCCGGGGGAAATGGATCTCGAAGCGACCCGCCTCCATGCCGTCGGCGATGCGGCGCGCCGCCTCGTCGGCCTCGATCAGCGCCGGCATCCTGAAGGTGTTCCGGTCGGTGAGCGGCGTGCGCACGAAGCCCGGGTTCACCAGGTAGACGGCGACGCCGCGCGGTGCCAGATCGAGGTAGAGCGTCTCCGCCATGTTGATCAGCGCCGACTTGGTGGCGCCGTACACCAGGCTGTTGGGGAGCCCCCGGTAGCCGGCGACGCTGGACACCAGCACCAGCGCGCCGCGTCCCTGCTGCAGCAGCTGCGGCAGCAGCGTGGCCACCCCGTTGAACGCGCCCATGAGGTTGATCTCCACCTCCTGGCGGGCGCCCTCCACCGGCACCTCCCAGGCGCGCGCCGCGCTGTAGGTGCCGGCCATGAACACCGCGACGTCGATCCCGCCCCAGGCCGCGACGATGCGGTCGCGGGCGGCGGCGATCGTCTCCGGCCGGGTGACATCGCCGGGCAGCGCGAGGGTTTCGGGCGAGCCGCCCAGCACCCTCGCAAGCGCCTCGGCGTTGCGCGCGGTGCCGGCCACCCGCGCGCCCCGGCGCAGCAGCTCGCGCGCCAGCGCCGCGCCGATGCCGGCCGAGGCGCCCAGGATCCAGACCCGCCGGCCGGTCCAATCGGTAATCCTGGGGTTCAGCGCCACGGCGTCAGGGGTGCGATGAGCCGTTTCATGTCAGCCTCCCTTGGGCGCCGCCGCGCCGGCGGGCGCGGTCGCCAGCGGCGCCGCCATCAGCAGCCCGGCGGCGAGCGCCTTGAGCACGCAGGGGATCAGTGCGTAGGCCGCCGCCAGCGCCGTGAGCGCGGCGGCGTCGTTGTCGGCGCCGGGCTGATAGCCGAACAGCGGCAGCAGCGGCAGCGCGATGCCGGCGGCCAGCGCCAGATTGAGCTTGGTCACCAGCGACCACAGCCCGAAGTAGCCGCCCTCCTGGGCCGGCCCGGCGCCGCCGCGGCCCCAGTCGATGACGTCGGCCAGGATCGACGGCGGAATCGCCAGGTCGGCGCCCAGGGCGAGACCCGAGAGCGCGCAGATGACCAGAAACGCGGCGGTGTCGCCGCGCTCCAGCGTGAACGCCCAGACGAAGGCGGCGATGGCCAGCAGCATGCCGGCAACCCAGGCGTTCTTCTTGCCGATGGCGCCGGCCAGCTTGACCCAGAACACCATGCCGGCGGCGCCGGCGAGAAAATAGGTGGCGAGAAACGCGCCGGCCATGCTCTCGGCCCCCAGCACGTCGTCGACGAAAAACAGCACCAGCGTGGCGGGAATCGCTGCGGCCACGCCGCCCGGCACGTACACCGCCAGCAGGTGACGGAAGCGGCGATTGGCGAGCGCCAGGAGCAGGCTGTCGAGCGGCGACGCCTCGGACGCCGCGGCGGCGGCCGCCGGGCGCGGCGTGCCGCCCAGCGTGACCTTGGCCGACACCAGGAGCAGCGGGATGAACAGAGCGGCGAACAGCGGCAGTCCGGACTCGCCGTCGCGCTTGAGCAGCTCGGGCGCCGCGGCGGCGATCAGCACCCCCACCAGCGCCAGCCCCTCGCGGGTGGCCGTGACCCTGGTGCGCTCGTGGGGATCGCGCGACAGCTCCGCCCCCAGCGCCTGGTAGCTGATGTTGGCGAGGCTGAACGCCAGGTAGACGACGAACAGCGTGCCGGCGAACCAGAGCGTGAGGGAGACGCCCGGCGGCGGGTTGAACAGCGCGTAGAAGCCGAGCGCCAGCAGCGGCACCGCCAGCATGACGAAGAAGAGCCGCCCGTGCGGGCGCGCGGCGTAGCGGTCGGAGAGGTGGCCGAGCCAGGGGTCCTGCACCGCGTCGACGATGCGCAGCGCGAGCAGGATGAAACCCATCGCGGCGAGGTTCACGCCCAGCGTGTCGCCGTAGAACTTGGGCGCGTGCACGTAGACCGGCAGCGCCGCCATCGCCAGCGGCAGCCCCAGCGCGCCGTAGGCGAGCAGTTCGCGCCGCGAGAGCGTCATGGCCCGCCGAGCAGCGCCGCGCGCAGGCCGGGCTCCCACGTGCCGGGGGAGAGCCAGATGCCGAAGAACGCCTGCGCGAATTCCGGGTCGGCGATTTCGCCGAGAAAACCGCTGGTGCCGTAGAAGTGCGCGCCGCGCCCCGGCACGTTGACGCCCACCAGCCGGTCGCCGGCCTTCACGTCCGGGAACACGCGCGCCATCTCGCGCTCCCAGCGGACGAGCCGGTCGGCGTCGCGAATGCCGATGCGCCGGATCTCCTCGACGCTGCTCTTCACGATGCGGCGGCGGGCGATGCCGCGCTGGTAGCGGATGTCGAGCGCGAACGGCCGATCCATCGACCAGCGGCCGCCCGCGACCCACAGCGTCGAGTCGTAGATGGCGAGGCCGAACCAGGTGAGCGTGCCGTGCCCCAGCGGCCGCAGCTCGGGGATGGCCTCCCGGATCGGCTCCGGCAGCGGCAGGTGCTTCACGCTCGCGGTCGCCGCGCCGGCCACCACCAGGGCAAGGAAGGCGCTAAGGACGAGCGATTTCCACTTGCATGACATCGGTGTTCCTCGTGCGAAAGCCCGCCTCGCAATAGGCGAGGTAGTAGTTCCAGATGCGCTGGAAGCGCGCGTCGAAGCCGAGCTGCCCGATCTCGCCGGCGGCGGCGTTGAACGCCTCGCGCCAGCGCTTGAGCGTCTCGGCGTAATCCATGCCGAACGCGTACACGCCCTTCACCGCCAGGCCGGCCGCGCGCACCTCGGCGCCGAACGCCGCCGGCGAGGGCAGCATGCCGCCGGGGAAGATGTACTGCTGGATGAAGTCCGGCGTGCGCCGGTACTGCTCGAAGCGGTGGCTGGCGATGGTGATGGTCTGCACCACCGCCCGGCCGCCGCGCCTGAGCGAGCGGCCGAGCGTGCGGAAGAACGCCGGCCAGTAGCGCTCGCCCACCGCCTCGAACATCTCGATCGACGCGACGTGGTCGTACTCGCCGTCCAGGTCGCGGTAGTCGCGGAACTCAAGCCGCACCCGGTCGGCGAGCCCGGCGCGCTCGATGCGGTCGCGGGCGTAGGCGAGCTGCCCGCGCGAGACGGTGATGCCGTGCACGCGGCAGCCGCGGGTGCGGGCGGCGTACTCGGCAAAGCCGCCCCAGCCGCAGCCGATCTCCAGGACCGTGTCGCTCGCGGCCGGGTCGAGCCGCGCCAGGATGCGCTCGTACTTGGCCTGCTGGGCCTGCTCCAGCGAGCGCCGCGGGTCGCCGTCGAACACCGCGCTCGAATAGGTCATGCCGGGGTCGAGCCAGCGGGCGTAGAAGTCGTTGCCGAGATCGTAGTGGCGGTGGATGTTGCGGCGGCTGCCGCGCCGGGTGTTGGGCCGCAGCCAGTGGCGCACGCGGTAGAGCGCGCGCATCCAGTCCTTGCCCGAGAGGGTGGCCTCGATCGGGTCCCTGTTCAGCGCCGCCACCTCGATCAGGCGCGTCAGATCGGGCGTGGTCCAGTAGCCGCGCACGTAGCCGTCGGCGAAGCCGATGTCGCCGCAGCGCACCAGCAGGCCCAGGCTGCGCCAGTCGACGATGGTGAGCGCGCCGCCGGGGCCCGGCGTGCCGCCGCGGAAGGTGTGGCGCTGGCCGTCGGGCAGCGTCACCTGGATGCTGCCGCAGGTCATACGGCCGAGCGCGGCGAACAGCAGGCGCACCGCCGGCGACGGGCCCGAGGTCAGGGGAGGAAGCTGGTGGGCGGCGGTGCTCATCGCGTCACTTCTTCGGCCGGGGGAGGGGGTTTGCGGAAAAAGCGGGCGCCGCGCATCCACAGCCTGAGTGCCTGCCAGTGGATGCGAACGACCACCGCGGCAGTCATCCAGGGATAGCGCAGGCAGGCGCGCAGCACGCTGCCGGTGGAGAGCGGCCGCGCCGTGCCCGAGACCCAGGTGTCCAGCAGCGGACCGCCAGTGTCGGCGTAGTCGATGCGCACCACGGTGCGCTCGCCGCGTCGCAGGAAGCGGAAGCGGTACTGGCCGTCGACACCGAAAAACGGCGAGACGTGGAACGCCTTGCGGGCGTTGAGGCTGTCGCCGGGCCGGATCGGGCGCCGGTCGCCGTGGGCCACCAGGTAGGTGTGGGTTTCGCCGAAGGTGTTGTTCACTTCCGCCAGCACCGCCCGCAGCGCGCCGTCGCGGTCATGGCAGTACCAGAAGCTCACCGGGTTGAAGACGTAGCCCAGCACGCGCGGGAACGTCTGCAGCCACAGCGCGCCATCGGCCTCGGCGAGGCCGTGCCGCGCCAGCACCGCGCGCGCCCAGGCGGCCGCGGGCGAGCCGTCGCGGCGGCCGTGGTCGGCGTCGCGATAGCTCAGCAGGCCGGGACGGTTGACGCCGAACAGCGGATGCCGCAGCGTGTGCCTGGCCTCGGGGTCGAAGCCGATGAAGAACACCGGGTAGCGGAAGCGGTGCACGAACGGCCGCCGCCGCGCGTGCCCGACTTCGCCGAAATACAGCGCGGCCGGCCCGGTGCTCACGCGCTCAACTCCCTGGCCGCGGTCCACGGCACCTCGGCGCCCAGGCGCTCCACCACCGCCAGTGCCGATTTCACGCCGTCCTCGTGGAAGCCGTAGCCGAGCCAGGCGCCGGCAAACCAGGTGTGGTTGAGCCCCTGAACCTGCGCCGCCCGCGTCTGGGCGTCGATCGCCGCCTGGTCGAACAGCGGATGGGCATAGTCGAACTCGGCGATGACGCGCTCCGGCGCCGGTTCGCGCAGCGGATTGAGCGTGACGATCACCGGTTGCCGGAACGGCAGCGGCTGCAGGCGGTTGATGAGATAGCTCACGCACACGCCGCGCTCGCCGCCGGTGTCGCGGCCGGCGGTGTAGTTCCAGGCGGCCCAGGCCGCGGGGCGGCGCGGCAGGAAATCGGCGTCGGTGTGCAGGATCGCGCGGTTGGGCTGGTAGCGCACTGCGCCGAGCAGCGCGCTCTCCGCCTCGGTGGCGTCGGCCAGCAGCGCGAGCGACTGGTCGCTGTGGCAGGCCAGGATGACCTCGTCGAAGCGCTCGGCGCGGCCGAAGGCGTCGGTCACGGTGGCGCCCTCGCCGTCCCGGGCCACCCGCGCCACCGGGGTCGCGAGCCGCAGGTCGTGGATCGCGGGCAGCATCCGGCGCACGTAGTCGCGCCCGCCCCCCAGCACCGTGCGCCAGCGCGGCCGATCGGTCACCTGCAGCAGGCCGTGGTTGTGGCAGAAGCGCAGGAAGGTGGCCAGCGGAAAATCCAGGATCCGCGAAGCCGGCATCGACCAGATGGCCGCCGCCATCGGCACCAGGTACCAGTCGCGGAACGCGCGTCCGTAGCCGTGGCGCTCGAGATACCCGGCGACGGTGCCGTCCGCGGGCGCGCCGCCCGCCACCAGCGCCGTGGCCTCGCGGTTGAATTGCAGGATGTCGCGCAGCATCGCCCAGAAGGCGGGCCGCGCCAGGTTGGACCGCTGCGCGAAGACCGTGGCGAGGCTGCTGCCGCACCACTCCAGGTTTTCGTCGTCGGCGCGCACCGAGAACGACATGTCGGACTCGGCCCAGCGCACGCCGAGCGCCTCGAAGATCGCGATCAGGTTCGGGTAGGTGCGGTCGTTGAACACCAGAAAGCCGGTGTCCACCGGCGCGGTGACGCCGTCCAGCGCGACGTCCACGGTGTTGGTGTGGCCGCCGGCGCAGGCGCCGGCCTCGTAGAGCGTCACCCGGTCGCGCGCCGACAGCAGCCAGGCGCTGGTGAGCCCCGCGATGCCCGCCCCGACGACGGCGATCCGGCGCGGGTCCACGATCGATTGAATGTCGGGAAGCACCCGGAACTCGGGCGCGTTCATGAGCTGCCTCCTAAAGAATCCGTTAAGCCCGAACCGCGCCGGGGGCCTCGGCGCGGGGCCCACCGCAGGGTCCTGCCAGGGCGCCGCCCAGCGCCACCGCATCCGACGATGCCCAGCAATGGGCATCGACATAAGCGTTCAGCGTTGCTTGCCCATGGCTCGGTATAACTTTTTTGTCATGGACAATAGAGGAGCTTTTTTGGTGTGGAAAAGCCCCCTCCAGAGTGCCATCAGGCGTTTTGCCGGCACCCCTCGCCATCGCTAACGCGTGTAAATAACTGGCATTTCCAGCCACCTGGAGGACCGAGCAGGCGATCAGCGCTAATCCGGCCAGCGAAAGACTCTTCAGCTGCCTCATCGGTTTCCTATATTATTTGTCCTGGGCAAAAATAGTTTTCGGTGCTACAGTACTTTTCAGAAACTTGCTTGTCAACCGGTTTGTCCAGGACGAAACTGCCATGGGTGCGACCGAGGCCAACGCAATCGAGCAGCACATGAGCATCGGTGCCGTGGAACGGGACACCGGTCTCTCCAAGGACACTTTGCGGGTGTGGGAGCGGCGCTACGGGTTCCCGGCGCCGGAGCGCGATACCAACGGCGAGCGCGTCTATTCCCCGCAACAGGTGGAGAAGTTGCGGCTGATCCGGAGACTGATGGACAACGGCCACCGTCCCGGCAAGATCATCGGCCACCCCGTCGACGAGCTGCGCCGGCTGGCGGAGAGCGAGTCCGAGCCGGCCGACGCGGCGCTGGAGGAGATCCTGCGGTTCCTGCTGGCCCACGAGAACTCCGAGCTCAAGCGGGTGCTGTCCCAGCGGCTGGTGCGCCAGGGACTGCAGCAGTTCGTCATGGAGACCGTCGCTCCGCTCAACACCCTGGTGGGCGACGCCTGGATGCGCGGCCAGCTGGCGGTGTTCGAGGAGCACCTCTACACGGAAACCATGCAGGGTCTGCTGCGCAGCGCCATGGCGAGCGCCCAGCACCCGGGCCAGACGCCGCGGGTGCTGCTGGCGTCGCTTCCGGGCGAGGAGCACTGTCTCGGCCTGCTGATGGCGGAAGCGCTGCTGACGATGGAGGGCGCCACCTGCATCCCGCTCGGCACCCAGGTGCCGGCCGGGGACCTTGCCAGGGCGGCGCGGGCGCACCGCGCCGACGTCGTCGCGCTGTCGTTCAGCGCCGCATTCCCGACCCGTAACGCCGTGACCCAGCTCATCGACCTGCGCGCCATGCTGCCCGAGCGCTTCACCCTGTGGGCCGGCGGCGCCGGCATCGCGCGGCACGGCAAGCCCGTGGCCGGCGTCAGCATCGTCAAGAGCCTCGACCAGCTGATCGAGGTGCTGGGGGAGTGGCGCGCCACCCGCCCCCACGGCGCCCTGGCCCACTCCTGAACCCGTCCGCACGGGGTCCGGCACCTTCGCCCTGATCCTCGGCGACGAGCGCGCCGCGATCCGGCGGCGCGCCGCCGCGATGCTGAGCGACCTCGACGCGCTCTAGAGCGGCCAGAGCGCCAGCGACGCCCACGCCACCAGCGCCGTGAACGGCAGCAGCATCAGCGCGTACCAGAACACACCGTCGCCCAGACGGCTGACGGCGCGGAACAGCCGCCGCGGCCACGGCCGCCGGTTCATCCGGTTGACCCGCTGGCACGCCGCCGCGTCCCATTCGAGGGCCGGCTGCAGGTCAGGCATACGCCACCTGCGCGCCCCGGCGGATCACGTCCACCAGCGCTTCTTCCATGGCGTCGTGGATGCGCTCCCACGACAGCGGCAGCGTCGTGGCCCGCGCCCGCGCGCCCATCGCCCGCGCGCAGCCCGGATCGCCGGCGATTTCCGCGGCGAGCTGGACGAAGCGGTCGGCGTCCCCGCACGGCGCCGTGAGACCGTTGTCGCCGTGGCGGATGTGCTCCCGGGCGGCGGCATAGCCGTAGGCCACCACCGCCAGCCCGCTCGCCATCGCTTCCACGGTGACGTTGCCGTAGGTCTCGGTGAGGCTGGGGAAGAGGAACAGATCGCCCGACGCGTAATGGGCGGCCAGGTCCGCGCCGGTGCGCATGCCGGCGTAGACGTGCTGCGGCGAGTTCGCCTCGAGCGTGCGACGCTCCGGACCGTCGCCCACCAGCACCAGGCGCGCGCCCGGGCTGCGCGTCTTGACCGCGTTGAATGCCCGCAGCACCAGCGGCAGATTCTTCTCCGCCGCCAGCCGGCCGACGTAGAGGACGGCGAGGCCATCGTCGCCCACGCCCCACTGCCGGCGCAGGTCCGCGCTGCGGCGCGTCGGGTCGAACAACTCGACGTCGACGCCGCGCGACACCACCCGCAGGCGCTGGAAGCCGTCCGCTGCCAGCTCGTCGCGCATCTCGTGGGTCGGCACCAGGGTCGCGCCGGCGCGGTTGTGAAATTTGCGCAGGTAGCCGAGGATCGACGACTTCAGCCACGCCACCCCGTAATGCGCGGTGTAGGTGTGGAAGTTGGTGTGGAAGTCGGTCAGCACCGGCAGGCGCAGCTTGGCCGCCGCCTGCAGCGCCGACCAGCCCAGCGGGCCCTCGGTGACGATGTGCACCACGTCGGGCCGACGCAGCGACCAGGCGCGGGTCAGCGCCTGCTTCGCGGGAAAGCCCATGCGCAGGTTGGCGTAGCGCGGGATCGGCAGGCTGGGCTTGAGCACCTCCTCGAATCCCATGGCGGCGTTGGGCGCATCGCCGTTGCCCTGCCGGGGCCGGATCAGCTGCACCGAGTGCATGCGCCGGCGCAGGCCGTCCACCATGCGCCCCAGCGTCATGGCGACGCCGTTGATCTCGGGCGGATAGGTTTCGGTCACCACCGCGACGCGCAGAGCCGGCCGCTCGGCCGGGAGCTGCTGCACGATGATCCCGGTGGTATCCACGGCGCGCACTATGCGGTGCGGCCGCGAAAGTCTGATTAAGAAACGGTGATTTTTTCGTTGCAGCCGGCGGCGGCCGGAGAGGCTCCCGGGCCGGCGGCGCGCAGGACAGAGGCGGAGAGGCGGCCAGCCGGGAGCGGGTCCCGGCCGGCGGTCACGGCATTACTTCAGGTGCTTGCTGACGTACTTGGTCAGCTCGAACATGGAAGCCTGCGCCTTGCCGAACAGCGCCCTGAGCTTCTCGTCGGCGTTGATCATGCGCCGGTTCATCGAGTCCTGCAGCTTGTTCTTCTTGATGTAGTCCCAGATCTTGCTGGTGACTTCCGTGCGCGGCATCGGCATCGAACCCACGATGGCGGCCAGCGGACCGGTGGGGGTCAGCGGTTTCATGAACGCGGGATTGGGCTTGCGCTTTGCGGCGGGTTTCTTGGCCGGCTTCTTGGCTGCCGGCTTTTTCGCGGCCGGCTTCTTGGCCGCGGGTTTCTTTGCGGTGGTCTTCTTCGCCGCCGGCTTCTTCGCCGCGGGCTTCTTGGCCGCGGGCTTCTTCGCGGCCGGCTTTTTCGCTGCCATATCGTCTTCCCTCCAAGCGATTACTCGGAATGCTCCCTCGCGGAGTCTACGCGTGTGCGCGCGTCGGTCCGGCGTCGTGAGAATGCCTAAGCTTGAGCAGCAGTGCAAGAACTTTTTGCTGCGAATCCCCCTCGGGCGGGCGTTCGCGGCGAATTCCCCGGCGCCGCGCCGCGCGCGGGCCGCCGCGCCGTGGCCCCTTCAGCCGAAAAGCACCAGCAGCCAGACCGCCGGAACGTTCACCAGCGAGACAAAAACCGCGGCGCTGCCGATGTCCTTGGCGCGCTTGGCCAGGCGGTGGTTTTCGAGGGAAATGCGGTCCACCGTGGCCTCCACGGAGGAGTTGAGCAGCTCCACCATCAGCACCAGCAGCACGCTTCCCACCATCAGCGCCTTGCCGACGCCGCTGGCGGGCAGGAACAGCGCCACCGGGATCAGGATCGCCGCCAGGATCGCCTCCTGGCGAAACGCGTCCTCGTGCACGAACGCGGCGCGGAAGCCGTCCATCGAGTAGAACAGCGCGTTCCAGACCCGCTGCAGGCCGGTTTTGCCCTTGAACGGGCTCTCGGGGAGCGTCATGTCCACACCAGTTCCAGTTCCCGCGCCGCCCTGGCCTCGTCCAGGCGCTTCACCGGCAGCGCGTGGGGCGCGGTCCTGACCACCTCGGGCCGGGTGCGCGCCTCGTCCAGCACCGCTTTCATCGCGGCGACGAAGGCATCCAGCGTCTGCTTCGACTCGGTCTCGGTGGGCTCGATCAGCAGGCATTCCGGCACCAGCAGCGGGAAATAGGTGGTGGGCGCGTGGAAGCCGTGATCCAGAAGCCGCTTGGCGAAGTCCATGGCGGTGACGCCGGTCTCCTCCTTGAGCCGCCGCAGAGTGACGATGAACTCGTGGCTCGCCCGCCTCGCGGGGAACGCCAGCTCGAAGCCCGCGCGCCGCAGCTCCGCCATCAGGTAGTTGGCGTTGAGCGTCGCATAGGCCGAGACGCGCCGCATGCCCTCCGCGCCCAGCATGCGGGCGTAGACGTAAGCGCGCAGCCAGACCCCCGCGTTGCCGGCGTGGGCGGAGAGCCGCCCCATGCTCCGGGGACAGTCGCGCTCGGTGGCCCAGCGGTAGCCGTCCCGGTCCTGCAGAACGAACGGCAGCGGCAGGAACGGCAGCAGCCGCTCGTTGACCCCCACCGGCCCCGCGCCCGGACCACCGCCGCCGTGGGGCGTGGAGAAGGTCTTGTGCAGGTTGAGATGCACCACGTCGAAGCCCATGTCGCCCGGCCGCACGCGCCCGAGTATGGCGTTGAGGTTGGCGCCGTCGTAATAGAGCAGCCCGCCGGCGCCGTGGACGATGCGCTCGATCTCCCCGATACGGCGCTCGAACACGCCCAGCGTCGAGGGGTTGGTGAGCATCAGGCCCGCGGTTTGCGGCCCCGCCGCCGCCGCCAGCGCTTCCAGGTCCACGTCGCCGTCGCGGGTGGTGGGCACCTCCCGCACGGTGTAGCCGCACATGCGGGCCGTGGCGGGGTTGGTGCCGTGGGCGGCGTCGGGCACGATGATCTCGGTGCGGCCGGCATCATTGCGCGCGGCGTGGTAGGCGCGGATCATGGCCACGCCGGCGAACTCGCCCTGGGCCCCCGCCATCGGCGCCAGGCTCACCGCCGCCATGCCGGTCACGCGCTTGAGCATCTCCTGAAGCTCGGCCAGGCAGGCGAGGAAACCCTGCCCGGTGCGCTCGGCGGCCGACGGATGCCGCGACAGGAACTGGGGCAGCATCGCCAGCTGGTTCGCGACGCGCGGGTTGTACTTCATGGTGCACGAACCCAGCGGATAGAACTGGGTGTCGATGGAGAAGTTGCGCTGCGACAGCCGCGTGTAATGGCGCACCGCGTCCAGCTCGGAGACCTCCGGCAGCCGCGGCGGGACCCGGCGCCGGAGGTGTCCGGGAATGGCGGTCGGCTCCACCCAGGCCGGCGCGTGGGCGCTGCTGGTGCGGCCGGGCTGCGACAGCTCGAAGATCAGCATCGGCTCATCGGGCAAGACGATAGCGCCGGCTACTTCAGCGCCGCCAGCGCCGCGGCGTAGTTGGGCTCGTCCTTGATCTCGGGCACCAGCTCGGCGTGCTTCACGGTGTCGTTCTCGTCCAGCACGATCACCGCCCGCGCCGTCACGCCCGTCAGCGGGCCGCTGGCGATGGCCACGCCGTAGTCCTGCATGAATCCCGCGCCGCGCATGGTGGAGAGGGTCTTCACGTTGGACAGCCCCTCGGCGCCGCAGAAGCGGGCCTGCGCGAACGGCAGGTCGGCGGAGATCACCAGCACCACGGTGTTGGGCAGGCCGGAGGCCTTCTCGTTGAACACCCGGGTGGACTTGGCGCAGGTCGGCGTGTCGAGGCTGGGCACGATGGAGAGCACTTTTTTCTTGCCGGCAAAGGCGCTGAGCGCCACGTCCTGCAGGTCCTTGTCCACCAGCTTGAACGCCGGCGCCTTGCTGCCGACCGCGGGAAACGTCCCGCTCAGTTGAATCGGATTGCCTGCGAGCGTAACCATAGTCTTCTCCTCTTACGTTTTTATGGCACAGGGGGGCGGCCGGAAGCGCTTGCCCAGGATGCGGTCCAGGTGCCGGGCAAACTGATCCAGGTCGTCCTCGGTTTTGATTTCGGTGGCGCACACCAGCAGTCCGCCGGCGAGCTCCGGGTAGTCCGGCTCCAGCGGCGCGCCGCCCAGGATCGCCTGCGCCTCCAGCGCCCGCAGCACGTCGCCGACCGGCGCCTTCATCCGGAACGCCACCTCGTGGAAGACCGGCCCGGAGAAGATCCGTTCCATCCCCGGCAGCGCCGCGAGCCGCCGGGCCAGCGCCATGACGTTGGCGTGACAGCGCGCGGCGATGCGCCGCAGGCCCTCGGCGCCGACGATGGCGAGGTAGACGCTCGCCGCGGCCGCCGCCAGGCCCTGGTTGGTGCAGATGTTGGAGGTGGCCTTGGAGCGGCGGATATGCTGCTCCCGCGCCTGCAGCGTGAGCACGTAGCCGCGGGTCCCGTCGCGGTCCACGGTGGCGCCCACCAGGCGCCCGGGTAGCTGCCGCACGTGGCTCTTGCGGCAGGCCATGAAACCCAGCGACGGGCCGCCGCCGGCCAGGGGCAGACCCAGCGGCTGGCCGTCGCCCACCGCGATGTCGGCGCCGTCGCCGCCCCACTCGCCCGGCGGCTTGAGCAGCGCCAGCGCCGTGGGATTCACCACCGCCACCGCCAGCGCGCCGAGGCGGCGTGCCGCCTCGGTCAGCGCGTCCGCGTCCTCCAGCACGCCGAAGTAATTCGGCTGCGCGATCACCACCGCCGCGAGGCCGTCGCCCGCCAGCTCGCCGATCGCCTCCGGGGGCGTCGTGCCGCTGGCCGCGTCGTAGGGCAGTTCCACCAGCTCGATGCCCTGGGGGCGGGCCAGGGTGCCGGCCACCGCACGGTACGCGGGATGCAGCGCGCGCGGGATCAGCACCCGCCGCCCGCCCTTGTGCAGCCGTACCGCCATCAGCACCGCTTCGCCCAGCGCCGAGGCGCCGTCGTAAAGGCTGGCGTTGGAGACTTCCAGGCCGGTGAGCGCCGCGATCATGGACTGGTATTCGTACAGGAGCTGCAGCGTGCCCTGGCTGGCCTCGGCCTGGTAGGGCGTGTAGGCCGAATAGAACTCGCCGCGGGTCACCACCTGCCACACCGCGGCCGGCACGTGATGCTCGTAGGCGCCGGCGCCGATGAAGTTGAGGTAACGGCCGTCGGCCTCGGCGCGCTCCTGCATCAGCCGCGCGATTTCCCACTCGGCCAGCGCCGGCGGCAGTCCGTCCAGCGCCGGCAGCTTCAGGCGCTCCGGGATCTCGTCGAACAGCGCGTCCAGCGACGGCGCGTCGCTCGCCGCCAGCATCGCCTCGACGTCGGCGGGCGTATGGGGGATGAACGGCATGGGGTAGGCGCTCCGGGTTTCCCGGCGCTCAGGTGGGCTCGTTCTCCACCAGGGACTGGTACTGCGACGCGTTCATCAGCTTCTTCACGTCGTCGGCGTTGTCGGGCCTGAGCTTGAACAGCCAGGCCGCGTAAGGCTGCCGGTTGATCTGCTCCGGCGCGCTTTGCAGCGACTCGTTCACCGCCGCCACCGTCCCGGCCACCGGCGCGTAGACGTCCGCCGCCGCCTTGACCGACTCCACCACGGCGCACTCGGCGCCCGCCGCGAAGTGCCTGCCCACCTCGGGCGCCTCGACGAAGACCATGTCGCCCAGCAGATCCTGGGCGTGGTCGGTGATGCCCACCGTCACCAGGCCGTCGTCGTCGATGCGCGCCCATTCGTGGGTCTTGGCGTAATGCAGCGTATCCGGGGTTTCCATCGCTCCTCCTGGCGCCGGCGGTCAGATCGTGACGAGCGCGCGCCCCTCGCGCACGAAAGGCGGCTCGACCGCCACCGAAACCGCTATTTTATCGCGGATCGCCACCGCGACGCGGTCCCCCGGCGACACCGCAAGCGGCAGCCGCGCCAGCGCGATGGAGCGCTCCAGCGTCGGCGCGTAACCGCCGCTGGTGACGACGCCCGCGCCCGCCGCCGTCTCCACCCGCTGGCCATGGCGCAGCACGCCGCGCTCCTGGAGCAGCAGTCCCCGCCGCCGGAACCGCGGCGCCCCCGCCAGCAGCGCCGCGCGTCCGATGAAATCGCGCCCGCTGGCGAGGTCCACGTACGCCGCCAGCCCGCACTCCAGCGGCGTCACGCCGGCGTCCATGTCCTGGCCGTAGAGGTTCATGCCCGCCTCCAGCCGCAGGGTGTCGCGGGCACCGAGCCCGCACGGTGCGGCACCCGCCTCGAGCAGCGCCCCCCACAGCGCAGAGGCTTCTGCGGCGGGCAGCATCAGCTCGAATCCGTCCTCGCCGGTGTAGCCGGTGCGCGCCGCCAGCCAGCTCCCGGTTTCCGCGGCGTGGAAGCGCGCCAGCGATTCGGTGGCGACGCGCAGTTGCGGCGCCGCGCGCCATACGATCTCGCGCGCCCGCGGACCCTGTACCGCCAGGATCGCCAGGTCGTCGCGCGGCGTGACCGCGGCGCGGAAATCCCGGGCCTGGCTGCGGATCCATTGGAGGTCGCCGGCGGCGGTGCCCGCGTTCACCACCAGGCGCAGGCGCTCGGGGGCGAGCCGGTAGGCGATGACGTCGTCGATGATGCCGCCGCCCTCGTTCAGCAGGCAGCCGTAGGCGGCGCGTCCGGCCCCGTCGAGCCGGCGCAGATCGAAGCAGCACACGCGCGCCACCAGCGCCGCGGCGTCCGCGCCCTCGATGCCCAGCGCCTGCATGTGGGAGACGTCGAATACGCCGCATTCGCGCCGTACCCGCAGGTGCTCGTCGATCTGGGAGCCGTAGTGGAGCGGCATCTCCCAGCCGGCGAAATCCACGAGCTTGGCACCGAGCTCGCGGTGCAGCGCGTTGAGCGGCGTGCGGCGCAGCTCGTGCATGGCGGCGTCAGGGATAGAAGCTGTAGAGGCGATAGCCGGACGGCGCCAGGTCGCCGGTGTCCAGCGGCAGCAGCACGTCGGCCACCGCGTTGGGCGCAAGGCCCGCGGCGAGCGGCCGGTCCTTGGCGGCATAGTCCGCGGGCAGGAACACCCGCCGCGCGAGGGGCTGGTTCTGGGGTCCCGTCAGCGTGAGTTCCAGCGCCGGGTATTGCTGCGCAAACGGCGCCCGGTTGCGCAGCGCCACCGTCAGCAGCAGCCGGTTGGGGCGCTCCGCGTCGGCCTTCAGGTCGGAGGCTTCGATGACGATGTACTCGGCTCGCGCCGGCAGCGGGACGCGGCAGCCCAGCGCCTCGCACGCGCTCTCGAGATACGGGCGCGTCGCCGGCAACGCGGTGGCCAGTTCCGTGCGGTAGAAATAGGCCGCCTGGGCGGCCAGCGCCACGGCAGCGAGCAGCACCGCGAGCGACCACCGCACGGTGGCGCGGCGCCGGCGTGGCGGCTCCTGCATGACCCAGTCCAGCTCCGGCGGTTCCTCCGCGCCGGCCGCCGCCTCGGGCTTCGGGGTCGCGTCGGGCGCAGAGTGGGCCGGCGCCAACGCGTCGGCCGGCGCCGGCGGTTCGGTTTCGGCGGGCGGCGACGCGCCGTCGGCGAAGTGGGCCTCCGGCGGCGTCTCGATGTCCGTCGGCTGCATCGGGCCGACCTCCGCGGCGTGATCCGTCCCTTCCCCGCGGTCGGGTGGCGCCAGGGCGGAATCCGGCCAGGTGGTGAGGGCGTCGAAGGCGTTGAACACCCGCTGGCAGCGGCCGCAGCGCACGGCGCCGTCGCGGGCCTGGAGCTGTTCGGTGCTGACCTTGAACGCGGTGCTGCACTCCGGGCAGCGCGTGACCATGGTCATCGCTCAGGCCTCCCGGGTGCCCGCCAGCAGCACCCAGCCGTCCTGCTCGGCCCAAATGTCGAGCCCGAGCCAGTTCCGGTAGGCGCGAGCGACGTCCTCGGCCTGGGGCGTGAGGATGCCCGCCAGTGCCAGATGCCCGCCCGCCGCCACCAGCGGCGCGATCGCCGGCGCCAGCACCTTGAGGGGATTGGCGAGGATGTTGGCCACGACGATATCGGCGGTCACATTGAGCGGGCGATCGGGGAGCCGGAATCCGGCGGCAACGCCGTTCAATTCAGCGTTGGCGCGGCTGGCGCGAACGGCCTGGGGATCGATGTCGACGCCGAGCGCGCTGGCGGCACCCAGCTTCAGCGCCGCAACGGCCAGGATGCCCGAACCGCAGCCGTAGTCGATCACATGTTCGCCACCGTGCACCACGGCGTCAAGCCAGCGCAGGCACAGCCGCGTGGTGGGGTGGCTGCCGGTGCCGAAAGCGAGCCCGGGGTCGAGCCGGATGTTCACCGCCGCCGGATCGGGCGGCTCGTGCCAGGTGGGGATGATCCAAAGCCGCCCGCTGACCCGCTGCGGCGGAAACTGCGCCTGCGTCAGGCGCACCCAATCCTGCTCCGCCACCGCCCAGCTCTCGAACGGCGGCGGTTCGGCCAGGCCCGCCGCCAGGGCGGCCGCAGCGATCGCCGCGCCGGCGTCGGCATCCGCGGCAAACAGCGCGGTCAGCCGGCAACGCGGCCAGAGCGGGAAAAGGTCCTCGGGTCCCTCGTCCAGGGGCGTCGCGGCATCGCCCCCCGCCTGCGGGTCGGCCACGTCCACCGCGAGCGCGCCCGCTTCCAGCAGCGCATCGCCCAGGCGCTCGACGGCAGCAGCGTCCACCACCAGCGACGCCGCCTGCCAGGCGCTCATTTGCCGGCTTTGGCGATGACCTGTTTCGCCTGGGCGAGCTTCTGTTCGAGATAGTGGATGCTGGTGCCGCCCTCGAGAAAGGCGCGGTCGGTCAGCAGTTCGCGATGCAGCGCGAGATTGGTCTTGATGCCGTCCACAACCATTTCCGAGAGCGCGATGCGCATGCGTGCGATGGCCTGCTCGCGGGTCTCGCCGTAGGCGATCACCTTGCCGATCAGGGAGTCGTAATTGGGCGGAACGAAATAGTTCTGGAACACGTGGGAATCGACGCGGATGCCGGGCCCGCCGGGCGGGTGGTAATAGGTGATGCGGCCGGGGCTGGGCACGAAGGTGAACGGGTCCTCGGCGTTGATGCGGCACTCGATGGCGTGGCCCCGGAACACCAGGTCCTTCTGTTTCAGCGTCATCTTGTGCCCGGCGGCGATGAGGATCTGCTCCTTGACGATGTCGACGCCGGTGATCATCTCGGTCACCGGGTGCTCCACCTGCACGCGCGTGTTCATCTCGATGAAGTAGAACTCGCCGTCCTGGTAGAGAAATTCGAAGGTGCCGGCGCCGCGGTAGCCGATCTTCTTGCAGGCCTCGACGCAGCGATCGCCGATGCGGGTCCTGAGGCGCGGATTCAGTCCCGGCGCCGGGGCCTCCTCGATGATCTTCTGGTGGCGCCGCTGCATGGAGCAGTCCCGGTCGCCCAGGTGGATGGCGTTACGATGCTCGTCCGCCAGCACCTGGATCTCGATGTGGCGCGGCCGCTCCAGGTACTTCTCCATGTACACCGACGGGTTGCCGAACGCCGCCTGGGCCTCGTTGCGCACGGTCGCGGCGGCGTTGAGCAGGGCCGCCTCCGTGTGCACCACCCGCATGCCGCGGCCGCCGCCGCCGCCCGCGGCCTTGAGGATGACCGGATAGCCGACCTCCTTGGCGATCTTGCGGATCGCCGCGTTGTCCTCCGGCAGCCCGGCGTCGTAGCCCGGCACGCACGGCACGCCGGCCTTTTTCATGGCGATCTTGGCGCTGACCTTGTCGCCCATCAGCCGGATGGTCTCCGGCCGCGGACCGATGAACACGAAGCCGCTCTTCTCCACCATTTCGGCGAAATCGGCGTTCTCCGACAGGAAGCCGTACCCGGGATGGATCGCCTCCGCGTCGGTGACCTCGGCGGCGCTGATGATGGCGGGTGCGTTGAGATAGCTCTGGGCCGAGGACGCCGGCCCGATGCACACCGACTCGTCGGCCAGGCGCACGTACTTGGCGTCGGCATCGGCCTCGGAATGCACCACCACGGTCTTGATGCCCAGCTCGCGGCAGGCGCGCTGGACCCGCAGCGCGATTTCGCCGCGGTTGGCGATCAGGATTTTCTCGAACATCGGCACGGGCGGCGGGCCGCGGACGCGGCTACTCGATGACGAACAGCGGCTCGCCGAACTCCACCGGCTGGCCGTTCTCCACCAGGATCGCCTTGACGACGCCGGCCTTGTCGGCCTCGATCTCGTTCATGAGCTTCATGGCCTCGATGATGCAGAGGGGGTCCCCCTCCTTGACCTGGCTGCCCACGTCGACGAAGGGCTTGGCCCCGGGCGAGGGTGCGCGGTAGAAGGTCCCCACCATCGGCGATTTCAGCACATGGCCGGGTGGCAGGCTCGCCTCCGCCGCGGCGGGCTCCGCGGCCGGAGCCGGCGCGCCGGCGCCCACCACCTGCACCGGGGCCGCCGGGGCCGGCGCGGCGGCCTGGGTGACGGCGCGGGTGATGCGCACCCGCTCTTCACCCTCGGTCACTTCCAGCTCGGCGATCCCCGATTCCTGGACCAGGTCGATGAGTTTTTTGAGTTTTCGCAGATCCATGGCGGATCCCCCTGGAGCCGGCGCGAGCGCCGTCAGGCCGTTTTGGCGGCGAGGTGGTCGAGAGCGTAAGTAAGGGCTAACTCGTATCCCCGGGCGCCCAGTCCGGCGATGACGCCGACGGCGATGTCCGAGAAATACGAGGTTCGGCGGAACGGCTCGCGAGCATGCACGTTGGACAAGTGCACCTCGATGAACGGAATCCCCACGGCCGCGAGGGCGTCCCGGAGCGCTACGCTGGTATGGGTAAAGGCCGCGGGATTGATGAGGATGAAAGCGGTGTGGTCGTCCCGCGCCCGCTGCACCCGCTCCACCAGGTCGGATTCGCTGTTGCTCTGGTAGCAGGCCACCTCAGCGCCGCGATCTTGGCCGATTTGCATCAAACGTTGGTTAATGTCATGCAACGTGGTCAGACCGTAGACCTCCGGCTCGCGCACGCCAAGCAGGTTCAGGTTGGGTCCGTGGAGAACGAGAACGTGGTAGGGTTTCAAAAATCCGCCGGGTCGAATTGCAAGATCGGCGGATTTTGCCGCAGTTTGCGGCATTTTGTCCAGAAAGGCCCGGGACGGCTCAAACCAGCTGCTGCAGCAGCGGCTCCAAGGTACGCCCATCCAGCTTGCCCAGGTGGACGGTCGCCAGCCGGCCATCCCGGCCGAGGATCGCAGTAAACGGCAGGGCACCGACGCGATTACCGGCGGCCCTGGACACTTCCATGGCGTCGAGGCTGCCGACCAGTATCGGGTAGTTGATGCCGAATTCCCGCACGAACGGCGCCACCGCGTCGCGCCGGTCCACGGCGATGCCGATGAACTGGACGCCCTCGCCCCGGAACCGTTCCTGGATCCGGACGAACTCCGGGATCTCCTCCCGGCAGGGCGCGCACCACGTGGCCCAGAAGTTCACCACCAGGACCTGGCCGCGCCAGTCGCCCACCGAGCGGCGTCCGCCGGCGAGATCCTCGAACGATGCCCCCAGCAGCACCGCCGCCGCTCCCGCCGGCGGCGCGGGACGCGCGCGCAGGTATTGGAAGACGGTCCCGGCGCCCAGCGCGACGGCCGCCGCCAGTCCCACCACCAGCCGGCGCCGGCCCGGGCTCACCGCAGCACCGTGTCAAGGGTGGCGAGAAACTTGTCCGCGTCCTGGAATCCCACCACCTTGATGCCCGGCACTTCCCGCCCCTGGGGATCGAAAAACAGGATGCCGGGCGGCCCGAACAGGTTGAAGCGCTTGAGCAGCGCCTGGTGCTCCGCCGTGTTCAGCGTGACATCGGCCTTGAGCAGAAGGACGTCGGCCAGCTTCGCCTGAACCCGCCCGTCGCTGAACGTGAAGCGCTCCATCTCCTTGCAGGAGATGCACCAGTCAGCGTAGAAATCCAGCATCACGTAGCGCCCCGCGCCCTGCACCCGGGACTCCAGCTCGGCCAGGCTCCCTACTTTCTCGAACTTGAGTCCGCCCGGGGATGCGGCGACCGCCGCGCCGGGACCGGGAGCCTCGCCCCCCGCCCCGCGGAAGCCCGCCAGCGGCTGCAGGACGTCGCGTCCCCCCGCCAGCGCGCCCGCCAGTAGCGCCACGCCCACCAGCAGCGAGATCACGCCGACGCCTTTCCACAGCTTCCGGTAGCCCGAGGCGCCGGGCGGCAGCGGGTCGATGGCGTGCAGATAAATGGCGGAGACGATCAGCAGCGCCGCCCACAGCAGCATGTGCACCACTGCCGGGATCACCGGCGAAATCATGTAGATCGCCACGCCCAGCAGCAGGACACCGAAGAAGCGCTTGACCGATTCCATCCAGGCGCCGGCCCGGGGCAGGAGCGCGCCGGCGGAGGCCCCCACCGCCAGCAGCGGTACGCCCATGCCCAGCGCCATGGCGAACAGCGCGGCGCCACCCAGCAGCATGTCGCGGGTCTGGTTGATGTAGAGCAGCGCGCCGGCCAGCGGCGCGGCGACGCAGGGCCCCACGATCACCGCGGACAACACGCCCATGGTGAACACCCCGGCGTAATGGCCGCCCCCCATCTTGTTGCTGGTTTCCGCCAGCCGGCTCTGGAGCGCCGTGGGCAACTGCAGTTCGTAGAAGCCGAACATCGACAGCGCCAGCAGCACGAAGATCAGCGCGAAGGTTCCCAGCACCCAGGGATTCTGCAGCGTCGCCTGCAGCATGGCGCCCGACATCCCCGCCGCCATGCCGGCGATGGCGTACGTGATGGCCATCCCCAGCACGTAGGCAGCCGAGAGCGTGAACCCCCGCATCTTGGTGACCTTCCGGCCCTGGCCGGCGATGATGCCGGAGAGGATCGGGATCATCGGCAGCACGCAGGGGGTGAACGCCAGCAGCAGGCCGAAGCCGAGGAAGGAAAGCACGATGAGCCAGAAGCTGCCGCCGCGCAGCAGCCCGGCGATCTGTTCGTCCTCCGACTGCGGCGCAGCAGGCGGCGCCGCGGACGCGGCGGCCAGGCCGGCCAGCGCCACTTCGAAGGTTTTCTCGATGGGCGGGTAACACACGCCGATGGGCTCATTGCAGCCCTGGTAGGCGGCCTTGATGGTAACGCGGTCGGTCGCCGCGCCGGCCAGTGCCACGGTCACCGCCACAGGGTCGGTGAACACCTCGGTCTTGCCAAACAGCGGATCGTCCTTGACCTTGCCCGGCGGCAGAGTCACCTGGGCGATGGACGCGCCCGCCGGCTCCACCACGGTGAAGGCGAACTTGTCCCGGTACAGGTAATAGCCCTTGGCGGGGACGAAATCGGCGATCACCGTGGACGCGTCGGCGGCCCGCATCGACGCCTTGAACGCCTCGTCCGGCGGCAGCAGTTCCTCTTCGGCAGGGGCCGCCTTGAGGGACTGGGCGGCGGCGGGCGCGACGGATCCCGCCGCCAGCGGGAACGCGAGCAGGAAAAACAGCACCAACCGCATGAAAGGCTCGGCAAGGTTCATGGCTCGACGGTCTCCGCCTCGACCCACTGGAGATAGGCCGGCAAGCCCCGTTCGATGCGCACCGCGACGATCTCCGGGACTTCGTAAGGGTGGTGGGAACGGATCGCGGCCTCCAGCCGCGCATAGGCGCCCTGCGAGGTCTTGATGAAAACCGGCACTTCGCCGGCCGCCTCCACCCGGCCCTGCCAGCGATAGACCGAGCGGCACTCGGCCATGACGTTGACGCAGGCGGCAGCGCGCTCCTCGATCAGGTGCGCGGCGAGGCGCTCGGCGCTGTCCCGATCCGGCAGATTGGTGATCACCAGCAGGGTATCCATTTCGAAACGTATGAGAATTTGCGATTTTACCTCTATTTGCCGCCCGTCCCGGGGCGCGCCCGCCGCGTCCCGGGCCCGCCGCTATCCGCATTGGACACCATGCCCGCCCCGCTGATTCTGTTTCTGCCGCTGCCGATCGGGGACCGCGCCCCGCCGCCTGGACTGAGCGCGGGGTCGGCCAGTGCCGCGTCCACGGTCGGATAGGCCAGGCGCACGCCCAGTTCCCGTTTCATGCGCTCGCTCACCACCCGGCGCGACTCGTCCATGAAGGACAACAGCGGGGGCGCAATGCGGGCCGGCGCGTCGGCGCGGCGGATGCGCGGCGGCCGCGGCAGGCCGAAGCGATCGGCGACCAGGTCGAAATACTCGCCCATCTTCAGCTCGGACCCGTCGGCGATGTTGTAGGCTCTTTGCGGCCGCCCGCGATGGAGCGCCGCCACCACCGCGGATGCCAGGTCGTCGACATGGATATGGTTGGAGTAGCCGTCGTCCTCGGACACCAGCGCCGGCGTGCCGGCGCGCAGGCGCGCGAGCGGCAGGCGCTCGGGGCCGTAGATGCCGGGCACCCGCAGGATGGACACGCTGACCCGGTTGCGCGCCCCCCAGGAGCGCAGGCGGTTCTCGGCGTCGACGCGGCGTGCGGCGCGGTCGGACTGCGCGCGCCGCGGCTGCGTCTCCGGCACGCGCGCGCCGCGGCAGTCGCCGTAGACGCCCGTCGTGCTGATGTACACCAGGCGCTGTGGTAACATCCCGGGCCGCGTGAGGGCCGCCAGCAGATGCGCGGTGCGGCGATCGCCGCGTCCGCCCGGCGCGGGCGGCGCCAGATGCACCACGGCGTGGGCGATCCCCGCCAAGCGGGCGAGCGACGCCGGACGGTCCAGGTCGCCGGCGACGGGAACGATGCCGTGGCCGCGCAGCAACGGGGCGCGCGCGGGCGTGTGGGTCAGGGCGAACAGCCGGAAGCGGCCGCGGAGGCGTTCGGCGACGCGCAGGCCGACGTCCCCGCAGCCGACAATCAGCAGCCTCGGCAAGGAGAGCCTCCGAGGAGTTCCGCGCGGCGCAGCCGAAAAGCAGATGTCATATCAGGTCACGATCCGGCCCAGCGGCCACAGTTTCCACTGCCAGCCCGGCGAGACTGTGCTGGAGGCGGCATTGCGCGAGGGCTTCGCGCTGCCCTACGGCTGCCGCAACGGTGCCTGCGGCACCTGCAAGGGCAAGGTGCTGGAAGGCGAAATCGACCTCGGTCCGCACCAGGAAACCGCGCTCACCGGCGTGGAACGGCAGGTGGGCATGGCGCTGTTCTGCAGCGCGCGGCCGCGCACCGATCTCGTCATCGAGTCGCGGGAAATCGGCGCGGTGCGCGACATCCCCATCAAGACGCTGCCGTGCCGCGTCCAGGCGCTCGACCGCCTCGCTCCGGACGTGATGCGCATCCGGCTGCGCCTGCCGCAGAACGAGCGCCTGCAGTTCCTCGCCGGGCAGTATATCGACATCCTGCTCAAGGACGGCAAGCGGCGCAGCTTCTCGATGGGCAACGCGCCCCATGACGACGAGTTTCTCGAGCTGCACGTGCGCAACTATCCGGGCGGCTCGTTCACCCGCCACGTCTTCGACGGCATGAAGGAAAAGGACATCCTGCGCTTCCAGGGGCCGCTGGGCACCTTCTTCCTGCGGGAGGACTCCGACAAGCCGATGATCTTCCTGGCCAGCGGCACCGGGTTCGCGCCGATCAAGGCGATCCTGGAGCACGCGTTCTACACCGGCTGCCAGCGGCCGATGGCGCTGTACTGGGGCAACCGCTCGCGCTCCGACATGTACCTGTCCGAGCTGCCGCTGCAATGGCAGCGCGACCACGCCAATTTCCGTTTCGTGCCGGTGCTCTCGGAGCCGGAGCCGGAGGATGGCTGGAGCGGGCGCACCGGTCTGGTCCACGACGCCGTGATGGCGGACTTCCCCGACCTCTCGGGTCATCAGGTTTACGCCTGCGGCGCGCCGGTGATGGTGGAGGCGGCACGCCGGGATTTTTCCAGCCGCTGCGGTCTGCCCGAGGACGAGTTCTACTCCGACGCGTTCACGCCCAGCGAGCCGTCGCCGGCCTGAAAACAGGGATTATCAGAGGACCGGTCTCCGCCGGCCGCTGGTGGCGTTGCGCAGCTGCGCCAGCGCCAGGTCCAGGCTCCTGCGATACGCGTCGCGCGCCGCCTCCGGTCGGTCCAGCCGCTCGTTGAGCTCGGCCAGCCCGAGATAGGCGGAGAACGTCGGCTTCACCGAGAGGCTCGCCTCCAAGTAGCTCTGGGCCTTGCCCCACAACCCTGCGTGGGCGCACAGGCGGCCCAGGGTCAGCAACAGCACCGCGTCGTCGGCATGTTCGCGCAGCCAGCCCTCGGCGCGCTGGATCTGCCGCGCCGCGTCGCCCTCCGGGTGTTCGGCGTACAGGGGCAGCAGCTCCTCCGGGGACCACTCCCGCGCCAGGGCGGCTTCGACGATCTCGTGCGCCGTGCGGCACTCGCCCAGGCGGTTGAACGCGCCCGCAGCGGCGGCGGCCACCTGGGGGTCCTCCTGGTCGCGCGAACTCACGCCTTTCCAGTAACGCTTGAGCCCCTCCAGGTCTTCCGCGCGCGCCTTCAGCCCCTCCGCCAGCGCCCGCCGCTTGATCCGATCCACCACCGCCGGGTCCATCGCGCCGCTCTTCTGCACTTCGCCCAGCAGAGCGAGCACATCATCCCAGGACTCCGTGCGCTGGTGCGCCTTGAGCGCGAGCCGCAGCGCTCCCGGCGGCGGGCGGCGCTCCGACTTGCGGATCGGGTCTACCACCTCCAGCGCCGCGCGCGGCTCGCCGTCGTCCAGCAGGAACTCGGCCCGCGCCAGATCGGCGACCCGCCGCTCCGGCGCCGGGGCATCCGCGATCGCCGCCAGGTACTCGTCGCGCCGGTCGGGGAGTCGCTGCCGTTGCGCCGCATGCGCCGCCACCGTCGCCGCCAGCGCCCGATCCTCGCCCAGCTTGAGCGCGCGGGCAGCGGACTTCTCGGCGCCGACGTAGCTGCCCTCGAAGAACGCGGTAAGCGCGTCCACCAGATAACGGTGCGAGCGCCGCCGGCGGTGCCGCTGGCGCCGCGCCCGCAGCCGTGCCGGCAGCGCGGCGGCTCCCGCCAGCAGGCGCAGCAGCAGGTGGAAACCCAGGAACGACGCCAGCACCAGGACCACGGCGAAGTTGAGCGAGAGCTCGGTGCGATAGCCGCCGGCCACGATCAGCACGTAGCCGCTGCTCTCCCGCGCCACCAGCGTCACCGCCAGCGCCGCGGCCGCCAGCACCACCAGCCACAGCAGCCCTTTCACCCGCCCCCCTGGGGACGCACCAGTCGGATGCCGCGCACCGCGGTCAGGCTGTCCTCGATGTCGGGCAGCGGGACACTCACCGTGGCCTCGGAGAGTTCCCTGACCTCGGCCAGCGCGGCCGCGACCTCGGGACTGCTGACGTTGAAGTATTGCTTCAGCCAGCCTTCCGCGCTGGCGAGATCGCGGCGATAGACGCCCGGGTCGCGGCTGATCAGCGCGAGACGCGCCGACAACAGCCGCAGGCGCAGTTGCTCGCGCAGGAAGTACGCCTGCTCCGGCGCCAGCAGCGGCGGCTCCGCCGACTCGATCTTCTGGATGCGCACGAGTCCGCGCAGGTCGCGCCAGGCGGCGGCGAGGAAATCGCGCCAGGCGCTGCCGGTGAGCGGCGCCGCCGGTGGCGGCGTTGCCGCGGCCGGCCGCGCCTCGCTGGCCAGCGGCAGGCTGCCCACGCGGTCCGCCAGCGCGTCGACCCGGGCCGAAATCCCGGACAGGTCCACGTAGGGCACCGCCTCCAGCTTGGCGATGTCCGCCGCCAGCGCCTTGCGCGCCGGCGCGAGCTGGGGCCGGTCGAGACGGGCCAGGCGCTGGTCGGCGCCCTGGAGCGCCGCCAGCGCCGCCTTCACGTTCCCGGCCAGCGCCAGCTGCTGGCTGGCGATCGCCACCAGCTGCTCGACTTCGGCCAGCGCCGCCTCGTCGCGGCCCCTGGACAACTCCTGGTAGACCGCCTCCAGCGCCACCTGCTGGCTACGGGTTTCGGCGACGCGGCTCTCCACCGCGCCCAGTTTGCCGGTGAGGTCGCGCACCGCGTTCTCGAGGCGCTCGGTATCGCGGCGCGTATCGGCGGCGGTCTTCTCGAACTGCGCCAGCCGCGATGCCAGCTCCAGCTGCAGCGCTTCATCGGCGGCGCGGCCCTGCCACACCTGCCAGCCGGCGAGGCCCAGCGCCGCCAGCGCCAGATAAAGCGCCGGCTGCGCGAACCACGGCGCGGCGCGCGGCGGCGCCGCAGCCGCCTCGGTTTCCGCGGCGCCCGCGGATTCCGCGCCGTCGGCCGGCGCGCGGGCGTCGGTCGCGGCCGCCGTGCCGGGCCCGGCGGGCTCGACCGGGGCCTCCTCGACGGAAGGGTCCTTCTTCTGCTCGTCGCTCATACGCTCGCTTCCGGCGTCTCTCCGTGGCCGCGGCGCCCGGCGAACCAGGCCGCGATGGCACGCACCATGTTCTCGTCCCCCGCCTCCGCCACCACCACCACCTCGGTGAGACCGAGGTTGCGCGCCGCCTCGGCGACGCGCGGGTGGCTGACAAACAGGGGGGTCTTCTTCAGCCACTGCTGCCCCAGCTTGCCCACCATGTCGTAGAGATTGTGCAGGCTTTCGCTGCTGGTGACGGTGACGGCCGCCAGCTCGTTGCGCGCCCACGCGCGCAGCAGGGCGTCCGCATGGCCCTGAGGCCGGGCGCGGCGGTAGCACTCAGCGTATTCGATGCGCGCCCCGCGGGCAACCAGCGTGTCCCCCAGCAGTTCCCGTCCGCCCTCGCCGCGAAAAATGATCACGCGCTTGCCGGCCACGTCCGCGAACTCCGGCAGATCCAGCAGCGCCTCGCTGTCGAAGCGGCTGGCCGGCACCAGCACCTGCGCGACGCCAAACTTGCGCAACTCCCGCGCCGAGCCCTTGCCCACCGCCGCCACCCGCAGGTGTTCCGGCAGCGCGCGCCGCGCGCGGATCAGGTTCATCGCCTTGTGCACCGCGTTGGGGCTGATGAAGACGGCGAAGTCGAATTCATCGAGGCGGTCGATGAGGGCGGCCAGCGGCGCCAGGTCGGCGACGTCCTGGATCTCCAGCACCGGACAGACGATGGGCACGCCGCCGGCTTCCCGGATCAGCGCCGCCATCGCCTCGGCCTGGTGCAGCGGCCGCGTCACCGCGATCCCGCGTCCTCCCAGCGACGACGCCACGTTTTCTTTCTGCGGGTCCTGCATGAGCGGTGGGCGCTGCCCGGCCCTCACTCCCGGAGCCTCGAGCGCAAGGGCCGCGGGCGCGATGGCGGGGGCCGCGCCGTCTCCGCGCGGCTCGCTACCGGCTCCACGACGCCGCCCCGCCGGCCTCGATCCGCGCAAGGATGTCGGCCGCGCCGCGGCGTTTGAGCAGCTCCGCCACCCGTTCGCCCAGCGTTTCGGGCGCGGCGCGCGCGCCGGTCTCGTCCGCCTGCGCCAGCTCGGTGCCGTCGGGGCTGGCGACGAAAGCGCGCAGCCGCAGCCGCTCGCCGTCCAGCTCTGCGTAACCGCCTAGCGGGATCTGGCAGCTGCCCGCCAGCGCGCGGCTCATGGCGCGCTCGGCGCGCACGCACACGGCCGTGGCCGGATCGTCGATCGGCGCCAGCGCCCGCCGCAGGTCGTCGCGGTCGGCGCGGCATTCGATGCCCAGCGCTCCCTGTCCCACCGCGGGCAGGCTTTCCTCCGGCGCGAGCAGCGCGGCGATGCGCTCGCCGAGACCGAGCCGCTTGAGCCCGGCGGCGGCGAGAATGACGGCAGCGTACTGGCCTTCGTCCAGCTTGCGCAGGCGCGTCTGCACGTTGCCCCGCAGCGTCTGCACCTTGAGATGCGGGTGGCGCGCCAGGATCTGGCTCTGGCGGCGCAGGCTGGACGTGCCCACCACCGCGCCTTCGGGCAGTTCCCCCAGCGAGCGGTAGCGATTGGAGACGAAGGCGTCGCGGGGGTCCTCGCGCGCGCCGATGGCGGCAATGGCGAAGCCCTCCGGCAGCGCCATCGGCACGTCCTTCATCGAATGCACCGCGATGTCGGCGGCGCCGGATTCGAGCGCGGTCTCCAGTTCTTTTATGAACAGCCCCTTGCCGCCGATCAGCGCCAGGGCGGTGTCGAGGATGCGATCGCCCTGGGTGGTCATGCCGAGAATGGCGACCTCGCACTGCGGGTATAATCCGCGCAGGCGCTGCTCGATATGGCGCGCCTGCCACATCGCCAGGGCGCTTTCGCGCGTGGCGATCACGATGCGGTGGGGCATCGGCGGGCCGGAAGATCGGGCGCGTCGAGCGGAATCAGGCTCCACTCGACAACCCTCGGGGACGGTTCATGCGCTGGCGGCTCTGGATTTTTGCGCTGATTCTAGCATGCGGTGTTGCGCCGGCCCTGGCGGCGCCGTCCGTGCCGCTGGCCCGCGATTTGCGACAGGCGGCCGCTGACGTCCGCGCGGGCGGCGTGGTGCTGATGGTGTTCACGCTGCCCGACTGCCCCTACTGCATCGTGGCGATGCTCGGAACCGCCGGGGCATCGAAGCCATGACGCCGCCCGCCGCCGACACCGGCGCCGACAAGGACGCGCCGCTGCGCGAGGACATCCGCCTGCTGGGGCGCATCCTTGGCGACACCCTGCGCGACCAGGAAGGCGACGACGCCTTCGAGCTGATCGAGTCGATCCGCCGCACCGCGGTGCGCTTCCATCGCGGCGAGGACGCCGACGCGAGGCACGAGCTGGAGGCGACGCTCAACGCGCTCACCGACCACGACGCGATCCTGGTGGTGCGGGCGTTCAGCTACTTCTCGCAGCTGATGAACATTGCCGAGGATCAGCACCACAACCGCCGCCGCCACGCGCACCTGCGGGCGGGCTCGCCGCCCCAGGACGGCACCATCGGCCGGGCGCTGGCGCGCCTGCGCGAGGCCGGTGTCGACGGCGGGCACATCGCCGGGTTTTTCCGCGACGCGCTCATCGAGCCGGTGCTCACGGCCCATCCCACCGAGGTGCAGCGCCAGAGCATCCTGGACCGGCAGCTGGAGATCGCCCGCCTGGTGGCGGAGCGCTCCCGCGGCGACCTGGCGCCGCAGGAAATGGCGGAGAACGAGGAAGCGCTGCGGCGCGCCGTGCTGACGCTTTGGCAGACGCGCATGCTGCGGCTGACGCGGCTCAATGTCGAGGACGAGATCGACAACGGCCTGGCCTATTTCCGCTCCACCTTCCTCAATGAGGTGCCGCGGCTGTACGCCGAGATCGAGGACGCCCTGGCGGCCGCCGGCCATGCGCCCGGCGGCGCGCTGCCGCCGTTTCTCGCCATCGGCAGCTGGATCGGCGGCGATCGCGACGGCAACCCGTTCGTCACCGCCGACAAGCTGCGCCACGCCGCGCGCGAGCATTCCGCGCTGGCGTTCGATCACCTGCTGGGCGAGACCCACAAGCTCGGTTCCGAGCTGTCGCTCGCCACCCGCATCGTCGAGGTGACGCCCGAGCTGATCCGCCTCGCCGAGGCGTCCCACGACACCGCGCCGTCGCGCGCCGACGAGCTCTACCGGCGCGCGCTGATCGGCATCTACGCCCGCCTCGCGGCCACCGCGCGCGCCTTCGGCCACACCGTCATCGCCCGGTTCCCGCTGGGCGAGGCCGCCCCCTATGGCAGCGCGCGCGAACTCGCGGACGACCTGGACGTGATGATCGATTCGCTCAAGCGCCACGGCTCCGCGCCGGTGGCCCGCGGCCGCATCCGCGCCTTGCGCTGCGCGACGGCGGTGTTCGGCTTTCACCTGGCGCCGCTGGACCTGCGCCAGCACAGCGGCGTGCACGAACAGGTGGTGACCGAGCTGCTGGTGCGGGCCGGGGCGGCGGATTACGCCGCCCTGGGCGAGTCCGGGCGCCGGGCGCTGCTGTCGATGGAACTGACCGGCGCGCGCCTGCTGTCCTCCCCGTTCGCGGCGTACTCGGACACGGTCAGGAGCGAGCTGGCGATCCTGCGCGCCGCCGCCGAAGTGCAGGAGCGGCTGGGCACGGTGGCGGTGCCGAATTACGTGGTCTCGAAGGCCGACGAGGTCAGCGACCTGCTCGAGGTGGCGGTGCTCCTGAAGGAGGTGGGCCTGGTGCAGCCGGGAGAGGCGCCCGAGTCGCGCCTCAACCTGATTCCTCTGTTCGAGACCATCGGCGATCTGCGCCGCTGCGGCGACGTGATGGACGCCGCCTTCAGCCTTCCCGCGTACCGCTCCATGGTGCGCAGCCGCGGCGACGTTCAGGAGGTGATGCTGGGCTACAGCGACAGCAACAAGGACGGCGGCTTCCTCACCTCCAACTGGGAGCTGTACAAGGCCCAGCGCACTCTGGTGGAAGTGTTCCACCGCCACGGCGTGCGGCTGCGGCTGTTCCACGGCCGCGGCGGCACCGTCGGCCGCGGCGGCGGGCCCAGCTACCAGGCGATCCGCGCCCAGGCGCCGGGCACGGTGCGCGGGCAGATCCGGCTCACCGAGCAGGGCGAGGTGATCGGCAGCAAGTACGCCGACCCGCAGATCGGCCGCCGCAACCTGGAGACGCTGGTGGCGGCGACGCTGGAAGCTACGCTGCTCGCCGACGCCGCGCCGGGCCCCCGCGGCGACGAGTACACTGCGGCGATGGAGGAGCTGTCCCAGGCGGCGCTGCGCGCGTATCGCGACCTGGTGTACGAAACCCCGGGGTTCGATCTCTACTTCCGCGCCTCGACGCCGATCCGGGAGCTGTCGGAGCTGAAGATCGGCAGCCGTCCGGCGTCGCGCAAGGCTTCCGACCGGATCGAGGACCTGCGCGCGATCCCCTGGGTGTTCAGCTGGAGCCTCTCGCGAGTGCTGCTGCCGGGCTGGTACGGCTTCGGCGCGGCGGTCGACGATTACCTCGACCGCCACGGCGACGCCGGCCGCGAGCGGCTGGCGGCGATGTTCCGCGATTGGCCCTTCTTCCAGGCGCTGCTGTCCAACATGGACATGGTGCTGGCGAAAAGCGATCTCGCCATCGCGTCGCGCTACGCCAGCCTGGTGGGCGACGCGGCGCTGCGGGACCAGGTGTTCGGGCGCATCCGCCGCGAATGGCAGCGCACGGTGGAGCATTTGTTCGCCATCACCGGCCGGCGCGAGCTGCTGCAGGACAATCCGCTCCTGGCGCGCAGCCTGCGCAACCGCGCCCCCTACATCGACCCGCTCAATCACCTGCAGGTGGAACTGCTGCGGCGCTACCGCTCGGGCGACAGCGACCCCGCGGTGAAGCGCGGCATCCACCTCACCATCAACGGGGTGGCGTCCGCGCTGCGCAACAGCGGATAGCGGGTCGCTGAAACGCGTCGCCGGGAAAGCCCGGCGCGTGGAGCCCGGCAGGGCTCCATCAGCCGCTCAGGCCGACACGGCCCACTTGTCGGACAGCAGCCTGGCGATCGGCTCCGACATTTCATAGACGCTGGCCACTGCCAGTTCCGGGCCGAAGGGCACGCCTTCGCGCGCGGCCCGCCGGCGCAGCCGCTCCTCGTGGATCTCGAGCACGTCCTTCGGGAACGGCATCAGGCCCGGATCGACGATGCGCAGATAGCCGTCGGCGTCGCGCGCGGGCATCACGCGGCTCTTGCACCAGCGGTTGGGCGACCAGGGAATGTCCATGACCCCGGCCTCGAACGCGCGGATGGTGCCGACCGCCGCGTCGCCGTCCCCCATCTCCAGAACCTTGTCGATGATGGCGCGCACCTCACGCTTGATGAGGCAGACCTCGTCCTGGAACTCGGGCAGCGCGTCGAGCTTGATCTGGCGCGCCAGATAGATCGCCATGCGCGTCGTGCGCAGGCCTTCCGCGTTGGCCTGTGGGGTCGGGATGCCGAACGCCTCGTGGATGCTTTTGGTGGTCACGGAAACCGCGCCCGCCACCGCCGCCAGCGTGCCGCCGTAGGCAACCAGCGCCGCCGATTGGGCGTCGTCGTGGGGCCAGGCGCCCATCCAGTGCAGCAGCGTCACGGGGGTGAACACGTCCGCGTGGCCGGCCCGCTGGAGGTACTCCTGCACCAGATCCCGGCACGCCGTGACCGCCGCCGCGTCCTGCACCAGGTGCAGCGTCTGTCCCATCTCGAGACCGTAGTTCTTGACGCCCTGGGCCGCCGCCAGCAGCGCATCCAGCACGCAGGTCATGATGGCAATGCACGGCGGAATGTTGGTGCCGGTGAGGAAGCCCGGCTGGCGCCGGTGCAGCTCGACGCCGTGCTCCTGATACAGCGCCGCGAGCCGGTCCAGGTACTGGTAGTTGCGGATGCCGTCCTCGATCGACAGTTCCTTGATGTAGGACGTGGTATAGGCGACGCCCGAGCCGAGATAGCCGGTGTAGCCCGCGGCGAACCCGATCTCCCCGGTGAGCTTGGGCATCGCGGTGCCGGTGAGCATGATGGCGGGCTTGTCGATGGCCTCGATGAGCTTTTTGCTGACCTCGACGCCGTAATTCACGATCGGATAGCCGTTCAGCATCGAGCGGCCCTCGCGCTCCGACTCCTCGATGCCCTTCTGCGCCAGCATCCACTGCTCGTTGCGCGTGTAGCTGTCGGTGGTGGTGGGCACGATGTCGGCCAGTCCGTCCTTGTCCAGCGTCTGCATCAGTTCCAGCTGGGCGCGGAAGGTGCCGAAGCCGCCGCGCGGCTGGGTCAGGCAGCGCCCCTCCTCGACGGCGCGGCGCAGCACGTGGGGCAGGCGCTTGTGCTGCGGGAGCCGCCGGTGCAGCGCCACCGCGTCCTCCAGCACCACCTCCTTGCCGGTGGGCCAGCGCGCCAGATTCTCCCGGCGCATGCGGTCGAACATGTCGTCCGCGATACGCTCCTGGGAGAGCGGCAGCTTGGTTTCAGGCGCGAGCACTGCGTTCATGGCGGGTCTCCTTGTCCAGCGATACCAGGCCGCCTGCCGCCAGCCGGTATGCGCAAACGGGCTCCACCTGGGCCAGCAGGCCGCAGGCGTAAAGGGAATAATCGCGGTCCAGCATCAGCCGCGGCGCACGCGGCCGCAGCGAGCCGGGATCTTCGGGCTCGGCCAGCGCGGTCTCCAGGATCGAGCCCGGATCCGCGCTGTGCACCAGCACGCCGCCGGTGCCGATGACGGTGGCGACGTCGGAGAGGTCCTTGCCGTGCTGCACCTGGACCGGGCCCTGGACCGTGAACACCGTCTCCACGGTGCCGGCGTGGCGCTTGACCGCGAGGCGGATCGCGGCGCGCCCCAGCGCGCGGTCGAGGGCCGCCTCCTGCGGCGACATCGGCACGCGCTCGACGTCGCGCGCGAGTTCCACGACGGCGCGCTCGGCGCCGGCGGTGTCGAGACCGGCGTCCGCCGCCAGCGCCGCCAGTCCCACGGCCTCGACGATGGACCGCACGTTGTGGCGCATGCCCAGGTCGCCCTCGACGGTGCGCTTCACCCGCGGCTCCGGCAGCCCGTGGGGAATCACCCCGGGCTGCGACGGCGCGCCCTCGCAGACCGAGTGCACGTCGGTGGTGGCGCCGCCCGGATCCACCACCAGCAGCGGCCCCAGGCCCTCCTCGCCTTCGCAGCCGTCGGCCAGCAGGCGCGCGCCTTCCATCACTGCCGCCGGCGTCGGCATCAGGACCGCGTCGAACATCGACTGCGCGCGGTCGATGCCCTTGGCGTGGACGATGCGGTCGATGAACACCTGCCGGATGGCGGAGCGCGCCGGCTCGATGTTGAGCACGTTGAATTCCGGCATCACGTTTTCGGTGACGATCACGGGCTTCCCGGCGAGCGCCTCCGCCGCCTCGTCGGCCGCGACGCGATTGCCCCCGTAGACGACGGGACAGGCGATGCCGCTGGCGCCCAGCATGCCGGCGTTGTGCAGCACCACGTCGGCGTTACCGCCGTCGGTGCCGCCCGCCAGCAGCAGGATGTCGGGGGTCAGCTCCTCGATGCCGCGCACATCGCTACGGGTGAGCCGATACGCGAAAGTGCCCACCAGCTTCGCGCCGGCGCCCAACGCCGCGCGCCGCGCGGCCTCGGCGGTGAGCTCCTTGACCAGCCCCACGGTCACCATGCGCAGCCCGCCGGCTGCGCTGGAGGACGCCAGGCGATAGGTGAACGCCGGCAGTTTCCCGATATGCGCTTCCAGATCGCCCAGGGCCTTTACCATGCCGACGGTGATGTCGGTGGTCACGGTCGAAGGCCCCTGGCCGGCGCCGATGATGCGCGCGCCGTCCACGTCCACCGCCCGCAACTTGGTGTAGGTGCTGCCGAAGTCGATGAGCAGCGCGGTTTTCATGCGGTCAACTCAGCTCACCACACAGACACAGAAGCGCGGAAAAGTCACAAAAGACCTTTCGCCGCGGCGCAATCACACTTCCGCCCGCTGCTTGCCCTCGGCGCGGGCGGCGAAGTCGCGCGCCAGCACGTCGATGACGTCGTCGGTGCGGGTGCCGGGCGGGAACGCGCGGTCGAAGCCCATGACCACGAACCGGCGCTCCACGTCCTCCCAGGTCTGCTTGCCCACCACCAGGTTGCCGCCGACGTAGAGCAGGATGTTCTCCAGCCCCGCCTCCACGCAGCGGTCGCGGAAACCGCGGCAATCGAGCTCGCCCTGACCGTAGAGTGACGACACCAGGATGGCATCGGCGTCGGTTTCGATGGCGGCCTTGATGAAGTCTTCCGTCGGCGTCAGCGCGCCCAGCGCCACCACCTTGTAGCCGGCCTTCTCCAGCGCCATCGACAGAATGCGGTTGCCGACGATGTGGGTGTCCGAGCCGATCACGCCGGTCACCAGCGTCTTTTGTTCCATGCCTCTCCTTCCTCGTGCAACCGCTTGCAGACGGGGCGCATCAAATCGCGGCCGAGGCGCTCGCGGCGAACTCCTCGCGCCCGAGCGCGAAGCGCGCCAGCGCAGCATGGTCCAGCGAAGGCGTCGCCGCCGCCTGCAGCACCACCGCTCCGTGCTCGAACTTGAGCGGCGGCGCGAACAGCCGCGCCACGGGTTTCAGAAAACCGTTCATCTCGCCGGCGTTGCGGATGTGCCGGCGCGCGACGCAGGCCTCCATCCAGCAGCCGGGCTCGCACGCCACGCCGTTGCCCAGCACCGGCTCCATGCCCAGCGCGCGAATGCGGTCGAGGCCGGCTTCCAGGCGCGCGAGCGAGCCCATCTTCATCAGCTTGAGCTTGATGAAGCGGGCGGCCTGGAGCTGCGCGGCGCGCTCGATGTCCTCCATACCGTAGATCGACTCGTCCAGCATCATCGGCACCGGCGACACCTCGGCGACCGCCTTCGCCGCGATCCAGTCCCCGGCGGCGCAGGGCTGCTCGAACAGCTCGATGTCGTCTGGCGCCAGCGCCCGGGCGAAGCGGCGGCCTTCATCCGCCGTGTAGCCCTGGTTGGCGTCGATGCGCAGCCGCGCGCGGCCCGCATTGATCTCCTGGATCGCGGCCACCTTGCGCAGGTCGGTGTCGACGTCGAAGCCCACCTTGATCTTGAGGGTGCCGAAGCCCTGCGACAGCAGCACTTCGATCTCCGCTTCCAGGTGCCCGCGCTCGGTGGCGTTGACGACGCCGAGCAGCGGTACCCGGGTATCGGTCTCCACCGTCAGCGCCGGGTGGCCCTCCAGCATCTCGATGGCGCTGGCGAACAGCGTGGCAGTAAACGGGGCGTCGTCGACGTGGGCGAGGGCGGCCGCCTTCGACTCCGGCGGCCGGCAGCCCACGAGGGTCCGCGCCAGTTCCCCGGCCAGTGTCCAGGCGCCGTCGATGGTCTCGTCCGTATAGCCTGTGAGCAGCGTGGCTTCGCCGAAGCCGCGGCGGCCGTCGGTGTCGACGATCTCCGCGATCAACGTGTCGAACGCCGTGACCGGGCCGAATGCCAGCTTGTAGGGGGTCACCAGCGGGACCTCCAGCCGATGGATCAAGATCCGCTCGATACCGCCCATGCCTGTCCCTCCGAGGTGGTCCCGCGGCCCGCGGGGCGCGCGCCGGCGGGGCCATCGGGTTGTCCAGGCGGGCGCCTCGCGGCGCCCGCCTGCCTTTTTGTCGCGGCGGATCTCGCCCGCCGTCGTTGTAGTTTGCGTTGGCCGGCCGGTTACAGGTAGTCCTTGTAGCGGTCGAGGAATCGCTTCGGCTTCTGCAGCGCATCGCGCCGGAACGGATCGCCCAGTTCGCGCGTGACCATCATCTCCAGGACGGTGGTCTTGCCGTCCTGCTGCGCCTTCACCGCCGCCGCGAGCGCCGGCCCGACGTCGGAGAGTTTCTCGACGACCTGGCCCTCCGCGCCCATGGCTCTGGCGATGCCGGCGAAGCTGGGGTTCTCCAGGTCGGTACCGACGAAGCGGCGGCTGTAGAAGTCCACCTGGTTCTTCTTCTCGGCGCCCCACTGGCGGTTGTTGAACACCACCGCGGTGACCGGGATGTTCTCGCGCACGCAGGTGAGGATCTCGCCGAAGCTCATGGCCCAGGCCCCATCGCCGACGTAGGCGACCGCCGGCCGGTCCGGCGCGGCCACCTTGGCACCGATGATGGTGGGGAAGGCGTAGCCGCAGTTGCCGAAGCTCATGGCCGCGAACATCGAGCGTGGCTGGTCGAAGCGCAGATAGCTGTTGGAGACCGAGCAGATGTTGCCGATGTCGGTGGACACCATGGCGTTCTTCGGCATCGCCTTTTCCAGCTCGCGCAGCATCTGGCGCGGATGCATCTCCTTCGCGCCCCTGATCACGTCGAGGGAATACGGGTCCTTCTCGTGGTGCCACTCCTCGAGTTCCTTCTCCCAGGCGTCCTTCTCGGCCTTGATCTGCGCCAGGCGCTGGTCGCGGTTGGCGTGGCAGGCGAGCTTCTTGCCCTGCAGCCGATGGATCAGCGCCAGCGCGGCCGCCTTGGCGTCGCCGTTGACGCCCACCGAGATCTGCTTCACCAGGCCCAGCATCTTCGGGTCGGCGTCGACCTGGATGATCTTGGCATCCTTCGGCCAGTAGTCGAGGCCGTGCTGCGGCAGCGTGCCGAACGGGCCCAGGCGCGTGCCCAGCGCCAGCACCACGTCGGCCTTGGCAATCAGCTTCATGCCGGCCTTGGAGCCCTGGTAGCCCAGCGGGCCGGCCCACAGCCGGTGGCCGGCGGGGAAGGAGTCGTTATGCAGGTAGCTGTTCACCACCGGCGCGTCCAGCAGCTCGGCGAGCTTCACGCACTCGGGCACGCCGTCGGCCATGATGACGCCGCCGCCGGAGAGGATCACCGGGAACTGGGCCTGGGCCAGCAGCTCGGCGGCCTCGTTCAGCGAATTCTCGCCGCCCGCGCCGCGCTCGATGCGGATCGGCGCGGGAATCTCGTAGTCGTGCTCGCCGTAGAAGAAGTCGCGCGGGATGTTGACCTGGGTCGGGCCCATCTCCAGCATCGCGCGGTCGAAGGCGCGGCCGGTCAGCTCGGCCATGCGCTTGAAGTTGTTCACGTGGGCCTGGTACTTGGTGATCTTGGAGAAGATCGGCAACTGCTCGGTCTCCTGGAATCCGCCCAGGCCCATGCCCATGCTGCCCGACTCCGGCGTGATCATTACCACCGGCGAGTGCGCCCAGTAGGCGGCCGCGATCGAGGTCACGAAGTTGGTGATGCCGGGGCCGTTCTGCGCCATGCACACGCCGTGGCGGCCGGAGACCCGGGAGAAGCCGTCGGCCATGTGGCCGCCGCCCTGCTCGTGCACCACCGGCACGTAGCGGATGCCGGCCGCGGGGAACAGGTCCAGGGCGTCCATGCACGCCGAGCCGACGATGCCGAACACGTGGGTCACGCCGTTGGCGGCCAGCGTTTCGACGAACGCCTCCGAGGGCGTCATGTGCACCGGGCCGGCGCCCACGAGCGCGCTGCCGGTGGAGGTTTCGATGTACTTCGGATTGGTGGCCATGGTCCTCGTCCTTCTCGTTCGGTGGCGGGGTTTTCCGTTGTGCCGGGCATTGAAACACAACGGCGGAAGAAATGCAAGCGCTTACATCAAGCGTACTCAGCGGCCTGGAATGGCGTCAAAGCGGCCACCGTCACGGCGCAGCGGGGTGGTCATGCGCCCGCCGCGTCTTCCAGGATCATGTCGGAGGCTTTCTCCGCGATCATGACCACCGGCGAGTTGGTGTTGCCTGACACCAGCGTCGGCATGATGGAACAGTCCACCACCCGCAGCCCGGCGACGCCGTGCACCCGCAGCCGGTCGTCCACCACCGCCATGGGGTCGGAGCCCATTTTGCAGGTGCCGGACGGATGGAAGATGGTCGCGCCGTGCTGGCGCGCGAAGTCCAGGAGCTCGCCATCGCTCGCGGACGCCTCGCCGGGACGGTATTCGTCACCGATGTAGGGCTCCAGCGCCGGCGCGCGCGCCAGGCGCCGCGTGAAGCGGATCGATTCCACCGCGCAGCGCGCATCCAGCTCGGTGGAGAGGTAGTTGGGCTGCATCGACGGCGGCTCCTTGGGGTCGCGCGACTTGATGCGCACGACGCCGCGCGACGTGGGCCGCAATTGGCACACCGAAAACGTGCACCCGGACCACGGATGGGGCTTGGCGCCGGCCATGTCGGCCGACAGCGAAGCGAAATGGAACTGCACGTCCGGCGTCGCGGACTCCGGCAGCACCCGGGTGAACAGACCCCCCTGGTTGATGCCGATGGCCAGCGGTCCGCGGCGGAACAACAGCCACTTGAGCCCCATCTTCATCCGGCCCCACAGGCTCGCCAGCTCGTCGTTGGTGGTGATGGGCTTCTTCACCTTGTAGATCACCCGCAGCTGGAGGTGATCCTGCAGGTTCTCGCCGACGCCGGGAAGGTCCTTCACCACCGGGATGCCGAATTCCTGCAGCAGCGAGCCGCGGCCGATGCCGGAGAGCTGCAGCAGCTGCGGGCTCTGCAGCGCACCGGCCGCGAGGATCACCTCCCGCGCCGCGCGCACTTCGCGCGACTGGCCACGCTGCTCGAAGCGCACACCCGTCGCGCGCGTGCCGTCGAACAGCACCTGGGTCGCGTGGGCCTCGGTTTCCACGCTGAGGTTCGGACGCGAACGCGCCGGCCTGAGATAGGCCACTGCGGTGGAGCAGCGCCAGCCCTTGCGCGTGAACAGCTGGTAATAGCCCACGCCCTCCTGGTTGCCCGCGTTGAAATCGTCGTTGCGCGGCACGCCGAGCTCGTTGGCCGCGCGGATGATGGCCTCCATCAGCTCGTGCTTTTCCTCGATGTCGGAGGACCACAACGGGCCGTCGACGCCGTGGTAACGGCTGGCGCCGCGCGTATTGTGCTCGGAGCGGATGAAGTAGGGCAGCACGTCGTTCCAGCCCCAGCCGCGGTTGCCCAGCGCCGCCCAGTGATCGTAGTCCTCGGGCTGGCCGCGCACGTAGATGAGGCCGTTGATGGAGCTGGATCCGCCGAGGCCGCGGCCCCGCGGCCAGTAGATCTTGCGGTTGTGCATCCCCGGATCGGGATCGGTGTAGAAGCCCCAGTTGTACACCGGATGGAACATCGTCTTGCCGTAGCCGATGGGGATGTGAATCCAGATGTAGTTGTCCCGCGGCCCCGCCTCCAGCAGCAGCACCGAATGCTTCCCCGACGCCGACAGCCGGTTGGCCAGCACGCAGCCCGCGGAGCCTGCCCCCACCACGACGTAGTCGTAGGTCGCCGCGCTGCTCATGTCCGTCCGAACCCGGGTCCGCTGCAGCGCGTCGGGAAGCGCTCCGAAATGAGGTTTTTTCTCAATGTTTCCAAGGAAAATCGTGCGCTATTGCGTTGCGACAAACAAAACCTAAAAACGGTACGTCATGTCCCGAAAAACGCAGTTAATCACATAATTTCCGCCGGAAGCAAGCCAATAATGGAACGAAATGTTCCGTTTTTTGCGGCTCATTGTTGCGCCCCCGATTTCGTTGGTCTAGTATGACTCGCGCGTTTCCGCGGCAGGTGCCCACGCTGGAGTTCCGCAGCGTGGCTGATTCCCCGGATCGGCCACCCGGAGGTGGGAACGCACCAGAGCCAGCGCCGCGGCAACCCTGCGATCCGTTCGCCCGCGCACCGCATCATCGGCGGCGATCGGTTTTTTGAACCGGCAGACCCGGAACCGGGCTGCATTCATCCAGGAGGAGGAGTCATGCGACGCCACACGCTGTGGAAGGGGTTGGCGACGGTCGCGGGGTTGTGCCTCGCGCTGACGGGCGGCATCGCCCAGGCCCAGCAGGCGCAAAAGATGCGCATCCAGACCGCGGTGCCATCGTCCAGCGTCTATTTCGAGCTGCTGAAGAAGTTCGGCGACCGGGTCGAGAAAATGTCGAACGGCCGGGTCAAGGTCGAGATGTTGCCGGACGGTGCGGTGGTGCCCGCGTTCGAGATTCTCGACGCCGTGGACAAGGGTATCGTCGAGGCCGGCTACGCCTGGACCCATTACTGGTCGGGCAAGCATCCCGCGGCCGGGATCTTCTCCAACCCCATGGCCGGCTCCGGTGTCGGCATGGACCAGCTGTCCCACGTGGCCTGGATTTTCGAGGGCGGCGGCTACGACCTCTACCGCAGGTTCTATTCGGACATCCTGAAAGTCAACGTCGAGCCGCTGTTCATCCAGCCGATGGGTCCCGATCCGCTGGGCTGGTTCAAGAGCCCGATCAAGAACCTGGCCGACTTCCAGAAGCTCAAGTACCGCTCGCCTCCGGGCATCACCGGCGAGATCTTCAAGGAGATGGGGGTATCGGCCGTCGCCCTGCCCGGCGGCGAGATCGTGCCCGCGGCGCAGCGCGGCGTCATCGACGCGGCGGAATGGATCGGCCCGGCCGACGACATCAATCTCGGCCTGCACACGGTGTGGAAGAACTACTACCTGCAGGGCCTGCACCAGTCCACCGACATCGGCGAGGTGCTGATCAACAAGAAGTTCTGGAACTCGCTGCCGAAGGACGTCCAGGAGATCATCCGCACCGCGGCGATGGCGTCGATGATGGAAACCTACACCTACAACGTGTACCGCAACGCCCTGGCGATCCAGACGCTGCGCGACAAGCATGGGGTGACGGTGCACGACACGCCCAGGGACATCTACCCGGCGTTCGTCAAGGCCACCAACACGGTGCTGGACCGCTACGCGGCCAAGGACCCGTTCTTCAAGGAAGTGCTGGACTCGCAGCGCAAGTTCGCCCAGGTCGTCGTGCCCTACTGGACCAAGATCATCGATCTCTACTCCGGTCTCGGCAACGCCGCGCTGGACTCCGGGGCGGTGAAGAAGTAACCGCGCCCGCTTCACATCACCATTGAGGCGGAGGAAGCGCGGGGCAACCCGCGCTTCCTCCGTCCGGTCCGCGCAGGACCGGCCAACCTTCGTCCGTTCCCGGGGGCAGAACCCATGGCAACCCCTCCGTCCGCTCTGACGTCAACGATCAAGGTTCTCGACTCGATCAGCATCTGGTCGGGGAAGATCGTCGCCTGGCTGATCCTGCCGATGGTCGGCAGCCTGGTGTACGAGGTGATCGCCCGCTACGTCTTCTCCGCGCCGACCGCGTGGGCGTACGACATGACCTTCATGCTCTACGGCAGCTTTTTCATGCTCGGCGCCGCCTACACGCTGCAGCGCAAGGGCCACATCCGCACCGACACCTTCTACCAGGCCTGGTCGCCGCGGCGGCAGGGCTGGGTCGACACCGTCTGCTACGTGCTGTTCTTCTTTCCCGGCCTGATCGCCTTCCTGGTGGTGAGCTGGGACTTCTTCTGGGTGTCCTTCGAGCGCGGGGAGCGCATCGTCACCAGCCCGTGGATGCCGATCGTGTATCCGTTCAAGGCCGCCATCCCGCTCGCCACGCTGCTGCTCCTGCTGCAGGGGCTTTCGGAGTTCCTCAAGAGCTTCTGGGCGGCGAAGGAAGGCGAATGGATATGAGCCCCGAAGTCATCGGCTTCATCGCCCTGGCGACGCTGTTCATCGCCATCTTCATCGGTTTTCCCATCGCCTTCACGCTGATCGCGGTGTCGCTGGTGTTCGGCTACTGGGCGCTGGGCGACTTGGTGCTGTACCTGATGAACCTGCAGGTGTTCGCGGTGATGCGCGATCCGACACTGGCGTCGGTGCCGTTCTTCCTGTTCATGGGCTTCCTGCTGGAGCAGTCCGGGCTCATGGAGCGGCTGTTCAAGGGCGTCGAGCACCTGCTGGCCGACGTCAAGGGATCGCTCTATCTGGCGGTCCTGGTGACGGCCACCATCTTCGCGGCGGCCACCGGCATCGTCGGCTCTTCGGTCACGCTGCTCGGCGTCATGGCGGCCCCGGCGATGATGAAGAGCGGCTACGACGTGCGCATGTCGGCGGGCGCCATCGCCGCCGGCGGCACCCTCGGCATCCTGATCCCGCCGTCGGTCATGCTGATCGTCATGGGTCCCGTGGTGGGCGTGCCCACCACGCATCTGTTCGCCGCCGCGATCTTTCCCGGCCTGATGCTGGCCGGGCTCTACATCGCCTATTGCCTGATCCGCTGCATCGTCAACCCCGGGCTCGGCCCGCCCCTGCCGATGGAAGAGCGCGCCGAGAACTTCGGCGTGGTCATCAAGGAACTGGTCGTCGGCATCGCCCCGGTGGTGGTGGTCATCCTCGCCACGCTGGGGGTGATCCTGGCCGGGGTCGCCACGCCCACCGACGCCGGCGCGGTCGGCGCGTTCGCCGTGCTGGTGCTCACCTTTATCTACCGGCGCATGACCTGGGCCCGGCTCAAGGCGGCGGTTTTCTCCACGCTGGAAGTCTCCAGCATGATCCTGCTGCTGGTGGCGGCTTCCAATTTCTTCGGCGCGGTGTTTTCCCGCCTGGGCAGCGCCACCTGGATCGCCGAGTCGCTGCTGAGCCTGCAGTTCTCGCCGACGATCATGCTGCTGCTGATCCTGGTCATCATCTTCATCCTGGGCTGGCCGCTGGAGTGGGTGCCCATCGTCCTGATCGTGGTGCCGATCCTGCTGCCGCTGGTGGAGAAATTCGGCATCGACAAGGTCTGGTTCTGCACCCTGGTGGCCGTCTGCCTGCAGACCGCCTGGCTCTCGCCGCCGGTGGCGCTCTCCGCGTATTTTCTGCGCGGCGTGGTCCCCGACTGGGACCTGAAGGACATCTACCTCGGCATGATCCAGTTCATGGGCCTGCAGATGCTGGGCCTGGCGCTGCTCATCGTGTTCCCGGCGCTGGCCACCTGGCTGCCGCAGCAGCTGTTCTGAGGAGACCGCCGTGGAGAAGCGTCCCAGCGCGATCGCAGACGCAGCGTCGGGGCGAAGCTGCGCCGGGGCGGCGCCCCCGGATCGGGAGGGCGGATCGGCGGTGGCGCGGGCGCTGGAGGTGCTCGAGCTGCTGTCGGGCGCGGAAAGGCCCCGCAGCCTCGCCGAACTGATGGAACTCACCGGCCTGCCCAAGTCGACGCTGCACCGCATCCTGGTGAAGCTGGAGCAGGAGCGGATGGTGCAGCGCGAGCCGGACGGCAAGCGCTACGCCACCGGCCCGCGCCTGGTGGCGCTGGCGGTCAACGCGTTGCGCAATTCGTCCCACCGCGGCGAGCGTCACGCCATTTTGCAGTCACTGGTGGACGAGATCGGCGAGACCTGCAACTTCACCACCCTCGACGGCAACGAGATCGTCTACCTCGACCGCGTCGAGGCGCAGTGGCCGCTGCGCATGGTCCTGCAGCCCGGCTCGCGGGTGCCGCTGCACTGCACGGCCAGCGGCAAGCTGTTCCTCAGCCTGATGCCCGCGCGCCGGCGTCACCGGCTGATCGGCGCGGCGGTCCTGCGGCGCTACACCGACAACACCATCACCGGCCCCGAGCGGCTGGAAGAGGCGCTGCAGCGCGTGCGCGAGGAAATGGTGGGCACCGACGAGGAGGAGTTCCTCGCCGGTCTTTCCGCCATCGCGGTGCCGGTCATGAACCCGCAGGGCCAGATCTGCGCCGCCGTGGCGGTGCACGCGCCGACCGCGCGCATGAACATCGCCAAGGCGCGCGCCCATCTGCCGGCGCTGCGCCGCGCCGCCGCCGCCCTCGCTGCCACCTGCGCTTGCGACTGAAGGCGCCGCGATGCCCGACCCGCGATGCCGGACGCCGGCTCCCTGACGGCGCTGCATTTCGCCCTCGCCCTGGCGGTGATGGCGCTGTCGGGCTTCGTCCACGGCGCGCTGGGTCTGGGCTTCCCGCTGGTGGCGACCCCGCTGCTGGCGCTGTTCACCGACATCAAGACCGCGATCGTCTTCACGCTGCTGCCCTCGCTGACGGCGATCGTCATTTCCCTCGTCAAGGGCGGCCGGCCGGCGGAGGTGATCCGCGCCTACTGGATGCTGCCCCTGTACATGATCGCCGGCAGCTACCTCGGGGCGCGGCTCCTGATCGTCGCCGACCCGACGCCGTTCCTGCTGCTGCTGGCGCTGCTGATCCTGGCATATCTCAACCTGCAGCGGCTGCGGGGACTGGCGTCCGGCTGGATCGGGGTCCATCCGCGTGCGGCGCGTGCCGCGTTCGGCCTCGTCGCCGGCGTGTTCGAGAGCACAGCCAACGTCGCCGGGCCGGTGCTGCTGATCTTCTTTCTTTCCACCGCGCTGCCGCCGCTCGCGCTGGTGCAGGCACTCAACCTCTGCTTCCTCGCCGGCAAGTCCACCCAGGCGCTGACGCTGGGGCTGGCCGGCGGCGTTCCTGCCGCCGTGTGGCTGTCCACCCTGCCGTTCGCCGGGATCGGCGCGGCGGGCCTGTTGTGGGGCATGCGCGTGCGCAGCCGCATCGACGCCGAAACCTACCGCGGCTGGCTGCGCCGCGCGCTGTGGGTGATCGCCGCGCTGCTGATCGGCCAGTTCGCTTGGACCATGACGAGCAACTACCAGTGAGAGTAAGAGCCTGTCGGTCCGGTGCGGGATCAGCGGTCGATCCACGCGCGCAAGCGCGGGGTTCCTGCGGCGGGCCGAGGATGCGGTAAGGCACAATCGTGAGCGGCAGCCCTCCGGATTTCGTCGTTTGCAACCGGCGTCCGCCCGCGAAGGCCCTGCATCATTGGCATCCCTCAAAACAAAACGACTTGCCGCACCGCCTTGCCTTCGCGCAGGCGATCGAAACCTTCGTTGATTTCCTCCAGCGCGAGCCGGCCACTCATCAGCCGGTTCACGGGTAGCCGCCCCCTGCGGTACAGCGCGACGTAGCGCGGAATGTCGCGTAGCGGGATGCAGGTGCCGATGTAGCTGCCTTTCACGGTACGCTCTTCCGCCACCAGGTTCACGTGCGGCAGCGGGAACGTGTGGGCCGGGGGCGGCAGACCCGCGGTGACCGTGGTACCGCCGCGCCGGGTGATGCGGTAGGCAAGCTCCATAGCCTTGACCGAGCCGGCGAATTCGAACGCATACTCGACGCCCCCGGCGACGGCTGCCCGGACCTTGTCCACGCAGTCCGGCGATGCGGCGCTGAAAGTGTCGGTGGCCCCGAGTGCGCGCGCCAGGGCAAGCTTGTCCTCCGCGAGGTCGATCGCGACGATGCGCGAGGCGCCCGCGGCAAGCGCTCCGATCAGTGCCGCGAGCCCGACACCGCCGAGGCCCACCACCGCTACGCTGGCGCCCGCCGGCACTTTCGCCGTATTGACCACGGCGCCCACCCCCGTGAGCACGGCGCAGCCGAACAGCGCCGCCTCGTCGAACGACAGCTCGGGATCGACACTGACGAGCGAGCGGCGCGACACCACCGCATACTCGGCAAACGCCGAGCAGCCGAGATGGTGATGGATCGGCGCGCCGTTGCGCGACAGCCGCCGCTCGCCGGAAAGCAGCGTCCCGGCGCCATTCGCCGCCGCCCCCGGCTCGCACAGCGCCGGCCGTCCCTCCGCGCAGGGCAGGCAGTGACCGCAGCTCGGCACGAACACCAGCACCACGTGCTCGCCCTTCCCGAGGTCGAAGACGCCGGGCCCCCAGTCCTCGACCACGCCCGCCGCCTCGTGCCCCAGCGCCATCGGGGTCGGGCGCGGCCGGTCGCCATTGATGACCGAAAGGTCGGAATGGCACAGCCCCGCCGCCTTGATTCTCACCAGCACCTCGCCGGGTCCCGGCGGCGCAAGGTCCAGATCTTCGATTGCAAGGGGGCGGCTCGTCGCGTACGGCGGCTCCACCCCCATGCGATTGAGGACTGCGGCTTTGACCTTCATGGTTTGGCTCCTTGGGAAAGGAAGGCTTCTCAGCGATCGGGGGCTCAGCGATCTCGAACCTTCACGTAACGCCCCGGGGCAGATTTGATCTTGCAAGTAGCTTGCGCTGGTTCGCCGCGCCCTCGTATCGCTGCCGATGCACGGGCAAGGATCACGCCGCCGACGCGCAAGCCGAGCGCATTGACCCGCCCGGCACCGCTTATCGAGCAGCCCCTGCTGGAGCGAGGCCCAGGCAGCGAAGGCGTTTTCCGGCCGATACGGATCCATTCCCGTTAGTGCGACTTCGCCGCGACCGCGCCGCGCTCGATAACGTAGACCTTGTCGACCAGCCCGACCGAGTGGGTGTAGTCCGACTCCGAGAGCAGGATCGACAGTCCCTCGGCCTTGATCGCATGCAACACCTCGACCAGCCGGTGCGCCAGCGCCGGCGCGATGCCCTCGAACGGCTCGTCGAGCAGCAGCAGGTTTTCGCCCGCCATCAGCGCGCGCCCCAGCGCGACGAGCTTCTGCTGGCCGCCCGAGAGCTGCAGTGCGCGGCGCCCGGAGAACGCCGCCACCTCGGGGATGAGGTCGTAGATCCATGCCAGGCGCGAGGACGCGTCGGGAACGCCGTTCGCCCAGGCCGGAACCAGAATGTTCTCTTCGACCGTGAGTTCCGGAATCAGCCGCCGGTCTTCCGGCATGTAGCCAACACGCAGCTTCGCCCTGCCATGCGCGGGCGCGGCGGTCACGTCGCTGCCGAGAATCGCGATGCTGCCGGCCGCCGCGCGGATCAGCCCCATGATTGAGCGCATCAGAGTGGTCTTGCCCGCGCCATTGCGGCCGATCAGCCCCGCCACGGCGCCCTTCGGCAGGGCGAGCGAAACCCCGCGCAGGATCTGGGTGCGCTCGATGTAGACGTCGAGATTGTCCACGCGCAGCATCACCCTTCCGCCTTGCGGTGCAGCTCGGCGCCGATCACGTACTTCCTGACCTCCGGGTCGGCCAGCACTTCCACGGTCGGCCCGTCGGCGAGGACGCGCCCGTCGTAGAACGCGATCACCCGCGGGGCGTAGCGTTCCACGATCTCCATGTCGTGCTCCACGAACAGGCACGCGGCGCCGCTTGCGCGCACCGCGGTCATTACGGTGTCCATGAGCGCGAACTTCTCCTCGATCGCCACGCCGCTGGTCGGCTCGTCGAGCAGCAGCAGCGCGGGCGAACTGACCGTTGCCATCGCGATGTCGAGCAGCTTGCGCACTCCCTGCGGCAGCGTTGCCACCTGGAGATCGGCGTACTGCTCGATGGTGTAGCGCGCAAGTTCCTCGCGCGCCTTCTTCTCGCGCTCGGCGTTGCGCAGCGGTGCCATCCAGCTCAGCCTGCCCTCGCGCAGCATGCCGAAGGCGATCAGCATGTTGTCGAGCACGGTGAGGTCGCGGAACAGCTGCGATACCTGGAACGAGCGGCAGATCCCTGCCCGCACCACCTGCCGCGGGGGCATGCCGGTGATGTCCCGACCGCGGAACCCGACGTTTCCAGAAGTTGGCCGCAGGTAGCCGGTCACTATGTTGATGAAGGTGGTCTTGCCGGCGCCGTTCGCGCCGATCACGCCCACCGCCTCGCCCTCGGCGACCGCGACGTTAATGTCGGCCGCGGCGACCACCGCGCCAAAGCTCTTGGAGAGCGAAGTCGCCTCAAGAATGGCGGCCACGTCAGCCTCCCCCCCGGCGCGCGGCGACCAGCGACCACAGCCCCTTGGGCAGGAACAGGATGATGGCGAGCAGCACCACACCGAGCACCATCTGCCAGGTGTACGGTGCCAGCTCGAACGCGTAAGTCTTGATCAGCTCGAACAGGAGCGCGGCCACGAACGCCGCCGCCACGTGCGAGGTACCGCCGAGCAGCGCCACGAACACGAACTCGCCCGATGTGGTCCAGTAAGCCATCTCGGGTCCGACGTGGCCGGAGGCGAGCGCGGTCAGGCCCCCGCCCAGCCCGCCAAGCGCGGCGGCGAGCAGGTACTTGAGGTAGATTACGCGGTACACTGACACGCCCAGATACTCGACCCGGATCTCGTTCTCGCGAATCGCATCGCCCGCGTTGCCCATCCCCGAGCGCAGGTAGCGGCTGAGCGCGATCGCACTGCCGAGCGCCAGCACTGCCGCAAGCGAGTAAAGCCAGATCTGCAGGCTCTGGCCGGGGGGCTGGTGGCCAAGGAAGCTCGGCTGCGAAATGTTGAAGCCGTCGGTCGAGCCGAGCGCCTGGCTCTTCGACAGCAGCCCGTACAGGATCATCGAGAACGCCATCGTGAACATGGCGAAAAAGATCTCGCGGTAGCGCGCGAGCAGCAGGCCCAGCACCGCGGCGATCGCGACCGAGGTGGTGACTCCGAGACCGAGCAGCGCGAACGCATCGCTGATCCCCCAGTACTTTCCTGCGACGCCCAAGGCGTAGCCGCCGATGCAGTAATACAGCCCCTGGCCGAAGGAAACGAGGCCCGCGCGCATGAGTACCACTACTCCGGCGACCACCAGCGCGAAGCCGAGCGAAATGGTAGCGATGAACGACAGCCACTTCGGCAGGAACGGTCCCGCTGCGAGCAGGACGACCAGGGCCACCAGGAACCCCGCGGTATCGCGGTCGCGCAGCATCAGATCTTCCTCGCGGCCGGCCGACCGAACAGGCCCGCCGGCCGCACCGCCAGCACCAGGCACATCACGCCGTAGATCACGAACAACTCCACTTCCGGAAGGAGGTGCACTGCCGCCGCTCGCGCGACGCCCACGATGAGGGCGCCGACCAGCGCGCCCTGCACGCTACCCAGGCCCCCGATCACCACCACCGCGAACGCAAGAACGATCACCTCGACGCCGATGCCCGGCACCACTGAGATCACCGGCGCGGTGAGCGCCCCGGCAAGCGCCCCGAGCACGCCGCCGATCATGAACGTGACGATGAACACCCGCGTCACGTTGACGCCGAGCGCGAGCGAGATCTCGCGGTCGTGGATCACGGCGAGCAGGAGCTTTCCGCGCCGTGTGCGGTTGAGCCCCCACCAGAGCGCAGCCGCGACCGCTGCGGCCACGACGATCAGCATCAGCTCATAGTTGGCGAAGCTCACGGCGCCGAACTGCAGCCGTCCGAACTGCTGGTACGGCTGATAGGCGGAATACGACTGCACGCCCCAGACCAGCTTGATTGCATCTTCCAGGATCAGGAGCACGCCGTAGGTGACGAGCACCATCACCACCTCGTCGCGCCCGTACATGAGCCGCAGCACCCCGCGCTCGATCGCGAGTCCCGCCACCGACCCGGCGACCAGCGCCGATGCAAGCAACAGCAGGTAGCTGCCGAGGGCCGGGTAGCCCGCGGCGAAGTACCAGGTCACGGCGGAAGCGGCGGTATAGGCGCCGATGGCATACAGGCTGCCGTGAGCGAGGTTAAGGATCTTCATCACGCCATAGACGAGCGTCAGGCCCGCGGCGACGACGAACAGCCACGAGGCGTAGATCACGCCATCGATCAGGATGGTGGCGAGCTTGAGCATGGGGTCGGCGCCGAGATAGCGCGCTGCGGCCCGGCCTAGGCGCTCAGTTGCACTTGGCGCCGGGGAAGCCCTGCGCGATCCACTGCTCGCTCGCCACGCCGTCGGGCGGGTTCACGCATTCGGCCGGATAGCGCTTCACGTCCACGATGACGGGCTTGCCACCCTGCAGCCTGAAGCGGCCGTAGATCATCTCCTGGATCGCCTGGTGGCCCTTGCCGATCGCCATCTTCACCGTTCCGCTCGGCGCCTCGAAGTCCAGGTACTCGAACGCAGCGATGATCTCCTCGTCGCTCGGCTTCGCGCCGCCCTTCGCCGCCGCGGCCTTCTCCGTGGCCGCCTTAAGCCCCAGGATCGCCTGCGCCATCTTGTACGACGGGTAGGTCGGCCAGGTGTTGAAACGGTTGAAGTACTCGGTGCGGAACCAGCGGTTGAGCGTGTTGTCCGGCGCAAACACGCCGTACGGCCCGCGGCCGCCGATCACGGTGCCCTCGGGGATCTGCTCCGGGATGCGGAACATCATCGTCTCCCCGGTGGTGAGGATCGGTGTCTGCTTGTCGAACAGCCCGCGCGCCTTGCCCTGCTGCACGAAGCCCTCCAGGTCGCCGCCCCAGAAGCTGGAGTGCACGAACTGCGCCTCCTGCAGCATCAGCGCCGAGATCTCGGCGCTGTACTGCCCGGCGAACAGCTTCGGCATCTGCGAGATGCCGACCTCGACCCCGGGTTTGAGCTTCCTGAGCGAGGCGATGAAGTCGTTCCAGGAGTCCTGTCCCCAGGCGTAGTTCTGGTTGATGCCGTTCACCTTGCGCAGGTTGGGGTCGGCCGCGACGATATAGCGCGCGGCGCCCAGGCTGTCCATCAGCGCCGTGGGACCGGTACGGAACAGGTACTTGTACGGCTTTTCCTCGAAGATGCGCGGCGTGCCGCAGTCGAAGAAGATGGTCAGCTTCTTCAGCTCGTCGGTGACGGGCGCGATCGCCAAGCAGTCGCCCGAGGAGATGTAGCCGATCACCGCGTCGGCGCCTTGCTTCTGCACGAGGTTCCGGTACTCGGTCACCTGCTTCGAGGGACCACCCGCCTCGTCCACCCAGATCGGCCGCACCGTCATGCCGGCGATGCCCTTGGTGTTGTACGGCGCTGGCAGCGTGCCGGCATTGAGCGCGTCGATCACCAGTTCTCCCGCGTTGCGCGCCGGGATGCCGAAGGGGCCCGCCGCGCCGCCCGACAGGAACGTCACCAGCCCCAGCTTGAACTCCTGCGCGAGCGCTTGTCCGGAACCCGCGACGATCGCCGCACCCAGCGCCAGCGCCCTTGCGCCGCGCGCAACCGCTCGTCGCACACCTTTGTATCGCTTCATGTCGTCCTCCTTTGTGGAAAAAAGCATCACCGCGGCGCAACGAGCGCCTCGGGCGGATACGCCTTGAGCCTGCCCAGCATGGTCTTTGCCGGTGGAAAGCGGCCATCGGGCACGACCTCGCCGATCGCAATGACCTGCTGCATCTGGTGTGTGGCCGGGTCCATGTACGACTCGAAGCCGTCGGGATCTTCCGGCAGCTTGAGGCGCAGCCGCTCGAACGCAGCAACCAGTTTCTCGCGGTCCGACGCTCCGCCTGCGCGCGCCATCGCCTCGGCGATGGCTAGAATCCCGGTATAGGCGCCCTGCGCCGCATACGAGGGATAGCGCCCGGCGCGCGCGCGGAACCCCTCGACGAACCCGCGGTTGCGCTGCGTTTCGGGCCAATTGTTGTGATGCCGCGCCGCAAGGATGAGCCCGGTCGGCATCTCTGCGCCGAGGGCGGCCATGACTTCGTAGTTGCCGCCCGCGTCGAAATTGGCGAACTGCGTTTTCTCGAACAGGTGGAACGTCTTGGCTTGCTGGATGAAGGCAACCAGATCGCCGCCCCAGTGGCCGTTCACCACCATGTCGGGCTTCGCCTCGACAAGGGCGGCGATATAGCGCGAATAGTCCGGCTCGTACAGCTTTGGCCAGAGCACCGCCGCGACCTCGTAGCGCACGCCGTGCCGCTCCAGCGCGTCGCGCAGGTCCGACCACTGGCGGTGCCCGTAATCGTAGTCAGGGCCGATGAAGGCGAGGCGCCGCCAGGCGGTGCGCCGCTGCAGCTCTTGCAGGTAGCGGGCTCCCGCTTCCATGGATTGGCGCGTGTTGTTGGTCACGCGGAAGTAATAGCGATGCAGCGCCTCCTCGGTGAGCCGCGAGGACGCGTGGTCGGTGCCGATGAAGATGGTTTTGGTGCGGTGGGCCACCTCGGTCACCGCCAGCGCGACGGCGGACGACACGACGCCGCACAGGAAATGTGCCCCGTCCTTCTCGACAAAGCCCTGGGCGACCGCGACGCCATAGGAGGGTTTCGACTTCGTGTCTTCGACCAGCACCCGCAGCCGGGGCCGGCCGCCGGGACGCGCCCCGATTTCGGTCAGCGCGAGTTCGATTGCCACCACGCTGTCGCGGCCGTACAGCCCGCCGCGCCCGGTCATGGGAAACATGCAGCCCACGACGGCGTCCGCCTTTTCGCGCTCGGCGCCAAGCTCGATGCGGGCGGTCGCCTCCCGCGCCCCCCAGGCGCCCGCGGCCACGACAAGCAGTAGCAAGCTTCGTGGAATCCAAGTCCGGCCGGGGTTCATCGCTCTGTCAATTACGCAACAACCGTTCCCGTTACCGCTCAGACGATAAACTCTTGTCCGCCAGGCGGTTGCAAGCATCCAGCGACAGGGGACCGGTTATCTGATGAGCGGCTTCCGCTCAAACGGAGCGGCCGCATGGGCGCTTTCCGCTCAGCCGAGCTTCAGGCGCTTGAGCCTGCGTTTGAGGGCGTGGCGGGAGATGCCAAGGAACTGGGCGGCGAGCCCTTTATGGCCGCGGCTCCGGGCGAGCGCCTCGACCAGCAGGTCGCGCTCCGCCGCCGCCAGCCGGTCGGGAAACTCGCGCGGGGCCACGGGCTGGAGCGACCCGTCGGCTTTCATCTCCGGGGGAAGATGCGCCGGCTCGATCGTCTGGCCGGGGTAGAGGATGGTGAGCCGCTCGATGAGGTTGCGCAGTTCGCGTACGTTCCCCGGCCACGGGTGTGTGCGGAACAGCCCCCGCGCCGCCTCCCCGAGCCGGATCGGCTCGCAGCCCTCCGCGCGCGCGAACCGCGCCGTGAAATGGGAGGCGAGCAGGAATACGTCGTCGCCCCGATCCTTTAGCGGAGGCAGCTCGACGGGGAAGACGTTGAGACGATAGTACAGGTCTTCGCGGAACCGGCCCGAGTGCACGTCCGCGGAAAGGTCGCGGTTGGTCGCGGCCACCACGCGAACGTCCGCGCTCGCCTCGCGCGCGCTCCCCAGCGGCCGGTAGGTCCGACTCTCGAGAAAGGAGAGCAGCTTGGCCTGGAGCGGCGGCGCGAGCTCGCCGATCTCGTCGAGGAACAGCGTTCCCCCGTGCGCCAGCGCCACCAGACCGATGCGCCGCTGATAGGCGCCGGTGTAGGCGCCTTTCTCCGCGCCGAACAGCTCGGCTTCCAGGATGTGCTCCGGCAGGGAGGCGCAGTTCACCTCCACGAACGGTCCGTCGCGGCGCTCGCTCTCCCGGTGGATCGCGCGCGCCACCACCGCCTTGCCGGTGCCGGAGGCGCCGAGCAGCAGGATGGTGCGCGCGCCGCTCGCCGCGACCCGCGCCACCTGCTCGCGCAGCCCCTGCATGACGGGATGCTCGCCGACGATGAGCGCCTCATTCGCGCCGAGGGTGCGCCGGTAAGCCACCTCCTCGGCAATGCGCTGGCGCTCCAAGGTGGAGTCGATGAGGTGCACCAGCTCGTCGAGGTCGAAGGGTTTGGTGAGGTAGTCAGACGCCCCGGCCTTCACCGACTGCACCGCAGCCCGGGTATCCCCGTGCGCCGAGATCATGATCACCGGGCAGTCGGGCCGGGACTTCTTGAGCGCCTCCAGCACCTCGATGCCCGAGACGTCGGGCAGCTTCAGGTCGAGGAGCACCGCGTCGGGGGCGATTTCAGCCGCGAGCTTCAGGCCGCTGGCGCCGTCGAACGCCCCGCGCGCTTCCACCCCCGCTCCTTTGAGCGCGAGCTCGAGCGAGCGCACGAGGTTGCGCTCGTCGTCAATGATGAGCACTAGCGGCGAGGTTTGCATGGGCGGTGTCCCCCGCGAGCGGAAGGCGCACGGTCACTGTCGTGCCCGCCCCTGGCGCGCTCGCGATCTCGATCGAGCCTCCGTTCATCTCGGCAAGCTGGCGCGAAATGGCAAGTCCAAGGCCCGTTCCGCCGGGTTTGGTGGTGAAGAAAGGTTCGGCCACCTTCTCCAGGAGCTCCGGCCGAATCCCGGTTCCCGTATCGGATATCGCGAGGCAGCCCGTTCGCCCGTCCCGATAGGCGCGAAGCGTCAGCACCCCGCCCTCGGGCATCGCCTGCAATGCGTTCAGCACCAGGTTCATCAGTATCTGCTGCACTTGGCCGGCGTCGAGGCAGAACAGCAGGTCACGCTCGCCGAGCAGGGAAATCACGACGCGCGACTCCTCGGCCAGGGATCCGGCAAGCGCCGCCACGCGGCGCAGCACCTCCGCCGCCGAGACGACGCTTCTCTCCGGCTCGCGGGGACGCGCAAAGCTGAGCAGATTCTCGATCACGCCGTTGATGCGCTCGATCTCCTCAACGATCAGGCTGAGCAGTTCGCGCCGCGCAGGCTCGGTTTCCTTCACGCCGAGCGCCTGTACGCTGGTCTTGATGGTGGCGAGGGGATTGCGCACCTCGTGCGCGACGCTCGCCGAAAACTCCCCCAGCACCGCGCGCTTCTCGGTTTCCACCCGCGCCCGGATCAGTGTCTTAAGCTGCGCGCTCATGCGGTTCAGGGCCCGTGCCAGCATGGCAATTTCGTCCCTGCCTTCAACCGAGACGTCGAGGGCGAGGTCGCCACGGGCGACCGCCTCCGCGCCAGCCATCAGCGGCGCGATCCTGCGGCGCATGCGCGCCCCGAGCCGCACGAAAAGCAACACCAGGACGCCGGCGGAGGCAGCCGCAAGCCCGATCATCACGTAGCGCACGGAGGCGCCGGGCGAGGGTAGCGAGGGCGCTTCGCGCAGCATGGCGGGAAACCAGCCCGGCGCAATCTCCGGACCGGGTATCAGGGAAGCCTCCAGGCGCAGTTCGATACCGACCTCGGAAAGAAGCCGCCCGCCGGGCGTGTGCAGGACCGGGCGGTAAACTTCGAGAGCTACCCCCGTCAGCAGTTCGGTGAACGAAGCGAGCCGCACCTGGAGCGCGACGCTCACCGCCTCCGATCCGATCCGCCGGCGCAGCAGAACCCAGCCGGGGCTCCCGTCGCTCGGCAGTCGCGGCCCGATCAGTTCCGCGCCCTGGAACTCGACGCGGGGCAGCATCCCGACGGAGAACTCGCCCTCTTCCCAGAGCGGCGATCCGGCCGCGCCGTGGCCCGGCAGCGCCGCCAGGACTCGCCCCACTTCGTCGAAGAACAGCACGCCGTAGATGTCCGGCGAGTCGGCCTCGTAGCGCAACAGGTTGAGCAGACGTCCATCGAGCCGGTTCAGGTCGCCGTGGGCGAGCTGCGCCAGTTCCGGAAAGTCGGCAAGCGTTTCGAGCTGGAACGTCTTGGTCTTCAGGAAATCGGCGAGCCTGCTCCCGGCGGCGGTAAGCCGGCTTTCAAGCCGCTGGTCCGCAAGCCGGACCACCAGGTCCGCCGCATAGCGGTCGTACAGGATGACCGTGATCACAAGGGGCACGAGCGCCGCAAGCAGCGAGACGAAAAGATAGCGCGCGCTCAGGCTGGGATGCAGCGCCATGGCGTCGCGCAGCCGGCGTGCGATCCTGACGACAGCGCGGTTGGCTCCTTGCAGCCTTGCCGTACGGGTGCTCCCCTGCATAGGATCCGATTCCGCCGCGATGCCTCGCCGGCCCCCGTGATGTGCCATCCGGCCATCATTTCAGCACGCGGCGCGCGCGGTTACAATCCGGCCGCCCAATCACCGGTCGGGCAAGCGGGCGAGCTCGGTGAGCGGACACCGCCCGCATATTGCGCGAAAGACTCGGAATTATGGCCGGCCGAGGGGCTGGCCAGGTTGGACTCTACCGCCAATGGCAGGAACAGGCCTATCGGCAGGACGCATGTCCAAAGATGAACGTCCGGCTCCGACCGGCGCAAAGCCGGCCCTCGCCGACGTCGCTTCAGTTCAGGCCGTGACGGTTTTCAGCAGCTTCTGCAGCTCGCCGCTCTTGTACATCTCGGCCAGGATGTCCGAGCCGCCGACGAACTCGCCGTTCACGTACAGCTGCGGAATCGTGGGCCAGTTGGCGTATTCCTTGATGCCCTGGCGGATTTCCGGATCCTCGAGCACGTTGACCGTGAACGGGCTCTCGACCCCGCACGCGCGCAGGATGCCGACCGCGTTGGCGGAAAAACCGCACTGGGGAAACTGCGGCGTCCCCTTCATGTAAAGCACCACCTTGTGGCCCGTGACCTGCTGCTTGATCGTGTCCTGAACGCTCATGACGGCTCCTCGAATCGATTGCACCAATACCCGACAAATTTGCTCGACATTATAAAGGCCTTCGCCGCGGGCCTCAACTGGACGGCCGCCGGCCGCCGCTGACCCGCTCCCGCCGCGCCAGGTCCGGTGCCGTGAAGATGGCCCCGAATCCCGCTGTTTCAAGCAGTTCCCGGCACGCGGCGCCCTGGTCGAAGCCATGCTCGAACAGCAGCCACCCGCCCGGCGACAGTGCCGACGCCGCCCCGGCCACCAGGGTCCGGATCGCGTCCAGTCCGTCGGGGCCGCCGATCAGCGCCGCAGGCGGCTCGAAGCGCAGGTCGCCCTGCGCCAGATGGGGATCGCCGGCCGGAACGTACGGGGGGTTCGAAACCACCAGATCGCAGGTCGCCGGTGCCAGCGCGTCCAGCCAGTCGCCGCGCAACCACCGGACGTTGGAGATGCCGAGCCGCCGCGCGTTCCCGCGGGCGACGTTCAACGCGCCGGCGGACCGGTCGATACCGAGCACCACCGCCCCCGCGCGCGCCGCCGCCAGCGCCAGCGCGACGGCGCCGCTGCCGGTGCCCGCATCGACCGCCCGCGCCGCGCCGTCGGCCGGAATCCGCTCCAGCGCCTCGTCCACCAACTGCTCGGTCTCCGGGCGCGGAATCAGCACTGCCGGCGTGACCGCCAGTTCCAGGCCGTGGAATTCGCGCCGGCCGGTGACATAAGCCACCGGCTCGCCCGCCGCCCGGCGCGCCACCAGCGCCGCAAAGGCGGCCCGGACATCCCCGTCGAGGGGATCGCCGCCGGCGGCCACCAGCCGCGCCGGCGTCCAGCCCGCCGCGTGCGCCAGCAGGACGCGCGCTTCGAGAAACGCCGCTTCGAAATCGAGCCCGAGGGCCGCGCCGAGGCGCGCCACGGCCTCGCGCAGCGCGCGATCGACCGTGAGGATCAAGCGGCGGCCTCGGCCGCCAGCGACTCCAGCAGCTCCGCCTGGTGTTCGACGGCCAGCGCGTCCAGCAGCTCGTCCAGATCGCCGTCCATGATCTGCTGGATCTTGTACAGCGTCAGGTTGATGCGGTGGTCGGTGACGCGGCCCTGGGGAAAGTTGTAGGTGCGGATGCGCTCGGAGCGATCGCCGCTGCCTACCAGCAGCTTGCGCGTCGCCGCCTCCTTGCTCTGCTGCGCGCGCAGCTGCTGGTCCTTGATGCGTGCCGCCAGCACCGCCAGCGCCTGGGCCTTGTTCTTGTGCTGCGAGCGGTCGTCCTGGCACTCCACCACGATGCCGGTGGGCAGGTGCGTGACGCGCACCGCCGAGTCGGTCTTGTTCACGTGCTGCCCGCCGGCGCCGGAGGCGCGGAACGTGTCGATGCGCAGCTCCGCCGGGTTCAGCACCACGTCCTCCACCTCGTCCGCTTCCGGCAGGATCGCCACCGTCGCCGCCGAGGTGTGGATGCGGCCCTGCGCCTCGGTGGCCGGCACCCGCTGCACCCGGTGGCCGCCGGACTCGAACTTGAGCCGCGAGTAGACGCCGCGGCCGGTGATGCGCGCGATCACTTCCTTGTAGCCGCCCACCTCGCCGCCGCTCGCCGAGACCAGCTCCACTCTCCAGCCGCGGCGCTCGGCGTAGCGCGAGTACATGCGGAACAGGTCGCCGGCGAACAGCGCCGACTCGTCGCCGCCGGTGCCGGCGCGCACTTCCAGGAACACGTTGCGCTCGTCGTTGGGGTCCTTGGGCAGCAGCTCCTTCTGGAGCTCGCGCTCCAGGCTTTCGAGCCGCTCCTTGCCTTCGCGCAGTTCGTCCTGCGCCAGTTCCTTCAGCTCCGGGTCGTCGGCGATCTCCAGCGCCGCCTGCAGGTCGCGCTGGGTCTGGCAGTAGCGCTCGTAGAGCGACACCAGCGGCTGCACCTCGGCGTGCTCCCGCGTGAGCCTGCGGTACTGGTCCATGTCGGCGGTGGCACCCTCGGCCGAGAGCACGCGGTCGAGCTCGCCGAGCCGAGCCTTGAGACGCTCGAGCTTGTCGACCAGGGACGCTTTCACTGCTGGTTGTGGATGTGGTAGAGCCGGTTGATCAGGTCGGCCAGCTGGTCCTTGTCCAGCCCTGACGCATGCGACAGCGCGTGGCTCGGCGCGTGCAGCAGCTTGTTGGTGAGACCGCGCGACAGCGCCTCGATCACCTGGGCCGGATCCTCGCCCTTGGCCAGCGCCTTCAGCGCCCGCTCCACCTCGTGCCGGCGGTTGCGCTCGGCCTGGTCGCGCAGCGCCCGGATGGTGGGCACCATCTCGCGCGACTCCAGCCACTGCATGAAGCCGGTCACGTTGGTGTCGATGATGGCCTCGGCCCGGGCCACCGCGCCCTGGCGGGCGTCGAGGCCGTCGCGCACGATCTCGGCCAGGTCGTCGACCGTGTAGAGGAACACATCGTCCAGCTCGCCCACCTCCGGCTCCACGTCGCGCGGCACCGCCAGGTCCACCATGAAGATCGGCCGGCGTTTGCGCTGCCGCAGCGCGCGTTCCACCAGGCCCTTGCCCAGCAGCGGCAGCGGGCTCGCGGTGCAGGTGACGACGATGTCGTGCAGCGCCAGCTCGTCGGTGAGATCGTTCAGCGTGATGGCGTGGCCGCCGAGGCGCGTGGCCAGGACTTCGGCGCGCTCCACGGTGCGGTTGGCCACCGTCATGCGCCGCGGCTTCTGCGCGGCGAAGTGGGCGGCGCAGAGATCGATCATCTCGCCCGCGCCGATGAACAGCACCGCCTGGTCGGCGATGGTGGGGAAGATGCGCAGCGCCAGGCGCACCGAGGCCGCCGCCATCGACACCGAATTGGCGCCGATGTCGGTGCTGGAGCGCACTTCCTTCGCCACCCGGAACGTGCGCTGGAACAGCTTGTGCAGCAGCACGCCGAGCGTGCCCGCGTGCTCGGCCGAGCGCACGGCCTGCTTGAGCTGACCGAGAATCTGGGGCTCGCCCAGCACCATCGAATCCAGCCCGCTGGCGACGCGGAACGCGTGCTTCACCGCCTTCTCGCGCGGCAGCTGGTAGATGTAGGGTTCGATGTCGGCGTTGGACAGCTTGCGGTAGTCCGCCAGCCACGCCACGGTGGCGCGCGGATCCTCGGCGTTGCAGTAGATCTCGGTGCGGTTGCAGGTGGAGACGATCGCCGCCTCGCGCGCGGCGTGATGCTCCACCAGGTCGCGCAGCACCTCCTCCATCCCGTCCGCCGGGAACGAGACTTTCTCGCGCACCTCGAGGGGCGCGGTGGTGTGGTTGACGCCGACCGCGAATAGCTGCATGAACCGACCGCTCGGCGGGTGCGCGGGGCGCCCCCGGAATCAGAAAAAGTCGTTGATTATAGTACGGTAACGAGCCGCGTGGCACCAGTGCGCCAGGCGGCTCATCGGCGCCGCGACGGCGACACCTGTTCGCCACGGGACTGCCGAGAGGGAATCGCACGGATTTCGTCCTCGTGCAAAGGCGGACCGACGCGGGCCGGCAATCGTGACGTGGACCAGCGCTCCGATCCGCCATCGGGACACGCGGGAGTGCGCCGCGCATGGGCCGCCGCGGGGCCCTCGGCATTGCGTGACGGCATGCCGCGGCGACGCGCCACATTCCGTCGCCGCGCCGGTCCGACCGTTCCCGGAGCGAGCTGCAGCCGCTCGCGATGAGACCGGCAGGCCGCGCGCGCGCTAGAATGGCCGGATCGGAATCGGACCGCACGGAAACGTACCGGCCGCGGGCAGCGGCCGTCGGGCGGGGATGCGCTGCGGCGCTTCGCCAGCGCGCGACAGGAGAGCCATGAACACGCTGATCCGCCCTGCGCACGGCTCACCGGCCGAGCCAGGGCCCCAAGACCGGGGAACCTACAAGATCCCGGCGCTGCGGGCGCTGTCGGAGATCACCGCCAGCCTCGGCACCGACGTGAATGTCGAGGACCTGCTGGCGCGTTTCCTGGGCACCATGATCCGCCTTGCGGGGGCGGCAGCGGGCGCGGTGCGGGTGGTAACACCCGACGGCGGCCACCTGCGCCTGGTGGGCGCCCTCGGTCTGCCGCCCGAGGTGGTGGAGCAGGAGCGCTGCGTACCGCTGAACTGCGGCATCTGCGGCCTGGCCGCCGCCGGCGACGCCATCCTGGTGCAGCCCGCGGCCGAGGCCTGCCGCGACGGCGCGTCGCGGGGCTACCTCGGCGAGCGCTACCGGCAGGTGGTGGCGGTTCCGCTGCGCCACCGGGGCCGGGTCATGGGCGTCTACAACCTGTTCCTGCCCGCCGGCGGGCCGATCCCGGAAGAGGTGTCGCTGCTGTTCTCCTCCATCAGCGAGCACCTCGGCATGGCCCTGGAGAACGCCCGGCTGGCCCAGGAAAACCTGCGCATCACGCTCATGAACGAGCGCCAGATGCTGGCCAACGAGGTGCACGACTCGCTGGCGCAGACGCTGGCGTACATGAAGATGCGCCTTGCGTTCCTGGCCGAGGCGGTGCGCAACGGCGACGATCCGCTCGCCGGCAAGTACCTGGGCGACGTCGAGCAGGCGATGGATTCCGCCTATGGCCGCCTGCGGCACCTGCTCACCCACTTCCGCGACCGCATCGACCCGCGCGGGCTGGTGGCGGCGCTGCAGGATCTGGCGGCGGGATTCTCGGCGCAGTCGGGGATCCATACCTCCCTGGTGAGCCGCGCGCCGGAACCGCACCTGTCGCCGGAGCAGGAACTGCACGTCTATCGCATCGTTTCCGAGGCGCTCACCAACGTTTCGAAGCACTCGCGGGCGCGCAGCGTCCGCGTCACGGTGGATATGACGGGGGACCGTTACGTCATCAGCGTGGAGGATGACGGCATCGGTCTCGGCGCCAGCGCCGAGCAGCGCATCGGCATGCAGTTCGGCCTGAACATCATGCGCGAGCGGGCGCAGCGGCTGGGTGGCGAGCTGCACGTCGAGCAGCGCGTCGGTGAGGGCACCCGCGTGCGGCTGGAGTTCCCGCAGCCCGGCGCGGTATCCGGAGCCGCGCCATGAGCGCGCCGGTGCGGGTGGTGCTGGTGGACGACCACACCCTGTTTCGCAAGGGGCTGGCGGAACTGCTGGAGCACAGCGGCGCGGTGACGGTGGCGGCCACCACCGGCAACACCGACGAAGTCCGGGACCTGCTGCTCCGGGAGAAGCCGGACGCCCTGATCATGGATCTGAAGATGCCCTCCAGCGACGGGATCAGCCTGCTGCGCCGGCTGCGGGAGGAGGGCATCGACGTGCCGACCCTGTTCCTGACCGTGAGCGACGCCCAGGACGACCTGGCGAGCACGCTGCGCGCCGGGGCTCGCGGCTACCTGCTCAAGGACATGGAGCCCGACGAGCTGGTGGAGGCGGTGCAGCGCGCCTGCCGCGGCGAGACCGTGGTGGCGCCGGCCATGACCGGCAAGCTGGTGAGCCTGGTGGAGGGGCGGCGCGACAGCCCCGAGTCGCTGCTCGGCCAGCTGACCCAGCGGGAGCGGGAGATCCTGTCCCACCTGGCCCAGGGCGAGAGCAACAAGTCGATCGCCCGCGCGCTCAACATCAGCCACGACACCGTCAAGCTGCACGTGCGCCACATCCTGAACAAGCTCAACCTGTCGTCGCGGGTGGAGGCAGCGGTGTTCGCGGTGGAGCGCAAGTTCGCCGAAGAGCGCTCCAAGCCTTAACCGGACGCGGCTAGCCCGGCGCAGCGAAAATCCCCGGGCGGAAGATCTCCCGGCCGGAGCGGGAGAACGCCGCGGTGCAAGGATCGACGGCCGACTCCAGCTCTTCGCACCACGACGGATGGCTGTAGCTCATGTCCTTGAACAGCCACAGGCCCCGCGGCGACTGGCAGGCCGCCTCCAGCATGTGGATCTGCTCGCCGGCCTCGGGGCCGACGATGCACCCGCCCAGCAGCTGGCCGGTCTCGGCGTCGTGAACCACCTCGACGAAGCCCTCGTAGTCGTGATGGGCGCGGGCCTTGCCGGACCCGCCCAGCGCGGCCCGGGCCGTCTCCGGCTCGAAGCCGGCCGCCTCCGCCGTCTCCTCGGTGAAGCCGACGGCGGCGATCTCCAGCGCCGAGGTGATCACCGTCGGCACGGTGTGGTAGTTGGGCCGCAGCCGGTTGCCGCCGCAGGCGTTGGTGGCCGCCGCCTTGGCGTCGTGCAGCGCGGCGTTGGCGGTCATCGGACCCGGCTTGACGTCGCCCACCGCGTAGATCCCGGGCACGCTGGTCTCCAGGTAGGCGGAGACGCGGATGTAGCCCTCGGAGTCGGTCTCCACCCCCGCCTGCGCCAAGTCCAGCCCCTCGCTGCGCGGGCGCCGGCCCACCGCCACCACCACCATGCCGTAGCGGCGCTCGCTGCCGTCGCTCAGGGTCGCCGTCACGCTGCCGCGGCCCGCCCGGCAGGCCCGCGGCTCGGTGCGGTGGCGCACCTCGACGCCGAGGCGGGCGAACTTGCGCTCCAGCAACCCGCCGGCGCGCTCGGGCAGGTGGCTGCGCTCGAGCAGCCGCTCCCCGCGCTCGACTATGGTCACCCGGGAGCCGAACTGGTGCAGCATGTAGGCCAGTTCCACGCCCACCGCGCCGCCGCCGACGAACAGCACCGACGCCGGCCGCTGCGCCAGCGAGCGCATGACGTGGGACGAATTCAGGACGCGCACGCCGTCGGTGGGGCACGCGTCCAGCTCGCGCGGCACGGAGCCGGCGGCGATGATCAGGCGCGGCGCCGAGATTTCCCGCGGCAGGTCGGCGTCGACGCAGCCCGCCGCCGGCGCCAGCGCCACCCGCAGCCCGGGCCGCAGGCGCGCCTCGGCGCGCAGCACCTGCACGCCCAGGCGCCGCAGCCAGTGGCCGAAACCGTCGCGGATCCCGGCCACCACCTGGTCCTTGTGCCGGACTGCGGCGGCAAAGTCGCCGCGCAGCGCGCCCGACAGCCCGCGCCCGCGCAGGTTGGCCACGTCCTCCAGCAGCGACGCGAGATGGACCAACGCCTTCTTCGGGATGCAACCCTGGTTGAGGCAGTTGCCGCCCGGCAGGTTCCGCTCCACCAGCGCCACCTTGGCGCCCCGGTGGGCGCAGGCGATGGCCGCCTTGTAGCCGCCAGGGCCGCTGCCGATCACCACCACGTCGTAATGGCGGCTCATGACAAGGTTTCGTGGCGGGTGCCCGCCCGGTCCGCCGCGCCGGGGGCGATCCAGGCCGTCGCCCGCTGCGGCCCGCCATCGTCGGCGCGGGCGGCCCGGACGCGGGCGGCGAAAGCGGCGAAGCGCCGGGCCCAGCCGTTGCCACCGACGCTGCGCAGGTGGGCGTAGCCCGCCAGCACGTTGCGCCACACCAGGCCGTCGCCGTGGCCGTCGCAGCCCTGGCCCCGCTCTACCCGGTAGGCGTAGCGCAGGCCCGGGTCCAAGTTCTCCAGGGACGAGTAGTGAAACTCGTGGCCCCGGAGCGCGTCCGCGCCGCCCCGCGGCCACGGGTGGACGTCGGTCTCCCGCAGCCGCACGTAGCCGCGGCCCACCGGACGCTCGTGCATTACCACGTCGGCGGGAAGGACGCCCGCCATGCGCCGCGTGGTGCCGCGCCAGGCGATCGAGCGCGCGAGATACATCAGCCCGCCGCATTCGGCGTAGATCGGCAGGCCGGCCTCGGCCGCGCGCCGGATGTCGGCGCGCAGCGACGCGTTGGCCTCCAGCTGTGCCATGAACACCTCGGGAAACCCGCCGCCCAGGACGAGCCCGTCCAGCGCCGGCAGCCGCGCGTCGGCAAGCGTGTCCACCGGCACGATCTTGGCGCCGCAGCGCACCAGCGCCTCCAGATCATCGGCGTAATAGAAGCCGAAAGCGCGGTCCATCGCGACGCCGATGCGCAGGTCCGCCGCGCGCGCCGGCGACGGCGGCGGCGCCGCCGGCGGGCGCGCGGCGGCGCGCCAGCCGGCGATCTCCAGCAGCGCGTCCAGGTCCACCTGGGCCGCCACCGCGTCGCGGATCGCGGCGACGCGCGCGCCGGACTCGGCGCCCTCCGAACTCGGCATCAACCCCAGGTGGCGCTCGACGATCTCGATCGCCGGGTCCTGGTGCACCGCGCCCGCCACGCGCACGTCGGTGTAGTGCTCGATCACCGCCCGCAGCTTGGCCTCGTGGCGCGCGCCGCCGAGACGGTTCAGGATCACGCCGGCGATGCGGATCGAGCGGTCGAAGGCCTGGAAGCCCAGGATCAGCGGCGCGATGCCGCGGGTCATGCCGCGGGCGTCGATGACCAGCACCACCGGCGCCGCCAGCAGCCCGGCCAGCGCCGCGTTGCTGCTGCTGCCGTCCAGATCCAGGCCGTCGTAGAGCCCCTTGTTGCCCTCGATCAGCGCCAGGTCGGCGTCGCCCGCATGGCGCGCCACCGTTGTCGTGATCTCCTCCCGCCCCATGAGGAAGAAGTCGAGATTGCGGCAGGGCCGGCCGCAGGCGGCGGACAACCACATGGGATCGATGTAGTCCGGCCCCTTCTTGAACGGTTGGACCTGCAGCCCGCGTGCGGCCAGCGCCGCGCCGATGCCGATGCTGAGGGTGGTCTTGCCGGAGGATTTGTGGGCGGCCGAGATCAGCAGCCGCGGGGTCGCGGCGCCGGTCGACGCGGCGGGCGTCCTGGCGCTCATGCGGCCCGGAGCGCGCGCGGCCGCTCCCGCCACAGCCGCCGGGCCGCATCCTCGGCTTCGGCGACGCTGGTGGCCCGGCCCAGCGCCTTGAGGACGATGGCGGCGGTGCCCACCACTGCCGCCTCGCCGTATTCGTCGCCCGCCTCGCCGCGCCACAGTGCCGCGAGCCGCTCCGCATCCATGGCCGGGTCCTTGAGCTGGCGCCCGCCCGCCAGCAGGGCCGGCCATTCCTCGTCCTGCTTGACCCCCTCGCTCACCGACTGCACCCGGCACGGCCCATCCGGGTTGCGCTCCGCCTCGCCGCCCTCGCCCTTGAGCACCGCCATGCGCGGCTGGCCCAGCAGCAGCGCCGCCTCCTGGTGAAGGTCGCGGTAATTGGGGTGGAAAATTCCCACCAGCTGCAGCGGCGCCTGCAGCGGGTTGAGCATGCGCGCCACGGTGTTCGCCGGCGAGCGCAGCCCCAGCAGCGAGCGCAGCTCGATCAGGCGGGCCAGCGGCGCGCAGAACGCCGCCAGCGGCAGGTAGGCGAAGCCGTCCCGGCGGATCGCCGCGCGGGCCTCGCCCAGCGTCGCGCAGGCGGCGACGCCGAGCCGGGCGAGCGACGACGGCGCGTAGACGCGGCCGTCGCCGGCACACTCGATGCCGTGCATCAGCACCGGCACGCCGCTGCGCGCCAGCAGCAGCGCCGCCAGCAGGAACCAGGGAAGCTGGCGCCGCTTGCCGGCGTAGGCGGGCCAGTCGACGGTCGGGGCCGGCCCCGCGGGCGGCGCCGCGATCGCGTCGCGCGCGGCGGCGACGAATCCCGCCACCTCTTCCGGCGTCTCCTCCTTCACCCGCAGCAGCATCAGGAACGCCCCCACCTGCTCCGGCCGGCAGTCCCCGGTCAGCACCATGCCCAGGGCGGCGCGGGCCTCCTCGAAGGTGAGCGAGCGCGCGCCGTGCCGGCCCTTGCCCAGGATGCGCACGTAGTGCGCGAACGGGTGCTCGGCGGCCCCGCGCGCCGTGCCGTGCCCGCCGCGCCCGGCGGCCGCGCTCACGGCACCCCCGCCGCGCCAGCGTCGGCCCGCTCGGGCAGGAACGGCAGCAGCTTGACCGCCAGCAGCACGATGATGCCGGCGACGGCGACCCCGCCCAGCCCCAGCGCCGTCTCCGGCAGGCTGGGGGCGTAGGGGTGGAGGCGGCCGTCGAAGAAGCTGCTGGAAGCTTCCAGCCCGGGGAACAGATCCAGCGGGAACGCCTGTGCGCCGACGATGGTGACGTACATCTGGGCCAGCGCGCCGGCGATCACCAGCAGGCTCGCGGCGACGATCGCGCCGCGCGTCGCGCCGAGCCGGGGGTGGGCGAGCAGCGCCAGCGGCGCCAGGGTGCCGAGCGCGATCTGGCCGCCCCAGAAGAGCGCCGGGTAGACGCCGCCGTCCAGCAGGATGAACCGCTCGAACGCCGCCTGGCGGGCGAAGTAGAGGTTGGTGAGATGGAACACCGCGACGAAGTAGAGCACCGCGACGATGAACAGCATCAGCAGGTTCTTCAGCCGGCGCAGGATCGCCGGGTCGAGCGCCCGCCCGCTCCAGGCGTGCGCGGCCGCCAGCACCGGCAGATAGACGGCCAGACCGTAGGCGAAGGACATGGCGATGAACATTGGCGCCAGCAGGGCCGAATCGTAGGCCTGGCGCGCCACCAGGAAGCCGAAGATCGATCCGGTGCCAGTGGTGAGCACCAGCCGCCAGGCGAACGCCGCGTACCCCGCCAGCCTCGCGAACCGGTTCATGCGCCGCTCCATCATGGTCCAGAGGTAGAGCGCCACCACGGCGAAGAAGCCGGTGTAGAGGAACACGTTGAGGGCGAAGATCGAGGTGAAGTTGTAGCGGGTCATGGCCACCGTGATGCGGTCGGCGCGCCCCAGGTCCAGCATCAGCACCGCCAGGCCGCCGGCCAGCAGCGCGATGGCGAGCAGCCCGGACAGCGGCGCCAGCGGCTTGTAGACCTCGCGGCCGAACACCGAGGCCACGGTGGCGACGTTGAGCGCGCCCGAAGCGGCCACGATCAGGAGCACGGCGAACACGTGGGGCAGGCCCCAGACGACCTGGTTGGTCATCCCGGTGACGACGTGCCCGTGGTGCTCCATGGTCCACGCGCCGGCGGCGCCGGCGGCCGCCAGCGCACCCAGCGCGCCGAGCAGCAGCCAGTAGGCGCTGCTGCGGCCTTCGATCTCGCGATACGCGATCTTCACGCGTCAGATCCCCTGGTAGCGCACGCCGGGGTCGAGGCCGAGATCGGCGCGCACCTGGGTGCTGGGATAGCGCGCGACGCGCTGGGCGATCTCGCTCGCCGGGTCGTTCAGATCCCCGAACACGATGGCGCCGCGGCCGGCGGCGGCGCAGGCCTCGACGCACGCCGGCGCCGCGCCGCGGTCCAGCCGGTGCACGCACAGTGTGCACGACTCCACCGTGCCCTTGCCGCGCGGCACGTCCGGCCGCTGTCCGTCGAGCGGCTCGTGCACCAGCGAGCGCGCCTTGTAGGGGCAGGCCATCATGCAGTAACGGCAGCCGATGCAGATGTGCTTGTCCACCAGCACCACGCCGTCGGCGCGCCGGAACGAGGCGCCGGTCGGGCACACGTCCACGCAGGGCGGATGCTGGCAGTGCTGGCACATCATCGGCAGCGACGCGCGGCGCCCGGTGCGGGGGTCGCGCAGCTCGATCTTGCGGATCCACTGCGCGTCGGTCTCGCCGGTGGCGCCGGAAAGGCCGTTCTCGCGATTGCAGGCGCTCACGCAGGCGTCGCAGCCGGCGGCGCAGCGGTTGGCGTCGATCAGCAGGCCCCAGCGCACGGCACCCGCCGCCGCCTCGCCGGGCGGCCGGCCCAGCGCGGGGCGCAGCAGGAAAACGCCCGGCGCCAGCAGCAGTGCCGCTGCGGCGCCTGCGCCCCAGGCCAGGGCCCGCCGCCGATCGGGGTCGGGCGCGCTCACCGCGGGACTCCTGCCGCGCGCCCCCGGGGCTGCGAGGCGTGGCATTCGAAGCAGTCGATCCGCACCGCCGCGTAGCGGTGGCAGCTCTGGCAGAAGTCGCCGGGCCCGGCCGCCACGCTGCCGCTGGCGGCGCCGGCGTGGCAGTCGACGCAGCCCTGCAGGCTGTGGCGCTCGCCGCGGACGCCCGCGCGCACCGTGCGATCCCGCTGGTGGGTAAGCAGCGCCGCGTGGTTCCGGCGCATCAGCGCCGCCGGCTCGACGCACGCGCCGCCGCGCGCCTCGGGGAGCGCCGGCACCGGCACCCGGCCGGCTGGCGCCGTGCGCTCCGGCGCCGCCGCCCAGGCCGCCGCCAGGGTCAGCGCCAGCGCCGCGGCCAGGAGCGCCGTCCTAGGCCCGGCCATCGTCCGTCACTCCCCCAGCCCCATCTGGATGTAGCCGGTGGGGCAGACGTCGCGGCAAATGTGGCAGCCGATGCACTTGGTGTAGTCGGTGTCCACGTAGCGGCCGGTGGTGGCCCGGTCCTTCTTCACCCGGAACACCGCCGTCTGCGGGCAGTAGACGACGCAGTTGTCGCACTCGAAGCACAGCCCGCAGCTCATGCAGCGCTTGGCCTCGGCCACCGTGTCCGCCTCCGACAGGGCGTGCAGCCGCTCGCCGAAGTGGCCCAGCGCCTGCTCGCCGGTGAGGACGGTAACCTCGCGCCGCTTGCGCGCCGTGTGCTGGAAATGGCCGAGGAACAGCTGCTCGTGGGGGATCACGTAGCGGCCCGAGCGATCCTCGTAGTTGTGCACCGCGAACGCCGCCGCCGAGGTGCCGCGCACCGGCGCGCGCGGCGCCTCCTCCACCTGCACACCCTTCTCCAGCAGCTTGCGCATCAGGTCGAACGCGTGCACGTCGATCTTGGGGCGCTTCTCCGGGTCCTCGCCGCGCAGAAGCCGGTCGATGCCCTCGGCGGCGATCCACCCCTGGCCGATGGCGCTGGTGAGCAGGTGAGGCCGCAGCACGTCGCCGCCGGCGAACACGCCCGGCTTGCCGGCCACCTGGTAGTTGCGGTCGGACGAGATCAGCCCTTTGCCGTTGTCGAATTCCTCCAGCCCGGTGAAGTCCACCGCCTGGCCGATGGCCGAGACGATCAGGTCGGCGGGGATGACTTCGGCCGTCGCCTCGTCCACCCTGATCGCCAGCTCCGTGCCGACGAAGCGCGCTTCGCAGCGCGCGATCCTGAGGCCGGTGGCGCGGCCGTCGGCACCGCGCACCACCTCCACCGGCGCCCAGCCGTCGCGGATCGCCACCCCCTCGGACAGCGCGTGCTCGATCTCCTGGCGGTTGGCCTGCATCTTCTCGATCGAGAACACCGACGTCAGCGTCACGTCGGCGCCCTGGCGGGCCGACACCTCGGCCACGTCCTGGGCCGGCTTGCCGACGATCACGATCTCCGGGTGACCGCCGTGGGAATGCTCGATGTGGCCCAGCCGGCGCGCCACGGTGGCGACGTCGACCGAGGTGTCGCCGCCGCCCACCACCACCACCCGCCTGCCCACGTGCTTGAGCCGCCCGTCGTTGAACGCCCGCAGGAACGCCGTCGCCGTGACGCAGTTGGGCGCCTCGGCGCCGGGCACCGGCAGTGCCCGGCCGCTCTGGGCCCCCAGGCCCATGAACACGGCGTCGAACTCCCGGCGGATGTCCTCGAGCGCGACGTCGGTGCCCACCCGCTGGCCGAGCCGCGTCGCCACGCCCAGGTCGAGGATGCGCTGGATCTCCGCATCCAGCACCTCCCGCGGCGTGCGGAACCCCGGGATGCCGTAGCGCATCATGCCGCCGAGCTCGGCGTGCTCGTCGAAGATCGTGACCGAGTGGCCTTTCAGCGCGAGCTGGTAGGCGCACGACAGGCCGGCCGGCCCGCCGCCGATCACCGCCACCTTCCTGCCGGTCACGTGGGCCGGCTTCTCGAACGCCAGCCCGTGCCGGATCGCATACTCGCCGAGGAAATGCTCCACCGCGTTGATGCCGACGAAATCCTCCACCTCGTTACGGTTGCAGCCCGACTCGCAGGGCGCGGGACACACCCGCCCCATCACGGCCGGAAACGGGTTGGCCTCGGTCAGCCGCCGCCACGCGTATTCCTGCCACGGCACCCCCGCCGGCGGTTTCTCGGTGCCGCGCACGATCGCGAGATAGCCGCGGATGTCCTCCCCCGAAGGGCAGCTCGCCTGGCACGGCGGCGTGCTCTTCTGGTAGGTGGGGCACTTGTGCGAGTGGCCGGCCTGGAAGATCTGCTCGCTCCAGGCGCGCCAGCGGCTCTCGCCCTCCCGGAAGCGGCGGAAGCTGAGCTTCCCGTCTTCCGGTTTCGTTTCCGTGGTGGCTGACATCCTCTTCTCCCGTCCTCGAAAGGCGTTCACCGCAGCGGCCTGGTGGCCGGCCGGGAAAGCGGCCCGGCCGCTTTCCGGTCCGGGCGGCGCGGAACGCGGGGCTGCGCTCGTTGTCCTCCCGGGGCCGCTGCGCCGTTCATCTGTTCTGTTCTGCCTCCGCGCCCTCGGCGTCTGCGCGCTGCAACGCCGCGCTCAATCGTTGCGGCCGAGCCGGATCGCGTCGCCCACCAGCTGATGCACGCCGCCCACCATGCCCATGTCGAATCGGTAGTACGGCAGCACCTTGCTGAACTGCGCCTTGCAGATCGCACAGATGGTGGCCATGAAATTGACGCCGTGCTCGTCCACCACCGCCTTGAGCGCCTCCATGCGCGGCAGCGCGCCCTTGACGCGCAGCTCGGTAAGCTCGTCGGTGAGCAGTCCGCCGCCACCACCGCAGCAGAACGTCGCCTCGCGGATCGTCTCCGGCGCCATATCGTGGAAGTGGTTGCAGGCGGCGCGCACGATCCGCCGCGGGATGACGAACTGGCCGCCCGGGATGCCGCCCATACCGGCGCCGCGGGCGACGTTGCACGAGTCGTGGAAGGTGACGACGCGGTGGTCGTTGGCCTCCCGGTCGAGGGCGATCGCGCCGCGCCGGATCAGCTCGTCGGTGAGCTCGCAGATGTGCTGCGGCGCCGGGTAGCGGGAATCGAGGAAGTCGAACGGTCCGATCAACGTGTTCCAGAAGCTGTAGGCGACGCGCCAGGCGTGGCCGCATTCGCCCACCACGATGCGCTTCACGCCCAGCTGCAGCGCGGCCTCGCGGACCCGCAGCGCGATCCTGCGCATCTGCTCGTAGTTGCCGATGAACAGCCCGAAATTGCCGGCTTCGGAGGCGTGCGAGGACAGCGTCCAGCGGATGCCGGCGGCGTGGAACACCTTGGCGTAGCCGATCAGGCTGTAGACGTGGGGCTCGGCGAAGAAGTCCGCCGACGGCGTGATCACCAGCACCTCGGCGCCAGCCTCGTCCACCGGCAGGCGCACGTCGGCGCCGGTCTCCTCCTTGATCTCCTCCTCCAGCGTCTGCAGCGTGTCCTCGAGGGCGGGCCCGGGCAGGCCGAGGTTGTTGCCGATCCGGTGGACCTTGCCGATGATCTCGTTGGTGTACTTCTGGCCCAGGCCCACCGCGTCCATGATTTCCCGGGCGGCCATGGTGATCTCGGCGGTGTCGATGCCGTAGGGACAGTAAACCGAGCAGCGCCGGCACTCGGAGCACTGGTTGAAGTAGCGGTACCAGTCCTCCAGCACCTGCTCGGTCAGGTCCTCGGCGCCCACCAGGGCCGGAAAGTACCGGCCGGCGACGGTGAAGTAGCGCCGGTAAACCTTGCGCACCAGCTCCTGGCGCGCCACCGGCATGTTTTTCGGGTCGCCGGTGCCGAGGAAGTAGTGGCACTTGTCGGTGCAGGCGCCGCAGTGCACGCAGGCGTCCAGGAAGACGCGCAGCGAGCGGTACTTGTCCAGCAGCTCGCCCATCTTGGCAATCGCCTTGTCCTGCCAGCCTTCCACCAGCTTTCCGGGAAAGCCCAGTGCCTCGTTCATCTTCTCGGAGGCAACGTACGGCCTGCTCCCCGCCATCGCGTCCCGGGCCAGGATCGGGATGACCGGGTACTCCTTCAGCGGCGGTGTCTGGAACTCGGGCGCGCCCATCAGTCCCGCCCCAGCCCGGCGGCCCACGGCGCCAGGCGCCGCCGCTCGCGCGAGTCGTCGGCCTGGTTGCGCGTCGGGCTGAAGAACACGCCCGGCGCGTGCAGCAGCTTGCTCCCCGGAAACACCGCCATCAGCGCTGCCACCAGGAACAGGTGCACGAGCAGCGGCCCGTCGGCCGGCAGCGGCTGCCAGTCGAAGCGCATCAGCCCCAGCATGAACGCCTTCACCGCGACGATGTCGGTGTGGGAGACGTACTTCATCATCAGCCCGGAAGCGGCGATCGCCGCCAGCAGCGCCAGCATCAGGTGGTCGGACCAGGTGGAGATGTAGCGGATCCGCTCCACCAGGATGCGCCGCGCCCACAGCCCGGCCAGCGCGGCAAGCATGGCGAACCCCGCGTGGACGCCGAGGGGCTGGGCGGCCTCGACGACGCTCCACACCGGCTCGGTGAAATAGCGCAGGTGGCGCACCAGCACCACCGCCAGGGCGGCGTGGAACAGCCAGCCCAGCAGCCAGATCCACTTGTTACCGCGGAACAGGCTCGCGAACAGCACCGCCTCGCGCGCCAGCCGCAGCGCCACCCCGGCGCGGTTGCGCGGCGCCGGCGTCGTGGGAATGGTGAGCGGCGCCGGCGTGCGCGCGTAGCCGGCGATCTTCGCCGCCAGCCCGGCCGCCAGGATCGCCGTGGCGGCGTAGAACAGGCAGGCGAAGCCGACGGTGAGGAGGCTCATGGACGGCGCCCCGGCGGACGGCGCACGCCGCCGGTGCGGGCTGGGCTCACGCGTGGACGCCTAGACACACCCGGTCGGCTTCGGCAGCCCGGCGATCTTGCACGCCTGCTTCGCCGGCCCGTAGGGAAACAGCTCGTACAGGTACTTGCTGTTGCCCTTGTCCGGGCCCAGCTTCTTGCCGATCGCCTTGGTGAGCACGCGCACCGCCGGAGCGATCTGGTACTCGCTGTAGTAGTCGCGCAGGAAGTTGACGACCTCCCAGTGGTTGGGGGTCATCTCGATGTTCTCCGACCGGGCGATGTGGTTGGCCAGTTCCTCGTTCCAGTCGGCCAGGTTGACGAGGTAGCCCTCCTCGTCAGTTTCGTAGGTCTTCTCCGCGAGATCGAACGTCATGCTTTGCCTCCGTGAGTGAACAGGTGCCGAAATCCGCTCGGCCGCCGCATGCGGCCGCCGCAACGTGGTGCCAAAATAAATCCGCCGGCCGCAGGCGCTGCGCGGCGCGCTGGCGGTGCGCTCAGAGCCAGGACTGGTTCGCCCGGTACTCCGCCGCGAGATCGACGAAGCCGCCGTAGTCCAGCACCTTGACGCCGTCCATCACCCGGTCCTTCATCCCGCGCGCCTCCAGGTCCGGGCCGAGTGCGTAGACGTCGAGCCGGTCCATCGCCCGTTTCAGTTCGGCTTCGGCCGCGCCGCCGACAACCGCTGCATACACCGCGTCCTCGATCAGGATCACCGCGGCCCCCGGCGCGGCGTGCGCCAGGCAGCTCGCGAGCGCAGTCTTCTCGTAGGGCGACTTGTTGACGATGTGCAGCATGGCCCGCGCCCCTCAGAATCCGATCACGACGTCCTGCTCTTCCATGCACTTCGCCAGCTCCTCGCCGCTCATCACCTCCACCGGCACGATCAGGTGCTCCTCGCTCAGGCCGCGCGCCGCCAGCGACTCGCGCTCGACGTAGAGCTTCTCGATGTCGTAGCCCTCCAGCGCGCGGTAGGTGGGCGAGAAGTTCTTCACGTCGAGCGCCTTGGTGTGCTGGCCCTTCACCAGCTGATACACGCCGTCGTCGAGGAAGGCGAGGCTCACGTCCTGGTCGAACGCCGCGCTGATCAGCACCACCTCCAGCGCCTCCAGCGCGTAAATCGTGCCGTAGGGCGCCTTGCGGTTGACGAACATGAACTTCTTGACGACGCCGGAAACCTCCTCGTCGAGCTCGATGCCGCCGGTCGTATCGCTCACCTTTCGCTCCTCTCAGTCGCCGAACACCACCAGCCGGTCCGCCCGGACCCCGGATTCCACCAGCTGGCCCAGCCCCGAGATCCGGAACCCCGGCGCCAGGTTCTCCTCCACCACCCCGCGCCGCAGCCCCGCCGCCACGCACACCACCAGATCGACGCCGTGCTCCTCGGCGAGCCGGCTCCAGCGGTTGACGATGTGGCGGTCGTCCTGGGGCGGCTCGGTGAGCCGGGTGGCGTTGTTCACGCCGTCGTTGTAGAAGAACACGCGGTGGATCTGGTGGCCCCGCTCCAGCGCCGCCCGCGCGAACTGGTACGCGGTGTCCGAGGCCTGGTGGTTGTACGGCCCCTCGTTGATCATCAACCCGAACTTCATCGCCGCGACCCCTTGCCCGGTCAGAAACGGATGTGCGTCGAGGCGTTGAGCGTGCGCCGCGACCCGCGCCAGTCGTCGATGTGGTACTTGGTGAACGGCAATCCGGTCTTTTCAAAGAAGCGCGGCCAGCCGATGCGCTCGATCCAGTCCACCATGCGCTCCCACGGCTGCGCGTCCGCCTTGTACACCGACAGGATCTGCTTCACCACCGCGGCCACCTCCGGCCAGCGCGGCGGGTTGTTGGGCAGCCCGGAGGCGACCAGCTTGTGGAACGTGGGCCGGCCGCGGGCGTTCGCGTTCTTGCCGCCGACCCAGATGGCGATCTTGGAGTGCTCGGGATCGTTGATCTGCATCGGCGGGCAGGGCGGGTAGCAGGCGCCGCAGCACACGCACTTCTTCTCGTCCACCTCCAGCGACGGCTTGCCGTTCACCAGCGCCGGCCGGATCGCGGCCACCGGGCAGCGGGCCACCACCGCCGGCCGCTCGCAGACGTTGGCCACCAGGTCGTGGTTGATCTTGGGCGGCTTGGTGTGCTGCATGATGATGGCGATGTCGGCCTGGCCGCCGCAGTTGATCTCGCAGCACGAGGTGGAGAGCTTGACCCGGTTCGGCATCTCGCAGCGGACGAACTCCTCGTAGAGTTCGTCCATCAGCGCCTTGACCACGCCCGAGGCGTCGGTGCCGGGGATGTCGCAGTGCAGGTAGCCCTGAGTGTGGGAGATCATCGACACCGAGTTGGCGGTGCCGCCGACCGGGAAGCCGGCCCCGGTGAGCGCCTCGATCAGCGGCTCCACCTTCGCCCGGTCGGCCACCATGTACTCGATGTTGGAGCGCGCGGTGAAGCGCACGTGGCCGTCGGCGTAGCGGTCGGCGATGTCGCACAGCCGGCGCACCGTGTACACATCCATCTGCCGCTGGGTGCCGGCCTTGACGGTCCAGATCTCGTCGCCGCCGGCGGCGCGATGATAGAGCACTCCCGGCCGGGGATGGCTGTGGAAGACCCATTGCCCGTAGTTGCGGCGCATCACCGGATGCATCAGCGGCATCGGGTCGGGGACCCCGCTCTCGATCGGCGCTCGGTGTTCAACGGCCATGGTTCCCTCCTGTTTCGCGCCGGGCGTCAGGCAACGTCCTGCTCCCGGGCTTCGCGCTTGCGCTCCTCCCACTTCGCCACCTGCTCGTCCCAGTCGTCGGTGCGCACGTAGGGGTTGGCGCGCGGCTCGACGATCATGTTGGGATCGATCGGCAGGCCCACGCCCTCGAGGAAGTTCACCAGCCCGATGCGGTCGATGGTTTCGCCGATGCGCTCGTGCTCGAGCGCGTTCTCGGCGAAGAAGTCGATCACGTTGCGCGCCAGCTCGCCCAGCCTCTCCAGGTCCGCCTCGGACTCCAGCTTCAGGAAGGGCACTACCACCGTGCCCATGGTGGAACCGATCTTGAGCACGCTCTTGCCGCCCACCAGGATGGTCACGCCCCGGTCAAGGCCCGGCAGCAGCGCGCCCGGCATCACGTTCAGACAGTGCATGCAGCGCACGCAGTCGTGATTGTCGATCTCCAGCACCTGGTCGTCGCTCACCCGCACCGTGGACACGTGGGGTTTCGCCGACTCCCGGCCGGCCGCCTTCACCCGCAGCGCCCGCGTCGGGCAGTGGGCCACGACGTTGTTCACCAGCTGGTTCAGGCCGTGCTCGCGGAACCAGGCCCGCGCCAGCCCCTCGTCGACCCGGATTCCGTCGCGCCAGGTGCCGATGACGGCGAAGTCGGAGCGCTGAATCGAGTTGACGCAGTCGTTCGGGCAGCCGGAGAACTTGAACTTGAACTTGTAAGGCAGCGCCGGCCGGTGCATGTCGTCCAGGTTGGCGTTGATCACCGAGCGCAGCGCGCGCGCCTCGTCGTAGCACGACATCTCGCAGCGCGCGGCGCCGACGCAGGACATGGAGGTGCGCAGCGCCGGACCGGCGCCGCCCAGGTCGAAGCCGGCGTCGTTGAAGGCGTCGAACGCCGGCTGCACGTTCTCGGTGGTGGCGCCCTGGAACATGATGTCGCCGGACTGGCCGTGCAGCGCGATCAGCCCGGAGCCGTACCGCTCCCAGATGTAGCACAGCTTGCGCAGCGTGGCAGTGTCGTAGTGCATGCCGGCCGGCGGCTGCACGCGCAACGTGTGGAACTCGGCGGCGTCGGGATAGACCGGGCGCTCGTTTTCGTCCTTGAGCTCGGTGAAGCGCGGGATCACGCCGCCGCCGTAGCCGTAGACGCCGACGGTGCCCCCCTTCCAGTACCCCTTGCGATCCCGGTACGAGGCCTCGAGCTGGCCCAGCAGGTCCACCATCATGTCCTTGTCCGCGGCGAGCCGCTTCAGGCCGGTGACGAAGCTGGGCCACGGGCCGGGCTCCAGCTGGTCGAGCAGCGGCGTCGGGTGCGTCGTCTTTGCCATGGGTCTCCTCCTGTCCTGCGGTTGGCCGACCGGGGCCCTGGTCCGGGCAGGGCTCAATCTAACGCCGACACCAGCCCGCCGGAATCATCCCCCTTGGGTATGCCGACCCCCCCGTAATGGCGAGCGGCGCTGCTACCCGTTCGGGTTATGTCCGGCCTCGCCCACCGGGGTATAGGCACGGGTAGCCCCGACCGCTTCAATGGCTCACTGCCCGTCCTCTGCCGGCGGGCGCGGACAAGCGCCGATGGCCGAAATCACCCCCTTGTTCCAGATCCTGGTGCCGCTGGGCGGCCAGGCGATCGAGCTGCAGCAAATCGACCACGCGGCGGGCGGCATGAGCCTGGTGCGGGTGCGCATTCGCGAGGGCCGCCGCTTCACGGTGTTCGACCTGGACCCGGAGAGTGCACGGCGCTGGGGCGAAGCCATGGTCGAGTGGGCGGACCGGCAGGCGCCGGCCGGAGGCGGGCGCACGCCGTGACCTCCGCCGCCGGCGTCGTCGACCTGGCGTTCACCCTGGCGGGCGAGCGCCTGCCGCGGGATCACGCCACGGCGCTCTGGCGCGCCCTGTCCGGCGCGCTGCCATGGCTGGCCGACGTGGTGGAGCTGGCGATTCCGCCGATCCGCGCCGCCGTCCTCGCCGACGGCAGCCTGGCGGTGAACCGCCGCAGCCGGCTGACGCTGCGCCTGCCGGAGACGCGCGTGCCGGCGGCGCTGGCGCTGTGCGGAACGACCCTCGCCGTCGGCGCGGCTCGGCTGGGGGTGGAGCGGGCGATGACCCGGGCGCTTCTGCCCCACGGAACGCTCTACTCGCAGCGGGTCGCCTGCGCGGCGGACGACGAGGCCGCGTTCGTGCAGGAAGTGGCAGCTGCGCTCGCCGCGCTCGGCCTCGGCGGCGATTTCATCTGCGGCCGGCGCGCCGCGTGCCAGGGTCCCGACGGCGAGCTCGCCGGTTTCAGCCTGATGCTCACCGGCCTGCGCCCCAAGGACTCGCTGCAGCTGCAGGTTGCGGGCCTCGGGCCGCATCGCCGGCTGGGTTTCGGCGTGTTCGTGCCGCACCGCTCGACGGCAGCAGTGGGCGGCGACCTCGAGTACGGCGAGCGGCGGGCGCTCCGGCGCGGCGCGCCCGGGCGCGGGTAGGCGGCGCGCGCCGACGACGATGGAGGAGCAAATGACCGTTCAACACCACGTGGCGCTCGATCTCGGCGGGCTCTCGTGCCCGTCGCCCCTCATCGGCGCCAGGCAGATCATGGCCGATCTGGCGCCCGGCCAGGTGCTGATGCTGATCTCCGACTGCCCGGGAACGCTCGACGACCTCGCCGCCTGGGCCGCGCTCACCGGTCATGAGCTGATCGCGAGCGACAAGCTGGCAGGCAAGCGCGTTGCGTACTACCTGCGCAAGGGCCGCAGCGAGCCCGCCAGAGCCCATGCGACGCTCGACATCCGCGGCGTGTCCTGTCCCGGCCCCATCGTCGAGGCCAAGCGCCTGTTGGACGCGTTGCAGCCGGGCGAAGTGCTGCAGCTGATCAGCAACTGCCCGGGCGCTCCGGCCGACGTGCGCGCCTGGGTGAAAAGCGCCGCGCTGGAGCTCGTCTCCATGCGCGAGAGCGCCCGTCACACCTACGAGTTTTTCATCCGGAAGAAGTGACGGCCGCCACCGCCGGCGGCGGTCGGGGCAGCGTTCGACGGAGGTTACGCATGCGGGTCAAGACCGTGTGGTTCAAGCGGGCGCACCAGCCGCGCCCGGCCAGCCAGACCGGCAGCGTGCTCGCGCTCACCATCTGGCGCCTGGCCGAACAGGCGGTGGCCGGCCTCTCCCGGGCCGGTTACGACATCGTCACCCCGGAGCGAGGGCTCCGGATCCTCGCCGAGATGGACGCCTTCCTGCTGCACGCGGCGGATCGCCTGCTGTACCGGCGCGTGCCGGAGGCGGAGCGGGCGGGGCTGCTGCAGGCCTGCGGCAGCCGCCTGGCCGAGATCATGAAGCAGAACGTTCATGAGCTGTCCGGCGATGACGGCTTCGATTACCGCGCCAGCTTCATCGACCTGCTCAACCGCCGCGGCACCGAGTACGCGGCGATCGCCGGCGACGCCTCCGGCTTTCCGTTGCGGCGGCAGCTGGCGTCTTGCGTGCGCGAGCTGATGCTGGAAGGCGACCGTCACTGGATCACCGACCAGGTGATGGAAAGCGAGGCGCCGCGGGCGCTTGCCACCCTCGAGCGGGCGATCGACGGCTTCTACCCGCCGCCCGCAGCAACGGCTCCGGAAAGGCAGAAAGCATCTGATTGACCTGCAGTGACGCTTGCCTGCGGGGAGGCGGTGCCGGCGCCCGTCACGCGCCGCGCACCGGCCACGTGGAGCGTCATCGTCCGTCCTCCACGGCAGGGAGAGCTTCGGCCGGCCCGGAGTCGGGAAACTCGGCGGGAGCGGGCGGCAACGCGTCAGCCGCGCCGCGGAAAGCTCACCTGGGCGCGCAGGCCGACGCCGCCCGGGCCGTCCTCCAGCGCAAGCCGGGCGCCATGCAGATCACAGATGCGCCGCGCGATCGAAAGCCCCAACCCGCTGCCCTCCTCGCCCGTGCCCAGGATTCGGTAGAAGCGCTCCTGCACCCGCTCCCGCTCCGCGGCAGGGATGCCCGGTCCGCTGTCCACCACCTCCAGCACGGCCCTGCTGCCCTCGATTCCGGCGCGCACCCGAACCCGGCCGCCGGCGGGCGTGTACCGCACGGCGTTGTCCACCAGATTGCGCGCCAGCGCCGCCAGCAGCGCGGCGTCGCCAGCCACTTCGGCAGGCCCGGCGTCGTCCACGGCGATATCGACGGATTTGGCCAGCGCATCCGAGGCCAGCTGGCTGATCGCGTCCGCCGCGACCTGCCGTAAATCGACCCGCACCGACGGCGGTTCCGTCCCCTCCGGGTCCAGGCGCGCGAGCACCAGCAACTGCTCCGCCAGGTGCGCCGCCCGATTGGCGCCCCGGACCACCTGGGCGAGCGCGCGACCGCGCTCGGCGTCGTCGCGCGCGGCCTGCGCCACCTGCGCCTGCGTCTTGATCGCAGCCAGCGGCGTGCGCAACTCGTGGGCGGCGTCGTCGGTAAAGCGCCGCTCTTTCGCCAGCGCCACGCCGATGCGCGCCAGCAGCCGGTTCAGCGCCCCCACCAGCGGTGCCACTTCCATCGGCGCGTCCGGCGCGTCCAGCGACGCGAGGGTGCCGGGCGAGCGTTGCTCAACCGCCCGCGCCAGACGCTCCAGCGGCCGCAGCCCGCGACCGACGGCGAGCCAGATCAGCAGCGCCACCACCGGTACCGCATACAGCAGCGGGTTCAGGACATTCAGCGCGACGTGGGTAGCGAGCTCGCCGCGCACGTCGATGCGCTCGGCCACCAACACCCGCACCTCGTTCTCACGGTCGGCAACGCCGTAAACCCGCCAGCGCACGCCGTCGTAATCGCGGTCGCCAAACCCTTCCAGCGACGCCGCAAGCGGCGTGAGCGGCGCCCCGGCCGAGCGCAACACCATCCGCCCGCGCTCGTCGAACACCTGAAACAACAACCGCCGCTGATACCTGTGGGACTCCGGCATTTCCGGCAGCTCCAGTTCGTCGGCATCATGGCGGACCTGCGCCAGCATGAGGGCGGCGGCGCTGACGAGCTGCGCATCGAACAGTTCGCTGATCTCGTGGCGGGCGTCGAAGTAGCTGACGAGCGCAGTGGCGCTCCAGGCGACGGCAAATGCGCCCAGCAGCAGAAACAGAAGCCGCCCGCGCAGCGAGTAGCGCTTTGCCTCAGGCACCCGCGTCGTCCTTCGGCACGATGTATCCCACGCCCCGGATGTTGCGGATCAGACCGGCACCCAGCTTGCGCCGCAGATGGTGAATATGAACCTCCACCGCATTGCTCTCAACTTCGCCGGTCCATCCGTACAGCGTCTGCTCCAGCTGCTGGCGCGACCGCACGCGCCCGGCGTTCTGGAGCAGCTCGTGGAGCACGGCGAACTCGCGCGGCGACACGTCCACGGCTTCGCCGGCGCGGGTCACGCGCAGCCCTTCCGGATCCAGCACCAGGTCGCCGTGACGTATCTCCCGCGTCCCGCGGCCGGCGCTGCGGCGGATCAGGGCCCGCAGCCGCGCAGCCAGCTCGCCGAGGTCGAACGGTTTCACCAGATAGTCGTCAGCGCCCGCCTCCAGCCCGCGGATGCGGTCCGGCACGGCGTCGCGGGCCGTGAGTATCAGCACTGGCGTCGGATCGCCGCGCGCGCGCAGCGCCTGCAGCAGCTCGAGCCCCGAGAGCTTCGGCAGGCCGATGTCCAACACCACCGCCGCGAAGGCGCCCCCGCGCAAAGCCGCGTCGGCCGCAGCGCCATCGCGCACCCAGTCCACCGCGAACCCGGCCTGGTCGAGGCCGGTGCGCACGCCGTCTCCCAGCAGCGGGTCATCCTCTACCAGCAGCAGGCGCATGGGGGGCGGAAAGGTCAATCGTCATTCGGGCGGGAACTGTCGCGCGCAGCGCGCCAACGCGGCGGCGCTCGCGGTTACTTTACACCGGGTGCCGCACTCACCGCGGAATGCCGGTGCCGTCCTCCGCGTACACGCCTCTCGCCGCGTCCCGATGGCACGCGCCGCAGTTCGCGGCACTGCGCACCGCGGTGCGCTCCCAGACATCGGCGGTGATCTCGTCGTGCTGGTGACGAAACCAGGGCGTTTCGGTGATCCGCAGTGGCACGGAGTCCTCGGCAATCGACCGCGCCACCTTGCGCCCGCCGCGCAATTCGCCTTTCCCTGCGCTGTGCGCCGCCAGATAATCGGTGATCTCCCGGGTAACGACAGGATCGAGACTCGCATCCTCCCCGAAATGGCGGTCGAGCCCGGCCATCATCTTGCGCCACGACCGCGCCGGCAGCAGAGCGGGCGGATACGCGACGTGACACGAGCCGCATTCCGCCCGCCACTTGGGGTCCACGGAGTGCGGGAACAGATTGCCCTCTTTGGATCCATCGTCGCTGGCCAGCAGCACGCCGGTACCGCCCACCGTCAGCGCCAGCACCAGCACCGGCAAATAGGAACGGGGTTTCATGGGATGCGTCTCCTTCATTTCAGGTCGGTCAGATAGCGAACGAAGTCGGCCTTCTCCGCGGGAGTGCATTCGCGCTCGAACACGTCGCGGCAGTTGCGGCGAAACCATTTCTCCGCCTTCGCGGGGTCGGTGAAGCGCTCTACGTTGGCGGCAGGAGCCAGTGGTTCGATCCGCTTGCCGGTTCGCGCGTGCTTGCCGGCGGCGCGCGGGTCGGACATGTGACACGAGGCGCAGCTGACGTCGCCGATCGGCTTGGCGTATAGCGTCGCGCCCCGCTGCGCCGACGAGGCGAACTTCGCGTCCGCGCCGCGGGCAGCCGCTTCGTACGACGACAGCAGCTCCGCCGGCGAGCCGGCCAGCGCGGGCGCGGCGGCCAGCAGCGTGATCAGGATCGCTCTACGCACGGGATCCTTCCTTGGCGGCCGGCCGCAGCTGCTCGCCGCTCCACATGCTCTGCGCCACGGGTATTCCGCCGAAGCGCTGGTGGATCCAAAGGGCAGCGAGGTGAACCCCGATGAACGCGGCGATGGCGTTCGCCAGGAACTCATGCGGCTCCTCCATCAGTTCGGAGAGCCCGACGCTGTCGAGCAGCGTCCCGGCGAGGGGTCCCATCGTGTGCTCGCCTGCGGCGAGCACCAGACCCGACACCGCCATTACCCCGAGGGCGGCGTAGACGGCAAGGTAGACCGCGCTGGCAACCGGATCGTGGCCCCACCGGTTGCGGTCGGGAAGCTGCAGCCGCGTGAGCGCCTGCTTCCAGGTTTGCCAGTGCCAGAGGTCGCCGAACCGCGCGTGCCGCGGCCCGACCAGACCCCACGTCACGCGCGCCACCAGACCCAGGATCAGCCCGTAGCCCGCGTAGATGTGGACAGTCCACACGGTGCTTTCCAGTGCCCCGTGCTCGAACAGTTCCGAGCCCCAGCCTGTCGCCAGCAGGGTGACGATCGCCAGCGCGTTCCAGGCGTGCATGAAACGAAGGAGCGGGTCGTACACCCGCCGGCGCTCGTAGTGGGTTGCAGCAGTCATTGCCGGTCTCCTTTGAGGACGTTCCGGCACTGACGTTAAGGCCTGAAACTTAAGACTGACTTAAATCAGCGGAGGTGAGCAGCGATCGCCAGAAACGACGACAACAGGAATCGCCGCGAATTCCGCCTGCAGCAGCATTGGACGATGTGACGGGGAAAGAAAACAGGGGGAGTGGTGGCCAAGGGCGGAATCGAACCACCGACACAAGGATTTTCAGGGGGAGTAGACGCCCGTCCACGGTTTCTGGGTTCGTCTCGCGATTTCCGAAAACCTTGTGCGCGCAATAGGTTGTCAATCAACCACGTTCTCGGGGAGTCTCGAGTATTCGTCCTAGTGTGCGGCGCAGTTACACGGAAATTACACGCAGTACTCGCCTCAGGCCACGCCTAAAAGCGTTGCTGCTTAATGCGAAGCAGTCGGCCACCCATACCGACGTCACCAACCTCGTTTCAGACGATTCCGGTATGTCGGCTCGCGCGTTCAGAGCCTGCGGGACCTCCGTCTGTGCCAAAGTGCTTTGACGACTCCAATTCTCGTTCGCTTGAGCTCGCTGCAAGACAAGCGCTAACGTGGCCCTCCCGAGCTAAGCTTGCAAAACCAGTGATGACGCCACTGGTAAGGCACATCCACTCAGCTGTCTGTTACTCGCGAACCGCCCGCAAAAAACGTTCGAGCGTCCCGGAGGACTGTCTGCGACGTTTGGGTATCGGCAAGGATGCCGTTTTGAACTTCATCTCCGCGGCCGCCGATCTCGCGGATGCCACGCGACCGCTCGAAGTGGCGGAATAATGCCTGGCCGCATTGCGTCATCAACGCGCAATCGCGCTCTCCCATTTCACGCGAGGAGATCAGATCTATGCGGAGACGACGACGCAGGCGGCCGCTCGAGATGGGAGTCGGTTATGAAACGAGTTGAACTTAACCGGCCTCACGGGCTAAACCCAACTACGGCTGTAGCTACGACCCGCCCTCTGAGCAGAGCATCAACCTTTTCCTTCGGGTACTTTAAAAGCTGGTCTAGAACTTCGACGGTGTGCTCCCCATGACTGGGCGATTTTCCGTGATTTGGTTCGAACCCATGATCCAACTTTGGAACTCTTCTTGGTTGTCGGTAGGTTTTCGTTCCCGACGACGCTTCAAACGTACTGCGCAAGGCTAAGTGCGGATCGATTGCCAGATCGGCCATAGAGTTGATCGGGCCGACCGGCAGACCTAGGTCCTCGAATGCCGAAAGTATTTCGCCTCGGCTTTTTTGTTTGAACCATTGCGCGACGACGTCCTCAATCGCGTCCCGATTCTGAGTCCTAAGTCTAAGGGACTTGAACCTTGGGTCATCAAACCATTCGGGCCTGCCGACTAGCTTGGCCAATCTCGCGAACTGCTCATCATTCTGTACGGAAGTGCAAATCCAGTTTCCGTCCTTCGCAAGAAAATGACCCGTCGGCGCTCCCCCAAGACTATGATTTCCGTCGCGCCTCCATACTGTTCCGGTGAGGTCGTAATGGGCAAGGAGCGGCCCGAGCATGCGAAAGGCAACATCGTATAGTGCGATATCAACCGCGCCGCCCGTTCCCTTCTCCTCTGACCCTTCTACGTCTCGTCGATACAGCGCGATTACAGCGCCGAGGGCTCCAGCGAAGCCGGTCATGAAATCGCAAACTGGAATCGCGCCACCTGCTCGCATCGGTGGCCCATCTGCCTCCCCGGTAAGAAAACTCAACCCGCTAAATCCTTGAGCAATCGGATCGTATCCCCCTTTGTCTGCGTAAGGGCCGTTACGACCATAAGCAGACGCGTACACTCGTACTAAGCGCGGAAAATCGGAAGTCAGGCGCTGCTCCGTGAACCCCCAAGATTCGAGGGTCCCCGGCCGAAGGCTATTCACGAGAACGTCGCTAACCCCAAGGAGATCGCGCAAGATGCTCTTCGCCTCTGCCTTCCCAAGATCCAGGACAATCGATTTCTTGTTCCGAGCATTGACTTTCCAGAATACGCTCTCACCGTCAGAGATTGGCCCAAACTGCCTCAACACATCTCCTCGCCCCGGACGCTCGACCTTGATGACCTCGGCACCGAACTCGCCCAGGAGGGTTCCGACTAATGGACCCGCAAGCAGCTCACCGAGCTCCAAAACCCTAAGTCCGCTGAGCGGCACGGTCGGCTTTGGCATCTTGAGGTTCTCCTTCTCAAAGAGTGAGGCGTGCCCCACCCCGTCTGTCCGGGGTGCCCCTGGGTCGCTTTTCGGAGTTCTAACGACGTGCGCGTCTGGACGCAGCGGCTTGAATTAAGCCAATGACTTCATCGGTTGAAACCACAGGCGCGAAGAACTTTGTCAGCTTCTGCAAGGTTGGTAACTCGTCCGCCTCTACTCCACAGCCACATGCATCGCCCACAACGATCGGCATGTACCCCATGTCGCGACAGGTCCGCGCGGCTTGCTCGATACACCAATCGAGATGAAATCCCGACAGCAACACGGTGCGAATCCCCCACATATTTAGGTAGGCCGGTAACATCGTCCCGAGGAATACGTTTCCAAGTGACGTGTAATGGATTACTGGATCCTCCGGTTGCATGACGGCTCGTATCTCCTCAATGGGCTGCCAATCCTTGTCGATCCGCTCGACCGTCCAATCGGGGTAGTGTGATGCCCAGTAATCGTATTGCGCCTTGTCGATCAGCGTCTGCGGGAGCTTCTGACGGAAGATCTCGTACTTGGTCCAGAACAGCCGAATATCGTGTTCCCGGCAGGTATGGACCAGCTTCAGGGTGTTCCAGATCGTCCCTCCAGGCATGCGACCCCGCTCCCAGAGCCGCTCCCCCGCTTGCGCGCCCTGCTCGGACAAAATGCTGTTCGAGTAGCCGATCGCGACATACGCTGTCGGGTACGAAAGGACTTCTGCAAGATCGAGCTTTGCCCATTGCTCGTGCGGCTCAGGGACCTTGGGAGCCGGTCGATGCTTCTGCTGAGGAATCATGGTCACCTCCTGTTACTTGCCAGCTTCGTTGATAGCGCCGTAAGCCGATTACCAGTTCTTGTGAGTCACCGCGTTAGGTGGTGCTCCGCTACGTCTCCCAACCCGAGATAGAAGCGCTGAATATCCCGGTCAGCCTTGAGCTCGTCAGCCGGACCCGACAATACGATTGCACCATTCTCAAGAACGTACCCGTAGTCGACCACCGAAAGCGCCCGATTCGCATTCTGCTCCGCCAGCAGAATCGCAACCCCCTCGCGCTCTCGTAGCGACTTGATCGTCTCGAATATCTCCTTGACAACTACTGGAGCTAATCCCATCGAAGGTTCGTCAAGAAGCATGAGATTCGGACGCGCCATAAGCCCCCTCGCCAAAGCGAGCATCTGCTGTTCACCACCAGATAGGTATCCCGCCTGCACCGATTGCCTTGGCTTGAGGCGAGGGAAGAGCTCAAACATCCTCTCGATGTCTTCTTGAACCTCCTTCGTATCTTTTCGAGAGTAAGCGCCAGCTCGCATGTTCTCTTCAACGGTGAGATGCGGGAACAGTCGCCGCCCCTCCATCACATGAGCCACTCCAAGACGTGAAACTTCTGCAGGGTCGCACCCGTCGATGCGCCTGCCCGCATATTCGATACTGCCACTGGTAACCTGCCCCCGCTCCGCCAGAAGAAGATTAGAGATTGCCTTGAGGGTCGTCGATTTTCCTGCTCCATTGGCCCCCAATAACGCGATGGCCCCTGCCTTATCCAATGACAAGGAAACGCCACGCAGCACTTGGATAACCTTGTTATAGGCAACCTCCACTTCCTTCAGCTGGAGCAGAGGGGCATCCTGATTCATTTCGCGGCGGCTTTCGTCTGCTTCCTGAACGCTTCAGCCGACTCCTCAATCTTTGCCCAAACAATATCCTCGTAGGGCATGATCCAGTCGGATACGACCGTCCACTTCGTGCCGTCCCATTTCTGGAAGATCTGCGGATCCACGCCGCCGTGATATTTCTCAGAGAAGACCAGCTGGGGCATCATCCCCTTTGCGCCCAACTCCGCCAAACGCTCATTCGTGAGCTTGATCATCCGATAGCCATCTCGGACCTTCTTGCCATCGAGGGGGGCGCCCTGCGACTTGATTGCGTTCCGAAAAGCTTCGACGATCACAATGCCCGTAATCACACCACGGTTGTACGCCACCGTGCCAACACGCGCTGCCTCGATATTCCCTTTGCCCTGCTTGTGGACTTTCTCAATGATCTCCTGGATAACCGGCCAATCTTTGCCAGTCCCATGGTAGTTTGCTGTCACTGCACCAACCGCGAGTGGTCCGGCCGGCCCGATGTCCTCTTCAGAACCGCACCAAAGCGTTGCAATGTACTTCTCCCTGGGAAAGCCGACTTTCTGCATTTCCGTGTAGGGTACATTGCACGATTGACCGTATAGCCATCCGACGATGTAGTCCGCGCGGTAACGACGGGCCATGTCCACCCACGCGGAGCTTTGCTCCAGCGCGGGCCACGCAAGCGGCCAAGATTTCCACTCGAACCCGTACTTTTTCGCGAGTTCGTCGAACATCGGGAAGGGCTGACGGCCGTAATCGTTGTCGAGGTGGATATACGCAATCTTCTTACCCTTAAGCTTGCTTTCGCCACCTTCCAACTGCGCCAGGTAGCGTATCGTTGAGGCAGCTTGGGCCCAGAAGTTGTTCACCACAGGGGCTAGGTATGGGAAGGTCTGGCCGTCCGTTGAGTCGGATCGCCCACCGGCAAGGTTAATGGCCAAGACCTCGTCTTTGGTTACTCTCTCGGCGAGAGCGTAGATTGCGGGAGTGCTATTGGGGTAGACGACCTTCCACTTCCCCTTGTACCGCTCGTAGCACTCAAGCGCACGAGGAACCTTGTATTCAAACTCGCATTCCTCCCAAACGATTTTGTATCCTTCGACGCCCCCAGTCGCGTTCACCAATGCGAAGTAGTCCTGCTGCCCGCTGCTCACACCGCTCGCTGCAGAGGCAAATGGTCCTGTCCGCGTGACCAACATTGGATGGAAGATCTCTCCCTTGTACTGCTGAGCAGAGACGCCAAAGGCTCCGACCAGCAACGAAGTGGCTCCAACTCCGAGAACCAACAGACGGCGCGTTATGGAGTCCATAAATACTTTAACCATGCTCATTGTCTTCCCTCCGTCAATGTCAGCAACGACGCTTGTATCAAGGTCAGGACCTAAAGCCTCATCTCCATCGTCTTGCCGAGATTTCAGCAAAAGCATCCGGAAGTTCAGGTGTTTCTGGTCGAGGATGGGAGCACCAACCTCGCCCAAGCCGTTGAGCAGGGCGAGATTGACCTAGCCGTGGGAGCGCTGGACCGCGAGAGACCCTTTCGTTCACGCCCGCTCTTTCCGCTCGTCGTCCTAGCCGCACTTCCAGCCGGCCATCGCCTTTCGAACCGTTCCTCGATTGAGATAAGTGACCTTGACCGTGAACCGCTGATGCTCCTGCGGAAGGATTTCATGACGCGGAAGCTTTTCGACGGAGCGTGTCAGGTGGCGCATATATCTCCCCGAGTGCTAATCGAGAGCGCGAGTCCACACTGTTTACTCACGCTAGTCCAAAGCGGGCTGGGAGTTGCAATCGTCCCGTCGACTGTGCGATTCGCCAAGGGTCACGGACCAACAGTTCCGCTAACGCACAATCACTCCCAACTGGGCGTATGGATGCACGCGCTTTGGGACTCACGGCGCTTTACGCCACCCATCGTGAAAAGCTTTATTGACGAGTTGGCGAGCTACACGGAGAAGAACTACCCGGGAAAGAGCTTCCGAATCGCGAAGTTTCTAAGAAGCACGGTCCATTCCGGCGCAGACGAATTGACACCAGAAACCAAGAAAAGGAGAAGAGGTGGCTCATCCTAGACGATCGTTGCGGTCACTTATTCCGCAGTTACGAGACGGTGCCGTAACCGCAAAGCAACTGCTGAGGGAAGCCCATGATCGGGCGTCCCAGTTAGAGCCGAAACTCAATGCCTATAAGACGTGGCTTTCGGCCTATTCTGAAAGAGCAGCGGAGGCGGCAGATGCGGCCTTCCGCGCAGGGGCCGCGGTCGCACCCCTCCAAGGTATCCCGATCTCGGTCAAGGATATTTTCGGCCTCGACAACGCTCCAATTTTCGCTGGGACAAAGCGAGAGTTGCCGACCACGTGGAACAAGGAAGGACCTGTGGTCACCGAGGTACGAAGGCAGCTTGCAGTCTTCACGGGGAAGACCCAAACGGTTGAGTTTGCATTTGGTGCCTTGGGCGTCAATTCTCATTGGGGAACCCCCCGAAACCCGTGGGACAGCGTAGATCACCGCGTTCCCGGCGGGTCCAGTTCTGGCGCGGCCGTATCGCTCTGCCAGGGTTCGGCACTGGTTGCGATCGGTTCCGACACAGCTGGTTCGGTTCGGATCCCGGCATCGCTTACAGCAAATGTGGGGTTCAAGCCTACGCAGCGACGCTGGCCAACCGCAGGAATTGTTCCGCTCAGCCCACTCCTGGATTCCCCCGGTATCTTGGCCAGATCTGTTGATGACGTGCACATCGCCGCAGCCGCCATCGATAGCAGAGTAACGTCGGCCTACGCGCCTCTTGATTCCGATATGCAGGGCCGGGAGGGCCTGCGGCTTGGCGTTCCTGAGGAGTTCTTCTGGGAAGATTGCACGCCCTCAATTGCGGCGGAGGTGAACGCCTGCCTTAAAGAACTAGAGCGTGCGGGCCACAAGTTAGTGCCCATCCGCGTTCCAGAAGCATCAGACGCCCATCAAATCATTTCCGAGGGTGGAACTTCAGGCGCAGAATTGCTTGCATTCATTCGCTCGGACCTGCCGGAGTGGCTTAAGGATCTCGACCCCCTCATCGAACAACGCCTTACTGCTTCAGCACACATGTCGGGTATTGAACTCGCTGACCGAATGATGCGCATGCGCCGCTTAGCCGCAAGGGCTGGTCGAAGCTTCGCTGATGTAGACGCAATCGTGTCCCCGACCGTCCCTATTCCTCCGCCGAAGCTAAGCGACGTAACTAGCTGGGATTCCTACCGCACGCATAATTTTCGAATGATCCGTTACACATGTGTGGCCAATATCCTCGATTTGCCTGCGCTCAGCATGCCGGTCGCATTGGATTCATCAGGTCTCCCGATTGGCCTGCAAGTCATGGCCCGCGTTGGCACAGACCAAGAACTCCTCCAAATAGGAGGGGCAATTGAGCGAATTCTTGGTACGGGACGTGAACGTCTTGGCTACCCCCCGCTTGCCGTCGACTAGCTAATGGCCCCTGCTTAAATAATGTCCTACCTCAAGCGCAAAAAAAGAGCGGAGTGAGCAATGAAGGAGCGCAATAGCGGCTCGTCATCACCGGCGGCGAGCACTGCCACCTGGGTCTGGTCGAGCAATTCCGGCAGCTCGTGCGGGGCGAAATTCGCCAACCCGTTGTTTTTCACATGGCCCCAAATCAACTCCACCGGGTTGAGCTCCGGGGCATAGGGCGGAAACAAATGGACGCGCACGCGAGCGCGATGATGCACTTGCCAGCTGGCGATAGGTTCGCCGCGGTGCGCGAGCAGCCGATCCCACAGCAGCTCGATCGGTGCGCGTACCGAGCGGCGCAATTGCTTGAGGAAATCAAGAATCGATTCGCCCTCGTAATTGGCATCGGGCAGAAACCCGAAGTACGCGCGTACCCGGCGGCGCCGCGGCGAGATCACCAAAGCACCGATCACCGACACCTTGCGCCAGTTACGGCCACGCTGGGTAATCACCGGTGTGCAGCCCCGAGGCGCCCAGCTGCGGCGCACGAGCGGCGACATCAGGAACCCGGTTTCGTCGATGAAGACGATCGCCGCCCGCCGGCGTGCGGCGTTTTTTTTACTCGAGGCCAATCCTCGTGCACCCAACGCTGGATCGCCGCCTCGTCGCGTTCCAGGGTGCGTATTCCGGACCAACGTGACCGCCGATTCCGGCGGAACGTGACCGCAGTTGCCGGTCGAACGTGACCGCGATTTCCGATCGAACGTGACCGGTGTTTCCGAAGGAACGTGACCGCTGATTCCGACGGATCGTGACCGATTTCTGCGCATGAGCAGAATCGACGGTCACGGTCCGGAATGACCGGTCACGATGGCTCGGAACCGAGTCCCGGGTCTCGCGCTGGACTTCTACCACGACGGGTTACCCTCTCCGGTTTTTTTCGGGAGAAGGGGATGCCTGCCCACAGGAGCGCCATGCGCAAGATCATCGACGTCCTACGCCTGCGGTTCGAGGCGCGTTTCAGCCACGAGCGCATCGCGGCGGCCACGCACCTGTCCAAGGGCGCGGTCACCAAATACCTGCAGCGTGCCCGCGACGCCGGCGTGAGCTGGCCACTGCCGGCACATCTCGACGAGGCGCAGCTCAAGGCGCTGCTCTTTCCCCATGCCGTGCCGTCGGTTGAGCGCTACGCCACACCCGACTTCGCCCACATCCACCAGGAGCTCAAGCGCAAGGGCGTGACGCTGACCCTGCTCTGGGAGGAGTACCGTGCCGCCCACGGGCCACACGCCTACCGCTACAGCCAGTTCTGCCTGCACTACCACCGTTTTGCGGCGAGCCTGAAGCGCTCGATGCGGCAAGTGCACCGCGCGGGCGAGAAGCTGTTCATCGACTACTCCGGCCAGACGGTGCCGGTCATCGACCCGGCCACCGGCGAGATCCGGCGCGCCGAGATCTTCGTGGCCGTGCTCGGGGCCTCCGCCTACACCTATGCCGAGGCGAGTCTGAGCCAGCAACTGCCCGACTGGATCGCCTCCCATGTGCGCTGCTTCGAGTTCCTGGGCGCGACCCCCGCTTTGCTCGTGCCCGATCAGCTCAAGAGCGCGATCCGGCAGGCCTGCCGCTACGAGCCGCAGGCCACCTCGACCTACGAGGACCTCGCGCGCCACTACGGCACGGCGATTCTCCCAGCACGTCCGGCGCGCCCCCGCGACAAGGCCTGCGTCGAGGCGAGCGTGCTCCTGGTTCAGCGCTGGATCCTGGCGCGGCTGCGCAACCGCCAGTTCTTCTCGCTGGCCGAACTCAATGCCGCCATCGGCGCGCTGCTCGAGGACCTCAACAACCGCCCGTTCAAGAAGATCGAAGGCTGCCGCAGGCGGGCCTTCGAGACGATCGACCGCCCCGCCATGAACGCGCTGCCGGCAACGCGCTATGAATTCGCCGAGTGGAAGAAGGCGCTCGTGGGCATCGACTACCACGTCGAGGTCGCCGGCCACTACTACAGCGTGCCGCATAGCTTGGTGAAGCACCGGGTCGATGTGCGCATCACCGCGAGCATCGTCGAGTGCTTCTTCAAGGGTAAGCGCGTGGGCTCGCACGTGGGCTCGGCCAAGCGCGGCGGCCACACCACGCTCCCCGAGCACATGCCCGAGTCGCACCGCAAGCACATGCAGTGGACGCCGGGGCGGCTGCTGAACTGGGCACTGTCCATCGGGCCGGCCACGCGCGACGTGGTCAAGTGGCAGCTCGAGAACCGGCCGCACCCGGAGCAGGGCTATCGCGCTTGCCTGGGGCTGTTGAACCTCGCCAAGCACCACGGGGAAGCGCGCCTGGAAGCCGCCTGCCGCCGCGCACTCGCCATCGGCGCGCCCACGCGCAAAAGCATCAAATCCATCCTCGAGGCGAAGCTCGATCAGCACCCCGAGCTCTTGCCTGCGGATAACGCCCCATCCACCGGTCTGCCCCGGCACGCCAACGTGCGCGGGGCCGACTACTTCCGTAGCACCACCACCTCACCAGGAGACGTTGAATGCTCGTCCAAACCATCCTCGATACACTGAACCGGCTCAAGCTCTACGGCATGGCCGCCGCGCTCTCTGAACAGATCACGCAGAGCGCCGCCTCGGCCCTTGCCTTCGAAGAGCGGCTCGGGCTGCTCGTCGACCGCGAAGCGCTCTACCGCGATAACCGCCGGGTCACGCGCTTGCTGCAGCTCGCGCAACTCAAGCAGCGTAACGCCTGCGTCGAAGACATCGATTACCGCGCCCGCTGCGGGCTCGATCGCGCCCAGCTCGCGAGCCTCGCCAGCTGTGAGTGGATTCGGCAAGCGCAGAATCTGCTGATCCACGGTGCCACCGGCGCCGGAAAGACCTGGCTTGCGTGCGCGCTCGCGCACCAGGCCTGTCGTCAGGGCCTGTCCGCGCTTTATCTGCGGGCACCCCGGCTCTTCGACGAGCTCAGCGTCTGCCACGCCGACGGCAGCTTCAGGAAGCGCCTGGCCGTGATCGCCAAGGTAAGCGTGCTGGTGATCGACGACTTCGCCATCGCCCCCATGGGCGCGCGCGAGCGCGCCGACCTGCTGGAGCTGCTCGACGATCGCGTCGGCACCCGCTCCACCCTCATCACGAGCCAGCTCCACCTCGACCACTGGCACGACTACATCGGCGAGCCCACACTCGCCGACGCGATCCTCGACCGCCTCGTGCACAGCGCGCACAAGATCCATCTGAAGGGCGAATCGATGCGCCCGCACGCCGCGCGCGGCAAGGCAGCGAGAGCGGCGTCGAACAACGGCGACGGCGCCGGAAACGTTGACTGAACCTGCCCGACCACTGTAAAAACCAACAACAGCGCCGACCCGGTGGTCTTCCCGGTCACGTTCCTCCGGAACGATCGGTCACGTTCGACCAGCAACTGCGGTCACGTTGCCCCGGAATCATCGGTCACGTTCAGCGGAATACGCAGCAGGGCACGCCGCGCCGGTTTCTGGGCACTCCAGCCCAGATCGTGCAACAGGCGCCCGATATGATCGACGTGGTAGCGAACCCCAAAGCGCCGCTCGATCACCTCGGCGACTCTCGGGCAGGTCCACAGATCGGTGTGATAGCCCGCCGCCTGCGCCCCCTTAAGCAGCATCTGCTCAAGTTTGCTTCGTTGTTTGGCTCGAAGCTTCGGGGGTCGCCCCGACGCGGGCTTGGCACGAAGCCCAGCCACACCCGCGCTTCGCGCGGTTGCCTGCCAGCGCCGCACGCTGCGCCGGTCGGCGCCGACACGTCGTGCGACCTCGACGGGCGGCAATCCTTCTTTGAGCAAAGCCAGCGCCCGCATCCGGCGATGCTCGAGTTCTTCTGGACTTCCGGTCGGCCTCATGGAGCACCTCCGGAGCACAGTATAGGACATTATTTACGCAGGTGTCATTAGCGGGTTCCTGCACTGGACCGGAGGGACCGCCGCGGTAAAGCGATTCTCGTTGCGCCCGCGTACTTATTTAGATCGTGGGCCGGCCACACGTGTCCTGCCGCATACAAGCGATCCAGCCGCGATGAAGATTAGGACGCTCAGCATCGATGGTCTAGTGGAGCGGGAGCAACTCAAGCGTCTCGATTTCATCAAAATGGATATCGAAGGCGCCGAACTGGCGGCACTGAAAGGTGCCGAGCAAAGCATCCGGCGCTTTCGGCCGAAACTCGCCATCTCGGTGTATCACCAACTTCAGGACTTCTGGGAAATTCCTCAGTGGATCGACAGCCTCGGCCTCGGCTACCGCTTCCACCTGCGGCACTTCACAATTCATCAGGAAGAAACCGTCCTGTTCGCGCAAGCCGTGCGATGAACCGATTCTATGCCCCATACACCCATCTAAGTCACCCAACCCCACCTGCCCCCGCTGGAGGACTTCATCTCCCTCCTGCAACAGAGTAAGCGTCCGGTCCTTACCGTCTTGACGGCGGCAGGGGTGTGTTGATCTCGTCGGTGTAGGTTTGATCGTCCAGCGCGAGTCGAACGGCCCGGTCGAGACGCTCGAGCAGCTGCTGCAGGGTTTCGTCGGGTCGACGAACCAGCGCGGCGAGCATATTGTGTGCGTCATTGGCGATGGCGGCGCAGGCGATTGGCTTGATCGTGCCGATGGCGATCTGCCCGTCGCCGTGGATGACGAACTCCTCGAGCGTCGGCAGGAACTCACCGGCGGTCGTGGCCGGCGTAGCGCTTACGCCACGCGGTTCAGAGGGGTTTGGCTTTCGACGGCGAGACGCCACGGCAGTAGCTCCTCGATCCGGTTGATCGGATGCTCGGCGATGCGCGCGAGCACCTCGCGCAGGTACGCCTCGGGGTCCAGGCCGTTCAGCTTCGCCGTGCCGATCAGGCTGTAGATCGCCGCGGCACGTTCGCCGCCGGCATCCGACCCGGCGAAGAGGTAGTTCTTGCGCCCGAGGGCCACCGTGCGCAGCGCACGCTCGGCGGCGTTGTTGTCGATCTCGATGTGGCCGTCGTCGCGGTAGCGGGTGAGCGCCGCCCAGCGGGCGAGCGCGTAGCGGATCGCGATCGCCAGCGCCGACTTCGCCGACACCTGGGCCAGGGTTTCCTCGAACCACGCCTTGATCGCTTCCAGTTCCGGTCCGGCGCGCGCTCTTCGCACCGTGCTTCGCTCATCGGGCGGTCTCCCGCGGGTCGTCTCCTCGATCTCGTAGAGCTTGCCGATTCTGGCGAGCGCCTCGGCGGCCACCGGCGAGCCGTTCGACTCGTAGATCTCGTAGAACTTGCGCCGCACGTGCGCCCAGCAGGCGGCCTCTCGAATCCGCTCGTCCTTGCCCTCATAGAGTCGGTCGAACCCCGTGTAGCCGTCGGCCTGCAGGACCCCGCAGAAGCTCTTCAGGTGAGCTTCGGGATGATCGCCCCTACGGTCGGGCGAATAGCGGAACAGCACCGCCGGAGCGGCGCTGTCGGCCCACGGCCGGCTATCGCGCACGTAGGTCCACAGCCTCCCCGTCTTGGTCTTGCCGCGACCGGGCTCGAGCACAGGCACCGGGGTGTCGTCACCGTGCAGGTAGGGGCTCGCCACGAGGTAGCGCGCGAGCGCCTCAACCAGCGGATCGAGCAGCGCCGCGGCGCCTCCAACGCACTCGGCAAGCGTCGAGCGCTCGAGCGCCACCCCCTCACGGGCGTAGATCTGCG
>JBMOQX010000072.1:139284-207674 GCA_049322755.1 Pseudomonadota bacterium | reverse complement strand
GGGACTGATCGACGTGCTTGTATCGGCCCACCGTATCGCACCTCCGTCGCGATGTGCAATGCGCACATCATGCGACCAGTCAGATGGGCTGGCAAGAGGAAAAGCGGATTTTTCTACAGCCTCAACGGCCGACGTACCGGGCGTTCGCGCTGCTCCGGTTTGGCTGCGGCAACTTCTGCAGCGTTCGCTTCGCGGCTCGCGCGGTTGGCTTCCAGCTCTTCGACCAGGAGCTCGAGCTGGCCGATCTTCGCGTCGAGCTTCTCGGAAGAGCGACCGAACTGCAGCCGGCGCAGCTTCGCGATGAGCAGCTTGAGGTGTTCGATCTCGTGATCGCGCTCGGTGAGCTTCACCTCGCGCTCGATGACCCGACGCTTGAGCGTCTCGATGTCATCGGGTAGATCACGAGCGTTGAGCACATCGCGAGTCTACTGATTCCGTTCGCGCGAGTGAAGTATTCTCGCGAACTTTTTTTGCGCACACGCTCGACATCGAGCTTCGCGTGATTCCAATGCAGTGCGCATCGATCAGTACGCGAGACTCGGCGCCGCCGTTCTCACCGGACGACGCCAGTCGATGCCTTCGAGAAGCATCGACAGCTGCGCGACGCTCAGGTGCACCACACCGCTACTCGCCTGCGGCCAGATGAACCGACCACGCTCCAGGCGCTTGGCGAACAGGCACAGCCCCGAGCCGTCCCACCACAGCACCTTCACCCGATCGCCCGCGCGCCCGCGCGCCCGCGGAAGACGAACACGTGGCCCGAGAACGGGTTCTCGGCCAAGGTTGCTTGCACCAAGGCAGCCAATCCGTCGAAGCCCTTCCTCATGTCGGTCACGCCGGCGGCGAGCCAGATCCGCGTGCCCCCGGGCAGCGTGATCATCGCCACAGACCCAGCGCCTCGAGCACCACGCGTAGCTGTTCCGCCTCGACCTGGCCGCGCAGGATGACGCGCACCGCGCCGACTTCGATCTCGATCCAGCCGTTCGGGAGCTCCGGCGTGCGCTTGCCGGCGCCGCGCCTTGGCTTCTTCGTGGACTTCCTGGGAGCGTCGATCACGCTGACGGGGATGAGCGCTCCGGCAGGTCGGGCGAGCGCTCGGGCTACTTGATGCTTGACGATCCACTTGCGCACCAGGTTCGCGTTGAACCCGTGCGCCAGAGCCACCGCCGACACCGAGGCACCCGGGGCCAGGCACTTCTCGACGACGGCGCGTTGGTGGGCTTCGCTGAAGAAGCGCTTGCCGTTGCGGCTCACCCGCAGCGGCTCAACGGCGACCCTACGCTTCTCCGGCTTCATAGTGTCCACTACCATTCGTAGTGGACACCATCGTCAGCCCCGCCGACTCAACCGGGAAGAGTGGCCCAGACCGCACGCTTACATTCTTCGCGGTTTCGAAGTGAATTCGCACGGGCTCCGGTACCTTTGGATTTAGTTGGTAGCACGCAACGGCCGCATGCTGATCGATTGGCGTAATTGCCCGCGGAAATCTCGTGTTTGCGTCAAGTCTTACGAGAAAAGGCGTACGTGGATCTGCGTTGAAGATTTGTCCCGGTGAACGTAGGGAATCGGCTTCGTTGACCATTAGTTAGCCACTCATGGGACGAGAAATTCAATTACCGCAGCTTGTAGCCAACATGACATGTCAATCTTCCAGCGGCTTTTCGAAGAAAAAACATTCGGGCAGGAAGGCCTGGGCCATGTACTCGACATCCTTCGCGGATACCCCGCACACGCGAAAATGTTCCCGCCAGGTTCGGACGATTGCCACAATGCTCTCGATTTCCTTCCTCGCTGCCTCGATGGTCAGCCCGAACCGCTCGCATTGGGAAAGCAGATTGTAGATGCTCGCTGTGCGGCCGTAGGTGCCAATCGTCATCGCGAGGTCGCGGCGTTCAAGGCTGACCAGGGGCACGGGCACCAAGTCGTACGCAGGCGTGAGGCGCCAGCCGCGCGCGGTGCGACGCACGGCATGGTTGCGCGGATGATCGTCGTTGTTCGTGACCGCGGCGTTAAAGACCATACGCCGGAATAGCTCGATGCGATCTGCGTCGGGTTTCTCCGACCAGCGGCGAAGCTGGTCGGCCAGCAAGGGATATGACCAGCGTTCGCGCTCCAGATAGCTCTCGTCGCAGTCCAGCATGGTGAGCGCGCTCACCAGTCCGAAGCGGAGATAGCCGCCTTCCGCGTGTTCGCGGTCAAACCGTTCCACCATGAGAACTTCGTGGCCGCCGACGGACTGTAAGCGCGAATTGCACACGGTGATGCCACAGCGGCGCGCAAGCTCAAGCGTCGCATACTCCACGCGCTGGAGGTTGTAGCGATCCGCTTTTTCCGGAAACTTGCCGATCCACAGTCGGTTGTCGTCCTCGATCGTAGCCTTGGGTCTTGCACCGCCCATCGATGTGCCGGGCTCGAGTTGCTCCAGGATATTTGCAGGGACGCGTTTCCCTTCTTCGATCGCCTCCGCGGCTGCGACCAGGTCAGCAAGCTGATGTGTGCGGTTGTAGCGCCGTCTCGGTGCGGGAGGTTCCAGCTTAAGACCGAAGCTCAGGTAACCCGCGCCATCCTGCGGTCCGTTCAGCAGGTAATCGATTTCCTCCAAGTCCCCGGGACTGCGTTGCAGCTTGTGTTCGATCACGCGCCGTCCCCAGGCATCGGGAACGGCGTCGCGCACCGCGCCAGGAATTCCCTTGAGCTTGGTGAATTGGTAAACCGTGTTGCCCAGCGGGAGCTGAAAAGGATCGAACTCGACCGCATCCGTGCGTTCCAGATAACGGTCGCCGTACCGGAAGCGGCCGACGAAAGTTCCGTCACGCAGCTTTTCAACCTTCAGCAACGCCGCCGGCACGGTGCTGAGCGTGCCGGGCAATTGCACGTAGACGTAAGCCTGCCGCTCAGAAGGCATATTCGTTCTTCGACTTCTGTGACTTGCGAACGCGCGCGGGCCGGCGTGACGCCTCCAGTGTCTTGCCGTGCGTATCGGCGTCGGGGTGGGCGACGCCGTCCAGCGTTTTTTCAAGCCCGAGCGCCCACAGCACGGTGACGTAGGCCCCGATAGCAACGCCATGCTTCCCGAGTTCGAGCGCGTTGAGCGTGTTGCGATTGATGCCGGCCTTGGCCGCAAGCTCGGCGATCGACATGCCGCGTCGGGTTCTGGCCAGCCGCACGCGATAACCAAGCTCCTTGATGCGCTCGGCAGCATCGATAGGGAGGACTTTTTTTGTGACCATAATTTTAGGCGCTACGTTATATAGTGCCTAATATAATAGTCTATCACCTAAATTTTAGTCTAATGGATTTCAACAGAACTGCCTAATAATTTGGTGTATATATTCAGTAACGCCTAATATAATAGGCAATATTATGGATAAGAGATACTCGACACTGCTTTTCTGCCTCATAGTCTTGTACTTGCGAGCAATAGACTCTTGCTTTCACGTGCATTAAAATCTTGTAACAGTAAGCATCTAATTCTTGTGCCCAAGCCACACGAAAAACTTGCTTCCGCCCTGAATGCTCTGAAAGGGCTTCAAGACGGCGGACTCCAGGCCATCCCCGGGCCGAGACTTTCACGCGCGCATCGTGAAGCCCTGCTACGCGCCGGCTTTCTCAAGGAGGTCATCCGGGGCTGGTACATCCCGTGCCGCCCGGACGAGGCCGCCGGCGACACCACGCCTTGGTACGCCAGAATGCGCGAGTTCATCGCCGACTACGCAACGGAGCGCTTCGGCGACCGCTGGCACGTCAATCCAGAGCAGTCAGTGCTACTGCGCTCCGGCGAAAGAACGATTCCGAAGCAGGTTCAGATCTGGGCGACTGAGGGTACGAACCAGACCGTGCAGCTGCTCCATGGCTGCTCGCTCTTCATTTACAAGGCTTCCAAGTTGCTGCCCTCTTCGCCCGCACAGGACTGCGGCGGACTTCGTCTTGCCGAATTGCCGGCGGCGCTGGTCGCGGCGAGCCCGACGCTCTTCCTCCAGAACTCCATCGCAGCCCAGATCGCGCTCGCCGCCCTGCCCGATGCTTCCGATTTACTGCGGATACTGCTCGACGGTCCGCACCCTGCGGTGGCCGGGCGCCTTGCCGGCGGCTTCCGCGCCATCGGCCGGGCGGGGTTCGCCGACGAAATCGTAGGCGCCATGCGCAGCGCCGGCCACGGGGTAACCGAAGTCAGTCCCTTCGACAAACCGCTTCTCACTTTGCTGCCTGGCGGACGCCCGGAATCGCCCTACGTTCAGCGGCTGCGCTTGATGTGGGCACAAATGAGGGAAAGCGTGATCGCGGCCTTTCCACAAGCGCCCGGCGCCCCCAAGGACGTCGACGCGCTTCTCAAAGATGTGGAGGCGCGCTACGTGGCGGACGCGTATCACTCGCTATCGATAGAGGGCTATCGCGTTACGGCAACGCTGGTCGAGAAGATCCGTGATGGAAACTGGAACCCGGACGGCGAGGAAAAGGATCGCGCGACCCGCGATGCCATGGCAGCGCGTGGATACTTCGAGACTCACAACCTTGTTAAGCAAGCTCTCGTCCGAGTGATCAAAGGCGAAAACGCGGGCACTGTGTTTCGTAACGCCCTGCCCCGTTGGTATCAGGCGCTATTCAGCCCGAGCGTTCAGGCCGGCATTCTCAAGGCCTCCGACCTCGCGGGCTATCGCAACGACCAGGTATTCATTCGTGGAGCGCTGCACGTTCCGCTCTCGAAGGAGGCGGTGCGAGACTGTATGCCGGTCTTGTTTGAGCTACTCGAAGCGGAACCAGAACCGCAAGTGCGCGCAGTCCTGGGTCACTTCCTCTTCGTCTTTATCCATCCGTACATGGATGGAAACGGCCGGCTGGCGAGATTCCTGATGAATCTGATGCTCGTTCCCGCCGGTTATGTCTGGACGGTGATCCCGGTAGAGAGGCGCAACGAGTACATGGAGGCACTCGAGCAGGCGAGTTCCTTCGCGAATATTGCGCCTTTCGCACAATTCATCGCGGATCTGGCGAAGGCGCAGGCGAAACAGCCGCTCCCACGGCCGCGCTGACCGTGACGAGCAAATATTTCAGCGATCGAGAGACCGGCCCTCGCGCACGCACGTCGGAAGAGTTCACTGGCGCCGGTTGGGGCGGAATTGTCGCCCTCGTACACTCCTTGATCGCTACTGGCGCACTCGGAGTCGATTTTCCGGACAACTGCCGCGACGGTCGAGGACCCATCGGCACCAACGAGTACACGCTCGGCCTGGCCGTACAGGCCGAGATACCCGGACTTCCTTGGCCTCTGGATGTGACGGCGATTCCGACGGCGCTAGTGATTCTGGATCTGATCGAGTTCTGCTACGAGCACGTCGCGAAGCCTACAAAAGGCAGCTTCCACGATTACTTCGATCATTACCATTTGAACTACGATCGCGACGCGGGCCGAGCGGAATTTGCCGAGCGCGCAAATCAAATCCTAGCTCGCAACGGCATGGCCTTCGAGCTGAACTCCGCCGGCGAGATCACCCGGCTTGCGCCTCCTGTGTTGAGCGAGGCGCTGGCCTCGGCGGTCTTTCAAACCGGGGAACGGGAACTGGACAGACTGCTCGAATCCGCGCGCACGAAATTCCTGTCGCCAGACCTTGAAGTTCGCCGCGATGCGCTGGAGAAGCTATGGGATGCGTGGGAACGGCTCAAGACCGTCCTGCGTCCGGAGGACAAGAAGCAATCGATAGCCATGCTCCTGGAACGCGCGGCTCCCGATCCGAAAGCCAGAGCCGCGCTAGAAGCCGAAGCGTTTGAGCTCTCCCGTATCGGGAATGCATTCCGGATTCGGCATAGCGAGATGGACAAGATCCCCATCGATTCGTCCGCGCAGGTGGACTACTTGTTTCATCGGATGTTTGCGATGATCCAATTGCTGCTGTGATTCCTTCCCGACTGACGATCGACCCCAAAGATTGACCCCAAATGCCGGTACCCTGGACAAAGGAGCGCATCGAGCGGCTGAAGAGCGCTGATGTCCGCCAGATCCGAAGCAATGCCGATGCGCGGGGCGAGCGGGAGCTCGTGGCTCTGTGTGATGAGGTGCTTCGTGGACGCCCCGGCGCTGAGAATCGTCAACGGCGTGCGCGAAAGCGCGAATCGCCTTACCTGCGCCTTGTCTCCCGGAAGAAGGCCTTCGAGTTGCGCAGAGCGCGCCTGCGCAACCCCCGATGGAGCTGGGGCGGCATCAAGGCATCTGACGGAACCGTGGTTTTCACGGTGTGGGCGACGGACATCGAAGCCACTGACGACGGGATATGCCGATACATGCTCTGGGGCCCGAACCGGGGCGGCTCGCGGCCCTGGTCGGAGACCGCCGGCGGAATGGAGCGCTTGGAGCATTGTCGTCTTGCAGCTTCGCAGCCGGAGGCAGAAGGCGTGCTGATATACGGCGAGCGGCGCGGAGAAGACTTGCCGTTGGACGAGGCGAGCAAAGTCTCGGGTGCCGACCCTACTACCGTGCTCCGCTTCAAGGTGCAACAAGAGGCGATGAGTACTGGGCAGTCTGGGAAGGCAAGGCTCCGAATACAACCTAAGTCCCGGCACTCAAGCCGCGCGCGCGTTCGAGATCGACACGACGTTGCTCGTGATTAGCGCCTCAAGATGGTCCGCCCATTTCTGTAACCACGCACCTGCCTCGGCGTCGTAGCGGTGCTGGTCGTAAATCGCAGCTACGGAGCTATCGACGTGGTTGAGGATCCGGTCTTGCACGACTCGCGAGCATCCGAGTTTCGCCAGCCCGGTCGCAAACGTGCGGCGTAAGTCGTGGACGGTCCAGGGCACTTCGACCGGGTCTTGTGCCGGCTTGTCGCCGTCTCGCTGCCGCGCATAGTACTGGGCAAAGCCCAGGACCTTCTGCGCCACGTGCCGGCCGAACCGTGGAGACGGAAATACAAACACTTTGTCCATTTCCTGACGCGACTTGAGCAGTTCGACGGCAGCCCGTGACAGCATCACGTCGTGCGGCTCGCCGTTTTTCGTGTCGCGGATCGTCCACACGCCCCGGTCGAGGTCTATATCGCGCCAGAGCGCGGCGACTACTTCGCCCGAACGGCAGCCGGTCAGCAGCACCAGCAAAAGCGCCTCGCGGACAGTGCGGCTGTAGGGACTGGAGGGCAGCCATTTCAGGAAGGTTGCAAGCTCGGCGTCGGTCAGAGCGCGTCTCCTGCGCACCTGCGGCGCCCCTTTGATGCCGAGTGTCGGTGCCATGAAATCATCGGGCAAGCGCCCTTGCTCGATCGCGTGGGCGTACGCGCACCGAACCCGTGAGAGCAGTTGCGTCGCCACCCGCGGCGCCTTTGCCATCTTCGGGCGGATCACTTCGTCTTGAAGCTCGCGCCGCGTGATCTGGAGCGCTGGGCGATGGCCGAGCACCGGTAAGAGGTCCTGGCGCAATATCCGCGCGCTCTCGGCGCCGCGCTTCTGCTTGTCCAGCACTTCTTTGATGTACTCGTTCACCAGATCCTCGAGCGTGTAGGCCGCCTGGCGCTGCGCGATACGCTCACGTGCTGCCTCGGCTTTCTGCTGTCGCTTTTCGAGCTGGGGGTCTTTCCCCTGGTCCCGCTCCAACCGCTTCTTTAGCGCAGCGTCACGCGCTTTCGCGAGCGTGAGCGGCCCGAAATCACCCAATCGGATCTGTCGCAGCGCGCCGTCACGGCCGCGGTACCGGTAGAAGAAGACTTTTTTCCCGAAGCCAAGCAACGCACGCGCAGTCCGGCGCATTGCGCATCGGCTCGCTCCTCGCCGGCCTTCATGTACGAGATAATCGCCGCGGTCAGGTGCTCTGGTTTCTTCAGTATAGGTTTCTGCGCCATCCCATCCTCCCAAGGGTCGACCTACACGAAAACCTATACCGGGACCTACACTAAAAAGCCGGGCAAGAACTTGCAAAGACTTGCCCAATCTTGAACAGAAGGATCGCGGTCTAGGGTTTATTTTTCATGGAAAGACAAGGACTTATACCGAAAAACGAGAAGCCAGACAAGGGACTCGGCGCGCCCGAAATTTCCGGACACACGCCGATGATGCAGCAGTACCTGCGCATCAAGGCGCAGCATCCGGACCTGCTGCTGTTCTACCGCATGGGCGATTTCTACGAACTGTTCTTCGACGACGCGGTGAAGGCGGCGAAGCTGCTGGACATCACCCTCACCCAGCGCGGCGCCTCCGCCGGCGAGCCGATCAAGATGGCGGGCGTGCCCTACCACTCGGTGGAGCAGTACCTCGCCCGGCTGGTCCGCCTCGGCGAGTCGGTGGCGATCTGCGAGCAGATCGGCGACCCGGCGACGAGCAAGGGACCGGTGGAGCGCAAGGTGACGCGGGTGGTGACGCCGGGCACGTTGACCGACGCGGGCCTGCTGGACGACCGCGCCGAGAGCGTGCTGCTGGCGATCAACCCGTCCCGCCGCCGCCTCGGACTCGCCTGGCTCAACCTCGCCGCCGGCGCGCTGCGGCTCGCGGAAGTCGAGGCCGAGGCGCTCGCCGCCGAGCTGGAGCGCATCCGCCCGGCGGAGATCCTGCTGCCGGAGGGCGCGTCGCCGGGTGACGCCGACCGCCCCGGGACCGCGCGCCGCCACTTGCCGCCGTGGCAGTTCGACCTGGAGTCGGCGCGCTCCCGGCTCGCCCGCCAGTTCGAGACCCGGGACCTGTCGGGATTCGGCTGCGACGACCTCCCCCTCGCCGTGGGCGCTGCCGGCGCGCTGCTGGATTACGCCCGCATGACCCAGGGCAACGCCATCGGCCACGTGCGCGGGATGGCGGTGGAGCAGGCCGGCGAATTCGTCCGCCTCGATCCGGCCACGCGCCGCAACCTGGAGCTCACCGAGACGCTGCGCGGCGAGGCGGCACCGACGCTGGCCTCGGTGCTGGACCGCTGCGTCACGGCCATGGGCAGCCGGCTCACGCGCCACTGGCTGCATCACCCGCTGCGCGCGCGGGCGCCGCGCGAAGCCCGGCTCGCCGCCGTCGGCGAGCTCTGCGCCGACGGCGCGCGACTGGCGGACACGCTGCGCGCGGGGTTGACCCGGGTCGCCGACATCGAGCGCATCGTCGCGCGCGTCGCGCTGCGCAGCGCACGCCCGCGCGACCTGGCGGCGCTGCGCGACAGCCTCGTCGCGTTGTCCGCGCTCGCACCCGTGCACCGCGCGCTCACCGCGCCGCGGCTCGCGGAGCTGTCGCAAGCGCTGGCAGTGCCCGAACCGATTCGCGACCTGCTCGCGCGCGCGCTCAAGGAGGCGCCGGCGGCGGTGCTGCGCGAAGGCGGCGTGTTCGCCGACGGCTACGATGCCGACCTGGACGAGCTGCGCGCGATCCAGAACAATTGCGGCGACTTTCTCCTGCAGCTGGAGGCGCGCGAGCGCGGCCGCACCGGCATCGGCAATCTCAAGGTGGAGTTCAACCGCGTCCACGGCTTCTACATCGAGGTCACCCGCGCCCAGTCGGACAAGGTGCCGGACGATTACCGCCGCCGCCAGACGCTGAAGAACGCCGAGCGCTACATCACGCCGGAGCTGAAGGCGTTCGAGGACAAGGCGCTCTCCGCCCAGGAACGCGCGCTGGCGCGGGAGCGGGAGCTGTATGAACGCCTGCTGGACGACCTCAACGCCGGGCTGCCGGCCCTCACCCGCGTCGCGCGCGCGGCCGCGGAGCTGGACGCGCTGGCGAACCTCGCGCAGCGCGCCGCCGCGCTCGACTACTGCGCGCCGGAATACAGCGACGAGCCGCTGATCGAGATCGACGGCGGCCGCCACCCGGTGGTGGAGCAGGCGGTGGACCCGTTCGTCGCCAACGGCGTGCGCCTGGCGCCCGAACGGCGCCTGCTGGTGATCACCGGTCCCAACATGGGCGGCAAATCCACCTACATGCGCCAGGCCGCGCTGATCGTGCTGCTGGCCTGCTGCGGCAGCTTCGTGCCGGCGCAGCGCGCGGTGATCGGCCCGGTGGACCAGATCTTCACCCGCATCGGCGCCGCCGACGACCTTGCCGGCGGCCGCTCCACGTTCATGGTGGAGATGACCGAGACCGCCAACATCCTGCACAACGCCACCGCCGAGAGCCTGGTGCTGATGGACGAGGTGGGCCGCGGCACGTCCACGTTCGACGGCCTGGCGCTGGCGTGGGCCATCGCCTGCCACCTGGTGGAGACAAAGCGCTGTTTCACGCTCTTCGCCACCCATTATTTCGAGCTGACCCAGCTGGCGACCCGGTATCCCGACGCCGCCAACGTGCACCTGGACGCGGTCGAGCACGGCCACAAGGTGGTGTTCCTGCACAGCGTCGAGGAAGGACCGGCGAGCCAGAGCTACGGGCTGCAGGTGGCGGCGCTGGCCGGCGTGCCGGCGGCGGTGGTGCGCCAGGCGCGGCGCCACCTGGCGAAGCTGGAAAGCGAGGGGCTCACGCGCGACCGCCAGGGCGATCTGTTCGCGGCGCCGCCGCCCGAGCCGGCGCCGGCGGCGCCCGCGCATCCGCTGCTGGCGCAGCTCGCCGAGGTGGACCCCGACGCGCTCACGCCGCGCGAAGCGCTGGACCTGCTCTACGCGTTGAAGCAGCTGGCGCGGTAGCGCGCCCGGCGGCCGACGCCGCCGGCTTCAGTGATGGTGGCCGTGGGGGCCGTGGGCGTGGCCGTGGGCCACTTCCTCGTCGGTGGCCTCGCGCACCTCGGTGACGTGGCACTCGAAGCGCAGCGCCATCCCCGCCAGCGGGTGGTTGCCGTCCACCACCACCTTGTCCTCGGCGATGTCGGTGACGGTGAAGACGGTGACGTCGGACCCGCCCTCGCGCCGGCCCTCGAAGCGCATGCCCACCTTCACCTCGGCCGGAAACAGCTCGCGCTCCTCGACCCGCACCAGCTCGGCGTCGTACTCGCCGAAGGCCTCCTCCGGCTCCATGCGCACGGTGCAGCGGTCGCCCGCCTGCTTGCCCTCCAGCGCCTCCTCGACGCGCGGGAAGATGCCCATGTAGCCGCCGTGCAGATAGGTGACCGGGTCGTCGCTGCGCTCGATGAGCTTGTCCTGGGCGTCGAAAAGCTCGTAGGTGAGCGACACCACGGTGTTCTTGGAAACGTTCATGTCGGGATCCGTCGATGCGGCGGCGCCGCGGCCGCCTATTTGGATTTGGCGCCGAGCTGTTTCACCAGCTCCAGCACCGCGTGGGCGTGGCCCTTGGGGGATACGCCGTAGAGCGCGTGGCGCACGATGCCCTTCTTGTCGATGACGAACGTGGAACGCGACAGCCCCTTGCGCACCCGCCCGTCCACCTCCCGCTCCTGCAGCACGCCGTACAGTTCGCAGACCTCGCCCTCGGGATCGGCCAGCAGCTGGATCGACAATCCGTGCTTGTCGCGAAACGCGCCGTGGCTGATGCAGTCGTCCCGGCTCACCGCCAGGATCACCGTGTCATGGCGCAGGAAGTCTTCCTCCATGTCGCTGAAGTCCACGGCCTGGAGCGTGCAGCCCGGCGTGTCGTCCTTGGGATAGAAATAAAGGACGACGTTCTTCTTGTTGCGATACGCCGCCAGCCGGACCATTTCCATGTCCGCGTTGGGCAGATCGAATTCCGGTGCAGACTGTCCCGGCGCCAGCATCCCGTGGTTCCCGCAGAAGCGGGCCTCATTCTAACCCATTTGCCTCGCGCGACAACCGCGCGCCCGGCCCATCGGCGCCTCATAATATGCGCCGTGGCAATCGCGCTGCTCGGCGGCCTCGACGCCGCCACCTTTCTGCGCCGCCACTGGCAGAAGCGTCCGCTGCTGGTGCGCCAGGCGCTGCCCCGTTTCCGTGGCCTGGCGACGCCCGCCGAGCTGCGGCGCCTGGCTGCGCGCGACGACGTGGAATCGCGCCTCGTCGCGCGCGCCAACGGACGCTGGCGCGTCGCCGGCGGGCCGTTCCCGGCCACCACGTGGCGCCGCGCGCCGGCGCGCAACTGGACCCTGCTGGTGCAGGGCCTCGACCTGCACCAGCAAGGCGCCCACGAGCTGCTGGCGGCGTTCACCTTCATCCCCTACGCACGCCTCGACGACGTCATGGCGAGCCACGCCGTTCCCGGCGGCGGCGTCGGGCCGCACTTCGATTCCTACGACGTGTTCCTGCTCCAGGGCAGCGGCCGCCGACGCTGGCGCATCTCGGCCCAGCGCGACCTGGAGCTCACGCCCGGCGCGCCGCTCAAGATCCTGCGGCGCTTCGTCCCCGAGCAGGAATGGGTGCTGGAGCCCGGCGACCTGCTTTACCTGCCGCCGCGCTACGCCCACGAGGGCACGGCGCTCACCGAGTGCACCACCTACTCCATCGGCTTCCGCGCGCCGGCGTACCAGGAGCTGGCCTGCGAGTTTCTCGCGTTCCTGCAGGACCGCATCGAGCTCCCGGGGGGCTACGCCGACCCCGACCTCGCGCCCCAGCGGCATCCCGCGCGGATTCCCGCGCCGATGCTGGCACGTTTCGCCGCCGCCCTGGACAAGGTGCGCTGGACGCGACGCGATGTGGCCGAGTTCGCCGGCAGGTTCCTGAGCGAGCCCAAGCCCGCGGTGGTTTTCGATCCGCCGCCGCGGCCGCTCTCCGAGGCGCGCTTTCGCGCCGCGGCGGAGCGCGGCGGCGTGGCGCTGGACCGGCGCTCGCGCATGCTCACCAGCGGCAGCCGGGTGTACATCAACGGCGAGGCGCTGGCGGCCGGCGGCGAGAGCCTGCATCTGCTGCAGCGCCTGGCCGACCGCCGCCGGCTCCCGCCCGGCCGCCTGCCCGCGGGCGCCGCGGTCCCGCTTTACCCGTGGTACCGGGCTGGTTATATTCATCTCTGCGGCTGACTGCGCCGCCCCCCCCACCCTGTGCGCCATGGAAGGTCCCCACCACGAACGCCTGGAAAGCATCCGCGAGTACGTGGACGCCATCGATCGCGTGCTGGGCTTTGCGCAGTGCAACGTGCGCATCTTCGACCGCGACCTGGAGCACCTGGGCTACAACGCGCCCGGTCGCATCGAGCTGCTGCGCGCCTTCCTGCTGTTGAACCGCAGCAACCGCCTGCAGGTCGTGGTGCACGACATCGCCTACCTGGAGGGCCGCTGCCCGCGCATGACGCTGCTGCAGAAGCAGTTCAGCCACGCAGTGCAGATCCACCAGACGCTGGAGCACGCGCGCCACGCCGCCGACCCGCTGCTGCTGGTGGACGACGCCCACTACCTGCACCGCTTCCACATGGACGGCTCGCGCGCGCTCCTGGCGCTGGCGGACCCCCAGGGCGCGGAGCCGCTGCTGCAGCGGTTCAACGAAATCTGGGACGCGTCGCGGCCGGCGCTGTCCGCCACCACGCTGGGGCTGTAGCGCTCAGCGAGAGCGCCCCGGAGGACCCGCGATGGGGAAAGTTGTTTTTTGAAACGCAAAGGGCGCAAAGAAAGAACAAAATCTTCGTTTTCTTTGCGCCCTTTGCGTTGAAAAGGCATTTGCTCTTCGCACGCCGTCGCCGCAGTGCGTACCGCAGGCTCAACGGCCGCCCTACAGCGAACGCCAGTCGAAGCCGGCGTCCTGGTCCGCGATCCCGATCCACGCCTCCTCGCACCCCAGCGTCGCAGCCAGCGCGGCGCGCGCCAGCGCCGGGGTGTTGTTCTTCTGCGAGAGGTGCGCGGCGATCACGTGACGCAGCAGGGAATTGTCCAAGCTCGCCAGGATCTCCGCCGCCGCATCGTTGGCCAGGTGGCCGAAGGCGCCGCCGACACGGCGCTTGAGGCTGGGCGGATACGGCCCGCTCTCCAGCATCCGCCGGTCATGATTGCACTCCAGCACCAGCGCGTGGCAGCGGGACAGCCGCTCGCGGATGTGCACCGTCGGCGCGCCCACGTCGGTCAGCACGCCGAGCCGGCACGCGCCGTCGGAGAACACGAACTGCACCGGCTCGCGCGCGTCGTGCGGCACCGGGAAAGGTTCCATCCAGAGATCGCCGACGGCGACGCGGTGGTGGCTGTCGATCAGGCGCAGGTCCAGCCCGCGCGGCAGCGATTGCTCCAGGGCGCGCTGGGTGCCGTGGGTAAGCCACACCGGGAGATCGTGGCGCCCTGCCAGGCGGGCGACGCCGCCGGCGTGGTCCTCGTGCTCGTGGGTGACGACGATGCCGTCCAGGTCGGCGGGCGCGAGCCCGAGGCGCCCGAGGCGGAACTCAACGTCCCGCAGCCCGAAACCGCAATCCAGCAAGACCCGGCTGGACCCGGCTTCCACCACCAGGGCGTTGCCCTGGCTGCCGCTGCCCAGGGAGGCGAAGCGCATCGTCACGGGTGATGGGCGACGTGGGAAGGGGAACGGGTGACAGCGCGCACGGTCCGCCGGCTTCGCACCCTACCCGTCACTCACCGCCCATTGCCCATCACGCGACTCACTTCAGCTGATCGTAGAGCAGGCTCAGGATGCGGCCCGCCGTCTCGCTCTGCGCCGGGCGCCCGTCCTTGTCCAGCACGTTGACGCGCGTGCCGGGCTCGGCGGACTGCACCTGGATGCGGTACTGTTCGGGCTTGACGGCGGGATCGCCGCCGCGCCAGAAAGCGAGCTTGGACAGGAAGCCTTTTTCCTTGCGCGGCGTCGTCTCTACCGGCGCATAGCGCACGAAATACACGCCGTTGGTGCGGTCCCGGTCCTCCACCGTGAAGCCGGTGCGGTCCAGCGCCAGGCCCACGCGCCGCCAGGCGCGGTCGAACTGGTCCACCAGCGCCAGCTGACCGCCACCGGCGCCCGGGGTCAGCGTCGCCTGAGGGGCGGTGGCGGCGGCGCTCGCCACCATGGCCTGGGCGCGCTGCTCCTCGACGCCGAAGCGCACCATGAGGCGCGAGAGCATCTCCGCTTCCAGGCCCGCGTCCGTGGGAACGGGCTGCCACACCGAGTAGTCGAACGCCGAGGGGTCCGTGCCCACCAGCACTTCCTCCATGCCCCGATGGCTGATGTACACCTCGGTGCCGGCCCCGTCGTTCACCCGCTCCAGGCGCGTGCGGAACTTGTCGCGGGTGCCGGTGCTGTAGAGGTTGTCCAGCACCTTGCCGAGCACGTTGCGAATCAGGTCCTGCGGAATCTTGGCGCGGTTCTCCGCCCAGTCGGTCTCCATCACGCCGGCCTCGGGAATCTCGGTGATGATGACGAAGCCCATCTCCTGCCAGAACTGCTTCACCACCGGCCACACCTTGTCGGGCGGCTGGTTGATCACCAGCCAGCGCTCGCTGCCGGCGCGCTCGATGCGCACGTTCGACTCGGTCGGCAGCAGGGTCGCCACGCCGGACTGCTGCGGGCGCGCGCCGCGCTCGGCGTTGTACACCGAGTAGGTGGCGGGACCGCGGGCGTTGGCGTCGGGAATGGTGTAGCGGTCGCTGGTGCTGGGCGCGGTCAGGTCGGGCGGCACTTCCAGCGGATCGGTCTTGCGCTGGGACTTGTAGTCGATGTCGGTCTTGGTCCACTGGCCGCCGCAGCCCCCGAGCGCCAGCGCCGTCGCGGCGAGAATCGCCGTCGCGGTACGCTTCATTGTGTTGGTCTCCATGATGTCGCTCACACGTCGATCCCGGCGTGGCGCAGCGCGGCGCGCACCGGTTCGTGGCAGGCCTCCGCCAGCGGGGTCAGCGGCAGACGGATGCCGTCGTCCATCAGCCCCATGCGGGCCACCGCCCATTTGACCGGAATCGGGTTGGCTTCGATGAACAGCTGCCTGTGCAGCGGCAGCAGCCGGTTGTTGATGTCCCGCGCGCGCGCCAGCTCACCCGCGAACGCGGCCTGGCACATCTCGTGGACGAGTTTGGGCGCCACGTTGGCGGTGACCGAGATCACGCCGTGGCCGCCCAGCAGCATCAGCGCCAGGCCGGTGCCGTCGTCGCCGCTGTAGACGGCGAAGTCCGGCGGCGCCCGGCGCAGCAGGTCCGCGCCGCGCTCCAGCACGCCGGTGGCGTCCTTGATGCCGGCGATGTTGGGGATCTGCGCCAGCCGCAGCACGGTGTCGTTGGCGATGTCCGCCACGGTGCGCCCGGGCACGTTGTAGAGGATCTGCGGGATCTCCACCGCCTCGGCGATCGCCTTGAAGTGCCGATAGAGCCCTTCCTGGGTCGGCTTGTTGTAGTACGGCACCACCGACAGGCTGGCGTCCGCACCCGCCTCCTGGGCGTAGGCGGAAAGCTCGATCGCTTCCCGGGTCGCGTTGGCGCCGGTGCCGGCGATGATGGGAATGCGCCCCGCCGCGTGCTCCACGGCCACTTGGATCAGCGAGCGGTGCTCGTCGAAATCCACCGTCGGCGATTCGCCGGTGGTGCCCACCACCACGATGCCGTCGGTGCCCTGATCGATGTGCCAGTCGATCAGCCCGCGAAAGCGCTCGAGATCGAGACTGCCATCGTTGTGCATCGGCGTGACGATGGCGACCAGACTTCCCTTGATCATGCTCGGCTGCCGGAAAAAAGCGTCATTTTACAGCCAAACCGCCACGGTCCCGAAACGGCGATCAGGCCCGGCCCGGCAGTTCGACCGGGTCGCCGGAGCGGACCGCGCACAGGCGCTGGACCACCGCCACCTTGGGGACTGCGGTGCGGCCGGCCTCGTAGGCCACCACCTGCAGGCCCGTCGCCAGCTCCAGCAGTTCGCCCGGCCGCAGCAGGAACTCGGGGTTCGACGGCCGGCCGTAGCGCTCGTTCCCCAGCATGAAGGTTTCGTAGATCAGCACACCGCCCGGCGCCAGCGCGGCGCGCAGACGGGGAAACAACGGGCGGTGCAGGTAATTGGTGACGACGATGCCGTCGAAGGCCGCGCCCTCGTACGGCCAAGGCCCCCCCTCCAGATCGGCCACCCGGGTGCTCACGCCGGGGCACTGCGCCAGTGCGGCCAGCGCCGCCGGATCGCGGTCCACGGCCTCGACCCGGCAGCCGCGCCCGGCGAGCCAGCGGCTGTGGCGCCCGCCGCCGGCGGCCAGGTCCAGCACCCGGCTCCCGGCCGGCAGCAACAGCCCCCAGCGCGTGACCCACGCGGAAGGCGGCGAAACGGCAGGGTGGGGCTGAGTCATTGCGTCGGCGGGGGCGGTGGTTGGCGGGAAACCCGGACCAGCCGGGGATCAAGCGGCGTGAATTATAACCGCGGCCCCTGGCACCGCGCCCCGGCGAGGAGTATAAGGCATTAAATCCCTTGCCAATTTCGCGATCGATGAGCGATTCCGCCGGGGCGCCAGAGAACCGGACGCCGAGTCTCATCCACAAAGCCGCGACCGAAGAGGCCGCGCCCGCGCCGGGCGCCGGGCGGCTGGTGGAAACGCCCGGGCGGCGCCGGGCGGCGCTGGCCACCGCGGCGCTGTTGCTGGCGCTGCTCGCCGCGTGGGCCTACTTCGGCGTGCGGCAATCGCTGCGCGACATTCGCGCCATCGAGCTGGCCACGGTGCTCGACGCCGAGACCAAGGCCCTGCAGCTCTGGATCGACCAGCAGCGCAAGGACGCCGCGCGCTGGGCGGCGGAGCCGCGGCTGCGCGCCGCGGTCGAGGAACTCGCCGCGATCGCCGCGCGCGGCCCCGCGGCGGAGCAGGCGCTGTGGGACGCCCCGGAGCGCGCTGCCGTGTTCGAGCTGCTGCAGCCGTTCCTCGGCGAGGCCGGCGCCGCGACGGCGAAGGTCGTGGCCCGCGACGGCCGGGTGCTGGCAAGCCGGCACCGAGAGTACACGGGCGCACGCCTCGCCCAGGGCGTCATGGCGCTGCTGCTGCCGGTGCATTCCGGCGAGACCCGGTTCATCCGCCCGCTGCGGGAAGCCGAGCGCATCGTGGCGCAGCCCCTGCCCGCATTCGAGCGCCCCGTGCTCTGGGCAGCGGCGCCCGTGCGCGGCGCGAGCGGCGAGGTGATCGCGACCCTCGCCATCGCGCGCTACGCCGACGGCGAGTTCGCGCGCATCCTGGGCCTGGCGCGCCTGGGCCGGACCGGCGAGGCCTATGCCTTCGATCCCACCGGCGTCATGCTCTCGCAAAGCCGTTTCGCCGACGAACTCCAGGGCGCCGGCCTGCTCCCCGCCGGCCCCCGCCCCGACACCACGCTCAACGTGCTGATCCGCGATCCCGGCGGCGATCTCGCCGAGGGTCACCGGCCGGAGCTGGGCCCCGCGACGTGGCCGTTGACCCGGCTCGCCGCCCAGGCCATCGCGGCGCGCCCAAAGACCGATCCCGAGGCGCTGCGCGGCGTGATCCTGGAGCCCTATCGCAACTATCGCGGCGCGGAGGTGGTCGGCGCGTGGAAATGGCTGCCGGACTACGATCTGGGCGTGGCGCTGGAAGTGACCGCGGCGGAAGCCTTCGCCCCGTTGCGCTACCTGCTGGTGCTGTTCGGCGTGGCCTTCGGCCTGCTGCTGCTGGCGGTGCCCGCGGCGCTGCTGTCGTCGTTCTCGCTCGCGCATCTGCGGCGTCAGACCGGGGACGCCCGGCGCCTCGGCCCCTACACGCTGGGGCGCGAGATCGGCGAGGGCGGCATGAGCCGCGTCTACCTGGCGCAGCATGCGCTGCTCAAGCGCCCCACCGCGGTCAAGATGCTCAAGCCCAGCGTCGCCACCGACGAGATGATCGCGCGCTTCGAGCGCGAGGTGCAGCTGGCGAGCCAGCTCTCCCACCCCAACACCATCGAGATCTACGACTACGGCCGCACCCGCGACGGCGTGTTCTTCTACGCCATGGAGTACCTGGACGGGATCACCCTGGAGGAACTGGTGAACCGCGGCGGGCCGGTGCCGGCGACGCGGGTGATCTCGATCCTGCGCCAGCTCTGCGGCTCGCTGCGCGAGGCCCACAACCGCGGCCTCATCCACCGCGACATCAAGCCGCAGAACATCATGCTGTGCGAGCGCGGCGGCGAGTACGACGTCGTCAAGGTGCTGGATTTCGGGCTGGTGAAGGACCTGGACCGCCCCGACCCGCGCGACATCACCCAGTTCATGAAGGTGCTGGGCACGCCCACCTACATGGCGCCCGAGCGCATCCGCAATCCGGCCGACGCCGACGTGCGCGCCGACATCTACTCGGTGGGCGCCGTGGCCTATTACCTGCTCACCGGCCGCAAGGTGTTCGAGGCCGAGACCGACCTGGACCTCACCAACCAGGTGCTGAACGCGCCGCCGCCGCGGCCGAGCGAAAACACCGTCCAGGAAATCCCCGATGAGCTGGACAACCTGGTGGTGCGCTGCCTGGCGAAGAGCCCGCTCGAGCGCCCGCAGCGGATGGAGGACATCCTGGTGGTGATCTACGTCCTGTCGGCCTGGTACCCGTGGAGCCAGACCAAGGCCACCGACTGGTGGGAGGCGCACCGGGCGCCCCCCGCCGAGGCTGCGCCCGGTCCCGGCTCGCCGCCCGGCTGAAGCGCCGCGGTCAGGCCTTGGCGAAAGTCAGCCGCCCGGCCTGCGCGTCGACGCGCACGGTGTCCTTGGCGGCGAACTCGCCTTCCAGGATGCGCTTCGCCAGCGGGTTCTCGATCTGCTGCTGGATCGCCCGCTTCAGCGGCCGCGCGCCGAACACCGGGTCGAAACCGGCCTTGGCCAGCTCCGCCAGCGCGGCGTCGGTCACCTCCAGGTGCATCTCCATGGCCGCCAGCCGCTGGTCCAGGTAGCCGAGCTGGATGCGGGCGATGGACTGGATGTGCTTCTCGTCCAGCGCGTGGAACACCACCACCTCGTCGATGCGGTTGATGAACTCCGGGCGGAAATAGCGCTTCACCTCGCCCATCACCGCCAGCTTGATGACCTGGTAGTCGTCGCCGGCCATCTGCTGGATCATCTGCGAACCCAGGTTGGAGGTCATCACCACCACCGTGTTCTTGAAGTCCACCGTGCGGCCCTGGCCGTCGGTCATGCGCCCGTCGTCCAGCACCTGCAGCAGCACGTTGAACACGTCCGGGTGCGCCTTCTCCACCTCGTCCAGCAGGATCACGCTGTAGGGCTTGCGCCGCACCGCCTCGGTGAGATAGCCGCCCTCCTCGTAGCCGACGTAGCCCGGCGGCGCGCCGATCAGCCGCGCCACCGAGTGCTTCTCCATGAACTCGCTCATGTCGATGCGGATCATGTGCTCCTCGCTGTCGAACAGGAAACCCGCCAGCGCCTTGCACAGCTCGGTCTTGCCGACGCCGGTGGGGCCCAGGAACAGGAACGAGCCGTAGGGGCGGTTGGGATCGGCGAGGCCCGCGCGCGAGCGGCGGATCGCGTCGGACACGAGGCGAACCGCCTCGTCCTGTCCCACCACCCGCCGGTGCAGCGCCTCTTCCATGTGCAGCAGCTTGTCGCGCTCCCCCTGCATCATCTTGGCGACTGGGATGCCGGTGGCGCGCGAGACCACCTCGGCGATCTCCTCGGCGCCCACCTGGGTGCGCAGCAGCTTGAGCGGCTTCGGCTTGCCCTCCGCCTCGGAGGCGGTCTTGAGCTGCGCCTCCAGCTGCGGGATGCGCCCGTACTGGATCTCGGAGACCCGGGTCCAGTCGCCCTTGCGCTTGGCCTCCTCCATTTCCAGCTTGAGCCTGTCCAGCTCCTCCTTGACGTGCTGCGAGCCCGCCACCTGCGCCTTCTCCGCTTTCCAGATCTCCTCCAGGTCCGAGTACTGCTTTTCCAGGTCGGCGATCTCGGCCTCGAGGATCTCCAGGCGCTTGCGCGAGGCCTCGTCCTTCTCCTTCTTCACCGCCTCGCGCTCGATCTTGAGCTGGATCAGGCGGCGGTCGAGCCGGTCCATCTCCTCCGGCTTGGAGTCGATCTCCATCTTGATGCGGGCGGCGGCCTCGTCGATCAGGTCGATGGCCTTGTCCGGCAGGAAGCGGTCGGTGATGTAGCGGTGCGACAGCTCGGCCGCGGCGACGATCGCCGGGTCGGTGATGTCGACACCGTGGTGCACCTCGTACTTCTCCTGCAGCCCGCGCAGGATGGCGATGGTGTCCTCGACGGTGGGCTCGTCCACCAGGACTTTCTGGAAGCGGCGCTCGAGCGCAGCGTCCTTCTCGATGTACTTGCGGTATTCGTCCAGCGTGGTGGCGCCGATGCAGTGCAGCTCGCCGCGGGCCAGGGCGGGCTTGAGCATGTTGCCGGCGTCGATGGCGCCCTCGGCCTTGCCGGCGCCCACCATGGTGTGGAGCTCGTCGATGAAGACGATGATGCGCCCCTCTTCCCGGGCGATCTCCTTCAACACCGCCTTCAGCCGCTCCTCGAACTCGCCGCGGTACTTGGCACCGGCCAGCAGCGCCGCCATATCCAGCGACAGCACGCGCTTCCCCTTCAGCGTCTCCGGGACTTCGTTGTTGATGATGCGCTGGGCGAGCCCCTCGACGATGGCGGTCTTGCCCACGCCGGGCTCGCCGATCAGCACGGGGTTGTTTTTCGTGCGCCGCTGCAGGATCTGGATGGTGCGGCGGATCTCGTCGTCGCGGCCGATCACCGGGTCCAGCTTGCCGGCGCAGGCGCGCTCGGTGAGGTCCAGGGTGTACTTTTTCAGCGCCTCGCGGCTCCCCTCCGCCTCCGGATTGTCCACCGACGCGCCGCCGCGCACCGTGGCGATCGCCTGCTCGATGGAGGCGCGGCTGGCGCCGTGCTGCCTGAACAGCTTGCCGGTTTCCGACTTGTCGTCGGTCAGCGCCAGCAGGAACAGCTCCGAGGCGATGAACTGGTCGCCGCGCTTCTGCGCTTCCCTGTCGGTGAGGTTCAGCAGGTTGATGAGCTCGCGCGAGAGCGTGATCTCGCCGCCGGCCCCCTCCACCTTGGGCAGCCGGTCGGTGCTTTTCTGCAGGGCGCCCTTGAGCGCGGCGATGTTGACGCCGGCGCGCGCCAGCAGCGACGCGGTCCCGCCGTCCTCCTGGTTGATCAGCGCCAGCAGCAGGTGCTGGGGCTCGATGTAGGGGCTGTCCTTGCCCAGCGCCATGCTCTGGGCATCGGCCAGCGCCTGCTGGAGCTTGGTGGTGAATTTGTCGAGTCGCATTCGTAGTTCCGAAATCCGCAAGGTTTCAATTGCTTACTAGATGGGGAGCGGATGCGGGATTTCAATGCCCCATAGGCCACCCGTTGCCGGCTGGGCTATCATCGGTCATCCCACCCGGAATCGAGGACGGCATGCCCCACAAGATCAAGGCCCTGGCGTTCGACGCCTTCGGCACGCTTTACGACGTCCACTCGGTCGTGGCGCTGGCGGAGCAGCTTTTCCCCGGCAAGAGCCGCGACCTGTCCCAGCTCTGGCGCCAGAAGCAGCTGGAGTACACCTGGCTGCGCAGCCTCATGGGCGAATACCAGGATTTCTGGAAAGTCACCGAGGACGGGCTGCGCTACGCCTGCCGTCATCTCAAGCTGGACCTGGACGACGCCAGGCGCGATCAGCTGATGGAGGCCTACCTGCACCTGGACTATTACCCCGAGGTGCCCGAGGCGCTCAAGCAACTGGCCGATTCCAGGCGCGCGCTCGCCATTCTCTCCAACGGCAGCCCGCGGATGCTGCTGGAATTGACCCGCAACGCCGGCCTCGAGCCCTACTTCAAGGCCATCCTCAGCGTCGACGAGCTCAACCTGTACAAGCCCCACCCTTCGGTCTACAACCTGGTGCCGGGACACCTGGCGGTGGACAAGCACGAGGTGGGTTTCGTCTCCTCCAACTACTGGGACGCGGTGGGCGCCAAGGCCTTCGGCTTCCGGGTGTTCTGGATCAACCGCTTCCAGCACACCCCGGACGAGCTGGGTCATCGTCCCGACGCCGTGCTGGCGAAGCTCACCGACGTCCTCGCCCGCGTCGACTGACCCGATGGCCGCCCGCGAGACCCCGGCGAACGACGCCGACCAGCCCTTGTCGGCGATCGTCGCGCGCGATGTCGAGCGTGCGCTCGCCGAAGACACGGGCAGCGGCGATCTCACTGCGCAGCTGATCGACGCCAGCCTTCCCGGCCGCGCCCGCGTCATCTGCCGCGACGACGCGGTGCTCGCCGGCGTGCCGTGGCTCGACGCCTGCTTCCGCGCGCTGGACCCCGCCGTGGCGATCGACTGGCAGGTGCCCGAGGGCGGGCGCCTCGCGCCCGACGCCACCGCGTGCGTGATCCAGGGCCAGGCCCGCGCGTTGCTCACCGCGGAACGCCAGGCGCTCAACTTCCTGCAGACGCTCTCCGCGGTCGCCACCAGGACGCGCATGTTCGTCGAGGCGGTGGCCGGTACCAGCGCAAAGATCGTCGACACCCGCAAGACGCTGCCGGGCCTGCGCTACGCGCAGAAGTACGCGGTGCGCATCGGCGGCGGGACCAACCACCGCATGGGCCTCTACGACGGCATCCTGATCAAGGAGAACCACATCGCCGCCGCCGGCGGCGTGCGCGCGGCGCTGGAAGCCGCGCGCCGGGTCGACGCCCGCGTGCCGGTGCAGATCGAGGTGGAAACGCTGGAACAGCTGCAGGAAGCGCTGGCGGCGGGCGCGAAGCTGGTGCTGCTGGACAACTTCACCACCGACCGGATGCGCGAGGCCGTGAAGCTCTCCGCCGGCCGCGCCGAGCTGGAGGCCTCCGGCGGCATCGACCTCAAGACCGTGCGCGCCATCGCCGAGACCGGCGTCCACCGCATCTCCATCGGCGGCCTCACCAAGGACGTGAAGGCGGTGGACTTCTCGATGCGGCTTGCGCTCGTCGCCTGATTCCTGCCGCCGGCCACGGCGCCCGGTTGCTAGAATTCGCCGGCAGGTACATTTTCCGAAATCGCAGGAACCGAACGTTGAATGAGATTCGCGCAGCCGACGTGCTGCTGGTGCGCGCGCTCGAGGAGACCGACCCCCACGGCGAGCTGCTGGACGCGGAAACGCGCGCCGGGGCGGCGCGCGAAGCGCTGCGCCGCGCCGGCTGCGCCGCCGGCGCACAGCACGCTCCGCCGCCGGACGACCTGGACGCCTGTGTCGGTGGACGCGCCGAGGTCCTGCGCAGGCGCCTCGCCGCCCGCGCGCCCGACCTGGTACAGCTGCGCGACGCCGTGTTGCGGGCCGGCGCGTTTGCCCCGCTGCTGGTGCTCGCCGCGCTGGCCTTGGGCGTCGCGCTGGGATCGCTGGGCGCCGAGCGCAAGGTCAGCATCGTCGCGTTTCCGCTGCTGGGGCTGATCGCCTGGAACCTGGCCGTCTACGCCGCCCTGCTGCTGGGCGCGCTGCTGGGCCGCAGGCACTCGCGGCCCGACGTACCGTGGGTTGCGTGGCTCGCCCGCGCGCGCGAGTGGGCCACCGCCGGGCTTGCCCGGCATCTGCCGATGGGCGGCCCGCCCGAGGCCGTGGCCGCGGCCACCGGCGAGCGCTTCGTGCGCGCGTGGCTGAAGGCGTCGCGGCCGATCATGGTCGCCCGCGCCAAGACCGCGTTCCACCTGGCCGCCGCGGCGCTGGCGCTGGGCACGGTGGCGGGGATGTACCTGCGCGGCCTGGTGTTCGAGTACCGTGCCGGCTGGGAAAGCACGTTCCTCGACGCCGGCGCGGTGCACGCGCTGCTTTCGCCGCTGCTGGGTCCGGCGTCCGCGGTGACGGGCATCCCGCTGCCCGACGCCGCGCACATCGCGACCCTGCGCTTCGGCCCCGGGCAGCCGGGCGAGAACGCGGGGCCGTGGATCCACCTCTACGCGGCCACCGCCGCGATCTACGTCATCGTGCCGCGGCTGCTGCTGGCGGCATACAGCGCCGCGCGCCGCCGGCAGATGGCGGCCGATTTCCCGCTGGACTATTCCGACCCCTACTACCGTCGCATCGTCGCCGCCGCATTCGGGCGCATCGCGACGCTGGCGCTGCTGCCCTACAGCGCTGCGCCCGCGCCCGAGCGGCTGCCCGGTCTCGAGGCGGCGCTCTCCGATGCGCTCGGCGAGACGCTGAACCTGTCGCTGCAGCCGGCCGTCGCCTATGGCGGCGAGGATGCGTATCTGCAGGCATCGCCGCCGCCCATCGTGGAAGCCGACCACGTCGCGCTGCTGGCAAGCCTCGCAACGACCCCCGAAGCGGGAGTGCACGGCGCGTTGCTGGCAGGCCTTAGCAAGGCGCGCAAGGCGGCGGGCAGGAACGATCCGGTGATTCTGCTGCTGGACGAGGCACCGTACCGGGAACGTCTCGGTACCGAGCCCGACGCCGAGCGCCGCATCCGGGAGCGGCTGTTCGCCTGGCACCAGCTCGCGGAGACCAGCGGCGCGCGGGTGGTGAGCGCCGGCGGCGCCGGGAACGCCCCGTGACCGACGCCGATACCGTCACGCTGAGCCTCATCTCCCATACCAACGTCGGCAAGACGACGCTGGCGCGCACGCTGCTGCGGCGGGACGTCGGCGAGGTGCGGGATGAACCCCACGTCACCGAGATCGCCGAGGCGCACGAAATGATCGCCGCCGGCGGCGCGCGGCTGCTGCTCTGGGACACGCCGGGTTTCGGCGACACCGCACGCCTGGCGAAGCGCCTGCGCGGAGCGGGCAACCCGGTCAACTGGATGCTCTCCCAGGTCTGGGACCGCTTCGCCGACCGCGCCCTGTGGTGCAGCCAGCAGGCGGTGCGCAACGTGCGCGACGACGCCGACGTGGTGCTTTACCTGGTGAACGCCGCCGAGAGACCCGAGGAAGCCGGTTACGTGGCGTTGGAGATGGAAGTCCTGGCGTGGATGGGGAAGCCGACGCTGGTGCTGCTCAACCAGCTGGGCCCGCCGCGGGAACCCGCCGCCGAGCAGGCGGACGAAGCGGCTTGGCGCGCACACCTGCTGCCCTTCGGCCACGTGAAGGGCGTGCTGGGGCTGGACGCCTTCGCGCGCTGCTGGGTGCAGGAGGAGGAACTGCTGGCGGCGATCCGGCCGCTCCTTCCGGCGGCGAAGCTCCCGGCCTACGATCGGCTCCGCGCCGCCTGGCGCGATCGCAGCGTCAAGGCGTTCGAAGCGTCGATGCAGGCGCTTGCGAAACAGCTGGCCGAGACCGCCCGGGACGAGGAGTCCCTCACCCACCCCACCTGGAAGGAAGGCCTGCGCCAGGTGCTGCGCCTGCTGGGCGTGGGATCGAAGCGTGAGCCCACGGACCAGGAGCGGGCCATGGCGGCACTGGCGGAGCGGCTGGACCTGCGCGTGCGCGCCACCACGGACAAGCTCATCGGCCTGCACAAGCTGGAAGGCAGCGCGGGCAGCGCGATCCTCGAACGGCTCCGCGCCAACTACCGGCACGAGGCGCCGGTTCACGCCGGTGCGGCGGGCGTCGTCAGCGGCGCCATCACCGGAGCCCTGAGCGGCCTGGCGGCGGAAGTGGCGGCCGGCGGCCTCGCCGCCGGCGGGGCCACCATCGGCGGCGGATTGCTCGGCGCACTGGCCGGCAGCGGCCTCGCCAAGGGCTACAACCTCGTGCGCGGCGTGCAGCAGCCGGTGGTGCGCTGGTCGGACGAGTTTCTCGAGATCCTGTCGCGCTCGGCGCTGCTGCGCTATCTCGCGGTCGCCCATTTCGGCCGCGGCCGCGGCGGCTGGACCGAGGGCGAGGCGCCGGCGTTCTGGCAGGGCGAGGTGCGCACGGTGGTGTCGGCCCACGCCGGCGGCCTCGCCGCGTGCATCGCGGGCGCGCGGGCGGGCGACGACGGCGCGTTCACTGCCTGGCTGACCGCCCGCGCGCGCGAGTTGCTGGTGCGGTTGTATCCGGAAGCGCGCGCCGCGTGATCTCCGGCGGTCGCATTGCCGCCGGCGGCAACGCCTCCACGCCCTGCTCAGGTCCAGACCCGCCGAGCCGGGCCGTTCGGATCGTGGACGTACCGGTACACCGCCGGACGCCATCGAGGTGATGCCTGCCACCGGTCAGATGTCCGCAAAGCGCCCGACAGCGCGGGCGCCACGCCACGAAACCCCGGGGTGCGCCGCATCAGTCCGGCCTCCCGTGCCGGCGCGGCACAAACGCCACCGGCGCGCCCAACAGGCGCTCCAGCGCCCGAACGTCGATCAACCCACGCAACCGGCGCGCGGCGCCGTCGGTTTCGTCCACCGGCAGGCAGTGGGTGCGCTCGGTCTTGAACGCGATCACCATATCCTCCAGCGTCGCGCGGCAGACATCGGCATAGTCCAGCGCCCTGCGGCCGGCCAGCGGCGTCATCGCCCGCGCCGCCGTGGCCGAGGGCGGCGCTGCATCGCAGTCCGCGGCGGTGAGCACGCCGACCACCTGTCCGCGCCGGTCGGCCACCAGCACCGTGTCGACGCCCGTCTCCGCCATCCGGCGCCGTGCGGTTGCCACCGTCGTGTTGGTGCGAATCGTGGGCGGCGGCTGTCGCCGGAAATCGGTCATTGCCGACTCCGCCGCAGCATCGCCCGCCGCCAGAGGGCGCACCGCTTCGCCGGCGCCCGCCAGCGTCAGTGGAACTTGCAGGTAATGTGCATGAACCGTTTGCATGGTCGTCTTCCTTCCACATCGCGGCGCGTCATCCACGAAGCGCAGCGGTCGAATGTCCCTGTTGCCGGTTAGACGGACGCGATCGCCGCGCGTTACCGCGTAAGGAACGGGCGGAACCAGCGACAAATTACTTAGGGGCGCGCATTGGCCGATGTTGACGGCGCGCCCGGTCCGAACGGCTTATCCGGGAGGTGGCGATGGCTTCGTTCGGTGACACTGCAGACGCCGCACGGCGCCGCACTCTGGCGGTGCTGGGCGCGGCCGCGATATTGCCGCTGGTGCGCCCCGCTCTGGGCGCCGGCTCACCGGCACCGGTGGTGGGCGCGCTCCTGTCGCTGCCGGACACGCAGCTGCTGGACGGCAAGGTGCTGCGCGCCGCCGACGTCGCGGGCAAGGTGATGCTGGTGAAGTACTGGGCCACCTGGTGCCCGATCTGCGTCTCGGAAATGCCGCAACTGCAGCGCTTCTACGCCGTCCACCGGCACCGGGGGTTCGAATCCTTGGCGCTCAGTCTGGGCGCCGGCGCCGCCGAGGTGGAGCTTTTCTGGGAGGGCACCGGTTACCAGTTCCCGGTCGCGATGAACACGCCGGCCCACACCCGGACCTTCGGCCAGATCCTGGGCACGCCGACTTTCTTCCTGCTCGACCGCAAGGGCGTTTTGCGTCAGCGTGTCGTCGGGCCTTTCAGCCCGCGGCGAATGGAGGAAGTCATCGTGCCTTTGCTCGGCGCGCCGGCATGACCCGCCGGCGCCTGCGTTGCGGCCGGCGGCCGGGACGGGGCGATCGATGGCGGCTGTATCGGTGGAAAGGTTCCGCGCCGGCGACGTCGCCGGTGCCGTTCAGTCGCCGACGTGACGCGCGATGAAGTCCTTCACCACCTGCACGTCGGCGTCGATCACTTCGAAGCGCTGCGGGCGGCGCTCCAGATCCTCGTAGCCCGGCGGGACCTCGGGGTCGCGGCCCAGCGCCTCGCGGATGGTTTCCGCGAACTTGGCCGGCAGGGCGGTCTCCAGACACACAGTGGGCACACCCGGCTCGCGGTGCTCCAGCGCCACCTTCAGGCCGTCAGCGGTGTGGGTGTCGATCATGACGCCGTAGCGGGCGTAGACGCTGCGGATCGTTTCGAGACGGTTGGCGTGGGTGCTGGAGCCGGAGACAAAGCCCGACTTCCGCACGCTCTGCCAGTGGGGCGTCGCCGTGAGGTCGAAGCCGCCCTCCTGGTCCACCTGCCGCCAGAGCTCCCGCGTCGTCTGCGGGTCGCCGCCGACGACGTCGTGGATGTAGCGCTCGAAGTTGGATGCCTTCGAGATGTCCATCGACGGGCTGGAGGTCTGCTGCACCTCTGCGCTCTGGCGCACGCGGTAGCGGCCGGTACGGAAGAATTCGTCCAGCACGTCGTTCTCGTTGGTGGCCAGGATCAGGCGGCGGATCGGCAGGCCCATGCGCCGGGCGATATAGCCGGCGAAGATGTTGCCGAAGTTGCCCGACGGCACCGCGAACGACACCGGCTGGTCGTTGCCCCGCGTGACGGCGAAGTAGCCCTTGAAGTAGTACACCACCTGGGCCACGACCCGCGCCCAGTTGATCGAGTTGACCGCGCCGATCCGGTATCTGGCCTTGAACGCGGCGTCGCTGGACACCGCCTTGACGATGTCCTGGCAGTCGTCGAACACGCCGCGCACCGCTAGGTTGAAGATGTTGGGGTCGAGAAGCGAGAACATCTGCGCGGTCTGAAACGCGCTCATCTTGCCGTGGGGCGAGAGCATGAACACGCGCACGCCGCGTTTTCCCCGCATGGCGTACTCGGCCGCCGAACCGGTGTCGCCGGATGTCGCGCCCAGGATGTTGATGGAATCCCCGGACTTCGCCAGCACGTACTCGAACAGGCTGCCGAGCAGCTGCATCGCCACGTCCTTGAACGCCAGCGTCGGCCCGTTCGACAGCGCCAGCAGGTGCAGGTCCGGTTCCAGCGTCTTCACCGGTGTGATCTCCGGCGTGCGGAAGATCCCCGCCGTGTACGTATGGTCGATCAGGCGCGTGAGGTCCGCTTCCGGGATGTCGGTCACGTAGCGGCGCAGCACCTCGAAGGCGATGCCGGCATAGGGCAGCTTGCGCAGCGTCTCCAATTCGGCGCTGGAGAAGCGCGGGTATGCCTGCGGCACCACCAGGCCGCCGTCGGGGCCGAGGCCTTCCAGCAGGATCTCGCAGAACGGTTTCGGGGTCATGCCGCCCCGGGTGCTGACGTAATTCATGTCAGTGGCGCCCCAGGCTTTCCAGCCGGATGCGGGTCACCTGCCCGGTGACCACCGGCAGGCCCTCGATCTTGGCGATGGCCTCGTTGACGTTCTTCTCCACCGTCTCGTGGGTGAGCATGATGATGTCCACCTGCTTCTCGCCCTCCCCCGGCTCCTTCTGTACCATGGCGTCGATGGAAATCTCCATGTCGGCGAGGATGCGGGTGATGTCGGCCAGCACGCCGGGCCGGTCCAGGACCCGCATGCGCAGGTAGTAGGAGGTGACGACGTCCTCCATCGGCAGCACCCGCAGGTCGGACATCCGGTCGGGCTGGAACGCGAGATGCGGCACCCGGTGCTCGGGGTCGGCGGTGTGCATGCGGGTGACGTCCACCAGGTCCGCCACCACCGCGGACGCGGTGGGCTCCGCGCCCGCCCCGGCACCGTAGTACATCGTGGCGCCGACGGCATCGCCCTTCACCAGTACCGCGTTCATCACGCCTTCCACGTTGGCGATCAGGCGCCGCGCGGGAATCAGCGTCGGGTGCACGCGCAGCTCGACGCCGCCGTTGGTGCGCTTGGCGATGCCCAGCAGCTTGATGCGATAGCCCAGTTCCTCGGCGTAGCGGATGTCCTGCTGGGTCAGCGTGGAGATGCCCTCGGTGTGGCATTTCTCGAACTGCATCGGGATGCCGAACGCGATCGCCGACATGATGGTGATCTTGTGGGCGGCGTCCACGCCCTCGATGTCGAACGTGGGATCGGCCTCCGCGTAGCCCAGGCGCTGGGCCTCCTTCAGCACCTTCTGGAACGACAGGCCCTTTTCCCGCATCTCCGAGAGGATGAAGTTGCTGGTGCCGTTGATGATGCCGGCGATCCACTCGATGCGGTTGGCGGTAAGCCCCTCGCGCAGCGCCTTGATGATGGGGATGCCGCCGGCCACGGCGGCCTCGAACCCCACCATCACGTCCCTGGCGTGGGCGGCGGCGAAGATCTCGTTGCCGTGGGTCGCCAGCAGCGCCTTGTTGGCGGTCACCACGTGCTTGCCGTTCTCGATCGCCTTCAGCACCAGCTCCTTGGCCACCGTGTAGCCGCCGATGAGCTCGACGACGATGTCGACGGCGGGGTCGGCCACCAGCTCGAACGCGTCCGCGGTGATCTGGGCCTTGCCCTGGGTAACGGCCCTTGCCCGCTCCAGGTCGCGGTCCGCCACCTTGGTGATGACGATGCCGCGCCCGGCGCGGCGCATGATTTCCTCCTGGTTGCGGTTGAGCACGTTCCAGGTGCCGCTGCCCACGGTGCCGATGCCCAGGAGTCCCACGCTGATCGGTTTCATTTCAGCCGCTTCTTGAAGTTGAATGAGGTGATCACCATACCCTGGCGGAAGTAGAACCGGGGCGCCGCGTTCCCGGGGCGAGGCGACCTCGGCGATTTCCAACCGGCGCGCGGCCGTTACAGCAGGCCGTTCTTGCGGAACATCTCCTTGATCCCGCGTACCGCCTGCCGGGTCCGGGCCTCGTTTTCAATCATGGCGAAGCGGACGTGGTCGTCGCCGTACTCGCCGAAGCCGATGCCCGGCGCCACCGCCACCTTGGCGTCGGCCAGCAGCTTTTTCGAGAACTCGAGCGAGCCCATGCCGCGGTAGGCGTCGGGAATCTTCGCCCAGACGTACATGGTGGCTTTCGGGTTGTTCACCATCCAGCCGACGGCGTGCAGGCCCTGCACCATGACGTCGCGCCGGCGCTGGTAGGTCCGGCGGATCTCGTCGACGCATTCCTGCGGTCCCTCGAGCGCGACGATGGACGCCACCTGGATCGGCGTGAAGGTGCCGTAGTCGTGGTAGCTCTTGATGCGCGCCAGCGCTGCCACCAGGTCCTTGTTGCCCACCATGAAGCCGACACGCCAGCCGGCCATGTTGTAGCTCTTGGACAGGGTGAAGAACTCCACCGCCACGTCGCGCGCGCCCGGCACCTGCATGATGGACGGTGCCCGGTAGCCGTCGAACACGATGTCGGCGTAGGCCAGGTCGTGGATCACGTAGATGTCGTGCTCGCGCGCCAGCGCCACCAGCCGCTCGAAGAACGGCAGCTCGACGCACTGGGTGGTCGGATTGCTGGGGAAGCAGCAGATCAGGAACTTGGGCTTGGGGTAGGAATCCTTGATCGCCTTCTCCAGCTCCTCGAAGAAGTCCACCCCGGGGATCATCGGCACGTGGCGGATGTCGGCGCCGGAAATCACCGGCCCGTAGATGTGGATCGGATAGCTGGGGTTGGGCACCAGCACGATGTCGCCGCGATCCAGCGCCGCCAGCGCCAGGTGGGCGATGCCTTCCTTGGAACCGATGGTGGCGATCGCCTCGGAGTCCGGGTCCAGCTCGACGCCGTAGCGCCGCTGATACCAGGTGCAGATGGCCTTGCGCAGGCGCGGAATGCCCTTGGACACCGAGTAGCGGTGCGTGTCGTCACGCCGCGCCGCCTCCACCAGCTTGTCCACGATGTGCCTGGGCGTGGGGCCGTCGGGGTTGCCCATGCCGAAGTCGATGATGTCCTCGCCGCGCCGGCGGGCCGCCAGCTTGAGTTCCCCCGTGATATTGAACACGTACGGGGGCAGGCGCTTGATGCGTGGAAACTCTTCCATGATTTGGCGTCAAAAAGGGGAAGTGGCGCTGCGTCCGGCGATCCGGGCACCCGAAAAAACCTATAATCTTACCGGGGCTTAGGCACTGCCGCAACGAGCACACCCAATGAAACTGCACCTCACCACGGCGGGAACCCGCTACAACTTCACCGGCTACGGGGATGGTTACGTGCTGGTGAACCAGCAGCGCTTCGAGCGCAGCCTGATCCTGCTGCCGGAACGGGTGATCCCGGACTGGGGCGTGGCCTCCGCGGCCGAGCTGACGCCGACGCAGGTCGAGTTCCTGGCCGCGTTGGAGGTGGAGATCCTGCTGCTGGGGACCGGGCGCACCCTGCAGTTCCCCGATCCGGCGCTGCTCAGGCCGCTGGCGCGGGCAGGCATCGGCGCCGAGGTGATGGACACCAGCGCCGCCTGCCGCACGTTCAACATTCTCGTGGCGGAAGACCGCCGCGCCGCGGCGGCCGTCGTCATCGCCTAGCCGAGCGCCGAAGCCTGCGCCGCCGGCAACCGGCTAGCGGGGGCAGTGGAACAGCCCGGCGAAACTCTCCACCGACGGGAACTCGCTGGCGGGCAGTTCCCGCGCCCCGGAATCCGGGCGGCGCACGCCCAGCAGGTGGCGGATGCCGTATTCCCGCGCCGAGCGCAGCACCGGCAGGCTGTCGTCGATCAGCAGGGTGCGCGTCCGATCGAACGGTTCCACCCCCTGGAGCCGGTCCCAGAAACCGCGGTGCTCCTTCGGCAGGCCCAGGCTGTGGGACGACACCACCGAATCGAGGTAGCGCTGGATGCCGGTGCGCCGCATTTTCAGCGTGACGCTCTTGTGGTGGGCATTGGTCACCAGCACGGTGCGCTTGCGCGCCGCGCGCACCGCCAGCAGGAACGGCACCACGTGGGGGTGCACCGCGATCAGGTGCTGGATCTCCTGCTTGAGCCGGGCGATGTCCAGGCCCAGCTCCCCGGTCCAGTAGTCGACGCAGTACCAGTCCAGCGTCCCCGCCTTGGCCTGGTAGCGGGCCATCAGCGTCGTGCGCGCCTCGTCCAGCGGGATGCCCTTGACCTCGGCAAAGCGCCGCGGCACGTGGCTCAGCCAGAACTGGTTGTCGAAATGCAGGTCCAGGAGCGTGCCGTCCATGTCCAGCAGGACGGTGTCGATCTCGTCCCATGGCAGTTGCATAGTCGCCTCCCGCCGCGGGCGCGGCGCCGCCACCGCGGCTACAGCTCCGCCAGCGCCTTGATGTGGGCCGCCACGCTGCGGCCGAGGGCGTGCAGCTCGTAGCCGCCCTCCAGCACCGACACCACCCGGCCGTGGGCGGTGCGCTCGGCCACGCCCCTGAGTTGCTCGGTGACCCAGGCGTAATCGGCCTCGGTCAGCATCAGGGAAGCCATGTCGTCGTCCCGGTGAGCGTCGAAGCCGGCGGAGATGAACAGCATCTCCGGCTCGAATTGCTCCAGCGCGGGCATCCAGTACTGCGTCACCGCCTCCCGGAAGCGCTCGCCGGTGCTGTAGGCCGCCAGCGGGACATTGACCATGCGCTCGGAGCGGCCCTCGACGCCGCTGTAGGGATAGAACGGGTGCTGGAACGTGGAGACCATCAGCACCCGGGGGTCGTCAGCGAAGATGTCCTCGGTGCCGTTGCCGTGATGGACGTCGAAGTCCACCACCGCCACCCGCTTCAGGCCATGGTGCTCGAGCGCGTGCATCGCGCCCACCGCCACATTGTTGAAGAAGCAGAAACCCATGGCGCGGGCACGCTCGGCGTGGTGCCCCGGCGGGCGCACCGAGCAGAAGGCGGCGCGGACTTTTTTGCCGATCACCAGGTCGGTTGCTAGAATGGCGGCGCCGGCCGCTCGCTTCGCGGCGTTGAGCGTGTGGGGATTCATCGCGGTGTCCGGGTCCAGGTGGACCAGCCCGTGCTGCGGCACGTTGGCCTCCAGCACGTCGATGTACGCGGCGGGATGCACGCGCTCCAGCTGCTCCCGGGTGGCCAGCGGCGCCTCTTCGTGCAACAGCAGATTGATCATGCCCGACGCGATCAACTGATCCTCGATCGCGGTCAGGCGAGCCGGACACTCCGGGTGATAGGACCCCATGTCGTGCAGACTGCAATCGGAATGCGTGATGTACGCGATGGGCAAGATGTCCTCCTCGATCCGCCGTGGGGCGGTTGTCCGTTCAAAAGCTTATAGTCCCGAAAACGCCATGTCCACGACGGGGTCCGCGTGTCCCTTCCGGTCGAGCGCCACTTTCTGACCCCGCTGTTCGCCCCGCGCTCGGTGGCCGTGGTCGGCGCCTCCGAGCGCGCCGGCTCGGCCGGGCGCAAGCTGATGGAGAACCTGGCGCGCGCCGGCTTCCACGGCGAGGTCTACCCGGTCAACGCCAAGCGCGCCAAGGTCTTCGGCCACCGCGCCTACCCGGACGTGGAGGCCATCGCGCAGGCGGTGGATCTTGCCATCATCGTCACGCCCGCCGAGACGGTGCCCGACATCGTCGCGGCGTGCGGGCGCAAGGGCATCCGCGCCGCGCTGCTGATCACCGGCGGGCTCGGTCCGCCCGACCCGCGCGGCGCGCGGCTGCTGCGCGAGACGGTGACCCGCGCCCAGTCCCACGGCGTGCGGCTGCTGGGACCCGACTGCCTCGGCGTCATCCGGCCCGCGCTCGGCCTCAACGCCACTTACAGCAACTTCGACGCCAAGCCCGGGACCATCGCGCTGGTGTGCCAGTCGGGGGCGCTCACCAACGCCATGCTGGACTGGGCCGGCAGCAACGACGTGGGCTTCTCCAGCGTCGTCACGCTGGGCGAGGCGGCGGACGTCGCCTTCGGCGAGATCCTCGACTTCCTCGCCTGGGACGTCGCCACCGAGAGCATCCTGCTCTATCTCGAAGGTGTCTACGCCCCGCGCCGCTTCGTCAGCGCGCTGCGCATGGCGGCGCGCGCCAAGCCGGTGATCGTGGTCAAGACCGGCCGCGAGCCCGCCGCCTACAAGGCGGCGATCACCCACACCGGCGCGCTGGTGGGCGCCGACGACGTGTTCGACGCGGTGCTGCGGCGCGCCGGCGCGGTGCGCGTGCGCACCTTCAACATGCTGGTGTCGGCGGCGCGCTGCCTCAGCTCGCGCTACCGCCCGACGGGCAACCGGCTGGCGATCGTCACCAACGGCGGCGGCGGCGGGATCATCGCTGCGGACTGGGCGGCGTTGCACGACGTGGACGTTCCGGAACTGTCGCAGCCCACGCTCGACCGCCTCGAGGCGGTGCTGGTTCCGAACTGGTCGCGCGGCAACCCCATCGATCTGTGCGGCGGCGCGACGCCGGAGCATTACCGCGCCGCCATCACGGCGTGCCTCGAGGACCCGGGCTTCGACGGCGTGCTGGTTATCCTGACGCCCCAGGTGGAGTCCGACCCGAGCGAGGTGGCCCGCACCGTAGCGGCGCTGCACGAGCAATACAAGCGCCCGCTGGTGGCCTGCTGGATGGGCGGGGACACGGTGGGCGAAGGCCGGCGCATCCTCAGCCAGGCGCGCATCCCGGTGTTCCGCACGCCGGAACCCGCGGTGGAGGCGTTCTCCCACATCGCCATCCACCATCGCAACCAGCAGCTGCTGATTCAGGTCCCCTACTCCACGTCGCTGCTGGACAAGCCGGACGTGGAGGGCGCGCGCATCCTGATCGAGAGCGCGCTGGCGCACAAGCGCAAGGTGCTGACGGAACCCGAATCCAAGGCGCTGCTGGCGGCGTTCCGCATTCCCGTCGCGCCCACCACCGTGGTGCGCAGCCTGCCCGAGGCGGTGATGATGGCCGAGCAGATCGGCTTCCCGCTGGCGATGAAGATCAACTCGCCGGACGTCATCCACAAGAGCGACGTCGGCGGCGTGCGCCTGAATCTCGCCGGCGCCCAGGACGTGCGCGCCGCCTTCAACGGGATCCTGGCGGCGGTGAAGGAGAAGCAGCCCCAGGCGCGGGTCGACGGGGTGGCGATCCAGCCGATGACGGTGAAACCCCAGGGCCGCGAGCTGATGGTGGGCATCGCCACCGACCGGGTGTTCGGCCCGGTCGTCACCTTCGCCGCCGGCGGCATCAACGCCGAAGTGATCGGCGATCGCGCCGTGAGCCTGCCGCCGCTCAACGCGGTGCTGGTGCGCGACCTGATCGCCCGCACCCGGGTCTCGCGCATGCTGGGGCCGTTCCGCAGCCTGCCGCCAGTCGACATGGCGGCGCTGGAGCACGTGCTGATGCGGATCTCGGAGATGGCGAGCGAGCTGCCCTGGATCCGCGAGCTGGACATCAACCCGCTGCTCGTCGACCAGGACGGCGCGGTGGCGGTGGATGCGCGCATCGTGGTGGACTACGCCACGCCCGGCAAGGGCCACCGCTATCCGCACATGGCCATCTGCCCGTACCCCGCCCACCTGGTGCAGAAATGGCCGCTGGCGGACGGCAACGAGGTCATCATCCGGCCGATTCGCCCCGAGGATGCCGAGCTGCTGCAGGAGTTCGTGCGCGGACTGTCGGAGGAGTCGCGCTATTTCCGCTTCATCAGCACCATCCAGGAACTCAGCCCGCGCACCGTGGCGCGCATGACCCAGATCGATTACGACCGGGAAATGGCGCTGATCGCGGTGCTTCCGGGCGCGAACGGACGCGAGACGGAGATCGGCGCGGCCCGCTACGTGACCAACCCGGACGGCGCGTCGTGCGAGTTCGCGCTGGTGGTGGCCGACGCGTGGCATGGCAAGGGCATCGGCTCGCGGATGATGAACTCGCTCATGGACGTGGCCCGCGAGGCCGGGCTCGGTACGATGGTCGGCGATGTCCTCGCGAGCAACGGCAACATGCTGCGGCTGATGGCCAAGTTGGGCTTCACGATCGAGAACAATCCCGAGGATCCGTCGCTCAAACGCGTGCACAGATCCCTGTGATTGCAAAGGAAGGTAAATGACCGCTGCCATCGAGCGGGTGATCCGCCAGGCCGGGACCGTGATCCTCGGCAAGGAAAAGCAGATCCGCCTCGCGGTGGCCTGCCTGCTGGCCCGGGGTCATCTGCTGATCGAAGACCTGCCCGGGGTGGGCAAGACCACCCTCGCCCACGTGCTGGCCAAGTCGCTGGGGCTGGAGTTCCGGCGCATCCAGTTCACCAGCGACCTGCTGCCCGCCGACATCGTCGGCGTGTCGGTCTACGAACGCGACACCGGCGCGTTCAAGTTCCACCCCGGTCCGATCTTCAGCCAGCTGATCCTGGCCGACGAGGTGAACCGCGCCACGCCCAAGACCCAGAGCGCGCTGCTGGAGGCGATGGAGGAGCACCAGGTCACGGTGGAAGGCGACACCCGCGCGCTGCCGGATCCGTTCTTCGTCGTCGCCACCCAGAACCCGTCGTACCAGGTGGGCACGTTTCCGCTGCCGGAGTCCCAGCTCGACCGCTTCCTGATGCGCATCCAGCTCGGCTATCCCGACCACCAGGCCGAGCGCGGCCTGCTGCAGGGCGTCGCCCGGCGCGATCTGGTGGAGAAGCTGGCGCCATGCATGGACGTGCCCGAGCTGGACGCGCTGCAGCGCCAGGCGATGCAGGTGCACGCCACCGATGCCCTGGTGGACTACGTGCAGGCGATCATCGAGCACACGCGCCGCAGCCCCGAATTCCAGAACGGCATGTCGCCCCGCGCCGGGCTCGCGCTGCTGGCCACCGCCCGCGCCTGGGCGCTGATGGATGGGCGCAAGGCGGTGTTGCCGGAGGACGTGCAGGCGGTGCTTCCCGGCGTCGTCGGCCACCGGCTGCGCCTGGCCTCCGATCACGGTGCGATCAACGGCGTCGACCTCGGCGAGCGGATCGTGGCCGAGGTGGCAATTCCCTGAAGCGGTCGATGGCCGCCGTCCCGCCTGTCGACCGCGGCGCCGGCTTCGCCGACAGCCGGCTGGCGCGCATCGTCTCCGACTGGATCTTCAGGCCGCGCGGCCGCGAGCGCGGCCGGGTGGTGCTCACCCAGCGGCGCATCTTCATCCTGCCGACACGCCAGGGCGTGGTGTTCGCCGGCATGCTGCTGCTGATGCTGATCGGGTCCACCAACTACCAGCTGAGCTTGGGGTTCGCCGTCACCTTCCTGCTGGCGGCGATGACGATCGTGTCGATCCTGCACACCTTCCGCACGCTGGCCGGGCTGGGCGTGAGCGCCGGACGCACCGCGCCGGTGTTCGCCGGCGAGAATGCGGTGTTCCACGTGCGCGTCGAGAATCCCACCGGCGTCGCCCGCCCCGGCGTCGCCCTGTCCCACCCCGGCAGCGCGACGGTGTTCGTCGACGTCGCGGCTGGCCAGAGCGCGGAGCCGGGGCTGAGCGTGCCGGCCCGGCGCCGCGGGCGCCTCGCGCCCGAGCGCATCACGGTGCACACGCGCTACCCGCTGGGCCTGATGCGCGCCTGGTCCTACGTCCATCTCGACGTCAGCTGCCTCGTCTACCCGAAACCGGAAGGCGGGCACCCGCCGCTGCCGGTCTCCCGCGACCACGCCGGCGACGGCCGCGAGCACGGCAGCGGCACCGACGACTTCGCCGGCCTGCGCGAATACCGGCTGGGCGATTCGCCGCGCCATATCGCCTGGAAGGCCGCCGCCCAGGAACGCGGCACGCTGACCAAGCAGTTCAGCGGCCGTGCCGCCGACGAGATCTGGCTCGACTGGGACCTGCTGGCCGACGCCGATCCCGAGCGGCGCCTCTCGCGCCTCGCCCGCTGGGTGCTGGACGCCGAGGCAGCGGGGGCCACCTACGGGCTGCGCATTCCCGGCGCGCGCCTCGCCCCCGATCGAGGACCGCGGCATCGGGCCGCCTGCCTGGAGGCCCTGGCGCTGTTCGGGGCACCGGCGGCGGACGCGGGCGGGGCGCCCGGATGAAGTCGCCGCTCGCGCTCACGCCGTTCTACGGGCTGCTGGCGTCGCTCGCGCTGGCACTCGGCCCCCATGCGCTGCGCCTGCCGTGGTGGCTCACGGCGTTCGCCGTGGGCCTTGGTCTGTGGCGGCTGCACCTCAGCCGCGAAGGGCGGAAGCTGCCATCGCGCTGGGTGCTCGTGACGCTGACCGTGATCGGCATCGGCGCCACCATCGCCGGCTTCGGCACCATTTTCGGCCGCTCCGGCGGGGTCGCGCTGCTGATCGTGCTGATGGCGCTGAAGCTGCTGGAGACCACCTCGCGGCGGGACGCCGTGCTGCTGGCCCAGCTCGGCTATTTCCTCGTGATCACCCAGTTTCTCTACGATCAGTCGATCCCGGTGGCGGCGTACCTGGCGCTGCCCATCGTGACCCTTACCGCCACCCTGGTGGCGCTTGCCCGGGAGGGAACGCCCCCGAGTCCGCTGCAGGCACTGGGCACCGCCGGCGCCCTGCTGGCGCAGTCGCTGCCGGTCATGCTGATCCTGTTCGTGTTCTTCCCGCGCCTGCCGAGTCCGCTCTGGGCCGTGCCGCAGGAATCCGCGGCCGCGGTAAGCGGCCTGTCCGACAGCATGTCCCCGGGCGATCTGAGCCGCCTCTCGCTCTCCGATGCCGTCGCGTTCCGGGTCGATTTTCGTGGCGACGCGCCGCCGTCCGCCCAGATGTACTGGCGCGGGCCGGTGCTGACCCGCTTCGACGGGCGCACCTGGTCGGCGCCGTTCCCGAACGAGTACCGCAGCGCCGGCTTCGAGCCGCTCGATGCGGGCGTCGAGTACACGGTGACACTGGAGCCGCATCAGAAGCGCTGGCTGTTCGCCCTCGACCTGCCCGCGACCGTGCCGGACAAGGCGGTGCTGGCCGCGGACTTCCAGCTCCTCGCCAATCTCCCGGTGCGCAACCGCATGCGCTACGACATGCGCTCCCACGTGCGCTACCGCACCGAGCTCAAGGAAGCGGCGTGGGAACGCAACCGCGCGCTGCGCCTGCCCGAGGACGGCAACCCGCGGGCGCGAGCCCTGGCGGCGCAATGGCGCGAGCGGCACCGCGGCGATCCCCGGGCCATCGTCAACGCCGCTCTCGCCCACTTCCGCGGCGAGTCGTTCTTCTACACGCTGCAGCCGCCGCTGCTGGGCGAGGACTCCATCGACGACTTCCTGTTCAACACCCGGCGCGGATTCTGCGAGCACTTCTCGTCCACGTTCGCTTTCCTGATGCGGGCCGCGGGTGTGCCCACCCGCGTCGTCACGGGCTATCAGGGCGGCGAGTTCAACCCCATCGGCAACTACCTGATCGTGCGCCAGGCCGACGCCCACGCCTGGGCCGAGGTCTGGATCGAAGGCGCGGGCTGGGTGCGCGTCGACCCGACCGCGGCCGTGTCCCCGTCGCGCATTCAGCGCGGGATCGCGTCGGCGGTGCCGGTGGGCGATCCGCTGCCGGTGCTGATGCGCGCGGAATTCAACTGGCTGCGCAAGATCCATCACACCTGGGACGCCGCGGCCAACGCCTGGAACCAGTGGGTGCTGGGGTTCAACGATCAGCGCCAGCGCGATCTGCTGCGGCGGGTGGGCATGTCCACGCCGAGCTGGCAGGCGATGGGGGCGGCTTTGCTGGTGGGGACCGGTGCGGTGCTGCTGGGCTTTACGGCGTTGATGCTGTGGCGCCTGCGCACGCGTCCCGTCGACCCGGTGCAGCGCGCCTACGCCCGTTTCTGCCGCCGGCTCGCGCGCCGCGGCCTCACCCGCAACGCCTGGGAAGGCCCGCGGGACTTCGCCCGCCGCGTGGCCGGCGCGCGCCCTGACCTGGCCGGCGCGGTGGCCGCCATCAGCCGGCTCTACGTGGATATCCGGTACGGAGGCAGGGCCGATCCGCGCGCGCTGGACCGGCTGAAGGCGCTGGTGGCGGCGTTTCGCGCCTGAGGGGGCGAGTGGCGAAGGGCAAGGGGTCGATGGAAGCTGTGAAGCCGCGGCGCGCCGCCAGAAAAGCGGGTCGCTAAACGCTCACCGCCGGATCGGTCGACGGCCCGCCATGCGTGGGTCCGGTCACAGCAGCACGTCCTTGCTCATGCCGCGCCGGTGAATCAGCCGCCGCAGCGACTGCAGCGCTTCCACCTGGATCTGCCGGACCCGCTCGCGCGTCAGGCGCATGCCCTCGGCCAGCTGTTCCAGCGTCGCCACCTCGTGGCCGTTGAGACCGTAGCGCCGCTCGATTACCCAGCGGTGCTTCTCCGAGAGCTGCATCAGCCAGTCGCGGATGCAGTCCTCGATTTGCACCTGCTCGAGGCGCAGGTCGGGCGTCGGGTTGCTGTCGTCGGGAATCGACTCGCCGATCGAGAGCATGGGATCGATGTCCAGCGGCGCGTCCAGCGAGGCGGTGCGCTCGTTGAGCGAGAGCACGCGCCGCACGTCGGCCACCGGCCGCGCCAGCGCGTGGGCCACGTCCTCGGCGGTGGGCTCGCGCTCGGTGTGGGCCTCCAGGTGGCGCATGGCGCGCAGCACGCTGTTCAGCTCCTTGATCACGTGCACCGGCAGCCGGATGGTGCGCGACTGGTTCATGATGGCACGCTCGATGTTCTGGCGGATCCACCAGGTCGCATAGGTCGAGAAGCGGAAGCCGCGCTCGGGGTCGAACTTCTCCAGCGCATGGATCAGCCCCAGGTTGCCCTCCTCGATCAGGTCCATCAGCGCAACGCCGCGGTTCACGTAGTGCTTGGCGATGTTCACCACCAGCCGCAGGTTGTGCTCGATCATTTTCTGCCGCGCGGCGAAGTCGCCGTCGCGCGTCAGCCGCGCCAGGCGCAGCTCATCCTCCGGCTTGAGCAGCGGGGCGTGGCCGATCTCGTTCAGATAGAGCTTGGTGACGTCGGAGATGAGGTCGCCCGCGAGCGCCTCCGGCTCGAACGCGGGGCTTTCTTCCGGCTCCGGCCGGGCTTCGGCCTCGGCTTCGGCCTCGAGCGGCTCGTCGTCCGGCGGTAGGCCCTCGGTGCTCACGACGCCTTGTCCCCCGGAAGGTATTTCATCGGATCCACCGGCTTGCCGAAGCGCCGGATCTCGAAGTGCAGTTTCACGCGGTCCGCATCGCTGTTGCCCATTTCCGCGATCTTCTGACCCTGGGCGACGCTGTCGCCCTCCTTGACCAGCACCACGCGGTTGTGGGCATACGCCGAGAGATACTCCTCGTTGTGCTTGATGATGACCAGCAGGCCGTATCCGCGCAAGCCGTCGCCCTTGTAAACCACCTTGCCCGGCGCGCTGGCAAAAACCGGCTGACCCGCCGCGCCGGCGATATCGATGCCCTTGCTGGCTTCGGAAAATTTCGACACCACCTTGCCCGTCACCGGCCAGGTCCACGTCAGCGGGCCATCGGGGGCCGCTTCCGGCGTCTTGGGCAGCGCCTCCCCGGCCTTCGGCGCCGGAGCCGGCGCATCGGGCTTCGCCAGCGACACGGCCGTGCCCTTCTTCATGTCCGCCAGCGCGTTCTCGGAGTACGGCACCTTGTAGCCCCGGGGCTCGGTCTTCAGGCGCGGGGAATTGCCCAGCGGCGTGGCCTCCACCGCCGGTCCCACCACGATCGGCGCCGTGATGACGCCGGTCGGGGTGGCCGGCGCCGGCGCCGGGGTCGCTGCCGCCGGGGGCGCCGGAATGGAGAGCACGCGTCCGACGGCAAGGGCGGAAGGATCCGCGATGCCGTTCAAGCGGGCCAGTTCGCGATGGTCCACGCCCTGCTCCAGCGCGATGCTGTAGAGCGTATCGCCTTTCTTGACCACGTAGGTGCCGGGCGCCGCCGCCCTTGGCGCTTCGCGCGCGGCACCGCCGCTGCGGTCGGCGACCGGAGCGCCATGGCGCGTCGACGAGCAACCCGCCAGCGCCAGCGCCAAGCACCCGAAGACGAGAGCGTTGCGGAGCATGCGGCTGTCAACTCCTGATCTGGGCGGACGTCCCGTCGTCCCGCACGGTTCCGCCGGCCGCCGGGTCCACCGCGCGGTGGGACCCGCGGGGTATGTCCCTAATTCGCCACGCCGGGAAGCAGCGGCACGAACTTCACAGACTCCAGGGTCGTTTCGGTGACGCCGGCGTCGGTGCGCTCGAACACACGCAAGACCTGTTCCTGCGCCCCGATCGGCGCCACCATTCTACCACCCGGCGCCAACTGCTCCAGCAGCGCCTTCGGCACGTGCGTCACCGCCGCGGTGACGATGATGCCGTCGAACGGCGCCGCTTCGGGGATGCCGAGGGATCCGTCGCCGTGCTTGAGACGGATGTTGGTCACGCGCACTTCCCGCAGCGCGCGCCGCGCGCGGGCGTTGAGCTCGCCGATACGCTCCACCGAATACACCTCCCGCGCGAGCCGCGCCAGCACCGCGGTCTGGTAGCCGCAGCCGGTGCCGACCTCCAGCACCTTGCCCAGCTCGCCGCCCGCGCGCAGGACCTCGGTCATGCGGGCCACGGTGTACGGCGCGGAGATGGTCTGCCCGAATCCGAGCGGCAGCGATACGTCGTCGTAGGCGCGGGTGGCCAGCGCCTCGTCGACGAACAGATGCCGGGGCACGCTCCCCATCACCGCCAGTACCGCCTCGTCGCGAATGCCACGCTCCCGCAGCCGCTCCACCATGCGGGTGCGCGTGCGCATCGACGTCATGCCGATGCCATCGTGCCGCGACGTCACCCGATCCACCCCCGCAGCGCCTCCAGCTGCGCAAAGCGCGTCAGGTCCATCTGCAGGGGCGTGACCGACACCGCGCCCTCCGCGACCGCGTGAAAGTCGGTGCCCTCGCCGGCATCCTGGGCCGCGCCTGCGGCGCCGATCCAGTAAACCGTTTCGCCGCGCGGGTTTGTCCCCCTCACCACCGGCTCGGCCTTGTGCCGCTTGCCCAGCCGCGTGATCCGCACGCCGGCGATCTGCGCCGCGGGCAGGTCGGGCACGTTGACGTTGAGCAGCATCGGTTCCGGAAACGGCTTGCGCCGGTGACGCTCCACCAGATCACGCGCCACCGCCGCCGCAGTCTCGAAATGAGCGCCGCGGGATGACGTCAGCGACATCGCGATCGACGGAATACCCAGCAGGTAGCCCTCGGTGGCGGCGGCGACCGTGCCGGAGTAGATGGTGTCGTCGCCCATGTTGGCGCCGTGATTGATGCCCGAGACCACCAGGTCCGGCGTGTGGTCCAGCAGGCCGGTTACCGCCAGGTGCACACAGTCGGTGGGCGTGCCGTTCACGTAGAGGAAGCCGTTGGAGGCCCGCTTCACCGTCAGCGGCCGGTCCAGCGTCAGCGAGTTGCTGGCGCCGCTGCGGTCGCGCTCGGGCGCCACCACGGTGATGTCGCCGATTTCGGCCAGCGTCCGCGCGAGGCAGGCGAGGCCGGGAGAGAAGTACCCGTCGTCGTTGCTGAGCAGGATCCGCATTCGAGAAGTCAGAGTTTGGCCGCCAGACCTGCGGCTCGCTCCGGCGGCCGCGCCGGCGACGGTTCGCTGACTTCGGACATCGGCTCTTGGAATCTGGTCGGGGCGACTGGATTCGAACCAGCGACCACCTGCCCCCCAGGCAGGTACGCTACCAGGCTGCGCTACGCCCCGAGAGCGCGGATTATAGCAGCAGAACGGGTGCGGCCGACGCGGACGCGTCAGGCGCGGAGCAGGTCGACGACGCTCTTGATTTCCCTGCGCAGATGCGCGAGATCGAGGGCCGGCGCGTGCGCCGGCGCCGGGGCATCGGCCACTCCCTCTTCGAGGCGGTTGCGCGCCCCGCTGATGGTGAAGCCCTGCTCGTAGAGCAGCTCGCGGATGCGGCGGATCAGCAGCACTTCGTGATGCTGATAATAGCGGCGGTTGCCGCGCCGCTTGACCGGCTTGAGCTGGCTGAACTCCTGTTCCCAATAGCGCAGCACGTGCGGCTTGACGCCGCACAGCTCGCTCACTTCGCCGATGGTGAAGTAGCGTTTCGCCGGGATGGGCGGGAGCTGCTTATTGCTGGATGTGTGCGTCTGGTCCACGGTAAGTCTGCTCCACCTGCGCCTTCAGTTTCTGGCTGGCGTGGAACGTCACCACGCGGCGCGCAGTGATCGGAATCTCTTCGCCGGTCTTGGGGTTGCGCCCGGGCCGCTGGGGCTTGTCACGCAATTGGAAATTTCCGAATCCCGACAGCTTCACGCTGCTGCCGCCCTCGAGCGCAATCCGGATTTCCTCGAAAAACGACTCTACCATGTCCTTGGCTTCGCGCTTGTTGAGGCCGACCTTTTCGAACAGCATGTCCGCCAGCTCGGCTTTGGTCAGAGTCATGCACTTCCCCTTTCAGACACGCAATTTCGCAGAAAAATCTCGTTCGAGAACCCGGACCAAGTCTCCCATGACCTCTTCAACTTCCTGGTCGGTAAGGGTTTTTTCAGTATCCTGCAATAACACCCGGAATGCAAGGCTTTTTTTCCCCGGCGGCAGGCCTGGCCCCCGGTAGACATCGAACAACCCGACCTCCACCACCCGGGCCAAACCCAGGCCGGCAAGGGCCCGCCGCAGGTCCTCGGCGCTGACCTGCTCGTCCACCACCACGGCGATGTCGCGTCGCACCACCGGGAGCCTGGAAACCGGCTCGGCCGCAGGCAGCGGCACGTGCCGCAGCGCCGCAGTTTCGAGCTCGAAGAGCACCGGCACCTTGGGAAAATCCAGTGCCTGCTGCCAGCGCGGATGCAACTCCCCCAGCCACCCCGCAGGTTGGCCGTCCAGCTCCAGCCGCGCGGCGCGCCCCGGGTGCAGGGCGGGATGGGTATCCCGGACGGCATCGAGCCGCAGCGGCCACACCAGGGCCTCGAGGTCGCCCTTGACGTCAAAGAAATCAACGTTCCGGGGCGAATTGCCCCATTGTTCCGGCTCCGCGGAGCCGTAGGCGAGGCCGCCAAGGCGCTCCGGTTGCACCAGGACGCCATCCCGCCGGACGAAGCAACAGCCGATCTCGAACAGGCGAACCCGGGTCTGCTGTCGCTTCTGGTTGGAGCGCAAGCACTCCAGCAGTCCGCCGGCCAGGGAGCTGCGCATCACCGTCATGGTGCTGGCGAGCGGATTGACGAGCCGGATCGGTTCCCGGTTCTCCAGGAGTTCCCGCTCCAGACCGGCGTCGACGAACGCGTAGTTGATCACCTCCTGGTAATCCCGCGCCAGCAGCAGGCGCCGGATCTCCGGGAGCGCCCGCTCTCGCTCGGGACGCACGCGCATCGCCAGGTCCACTGCCGGCCGCGTCGCCGGAATCCGGTCGTAGCCGTGCAGCCGGGCTAGTTCCTCGATCAGGTCTTCCTCGATCTGGATGTCGAACCGGTAGCTGTGGGGGGTCACGTAGAACACGTCCCGCTCGTCGACGAAGCCGAACTGCAGCCGGCGCAGCAGCGCGCTGACCTTGGCGCTGTCCAGAGATACCCCCAGCACCCGGCTCGCCCGCGCCACCCGCAGCTGGATCGGCTCGCGCCTGGGCAGCGTGCCCTGGACTTCGGTGATCGGGCCCGGCCTTCCGCCGCACACGCCGACCAGCAGCTCGGTTGCCCGTTCCATGGCAAGGCGGGTTGCGGCGTAATCGACCCCCCGCTCGAAACGGTGCAGCGAGTCGGAGCCGAAACCCAGCGCAAACGACCGTCCCGCCACCGCCGCGGGGGCGAAGAACGCGCTCTCGAGGAACACGTCCGCCGTGGCGTCACCGACGGCGCTGGCGGCGCCGCCCATGATGCCCGCCAGCGCCAGCGGTCCGCCCGCATCGGCGATCACCAGCATGCCGGCCACATCCACCGTCTGCTCGTTGAGCAGCTCGAGGCGCTCACCCTCGCGCCCCGGACGCACCTGCACCGCGCTGTCGATGCGCGCCAGGTCGAACGCGTGCATCGGCTGCCCCAGCTCCAGCATCACGTAGTTGGTCACGTCCACCACGGCGTTGATGGCGCGCACACCGCTGCGTGCGAGGCGCCGGGCCATCCAGGCGGGTGTCGGCGCCCTGGGGTTCACGCCCCGGACCACCCGGCCACAGTACCGCGGGCAGGCTTCCGGCGCCTGCACCTCGACGCCCAGGGTATCCTTGACCGCCGGCGCCACCGGCGCGATGTCCGGAAGCCGCAGGCTGGTGGCGGTGATCGCCGCCACCTCGCGCGCAACGCCGCAGACGCTGAGGCAGTCGCCGCGATTGGGCGTCAGCTTGAGCGTCAGCAGCTGGTCGTCCAGGTCCAGCGCCTCCCGCAGGTCGGTGCCTGCCGCCAGTTCCGCGGGAAGCACCAGGAGGCCGGCGCCGTCCTCGGCAAGCCCCAGCTCCGCGGCCGAGCACAACATGCCGCGGGACGCGACGCCGCGCACCTGGGTTTCGCGGATCGTGGCTTGCGGCAGCACGGCCCCCACCAGGGCGCAAGGCGCCTTCATGCCGGCCCGCACGTTGGGCGCGCCGCAGACAACGGTGAGCGGCTCGCCCTGACCCACCTCGACGCGGCACACCGACAGGCGATCGGCGCTGGGGTGTTTGTCCACCGCCAGCACCTCGCCCACCACCACCCCGCTGAACGGCGCCGCCGCCGGCTCCAGCGCTTCCACCTCAAGGCCGGCCATGGTCAGCGCCTCCGCCAGCTCGGCCGAGGTGAGCGGTGGATCGACAAAAGTGCGCAGCCAGTTTTCGGAGAACTTCAACTGAACTGCCTCAGGAACCGCAGGTCGTTCTCGAAGAACAGCCGGATATCGTGCACGCCGTAGCGCAGCATCGCCAGGCGCTCGACGCCGAGGCCGAAGGCGAAGCCCACGTACTTCTCGGCATCCACGGCGACGTGCCGGAACACGTTCGGGTGCACCATGCCGCAGCCGAGCACCTCCAGCCAGCCCGTGTGGCTGCATACCCGGCAGCCGCTGCCGCCGCACTGGACGCAGGCGATGTCCATCTCCGCCGATGGCTCGGTGAACGGGAAGAACGAGGGGCGGAACCGCGCCCGCAGGTCCTCGCGCTCGAAGAAGCGCTGCATGAATTCCACCAGCACGCCCTTGAGGTCCGAGAACGTCACCCGCTCGTCCACCCACAGCCCTTCCACCTGGTGGAACATCGGCGTGTGGGTCACGTCGGAATCGCAGCGGTAGACGCGTCCGGGGGCAATCACCTTGAGCGGCGGCCGGTGCGCCTTCATGTAATGCACCTGCACCGGCGAGGTGTGGGTGCGCAGCAGCTGTCCGCCCTCCACGTAGAAGGTGTCGTGCATCGCCCGCGCCGGATGGCCCTCCGGGATATTGAGCGCGGTGAAGTTGAAAAAATCGGTCTCGATCTCGGGTCCCGCGGCCGCCTCGAATCCGATCCCGGCGAACAGCGCCTCGATCCGCTCCAGCGCCCGGGTCACCGGATGCAGGCCGCCGCGGCCGACGCCGCGTCCCGGCAGCGTGACGTCCAGGGCCTCGCCCGCCAGGCGGGCCTCCAGGCGCCGCGCCGCCAGCTCGTCGCGGCATTGCGACAGGGCCTGCTCCAGCGCCTGCTTGGCCTGATTGATCCGGGCGCCGGCCTTGGGACGCTCCGCGGCCGACAGCGACCCCAGCCCCTTGAGCATCTGTGTCAGCGCGCCGCTCTTGCCGAGATAGCGCGCCTTGGCCTGCTCCAGGGCATCGGCGTCCCGCACGGCACGGAACTCGGCAATCGCTTCCTGAACCAGTTGATCGAGTGGGTCCATGGGCCTGACGTGCACCGCCATGAGCGCGAGAGGCGCTCTGCAACACAAACAAAAAGGAGGCCCTCGCGAGCCTCCCGGCGAGGCGCCGTCGCGCTACGCGCCCAGGCTCGCCTTCGCCTGCTCGGCGATGCGCGCGAACGCCATCTTGTCGAACACCGCCAGATCAGCCAGGACCTTGCGGTCGATGTCGATGGCCGCCTTCTTGAGACCGTTCATGAACGCGCTGTAGGAAAGCCCGCACTCGCGCGCCGCGGCGTTGATGCGGGTGATCCAGAGCGCCCGGAACTGGCGCTTGCGCTGGCGGCGGTCGCGATAGGCGTACTGGTTCGCCTTCATCACCGCCTGGTTGGCGACCCGGAACACGTTCTTCCGGCGGCCGCGGAATCCCTTGGCCTGGGCCAGGACCTTCTTGTGACGGGCGCGGGCCGTCACGCCGCGCTTGACTCGTGGCATGTCTCGGCTCCTTTAGGAATACGGCAGCATGCGCTTCACGTGGCCCACGTCACACGCGGTGATCACGGTGGTGCCGCGCAGATGGCGTTTGCGCTTGGTGGATTTCTTGGTGAGGATGTGGCGCAGGTGCGACCGGCTGCGCTTGATGCCGCCGTTGCCGAGCACGTTGAAGCGCTTGGCGGCCCCCCGCTTGGATTTCAGCTTGGGCATGGAACAACTCCTTTTCGTTGCCTTCCGGGTGGCCCGCTCCCGCGGACACTTCGTGACCCGAACACGGCTTGTTGGCGCGCATTGCGCGCTGACTGCATTCCGCCCGTTTCCGCCGGCGGCGCGGTGGTGCAAACCTTATTTCTTCTTCGGCCCCAGGACCATCACCATCTGGCGCCCTTCCATCTTGGGAAACTGCTCCACGACGGCATAGGGATCCAGGTCCTGCTTGACCCGCTCCAGGAGCCGGAACCCCAACTCCTGGTGCGCCATCTCTCGCCCCCGGAACCGCAGCGTCACCTTGGCCTTGTCGCCTTCCTCCAGGAAGCGGATCAGGTTTCTCACCTTGATCAGGTAGTCGCCTTCGTCCGTCCTCGGCCGGAACTTGATTTCCTTGACTTGGATCTGCTTCTGCTTGAGCTTGGCCTCGTGGCGTTTCTTGCTTTCACGGTACTTGAATTTCCCGTAGTCCATGACCTTGCACACGGGCGGCTGCGCTGCCGGCGCGATCTCCACGAGATCGAGCTCCGCCGCCTCCGCCATCGCCAACGCCTCGGCCAGACTCACCACGCCGATCTGCTCTCCTTCGGCCCCGATCAGCCGGATCTCGGGCGACGTGATCTCGCCGTTGACCCGGTGCTGCAATTCCTGAGCGATAGTCAAACCTCCAAGTCAAAAAAACTGTGGCGAGCTGCGCAGCGAACGTCGCCGCGTCCGCTGCGGGGCTCCCACAGCCTCAGGCGGTGCGCCCGCGGCGGGCCAGATCCTGCGCCAGGCGCCGAACGAGTTCTTCGACGCTCATGGAACCCAGGTCCTGATTCCCGCGGCCGCGCACGGCCACCGTGTTGGCGCCCACCTCCTTGTCGCCGACGATCAGCAGATAGGGCACTTTCTGCAAACTATGTTCGCGAATTTTATAGGTTATTTTCTCATTCCTCAAGTCGGCCTCGACGCGCCAGCCGGCGGCGCGCAGCCGCTCCTGGACTTCCCGGGCGTAGACCCGCTGGCCCTCGGATATATTGAGGACCACCGCCTGGACCGGGGCGAGCCATACCGGCATCGCGCCGGCGAAGTGCTCGATCAGGATGCCGATGAAGCGCTCCATCGAGCCGACGATGGCCCGGTGCAGCATGACCGGCGTCTTGCGGGTGTTGTCCTCGGCCACGTACTCGGCGCCGAGCCGCCCCGGCATCATGAAGTCCACCTGGACCGTGCCGCACTGCCAGGACCGGCCGATGGAATCCTTCAGGTGATACTCGATCTTGGGCCCGTAGAAGGCGCCTTCGCCGGGCAGTTCCTCCCAGGCCACGCCGCACGCCGACAGCGCGGCCCGCAGCGCCGCCTCGGCCTGGTCCCAGACCGCGTCGTCGCCCAGCCGCTTCTGCGGCCGCAGCGCGAGCTTGATCGCCACGTCGTCAAACCCGAAATCGCCGTACACCGCCAGCGCCTGGCGGTGGAACGCCACCACCTCGGACTCGATCTGCTCCGGCATGCAGAAGATGTGGCCGTCGTCCTGGGTGAAGGCCCGCACCCGCATCAGGCCGTGCAGCGCGCCCGAAGGCTCGTCGCGATGGCAGGAGCCGAACTCGCCGTAGCGCAGCGGCAGGTCGCGATAGCTGCGCAGCCCGCTGTTGAAGATCTGGACGTGGCCGGGGCAGTTCATCGGCTTCACCGCGTAATCCCGGTTCTCCGAGGCGGTGAAGAACATGTTCTCGCGGAAGTTGTCCCAGTGCCCCGAGCGCTTCCAGAGGTTGACGTCGAGGATGGCCGGGCAGCGCACCTCCTGGTAGCCGTTGGCGCGGTAGACGCCGCGCATGTACTGCTCCACCGCCTGCCACAGCGTCCAGCCGCGGGGGTGCCAGAACACCATGCCGGGCGCCTCGTCCTGCGTGTGGTACAGGTCCAGCTGGCGCCCCAGCCGGCGGTGGTCACGCTTCTCCGCCTCCTCCAGCGCGTGCAGGTAGGCGTCCTGGTCTTCCTTCCTCGCCCACGCCGTACCGTAGACCCGCTGCAGCATCTCGTTCTTCGAGTCCCCGCGCCAGTAGGCCCCCGCCACCTTGAGCAGCTTGAACACCTTCAGCTTGCCGGTGGACGGCACATGGGGACCGCGGCAGAGGTCGACGAAATCCCCCTGGCCGTAGAGCGAAATCGCCTCGCCCGCCGGAATCGACTCGATGATCCGGGCCTTGTACTCTTCCCCCTGGCCGCGGAAAAACCCCACCGCCTCGTCCCGGGGCACCACGCGGCGTTCCACCTTGAAATCGCGCTTGGCGATCTCCGCCATGCGCTTCTCGATGGCTTCCAGGTCCTCCGGCGTGAACGGCCGGTGGTAGGCGAAATCGTAGTAGAAGCCGTTCTCGATCACCGGGCCGATGGTCACCTGGGCGTCGGGAAACAGCTCCTTCACCGCGTGGGCCAGCAAATGCGCCGTCGAGTGGCGCAGGATTTCCAGCCCCTCCGGGTCCTGGTCGGTGACGATGGCGACGCGGGCATCGCGATCGATGCGGAAAGAAGTATCCACCAGCCTGCCGTCCACCTTGCCGGCGAGCGCGGCGCGCGCGAGACCGGCGCCGATGGACGCGGCGACTTCCGCAACGGTCACCGGACCGTCGAAGGACTTCCGGGAGTCATCCGGCAGGGTAATGACGACCGACATGTTTCACCTACGCAGCCAAAAAAAAGTGCGGCCGAGCCGCACCTTTTCCGCGGAACCCGACCTCAGGGTCTCATCGTTCAGTCGTCGTATGAGTTCGCAAGACCATGGTCGTCGAAGGATGCTGGTAGGCGCGATTGGACTCGAACCAACGACCCCCACCATGTCAAGGTGATGCTCTAACCAGCTGAGCTACGCGCCTGTAAGGCGGCGAATTCTACCGGAAAGCCGGCGCCGCGACAACGCCCGGGCCAGCGTTCAGAGCATGCCCTGCAGCAGCGTCGCCACCCCGAGGAAGGAAAAGAAGCCCACCACGTCGGTGACGGTGGTGAGCACGATGGACGAGGCGGTCGCCGGGTCCATCCCGAAGCGCTGCAGCGCGATCGGAATCGTCGCGCCGGAGAAACCCGCGGCCACCATCGACACCACCATGGCGATCACGATCACCAGCACCAGGCCGGCGGAACCGCTCCAGAAATAGACGCCGATGGCGGTGGTGATCGCCACCGCGATGCCGTTCAACAGGCCGACGTTGACTTCCTTGAACAGCATGCGCGGCAGCTGGCGCACGCTGATCTCGCGCAGCGCCAGCCCGCGCATCGTGACCGCCAGCGCCTGGGCGCCGGCGTTGCCCGACTGTCCCGCCACCACCGGCAGCAGCACCGCCAGCGCGGTGAACTTGGCGATGGTGTCCTCGAACAGGCCCACCACGGCGGCCGCCAGGAACGCGGTGGCCAGGTTGATCTGCAGCCACGGCAGGCGCTTCTTCACCGCAAACGACACCTTCGAGAGCGCCCGCTCGTCCTTGCTGGCGCCCACCATGGTCTGGATGTCCAGGCTGGCGTCCTCCTGCACGGCGGTGAACAGCGTGGTGGGATGGATCACGCCCATCAGCCGGCCGCTCACGCTCACCACCGGCAGCGCGGAGACGCGATGCTGCTCGATCTTCTCCACCACCTCGTCCCGCGGCGCCACGTCCAGCACCGCCGCCGCCACCGGCTTGGCGATGCGCCGCAGCGGCTGCTCCGGCGGCGAGATGGCGATGTCCTGGATCTCCACCCGCCCGGTGAGGGCACCCTCGTCGTCGGTGAGGAACAGCTCCCGCAGCGAGCGGGTGCGCGCGAACGTGCGCATGCGCGCCAGCGCCTCGGCCACCGTCATGTCGCCGCGGAAGCTGACGACCCGCGGGTCCATCAGCCGCCCCGCGGTGTCGTTGGCGTACTCCATCAGCCCTTCCGCCAGCTGGCGGGCGTTGGGCTCCATGTGGGTCAGGACCCGCAGGCGCACGCCGCCTTCCATGCCGTAGAGCAGTTCCGCCGTCAGCGGCGGATCCATGCCCGACATCAGCCCGCGCAGCGTGTCGTCCGGCAGCCGGTCGATCAGCGCTTCCTGGACGTAGGTGGCGAGCTGCTCCCAGACCGGCAGGGTGACTGCCACCGGCTGGGAGGCGAGAATCTCCGCCGCCTCGTCCAGCGGCATCGACTCCAGCTTGCGCGCCGCCTCCCGGGGGTAATCCCGCAGAAAACGCGCCTCCAGCGCGGCGACGGCGGCGCTCGCTTCAGCCGCCATCGCGGCGCCCCTTGCCGCCCACCGGCGGGACCGCCGGCAGCAGGCTCACCGCCAGCTGCATCAGCGCCGCCGCGCTCTGCCAGTAGGTCGTCGCCACCAGCGCCATCGCGTCGGCCGCGCCCTGGGCCGAGGCGCCGGGCCCCGGGCTCGCGTTCGCCACGGCCGCCTGCTTGAGCGCCCCCACCAGGCGGTTGTCCCGCTCCACCACCGCGATCAGGTGATGCTCGTTCCAGTGCGCATGATGCACGAGGGAGGACAGCGGCGTGAGCGCGGACACTGCGGGCGCCGGCTTCTTCATCACGCGGTCGAGGGTATCGTGGGGCGACGCCCGCAGCAGGTGCCCCAGCCCCACCCAGCCCAGCAGCCGGTGGTCGGGGGTGACGACGAACACCACCTCGCCGAGTTCGCCATCGAAGTCCTTCAGTTCCGCCGTGGCTTCGGCCACCGTCAGGTGGGCCGGCAGCATCGGCGTCCACGGGTCCATGCGGGCGCCCGCCGTATCCTGGGGATAGCCCACCAGCAGCCGCACCGCCACCGCGGTGGCCACGGGCACGCGCTCCAGCAGCAACGCCTGGGTGGCCGGGGCGGCGCGGGTCAGCGCGGCGGAGGCGGCCTGGGGACCGAGCGCGTCCACCAGGCCGGCGGCGGTCTCGGGATCCAGCGTCTCCAGCACGTGGGCCGCGTAATCCGGCGGCAGCCGGCGCGCCACGGCCGCCGCCGTCTTCGCCGGCAGCGCGCCCAGGAACGCGGCGGTGCCGGCCACCGGCAGCGCCTCCAGGACCTGCGCTGCGTCGGCGGGATGGTTCTCGGCGAAGGCCTGCGACAGGCCGTGGCGCTCACGCATCGCCGTCACGCCCGTGCAGGAGCACGATGGGTTCCTCGTTGTAGATCTTGGCCGGCAGCGTCACGCGGCCTTCGTCGGACTCGATCACCAGCGACACCGGCGTGAGGTCCAGGATGCGGCCCTCGTAACCGCCCGCCCGCACGCGCTGGCCGACGCCGAATGCCTGGCGCAGATGGTGGCCGCCGATCAGGTTGCTGATGTAGCTGCGCGCGCCGAGGCTCACCGCCAGGGCGACGCCGCCGATCACGGCGCTCGCCACCACCGCCGCCAGGATGGTGAGGAAAGTGATCTTGATGCCGATCTGGTCGGCACCCACCGCCACCGCCGCCACCAGGATCACGCCCTGCACGATGCGGCCCAGCAGTTGGCGCTGGGGCTCAGGCAGGTGGCCGGTGGCCGCCACGGTGAGGTCGCGCGAGAGCCCGGAGAGCAGGGCGCCGGCGAGGATGATGAGCGCTCCCGCCACCAGCGTCGGCAGGTAGCGCACCAGGTCCCGCAGCCAGGCGGTGAAGACGTCCAGCCCCAGCACCTGGGTGGCGGCGGCGACGAAGAACAGGATCACGACCCAGAACAGGATGCTGCCGACGATCTCCACCGACGCCGACGGGATCCGCGGCGCCGCGGCCCGGCCGCGGAACATCCGGTGCAGCAGCAGCTCGGCCACGCCCATGAGCTTCACCGCCAGTCCGCGCAGCAGCCGCGCGACGAGCCAGCCCGCCACCAGCAGCAGCACCGCGCCCAGGATGCTGGGCGCGTACTCCCCGATGCGGTCGGCCATCTGCGACAGCGCCGATGACAGCGAAGCGCTCAGGGTCTCGTAGGAATTCATCTCGGCGTTCTCCCTTTCCGCACCGGCTTCAGCGCCGCAGCGCCCGCGCCACGCCGGGCACGTCGCGCAGCAGCCGCAGCACGCGGGACAGTTGGTCGGCGCCGGCCACCTGCAGCGTGAAAAACATGCGCGCCACGTGGCCGCGGGTGAGCGTGTTGGCGGCGGTGATGTTGACCCGCTCGCGCGCCACCACGTCGTAGATGTCGCGCAGCAGTCCGGGGCGGTCGGCGGCCTCGATCATCACGTCGGTCTCGAAGCTCATGCCCGCCGCGACGCTCCACTCGGCGTCCATCACCCGCTCGGCGTGGCGCTCCGCCAGCCGCGCCAGCGTGGCGCAGCTGCGCCGGTGCACCGAGAAGCCGCGGCCGCGGGTGACGTAGCCGGCGATGGGATCGGGCGGCACCGGCCGGCAGCAGCGGGCGTAGACGGTCAGCAGGTCGCCGACGCCGCCGACCCGGATGCCGGTGCCGGAAGTGGGCGCCGGCCCGCGGCGCAGCGGCAGCGCTTCCTCCGGCGCGGCCCGGGTCTCGTCCCCCAGCGCCTGGGCCAGCTGGCGGGCGTTGATGTCCCCGCGCGCCACCGCCGCGCACAGGTCGTCGACGCGGGCGAGGCCGAGGCGCTCGGCCAGCTTTTCCAGCGACAGCGAGGTCATGCCGCGCCGGGCCAGCTCCCGCTCCACCACCGCCCGACCGTCGGCCACCGTCTGCGCCAGCTCCAGCGCCTTGAACCACTGCCGCACCTTGGCCCGGGCGCGCGGGCTGGCGACGTATTTGAGCTCCGGGTTGAGCCAGTCGCGCGAGGGCCCGCCCTGCTTGGCGGCGACGATCTCCACGCGCTGGGCGTTGTCCAGGCGATAGTTGAGCGGCACCAGCACGCCGTTGACGCGGGCGCCGCGGCAGCGGTGGCCCAGGTCGGTGTGCACGGCGTAGGCGAAGTCGATAGGCGTCGAGCCGCGCGGCAGATCCACCACGCGGCCCTGGGGCGTGAGCACGTAAATGGTGTCCTGGAACAGCGCGGTGCGGAACTGCTCGGCCAGCTCCGCGCTGTCCGCCAGGTCGTCCTTCCAGTCGAGGATCTGGCGCACCCAGGCGATCTTGTCGTCGTAGCGGCTGTCCTGGCGGGCACCTTCCTTGTAGCGCCAGTGGGCGGCCACCCCCAGCTCGGAGTGCTGGTGCATCTCCCAGGTGCGGATCTGCACCTCCAGCGCCTGACCCTCGGGACCGATGACGGCGGTGTGCAGCGAGCGGTAGTTGTTGCCCTTGGGCTTGGCGATGTAGTCGTCGAACTCCTTCGGGATCGGCTGCCAGAGGTTGTGCACCACGCCCAGCGCGGTGTAGCAGTCCTTCACCTCCCGCACCAGGATGCGCACCGCGCGGGCGTCGTAGATCTCGTCGAAGGCCACCCGCTTGCGCCGCATCTTCTTGACGATAGAGTAGATGTGCTTGGGCCGGCCGGTGATCTCGGCCTCCACCCCGGCCGCCGCCAGCTCGCGGCGCAGGACCTCGATCACCCCGGCGATGCCCCGCTCCCGGTCCACCCGGCGCTCGTCCAGCTGGCGGGCGATCTTCTTGTAGAGCTCCGGCTCCAGCACCCGGAACGCCAGATCCTCCAGTTCCCACTTCATGCGCCACACGCCCAGGCGGTTCGCCAGCGGCGCGAAGATGTCCAGCGTCTCGTGGGCGCAGCGGCGGGCCTCCTCGCCGGCGTCGGCGCCAAAGTCCCGCAGCCGCTGCACCTGGTCGGCGAGCTTGATCAGCACCACCCGCAGGTCTTCCACCATCGCCAGCAGCATCTTGCGCAGCGCCTCGACGTGAACGCCGCGGTCTTCGCCCTGGGCTGCCACCGACGCCGAAAGGGCGTGGATCTGCTGCATGCGGGCGACGCCCTCCGTCAGCCGCGCCACCGCGGGCGACAGTTCCTCGGCCAGCCGCTGGCGCGCGGCAGCGGAGTCGACGGCGAGCGGACTCAGCAGGGCCGCCGCCAGCGTCTCGCCGTCGACGCGCAGGTCGTTGAGGATCTCCACCACGCCGGCCACGTGGCGGGCAATGGCCGCGGCACCGGGGACCGCCGGCGCCCACGCCGCCTGCGCCAGACCGTGGGCCTTGCGCAGCAGCGCCTGCTCGGACTCGGGCAGGCGCGCGCACGCCGCCAGCAGCCAGGAGGGCGGCGTTTCAACTTGCGGGGTGCGACTGTCGACGACGGAAACCATGGATTTCATTATGACATGCGTCCTGCCCGTCCTCGCGGGGCACCAGACCGGTGCCGGCGCCGGGAGCGGATTCCCCAAAACGGTGCGGTTGGTGTCGTTTTGCCCCCCTCGCTATACTGCGGACATAGGCACGCCGCTTGCTGCCTCCGTTTCCCATGACCCCGCCCAGCCCAGCCCCCGCCCTGCCGGCTCCCGCCGGCTACGACGAAATGTACGCCGCCGACGGCAGCGTGCGCGCCCATTACCGCGGGGTTGCCGAGTGGCTCGCCAACAATCCGCCGGAGCGGCTCGGCGCGAAGCGCGAGGAGGCGGACGCCCTCTTCCATCGCGTCGGCATCACGTTCGCGGTCTACGGCCAGGAAAGCGGCACCGAGCGGCTGATCCCGTTCGACATCGTGCCGCGCATCATCCCCCGCGACGAGTGGCAGATGCTCTCCGACGGGCTGCGCCAGCGGGTGCGGGCGCTGAACGCCTTCCTCGGCGACATCTACCGCGACCAGAAGATCCTCAAGGCCGGCCGCGTTCCGGCCGAGCACGTGCTCAACAACTCGCTCTACCGCAAGGAGATGGTGGGCTTCGACGTGGCCCGCGGCATCTACAGCCACGTCGCCGGCATCGACGTGGTGCGCGACGGCGACGGCGCCTACTACGTGCTGGAGGACAACCTGCGCACGCCCTCCGGCGTGTCCTACATGCTCCAGGACCGCAAGATCATGATGCGGCTGTTCCCGGAGCTGTTCGCCACCCAGGCCATCGCGCCGGTGGACCACTACCCCGACCGGCTGCTGGAGACGCTGCGCTCGGTGGCGCCCCAGGGCGTGCTGGAGCCCACCGTGGTGGTGCTGACGCCGGGGCAGTACAACAGCGCCTATTTCGAGCATGCGTTCCTGGCCCAGGAGATGGGCGTCGAGCTGGTGGAGGGCCTGGACCTGTTCGTCAAGGACGAGACCCTGTTCATGCGCACCACCCAGGGGCCGCAGCGGGTGGACGTGGTCTACCGCCGCATCGACGACGAGTTCCTCGACCCCCAGGTGTTCCGCGCCGACTCGGTGCTGGGCGTGCCGGGCATCTTCTCGGCCTATCGCGCCGGCCGCGTGACGCTGTGCAACGCCATCGGCGGCGGCGTCGGCGACGACAAGGCCACCTATCCCTACGTGCCGGAGATGATCCGCTTCTACCTGAACGAGGACCCGATCCTGCGCAACGTGCCCACCTACCTGCTGCGCGATCCCAAGGAGTGCCGGCACGTGATCTCGCGCCTGCACGAGCTGGTGGTGAAGGAAGTTCACGGCTCGGGCGGCTACGGCATGCTGATCGGCCCCGCGGCCAGCGCCCAGGAGCGGGAGGCCTACAAGCAGCGCATCCTGGAAGCGCCGGAGAACTTCATCGCCCAGCCCACGCTGTCGCTGTCCACCTGCCCCACTTTCGTCGAGCAGGGCATCGCCCCGCGCCACATCGACCTGCGGCCGTTCGTGCTCTCGGGCGAGGACGTGGTGATCGTCCCGGGCGGACTCACCCGGGTGGCGCTGCGGGAGGGCTCGCTGGTGGTCAACTCGTCCCAGGGCGGGGGCACCAAGGACACCTGGGTCATGGAGGACTGATGCTCTCCAGCACCGCCGACCATCTGTTCTGGATGTCGCGCCTGATCGAGCGCGCGGAAAACACCGCGCGCCTGCTGGACGTGACCCATCGCATGTCGCTGCTGCCCAGCGGCACCATCCACCCGCACCAGGAGTGGACCGCGGTGCTCAACGCGGTGGGCCTGTTCAACGACTACGTGAGCCGCTACCCCGAGGTCAGCGCCGACGGCGTGCTCAAGTTCATGGCCATGGACGCCGACAACCCGTCCAGCATCTACAACTGCCTGCACCTGGCGCGCGAGAACGCCCGCGCGGTGCGCGGCAGCATCTCGGTGGAGATGTGGGAGGCGCTCAACGCCGCCTGGCTCGACATCCGCTACAAGAGCTGGAGCCAAATCAAGTCCTCGGGCATCAGCGAGTTCTGCGAGTGGGCCAAGGACCGCTCGCACCTGTTCCGCGGCGTCACCCACGGCACTCTGCTGCGCGACGAGGGCTTCTCCTTCATCCGGCTGGGCACCTGGCTCGAGCGCGGCGACAACACCGCGCGCATCCTGGACGTGAAGTACCACGTGCTGCTGCCCAGCGTGCAGGACGTCGGCGGCGCCGCCGACTACTACCAGTGGGGTGCACTGCTGCGCTCGGTGTCGGCGTTCGTCGCCTACCGCCGGATCTACCGCGACGTCATCACGCCGCGGCGCGTCGCCGAGCTCCTGATCCTGCGCGCCGACATGCCGCGCTCGCTGCACAGCTGCATGACCGAGGTCTACCGCGCGGTGCGCTGGATCGGCGGCTCGTCGTCGCGGGAAGTGGAGCGCCGCGCCGGCCAGCTGCACTCGGAAGTGCATTTCGCGCGCATCGAGGACGTGTTCGAAAAGGGCATGCACGAGTACCTGACCGAGTTCCTCGACGAGACGCGCGAGCTCTCCGAGGAGATCAACCGCGCCTACTTCTGGGCCATGGCGGCCTGATTGCAGCGGCAATTGCCGCGCAGCAGCCGATTATTTATAGTGGCTCGCGGTTGACATTGGGGAGGCACAGGCCACGAATGACGTATTGCGTAGCGGTCAAGCTGGACGCGGGCATGGTGTTCGCGTCCGATTCCCGCAGCAATGCCGGCGTCGACCAGATCGCCACGGTGCGCAAGATGGCGGTGTTCGAGCGCGCCGGCCAGCGCGTCGTGACGCTGCTGTGGGCCGGCAACCTGGCGGTGACCCAGGCGGTGCTGGACCTGCTGGAGCGCTGGTCGCGCGCGGAGGGCGACCGCAGCCTGTGGAACGTGCCCGCCATGGACGAGGCCGCCGGACTCGTCGGCGAGGCCCTGCGCGAGGTGCAGACCCGCGACGGCCCGTACCTGATGCAGAGCAACGTCGACTCCAGCGCCAGCTTCATCGTCGGCGGCCAGATCGCCGGGGAGGGCCCGCGCCTGTTCCAGGTCTACGCCCAGGGCAATTACGTCGAGGCTTCCGAGGACGTGCCCTATTTCCAGATCGGCGAGCACAAGTACGGCCGCGCCATCATCGACCGCGCCATCACGCGCCAGTCGAGCCTGATCAACGCCGCGAAATGCGTGCTGGTGTCGTTCGACTACACCCTGCGCAGCAACATCTCGGTGGGCCTGCCCATCGACCTGCTGTGCTACGCCCGGGACTCGCTGCGCGCGGGCCTCAACCGGCGCATCGCCGAGTCGGACCCCTATTTCCAGATGATCCACCAGCAGTGGGGCGAGCGGCTGCGCCGCGCCGTCGAGGACTGGCCCGATCCCGACTGGGCCGCCGATCCCGCCTTGTCCGCCGGCGGCGCCGGCGGCTGACCCGCTTTTCTCCGCCACCGCCACCGATGACGTATTGCGCCGCCATCCTGCTCGACGCCGGACTGGTCATGGCTTCCGACTCCCGCACCAATGCCGGCGTCGACCAGATCTCGACCTATCGCAAGACCACCGTGTTCGAGAAGCCCGGCGAGCGCGTGATCGTGCTGCTCAGTTCGGGCAACCTGGCGATCACGCAGGCGGTGATCAACGCCCTCATGAGTCAGGCCCGGCACACCGAGGGCCCGCCCAACCTGCTGACCGTGGAATCGATGCCCGAGGCGGCGGGCCTGGTGGGCGGCGCGCTGCGCGAGGTCCAGCAGCGCGACGGCCCGTATCTCGCCAAACACAACATCGACGCCCGCGCCAACTTCATCGTCGGCGGCCAGATCCGCGGCGAGCGGCCGCGGCTGTTCCTGGTCTACACCGAGGGCAATTACATCGAGGCCACCGAGGAGACGCCGTATTTCCAGACCGGCGAAACCAAGTACGGCAAGCCCATCATCGACCGCGTGGTGACGCCGACGACGCCGCTGATCGAGGCCGCGAAATGCCTGCTGGTGTCGTTCGACTCCACCATGCGCAGCAACATCTCCGTGGGGCTGCCCATCGACCTGACGATCTACGAGCGCGACACGCTGCGCATCGGCCTCTCCCGGCGCATCACCGAGGCGGATCCGTATTACCAGATGGTGCACACGCAGTGGGGTTCGGGCCTGCGGCAGCTGTTCAGCCAGCTGCCCAACCCCGACTGGAGCTACCACCAGCCGACCTGATCGGCGCCGATCCACCGCCGTCCCCGGCGCCGCCGTGCGCGCCTGTAAGATAGGCCCATGTCCATACACGTCGCGCTCAACCACCAGACCCATTACCGCTTCGACCGCCCGGTGCGGCTCTCGCCGCACGAGATCCGGCTGCGCCCGGCGCCCCATTGCCGCACGCCAATCCTCTCCTACAGCCTGAAGATCGAGCCCGCCAGGCACTTCATCAACTGGCAGCAGGACGCCTTCGGCAACTGGATCGCCCGCATCGTCTTCCCCGAGCCGTCGCGGCACCTGGACGTGGTGGTGGACCTGATCGCCGACATGACGGTCATCAATCCCTTCGACTTCTTCGTCGAGGAGTTCGCCGAGTTCTATCCGTTCGAGTACCCGGCGCAGATGCGCCGCGACCTGGCGCCGTTCCTGGAGGTGGAGCCGGCGCCGCCGCTGCTGGCGGACTGGATCGAGCGCTACCGGCGGGAGCGCGTTCAACCCGGAATGCGGGTTATCGATCTGCTGGTGGACGTCAACCGCGCGCTGCAGCAGGACATCGGCTACATCGTGCGCATGGAGCCGGGGGTGCAGAGGCCCGAGGAGACGCTCGCGTTCAAGCTGGGCTCGTGCCGCGACACGGGCTGGCTGCTGACCCACATCCTGCGCCACCTGGGGCTCGCGGCGCGCTTCGTCTCCGGCTATCTGGTGCAGCTAACCGCCGACATGAAGGCGCTGGACGGCCCATCGGGGCCGGAGCAGGACTTCACCGACCTGCACGCCTGGACCGAGGCCTACGTTCCCGGCGCCGGCTGGGTGGGCCTCGACCCCACGTCGGGACTGATGGCCGGCGAGGGCCACATCCCGGTGGCCGCGACGCCGGTGCCGATGACCGCCGCGGCGGTGTCGGGGTATACCGACCCGTGCCAGGCCCGGCTGGAATTCGCCATGAGCGTGACCCGGATCTCGGAGGACCCGCGCGTCACCAAGCCGTTCACCGAGGAGCAGTGGTCGCAGGTCGATGCGCTGGGCCGGCAGGTGGACGCGGAGCTGGAGGCCGGCGACGTGCGCCTCACCATGGGCGGCGAGCCCACGTTCGTCTCGATCGACGACATGGACGGGCCGGAATGGAACTACACCGCGCTGTCGGAGAAGAAACGCGAGCTGGCGGAATCCCTGCTGCGGCGGCTCGCCGACCGCTTCGGTCGCCACCCGCTCCTGCACTTCGGCCAGGGCAAGTGGTATCCCGGCGAGCCGCTGCCGCGCTGGGCGCTGGGCTGCTATTTCCGCGCCGACGGCGAGGCGCTGCTGCGCCATCCGGAGTATCTCGACGGCCGCCCCGGCCCTGCGCGCGAGCCGGGCGACGCCAGGCGTTTCATCGACGCACTGGCGCAGCGCCTGGGCCTTTCCGCGCGGCACGCGATCGCCGCTTTCGAGGACATTCCGCTGCACCTGCTCCAGGAGCAGAAGCTGCCGAAGAACGTCGATCCGCTGCGCGCCGAACTCAAGGAACCGGGCGAGCGCGCGCGGCTGGCCCGCGTGCTGTCCCGCGGGCTCGGCAATCCGGCCGGCTACGTGCTGCCGCTCAAGCCCGAGCCGCGGGCCGCCGCCAGCGCTCGCCCGACGGCAGTCACCTGGCTGACCAGCCCGTGGCCGCTCAAGCGCGAACGGCTGTATCTGATCGGGGGCGACTCGCCGCTGGGGTTGCGCCTGCCCCTGTCGTCGCTGCCGTGGGTAGCGCCCGAGGACGTGGAGCCGCAGTTCGAGCGCGATCCGTTCGAGCAGCGCGCCGCGCTCGGCAAGACGCGCCGGCGCCGCGGCAAGGCCGCCGCCAAGGACGCCGCGCCCCGGGAGATCATCCACACCGCGCTCGCCACCGAGGTGCGCGGCGGCCGGCTGCACGTGTTCATGCCGCCGGTCCCGGCGCTGGAGGACTACCTGGACCTGGTGGCCGCCGTCGAGGACACCGCGGTGGCCCTGGACCTGCCGGTCACGCTGGAGGGCTACGGCCCGCCCAACGACCCGCGCATCCGCGAGATCAAGGTGACGCCGGATCCGGGGGTGATCGAGGTCAACGTGCACCCGGCGCACTCCTGGGCGGAACTCACCGCCAACACCGAGGCGCTCTACGAGGACGCGCGCCAGGCGCGCCTCGGCACCGAGAAGTTCATGCTGGACGGCCGCCACACCGGCACCGGCGGCGGCAACCACGTCACCATCGGCGGTGCCACCGCGGCCGACAGCCCGATCCTGCGCCGCCCCGACCTGCTCAAGAGCCTGGTCACCTACTGGCAGAACCACCCGTCGCTGTCGTACCTGTTCTCCGGCCAGTTCATCGGCCCCACCAGCCAGGCGCCGCGGGTCGACGAGGCGCGCCACGACAGCCTGTACGAGCTGGAGATCGCGTTCCAGCAGATGGAACGGCACGCCCCGCCGGGCAAGGAGAACGACAAGCCGTGGCTGGTGGACCGGCTGCTGCGCAACCTGCTGGTGGACCTGACCGGCAACACCCACCGCGCCGAGTTCTGCATCGACAAGCTGTACTCGCCGGAGGGCCCGGCCGGCCGCCTCGGGCTGGTGGAACTGCGCGCCTTCGAGATGCCGCCGCACTGGCGCATGAGCTGCCTGCAGATGCTGCTGTTCCGCGCGCTGATCGGGCGCTTCTGGCGCCAGCCCTACGACGGCAAGCTGATCCGCTGGGGCACCGAGCTGCACGACCGCTTCCTGCTGCCACATTTCGTGATCAAGGACCTGGAGGACGTCATTCTGGACCTGCGCCGCGCCGGCTACGCGTTCGCGTACGAGTGGTTCGCGCCTTTCGTCGAGTTCCGCTTCCCGCGCCACGGGGCCGCGGACTACCACGGCGTCGGCATCGAGCTGCGCCAGGCGATCGAGCCGTGGAACGTGCTGGGCGAGGAGATGCAGGCCGGCGCCACCGCCCGTTACGTGGACTCGTCGGTGGAGCGCCTGCAGGTCAAGGTTTCCCACATGACCGGCAGCCGCCACGTGGTCACCTGCAACGGCCGCACCCTGCCGCTCACCGCCACCGGGGTGCCGGGAGAGTTCGTCGCCGGCGTGCGCTTCCGCGCCTGGAGCCCACCCTCGGCGCTGCACCCCACCATCGGCGTGCACGCGCCCCTCACCTTCGACCTGGTGGACACCTGGACCGGCCGCTCGCTGGGCGGCTGCACCTATCACGTGGCGCACCCGGGCGGTCGCAACTTCACCACCTTCCCGATCAACGCCAATGAGGCCGAGGCGCGCCGCGTCGCGCGCTTCTGGAACCATGGCCACACGCCGGGGCCGATGGCGGTGCGCCCCGAGGGCCGCAACCCGGCGTTCCCCATGACGCTGGACCTGCGGCGCGAAGCCGAGCCGATGCTGCTCTCGATCACCGCGCCGTCGGCGCCGATGCATCCTCCGCCGGAGCCGCCGGCGGCGTAGCGGCGCCGTCGCCGATCGTGTACCAGTAGCGCGGCCGCTCGGCGCGCCAGGCGTTCACCTCGATCCCCGGATTCGGCCGCAAGCGGATGCGTACCGCGCCGTCGCGGTCGCTGCGGAAGGATTGCACGCCGGCGGCAGCATAGCGCGCGGCCACGTCGGCGCGCGGATGGCCGAACGGATTGCGGTAACCCGCGGTGAACACCACGAAGCGCGGCCTTGCCGCCGCGACGAACCCGGGCGACGACGACGAGCCGCTGCCGTGGTGGGGTGCCACCAGCACGTCGGCGGCAAGCGCCGCGCCCGAGCGCACCACCAGCGCGGCCTCGTCGCGCCGGCCGATGTCGCCCGGCAGCAGCACGGCTCCGCCCGGTGCGGCGATGTGCAGGACGCAGGAGCGCGAGTTCGCGGAGCGCCGCGGATCGTCATGGCCGGCAGCGTCGGGGCCCAGTACGGCGAAGGCCACGCCGTCCCAGGTCCAGCGCTGGCCGCTTTCGCAGCGCTGGTGCGGCACGTCGGCGGAGCGCGCCGAGTGCTCCGCATCCAGCGACGACAGCATCCCCGCCACCGGCACCGCCGCCAGCAGCGAGCGCGCGCCGCCGGCGTGGTCGTTGTCGTCGTGGCTCACCACCAGCAGATCGACGCGACCCGCGCCCTCGCCGCGCAGATGCGGCACCACCACCCGCGCGCCGCTGTCCGCGTCGAGGCCGAACGACGCGCCGGTGTCGTACACCAGCGTGCGGTGCTCGGTGCGCACCACCACCGCCAGCCCCTGGCCCACGTCCAGGATGTCCACCCACAGCTCGCCCGGCTGCGGCCGCGGCGGCGCGGCGAAGAACAGCGGCAGCGCCAGCAGCGCTCCCGCCCAGCGGTTGGGGAAGCCGGCCGGCGCCAGCAGCCAGGCGATGCCCGCGAGCGCCAGCGCCAGCGCCCACCACGCCGGCGCATGCTGCTGCCACACCGCCGCCGGCATTCCGGCCAGCGGCTCCAGGATCGCCATGCAGGCAGCCATCGCCGCGTGGGCGGCGACGAGCAATCCATCCACCGGCACCACCGCCGCCAGCAGCGTCAGCGGCACCACCACCAGGCTCACGAGGGGAATGGCCACGGCGTTGGCGGCAAAGGAGACGATGGACACCTGCTGAAACATGGCGATCAGCAGCGGCGCCAGCGCGAGCGTCACCGCCCACTGGATGCGGCCCCACAGCCGAAGCTTCCCCGGCGCGGCGACGCGCGCGGCGGTGACGTAGAAAATCGTCGCCACGGCGCCGAAGGAAAGCCAGAAGCCCGGCGCCATCACCGCCCAGGGATCGATCAGCACCACGAACGCGGCTGCCGCCGCCAGGACCCGGACCGGCGATTGCGCGCGGTCCAGCCAAAGCGCCGCCGCCACCACGGCCAGCATGTAGAGCGTGCGCTGGGCCGGCACCGCGAATCCCGCCAGCAGCGCGTAGGCCAGCGCCGCCGCGACGCCCGCCAGCACCGCTGCGCGCCGCGCAGCCACCCGCAGCACCAGCGCAGGAACGCGCCGCCAGAGCGCGCCCACCGCCGCCAGCGCCAACCCCGCCACCATGGTGACGTGCAGCCCGGAGATGCTCATCAGGTGATTCACGCCGGTGCGCGTGAACACCTGCCACTGGGCCGGCGGGATTGCCGCCTGGTCACCCACGGCCAGCGCCGCCAGCACGCCGGCGTACGGCTCCCCCGCCAGCACCCGCAGCATGCGCTCACGGATCGCTGCACGCTCGGCGACGATCCGGTCCGTGAACCGCGCCGGCGCGGCAGCCAGCCGCTCGACGCCGTTGCCCGGCCGGACATAACCGGTAGCGCCGATGCCCCGCTCCAGCAGCCAGGCCTCGTAATCGAAGCCGTGGGGATTGGCGTTGCCGTGGGGGCGCTTGAGCCGGACCGCCAGGCGCCAGCGCTCCCCCGCCGCCACCGGCGCGACGGCCGGCGCCCCGTCACCGGCCTCCTCATACCAGGCCAGCGCGACGCGCCGCGGCAGCGGCTCGCCGCCGGCAGCCGACTCGACGTCGAAATCGAAGCGCACGCCGCGCTCGAACTCGCGCGGCAGGCTGGCCACCACGCCCGTCACCTGCAGGTCGCGGCCCTCCAGCGCCGCCGGCAGCCAGTCGGCGAGGCGCTGTTCCGCGCGCGCCCCCGCCCACAGGAAACCGGCAGCGAACGCCGCCACCACCGTGATCGCGGCGCCGGTCGGCCGGGAGATCTTCGCCCGTGCCACGGCCGCCGTCAGCGTCAACAGCGCGAGGCCTGCGCCGTAGGCAGCCGGCGGCGGCAGCGCCGCCTGCCATGGCAGGGCGGCGACGCCGGCGACGAAAGCCAGGAGCACCCACGAAGTCCGCATCGCGCCGCTCGACCCTCTTGTTCGGCCTCCCAGGGGAGGCGAGACGGCGTTAACGCATGGAACCGGCCCAAGGACGACGCAAACGCCGATGGGGCCGTGCAAAACGCGTCACGGCGGCTTTTCGGGGGCGGCGACGCCCCATGGCGCGACGCGGCCGTTGGTGTATGATCCTCGTCCCGTTTGCCCGCCGCGCAGCGGTATCGGCGGACCCCAACCGCCGCACGGATGCCCAGGAAATACTTCAAACGGTTTTTGCCGAGCCAGCAGAGCGTCAAGGACAACCGCTATCTCGCGGTGTTCGGCACGACGCTGCACCATCACAACCTCTGGCACCTGCACCGCCGCTCGGTGGCGGGCGGGTTCGCCGTGGGCCTGTTCTGCGGGCTGATCCCGGGCCCACTGCAGATGCTGGGCGCTGCGATCCTGGCGCTGATCCTGCGGGTCAACCTGCCGGTGGCGTTGCTTTCCACCCTCTACACCAATCCCCTCACGATCGTGCCGCTGTACCTGGTGGCCTACCAGCTGGGCGCCTGGGTCACGGGCAGCGAGGCGAGCGGCATGCCCAGGTCGCAGCCGGACTTCGGCGACGTGCCGCTCCGGGAGTGGATCCCGACGCTGATCGACTGGCTGGGCTCGCTCGGCAAGCCGCTGCTGGTGGGCCTGCCGCTGCTGGCGCTGATCCTGGCGGTGAGCGGCTATTTCGCGGTGCTCGGGTCGTGGCGCCTGTACTACAGCATCAAGTGGCGGCGCCGGCAGACGGCGCGCGCCGCCGGGAGCCGCGATGGCCCGCGCTGACGCGGGCGTGACGCCGGGCTACTGGGACGACGCGCGGCAGGTGCTGTGCGCGCGCGACCCGGTGCTCAAGCGGCTGATCGGGCAATACCCCGGCCCGGGGGGGGGGGGGGGGGGGGGGGCGGGGGGGCGGGGGGGCC
>JBMOQX010000072.1:0-139274 GCA_049322755.1 Pseudomonadota bacterium | reverse complement strand
CCCCCGCCCCCCCCCCGCCACGCCTACCCCGCGCTGGCCCGCGCCATCATCGGCCAGCAGATCTCGGTCAAGGCTGCCGACGCGCTGTGGAACCGCCTCGCGCTGCAACTCGGCGGCGTCACGCCGCCCGCCGTGGCCGCCGCCGACCTGGACGCGCTGCGTGCCGCCGGCCTGTCCCGGCACAAGGCCGAGTACGTGCGCGACATCGCCCGCGCCTTCGCCGACGGCAGCATCGTGCTGGACGCCTGGGAGCGTCTTGACGACGAACCGCTGATCGAGGAACTCACCCGCCTGCGGGGCATCGGCCGCTGGACCGCGGAGATGTTCCTGATCTTCTTCATGCTGCGCCCCGACGTGCTGCCGCTGGACGACATCGGCCTGCAGAGGGCGATCCGCCTGCACTACGCCAACGACCGCCCGGTGTCGAAGCTCAAGATGCGCGCCATCGCCAGGCCGTGGATGCCGTACCGGACGGTGGCCACCTGGTATCTGTGGCGCAGCCTCGACCCGTTTCCGGTGGAATACTGACCATGACCCACCAGGAATTCCGCGCCGCGTACCGCCAGGGGACGGTGCGCGTGCGCATGAACCGCGTCCCGGCGGAAAAACTGATGTCCACCCGGCTGCTGCTGCCGCTGTTCGCGCTGCCGGTGCTGGGACTCGGCGTGGCACTGGCGCTCCTCGGCCACTGGATCGCCGGCCTGCTGGTGTTCCTGGTGGGATTCGGCGGCCCGCGCCTGATCAAGCGCTCGGCGCCCCACTTCGTCCTCACCCAGGCCCTGGAGAACGAGTCCTGGTACCAGGACGCCGTGGCGGCGGGAGCGCTGCAGTTCGAGGACGCGGACTGACCGCCGCTCAGCGCGGCAAGGCGCCTTCGTGGAGCACGCCGTCGGCGAGGCGCAGGATGCGCTGGGCGCCGGCGGCAATCTCGGGATCGTGGGTGACGATGACAAAGCTGGTGCCGAGCCGCTCGTTCAGCCCCAGCATCAGCGCATAGACGCCTTCGGCGGTGTGCCGGTCCAGGTTGCCGGTGGGCTCGTCGGCCAGCACGCACTGGGGCTGGGTCACCAGCGCCCGCGCCAAAGCCGCGCGCTGGCGTTCGCCGCCCGATAGCTCGCCCGGCGTATGCGACAGCCGCTGGCCGAGACCCACCGCCGAGAGCATCTCGGCGGCGCGCTCGGCGGCCTCCCCCTTGGCCGCGCGCCGCACCAGCAGCGGCATGGCCACGTTCTCCAGCGCGGTGAATTCCGGCAGCAGGTGATGGAACTGGTAGACGAAACCCAGGCAGCGGTTGCGCAGCTGGTTGCGCTCCGCCTCGCTCACCCGGTGGATATCGCGCCCGTCCACCCGCACCTCGCCGTCGGTGGGCGCGTCGAGACCGCCCAGCAGGTGCAGCAGCGTGCTCTTGCCGGACCCGGACGCGCCCATGATGGCGAGGCGCTCGCCGCGCGCCACCTCCAGGTCGACGCCCAGCAGCACCGGCACCTCGGTGCGGCCCTGGCGGTAGATCTTCCTCAGATTGCGGCAGGAAACGACGGCGTCCACGGCATCACTCGTAGCGCAGCGCTTCGGCGGGATTGACCCGCGAGGCGCGGAAGCTGGGATACAGCGTCGCCAGCAGGCTCATGATCAGCGACACCCCGCCGATGGTGGCGACGTCGCGCCAATGCAGGTCCGAGGGCAGCTCGCTGATGTAGTACACGTCCGCCGCCAGGAACTGGACGTTGAACAGGCGCTCGATAGCCGGCACCACGGTGTCGACGTTGAGCGCCAGCAGCACGCCGCCCGCCACGCCCAGCGCGGTGCCGATGACGCCGATCAAGGTCCCCTGCACCATGAAGATCTTGGTGATGGAGGACGGCGGCGCGCCCATGGTGCGCAGGATCGCGATGTCGGCCTGCTTGTCGGTGACCACCATCACCAGCGTCGAGACGATATTAAACGCCGCCACCGCCACGATCAGCGTCAGGATGATGAACATCACGTTCTTCTCGATCTGCACCGCGCGGAAGAAATTGGCGTGGCTGCGGGTCCAGTCGCCGACGTAGACGTCGTCGGCCAGCGTGCGCGAGAGCTCACGCGCCACCCGCGGCGCGTCGAACAGGTCCCGGAGCTTGAGCCGCACGCCGGAGACGGCATCGCCGAGGCGGTAGAGCACCTGGGCGTCCTCGAGATGGATGAGCGCGAGGCCGTTGTCGTACTCGTACATGCCGATCTCGAAGATGCCCGCCAGCGTGAACTGCTTGAGCCGGGGCAGGATGCCGGCCGGCGTCACCTGCCCCTGGGGCGCCACCAGCACCACCTTGTCGCCGGGCAGCACGCCCAGCGAGCGCGCCAGCTCGGCGCCGAGCACGATGCCGAACTCGCCCGGCCGCAGGTTCTCGAGTTTCCCCGCCTTCATGTGGTTGGCGATCTCGGCCACCTGGGCCTCGGCCGCCGGATCGACGCCGCGGATGATGGCGCCCTGGACCCGGGGCTGGAAGGTGAGCATGCCCTGGCCCAGCACGAACGGCGCGGCCGCCACCACCTCCGGATTCTGCCGCGCCTCGTTCATCACGTTGCGCCAGTTGGGCAGCACGTTGCCGGGGCCGGAGATCTGGACGTGGGAGGCGACGCCGAGGATGCGCGCGCGCAGCTCCTTCTGGAAGCCGTTCATCACCGACAGCACGGTGATCAGCGCCGCGACGCCGAGTGCGATGCCCAGCATCGAGATCAGCGAGATGAACGAGATGAAGTGGTTGCGGCCCTTGGCGCGGGTATAGCGCAGGCCGACGAAGACTTCGTAAGGTTGCAAGATGGCTCGGCTCAGGCGGCGCCCGATTTCCCGCGCGCCGCGACGAAAAATGTCGTGAAGTGTGCCACAAGCGCCGCTCCGGCGCGACCGGGCGCGCGCAGCCGGCGCAGCGCGCTACTCCCCCAAGCAGGTGCAGCGCAAGGCGGCGCTCACCTGTCGCACGGTCCGATCTCTGCCGCGGTGTAAAATTCGCTCATGCTTCCCCGCATCTCTTCCGTCGACGCCGCGGCGTGAACGCGCATCTCGTCGTTCCCCATCTGTTCGGTTTTCCGGCCGCCGGCGACCTGTTCGCCGATCTCCCCTTACTGGCGCTGGCGCGGCTGCTCTCGCGTGGCGAAGCCGCCGCCGCGCCGGCGCGTGCGCTCCACGAGTGGCTTCTGGAGGCGTACGCGGTTTCCCGCCAGGCCGACTGGCCGGTGGCGCCGCTGACCCGGACGCTGGACGGCGGCGCGCCGGACGAAGCCTACTGGCTGCGCGCCGATCCGGTGCATTTCCGCGTCGAGCGCGACCGCGTGGTGCTGGCCGACAGCAATGTCTTCACACTGGATGGCACCGAAGCCGCGGCCCTCACGGATGCCCTCAACCGCCATTTTGCCGGCGAAGGGCTGAACTTCTCGGCGCTGGCGCCGGGGCGCTGGTACCTGAGGGCGGCGGTGGCGCCGGACATCGCCACCCGCGCGCTGCCGGAGGCCATCGGCTGCTCGGCCTCCGACTCCCTCGTCGGCGGCGCCGACGCCCCCCGCTGGCGGCGGCTGCAGACCGAGATGCAGATGATCCTGCACCAGCACCCGGTCAACGAGGCGCGGGAGGCCGCCGGCAAGCTGGCGGTGACCGGTGTCTGGCTTTGGGGCGGCGGCCGCGACCCCGGCGCGGCGCGGCGCCGCTTCGATCCCGTCGCCGCCGGCGATCCGCTGGCCCGCGCGCTGGCCCGCCGCAGCGGCGCCACGCTGACGGACGCCGCGTCGGCCGACGTGTGGCTCGCCGCCACGAACGCCGCCGATGAGGCGCTGGCCGTGCTGGACCAGCTGACCGGCGCCGCGCGCTACGGCGACGGCCACGGTTTCCGCGAGGCCCTGGCGGCGCTCGAGCAGGCGTGGTTTGCGCCGCTGGCCCGGGCGCTGGAAGCGGGCCGGGTGGCGCGCCTCACGATCCACCCGCTGCCCGCGCCGCGCCGCGTCGAAGTCACGCCCGCGGCGCTGCGCAAGTTCTGGCGCCGGGTGAAGCCGCTCGCGGCGCTGGCCGGCGTCCCCGGCTGACCATGCCGCGCATCGTCGAGCGCGCCGTTCCCGACGCCGCCGCGCAGCGCCTGTGTGCCGCCGGCGTCCACCCGGTGCTGGCGCGGGTGCTGGCGGCGCGGGGCATGGAGTCGCCGACGCAGCTGGTCACCGACCTGCTGGCGCTGGTGCCGCTGGCGCAGCTCTCCCATGTCGACGATGCCGCGCAGCTGCTGGCGGACGCGATCCGCGACGGAAAACGGATCGTGATCGTCGCCGATTACGACGCCGACGGCGCCACCGCCTGCGCAGTGGGCGTGCGGGCGCTGCGCGCGCTGGGTGCGAACGTCGACTACCTCGTCCCCAACCGTTTCGAGTACGGCTACGGCCTCACGCCCGAGATCGTCCAACTGGCCCACGACACCAGGCGCCCCGACGTGCTGGTGACGGTGGACAATGGCATCGCCAGCGTCGAGGGGGTGGACGCCGCCAACGCCCTCGGCATCACCGTGGTCGTCACCGACCATCACCTGCCGGGGCCGGAGCTGCCGCGGGCGGCGGTGATCGTCAATCCCAACCAGGCCGGCTGCGGCTTTCCCAGCAAGCACCTGGCCGGCGTCGGCGTCATGTTCTACGTGATGCTGGCGCTGCGCGCCGAGCTGCGTCGCCGCGGCGCGTTCGCCGGGCGCGAGGAACCGAATTTCAGCCGCCTGCTGGATCTCGTGGCGCTCGGCACCGTCGCCGACGTGGTGCGCCTCGACGACAACAACCGCGTCCTGGTGCACCAGGGGCTGGCCCGCATCCGCGAGGGACGCAGCCAGCCGGGCGTGCAGGCGCTGTTCCGCGCCGCCGGCCGCGAGGCCCGGCGCGCCTCCACCTACGATCTGGGCTTCTGCCTCGGGCCGCGGCTCAACGCCGCCGGGCGCATGGCCGACATGGCGCTGGGCATCGAGTGCCTGACCACCGACGACCCGGCGCGCGCCCTCGCCATCGCCGCCGACCTGGACCGTCTCAACCGCGAGCGGCGCGCCGTCGAGTCCGAGATGCAGGACGAGGCGCTGGGCCACCTGGAGGACATCGACGTCGGCGGCCGTTACAGCCTGGCGCTGTACCGGCCGGGCTGGCACCAGGGCGTGATCGGCATCCTCGCCTCCCGCATCAAGGATCGATACCACCGGCCGGTGATCGCGTTCGCGCCCGGCGCCGAGGGCGAGCTCAAGGGCTCGGGGCGCTCCATCGCCGGGCTGCACCTGCGCGACGCCCTCGACGTCGTGGTGAAGCGCCATCCGGGGCTGGTGCTGCGGTTCGGCGGCCACGCCGCCGCCGCCGGGCTCTCCATCCCCGCCGCCGCCTTCGACGCGTTCAGCGGCGCGTTCGAGGGCGTGGTGGCCGGGCTGCTGACGCCGGCCGACCTGGAGCAGTGGCTGGAGACCGACGGTCCCGTGGACCCGCGCCACCTGGACCTGGAGCTGGGGCGGGAACTGGGCCGCATGGTGTGGGGCCAGGGCTTTCCCGAGCCCCTGTTCGAGGACTGCTTCACGGTGGTGTCCCAGCGGGTGGTGGGCGAGCGCCACCTCAAGCTGCAGCTCGCCAAGGACGCCGCCCGCGTCGATGCCATGCTGTTCTTCCACGCCGAGCCGCTGCCCGGGCGCATTCGCGCGCTCTACCGCGTCGACGTCAACGAGTTCAACGGCGTCGAGCGGCTCCAGCTCACGCTGCGGCATTGGGAGGCGGCAGCGTGAGTCACCCGGCGAGGGGCCCCGACCGCAGGTCGGGGATCGATGGTCAGACGAGCGCTGCCGGCCGCCGACGCGGTGCGGCTGGCATTAGCGATATGTCGACGGAGGCGGCAGCGTGAGTCACCCGGCGAGGGGCCCGGCCCCTCTCTCCCGGCCTCTCCCCCCGAGGGGGAGAGGAGGCTCGTGGCACCCCTCTCCCTCGGGGAGAGGAGGCGGGGGTGAGGGCAGGGGGATCGATGGCCAGAGCGCGCCGCAGCGTGGAGCAGGGACCCGCTTGCGGGATGCGACCGCGCAGGCGCGCGTGGAGCCCGCGGGGACTCCGGCGCTCGGCCGCCCGCTCCCGGGTCGCACCTCCCCGCTGCGCGGGCAGGCACTGCTCCGCCGTCCGCGGGCGAGCGCTGCCGGCCGCCGACGCGCTGAAGGCGGCTTCCCCCGTGCCTTTTCGGAGGCGGCGCTATGAAGGGCCTCGATTTCTTCGCCACCGAAGCGCTCGACCTGGCCTTCACCTTCGGCATCGCCATCGCCATCGGCCTGCTGCTGGGCCTCGAGCGCGAGCGCCGGCCCGAGGCCAAGGCGGGGCTGCGCACGTTCGCGCTGGCGAGCCTGCTGGGCGCGGTATGCGCGCTGCTTTCCGATCGCAGCGGCGCGGCGTGGATCCTGGCCGCCGGCCTGCTGGTGGTGGGCCTGATGACCAGCGCCGCCTACCTGCGCGAACGCGAGCCCGATGCCGATCCCGGCACCACGACGGTGGTGGCCATCAGCGTCGCCTACGCGCTGGGCGCCATGGTCTGGTACGGGTTCACCACCGAGGCGGTGATGCTGGCCATCGTCACCACCATCCTGCTGTATTTCAAGACCGAGCTGGAGGACGTGAGCCGCGCGCTGACGCGCCGGGACCTGATCTCCATCCTCCAGTTCGCCGTGCTGTCGTTCATCGTCCTGCCGATCCTGCCCGAGCGCGACTTCGGCCCTTACGACGCGCTCAACCTCTACCAGATCTGGCTCATGGTGGTGCTGATCTCGGGGGTGAGCCTGGCCGGCTACATCGCGCTGCGCTTCGTCGGCCAGACCCACGGCGCGCTGCTGCTGGGGGCCTTCGGGGGCCTGGTGTCCAGCACCGCCACGACCCTGGTCTACGCCCGTCACGGCGGCACCCATCCCGAGCTGTCGCGCCTGGCGGTGGTGGTCGTCCTGCTGGCGAACGCGGTGGTGCTGTTTCGCATCGGCATCGTGACGGCGGCGGTTTCGGCTGGCGTGCTGCCGCAGCTGCTGCCGATGCTGACGGCGGGCGCGCTGGCAGCGCTGGGGGCCGCCGCGTTCGGTTGGCGGAAGCTGCGCGCCGCCAAACCGCCGCCGCTGCCGGAAATCGGCAACCCCACCGAGATCAAGACCGCCGTCACGTTCGGCGTGCTCTACGCCGCGGTGCTGTTGCTGGCCGCGTGGCTGTCGGACTACGCCGGCAGCAAGGGCCTGTACGCGGTGGCACTGGTTTCCGGCCTCACCGACGTGGACGCCATCACCCTGTCGAGCCTGCGGCTGCAGGAGATCGGGCGCATCGCCGACCGGGAGGCCGTGGTGGCCATCGGGTTGGCCACCATCGCCAATCTGGCGTTCAAGGCCGGCCTCGCCTTCGCCGTCGGCGGCCGCGGGCTGGGCCTCCAGTGCCTGTGGGGTTTCGGCGCCACCATGCTGGCGGTGGCGGCGGCGCTTTTCGCCACCGGCTGAGGCACGCCGGCCGCTTGGGCTATAATTCCCGCCTTTCAGCGAACCCCACCGCCATGGACGCCGAACGCATCAACGCCATCGAAAACACCCTCCACGACCTGGGCGCCCGGGTCACCGATCTGCGGAGGTATCTTTGACTTCGATGGCAAAAAGAACCGCCTCGCCGAAGTCACCCGCCTGATCGAGGACCCCGCCGTCTGGGACGACGCCCAGCGCGCCCAGGCGCTGGGCCGCGAGCGCAAGAGCCTGGACGCGGTCGTGCTGACGCTGGAGCGCGTCGGCCAGGGGCTCAAGGACGCGCTCGAGCTGTTCGAGCTGGCCCGGGCCGAGAAGGACGAGGACACCCTGGCCAGCATCGAGGCCGACGCGCGCGGCCTGGAGAAGCAGGTGGCGGACCTGGAGTTCCGCCGCATGTTTTCCCACCCGATGGACCCCGGCAACTGCTTCGTCGACATCCAGGCCGGCTCCGGCGGCACCGAAGCCCAGGACTGGGCCGGCATGCTGCTGCGCATGTACCTGAAGTTCTGCGAGCGCCGCGGCTTCGACGTCGAGGTGCTGGAGGAGTCGCCGGGCGAGGTGGCCGGCATCAAGAGCGCGTCCTTCAAGGTGAACGGCGAATACGCCTACGGCACACTGCGCACCGAAACCGGCATCCACCGCCTGGTGCGCAAATCGCCGTTCGATTCCAACGCCCGCCGCCACACCTCGTTCGCCAGCGTGTTCGTCTATCCCGAGGTGGACGACTCGATCGAGATCGAGATCAACCCGGCGGACCTGCGCATCGACACCTACCGCGCCAGCGGCGCCGGCGGCCAGCACGTGAACCGCACCGACTCGGCGGTGCGCATCACGCACCTGCCCACCAACATCGTGGTCCAGTGCCAGAACGACCGCTCCCAGCACAAGAACCGCGCCGAGGCGATGTCGATGCTCAAGGCCAAGCTCTACGAGGCGGAGCTGCGCAAGCGCGAAGCCGAGAAACAGAAGCTGGAGGACTCCAAGTCCGACATCGGCTGGGGCCACCAGATCCGCTCCTACGTGCTGGACCAGTCCCGCATCAAGGACCTGCGCACCAACGTCGAGGTGGGCAACACCCAGGCGGTGCTGGACGGCGACCTCGACGACTTCATCGCCGCCAGCCTGAAACAGGGCGTGTGACGGTGGTGTATTGCCGCGCGCGGGAGCCAAGCTACGAGAATTGAACCGCAAAGGACGCGAAGGACGCAAAGAAGGAAAACTGGGATCTCGGTCCCTTCGCGTCCTTTGCGTACTTCGCGGTTAAATGCTTTTCCCGGCGTGCCCCTCTGAACGGCAGCCTGAACGGATGAACCGATGAACGAACCGAAGAACGAACAACAATCGCCGGACGAGAACCAGCTGATCGCCGAGCGCCGCGCCAAGCTGGCGGAGCTGCGCGCCCGCGGCCCGGCGTTCCCCAACGACTTCCGCCGCCGCGACCTCGCCGCCGGCCTGCACGCCGCCCACGGCGACAAGGCCAAGCAAGCGCTGGAGAACGACCACCCGCGCGCACGCATCGCCGGGCGCATGATGCTCAAGCGCGTGATGGGCAAGGCCAGCTTCGCCACGCTGCAGGACATGAGCGGGCGCGTCCAGATTTACGTCAGCAACGACGTCACCGGCGCCGAGGCCCACGAGGAGTTCAAACGCTGGGACCTGGGCGACATCGTCGGCGTCGAAGGGACGGTGTTCAAGACCAACAAGGGCGAGCTCACCGTGCACGCGCAGGAGCTGCGCCTGCTCGCCAAGGCGCTGCGGCCGCTGCCGGAGAAATTCCACGGCCTGGCCGACCAGGAGCAGAAATACCGGAGCCGCTACCTGGACCTGATCGCGACGCCCGAGACGCGGCAGGTGTTCGTCACCCGCACCCGCATCATCCAGGCGCTGCGCGAGTTCCTCAACGCCCGCGGCTACCTGGAAGTGGAAACGCCGATGATGCACCCGATCCCCGGCGGCGCCAGCGCGCGGCCGTTCGTCACCCACCACAATGCGCTCGACATGCAGCTGTACCTGCGCATCGCGCCGGAGCTCTACCTCAAGCGCCTGGTGGTGGGCGGCTTCGAGAAGGTGTTCGAGATCAACCGCAATTTCCGCAACGAAGGCATCTCGACGCGGCACAACCCCGAGTTCACGATGCTGGAATTCTACGAGGCCTACCAGGACTACCGCTTCCTGATGGACTTCACCGAGGAGATGCTGCGCGACGCCGCGCTCAAGGTGCTGGGCACCACGCGCATCACCTACGGCGGGCGCGAGATGGACCTGGCGCAGCCGTTCCGGCGCCTGACCATCCTGGAGGCGATCAAGGCCCACCATTGCGGATACACCGACGCGCAGCTCGCCAGCCGCGATTTCCTGGTGGGCGAGTTCCAGCGCCTGGACGTGGCCTACAAGCCGGAGGATCACCTGGGCGGGCTGCAGCTCACGCTGTTCGAGAACACCACCGAGCACCTGCTGTTCGAGCCCACCTTCATCGTCGACTATCCGGCGGAGGTGAGCCCGCTGGCGCGGCGCAGCGACGCCAACCCGGAGATCACCGAGCGCTTCGAGCTCTACATCGCCGGGCGCGAGATCGCCAACGGCTTCTCCGAGCTCAATGATCCCGAGGACCAGGCCGAGCGCTTCCTGGCCCAGGCCCAGGCCAAGGACGCGGGCGACCAGGAGGCGATGCACTACGACGCCGACTACATCCGCGCGCTGGAGCACGGCCTGCCGCCCACCGCCGGCGAAGGCGTCGGCATCGACCGCCTGGTGATGCTGTTCACCGACAGCCCCAGCATCCGCGACGTGATCCTGTTCCCGCAGCTGCGTCCGGAGTAGCCGCGGCCCGACGCGGCGGGGACGCCCGCGGGCGCCGCCGCGTCTCCCGGCCCCCGGCGCTCCTCGTGTACCATCGCCTTACCCGCCGCGCGGTTCCGCGACTGCCGCCTCGACCCGGCACCGCGCAGGCCGCGTCGACGACCGATGGAGAGAACCGTGGACACGCCCCTCTGGACCCCCTCCCCCGACCGGGTTGCCGCCAGCCGGCTGACCGCGTTCGCCGCGCTGGTGCGGGAACGGCACAGCGTCGACGCCCGCGACTACGCGTCGTTGCACCGTTGGTCGGTGGCGCATCCGGCGGAGTTCTGGACGGCCGTGTGGGACTTCGCCGGCGTCGTGGCCCGGACCCGCGGCGAGCGGGCGTTGATCGACGGCGGGCGCATGCCGGGCGCGCGCTTCTTTCCCGACGCGCGCCTGAACTTCGCCGAGAACCTGCTGCGCCGGCGCGACGACCTCGACGCCATCGTCTTCTGGGGCGAATCCAAGGTGTGCCGGCGCCTGTCGCATCGCGAACTGTACGACGCCGTGTCGCGCCTGGCGCAGGCGCTGCGGGCGGAGGGCGTCGGTCCCGGCGACCGCGTCGCCGGCTTCCTGCCCAACATGCCCGAGGCGGTGATCGGCATGCTGGCGGCGGCCAGCGTCGGCGCCGTCTGGTCGTCCTGCTCGCCCGACTTCGGCGTGCAGGGCGTGCTAGACCGGTTCGGCCAGATCGAGCCCAAGGTGCTGCTGGCCGCCGACGGCTACTTCTACAACGGCAAGACCTTCGACGTGCTGCCCAAGGTGGCGGAGTTCGCCGCGCAGCTCTCCGGACTGCGGCGCGTTGTGATCGTGCCCTACGCCGACCCGGCGCCCGACGCTTCCCGGGTGCCGGGCGGTGTCGCCTTCGACGCGTTCCTGGCGCCCCACCCGGCCGGCGACATCGCTTTCGAGCAGCTGCCGTTCGATCAGCCGCTCTACATCCTCTATTCCTCCGGCACCACCGGCGTGCCCAAATGCATCGTCCACGGCGCCGGCGGCACGCTGCTGCAGCACCTGAAGGAGCACCAGCTGCACGCCGACGTGAAGCCGGGCGACCGGCTGTTCTACTTCACCACCTGCGGCTGGATGATGTGGAACTGGCTGGCCTCGGGCCTCGGCTCGGGCGCCACCCTGATGCTCTACGACGGCTCGCCGTTCCATCCCCGCGGCAACGTGCTGTTCGACTTCATCGACGCCGAGGGCATCACGCACTTCGGCACCTCGGCCAAGTTCATCGATGCGGCGAACAAGCTGGGCCTCACCCCGCGCACGACCCACGGCCTCAGCTCGCTGCGCGCGATCCTTTCCACTGGCTCGCCGCTGGTGCCGGAGGCGTTCGACTACGTCTATCGCGAGATCAAGGCGGACCTGCAGCTCGCCTCCATTTCCGGCGGCACCGACATCGTCTCCTGCTTCGTGCTGGGCTCGCCCTGGCTGCCGGTGTGGCGCGGCGAGATCCAGTGCAAGGGCCTGGGCATGAAAGTGGAGGTGTTCAACGACGACGGCCGGCCCGTGGAGCGGCAGAAGGGCGAGCTGGTGTGCACCGCGCCGTTCCCGTCAATGCCGGTGGGCTTCTGGAACGACCCCGACGGCGCCAAGTACCGCGCCGCCTACTTCGAGCGCTTCCCCGGCGTGTGGTGCCACGGCGACTACGTCGAGGTGACCGCCCACGGCGGCATCGTCATCTACGGCCGCTCCGACGCGGTGCTCAACCCCGGCGGCGTGCGCATCGGCACCGCCGAGATCTACCGCCAGGTGGAGAAGCTGCCGGAGGTGCTGGAGAGCCTGGTGATCGGCCAGGACTGGCCGCCGCAGCACCCCAGCGACGTGCGGGTGGTGCTGTTCGTGCGCCTCGCCGACGGCGTGAAGCTGGACACCGCCCTGGAAAAGAAGATCAAGTCCATGATCCGGGACAACACCACGCCTCGCCATGTGCCGGCCAAGATCGTGCAGGTGACCGACATCCCGCGCACCAAGAGCGGCAAGATCGTCGAGCTGGCGGTGCGCAACGTGGTGCACGGCCGGCCGGTGAAGAACCTCGAGGCGCTGGCCAATCCCGAGGCGCTCGGCGAGTACCGCGACCGGCCGGAGCTGGCGGTCTGACCGCGGCGCCCGCCACCGCTTGACACATACCCCAGGCGGGTATAAGATGGCGCGTCTCCATCAAAGTGACGCCATGAGTTCCGCAGTACCCCGATCCGTCGACCTGCCCGTCGAGGGCATGACCTGCGCCGCCTGCGCGGCGCGCATCGAAAAGGTCCTCAACCGCCTGCCCGGCGTGCGCGCGGCGGTGAATTTCGCCGCCGAGCGCGCCCACGTCGAGTTCGACCCCGCCGCCACCGAGCCTCGGGCACTGGTGGAGAGCATCGAGCGCGCCGGCTACTCGGTCCCGCAGCAGGCGGTGGAGCTCAAGCTCACCGGCATGACCTGCGCCGCCTGCGCCGCCCGCATCGAGAAAGTGCTGAACCGGATTCCCGGCGTCGAGGCGTCGGTGAATTTCGCCGCCGAGCGCGCCCGGGTGCGCGTCGCGCCCGGCGCGGCCGCCGCCGAGGATCTCATCGCGGCGGTCCGGCGCGCGGGCTACGGCGCGGAGGCGCTCACCGAGGATTCGCGCGAGGAGGACAAAGCGCGGCGGCTGGCCGCCTACCGCGCCGACCTGCGGCTGTTCTGGATCTCGGTCGCCCTCACCCTGCCGCTGGTGGCGCAGATGGTGTCGATGTTCGCGGGCGCCGGCCACGAGTTCATCCCGCGCTGGCTGCAGCTGCTGCTGGCCACCCCGGTGCAGTTCTGGATCGGCAAGCGCTTCTACGTCGCCGCCTGGCACGCCCTGCGCGGGGGCGGCGCCAACATGGACGTGCTGGTGGCGCTGGGCACCACCATGGCGTGGCTGTTCAGCGCCGTGGTGACGCTCTTCGCGCTCGACCAGCATGTGTATTTCGAAGCCAGCGCCGCCATCATCACCCTGGTGCTGATGGGCAAGCTGCTGGAGTCGCGCGCCCGCGCCCGCACCTCGGCCGCCATTGAATCGCTGATCCGGCTGCAGCCGCGCACCGCCCGCATGGAGCGCAACGGCGAGCTGGTGGAAGTCGATGTCGGCACTCTCGCCGTGGGCGACGTGTTCATCGTCCGCCCCGGCGAGAACATTCCGGTGGACGGCGAGGTGCTGGAAGGCACCTCCAGCGTCGACGAGGCGATGCTCACCGGCGAGAGCCTGCCGGTGGCGAAACAGACGGGCGCCAGGGTGTTCGCCGGCACGCTCAACCAGCAGGGCAGCCTGCGCTGCCGCGCCACCGGTGTCGGCGGCCACACCCAGCTCGCCGCCATCATCCGCCTGGTGGAGGAGGCCCAGGGGTCCAAGGCCCCGATCCAGCGGCTCGCCGACCGGATCTCCGGCATCTTCGTGCCGGTGGTGGTGGGCGTCAGCGCCGTCACGCTGGCGGCGACCTGGGGGCTCAGCGGCGAATTCACTACAGCGCTCATCAACGCGGTGGCCGTGCTGGTGATCGCCTGCCCGTGCGCGCTGGGCCTCGCCACCCCCACCGCCATCATGGTGGGCACCGGCCGCGGCGCCCAGTCCGGCGTGCTGGTGAAAAACGCCGCCGCGCTGGAGCGGGCGGAGCACATCCGCACGCTGATCGTGGACAAGACCGGCACCCTCACCGAAGGCAAGCCGGCGGTGACCGACGTGGTCCCCGCCGCAGCGGCGACGGCGCGCGAACTCGTCGCGCTGTCCGCTTCGCTGGAACAGGGTTCGGAGCACCCGCTGGCGAAAGCCATCCTCGATCGTGCTCGCGACGACGGCGTGCCGCTCGGGCGCCTGGGCGCATTCGAAGCCGTGACCGGCGGCGGCGTCACCGGCGAGGTGGACGGCGTGCCCGTGGCGCTGGGGTCCCCCGCGTTCGTTGCCGGTCACGGCGCCGGCGTGCCGACGACGGCCATCGAGGAACTGTCGGCCCAGGGCAAGACCGTGGTGGTGCTGGCCCGCGGCCGGGAAATCGTTGGCTGGATCGCCATCGCCGACCGCCTGCGGGAGACTTCGCGGGCTGCGGTGCAGCGCCTGAAGTCGATGAACCTGGAAGTCGTGATGCTGACCGGCGACAACCGCGCCACCGCGGCGGCAATTGCCCGCGAGGCCGGCGTCGACCGCTACGTCGCCGAGGTGCTGCCGCAGGACAAGGCGGCGGAAGTGAACCGCCTGAGGGGCGACGGCCGCGTCGTCGGCATGGTGGGCGACGGCATCAACGACGCGCCCGCGCTGGCGGCCGCGGACGTGAGCTTCGCCATCGGCACTGGCTCCGACGTGGCCATCGAGGCCGCCGACGTCACGCTGATGCGCAACGACCTGAACGGCGTCGCCGACGCGATTTCGCTCTCGCGCGCGACGCTGCGCAAGATCCGCCAGAACCTGTTCTTCGCGTTCATCTACAACGTGCTGGGCATTCCGCTCGCCGCGGTGGGCCTGCTCAATCCGGTGATCGCCGGCGCCGCGATGGCGATGTCGTCGGTCTCGGTGGTGAGCAACTCGCTGCTGCTCAAGCGCTGGCGGCCCGGCGAAACGCGGTGAAGGGAGATGGGAATGAGCGATGGGAAACGGCAGGCTCCGCCGCCCCCGTCGATCATGCCCTGCAACTCGTCACCCATCGCCTGTCACCCATTGCACATCGCCCCTTACCCATTTACCTTCATAGGAGGAAGTCATGGAAACGGTGACCCTGAAAATCGACGGCATGACCTGCATGGGCTGCGTCGGCAGCGTCACCCGGGTGCTGCGCGAGACCCCGGGCGTCGAGCACGCCGATGTCTCGCTGGCGGAGAAGCGCGCCACGGTGCGCTACGACCCGGCGCGCACCGGGCTCGATCAGCTGAAAGGCGCCATCGAGGGAGCGGGCTTTGAAGTCGTCGCGTAACGGCGCCGCCGCGAACGTCGCCTGCCACGATCCGAAGTCCGTGGTGCAACCCCGCAAGGCGGCGCTGCTCAAGCGCCTGGCGCGCATCGAAGGCCAGGTGCGCGGCGTCGCCCGGATGATCGAAGAGGACCGCTACTGCGTCGACGTGCTGACACAGATCGCCGCGTTGCGCGCGGCGCTGGACGCGGTCGGGCTGCAGCTTCTGGAGGACCACACCCAGGGCTGCGTCAAGGGCGCGGTCCGCTCCGGCGACGGCGACGCCGCCATCGCCGAGCTCATGGACGTGGTGCGGAAATTCGTGCGCTGATCGGTGCTTCGTGCGGTAAGGCAACCCTTTCCTGCTCCCCGGCGTGCGCCCACGCGCGCTACCAAAGCTTCCACCACGCCTTGGGCTCCGGGCCGCCGGCCAGCCACTCGCTGTTGGGGTAGTTTTTCTGCAGCACGCGGCGCGTGTCGTCGCGCAGCTCGTTGAGGCCCAGCTGATCGTAGGCCGCCATCAGCACCGCCAGGGCGTGCTCCACGGCGGGCGTCTGGGGATAGGTCTCGACCGCGAACTTGGCGCGGTTCGCCGCCGCCACGTAGGCCCCCCGGCGCATGTAGTAGCGCGCCGCGTGCACCTCGTGCATCGCCAGCCCGTTCACCAGGTAGATCATGCGCGCCCGGGCGTCCTCGGCGTAACGGCTGTCGGGATAGCGCGCCACCAGTTCCTTGAACGCCTCGAACGAGTCCCGCGCCGCCTTGGGATCGCGCTCGGTGCGGTCCTGGCCCGCCAGGTTGGCGAGGAAGCCGCTCTGGGTGTTGAAGTGCGCCAGGCCCTTCAGGTAATACGCGTAATCGACGTTGGGGTGATTCGGGTGCAGCTTGATGAAGCGGTCGGCCGCCTGCACCGCCTGCGCCACCTCGCCGTCCTTGTAGTAGGCGTAGGCCACCTCCAGCTGCGCCTGCAGCGCGAAGCGGCCGTAGGGATAGCGCGCCTCCAGCGTCTCGAACAGCTTGATGGCGCGCTGGTAGTTGCCGCTGTTGAGCTCGTCCCTGGCTTCGCTGTAGAGGCGCTGCGCGGACCATCCCTGGGTCTCGTCCTCGCTGGTGAACAGGCTGCCGCAGCCGGCCAGCAGCAGCACCGCCGCGAGGCCGATCCAGGCCGCGAGGCCGCGCCGCCCGGCGCGGGCGGTGATTGCGGATAAACTAGCGTCCATGGCGGGCGAACCTCTGTCGAAAGCTGCGCAGTATTCTACTCCCGGGGCGGCCCGGGCGGAGCGCCTCGTGGTGCCCCGCGAGGCGGCCGGGCTGCGGCTGGACCAGGCGCTGGCACGCCTGCTGCCACGTTACTCGCGCTCGCGACTGGCGGCCTGGATTCGCGACGGCTGCGTGCAAGTGGACGGCCGCGCCGCATCGCCGAAGGACAAGGTCCGGGGCGGCGAGCTGATCGAGCTGGCGCCCGCCCAGGATCCGGCCGTGACCGCGTTCGCGCCCGAGCCGATACCGCTCGCGATCGTGTACGAGGACGATCAGCTGCTGGTGCTGGACAAGCCCCCGGGCCGTGTCGTGCATCCCGGCAGCGGCAACTGGCAGGGCACGCTGCTCAACGCCCTGCTCCACCGCTGCCCGGCGCTGGCCGCGGTGCCGCGCGCGGGCATCGTGCATCGCCTCGACAAGGACACCAGCGGGCTGATGGTGGTGGCCAAGACGCTTTCCGCCCACGCCAGCCTGGTACGGCAGCTGGCGGCGCGCGACGTGCGGCGCGAATACCTGGCGCTGGTCCAGGGCGACGTCAACCGCGGCGGCACGGTGGACGCCCCGGTGGGCCGGCATCCGACCCAGCGCACGCGCATGGCGGTGGTGGCCCGCGGCAAGCCGGCGCTCACCCGCTACGAAGTGCTGGAGCGCTTCGGCCCCTGCACGCTGCTGCGCTGCCGCCTGGAGACCGGCCGCACCCACCAGATTCGCGTGCATCTCACGTCCATCGGCCATCCGCTGGTGGGCGATCCGGTGTACCGCCGCAACGCGGCGCTGCCCGCGCCGTGCCGCGCGTTCCGGCGCCAAGCGCTGCACGCCACGACGCTGGCGTTCGTTCACCCGCAGAGCGGCCGCACGCTGCGCTTCGACGCGCCGCCGCCGTCCGACCTGGCGGAACTGCTCGCCGCGCTGCGCGACGATCGGAGCGCTGCGTGACCAGCGCGCTGCCTGAGGCGGTGGTTCCGGAATGGCCGGCACCGCGCGGCGTGCGCGCGCTGTTCACCACCCGGCTCGGCGGCGTCAGCCGGGAGCCGTACGCATCCCTCAATCTGGGCGGCCACGTGGGCGACGCACCGGCGCGGGTGGCGGAGAACCGGGCGCGGCTGCGGGAGTGTCTGCCCGCCGAGCCGCGCTGGCTGGCACAGGTCCACGGCGCGCGCGTGGCGCGCGTGGATCGCGAGGATTACGGCCCCACGGCCGACGGCGCGGTCGCCCGTGCGCCCGGCGTGGTGTGCGCCGTGCTGGTGGCGGACTGCCTGCCGGTGCTGCTCTGCGATGCCGACGCCAGGGTCGTGGCGGCGGCCCACGCCGGCTGGCGCGGGCTCGCCGCCGGCGTGCTGGAGCAGACGGTCGCCGCGATGCAGACCGACCCGGCGCGCGTGCTGGCGTGGCTGGGACCCGCCATCGGGCCGGACAGTTTCGAAGTCGGCGACGACGTGCGCGACACCTTCCTCGCCCACGACACCCAGGCGGCGTTCGCTTTCGCGCCACGCGACAACGGCAAGTGGCTCGCCAACCTCTACCTGCTGGCGCGCCAGCGGCTGGCGGCGTGCGGCGTGCGCGCCGTGTCGGGCGAGCCCGCGTGCACGTTCAGCGACCCGCGGCGCTTCTTTTCCTACCGGCGCGACCGGGTCACCGGCCGCATGGCGGCCTGCGTGTGGCTGGAGGCGGCGTGACCCGCCTCATGCATTGCCTTTCGTTGCACCCGGACGTTTCTTGACAGCCCGCGACGGCGGCGCGAACAATGGCCGCTCCCGGCCCCCGCGCGGCCGGGGCCGAGCCCGATCCCCCATGCCGCCCGCCAACGACCGCCCCGCCCCGGCCGCCGCGCCGTTGGGCAAGACGCCGGACCCGGCGTTCACGCCCGCCGCCGGTGCGGGCGCGCCGGCAGAGTCCTGGGATGCCTTCCACGGCCGCCACGCCCAGCGCCACGTGGAACTGTGGATGCGCCTGCTGGCCGGCGCCCGCGATGACACGCCGGCGGAGACCGACCGCCGCTTCGCCGCGCCGGAGTGGCGCGCCAGCCCGGTCCACGACTATCTCCGCCAAGCCTACCTGATCAACGCCGACTGGCTGCGGGAAGCGGTGGCGCGCTTTCCCGCGGACGAACGCGACCGGCGGCGCCTGGCGTTCTTCACCCGCCAGCTGATCGATGCCCTGTGTCCGGCCAATTTCCCCGCCACCAACGCGGAAGCGCTGAAGCGCATGGCCGAGACCGAGGGCCGCAGCCTGCAGGACGGCGTGCGCAACCTGCTGGCCGACCTGCGGCGCCGGCGCATCTCCATGACCGACGAATCCGCGTTCGAGGTCGGCCGCAACCTGGCGCTCACCCCCGGCGCGGTGGTCCACGAGAACGAGTACTTCCAGCTGATCCAGTACGCGCCGGCCGGGCCCCAGTGCCGCGAACTGCCGCTGCTGATCGTGCCGCCGTTCATCAACAAGTACTACATCCTCGACCTGCAGCCGGAGAATTCGTTCGTCCGCTTCGCCGTCGAGCAGGGGCTGGCGGTGTTCCTGATTTCCTGGCGCAACGTTCCGCCCGAGCTGGGGCGCGCGACCTGGAACGACTATCTCGAGCGCGTGGTGTTCGAGGCGCTGGCGGTCACCCTGGAGATCACGGGCGCGAAGCGGGTCAACGCGCTGGGCTTCTGTGTCGGCGGCACGCTGCTGGCCTCCGCGCTGGCGGTGCTGCGCGCCCGCGGCGACCGGCGCGTCGCCAGCCTGACGCTGCTCACCACGCTGCTGGATTTCGCCGACCCCGGCGACATCGGCGTCTACGTGCAGGAACCGTTCGTGGCGCAGAAGGAGGCCGAGTTTGCCGCCGGCGGCGTGATGCGCGGCGCCGAGCTGGCGCAGGCCTTCGCCAGCCTGCGCGCCAACGAACTGGTCTGGAACTACGTGGTGAACAACTACCTCAAAGGCCAGACGCCGCCGCCGTTCGACCTGCTCTACTGGAACAGCGACAGCGCCAACGTGCCCGGCGCGCTGTTCGCGTATTACCTGCGGCGCATGTATCTGGACAACGCGCTGCGGCTGCCCGGCGCGCTGCAGATGTGCGGCACGAGCGTGGACCTGCGCAGGATCGATGTGCCGGCGTTCGTGCTGGCGGCCCGGGAGGACCACATCGTGCCGTGGGCGTCGGCGTTTTCCAGCGCCCGGCTGCTTTCTGGCAGAATCGAATTCGTTCTGGCGGCCAGCGGCCACATCGCCGGCGTGATCAACCCGGCATCCAGGCGGCGGCGCAACTACTGGACGGGACCGTTCACGGCCGACGCCCGGTCCTGGCTGGCGGCGGCGCGGTCCCGCCCGGGAAGCTGGTGGCCGCACTGGGCGCGTTGGCTCCTGCGCCGCAGCGGCCGGCCGGTGCCCGCCCCGGCGGCGCTGGGAAGCCTGCGGCATCCGCCGCGGGAGCCGGCCCCCGGCCGTTACGTGCGCGAACGCGCGGATTGAAGGACTGCGAACAACGAGCGGCACCCACCACAAGAGGAGATGATCAATGACGCAACGTATCGCACTCGTGACCGGCGGCATGGGCGGTCTGGGCGAGGCCATCTGCGAAAACCTGGTGGAGCACGGCCACAAGGTGGTCGTGACCCACTCGCCGGGCAACAAGAAGGTCAAGGAATGGATGGCGGAGCAGAAGGCCAAGGGCTTCGACTTCTATGCCGTTGGCATCGACGTCGCCGATTACGACTCCTGCGCCAGGGGCGTCGAAGAGGCGGTGAAGGCAGTCGGCGCGATCGACATCCTGATCAACAACGCCGGCATCACCCGCGACATGACGTTCAAGAAGATGGGCAAGGCCGACTGGGACGCGGTGATCCGCACCAACCTGGACAGCGTGTTCAACATGACCAAGCAGGTGCTGGACGGCATGGTGGACCGCGGCTGGGGCCGCGTCGTCAACGTCTCGTCGGTGAACGGCCAGAAAGGCGCGTTCGGGCAGGTCAACTATTCCGCGGCCAAGGCCGGCATGCACGGCTTCACCAAGGCGCTGGCGCTGGAGGTGGCGAAAAAGGGCGTAACGGTGAACACGATCTCGCCGGGCTACATCGGCACCAAGATGGTGATGGCGATTCCCGAGGACATTCTCAACAGCAAGATCATTCCCCAGATCCCGGTGGGCCGGCTCGGCAAGCCGGCGGAGATCGCCGGCCTGATCGCCTACCTCACTTCGGAGGAAGCAGCGTTCGTCACCGGGGCCAACATTTCCATCAACGGCGGCCAGCACATGTTCTGACGCCGGCGGCAGGGCCGGCCGCTGCAGCAACGGACTCGCCCTCCGCGGCGCTTGCACCCCCAAAGAAAACGCCCCGGCGGTGAACCGCCGGGGCTGAGGTCCTTTATCCGGGAAAGGATCCCGGGAATAAAGGAGGAGGAGGAGGAGCCTTAGGAACCTTTCTTGCCGCCGCCGGTGGTCTTCTTCACCGCGTCGGTGGTGGCGCTTGCCGCCGTCCGGAAATTGGCCTGCGCCATTTCCGTCATCTGCTTGCCCGCCTTGGTCATGGCGTCCATCGCCGCCTGGCTGGCCGCCATGGCAGAACGCATGGCGTTGACCGCGAAATCCGCCCCCGGCGGCGCGCTGGCGGTGGCCTGGTCGAAGGCGCCGGACATGCCCTTGGTCAGGCTTTGCAGCCGCTCCTCGAACAGCCGCGCCAGCTCGCCCTGGGTATGGGTGGTGACGTCGTAGACGCTCTTGGCGTAGGCCATCGCCTGCTCGACGCCGGACTCCGCGAGTTTCATCCGCAGGGCGTTGGCCGCCTGCAGATCCTTGGTTTCCGCCAGCGCTTTCGCGCTCTTGGCGTTTTCTTCCATGGCCGCGCGGGCGGCCTCGATCTGGAGCTTCACCAGTTTCTCGGCGCTGTCCATGGAAATCTTGGCGAACTTGAGCGCCATTTCGACGTTGCTCTTGCTGATTTCGTTGATCTGTTCGGGAATCTTCACCATTTCAGTCTCCTCCGTTGTCCGCCCCGGGCGGATTGCTGCGATGCACAACTGCATTCTAGGCAGCCCGAGGGAGCCTGTCAAGTTTATGGTGCGCTGCACCATCGCCGTTAAGGCCGCCCCGAACGGGCCCCGGACCGATTCCCTGGGGCCTCGTGCTGCTTTGCATCGGCGTTCATGCAATAATTTGATTTGGTGCAACTTGCCCCTAAGGCCGCGGAATGCCCGACGATATCCGACTGATCAAGAAGTACCCCAACCGGCGGCTCTACGACACCTCCGCCAGCAGCTACATCACTCTCGCGGACGTCAAGCAGCTGGTGCTGGACCAAGTGGAGTTCCGGGTCGTGGACGCCAAGACCAACGAGGATTTGACGCGCAGCATCCTGCTGCAGATCATCCTCGACGAGGAAAGCGGCGGCGTGCCGATGTTCTCCCGCGACATGCTGTCCCAGATCATCCGCTTTTACGGCCACGCCATGCAGGGGATGATGGGCGCCTATCTGGAGAAGAACATCCAGACCTTCATCGACATGCAGAAGAAGCTGCAGGAGCAGTCCAAGGCGATGTACGGCGAGAATCCGATGTTCAGTTCGGACGCCTGGAGCCAGTTCCTGAAGATCCAGGGTCCCGCGGTCCAGGGCCTGCTGTCCAATTACCTGGAGCAGAGCGCCAACCTGTTCCTGGACATGCAGAACCAGCTGCAGCGCCAGACCCGCAACCTGTTCGGCGGCTTCCCGTTCCCGGGCTTCCCCGCCGGCGGCGAATCCGCCGCCGAATCCCCGCCCACCGGGCCCGAGTCCAAGGACGAGGGCAAGAAGACCCCGTAAGCCGCTCGTCCCCCATGGCCCGCACCAAGCCCGGCGCCGCGCCGCGCGTCGGTTTCGTTTCGCTGGGCTGTCCCAAGGCCCTGGTGGACTCCGAAGGCATCCTCACCCGCCTGCGGGCCGAGGGCTACGACATCGCGCCCAGCTACGACGGCGCCGACCTGGTGGTGGTCAACACCTGCGGCTTCATCGACACGGCGGTGGACGAATCGCTGGACGCCATCGGCGAGGCGCTGGCGGAAAACGGGCGCGTGATCGTCACCGGCTGCCTGGGCGCCAAGGGTGACGTGGTCCGGCAGGCCCATCCGGACGTGCTGGCGGTGACCGGACCCCACGCCCTCGAGGCGGTGATGGATGCGGTGCACCGCCACCTGCCCAAACCCCACGATCCGTTCCTCGACCTGGTGCCGCCCCAGGGCATCCGCCTCACGCCGCGGCACTACGCCTATCTCAAGATCTCCGAAGGCTGCAATCACCGCTGCACCTTCTGCATCATCCCGTCGATGCGCGGGGACCTCGTCAGCCGCCCCATCGGCGAGGTGATGAAGGAAGCGGAAGCCCTGGTGGGCGCCGGCGTGCAGGAACTGCTGGTGATCTCCCAGGACACCAGCGCCTACGGCGTGGACGTGCGCTACCGCACCGGGTTCTGGAACGGGCGGCCGCTCAAGACCCGCTTCACCGAGCTGGTGCGCGCGCTGGGCGAGCTCGGCGTCTGGGTGCGGCTGCATTACGTCTATCCCTACCCGCACGTGGACGACGTGATCCCGCTGATGGCCGGGGGCCGCGTGCTGCCCTACCTGGACGTGCCGTTCCAGCACGCCAGCCCGCGCATTCTCAGGCTGATGAAGCGTCCCGCCAGCGGGGAGGACAACCTCCGGCGCATCCGCGCCTGGCGCGACGACTGCCCCGACATCACGCTGCGCAGCACGTTCATCGTCGGCTTTCCCGGCGAGACCGAGGCGGAGTTCGAGCAGCTGCTGGCGTTCCTCCAGGAAGCGCAGCTGGACCGGGTCGGCTGCTTCGCCTACTCCGCGGTTGAAGGCGCCGCCGCCAATGCGCTGCCCGGGGCGGTGGCCGAGGAAGTGAAGGAAGAGCGGCGCGCGCGCCTCATGGCGGCGCAGGCGCAAATCAGCCGCGCGCGCCTGCAGCGCCGTGTCGGCCGCACGCTGGAGGTGCTGGTGGACGAGGCCGGCGACGAGGGCGCCGTGGCGCGCACGGCGGGCGAGGCGCCCGAGATCGACGGCGTCGTGCACCTGCCGGGGGCGCGGGGTCTGCGCGCCGGCGACCGGGTGCGCGCGCGGATCGTCGCCGCGGACGATCACGACCTGAACGGGGTGCTCGCGCAGGCCCCGCGCAAACGGGCCGCCGCCGTGCGCTAGGCCCGTGCCCGCTCAGCGCTTGCCGGACTTGTCGCCGATGCCGAAGGCCGAGCGCTGCGCTTCCATCAGGTCGTTCATCTGGCGGAAGAAATCGTGCACGGCCGGATTGACGAAGGCGTTGGGCGCGAACGTGCGGGTGAACGCGTCGGCGAGGTTCGCACCCGGCATCGACGAAGCCATCATCTGCGTGAACTGCTGCATCATGCTGGCGTAGCTAGCGCCCATGCGCCCCATCTCGCGCACGCTGGCGACGAACAGATCGGAATCGCCGCCGGAGACCAGCTGGTTGATGCGGTAGATCAGGTCGCGGCGCTGGTCCCAGGGATCGTTGCTGTTCGCGAGATACGTGCGCAGGTCCGCGAGCAGCTTCTCCACCTCTTCGGGAAGTTCGGGCTTTTCGTCAGCCATCGGATCGCCTGCCTCCTGGTACGAGCCTCTGCAGGGACTTGCCGTCGGGCTCTGCAGCCAGAATAGCCGCAATCGGCCCGCGCGACCAGCGCCGGTCAGGGCATCGCCTCCGCCGCCGATTCTTCCCCGAGAAAGGCCACCACCTCGTCCAGCCGCCGGGTGCGGCGCATCGGCGGCAGGCTGGCCAGGATCCGGCGCCCGTAGGGCCGTGTCGCCAGCCGCGCATCGCAGATCATCAGCACGCCACGGTCGGTTTCGCTGCGGATCAGCCGGCCGGCGCCCTGCTTCAGGCTCAGCACCGCCTCCGGCAGCTGGTAATCGGTGAACGGATTGCCGCCATCGTCCCGGATGCGCTGGAGGCGCGCCGCATACACCGGATCGTCCGGCGGCGCGAAGGGCAGCTTGTCGATCACCACCACCGAGAGCGCCGGGCCGCGCACGTCGACGCCTTCCCAGAACGACTGGCTGCCCAGCAGCACGGCGTTGCCGAGCGCGCGGAAGCGCTCCAGCATCTCGCTCTTGGCGTCCTCGCCCTGGCAGAGGATCGGGAACTCGCTCCCCAGCGCCTCCCGCAGCAGGTCCCGCGCGCGATTCAGCGCCCGCAAGGTGGTGAACAGCAGGAACGCGCGCCCGCGGCTGGCACGGATCACGGGAACCGCGGCGGCCACCACCGCCGCGGTGAACTCGCGCTCGCCCGGATCGGGCAGGTCCTCGGGCACGTACAGCAGCGCGTTGCGCGGATAGTCGAACGGGCTCTCCCAGCCCGCCGTGCCGGCGCCTTCCAGGCCCAGCTGGCGGCAGTAATGGCGGAAGTCACCGCCCACCGCCAGGGTCGCGGAGGTGAAAATCCACGCCCGCGGCGTGCCGGCGAGCTGGCGGCCGAAGACTTCGGCCACGCTGAGCGGCGTCTGGTTGAGGTGCAGCGACTGGCCGAGCACCTCGGCCCAGCGCACCATCGAGGGATCGCTGTCGCCGCGCCAGCCTTCGACGCTGGCGTGGAGCGCCGCCGCGCGCTCGTGACAGTTGGCCAGCTCGGCCGCGCGCTCGGCCTGGCTCTCCAGCGCGGCCGCGAGTCCCTGCAGCGCTCCGGCCACCGCGGTCACCGCCGTGGCGAGGTCGGCGTTCCCCAGCGCCTGCTCGCGCGTCCAGCGGGCGCTATGCACGCCGGCGGCCAGGCGCTGGTCCCGCACCGCCTTTTCCAGCGCGTCGCAGGCCGCGGGCAGCGCCGCAAAATCCCGCGCCTGGGTGAGGGCCGCGGCGCGCGCATCGCGGGCCAGTTCCAGCAGCTGGCCGGTGGTGACGCTCGCGCCGAAGAACAGGCTGGCGGTGTCCGGCAGCTGGTGCGCCTCGTCGAAGATCACCGTGTGGCACGCCGGCAGGAGCTCGGCCACGCCGACATCGCGCAGCACCAGGTCGGCGAAGAACAGGTGATGGTTCACCACCACCACGTCCGCCGCCAGAGCCTCGCGCCGCGCCTTCATCACGAAGCACTCGTCGTAGAAATCGCACTCGGAGCCGAGGCAGTTGTCGCGGGTGGACGTGACCACCGGCCAGACCGGCGAGGTCTCGGCGATGTCGGCGGCGGCGTTGCGGTCGCCGTCCCGGCTGCGCGCGGCGAAGGCGCGCGCCCGCTGCAGATCCTCGGCCGCCTGGCGCGACGCGAAGCGCCCGTCCTTCAGCGCCCGCTCCAGGTGGAGATGGCAGACGTAGTTGGCCCGCCCCTTGAGCAACGCCACCGTCACGGGCACGTTGAGGGCGCCGCGCACCGTCGGCAGGTCGCGCTGGAAAAGCTGGTCCTGCAGGGTCTTGGTGCCGGTGGAGACGATGACCTTGCCGCCCGAGAGCAGCGCCGGCACCAGATAGGCAAAGGTCTTGCCGGTGCCGGTACCGGCCTCCGCCACCAGCACGCGGCGGGCGGCGATGGCCTCGCCGATGGCCTGGGCCATCTCCAGCTGCTGGGGACGGGAAACGAAGCCGGGAACCCGCGCCGCGAGCGGCCCGTCGGGGCTGAAAACCCGTTCGAGGTCTTCCATCAGGCAAGCGCAAAATGGGCGCAGTTTACCATGCGGCCTGGCCGCATCCGCCCTCGGGCGCCGCCGATAGAAGCTGCTAGAATCGACAGCGCAGCCGGGTCCCCTCGGTGTCAAGCGCATGAACGTCGCCAATGCCATCACGCTGCTGCGCCTGTGCCTCGTCCCCGCCCTGGCGTTTTTCCTGCTCGAGGGCCGTTACGTCGCGGCGTTCTGGACCTTCGTCGTCGCCAGCGTGAGCGACGCCATCGACGGCTTCGTCGCCCGCCAATTCAACCAGCGCACCCGCATCGGCGCGGTGCTGGACCCCATTGCCGACAAGCTGCTGATCCTCGCCAGCGTGCTGATGCTGGCGTGGATCAAGGCCCTGCCCCTGTGGCTGGCGGCGCTGATGGTGGGCCGCGACTTCGTCATCGTGGTGGGCGCGGTGAGCTATCGCCTGGCGATCGGGCCCTATCGCATGGCCCCCACGGCGCTGGGCAAGGTCTGCACTTTCTTTCAGTTTTCGCTGCTGGTGGTGCTGCTGGCCCATGCCGCGGGCTATCTCGACGTCGCCCCGTACCTGCCCTGGCTGTTCGGCGTCGTGGCGCTGTTCACCGTCCTCTCGGGCGCCCATTACGTGTGGGTGTGGAGCGACAAGGCCGCCCGCCGCGAGGTCCGGGATTGACCCGGCGTGGGCCGCATTGCTTGATCTCGATCATGTCGGCGGGCCCCCGGCGCGTGCTGGAATGCCCCGGTGCAAATCGCGGGAGAATGCCGTGGAGGTGATCTATTTCACCGTTATCGCCATCGGGCTCTATTTTTTTGCCGGCTGGCTGCTGGACCGCATCGAGGTGGCGCGGGGCGCGCGCTTCAAGAACCGCGACATCGTCTACTTCGCCATCATCCTGCCGCTAGCGGTGATCACCTTCTGGTTCATCGGCCTGTTCGGCGGCTGAGCCGCGGCGGCGCACCGCCTCCAGCACCACGACGATGAACAGCAGGCCGCCGATGACGGCGATCAGCCCGCCCAGCCCCATCAGCCCCATGCCCGCCTTCTGGCCCCAGCCCTCCAGCACCTGCGCGCTCCCGGCCACCTTGCGCTGCACGCCGTACCCGCCCGACCAGACCAGCCCGAGGATGTGCAGCAGCTGCCCGCCGCTGTAGAGGTAGCACTGCCAGGTGGCGAGGCGCGCGCGCGGCGCGCCCCAGCCCAGCCGCGGCAGCAGGTGGTAGGCCACCCCCATGAACGCCAGGGTCACGCCGACGATGCAGCCGTGATAATGAGCGGGGATCTTGACGTTGCTGCCGTCGATGTCCAGCGCGATGAGCCCGCCGGTGCCGAACAGCGCCAGCGAGGCGATCAGCGCCGCCTTGAGCGGCCGCTGCGCCGGCGACGCCGTCGGCGCGCCCGCCAGCGCCGCCAGCGTCGCCAGGGCGAAGGGCAGGATCGCCAGCCCGCCGCCGAACTGCATCATCCAGGTAAGCCAGCGGTGGTGCTCCACCGAGGTGATGTCGAGGGCCAGGTAGATGACGGGCGTGGCGAACACCGCCGCCAGCGCGATCACGAACAGCAGCAGCGCGGTGCGCGGCTTGAGCGGCACCCGCGCGCCGATGGCGCCCGCCAGCCACAGCCAGGCGACGAACATCAGCAGCGTGTAGGTGAACTGCACGACGTGGCCGCCGCCCCAGAACAGCAGCTCGTAGTAGGCCTTGCCCTCCAGGCCCGGCGGCAGGCGCAGGTAGGACCAGACGAACGCCATCAGCGCCACCGCCGCCGACACCACCGACGCGTTCAAGCCGAAGCGCAGCGCGCCGGCGCCGTCGGGACGCGTTCCCACCGCCGGCACCGCCGCCATGCTGCGCAGCGTGAGCAGGCCGAAGCCGGCGGCGAACGTCAGCAGGCCGCCGAGGAACAGGCTGCCGTCCAGCACCGGGATGTAGTTGCTCATCACCGGTGCGGCGCGCTGCAGAAACGGCGCGGCGGCGAGAATCGCGGTGCCGGCGACGCACAGCGCCAGCGCCGCCCAGCCCAGGCGCATCCAGCGCGCCGTGCTGTTCAGGCTCCAGAACACCCCGGCGAACGCCAGGAACCACACCAGCACCGACAGATCCACGTGCAGCACCAGCGCGGTGTGGAAGAAGTCCACCAGCGGAAAGACGTCCTTCACGTAGGGTGCGCGGGAGAGCACCAGCAGCACCGAGTACACGCCCGAGAGCACCAGTGACACGACGCCGAGGGCGAGCCACGCGGAGGCCATGCGCCGGTGCGCCGCGCCCGGCAGCGGCAGCGCGTAAAGCCACGCGGGCAGGCGCGCGAGTGCCGGCAGGCGCGGGGTCGTCGCGGGGCTCAGCGCGCGCATCGTCTCACCCGCCCTTCGCCTGCGTCCGACGCCGCGGCGCCGGCAGCCGCGAGGCACCGCTCGCCGCCAGCTCGGCGCGGAAATCCGCCAGCTCGCGCTGCAGCGCGGCGACGTCGCGCGGCCCGGCCCAGCGGACGCGCCAGCGCACCGCGGGCACGTTGCGCCGCAGGTGCGGCTCGCGCAGTCCGTGCAGCCGCTCCTCGGTCCAGCGGTTGCCGAGGCGGAAAGCGCAATCGCCCTCGGCGCAGCCGGTGATCAGCACGCCGTCGGCGCCCGAGCGCAGCGCATACTCGACGAACGACGGTGGCAGCTGGCCGATGCACAACAGGCTGAACGCCGCGGTGTCGGGCCCGCGCAGCCGCTCCACGGGCACCGCCAGATCGCAGCCGAAGACCATGATCCGCGCACGGCCGGTGAGCGCTGCGGCGGCAGCCTCCAGCTGCGCGCGCAGCAGCGTGACGCGCAACTGCGGCATGTCGATGCCGGTGGTGATCTCCGCCGCCCGCTGAAACGGCGTGGAGGACGGGCACGCGCCGGCGCAGATGCCGCAGCCGGCGCATAGGTCCGCCAGCACCACGGCCTCGCGCGGCGCGCGGCGACCGTCGCTGCGGGGCCGCAGCACCACCGCGGCGTAGGGACAGTCCTGGTAGCAGCGGCCGCAGCCGTTGCAGTAGTCGAGGCTTACCTGTGCCACCGGCGAGCGCGCCCGGGCGTTCCGGCCGGCCCACGGCAGCAGCAGGAGCGCCAGGGTCGCGCCGCCGGCCGCCAGCCACACGGCCAGCGGCGACCAGGCGTAGACCAGCGGCAGCGGGAACAGGTAGAACCAGTCCAGGCGCAGTTCGCGCGGCACCGCCGTCAGGTTGGCGGCCTCGTGGCTGGTCACCGGCTGCAGCAGCGCCAGCGCCAGCAGCATGATCAGGCTGCCCGCGGCCAGCGGCCGCGACGGATGCACCGCCGGCCGGCTGATGCGCTGCAGGTGCACCCACGCCGCCAGCACCAGCGCCAGCGGCACGCCCAGATGCAGGAACATCGCCAGCGTGAAGAAGCGGTCGGTGATGTCGCCGTCCGCCAGGAAGTTGCGCACCAGCGGCTCGGAAAAGAGCGGCAGCCCGTCCAGCAGCTCCGCCGAGGCGGCAGCGGCGAACTGCGCCAGCTCGTCCCACACCAGCCAGAAGCCCACCACGCCCGAGAGCAGCGCGAGCCAGATGAGCGGAACGCCGCTCACCCAGGAGAACCAGCGGAAGCCGCGGTAGCGCCCGGTGATCCATTCCTTCGCGAGGTGCAGTGCCATGGTCAGCGCGAAGGCGTCGGACGCGTAGCGATGCAGGCTGCGCACGATCCCGCCCAGGTACCACTGGTCGCGGGTCAGATACTCCACCGAGCGGTACGCGCGCTCGACCCCGGTTTCGGAGAAGGCGTAAACGTAGGCGCCGCTCGCCACCGTGACCCAGAGGAAGAAGAAACACAGCGCGCCCAGCTGACGCCAGGGATTGTGGGCCGGCGTGAACGCGCGGTCGAACAGCACCTCCAGGCGGGCGAGCGCGGCACCCGGCCGCGACGGCGGCGCGGGTACCGGAGCAGCTGCGAGGTGGGCGGCCATGGTTCGGCCAATCTAGCGGGCGCTGCGCGGCGGCGACTTGATCTGCATCAACCGGCCGATCGCGGCGGGAAAGAACGGCTGCCGGCCACCGCCGCGCCCCGCTCCCGGGCACGTCACGGCCGCAGCAGGAAGCCGCCCCGGTCGGCCTGGAAATCGATCACCAGCGCCGCGCCCGGCGCGAGGTCGATGTCGGCCTCGTGGACATGGTTGAACCCCTCCCGCGGCACGTCGTTCAGGCGGGCGACGATCCGGTGCTTCCCCGCCGGGACGGGACGCCGCCAGTGGACCGTGGAGGCCAGATCCCGGGCGAAGCCCGACGGCGGCGCGACCTGGTGGAAAACCACTTCGCCGTCGATCTCCAGCTCCACGGTGATCGGCACGCGCTCGCGCGGGCACACGGTGGGGGCGCGCATGTTGGGCGAAAGCTTGGCGAGTTCCTCGGGGGAACGCTCGCGGCACTCCTCCTTGCGCTCGCCCGCGTGCCGGATGCTCACGCGCAGCAGCGCCTCGTCGGGGCCCAGGGGGTGGTATGTGGGTTGGTTGGAAAAATAGCCGATGAACGCCATGAACGGCAGGTACAGCAGCGCCTGCGCCAGGTAGTGGAGCGCGTTCACGCGGCACCTCCCAGCTTCACCACGTCCGCCTGCTCGCCGCGCAGGTCGCGCAGCGTGCGGAAGGCGTCGGAGAAGCAGTCGTCGGGCTTCAGGCCGCGGGCGACGAACGCCGGGTGCGCCGCCTCCACCATCTTCACCGAGCCGCAGGCGTAGATCTGGTGCCCCGCCAGGCTCGGGTAGTCGGCCAGGATCGCCTCGTGCACCAGGCCGGTGCGGCCGTGCCAGTGGTCCTCGGGCGCCGGGTCCGAGAGCACCGGCACGAAGCTGAAGTTCGGGTGCTCCCGGGCCCAGCGCTCGGGCAGCTCCCGCAGGTACATGTCCTTCAGCGTGCGCGTGCCCCAGTAGAGCACCATGCGGCGCTTGAGGCCGACGTGAAAGGCGTGCTCCAGCATCGCCTTCACCGGCGCGAAGCCGGTGGCGCCGGCGACGAACACGATGGGCTTGTCGGAATCCTCGCGCAGGAAGAACGCCCCCAGCGGGCCCTCGAAGCGCACCACGTCGCCCACCTTCATCTCGGTGAACACGTGGGTGGTGTACCTGCCGCCCTCGATCCAGCGGATCTGCAGCTCGATCAGGTCCGCCTCGTGCGGCGCGGTGGCGAAGGAGAACGCCCGCGTCCCGCCGTCCGGCAGCAGGATGTTGATGTACTGGCCCGGGTAGTAGCGGATGCGCTCGCCGCCCTCCGGCTTCAGGAACACCCGCATGACGTCGTCGGTGAGCCGCTCCATGCGCTCCACCCGGGCGGTGTGGATCCGCGCCGGGACGCCGCCCGGCGCGACGGCCGGCACGTATTCCACCTCCAGGTCGGAAAGCGGTGTCGCACAACAGAACAGCGCCCTGCCCTGCCGCCGCTCTGCGTCGGTCAGCACCGCCGCCTGGTAGGCGCCATGGTCGACGCTGCCGTAGAGCACGGTACCCTTGCACATGCCGCAGCCGCCGCTGCGGCAGTCGAACGGCACCGCCATACCCTCGCGCAACGCCGCGTCCAGCAGGCTCTCGCCCTCGCGCACCGGGATGATGCGGTTGTCCGGATGCACCATCACGTGGTAGCCCTCCTTGGGCCCGCGCCGCCGCTTCGGCGGCAGCCACGGCAGCGCCAGCAGCAGCAGCGTCGCGCCGCCGGTGAACAGCCACAGCCCGCCGGGAGTCCAGCGGTAGATGAGCGGATAGACCGCCAGGTAGAACCAGTCCAGGTTGACCGCGCTCACCGCCGCCGCCAGGTTCGCCGGCGGGTGGCTCACGGCCGGTTTCACCAGCGACAGCGCCACCAGGCAGACGACCAGCGTCACCGCCAGCGCGCGGGGCGGATTGGTGTTGGCCCGCGGCACCCGTTGCACGTGGATCCACAGCAGGAACAGCACCGCCAGCGGAATCCCGATATGAATGAACGAGAGCAGGCTGAACAGACGGTCGTTGACCCCCTCCGGGAAGATGAAGTTGCGGATCAGCGTGCCGCGGAACGGGGGCAGCCAGTCGAACCAGTCCGCGGTGCCGATGACGACGAACTGGGCCAGCTCGTCCCACGGCAGCATGTAGCCGTTGATCCCCGAGGCGTAGACCAGCCACAGCAGCAGCACGCCGGTGATCCAGGAGAACCAGCGGAAGCTGCGGTAATGGTCGAAGACGAAATGGCGCACCAGGTGCAGGAGCATGGTGAGCACCATCGCGTCGGAGGCGTAGCGGTGCAGCGAGCGCATCACGCCACCCAGGTACCATTGCTCGACGGTGAGGTACTGCACCGAGGCGTAGGCCTCGTCCACGCCGGTGCGGAAGAACACATAGACGTAGATGCCGCTCACCACCACCACCCAGAACATGAAGTAGCTGATGGCGCCGAGGTAGTAGAGCGGATTGAGCCGCTCGCCGAAGGCCAGATTGAACAGGGCCTCGGCCTTGAGGAACAGCCATTGGCCGCTGCGCTGCACGTGTTTCAGCACGTCGCGAAACTCCCGGGCGGCGGCGCCCGGCCACGGCGGCCGCGCCGCGGGCGCGCCGGCCCCGCCGCAAAGTCGAGTAAATTAGTTGGGTATGCTACGCGCCGCCCCGCCGGGGCGACTTGATGTGCATCAAGAGCCCCGGACATCGAGGCGGCGGCTGCGGCGGCGCTCGTGGACGATGAACCAGAGGACGAATGCGGTCGCCGCCAGCGCGCCGAACAGCTTGTAGAACAGGTCGTAGTTGAGGCGGTAGGTGCCGGACGACGGATCGTAGACCGTGCACAGCAGGCGGACCCGCTCCACCAGGTCCGCGATCCCGCGCCGGGGCCGCGGGCCGTCGGTGAGCAGGTCCTTCAACGGCTTCACCAGGGAAGGCACGTCGAACTGGTCGCCGTAGACCTGGGCGTAGATCCGCCCCTCCTGGTCCACCACGCTCACCTGCAGGATGTGATCGTAGCCCTTGGGCGAATAGGCGTAGCGGAAGCCGAAGTCGGCCGTCATGCGCTTCAGGTCGCCGGCGTCCGGCGTCAGGAAATGCCAGTTGGGCGCGCTCACCCCCTGCTGCCGCGCGAACGCGCCCATCGCCTGGGGATTGTCGAACGGCAGGTTGAACCCGATCGTGAGCACCGTGAAGCTGTCGCGGCCGAGGCTTTCCTGGGCCGCCTGCACCGCCTTGGCGAGGAACCGGGTGGTGGTGGGGCAGATCTGGTAGCAGCCGGTATAGATGAAGCTCACCAAGTAGGGCTTGCCCTGGAGCGACGCCAGGCTGATGCGCCGCCCGGCGGGATCGGTGAAGGTGTAGTCGCCGACCCGCTGACCGACTGCTGCCTGGCTGACGCGCAGCAGCTCCTGCGGATCCAGGGTTTCGGCTGCGGCCGCGAGCGGCAGCCCCAGCAGCATGGCCGCCAGCGCCCAGGTCGCGTGGCGTCGCCGCGCCATCTCAGCCGCCCGCCGTCCCGTCGATCAGTGCGGCGGCGAGCACCAGGGTCAGTTGCACCAGCGAAGCGCGGAAGTTGCGCATCGCCATGGCGGGGGTCGGCGTGCGCGCCAGCGCCACGCTGGTGGCGAGCAGCCAGGCGCCGCCCCCGGCGGCGCCGACGAGATAGATCCAGCCGAGCCCGAAGAGCACCGGCGCCAGCGTCGCCGCCACCAGCGCGACGGTGTTGACGAGGATGATGCGGGCGCAGCGCGCATCGCCGACGACGCACGGCAGCATCGGCACGCCCGCCGCCTCGTAGTCGCGGCGGCAGGCGATCGCAAGGCTCCAGAAATGCGGCGGCGTCCACAGGAACAGCACCACCGCCAGGAGAAAGGCTGCCGCCGGCAGCTCGCCCGGCGCCACCGCGGCCGCACCGGCGAGCACGGCGAAACTGCCGGCCAGGCCGCCGATGACGATGTTGAGCCAGGAGCGGCGCTTGAGCCAGACGGTGTAGACCACCGAGTAGAAGAATGCGCCCAGGAAAACGTACAGTGCCGCCCACGGATTGACCGCCAGCGCGGCGGCCAGCACCGATGCCAGCGTCATGGCGGCGATGAGCCAGAGCCAGGACGGCCCGTGCTGCAGCCGCCCGGTGACGAAGGGGCGCCGGCGCGTGCGCTGCATGCGCCGGTCCAGGTCCACCTCGACGTACTGGTTGAACGCGCCGGCGGCGGCCGACGACACCACCACGGCCAGCACCAGCACCGCGGCCTCCCATGCCGACGGGCCGGCACCCGGCGTCACCGCCAGCCCGGCAGCGGCGGTGAACCCGATCACCAGGCCGATGCGCAGCTTGAACAGGTCGAAAAACGTCCGCACCGCGCCCATCGCCGTCTCCGGTCCGGCCCCTCTGGCTGCATGCGTCGCCACGGCCGGCCTCAGCTCAGCGGCCACACCGACGACAGATACCGCCAGTTGACGAAGTAGTAGAGGACGAACGACACCAGCAGCACCATCGCCAGCACGAAGGTCCCGGGCGCGGCCATGTGGGCGGCGCCGCCGTGACCGGTGAGCGCCGCCGCCACCGGCTGGGGCATCGGCGCGATGCCCTCGCGGGCGCCGATGCGGCGGAAATCGGGCGTCAGGATGCGCTTGCCCAGGAACACCGACCAGACCGTGATCAGCAGGTACATGACGCCGCCGGCAATCGCCAGCAGGCCGAAGATCGCGAACAGCCCCACCATCAGGTAGGCGGTGCCGGGCCACTCGTGCGGCATCAGGTTGCCGGCCATGGTCATGTCCCAGTGCCGGCGCGGCACGCCCAGGGTCCCCGCGCCCATCATGAACAGCGCGAACCCGCTCATGCCGATGCCGAACACGTAGGGCTGCCACTGGGCCATCTTGGGAAATGCCAGCTCGCGCCGGAACAGCACCGGAATCAGGAAGTAGGTGAGCGCCATGAACGCCAGCGTGGTGCCGATCACCACCGTGGCGTGGAAATGCCCCGGCACGTAGAGCGTGTTGTGCATGAGCAGGTTCAGCTGCTCGGTGCCCAGCACGACGCCGGAGATGCCGCCCAGGAAGCCGAAGCCCACCAGCGAGATAAACATCCCGGAGAACACCGGGTTGCCCCAGGGCGCCTTGCGCAGCCACTCGAACAGGCCCTTGGTGTAGCCCTTCTCCCGCTGCGCCAGCTCGATGGCGCCGGGCACCGTGAAGCCGTGCACCATGGACGCCAGCACCGCGAGGTAGAACGCGTAGCTGGTGTTGAAGATCTTCCAGTGGGAGGTGAGCCCCGGGTCGGCCAGCAGGTGGTGCGCGCTCGCCAGCTGCAGGAACAGGATGTAGAGCAGGAACGCGCCGCGCGAGACCTTCTCGTTCATCGGCTTGGCGCCGAAGACGATGGCGGCGATCGCGTACCAGACGGCCACGTGGGCGGAGACGTTGATCTGCTGCGACGAGTGGCCGAACGCCCACCACACGGTGCGGTACATGAGCGAGTCGATGTGCGGCACCAGCCCGATCGACCAGAGGAAGGTGGGGATCAGGATGATGGCGCCGCTGGCGATGGTGAAGATCGCGATGATGGCGGCGGTGAGGCCGCCGAAAGTCACCAGCGGCACCGAGCCGACGTAGGTCTTCTCCGCCTTCGCCAGCACCAGCGTGCCGAGAAACACGAAGCACGCGATCAGCGCGCCCACCGCGAACAGGATCAGCCCGAGGTAGAAGGTCGGATGCGCCCCCATCGGCGCGTAGGAGGTGAACATCACGCTGGAATCGCCGCGGAACACCGCGACGTTGTTCATCAGCGCGCCCAGCACCATGAGCCAGAAGCCGGTCCAGGCCAGGTTCGGCGTCGCCAGGCGGCATTTGAGCAGCGTGGAGGAGACGAAGTAGAGCACCGCGATCTCGAAGAAGATGATCCAGAACACCAGCATGTCGAGACCGTGGGCGGTCAGCACCAGGTAGAACCAGTCGGCGGGCAGCAGGTGCACCGCCGGCCAGCGGGTGAGCAGCACGCCCACCGCCAGGATGCCGCCGACGAGGAGGCTCACCACCGCCGCGACCGCGTTCCAGCGCATCAGCTTCTCCGCCGGCTCGTGGAACTGGAGACCCGTGCTCGGGCAGGTGCGAAACATCCGGTTGATAGCCATGAGTCTCCCCCTATTTCTTGACGACGTAGAGGCGGCTGCTCATCGTGTGATGATTGATGCCGCAGTACTCGTTGCAGACGATGGAGTAGGTGCCGGCGCGGCTGGGCGTGATGGTGAGCACGTGGTCGTAGCCCGGGTGCACCTGGATGTTGATGTTCTCGGGCTGCAGCGAGAAGCCGTGCAGCCAGTCCATCGACATCAGGTGCAGGCGGTAGTCCTTGCCCTCCTCCAGCTCCAGCAGCGGCCACCATTGCCACAGCCGCGCGATCAGGTAGACGTCGCTGCCCGCCGGCGGCCGCACCACCGGGATCTGCTGCTCGGTCTCGGTGCGGACGGTGTACTTCTCCACCATCGCCATGGTCTTCTGGCTGAACAGCTCGGGCGTCGAGCGGTAGGCCTCGTTGGCGAGATTCTGCTTACCGAAGATGTGCCAGTACGGCATCATGAAGAACATGATCAGGCACCAGATCAGGGCCAGCACGATCCAGGTGATCTCCACCTTGTCGACCGGATCCTTCCACCAGACTCGGTTCTTCGGCGGATCAATGGCGGTGGGCATGTCTCGACCTCCCTGCTGTCGTCGTGGTCCCGGTCACTTGGCGACCGGGATGCTCAGGATCTCCATCACCCCCCACACCACGTAGAGCACCATCGGCATGGCGACGCCGATGAACAGCAGCGCGAACGGGTTGTCCAGCAGCTGCTGCAGCGCTGGGATCGACTCGTCGGTGATCTCCTCGAAATCCTGGGTCTGATTGGTCTCGGCCATGGCACTCCCCTCTCGCAAACGTGGACTTGTCGGTCGCGCCCGCCCGTCGACCGGGCGATGGGCGCAATGGGCGAAATCTATGCGCCGCGCCCCGGAATTAACTTGATGCGCATCAAGAAAAAACGCGCTCGCCGCGCCGGTGTTCGTTGATGGTGCTTTCCGGCGGTTTCGTCGCCGGCATCTGCGCCGGCAGAGCGCCTGAGCCGGTCTAACCGCCGCAGAAGCGCTCGGCCAGCGACGCACTCCACAACTGCTCCGGGGAGGGCATCCAGCCGCCCCGCAGCCACTGCGCTCCCAGCATCCCGCACGCCTCGGTAACACCGGCCACCAGCTGTCCGTAGCTCACCAGCGCCAGCAGCGCCAGCAGCAGCGGGAATACGCGCCAGAACCAGAATCTCGCTCGCGCCATGGCAATCCTTCCGGTGAAGGCGATGGATGACAGCAGCGATCTTCCGCCCGGGCCGGCGGCCCGCTCCTTGATACGCATCAAGAGTTTTCGCGCCCGCCGGGCCGCGCGCCGGGAGTCCCGGTATGCTTCGTCGCTGGCGACCTGCCACGGAATGCCCCGCCCGGTGCCGACATCGTCTTCCTCCGCGCTCATGACCCGCCTTGCCGCCGCCGCCGCGGTGCTGGTGCTGGTGATCGTCGCGGCCAGCACGTACCTGCGCCTGCATGCCGGCGGCATCGGTTGCGAGCCCTGGCCGGACTGCTACCGCGCCGCCCCCGCGATCCTCGGCGCGCCGGGTTCGTCCACCGGGACCGCGCTCACCACCGCGGCCCGCCTCGCCCACCGTGTCGCGGCCACGCTCACCGCGGCGCTGGTGATCGCGATCGGATTCGTCGCCTGGCGTCCGCCGCGCTTCCCGGCGAGCCGCGCGCTGACGGCGGCGGTGCTGGCGTTGACGGTTTTCCTGGCGGTCCTCGGCACGCGCACGGCGGCGGGCGCCCCGCCATGGGTCGCCCTCGGCAACCTGCTGGGGGGGTTCCTGCTGCTGGCGGCGCTCGTCTGGCTGCGCGCCCTGCACCGCCCGCCGGCAGCGGCGCCGGTGCCCCGGGGCTACGCGCTGGCGGCGGCGGCCGGTGCCGCGCTGTTGCTGATCCCGATCACGCTCGGCGCGCTGGTGAGCGTCAAGGGCGCGGCGCTGGGCTGCCCCGACTTTCCGCGTTGCAACGGCGCATGGTGGCCCCCCGGCGACCTCGCCGCCGCGCTCGACCCGCTGGCGCCCGCGGCGGCGGAGCCGCTTCCGGCAGCCCAGGCCGCACCGCTGCAGATGGCGCATCGCTACGCCGCGGCGATGGCGGCGCTGGGGTTGCTGGCGCTCGCATGGTACGGCGCGGCGTGGCGGCCGCTGCGGCCGGGCGCGGCGACGCTGGCCGCATTGCTGGCGGCGCAGCCGGGTCTGGGCGCCGCGATGGTGCAGTGGCACTTCCCCATCGCCCTGGGGGTGGCGCACAACGCCGTCGCCGCGCTGCTGCTGGCCGCAGCCGTGCATCTGGCGGTCGCCGCCCGGCGCGCTCGCAAGGCGCACGCGGGAAGCGCTTGATGCATATCAAGGCGAGCGCCGGTCGCGCTCAACAGAATGACCTGCCATCGAGCTGACCGGTCCCTGCGCCATGCCCACCGCTTCCCTGTCCCACCTCTTCACCGCCGATCACCGTGCCTGCGACGGGCTTTTCGCCGACGCCGAAGCGGCGGCGCGCGCGGACAACTGGACCGCCTGCGCCGAGGCGGCGGCGGCGTTTCGCGGCGCCATGGAGCGCCACTTCCGCGTCGAGGAGGAGGTGCTGTTTCCCGCGTTCGAGGCCGCGGGCCCCGGTCCCGTCGGCCCCACCCAGGTGATGCGCCACGAGCACGCGCAGATGCGCAGGCTCCTGGAGCAGTGGCAGGGGCACGCCGACGCGCGCCGGCGCGCGCCGTTCCTGGGGGTCTGCGAAACGCTCCTGGTGTTCATGCAGCAGCACAACCTCAAGGAGGAGAACGTGCTCTACCCCATGTGCGACGCCGTCCTGCGCCCGCGGGCCGCCGAGCTGGCCGCCGCGGTGGGCGAGGTCCTGCACCCGCAGTAGGGTCCGTGGTGGAGGCCTATCTGCTGGTGGATGCCCGCGGGCTGGAGCCGCCCGAGCCGATGGAGCGGGTGCTGGACGCCCTGTGCCGGGCCCGGCCGGGGCAGCGGGTGGTGATGCTGCTGGAACGGGAGCCGTTTCCGCTCTACCGCATTCTGAAGCAGAACGGCTACGACCACGCCGTGAGCTGCGACGACGGCGTCTATCGCATCGAGATCTGGGAAAAGAGCGGGTGACCCCCGCGCGAGCGCACGCCGATGGCGCGCTGCCCTTCGCGGTGCCGCTGCGCTTCCTGCTGATCGCCCCCGCGTTCGCCCTGCTGGCCGCGGCCGTCCTGCTGGCGGCCGGGCCCGCAGCGCTCGCGAGCCGCTGGACGCCGCCGTTCCTCGCCGCCGCGCATCTCATCAACCTGGGCTTCGTCACCCTGACCGGTTTCGGCGCGCTGCTGCAGATCCTGCCGGTGGCGGTGGGCACATCGGTGACGCGCCCGCGGCTGGCGGGCGGCCTGGTGCTGGCGCTGCTGGCGCTGGGCACGCTCACGCTGGCGTCGGGGCTCCACCTCGGGCTCGCGCCGCTCCTGCGCGCCGGCGCGGCGACGGCACTGGCGGGAATCGCCGTGTATGTCGTCATCGCGGTGCGCGCGCTGCGCGCCGCGCCGGTCGTCTCGGCCACCTCCACGGCGCTGATCCTGGCGCTGGCCTCGCTCGCCATGACGTCGGCATGGGGCGCGGCGCTCGCGCTCGGCCTTGCCCGCTTCGGCGCCGCGCCCCGCCCTGGTGACGCTGCACCTGGTTTGGGGATTCGTCGGCTGGCTGGGCCTGCTGGTGCCCACCGTGGCGTTCCGCGTGGTGCCGATGCTGCAGCTCACACCCGCTTACCCGCCGCGGCTCGAACGCTGGTTCGCGCCCCTGGTGTTCGCCGCCCTCGCCGGGATGACCGCTGCGATCCTCGCCACGGGAGCGGCGGCGGGCGCCGTTCATGCGCTCGCCGGCACCGTTGCCGCGGCTGCGCTGGGAGTGTTCGGCGTGAGCACCTGGCAGCTGCTGGGGCGGTCGCGGCGCCACCGGGACGCGTCCGCCCTGGCGTGGCGCCTCGCGTTGGCGGCCCTCGCCGTGAGCCTGCTGCTCGCCGCGGTCGCGTTGTGGCTGCCGGCCCCGGGCGGGGAGCCGTACGCGGTCGCTGCGGCGACCGCGTTCGTCGCGGGCTTCGCCTCGCTGGCGATCTCGGGAATGCTCTACCGCATCGTGCCGTTCCTGACATGGATGGATCTGCAGCGGCGCGCGGACCCCTCGACGGCGGTGCCGACAGCGGGCGAGCTGCTGCCGGAAGCGAGCTGCCGCGGTCAGCTGGTGCTGCACGCGGCGGCCGTGGCACTCCTTTTGGCGGGATTGCGTTGGCCGGAAGCACTGGCGGCGCCTGCGACCGCCGCGCTGGCCGCCTCCGCCCTGTGGCTGTGGCTCAACCTGCTGCAGGCGCTGCGGGCGTATCGACGCGTCAGGCCGCGCAGGTAACCGGCTGCGCGGCCGGCGCCGCCGCGGCGGGCGTCAGGAAGCGCGACAGCGGCGCGGCGGCGGCCGGGTCGTACCAGCGCAGCGTCTCGCGCAACCGCACCACCTCCCCCACCACCACCAGCGCCGGCGGCTGCAGGCCGGCCGCCCGCGCCTCTCCGGCCAGGGTCCCCAGCGTGCCGACGACGACCCGCTGCGCCGCGGTGGTGGCCTTCTCCACCACGGCGGCGGGCGTATCCGGGTGCAGGCCGTGCTCCACCAGCCGGGCGCAAAGCGCCGGCAGCGCGCCGAGACCCATGTAGATGACGACGGTCTGCCGCGGGCGCGCCAGCGCGGGCCAGTCCAAGTCCAGGCTGCCGTCCTTGAGGTGCCCGGTCACCAGCACGCAGGACTGCGCGTAATCGCGGTGGGTGAGCGGAATCCCGGCGAAAGCGGCCGTGCCCGAGGCCGCGGTCACGCCCGGCACGATCTCGAACCGCACGCCGTGGGCGGCGAGGGTCTCGATCTCCTCGGCGCCGCGGCCGAAGATCAACGGATCGCCCCCTTTCAGGCGCAGCACCCGCAGGCCCTGCTGCGCCAGCGCCACCAGCCGCGCGTTGATCTCGCCCTGGGGCACGCTGTGGCGCCCGGCCTCCTTGCCCACCGATTCGCGGCGCGCGTCGCGCCGCACCAGCGCCAGGATCTCCGCCGACACCAGGTGGTCGTAGAGCACCACGTCGGCCTGCTGCATCAATCGCAGCGCCCGCAACGTGAGCAGCTCCGGATGGCCGGGGCCCGCGCCGACGAGATAGATCTCGCCGCGCGCGGCATCCGGCGCCGCGTCGCCCTCGAGCGCGCGGCGCAGCTCGCCGCCGGCCTCATCCTCCCGCCCCGAGAGCATCAGCGCGCCGATGGGCCCCTCGAACACCTGCTCCCAGAAGCGGCGCCTCGCGGTGGGATGGGGCAAACGCCGCTTCGCCTCCGCGCGGAAGGCGCCCGCCAGCGCTGCCAGGCGACCGTACGCGGACGGGATCAACGCCTCGATGCGCGCCTTCACCAGCCGCGCCAGCACCGGGGAGGCACCGCCGCTGCCCACCGCGATGGTCAGCGGGCCCCGTTCCACCACCGCAGGACTGGTCCAGTCCGACAACGCCGGGTCGTCGACGACGTTCACGGGAATGCCGCGGCGCCGCGCCTCGGTGGCCACGGCGCGGTTCACGCCCCGGCGATCGGTGGCGGCCACCGCGAGCGCCATGCCTTCGAGGTCGTCGGGCCGAAAACTGTCCGCGTGCCACTCGACCTCGCCGGCGTCCGCCTGCTGGCGCAGCGCCGGGCACAGTTGCGGAGCCAGCACGCGAACCGACGCGCCGCAGCGCGCCAGCGCCGCAGCCTTGGCGGCGGCCACCGCGCCGCCGCCCACCACCAGGCAGGGACGACCGTGCAGCTTCAGGAACAACGGAAAGGATTGCCCGGGCTGGGCCGGCTCCAGCGCCGAGCGCAGGGCCTGATCCGGTAGTTCCATCTTGCCTCCGTCTCCGCCGCGGGGAATCCCGCGACGCGTAAATGGTATTTTACGGGCGACTCTATGTCAGCGCATCACACCCCGGCCTTGATATGCATCAAGAACGGGCAGGGGCTTTTTCTTGATGCATCTTAAGTCGGGCGACGACGGTGAACTCCTAAAATGGTTCACCTCACGGCTAGGAGCAGACGTTGACCCATGGCCCGCCGCGCGCACCCGGAGCGCGCCCGCTCGCGGTGCGGCGCGCGTGTGCCGTGCTGCTGTCGCTGTGCGCGTGCCTGGCCGCCGTCGCCGCGGCCGCGGGCGTCGACGGGCGCCACTCCCAGGCCCGGGCGTTTTTTCCCGGGGCCGAGCGCATCGGCGCCGCGGAGGGCGATCCCCCCGCCGCGCCGGTTTTCCGCGACGGCCGGCTCGTCGGCTACGTGTTCGAGACCGCCGACATCGCGCGCATCCCGGCCTACTCGGGGCGGCCCATCAACACGCTGGTGGGGCTGGACCTCGCCGGGCGCATCGTCGGCGTCGAGATCGTCCATCACGACGAGCCGATCCTCGCCATCGGCATCACGCCGGAGCGGCTCAAGCGTTTCACCGACCAGTACCTGGGCAAGTCGGCGCTCGCCCCCATCGCCGTGGGCGCGCCGCGGCCGGGGCACCAGCAGGTGGACACCATCACCGGTGCCACCATCACCGTGATGGTGCAGAACGCCACCCTCACCCGGGCCGCCCGCCGCGTCGCGGAGTCGCGCGGCCTCGGCACGGAATCGGCGGGCAGCGCCGTCCCGCTCGCGCCCGGCGCGGCCGCGTCCAGGGGGCCGGCGGCCGGTGCCGGCGAGGCGCCGCTCTGGGTCCCGATCTGGCGGGAGCGCTCCCTCGAGGTCGCGCTGCTGGTGGCGGGTCTCACCGTGCTCACGCTGATCCTGGTGTTCCAGGACTGGCTCGCCAAGCGCCCGCGGCTGCTGGCCTGGGCCCGCGACGGCTTCCTCGTCTTCACCGTGGTGTTCATCGGCTGGTACGCGCTCGCCCAGCTGTCGGTGATGAACGTGCTCACCTTCGTCCACGCCGCGTTCCGCGACTTCCGCTGGGAGCACTTCCTCATCGATCCGATGCTCTTCATCCTCTGGTCGTTCGTCGCGCTGACGCTGCTCCTGTGGGGGCGCGGCGTCTACTGCGGCTGGCTCTGCCCCTACGGCGCGCTGCAGGAACTGACCCAGCAGCTGGCGCGCCGCTTCAAGGTGCCGCAGCTGGAATTTCCCGACGTCGTCCACGAGCGCCTGTGGGCGGTGAAGTACATCATCCTGGTGGTGCTGTTCGGCATCTCGCTGCAGTCCATCGCCGAGGCCGCCCGCTACGCCGAGGTGGAGCCGTTCAAGACCGTGTTCGCGCTGCGCCTGGACCGCGAGTGGCCCTTCGTCGCCTACGCCGTCGGCCTGGTGGCGGTGTCGGCGGTGAACCGCAAGCTGTTCTGCAAATACCTGTGCCCGCTGGGCGCGGCGCTGGCGATCCCGGGGCGCTTCCGCATTTTCGACTGGTGGCTGCGGCGGCGCAAGGAATGCGGCCGACCGTGCCAGATCTGCTACACCGAGTGCGAGGTGCGCGCCATCCGCCCCACCGGCGAGATCAACGCCAACGAGTGTCATTACTGCCTCGACTGCCAGGTCACCTACTACAGCGACAAGAAGTGCCCGCCGGTGGTGGACTGGCGCCGGCGCCAGCAGCGCCTGCCGCGGGCGCGCGAAGTGGTGAAGGAAATGGAATCGGTGATCGGTCCCTACGGCGTCTCCGACGGCGCCCAGAGGGAGCGGGGCACGGGTGAGCCGCGCCGCTGAGGGCGGTGGCCGCGCCCCCGTGTGGTTATTCTTGATTCACATCAAGGCGTCGCCGGCGGCCGATCCCTAGTTTAGGCACGGATCAACCGAAGCCCATTTCGAGGAGGGGAGTCCATGTCATTCCGCCTGTCCGCCGTTTCCATCGCCCTGCTGGCGGCGCTCAACGCGCCCGCTTACGGTGACGCGCCGCAGAAGCCGGTGCACCCCGGCACGCCCGAGACCGACCTGCGCTACAAGGGTGCCCCCGTGCCGATCAAGCCCGAGCAGGCACCGGATGTGGTCACGCCCAAGGCGCCGCCGATGACGGCGCAGGAGTTCGAGCGCGCCAAGCAGATCTACTTCGAGCGCTGCGCCGGCTGCCACGGCGTGCTGCGCAAGGGCGCCACCGGCAAGCCGCTGACGCCCGACGTGACGCTGCCGCGGGGTACCGAATACCTCAAGGTGTTCATCAACTACGGCTCGCCCCAGGGCATGCCCAACTGGGGCACCGGCGGCGAGCTGACCGAGCAGGACATCGACATCATGGCGCGCTTCCTGCAGCACGAGCCGCCGACGCCGCCCGAGTTCGGCCTCGCCGAGATGAAGGCCACCTGGAAGGTCATCGTGCCGCCCGAAAAACGGCCGAAGAAGAAGATGAACGACATCAACATCGACAACCTGTTCTCGGTGACGCTGCGCGACACCGGCCAGGTGGCGCTGATCGACGGCGACAGCAAGAAGATCGTCAGCATCCTACCCACCGGCTACGCGGTGCACATCTCGCGGCTCTCGCATTCCGGGCGCTACCTCTACGTGATCGGCCGCGACGCCAAGATCAACCTCATCGACCTGTGGATGGAGAAGCCGGACAACGTCGCCGAGATCAAGATCGGCCTCGAGGCGCGCTCGGTGGAGACCTCGAAGTACAAGGGCTTCGAGGACAAATACGCCATCGCGGGCGCCTACTGGCCGCCCCAGTACACCATCATGAAGGGCGACACGCTGGAGCCGCTGAAGATCGTCGCCACTCGCGGCATGACGGTGGACACCCAGGAGTACCATCCCGAGCCGCGGGTCGCCTCCATCGTCGCCAGCCACTACAAGCCCGAGTTCGTCGTCAACGTCAAGGAGACCGGCAAGATCCGGCTGGTGGACTACTCCAACCTCAACGCGCTCAAGGAGACCGAGATCGACGCCGCCCGCTTCCTGCACGACGGCGGCTGGGACGCGAGCAAGCGCTACTTCCTGGTGGCCGCCAACCAGTCCAACAAGATCGCGGTGGTGGACTCGAAGCAGGGCAAGCTGGCGGCGCTGGTCGACGTCGGCAAGATTCCGCACCCGGGCCGCGGCGCCAACTTCGTCGATCCCAAGTACGGCCCGGTGTGGGCCACCGGTCATCTGGGCGACGAGAGCATCGCCGTGATCGGCACCGATCCGGACAAGCACAAACAGCACGCCTGGAAGGTGGTGCGCACGCTCAAGGGCCAGGGCGGCGGCTCGCTGTTCATCAAGACCCATCCCAAGTCGAAGAATCTGTGGGTCGACACCACGCTCAATCCGGACGCCAAGATCAGCCAGACCATCGCCGTGTTCGACATCAACAACCTGGACAAGGGCCACCAGACCCTGCCGATCGCCGAATGGGCGGGCCTGGGCGCGGGCGCCAAGCGGGTGCTGCAGCCGGAGTACAACAAGGCCGGCGACGAGGTGTGGTTCTCGGTCTGGAGCGGCAAGAACGAGGAGTCGGCGATCGTCGTAGTGGACGACAAGACCCGCAAGCTGAAAACGGTGATCAAGGACAAGCAGCTGGTGACGCCCACCGGCAAGTTCAATGTCTACAACACGCAGCGCGACGTGTACTGACGGGTGCCCTCCCGGGGGCGGGCGGATGTCTCCCGCTGCGCCCCTCCTTTCTTCCTTCCGCTGCGCGATCTTCCTGGTGCCGATGCTCGCCGCCGCTGCCGCCGGCGCGGCCGACGGGGGGCCGTCGCCGACGCGGGCTGCGGAGCTGGTGAACCTGGTCCGCCAGGACTGCGGTTCCTGCCATGGGCTGCGCTTCAAGGGCGGGCTCGGTCCCGCGCTGCTGCCCGAAGCGCTGGCCGGCCGCGACCGCGAATCCCTCAAGCGCGTCATCCTGGACGGCCGCCCCGGCACACCGATGCCGCCGTGGCGCGGCCTGATCACCGAGCCCGAGGCCGGCTGGATCGTCGATCAGCTCGCCGCCGGTTTCCCCGATGAGCGCTAGCCGCACTGCCGCCGCCCTGCTGGCGGCGCTGGCCGCCGTCGCCTGCGCCCCGGCGCCGCCGCTGCGCGGCACCGGCGACCTGGGCGTGGTGATCGAGCGCGGCGCCGGCCGGGTGCAGATCGTGGAGACCACCGGGCACACCGTGGTGGGCAGCGTGGACGGGCTGGGCGACCTGTCGCATGCATCGGTGGTGTACTCGCGCGACGCGCGCTTCGCCTACGTCTTCGGGCGCGACGGCGGGCTCACCAAGGTGGACCTGTTGCGCCAGCGTGTCGACCGGCGCGTGGTGCAGGCCGGCAACAGCATCGGCGGCGCCATCTCCCAGGATGGCACCCTGGTGGCGGTGGCGAACTACGACCCGGGCGGCGTGCGCGTGTTCACGGCCGACACGCTGGAGCCGGTCGCCAGCATCCCCGCCACCTTCGGCGACGGCGGCCGCCGCGCCAAGGTGGTGGGCATCGCCGACGCGCCGGGACGGCGTTTCGTGTTCAGCCTGTTCGAGGCGGGCGAGATCTGGCTCGCCGACCTGACCGACCCGCGCGCGCCGACGGTGCGCAAGTTCCGCGGCGTGGGCAAGCAGCCCTACGACGCCCTCATCACCCGGGACGGCCGGCATTACATCGCCGGCCTGTTCGGCGAGGACGGCCTGGCGCTGCTGGATCTCTGGAATCCGGACCAGGGCGTGCGCCGCATCCTCCCCGGCTACGGGCGCGGACAGCAGCCGCTGCCGGTCTACAAGATGCCCCACCTGCGCGGCTGGGCGCAGGCCGGCCGGCTCGCGTTCCTGCCCGCCATCGGCCGGCACGAGGTGCTGGTGGTGGACACCGAAACCTGGCAGGAAACGGGCCGCATCGCCGTGCACGGCCAGCCGGTCTTCGTCATGGCGCAGCCGGGCGGCCGCCGCGTGTGGGTGAACTTCGCGGTACCGCACAACGATGTGATCCAGGTGATCGACGTGCCTGCGCTGCGGGTGGTGCGGGAACTGCGCCCCGGCCGGGCGGTGCTGCACATGGAGTTCACGCCGCGCGGCGAACAGGCGTGGGTCTCGGCCCGCGACGACAACCGGGTGGTGGTGTTCGACACCGCGAGCCTCGCCCCGATCGCGGAGCTCGCCGCGGAAAAGCCCAGCGGCATTTTCCTCACCAGCCGGGCCGCCGCCATCGGTTTCTGACATGGAGCCGCTGGCGTTGCGCCTGCTCAACGACTACCAGCGCAATTTCCCGCTGACACCGCGGCCGTTCGCCGCCATCGCCCGCGACGTGGGCAGCAGCGAGATCCGGGTGCTGGAAGCGCTGCGGCAGCTCAAGCGCGACGGCGCGGTGGGCCGCGTGGGGCCGGTGTTCGCGCCCCACCGCCTGGGCGCCAGCACGCTCGCCGCGATGAGCGTCCCCGCCGGGCGGCTGGACGCGGTGGCCGCCATTGTCAGCGCGTGTGCCGCCGTCAACCACAACTACGAGCGTGAGCACGCGCTGAATCTCTGGTTTGTCGCGTGCGCGTCCGGCACCGCTCAGCTCGAGCGGTCGTTGCGCGGTATCGAGGCCGCCACCGGCCTGGAGGTGGTTTCGCTGCCGCTGGAGGAGGCCTACCACCTGGACTTGGCGTTCGATCTGCGGGGTGCGGGGGAGCGGCCGCCGCGCTTCATCGCGCCGGCGCCCGGCCCGCTGCCCCTGTCGCCCGCCGACGAGCGCCTGCTGGCGGAGCTGCAGCACGGCCTGCCGCTGGTGCGCCAGCCCTACGCAGCCATTGCCGTGTCGGCGCAGATGGACGAGGCGGCGGTGGTCGCGCACCTCGCCCGCTGGCTGCAGTGCGGGACCGTGAGCCGCCTGGGCGTGGTCGTCCACCATCGCGCACTGGGGTACCGGGCCAACGCCATGGCGGTCTGGGACGTTCCCGACGGCGCCGTGGCCGAGGCCGGCCGGCGCGTCGCGCAGCGCCCGTTCGTGACGCTGTGCTATCGCCGCCGGCGGCACCCGCCGCAGTGGCGCTACAACCTGTTCTGCATGATCCACGGCACCGACCGGCAGGTGGTGCTGGGGCAGCTCGACGAGCTCAACCGCGAGTGCGGCCTCAGCGCCCACGGCCACGCGGTACTGTTCAGCCGCCGCTGCTTCAAGCAACGGGGCGCCCGCTATGTCCCCGAGTGAGCCGTCGATGGACGACACCGACCGTCGCATCGTCAACCAGCTGCAGGACGGCTTCCCGATCTGCGAGCGGCCGTTCGCCGCCGCCGCCGCGCGGCTCGGCATCGCCGAGGACGCCTTGATCGCCCGCCTCGGCGCGCTGCTCGGGCGCGGCGTGCTGACGCGCTTCGGTCCGCTGTTCGACGTCGAGCGGCTGGGCGGCGCCTACACGCTGGCCGCGCTGCACGCCGCGCCCGAGCGCTACGCCCAGGTGGCTGCGCGCGTGAACGCCTTTCCCGAAGTGGCCCACAACTACCAGCGGGACCATCACCTCAACATGTGGATGGTGCTGGCGGCGGAAACGCCGGAGGCCGTCGCGCCGCTCATCGCCCGCATCGAGGCCGACACCGGCTGCCGGGTGCTGGAGTTCCCGCGCGAGGCGGCGTTCGCGCTGGATTTCCGTGTCCAGGCCTAGCCCCGCCATGGCCGCCGCCGCGCTGGACGCCACCGACCGCCGCCTCGTGCTGGCGACCCAGGACGGCCTGCCGCTGGTGCCCGAGCCCTATCACGCCCTGGCGGCGCAGCTCGGACTGGACGCGGCGGACCTGATGGCACGCCTGCGGCGCCTTCAGGCGGACGGCGCCATCCGCCGCATCGGCGCCGTGCCCAACCACTACGCGCTGGGCGTGACCGCCAACGGCATGTCGGTGTGGGACGTGGACGACGCCCGGGTGGGCGCGCTGGGCCGGCAGGTGGGCGCGCTGGCGTTCGTCAGCCACTGCTATCGCCGGCCGCGCCGCCCGCCGTCGTGGCCCTACAACCTGTTTGCCATGGTGCACGGCCGCAGCCGCGCGGACGTGGAGCGCCAGGCCGACGCCATCGCCGGCGTGCTGGGCGATGCCTGCCGCGGGCGCGAGATTCTCTACAGCGTACGCATCCTGAAAAAGACCGGGCTGCGCCTGCGAAAGGACTGAAACATGTTCCGCCTGACCCAATTCATGCAGGAAATCCGCGCGCCGGCGCCCCTGCTGCCGGCGCCGGCGCCGCCGGGGCCGGTGGTGATCTGGAACCTGGTGCGCCGCTGCAACCTGACCTGCGTGCACTGCTATTCGATCTCCGCCGATCGCGACTTTCCCGGCGAACTGTCCACCGCGGAAGCATTCCGCGTGATGGACGACCTCAAGGCCTACCGGGTGCCGGTGCTGATCCTCTCCGGCGGCGAACCGCTGCTGCGGCCCGACCTGTTCGAAATCGCCGGGCGCGCGAAGGCGCTGGGGTTCTACGTCGGCCTGTCCACCAACGGCACCCTGATCGACGCGCCGCTGGCCGACCGCGTCGCCGGCGCGGCGTTCGATTACGTGGGCATCAGCCTGGACGGGCTGGGCGACACCCACGACCGCTTCCGCCGCCTGCCCGGCGCGTTCGAGCGCTCGCTGGCGGCGTTGCGGCGGCTGCGCGACCGCGGCGTCAAGGTGGGCATCCGCTTCACCCTGGCAGAACAGAACGCCGCCGACCTGCCGGGGCTGCTGCAGCTCGCCGCCGCCGAGGCCATCGGCAAGTTCTATCTTTCGCACCTCAACTACGCCGGGCGCGGGAACGTCAACCGCAGCGGCGACGCCCGGCTCGACGTCACCCGCAACGCCCTCGACCTGCTGTTCGACACCTGCTGGCGCCAGCTGGACGAGGGCCGCGCCACCGAGTTCGTCACCGGCAACAACGACGCCGACGGCGTCTACCTGCTGCTGTGGGCGCGGCAGCGCTTCCCCGCGCTGGAGGACCGCCTGCGGGCGAAGCTGGCGCGCTGGGGCGGCAACGCATCGGGGCTGCACGTGGCCAACATCGACAACCTGGGCAACGTCCATCCCGACACCATGTGGTGGGACCACACGCTGGGCAACGTGCGTGAGCGGCCGTTCTCCGCCATCTGGGAGGACACCTCCGCTCCGCTGATGGCCGGGCTCAAGACCCGCCCGCGACCGGTGAAAGGCCGCTGCGGCGCGTGCGCGTTCCTGGACGTGTGCGGCGGCAACACCCGGGTGCGGGCGTGGCAGCTCAGCGGCGACCCCTGGCAGGAGGATCCCGCCTGCTATCTGACCGACGCCGAGATCGGCGTCGCCGGCGGCGCGGCGCGCATGACGGTCACGCCGTACTCGCGCCGGCGCCGCGCGACGGAGCCATCGTGCGCGCCCTGATCGCGCTGGCGCTGGCGGCACCGCTGGCGGCCTCGGCGGCGCCCGGCGCGGAAACCCTCTACCGCGAGCACTGCGCGGCCTGCCACGGCGCCGAGCGCCTCGGCGGCATGGGGCCGGCGCTGCTGCCGGAGAACCTCTCGCGCCTGCGCTGGGGTGACGCCGAGCGGGTCATCGCCGAAGGCCGCGCCGCCACCCAGATGCCCGGCTTCGCCGGCCGCCTCGACGCCAGCGAGATCGCGCTGCTGGCGCGCTACATCGCCGCGCCGCCGGCGACGCCGCCGGCGTGGGGCGCCGCCGAGATCGAGGCCTCGCGCATCGTCCACCGCGCCGCGGCCGACCTGCCGCCGGCGCCGGTGCACCAGGCCGACCCCCTCAACCTGTTCGTGGTGGTGGAGACCGGCGACCACCACGCCACCATCCTGGACGGCGACCGCTTCGAGCCGCTCGCGCGCTTTCCCACCCGGTTCGCGCTGCACGGCGGCCCCAAGTTCTCGCCCGACGGCCGTTTCGTCTACTTCGCCTCGCGCGACGGCTGGATCGCCAAGTACGACCTGCACGGCCTGGCGCTGGTGGCGGAGGTGCGCGCCGGCATCAACACCCGCAACCTGGCGGTGTCCAGCGACGGCCGCTACGTCATGGTGGCCAACTACCTGCCCCACACGCTGGTGGCGCTGGACGCCGGCGACCTGCGGCTGCTGAAGGTGATCCCGGTGGCCGACGCCGCCGGGCGCAGCTCCCGGGTGAGCGCGGTCTACGACGCCGCGCCGCGCCGGAGTTTCGTCGCCGCGCTCAAGGACCTGAAGCAGATCTGGGAGATCCCCTACGGCGCCGACGCGCCGCCGGTCCACCGCGGCTATGTCCACGACTACCGCATGGGCGAAGCGATCGCCGAGAGCGGCGCCTTTCCCGTGCGGGTCACCGAACTGGACGACTATCTGGACGACTTCTTCTTCGATCCCGGCTATGCCCACGTGGTGGGCGCCGCCCGTGACGGGCGCGGCGGCCAGGTGGTCAACCTGGACGTGCGCCGCCAGATCGCGGCGCTGGATCTGCCGGGCCTGCCCCACCTGGGCTCGGGCATCAGCTGGACCCGCGCCGACGGGCCGGTACTGGCCACGCCCAACCTGAAGGAGGGGGTGGTGAGCGTCATCGACCTGCGCCGCTGGACGGTGATGCGCCAGATCCCGACGCTGGGCCCCGGCTTCTTCCTGCGCAGCCACGAGGCGAGCCGTTACGCCTGGGTCGACGTGTTCTTCGGTCCCCACCGCGACGCGCTCCACGTGATCGACAAGGAATCGCTGGAAATCGTCGCCACGCTGCGTCCGGCGCCGGGCAAGACCGCGGCCCACGTGGAGTTCACCCGGGACGGGCGCTACGCGCTGGTGAGCGTGTGGGAGCAGGACGGCGCGCTGGTGATCTACGATGCCGAGACCTTGCAGGAGGTCAAGCGCCTGCCGATGCGCAAGCCCTCGGGCAAGTACAACGTCCACAACAAGATCCGCCGCTCCGAGGGCACCTCCCACTGACGGCGCCGGCGCGCCGCCTCAGTGGTCGAAAGTGCCCAGCGCGGCGGCGTCGCGGATCACGATGTCCCGCCCGTCCACCTCGATCAGGCCGTCGGCGGCGAGGTCGTGCAGGATGCGCGAAAAGTGCTCGGGCGTCAGGTTGAGCCGCGAGGCGATGGTGGCCTTGCTGGCGGGCAGCGTCACCCGGTAGAGGTCGGCGGCCGGGTTCTGCGGGCATTCCCGCAGCAGGTAGCCGACGACGCGCTGCGCCCCCGAGCGCAGCGAGTACGCCTCCACGTCGCGCACCAGCTGGTGCAGGCGCCGGCTCAGGCCCGACAGCATCTTGCGGGCGAAGCGCACGTCCCTTTCCAGCTCCTCGAAGATCGCCTCCTTGGAGATGTGCAGCAGCAGCGAGTCGGCCAGCACCTCGGCGCTGACGATGTAGGGCTGCTCCATGAACATCAGCGCCTCGCCGAAGGTCTCGCCGGGACCGATGATGTCGATCACCTTCTCGCCCCCCTCCGGCGAGATGAACGCCAGCTTCACCTGGCCGAACACCACGGCGTGGCTGCCCACGCAGGGGTCGCCGCGCTTGAACAGAATCTCGCCGCGGGCGGCGCGGATCAGCCGGGTGGCGAGCGCGATGCGCCCGATCTCCTCCGCGTCCAGCTCGCGGAACAGCGGCAGGTTGGTGAGGAAGGCACGGGTGTCCAGCGGTTTCACGGCGTGCGGCTGGAGGCAGGTCGGGGAATCATCGGCCCCATTATGTCCTAGACGCCGCCCCGGGAAAAATCCGCTGGCGGACCCCGCGGGCGGCGGTTTCCGGGGCCCCGGGCCCCGGTCTTTTTTGATGCAGATCAATTTTACCGCGATCCGGCGGCCGGATTCGCCCCCGCCCCTTGCAACCGCGGCCCGGCGGTCCCACCCTTGGCCTACGGGCGCCGTGCCGGCGCCGACACCGCCGCGGCCCGGGCCGCGCCCAAGGACATCATGCGACTGCTGTTGATCAATCCCCGTTTTCCCGAAAGCTTCTGGAGCTTCCGCTGGGCCCTCGCCCGCGTGCTCAAAGGCCGCCGCGCGGTCAACCCGCCGCTGGGTCTGGCGACGCTGGCGGCACTCACGCCGCCCCACTGGCAGGTGACCATCGTCGACGAGAACGTCGAGGCCGTGCCGCTCGCCCCCGAGGCCGATCTCATCGGCGTCTGCGGCATGGGCGTGCAGTTCCCGCGCCAGGCGGAGCTGCTGCGCTATTACCGCAGCCGCGGCTACGCCACCGTGGCGGGCGGCAGCTATGCCTCCCTGGTGCCGGAACGCTACGCCGGCCTCGCCGACACGGTAGTGGCGGGCGAGGCCGAGTACATCTGGCCCCGCTTCTGCGCCGACTTCGAGCGCGGCGCCGCGGCGCCGGCCTACCGCGAAGGCGGCACCGTGAACCTGGCCGATTCGCCGCCGCCGCGCTTCGACCTGCTGCGGCTGGAGCGCTACCAGACCGCCACCCTCCAGATCTCGCGCGGCTGCCCCTACCTGTGCGACTTCTGCGACATCATCGTCATGTTCGGGCGCAAGCCGCGCTACAAGGCGCTCGCCCAGGTGGAGCGGGAGCTGGACGCGCTGCGCGCCGCCGGCGCCCGCAAGCTGTTCTTCGTCGACGACAACCTGATCGGCCATCGCGCCTACGCGCGGGAGCTGATGCGCTTCCTGATCGACTACCAGGCGCGCCACCGCTGGCGCTTCCACTTCGGCGCCCAGGTGTCGCTCAACGTGGCCCAGGACGACGAGCTGCTGCGGCTGCTGCGGGAAGCCGGCTTCACCTGGCTGTTCATCGGCATCGAGTCGCCCGACCCGGCGGCGCTGAAGGAGATGCGCAAGAGCCAGAACACCCTCGCCGACCCGCTGGAATCGGTGCGCCGGATCTACGCCCACGGCATGGAGGTGCTGGGCGGCTTCATCGTCGGCTTCGACGCCGACCGCCCGGAGACCTTCGCGCTGCAGTACGACTTCATCCAGGCCGCCGGCATCCAGGCGGCGATGGTGGGTCTGCTCACGGCACTGCCCAGGACGCCCCTGTATGCGCGCCTCGAATCCGAAGGACGGCTGCGGGAGGGCGCCAACGAGGTGGACAACACCGGGCCCAGCACCAACGTGATCCCGCGCGGCATGAGCTACGACGCGCTGGTGGACGGCTATCAGGCCCTTTACGCGCGCCTGCTGGACGATGCCGCCATCGCCGGCCGCATACGCAACAAGCTGGCCCACATGGCGGCGCCCCGATACGGCAGCGAGTATCGCCCCGTCGAAGGCCTCGCCATCGTCGCGCGGCTGGTGGTCCGCGGCATCCTGCCCGGCGGCGTCCGCCGCGCGGCCTGGTTCCTGCGCAGCCTGCCGTGGCTCGCGCCGCGCAAGGTGCCGGTGTTCGTCTCCGACTGGATCACCGCCCTGGCGTTGCGCGACTCGGCGCTGCGCCGGTTCCCGGACGACCCGGGAGCGGCGGGGCTGGAGGCGCAGGCCGGCTCGATGCGCAAGGCGCTGGCGGCCTACCTGCGCGCCGGGCGCGCCGAGCTGGCGGTGCGCGGCGGCGCGCTCTCACTCAGGCTGCAGGGCCTCCTGGACGCCCGGTTCTACCGCCGCGCTGCGCGCCACACGCGGCGGCTGCTGCGCCGCACCTCGTGCACGCTGGTGCTGCACGTGCCGCGGCTGGATGCCGCCGAGATCGAGGCATTCCAGCGCCTGCTGCGCCGCCTGTCCCGACACGGCGACCGCGTGCGCATCGTCGCCTCGGCCGCGGTGCACCGGCTGGTGCCGATCGACTCGTCGGTGTTCCAGCTGACGCTGGAGGCCGAAACCGACGCCGGCTGAGGCCGCGTCAGAGCCAGAGCCAGCCGTGGCTGCCGGCGACCGCGCCGGCGACGGTGAGCAGGCTCACCGCCAGCAGTACCCAGTGCAGCCGCTGCACGCGCGCAAACGTGCCCTCCGGGTCGCGCTGCGCCCGCGCCAAGAACCAGCGGTGCAGAAACAGCGGCTCCAGCACGAACAGCATCAGCGTGAACAGTGCCCACACCGCCACCATCGCGTGCATCCACCAGTAGCCGGGCGCGGCGAAACGGCCCCAGGCATCGAGGGCGTGCAGAAGATAGAACCCGGACGCGCCCGTCACCAGCGTCGTGACCCGGGCCTGCCAGGCGAAGCGCGACTCGATCGCTTCGAAGAACGCGACGCGCTCCCGCGGCGCCTTCATGCGCCGCACCGCCGGCAGCAGCACCGTGGTCACCATCGCCACGCCGCCGATCCAGAGCACCACGCCCAGGACGTGCAGCGCCCGCGCGAGTCCCGCGGCCTCGACGCTCACGGCGGCGGCGCCCCACTCGGCGCCGGGGTGGGCACGCGCCGCCGCGACGCCGCCTGCGTGCCGACGCAGCGTTTCAATGTGAGCGCAATCATGGCGTAAGAATTTTCATTTTATTTTAGCCCTCCGGCGGCGCACGCCGGCATCAGGCTCCCCGGTTTTTTTTGACCCGCATCAAGAAAATCGCAAGAGGCGCGCCCCGACCCGTTTCCTCACTTGTGACCATGCCATGGGTTGCGCTAACCTGCCTCATCAACCACAAGATATTGGGGAGGCCCATGATCCAGGCTCCTCCGGCCGGGCACCGCCCGGCGGGCGTCATCAAGCGCAACGGCGCGTGGCAGCCGTTCGACCAGCAGCGCATCGCCTCGGCGATCGCGCGGGCGGGCGCTGCCACCGCCGAGTTTGACGAGGCCCGCGCGCAGGCGCTGGCGGAGCGGGTCGTGGAAACACTGGGACGGCGCTCGGGACTCGCCCCGGCCACGGTGGAGGCGATCCAGGACGTGGTGGAGCAGACCCTCATCGAGCAGGGCCACCTCGCCACCGCCCGCGCCTACATCGCCTACCGCGACCAGCACCGCCGCCTGCGGGAAGACCGCAAGACGCTGCTGGACGTGGCCTCGTCGGTGGACGAGTACCTGACGCGCCGGGACTGGCGCGTCAACGCCAACGCCAACCAGGGCTACTCGCTGGGGGGGCTAATCCTCAACGTCGCCGGGAAGGTGACTGCCAATTACTGGCTGTCCCACGTCTATCCGCCGGAGGTGGGCCGCGCCCACCGCGAGGGCGACCTCCACATCCACGACCTCGACATGCTCTCCGGCTACTGCGCCGGCTGGTCGCTGCGCCAGTTCCTGGCCGAGGGCCTGAACGGCGTTCCCGGCAAGGTGGAGGCGGCGCCGCCCAGGCACCTCTCCAGCGCGGTGGGCCAGATCGTCAACTTCCTCGGCACGCTGCAGAACGAGTGGGCCGGCGCCCAGGCGTTCAGCTCGTTCGACACCTACATGGCGCCGTTCGTGCGCAAGGACCGGCTCGCCTACGGCGAGGTGCGCCAGTGCATCCAGGAGCTGATCTACAACCTCAACGTGCCCTCGCGCTGGGGCACCCAGACACCGTTCACCAACCTCACCTTCGACTGGACCTGCCCGGAGGACCTGCGCGAGCAGGTGCCGGTGATCGGCGGCGCCGAGATGCCGTTCACCTACGGCGAGCTGGCGCCGGAGATGGAGATGATCAACCGCGCCTACATCGAGGTGATGATGGCGGGCGACGCCAAGGGGCGCGTGTTCACCTTCCCCATCCCCACCTACAACATCACGCCCGACTTCCCCTGGGACTCGCCGCTCGCCGACCTGCTCTTCGAGATGACCGCCAAGTACGGGCTGCCGTACTTCCAGAACTTCGTCAACTCGGACCTCACGCCCAACATGGTGCGCTCCATGTGCTGCCGCCTGCAGCTCGACCTGCGCGAGCTGCTCAAGCGCGGCAACGGCCTGTTCGGCTCGGCCGAGCAGACCGGCAGCCTGGGGGTGGTGACGATCAACTGCGCGCGCCTCGGGCACGTGCACCGCGGCGACGAGGCGGCCCTCTTCCGCCGCCTCGATCAGCTGCTGGAACTGGCGCGCAACAGCCTGGAGATCAAGCGCAAGGAGATCCAGCGCCACCTGGACGCCGGCCTGTTTCCCTACACCCGGCGCTACCTGGGGACGCTGCGCAACCACTTCGCCACCATCGGCGTCAACGGCATCAACGAGATGATCCGCAACTTCACCGCCGATGCGCACGACATCACCACCGACGCGGGCCACGCCTTCGCCTGCCGCCTGCTGGACCACGTGCGCACGCGCATCGTCGCCTTCCAGGAGGAAACCGGCCACCTCTACAACCTGGAGGCGACGCCGGCCGAGGGCACCACCTACCGCTTCGCCAGGGAGGACCGCCGCCGCTACCCCGGCATCCTCCAGGCGGGCACGCCGGACATGCCCTACTACACCAATTCGTCGCAGCTGCCGGTGGGATTCACCGACGATCCGTTCGAGGCGCTGGAGCGCCAGGAGGAGCTGCAGCGCAAGTACACCGGCGGCACGGTGCTCCACCTCTACATGAGCGAGCGCCTGAGCTCGACCGCGGCGTGCAAGGCGCTGGTGCGCCGGGCGCTCACCCGCTTCGCGCTGCCCTACATCACGGTGACGCCCACGTTCTCGATCTGCCCGCGCCACGGCTACCTGGCGGGCGAGCACGAGTTCTGCCCCCGCTGCGACGACGAGCTGCGCGCCCGCAAACGCCGCGCGCTGGACGCCGCCTGAACCCATCGTCTTCATCGCCAACGACCCAGGAGGAACCATGCAGGACGCATCCGCCATCGACATCGCCGAGATCCCGCTGCGCGACGACGAGCGTCAGCGCTGCGAGGTCTGGACCCGGGTGATGGGCTATCACCGCCCGGTGGCGTCGTTCAACGTCGGCAAGAAGGGCGAGCACCGGGAGCGCCGCTTCTTCTCCGAAGGCCGCGCCGGCCTGGCGGAGTGACCGCCCGCGGCGCCCGCCGCGGGCGGGTGCCGCCGCCCCTGCCATGAACGCCAACCGTCGCCTGGAGCTGGTGTGCCCGGCCGGCACGCTGCCGGCGCTGAAGGCTGCTGTCGACCACGGCGCCGACTGGGTCTACATCGGCTTCCGCGACCAGACCAACGCACGCAACTTCCCGGGCCTGAACTTCGACGACGCCGCCGCGCGCGAGGGCGTCGCCTACGCCCACGCGCGCGGCGCGCGGGTGCTGCTGGCGCTCAACACCTACCCCCCCGCCGCCGGCTGGCGGCGGTGGACCGACGCGGTGGACCGCGCGGCACGGCTGCGCCTGGACGCGCTGGTGGTGGCCGACCTCGGCCTGCTGCGCTACGCCGCCGAGCGCCATCCTGCGCTCTCGCTGCACCTGTCGGTGCAGGGCTCGGCCACCAGCCACGAGGCCATCAACCTCTACCACGACCTGTTCGGCATCCGTCGCGCCGTGCTGCCGCGGGTGCTGTCGCTGGCCCAGGTGGAGCAGGTGGTGGCCCACAGCCGGGTGCCGATCGAGGTGTTCGGCTTCGGCGGCCTGTGCGTGATGCTGGAGGGGCGCTGCATCCTCTCTTCCTACGTGACCGGCGAGTCGCCCAACAACGCCGGCGTCTGCTCGCCGGCGCGGGCGGTGCGCTGGCAGCAGCGCGGCGAGGCCATGGAGACCCGCCTCGGGCCGGTGCTGGTGAACCGCTTCGGCGCCGGCGAGAAGGCCGGCTATCCGACGCTGTGCAAGGGCCGCTACCGCGTCGCCGGCCACACCTACTACGCGTTCGAGGAGCCCGTGAGCCTCAACACGCTGGAGCTGCTGCCGCGGCTGCTGGCCATGGGCATCACCGCGATCAAGCTGGAGGGGCGCCAGCGCAGCCCCGCCTACGTCGCACAGGTGACGCGGGTATGGCGGCGCGCCATCGACGCGTGCCGGCGCGACCCGGCCGGCTACGCGGTGGCGCCGGAGTGGAGCGCGGCGCTGGCGGCGGTGTCCGAGGGCCAGCAGTGCACCCTGGGCGCCTACCACCGCCCGTGGAAGTGAGCGCCATGCGCCTCGCCCTGGGACCCGTCCTCTACTACTGGTGCGCCGAGCAGCTGCTGGCATTCTACGACGAGGTGGCGGCGGCGCCGGTGGACGTGGTCTACCTGGGCGAGACCGTCTGCTCGCGCCGCCACAGCCTGCGGCTGCCGGACTGGCTGGCGCTCGCCGAGCGCCTCGCCGCCGCCGGCAAGGAGGTGGTGCTCTCGACCCAGGCGCTGGTGGAGTCGGAATCGGACCTGAAAACGGTGCGGCGCCTGGCGGAGAACGGCCGCCATCCGGTGGAGGCCAACGACCACGCCGCGGTGCGCCTGCTGGCGGGGCGCGGGCCGTTCGTCGCCGGCGCCTCGCTCAACGTCTACAACCCGCAGACGCTGGCCGTGCTAGCGGGACTCGGAGCGCGGCGCTGGGTGGCGCCGGTGGAGCTGTCGCGCGACGCGCTGGCGGCGATGCAGCGCGAGCTGCCGCCCGGCATGGAGACCGAAGTGCTGGCGTGCGGGCGGCTGCCGCTGGCGTTCTCGGCCCGCTGCTTCACCGCGCGCCACCACAACCTGCAGAAGGACGACTGCCAGTTCCGCTGCCTCGACGACCCCGAGGGCCTGCCGCTGGAAACCCATGAGGGCCGCGCATTTCTGACGCTGAACGGCGTGCAGACGCTGTCGACGCGGGTCGCCAACCTGCTGCCGATGCTGCCGGAGCTGGCGGCGCTGGGCGTGGCGCTGGCGCGGGTGAGTCCCCAGATGCGGCACACGGCGGCACTCCTGGCGCTGGCCCGCGCGGTGCTGGACGGCGAGGTCTCGCCGGCCGAGTGCCTCGAGCGCGCGGCGCCGCTGCTTTCCGCCGAACCCTGCGACGGCTACTGGCACGGCGGCGCCGGCATGAGCTGGTCCGCCGCGGGAGCCGCCGCGTGAGCGCCGTCGCGCCGCCGCTGGCGGTGTTCGACAGCGGGCTGCGCGACGGGCGCGAGCACCACGCGCTGGACCGGCTCGCGCTGCGGGCGTGCGCCGCCGGCGGGTTTGGCGCGACGCTGCGTTTCCACCGCAGCCGGCCCACCGCCAGCCTGGGCCGCTTCCAGGCTGCCGACCGCGAACTGCGGCTGGGCGTGTGCGCCGAGCGCGGCATCGCCGTAGTGCGCCGGCCCAGCGGCGGCGGCGCCCTCTACCTCGATCCCGACCAGCTCGGATTCAGCCTCACCGCGGCGCCGGGCGCGCTGCCGCCGGCGCCGCTGGCAGTGCAGCTGGAGCGGGCCGCCCGCGCGCTGGCAGCAGCGCTCGCGCGCCTGGGGGTGGACGCCGGCTTCAAGGCGCCCAACGACGTCGAGGTGGACGGCCGCAAGCTCGCCAGCGTCTTCGCTGCGTGCGAGGACGGCGCCTGGCAGATCACCGGCACGCTGCTGCTGGACGCCGACGTAAAAGCCATGCAGGAGGCGCTCAAGGTCCCCACCGAGAAGCTCTCCGCCGACGGGCTCGCCGCCGCCCGCGACCGGCTGGTGACGCTCACCGAGCGCCTCGGGGGCGTGCCGTCGCCGGCGACGCTGCAGACGCTGGTGGCCGAAGCGCTGGCCGCGGCGTTCGGCTTCGCGCCGGCGAGCGTCGCGCGTGCCGCCCTGGTGCCGCGCGCGCTGCTGCCGCTGGAGGACTGCGCCGCCCTGGCGCCCGACTGGAGCGCACCCCGCGGCGGCGCCCTGGAAGTCCTCACCAAGGCCCGCGGCGTGACGCTGCGCCTGCGCGCGCGGTTCGACGGCGCCGCCTACCGCGACGTCGAGTTCGCCACCGACGTCCACGCGGTTCCCGGCGACCTGCTGCAGCGGCTCGGCGCGGCACTGGAGGGGGTGCCGGCGCCGGAGGCGGCGTCGCGCCTCGAGGCGGCCTTCGCCGCCGCCGGCGGCGATGCGGTGGCGATCGGACCCGAGGATTTGGCCGAGGCACTGGCCCAGGTGGCCGACAAGCGGCGGCTCCAGGAAAGCGCGGGACTGACCCAGGCCGAGGCCGACGCGGTGATGCTGCACGGCCCCGGCGGCGCCGGCGCCCAGGCCACGCTGGCCCAGGCCACCGCCATGCTGGTGCCCTACTGCGCCAAGCCGGCGTGGTGCAAGTGGCGCCACCGCGACGGCTGCCCCGAGTGCGGCCGCTGCGAGGTGAGCGAGGCGTACCGGCTGGCGCGGGAGCGCGGCATGCAGGTGATCACCGTGACCCGCTACGAGCACCTGGTGGAGACGCTGGAGCGGCTTCGGCGCGAGGGCCGCGCCTACGTCGGCATGTGCTGCAGCCACTTTTTTCTCAAGCGCCACGCTGCGTTCGCCCGGGCGGAGCTGCCCGCGGTGCTGATGGACGTGAGCGGATCCAACTGTTACGAGCTGCACCAGGAGGCCGACGCCTACGCCGGCCGCTTCCAGGCCCAGGCGCGGCTGCAGCTGCCGGTGCTGGAGAAGCTCATGCGGTTCGTGCCGCCGGGGCGGGACGCCGCCGCCGCGGAGCGGGAGGACGAGCCGTGATTGCACCGCAGTTCCCGGCGCCGCTGCGGGCGCTGGTGGCGAGTCTGCCGGCGTTTCCGCCGTCGGCCGTGTTCGCGCTGGGCCTGAGCGCGGCGCTGGGGCGCGTGATTCCCACCGAGCCGCTGGCGGCGCTGCGCGGACGGCGGCTGCGCATCGTCGTCACCGACATCGGCCTCACCGTCAACTTCACCCTCACCGGCAGCGGCGCGCGGCCCTGCACCGCTGCCGCGGCGCCGGAACTCACCATCGCCGCCGGCAGCCGGGATTTCCTGCGGCTGCTGGCACGCGCCGAGGACCCGGACACGCTGTTCTTCAGCCGGCGCCTGACGCTGGAGGGGGACACCGAGCTGGGGCTGACGATCAAGAACACGCTGGATGCCGTGGACTGGCCGCCGCCCGCGGTGGCGCGGCTGCTGGCGCTGGCGCTGCGCGGCGCGCAGGAGCCGCACTGACGTGGAGGCGGTCCGCTCCCGGTCCGGACAGCGCGCTGCGCTGCGCATCGGCGGTCTGACGCCGCTGTCGCTCACCGACTACCCGGGACAGCTGGCGGCGGTGGTGTTCTGCCAGGGCTGCGCGTGGCGCTGCGGCTACTGCCACAACCCGCACCTGCTGCCGCCGCGCGCCGGCGGCGGCGTCGAGTGGCGCGACGTCGTGCGTTTCCTGCGGCGGCGGGTCGGGCTCCTGGACGCGGTGGTGTTCAGCGGCGGCGAGCCGACCCGGCAGCCGGGTCTCGCCGCCGCGGCGGCGCAGGCGCGGGCACTGGGCTTTCACGTCGGGCTGCACACGGCGGGCGTCCATCCGCGGCGGCTCGAGGCCGTGCTGCCGCAGGTGGATTGGGTGGGCTTCGACGTCAAGGCGCCGTTCCACGCCTACGCCGCCATCACCGGCGTCGAGGGCAGCGGCGCAGCGGCGCTCGCCAGCCTGCGCCTGGTGCTGGCAAGCGGCGTCGGCCACGAAGTGCGCACCACCGTGCATCCTGCCCTGCTGCCGCCGGCGGGCCTGCTGGAGCTGGCACGCACGCTGGTGGCGATGGGTGTCGCCCGTTTCGTCGTTCAGGAGGCCCGCGGCCGCGGTCCCGACGGCCGGCTGCCGCCGGCGCGGGCCGTCGACGCCGTTCCGGGAGATCGCCTCGCGGGGCTGTTCGGGTCGTTCGAGATCCGCCGCGCCTGAGCGATGGCGCGGCCGCGCCGTCGCAGAGGATAATGACCGCGTCATTCGGAGCCCCCATGGCACCCCCAACCGACGTCCTCGCCATCCTTCGGCAGATGGGCCTGTTCCAGGCGCTGGCGCCGGACGAGCTGGCGCGCCTCGCGGCGGCAAGCCACGCGGTGCAGGCAGCCAAGGGCCAGATCCTGTTCCGGCGCGGCGAGCCGTGCGAGGGATTCCACGTCGTCGTCTACGGCCAGGTGAAGCTCGCCCTGGTGAACCCCGCGGGCGGCGAGAAGGTGGTGGAGATCATGGGCGCCGGCCAGAGCTTCGGCGAGGCGGTCATGTTCCTGGACAAGCCCTACGTCGTCACCGCCGAGTGCGTCGCCGACAGTCTGCTGATCCAGGTGCCCAAGGCCGTGGTGATCGAGATGATCGAGCACCAGCCGCGCTTCGCCCGGGGCGTCATCGCCGGCCTGAGTCGCCGGCTGCACCAGCTGATCCGCGACGTCGAGAGCTATTCGCTGCGCTCGGGAACCCAGCGCGTGATCGGCTACCTGCTGCGGGACCACCCTGCCCGCGGCCGCCGCGAGCCCTTCGTCGTCACGCTGCGCGCGCGCAAGGGGGACATCGCCTCGCGCCTGAGCATCACCCAGGAGCATTTCTCGCGCATTCTGCACGAGCTAGCCGACGCCGGACTGATCGAGGTGCGGGGCCGAGACGTGACGATCCGCGACCCCGAAGGGCTGCGCCGCTACGGCCAGTGACTGCGCCGGACCCGGGGGTTGATGCAGATCAAGGCTGTGGCGGGTATCGAGGTTATAATTTGATAATGTTGACCACCTCCCTGCCCCATTGGACCCTGCGGGGCCGCTCGCTGCTGCCCGTCGTCCAGGGCGGCATGGGCGTCGGGGTGTCTGCCCGCCGGCTGGCGGGGTCGGTGGCGGCGCTCGGCGCCCTCGGCACCGTGGCCAGCGTCGAGCTGCGCCACCACCACGAAGACCTCATGGCCGAGTGCGCGGGCGCGCGCGACCAGGCGCTGATCGACCGCGTGAACCTGGTGGCGCTGGACCGCGAGGTGCGCGGCGCGCTGGCGCTCGCCGGCGAACGCGGCGCGGTGGCGGTGAACGTGATGAAGGCGGTCGCGGCCCACCCGCTCTATGTGCGCCAGGCATGCGAGAGCGGCGCCCACGCCATCGTCATGGGCGCCGGCCTGCCGCTGGACCTGCCGGAGATGACCCGCGACTTCCCGCAGGTGGCGCTGATCCCGATCCTGTCGGACGCCCGCGGCATCGCCATCGTCCTCAAGAAGTGGCTGCGCAGGAACGTCCTGCCCGACGCCATCGTCGTCGAGCACCCGCGCTACGCGGGCGGCCATCTGGGCGCCCCCAAGTTCGAGGACATCGGCGCCGCCCGCTTCGATTTCGCGCCGGTGCTGGAAGCCACGCTGGCGCTGCTGCGCGACCTGGGCATCGAACGCGAGCGCGTGCCGCTGATTCCCGCGGGCGGCATCCACACCCACGCCGACCTGCGCCGCCTGCTCGACCTGGGCGCCAGCGCCGTACAGCTGGGCACCCCTTTTGCGGTCACCGCCGAGGGCGACGCCCACGAGAACTTCAAGCGCGTGCTGCTGGAAGCCCGGCCCGAGGACATCGTCACCTTCACCAGCGTGGCCGGGCTGCCGGCCCGCGGCGTGCTGACACCCTGGCTGAAGAACTACCTGAAGCGGGAAAAGGCGCTGCAGTCCCACGCCAAGGCCGATTCCCGCCGCTGCGTTCCCGGCGCCAACTGCCTGACGCTGTGCGGTCTGCGCGACGGCCTGGCGCAGTTCGGCCAGTTCTGCATCGCCACGCGGCTCGCGTTCGCCATGAAGGGCGACGTGAAGAAGGGACTGTTCTTCCGCGGTGCCGAGCGACTGCCGTTCGGCACCGCCATCCGTCCGGTGCAGGACCTGCTGGACTACCTGCTCAACGGGCGCGAGCCGGCTCCCGCCTGACCCCGCGGCGCGCGGCCATGGCCGCGCCCAGACGGTCGAGGGTTTTCGCGTCCAGCACGCGGCGCGCCAGCGGCAGCAGCGCATCCTCCTCCCGGACAATATGCTCCGCGTACAGCGCGGCGAACCGCGCCGCCTGCTCCGCCGGCAGCGCCGCCGCCCGGTTCTGCGCCAGCAGCGCCAGCTGCGCTTCGAGCTCGGCCCACGCCGCCGCCATCACGCGGTGCTCGGCCACCAGCGCGTCCACCAGTTCCGCCGCCGCACCCCGCTCCCCGGCCGGCACCGCCGCCAGCAGCATCGGGAACAGGTCCTGCTCCTCATCCTCGTGGTGCTTGACGCCGGCGTCGCGGAAATAGCGCAGCAGCCCCGTGGCGGCGAGCGCCGCCTCGGCGTCGGGCCCGTGGGTGGCGACGTGATCCGCCAGCCGCAGCAGCAGGTCGCAGCGCTGCGCGATGCGCTCGTGGCAGCCCTGCAGCAGCGCCAGCGGCTCGTCGAACCCGGCCGCCGCCGTCTTGGTTCCGAGACTTCCCAGGCTCACCGATCCCATCGCATTGCGTCTCCCTGGTCCCGATCCGGCGCCGCGCGCCGAGCGCTCAACCCGGCCGGCCGTCGACCCGCGGCGCGAGGTAAACCGGCAGGTACGCCACCACCCACGGCAGCAGCGCCAGCAGCCACGCGAGGGCCGCCAGCCACATCAGCATCGCGCGCGCTTCCGCCGGCACCCCCGGCAGCTCGGCGGCGATGCGCAGCGCGGCGGTCGCCAGCACCGCGAGGAAGCAGCCCCAGATCACCGCGTCCGCCTCGAGCGGCCGCCCCGAGTGCCCCAGCGTCACCCGCGACACCATGGCCACCAGCATGGCGGAAAAGTAACCGATGGTGAGCGCGTGGGCCGGCGCATGGCCCAGCACGGCATGACCGCGCAGCGCTGCCACGTCCTGCACCAGGAACAGCACCAGCGCGACGGCGAGCATCGCAAAGCCCAGGTGCAGCACCGCCAGCAGGCGCACACCGCCGGCGCGCCAGCCGCGCCAGCGCGCCGTCAGGTACGCCACCGGCAGCAGCATCAGGCCGTCAGCGACGAGGAGCAGCGCCGGCGCCGAGCCGGCGAGCTCCAGCACGCCCCGCAGCAGCGATCCGGCGGTGAACATCGGCACTGTCCACGGAGGCCGGATCACGGGATAGCCGGGAAGCGCGCGGCTGCTGAAAAACGGAATCATGCGATGGCTGACGTTGAAGAACACCGGCAGCAGGAACCACCAGAGCCCGCCGCGCAGCGCCGCGGCGACCCACGCCGGGTCCAGGCGGGCAACGCCGACGGCGAACGCCGCCAGCAGCGCCGCGCCCACCGCGGTCACGCTCAGCATGATCGCCGGGTAGCGCCGCTCGGGCCGCGCCGCGCGCGCGCTCAGCCGCGCCAGCGCGACCCACCCGACGATCCAGCCGGCGAGCTGCACCAGCACGGCGGCCGCCGCCAGCCAGGGCGAAATTGCCACCGCCGCGTAGAACGCCGCGACGCCCGCCGCCATCAGCCCGGCGCACGCGAGATAGGCCGGGCGCGGCACGCGGCCTTCACCCAGCCAGTTGGGCATGGCGGTCATGAGAAAGCCGAAGATGAAGAACGGCAGGGTGCCGAAGATCATCAGGTAGCCGTGGGCCCATCCGGGCGGCGCCGCCAGCACCGGCGGCGTGTAGAGCCCGCCGTAGCGTCCGAGCAGGTTGGCGAGCCACCAGGCCATCGCCGCCAGCAGCTGCAGCATGCCGCAGAAAAACAGGATGCGGTGGGGCGCCGCGGTCAGCTGCCGCCATACCGCCGCCGCGCTGCGTCGCTGCGGCCGGCGCGGCGCGCCGCCGCGGGCGGCCGGTTCACATGAGCGGGTTGACATCGCGCAGGTGCTCCTGATCGGCACGCGCCACTACCGTCTCGAACGGCTCGAACGTCCCCGACTCCAGATCCAGCATCAGAACCTTGCCCTCCTCGATCAGGTAATGCCAGCCGTGCACGGACAGCTCGCCGCGCTCGACCCGCTCCCGCACCATCGGGTAGTCCAGCAGCCGCGTGAGCTGCAGCGCCACCGAGCGCTGCTCGGTGCGGAAATACGCTTCATCGGAGCCAGTCACCGGCAGCACGGCGTCGCGCCCCAGCGTAAGCCAGTACCGCAAATGGTGCGCCTGCGCCGGCAGCTCGTGATAGAGCGCCTTGACCGCGCCGCAGTGGCTGTGGCCGCAGAGCACGATGTGCCGCACCTGGAGCTGCAGCACCGCGAACTCGATGGACGCCGTGGTGCCATGGTAGCCCGCGGAGGCGTCCCACGGCGGAACGAAGTTGCCGGCGTTGCGCACCACGAACAGCTCGCCGGGGCCGCAGTCCAGCAGCAGGTTGGGCACGATGCGCGAGTCCGAGCAGCTGATGAACAGCGTCGTCGGGTGCTGGCCCTGATCCACCAGCTCGCGGAACTGGCGCCGGAAGCGGCGGAAGCTGCCGAAGTGGAAGCGCTTGAGCCGCGCCAGGATCTCGTCGTCGAGCTCCGTCATGGCATGGTTACTGCACCAGCGGCGAATCCGCCCGCAGCAGGTCGATCCCCTCCACCCGGGCGCTGCCCGCCAGCAGCTGCACGTACTGCGCCAGCGCGCGGCGCAGCGCGCCGTCGTGCAGGCGGGCGGCGATTTCATCGCGCACCTCCTCGAACGGCGCCAGTTCGCCCTCCACCCGGCGCAGCACCTCGATCACGTGGAAGCCGTGGCGGAAGCGCTCCGGGTGGCCGTCGTAGTAGCGGCGACATTCGGCGTCGGTGGCCACCGGCACCGGCACTTCCCGCTCCAGCAGCCGCTCCACGGTGTCCTCGTCGCCCTCGCCCGCGATGCCCAGCGCCCGCGCCCGCTGCAACAGCAGCTCCTGCACCGCGAGCCAGACCGCCGCCACCGCGAGCGGGTCCGGCGCCCCCTCATACCGACGGCTTTCGCGTTCGATGGCGGCGGCGTCGATCGTGACGCCGTTGACGGAGACGTTCATTCCGGGTCCGCGCCATTGGGCGCTTCCGCCGCGGCACCGTTGCGCGGCAGCAGCAGCGGCCACAGCCGCGCGGCGAACAGCGCCAGCGCGAGCCACAGCGCCAGAGCGCCGCCCAGCGCCAGCGCGCGCGCATCGAGCAGCTGCCCGCCGGCGAAGCCGAGCACGCCGGCATGGGCCAGCGCGAGCTGCCCCCAGGCCCAGCCGCCGCTGCGGATCGGCAGCCCGGTGAAGCGCGGCACCATGTGGGCCGCGAGCCCGAAGATCATCATCAGCACGAAGCCGGCAAGAAACGCGTGGATCGCCGCCGCCCGCGTCGCGCCCGCCGCCGGCAGGCCCCCGTGGGCCAGCATCAGCGCGCCCGCCACCACCAGCCAGCCCATGGCCGAGACGATGAAGGCCCGATTGTCGCGCGAGAGCATGAGGCCCGCGTGGTAGGCCGCTCCCTTCGTGCGCGGCGGCGCATCCGCCACCAGGGCACGCGCCTCCGTCAGCGACTGCACGCCCACCGCCGCCAGGGCGCCGTCGACGATCACCGACGGCACGCTCTTCAACCGCAACCGCGCCACCAGTTCGCGTCCCTCGGACTGCGCCATGTCCACCACGGCGAAGCGGATATCCCGCTCCTGCGCCACCTGGCGCCAGATCTGCTCGGCGGCGGGGCAGGTGTGGCACCACTCGGACACCAGGAGTTGAACGTGGTGCCTGGGGGCGGGAGCGGCGCGAGCGCCCTGCCCTGGACCGCTCGCCCTGCTCTTTTCACCCTTCACCATGACCCGTTCATCCTTCACCGATCAGTCCATGCAGCGCATGCACTGCACGTCGTAGCGGTCGATCCAGCGCTTCAGCGCTGCGATCGCCTCGTCGCCCGTGCTGAGATGCTCCAGCGCGCTGGCCGGGTCGTCGGGCTTCATCTCCACCAGCCAGGCGTCGGTGTAGGGCGCAACGTTGATGAGACCGGGGTTGTCCATCACCGCCGGGTTGCGCGCCGTGATGGTGCCGTCGAACGGCGCCGGAATCCCGCCCGCCCATTTCCCGGACTCCAGCCGCGCCAGCGGCTTTTTCCAGCGGCGGTGGGTGCCGACGTCCTTGATGGTGGCATACTGCACCCGCCCGGCCATGGTCTGGGACGGGTCGGTGATGCCGATGCGGTAGACGCCGTCGCCCGCCGGCCGCACCCAGCAGTAGTCCAGGTCGTACCAGAGATCGGGGGGCAGCTCGCAGCCGCGGTACTCGCTCATCGCGCGTCCAGCGGCCCGCGCAGCCGCACCGAGAACACCATGTTCCACGCGAACAGCACCATCGCGGCGACGTTCAGCGCACCGCCCAGCGCCACCAGCCAGTCCGCCAGCGCCAGGAAACCCGCTGCCAGCAGCGGCAGGCCGGCGTTGGCCAGCCAGAACTGGGCGTTGGCGATGCGCTCCGAGCGCAGCGGATAGCCGCCGAAGCGCGGGATCACGTGCAGGCCGACGCCGTAGATGGTCATCATCACCAGGCCCAGCAGCATCAGGTGACCGTGGGCCCGGGGCACGTTGCCGGGAATCGCGCCCGGCGCCAGCAGGTGCGCGAGCGCCAGCGCCCCTCCGATCAGGCCGTAGACCAGGCCGACGGCGACGAACTGGCGGTTGCGCTTGTGCACGGCCCCGTCAGCCCCGGGTGCGCACCACCTGGTGCGGCCGGAACAGATAGGTGACCGCGGCGAACCCGCTCCAGATGTGCACCAGCCGCGAGAACGGGAACACCAGGAAGATGGTCATGCCCAGCACCAGGTGCAGCTTGAAGACCAGCGCCGCCTCCGCCACCAGGTCGGCCGCGCCGCCGCGGAAAGTGACGATGCGCTGCGCCCACTCCATGAAGCGGAGCATCTCGCCGCCGTCGCGGTGCTGCCACGACTCGTTGATCGAGACCAGCCCCAGCACCAGCTGCCCCAGCAGCAGGAACAGGATCACCCAGTCCATGGTCTTGGTGGTACTGCGGATGCGCGGCTCGGTGATCCGGCGGTTGATCAGCAGCGCGAGCCCGGCGAGGCAGAGCAGACCGAACACGCCGCCGGCGACGATGGCCAGCATCTGTTTGGCCGGCGCGCCGATGCCCAGCGCGTGCCAGACCGGCAGCGGCGTGAGCAGCCCCACCAGGTGGCCGAAGAAGATGCCCAGGATGCCGATGTGGAACAGGTTGGACCCCCAGCGCAGCTGGCCGGTCTTGAGCATCTGCGACGACTCGCTGCGCCAGGTGTACTGCTCGCGGTCGAAGCGGATCAGGCTGCCGAGAAAGAACACGGCGAGCGCAACGTAGGGATAGATCCCGAAGAGAAACTGGTTGAGGTATTGGCCGGAACTCATGGCGTGCTCCTGATCACTGGGAAACCCGGGGAACGAAATTGACCGGCGCCACCTGCGGTTGGGCGCCGCAGCCGGCGGCGCCGCTGCCCCAGGCGGCCTGGGGACCGAAAATCACCGGCTCCTCGGCCCATTCCTCGTCCAGCGGCTTCTCCGCCGCCAGCGCCTGCGTTCCCGCCGCCGGATCGAGCCCCTTCTCGCCCGCCACCGCCAGCAGGGCGGCGAACACCGCGCTGTGGCGGCTGCCGCGGGCCGCCAGGGCCTCGCCGATGCGGCGCAGGATGTGGGCGCACTCGCCCAGCATGTCGCGCGCCTCCGGTTCCGGCACCAGCGCCAGGTACTCCAGCATCGCCGGCAGGTAGTCGGGCAGCTCGTTGGCGGCGAGCGTCAGGCCGTGCCGGGCGTAGACCGAGCGCAGGTCCACCATCGCCTGGCCCCGGTCGCGCGACTCGCCGTGCACGTGCTCGAACAGGTGCAGCGACGTGGCGCGGCCGCGGTCGAACAGGCCGACGTAGTTCTCCTCCAGGTCGTACGCATCGGCGGCGGCCATCTCGCCGATCAGCGCGGCGAGGTCCTCCTTGAGCGGGCGTGGCAGCGCGCGTGCCCCGCCGACCGCCTCGGCGATTTCGGGAAGCGCCGCGCGCAGATCGGCATCGGGGTAGCTGATGAGGGCGCCCAGCGCCTTGAGCAGCAGGTTCATGATCGCTCTCCTAGGCCATGGATTTGATGGGAATGGTCTTCTTCTTGCCCCCGAACAGGCTGGGCTCGCTCTGTCCGTCGGAGCAGCCGTTGCCGAACGAGAAGCCGCAGCCGCCGCGCAGGTCGTAGGCGTTCTCCGCGTACTCCCGGTGCGTGGTGGGAATCACGAAGCGGTCCTCATAGTTGGCGATCGCCATGTAGCGGTACATCGCCTCCACCTGGGCCTGCGTGAGATCCGCCTGCCGCAGCACTTCCAGGTTCTGGCGCTGCTCGACATGCTTGTCGCGCATGTAGGCGCGCATCGCCAGCATCCGCTCCAGCGCCCGCTTCACCGGCGCCTCGTCGCCGGCGGTGAGCAGGTTGGCCAGGTACTTGAGCGGGATGCGCAGCTCGCCGACGTCGGGTATTGCCCCGTTGACGCCGATCTGTCCGGCGTTGGCGGCGGCCTGGATCGGTGACAGCGGGGGCACGTACCACACCATCGGCAGCGTGCGGTACTCGGGGTGCAGCGGCAGCGCCACTTTCCAGTCCATCGCCATCTTGTAGACCGGGGATTCCTGTGCGGCCTCGATCCAGGCCTCCGGCACGCCGTCGCGGCGCGCCTGTTCCTGCACCTCCGGCGCGTGCGGGTCGAGGAACAGCGACAGCTGCGCCTTGTACAACGATTTCGGGTCCTCGACGCTGGCGGCCTCCTCGATGCGGTCGGCGTCGTACAGCAGCACCCCCAGGTAGCGGATGCGCCCGACGCAGGTCTCCGAGCACACGGTGGGCTGGCCGGCCTCGATGCGCGGATAGCAGAAGATGCACTTCTCGGCCTTGCCGGTGGACCAGTTGTAGTAGATCTTCTTGTACGGGCAGCCGGAGACGCACATGCGCCAGCCGCGGCACTTGTCCTGGTCGATGAGGACGATGCCGTCCTCCTCGCGCTTGTAGATCGAACCCGACGGGCAGGAGGCGACGCAGGTGGGGTTGAGGCAGTGCTCGCACAGCCGCGGCAGGTACATCATGAAGGTGTTCTCGAACTGGCCGTAGATGTCCTTCTGCACCTGCTCGAAGTTGGCGTCCCTGGAACGCTTCGAGAACTCCCCGCCCAGGATCTCCTCCCAGTTGGGGCCCCACTCGATCTTCTCCATGCGTTTGCCGGTGATCAGGCTGCGCGGCCGCGCCACCGGCGCGGTCTTCATATCCGGCGCGTTGTGCAGGTGCTGGTAATCGAACGTGAACGGCTCGTAGTAGTCGTCGATCTCGGGCAGCTTCGGGTTGGCGAAGATCTTCATCAGGATCTGCCACTTGCTGCCCTGCTTGGGCTCGATGCGGCCGCTGCCCTTGCGCACCCAGCCGCCGTCCCACTTGTCCTGGTTCTCCCACTCCTTGGGATAGCCGATGCCGGGCTTGGTCTCGACGTTGTTGAACCAGGCGTACTCCATGCCCTCGCGGTTGGTCCAGACGTTCTTGCAGGTCACCGAGCAGGTATGGCAGCCGATGCACTTGTCGAGATTGAGGACCATGCCGATCTGTGCGCGTACTTTCATTTCATGCACCCCTTGAGTTTTCACCGCCAAGGACGCTAAGGACGCCAAGGATGCTCATCAGCTCCGGGTGTCCTTCCTTTGCGTCCATTGCGTCCTTCGTGGTTAAAGGTTCTCGGCCTGCACCGGCTCGTCCATCCAGTCCACCGTCTTCATCTTGCGCACGATGACGAACTCGTCGCGGTTGGTGCCGATGGTGCCGTAGTAGTTGAAGCCGTAGCTCAACTGGGCGTAGCCGCCGATCATGTGGGTCGGCTTGGTGACGATGCGGGTCACCGAGTTGTGGATGCCACCGCGGGAGCCGGTGATCTCGGAGCCCGGCACGTTCACGATCTTCTCCTGGGCGTGGTACATGAGCACCATGCCCTCGTTGACCCGCTGCGACACCACCGCCCGCGCCGCGATGGCGCCGTTCACGTTGTAGAGCTCGACCCAGTCGTTGTCCTCGACGCCGATCTTGCTCGCGTCCACCTCCGACAGCCAGATGATCGGCCCGCCGCGCGAGAGAGTCAGCATCAGCAGGTTGTCGGTGTAGGTGGAGTGGATGCCCCATTTCTGGTGTGGCGTGATGAAGTTGAGCACCACCTCGGGGTTGCCGTTGCCCTTGACCCCGGCCATCGGCGCCACCGCCTTGACGTCCACCGGGGGCCGGTACACGCACAGGCCCTCGCCGAACGCCAGCATCCACTTGTGGTCCTGGTAGAACTGCTGGCGCCCGGTGAGGGTGCGCCAGGGGATCAGCTCGTGGACGTTGGTGTAGCCGGCGTTGTAGGAAACGTGCTCCGACTCCAGCCCCGACCAGGTGGGCGAGGAGATGATCTTGCGCGGTTGCGCCTGCAGATCGCGGAAGCGGATCTTTTCCTCCTCCTTCGGCAACGCCAGGTGCGCGTGGCTGCGGCCGGTGATCTTCGAGAGCGCCTCCCAGGCCTTCACCGCCACCTCGCCGTTGGTCTCCGGCGCCAGCATCAGGATCACCTCCGCCGCGTCGATGTCGGATTCGATGCGCGGCAGCCCCTGGGTGATGCCCTCCTCGGTCACCGGGTAGTTGAGGTTGAGCAGGTTCTTCACCTCGTGCTCGGTGTTCCAGGCGATGCCCTTGCCGCCGTTGCCCGCCTTGGCCATCAGCGGGCCCAGCGCGGTGAACTTCTTGTAGGTGTTGGGATAGTCGCGCTCGATCACCGTCATCTGGGGCGCGGTCTTGCCGGGGATCAGGTCGCACTCGCCCTTCTTCCAGTCCCGCACGTCCAGCGCCTGGGCCAGCTCGCCCGGGGTGTCGTGCATCAGCGGCGTGAGCACCAGCTCCTTCTCCACGCCCAGGTGTCCGACGCAGACCTCGGAAAACTTCTTCGCGATGCCCTTGTAGATCTCCCAGTCGCTCCTCGACTCCCACACCGGGTCCACTGCCTGGGACAGCGGATGGATGAACGGGTGCATGTCGGAGGTGTTGAGATCGTTCTTCTCGTACCAGGTGGCGGTGGGCAGCACCACGTCCGAGTACATGCAGGTGGTGGACATGCGGAAGTCCAGCGTCACCAGCAGGTCCAGCTTGCCCTTGGGCGCTTCCTCGTGCCACTCCACTTCCTCCGGCAGCTCGCCGCCCTCCTCGCCCAGGTCCTTGCCCTGGACGCCGTGCTGGGTGCCCAGCAGGTGCTTGAGGAAGTATTCGTGGCCCTTGCCGCTGGAGCCCAGCAGATTGGAGCGCCAGACGAACAGGTTGCGCGGGAAGTTCACCGGATTGTCCGGATCCTCGCAGGACAGGCGCAGGCTGCCGTCCTTGAGCGCCTTGACCGTGTATTCCTTGGGATCCATCCCCGCGGCCTGGGCGTCCTTGACCACCTGGATCGGGTTCGCCGCCAGCTGCGGCGCGCTCGGCAGCCAGCCCATGCGCTCGGCGCGCACGTTGAAATCGATCAGGCTGCCGCTCATCTCGGCCGGATTCGCCAGCGGGCTCAGCACCTCGCTCACTTTCAGCTTCTCGTAGCGCCACTGGTCGGTGTGGGCGTAGAAGAACGAGGTGGAATTCTGCTGCCGCGGCGGCCGGTGCCAGTCGAGCGCGAACGCCAGCGCGGTCCAGCCGGTCTGGGGCCGCAGCTTCTCCTGGCCGACGTAATGGGCCCAGCCGCCGCCGGACTGCCCGACGCAGCCGCACAGCATCAGCATGTTGATGATGCCGCGGTAGTTCATGTCGGAGTGGTACCAGTGATTCATGGCGGCGCCGATGATCACCATCGACTTGCCCTGGGTCTTCTCGGCGTTGTCGGCGAACTGCCGCGCCACCGTGATCACCTGCTCGGCGGGAACGCCCGTCACCTTTTCCTGCCACTTCGGCGTGTAGGGCACGTCCTCGTCGTAGGAACCGGCAACGCTGCCGCCGCCGAAACCGCGGTCGATGCCGTAGTTGGCCACCAGCAGGTCGTAAACGGTCGCCACCAGTGCCTCGCCGTCGGCCAGCTGCAGCCGCTTGACCGGCACATTTCGCACCAGGATGTCGGTGCCCTGGTCATTGTGGCGGAAGTGCTCGTGGGCGATGCCGCCGAAGTACGGGAAGGCCACGCCCGCCACGTCGTCGCGGCGGCCGATCAGCGTGAGGCCGAGCTTCGTCTCGGCCCCCGACGTGCCGTCCTTCTCCTCCAGGTTCCACTTGCCCTGGTCCTCGCCGGGCTTCTGGGTCCAGCGGAAGCCGATGGAGCCGTTGGGCGTCACCACCTGGTTCGATGCCTCGTCAAAGGCCACCGTCTTCCATTCCGGGTTGTTGGCGTGGCCCAGCTTGCCGCCGAAATCCGAGGCACGCAGGAACCGGTCCGGGACCAGGTGCTGGCCCCGCTTCACCAGGCGGACCAGCATCGGCAGGTCGGTGTAGCGGCGGGCGTAGTCCTGGAAGTACGGCGCCTGGCGCTCGACGTGGAACTCCTTGAGGATCACGTGGCCCATCGCCATCGCCATCGCGGCGTCCGTGCCCTGCTTGGGATGCATCCACAGGTCGGCGAGCTTGGAGACCTCGGCGTAGTCCGGCGTCACCGCCACCACCTTGGCGCCCTTGTAGCGCACCTCGGTGAAGAAATGGGCGTCCGGCGTGCGCGTCTGCGGCACGTTGGAGCCCCAGGCGATGAGGAACGTGGAGTTGTACCAGTCCGCCGACTCCGGCACGTCGGTCTGCTCGCCCCAGGTCTGCGGGCTGGACGGCGGCAGGTCGCAGTACCAGTCGTAGAAGCTCATGCACACGCCGCCGATCAGCGACAGGTAGCGGCTGCCGGCGGCGTAGGAGACCATCGACATCGCCGGAATCGGCGAGAAGCCGATGACCCGGTCGGGGCCGTGGGTCTTCACCGTGTAGGCGTTGGCCGCGGCCACCAGCTCGTTGACTTCATCCCAGGTGGAGCGCACGAAGCCGCCCAAACCGCGGCGCGACTTGTAGGACCTGGTCTTGGCCGCGTCCTCGACGATGGACGCCCAGGCCTCCACCGGCTTGAGCGTGCGGCGCGCCTCGCGCCACAGCTTCAGCAGCCGGCCGCGCACCATCGGGTACTTGATGCGGTTGGCGCTGTAGAGGTACCAGCTGTAGGAGGCGCCCCGCGAGCAGCCGCGCGGCTCGTGGTTCGGCATGTCGGGGCGGGTGCGGGGGTAGTCGGTCTGCTGCGTCTCCCAGGTGACGATGCCGCCCTTCACGTAGACCTTCCAGCTGCAGGAGCCGGTGCAGTTCGTGCCGTGGGTGGAGCGCACGATCTTGTCGTGCTGCCAGCGCTTGCGATAGCCGTCCTCCCAGGTACGGTCCTCCCGGGTCACGACGCCGTGCCCTTCGGAGAACGTCTCCCGGTCCTGGGTGAAGTACTTCAGTCGATCGAGAAAGTGGCTCATCTCACACCCCGTCAATGGTGAATCGTGAATCGTAATCTGCCCGGGCCGGCGCCCCGGTCATCGGTCGCCGGCCCCTGCCCGTTTCGCGCCCGCCCCCGCTCGGCACGGTGCCCCCACCCGCGGCCTGACGTAGTAGCGCCACGTCACCGCCATGCAGCTCGCGTAGAAGATGAGGAACAGGTAGAGCGCGGCGGCCGGGTCCCCGGTCATCGCCAGGGCGGTGCCGTAGCTCTTGGGGATGACGAAACCGCCGAACGCCGCAATGCTGGAGGCGAATCCCAGCGACGCCGCGCCCTCCAGCACGCCCTCGCGCAATGCCCGCCTCTGCGCCTGCGGATCCACACCCGCCGCCGCCTGGCGCTCGCGCAGCAGCACGGCCGGAATCATGTGGAACACGGCGCCGTTGCCCAGGCCGCTGGCCGCGAACAGCAGCGCGAACAGCGCCAGGAACGCCCCGTAGCTGCCGCCCTGCCCGCCCTCGGGCAGCACCAGCAGCAGCCCCAGTGTCGCCGCCGCCATCGCGGCAAAGCAGGCGAGCGCCAGCCGCGCCCCGCCCGAGCGGTCGGCGAGCCAGCCGCCCAGGGGCCGCGCCACCGCCCCCACCAGCGGGCCGACGAAGGCGTAGGACGCTGCCCCGTCGGCGCCGAACGCCACTTCCGCCAGCAGCGGAAAGCCCGCCGCATAGCCGATGAACGAGCCGAAGGTTCCCAGGTAAAGCCACGACAGCAGCCAGTTGTGCTTGCGCGCGAAGATCACCGCCTGCTCGGCGAAGCCCGCCTGCAGCGCGGCGATATTGTCCATCCAGCGCCAGGCGGACAGGGCGGCGAGCGCAATCAGCGGCACCCACACCAGCCCGGCGTTCTGCAGCCACACCTCCCGCACCGTGCCGCCGTCGCTCCACCGCTGCGACCCGCCCGCCAGCGCGCCGAACAGCGGTACCGCGATCACCAGCGGCACCGCCAGCTGCGCCAGGCCGATGCCCAGGTTGCCGACGCCCGCATTGAGGCCCAGCGCGGCGCCCTTGCGCCGGGTCGGATAGAACAGGCTGACGTTGGCCATGCTGGAGGCGAAGTTGCCGCCGCCGATGCCGCACAGCACCGCCAGCACCACGAAGGTCGGGTAGCCGGTGTGCGGATCCTGCACCGCCAGCGCGAGGCCCACCGCCGGCAGCAGCAGCAGGGCGGTGGACACCGCGGTCCAGTTGCGGCCGCCGAAGATCGGCACCATGAACGAGAACAGCAGCCGCAGCGTGCCCCCGGCCAGCCCCGGCAGCGCGGCCAGCCAGAACAGCTGGTTGGGGGTGAAGCGGAAGCCGACGTGGGGCAGATGCACCACCACCGCGCTCCACAGCATCCACACCGCGAACGACAGCACCAGCGCCGGCACCGACAGCGCCAGGTTGCGGCGGGCGATGCGCTCGCCCTCCCGCTCCCAGAACCCGAGGTCCTCGGGCTCCCAGTGCACCAGCATCGTGCCCATGCGGTGGCGTCCTCCGGCGTCCGGTCCCGGTCATCACGGATTCTTCACGTACGCGCCCCGGCGCAGGTAGAACCACCAGTTCAGCACCATGCACAGGGCGTAGAAGACGGCGAAGCCATACATCGCCACCTGGGGCGTGCCGGCCTTGATCTGGGCGCCGATCACCAGCGGCGCCACGAAGGCGCCGTACGCCGCCACCGCCGAGGTCCAGCCCAGCACCGGCCCGGCCTGCTCGCGGTCGTAGATCACGCCGATGGTGCGGAAGGTGGAGCCGTTGCCGATCCCGGTGGCGGCGAAGATGACGATGAACAGCACGATGAACAGCGTGAAGTGCTGCTCCGGCGTCGGCGAGTTATACGCCAGCATCATGAGATAGCCGACCGCGGCCGAGGCCACCACCATGACCGCAGCGATGATCTGGGTGACGATGGAACCGCCCACCTTGTCGGAAATCCAGCCCCCCACGGGCCGAATCAGCGCACCGATGAAGGGGCCGATCCACGCGTAGGTGAGCGCGCTCGGCGCGTTGGGGTTGGGCACCCGCTGCACGACCCCCGCCACTTCCGCCGGGCTGAAGCCGAAGATGACGGTGATGGACAGCGGCAGCGCCATCGAATAGCCGATGAACGAGCCGAAGGTGAGGATGTAGAGCACCGTCATCGACCACGTGTGCTTGTCGCGGAAGATCTTGAACTGGCGCGCCATGTTGGCGCCGATTTTGCCCGGCAACGCGCGTAGCAGCAGCAGCGTGGCGATCATGATCAACACCATCGCCACCCACATGTTGAGCAGGCCCAGCCCTGTGGGCTTCGGCAGATACAGATAGAGCCCGGCGCCGGCGGTGAGGAAGCCGATCAGGTAAAGGCCGGCGATCTTGCCGAACGCTGCCAGCGGGTGACCGGGGTCCGGCGTGATGGTGAGCAGGTTGTTCATGCCGAACCACGCGGCGATCACCAGCGGCACCAGGATCGCCACCCAGACGAAGCCCGCGTTCTGGATCCAGGTCTGGGTGCCGGCGGGAATCTTCCCGATCAGCGTGCCGCTGTCCTTGAGCAGCGCGGTGGGCTCGCCCGCCAGCGCGCCGAAAATGCCCACCGTCATCACCGTCGGGATCAGGATCTGCATGGTGGTGACGCCGAAGTTGCCCAGCCCGGCGTTCAGCCCCAGCGCCAGGCCCTGCTGGCTCTTGGGGAAGAAGCCGCTGATGTTGCTCATGGAAGCGGCGAAGTTGCCGCCGCCGACGCCGGACAGGAACGCCGCCAGCTGGAACAGCCACAGCGGCGTCGCCTTGTCCTGCAGCAGCACGCCGGTGAGGAACGCCGGGATGATGAGCAGCGCCGTGGTGAGGAAGATGGTGTTGCGACCGCCAGCGATGCGGATCATGAACGACGCCGGGATGCGCAGCGTCGCGCCGGTCAGCCCGGAGATGGCGGCCAGCGTGAACAGCTCGGCGTCGGTGAACGGGAAGCCGACGTTCTTCATCTGCACCGTGATGATTCCCCACATCAGCCACACGGCGAAGCCGCACAGCAGGTTGGGAATCGAGATCCACAGGTTGCGGTTGGCGACGCGCCGGCCGTTCGCGTCCCAGAACGCGGCATCCTCCGGGCGCCAGTCGACGATGTCGGCGGACCCGCGGGCCCGGGACGTCTGGGTGGCCGGCTGCTGCATGGTGGTCATTTCGTTCTCCTTTGGGTGGCTGCGGGGGGTCGCGCGCGGCCCTATTGGAGCGCCAGCGCGGCGTCTTCCTTGACCCGGCGCCGGCTGCGCTCGGGCACGATCTCGGTCCAGTACATCCAGATCAGCGAGATGAACGTGACGCCGAACAGCAGCATGAAGGCCGACGAGCGCACGCCGGTGATGTCCACCAGCGCACCGAACATGATCGGCAGCAGGAAGCCGCCCATGCCGCCGGCCAGGCCGACGATGCCGGAGATCACGCCGATGTTGTGGGGGTACTCGTCGGAGATGTACTTGAATACCGACGCCTTGCCGAAGCCCCAGCCGATGCCGACGACGAACAGCAGCGCCGTGAACACCCAGGGGTTCAGCCCGACGTGCAGCGACAGCGGGCCGTGAATGGTCTGGATCACCATCTCGGTCTGGGGATAGGACATGAAGAACAGGCACACCCAGGACACCAGCAGCACCCACCACGTCACCGGGTGCGCGCCGTAGCGGTCGGACAGCCAACCGCCGACGGCGCGGATGACGCCGGAGGGCAGCACGAAGATCGCCGCCATCAACGCCGCGGTCTGGATGCCGAAGCCGTACTCGTTGATGTAGTACTTGGTCATCCACAGGCTGAGCGCGACGTAGCCGCCGAAGACGATGGAGTAGTACTGGCACAGCTTCCAGACCTTGGGATCCTTGAGCGCCTGGAGCTGGTCCTTCACGGTCACCGACGCGTGCACGTGATGGCTCTTGTCGGTGTAGGTGAAGATCCAGAACAGGATGGCGGTGACCAGCATCGCCACCGCGTAGACCCTCGGCACCATCTGCCAGCCGTAGGCCACCACCAGCGTCGGCGCGACGAACTTGGTCACCGCAGCCCCGGCGTTGCCGGCGCCGAAGATGCCCATCGCGAACCCCTGCCGCGCCTTGCTGAACCAGCGCGCGACGTAGGCGATGCCCACCGAAAACGAGCCGCCCGCCACGCCCACCGCCAGGCCCAGCACCAGGAAGTGCCAGAACTCGGTGGCGTAGGTGATGAGCCAGATGGGCGCCACGGTGGAGAGCATCAGCAGGAAGAAGACGATGCGCCCGCCGAACCTGTCGGTGAGCATGCCCAGCGGCAGGCGGATCAGCGAGCCGGTGAGGATGGGGGTGGCCGCCAGCAGGCCGAACTGGGTCTCGTTGAGGTTGAGCGTCTGCTTGATGGGGATGCCGATGATCGAGAACATCACCCATACCGCAAAGCAGGTGGTGAAGGCGAAGGTGCTCAGGGTGAGCACCGAGATCTGCTTGTGGGTCTGTGTCGCCATGCTCTTCTCCCTTTTTTGCCGTTGTCCTTCAGGGGGTGGAGGGTCCTCGAAGGCTTGAGCGAACGTTACGCGGCCTGCGCGCACCGACCCATTCCGCAGTGGTAGCGCCACGCGCAAGCAGAAGACGGATGGACCATCGCCGAATGGCGGAGGGCGGGCCGCGGGCGGCCCCCCGAAGGAACTACTACTTTGGAGCTAGGCGATTACCAAGTCATGGAACTACAATCGGTTTCCCGCCAATGACCAGGAACTGACCGAGGAGATCACGATGGCCAAGAACAAGGCGCCCAAGTTCTATCTCGAGCTGCGCAAGGAGCACGCCGACGTATTCGATGCCCTCGAGGGCCTGGGCAGCGCGGTCCGCGCCGCGGGTCCGCTGGACGAGCGCACCAGCCATCTGGTGCAGCTGGCGGCGGCCGCAGCGCTGCGCTCGGAAGGCGCGGTCCACAGCCACGTGCGGCGGGCGCTCGCCGCCGGCGTGAAGCCGAAGGAAATCGAGCATGCGTTGCTGCTGCTGCTCTCGACCGCCGGCATGCCGCAGGTCGTGGCGGCCCTGAGCTGGGCCCACGACGTCATGGGCGCGGCGAAGAAAAAGAAATAGCAGGACCGGAAGGCGGGGCCGGCCGGACGCGGCGCGCAGGCCCCGGCCGCGGGGGCTAGCTTTCGCTGGACCGGGGCGCCATCCCCTGCTCGACGGCGTAGACCGCCGCCTGCACCCGGCTGGTGAGGTTGAGTTTCCGCAGGATGTGCTGGACGTGGATCTTCACGGTGCTCTCGGCCAGGTCCAGCTCCCGGGCGATCTCCTTGTTGCTGGCGCCGCGCGCGAGCTGCGCCAGGATTTCGCGTTCGCGCGGCGTCAGGCGCTCGCGCTCGTCGGCCGCCGCGGCGGCTTCACCGCGGGCGAGCGACTTCAGTCCGCTCACCAGCTTGCCGGTCATCTGCGGCGACATCACCGATTCGCCCCGGGCGGCACGCCGGATGCTGTCCACCAGATAGTCGGCCTCGATGTTCTTCAGCAGGTAACCCGCGGCGCCGGCCTTGAGGGTGTCCAGCAGGTCGTCCGCGTCTTCCGAGACGGTGAGCATCAGCACCCGCGCGGCGGGCGCCTCGTCCTGGATGACCCGCACCGCCTCCCGGCCCGACATCCCGGGCATGTGCAGGTCCAGCAGCACCACGTCCGGCTTCAACGCCTTGGCGCGCTTCACGCCCTCGAGGCCGTCGCCCGCCTCCCCCACCACGTCGATGCCGGCCTGGCGCGCCAGCAGCGCCTTCACCCCGCTGCGGAACAGCGCGTGGTCATCGACGATGAGCACACGGATGGGCCCGTTGCCGGTCATGCCGCCGCCCCCTCCGTCATTGTCGGGACGCAAGCCGCCGCGCATCGGCGGCCGGCAGCGCTCGCCCGCGGACGGCGGAGCAGTGCCTGCCCGCGCAGCGGGGAGGTGCGACCCGGGAGCGGGCGGCCGCGCGCCGGAGTCCCCGCGGGCTCCACGCGCGCCTGCGCGGTCGCATCCCGCAAGCGGGTCCCTGCTCCACGCTGCGGCGCGCTCTCACCATCGATCCCCATGCCCTCACCCCCACCCCTCTCCCCGGCGGAGAGGGGAGCCACGAGTGGCCTGGGCGTGGTGGAGTACATCGAAGCCCCGTCCCCTCTCCCCGAGGGAGAGGGGTGCCGCCAGCCTCCTCTCCCCCTCGGGGGGAGAGGCCGGGAGAGAGGGGCCGGACGCCTCGCTCGGTGACTCATGCTGCCGCCTCTTCCACCATCATCGAGGGGCAAGCCGGCCCGCGTCGGCGGCCGGCAGCGCTCGTCTGGCCATCGATCCCCGGCCTGCGGCCGGGGCCCCTCGCTGGGTGACTCACGCTGCCGCCTCCTCCCTCGCAATGGGAAGGGTCAGGGTGACTTCGGTGCCTGCGCCGGGGCGGGAGCGCAGATCGAGGCGGCCGCCGATGCGGTGGGCGCGCTCGCGCATGATCTTGAGGCCGACGTGGGCGTCGGTGCGGTCGCGCAGGAACTCGGCATCGAAACCGCGGCCGTCATCGCGCACCGTGAAGCGATAGGCATGATCGTAGGCCAGGCTCACGTCCACCTTGCTGGCGCCGGCATGCTTGCGCACGTTGGACAGGGCCTCCTGCACGATGTGCAGCACCTGGATCTGGACCTCCGGCGGCAGCGGAATGCCGGTGCCCTGGACCTCCAGCCGGGTGGCGATGCCCGTCTGCCCCTCGAACTTCTCCAGCGCCGCGCGCAGCGCGGCCTCGATGTCGGCCTGGCCGATGCGGGTGCGGAAATGCACCAGCAGCTCGCGCACGTCGTCGTAGCTTTCCTGGATGCCCTCGCGGATCAGCGCCAGCCCCTCCAGCGATTCCGCCACGTCGTGGCGCCTGAGCGCGTCCTGCAGCATCTGGGTCTGCAGGTTGAGGAACGCGAGCGACTGCGCAATCGAGTCGTGCAGTTCCTGCGCCAGCAGGTTGCGCTCCTCCGACACCGCCATCTCGCGCTCCCGCGACAGCAGCCGCTGGTTCTCGATGGCGATGCCCAGGTGCTGGCCCAGCGTCTCCAGCATCAGGCGCTCCTCGTGGGTGAACTCATGCTTGCGGGTGAAGTAGAGGTTGAACACCCCCAGCAGCTGCTTCTTCACGCGGATGGTGAACACCGACACGGTCTCGAAGCCGATGCGCTGGCAGCGGTAGAGCACGGCGTCCGGGGCCTGGGCCGGGAAGACCCGAACCATCGGCGTGGCGTCGCGCACCGCCTCGCCGCAAAGGCAGTCGCCCACCTTGAGGCAGCGCTCCTCCTCGACGAACTCCTTGGCCAGCCCTTCGCTGACGAACATGTGGATGTCGCCGCTGTCCGGATGCACCAGCCGCACCGACCCGGCCCCGGCGTCGAACACCCGGATCAGGCGCCGCACGAAGCCGCGGCAAAGCTCCTCGGTAGTGGCGGGCGTGTTGAGAAAGGTGCTGACGTCGTAGAGCGTGGAGAGCTCCCGGTTCTTCTGCTCGAGCCGCCGGGTCTTGGCCTTCACCCGGTCCTCCAGGGTGCGGTAGAGGCCCTCCAGGTGGTCGGCCATGCGGTTGAAGCCCCGCGCCAGGTCGCCGAACTCGTCCCGCGTCTCCACCGGAACCCGGGCACCGAATTCCTCCTGCTCCATGCGCTGCATGCCCTCGCGCAGCGTCTGCACCGGTCGCACCACCAGCAGGAACACCAGAAAGATCAGACTCACGGCGCCGGCCACCGCCAGCGCCATCAGCCCCAGTTGCAGCGACCCGAGGAGGGACGTGTATTTCGAGTTGTGCGCCTCGACCGCCCCCACCAGCGCGTCGATGAGGGCCACGAACTCGTCCACCTGGTGGCGAAAGTCCCGGAAGCGGTCCTCCTGGACGGGGCCGGCGGGCGCCGCCAGCACCGCCTCGGCCGCCGGTCGGATCTGCTCGCGCCAACGCCGCTCGATTTCGGCCAGCTGATCCCGGATCTCCGGTGTCGTCGGCACGAACAGCGGGCGCCCGGGGTCGCCCTGCTTGAGGTCCTGCAGCACGCGCTCGAAGCGGTCGATCTCGGCCTGTGCGCGCCCCGCCACCGCCGGCCGGTCGCCGTCGGGGATCGCCAGTTCCGAGAGGATGTTGGCGATGCGGTAGCTGCGCATGCGCTCGCTGCCCATGTCGTTGATGGCGGCGGCGCCGCCCTGCAGCTTCCACGACACGTACAGCGTCATGCCGATGGCGGCGATGGCGATCACCGAGAATCCGATCAGGATCCCCGAGACCTTGAAGCTCAGGCGGTGGAGGTTGCGTATCATCGTGCGCGGGAGCGCGCCGCGAAGGCCTGCCCCAGCGGCTACTATAACAGACCGCGTACCCGGCGCCCCCTCGGCAAGGTCTTGATCAAGATCGGTAATGGCACAGGACAGCTCACGACCGGACTTCTGGGACACGCGCTATCGCAACCGGGTCACGCCCTGGGATGCGGGGCGCGTCCCCGACAACCTGGCGCGATTCGCCGCCACCCACGCCGGAGAGCGGCGGGTGCTGATTCCCGGCTGCGGATCGTCCTACGAGGCGCGCCACCTGGTCCAGCTGGGCTGGTCGGTCACCGCCATCGATTTCAGCGCGCCCGCGGTGGCAGCGGCCCGGCAGACCCTGGGGGCGTTCGCGGCCTGCGCCGTGGAGGCCGACTTCTTTCATTACGCCGCCGGCGCCCCCTGGCCGGTGATCTACGAGCGCGCCTTCCTGTGCGCGCTGCCGCGGCGCCTGTGGCCGGACTACGCAGCACGGGTGGCTGAGCTGCTCGCTCCGGGCGGCGTGCTGGCGGGTTATTTTTACTTCGACGACAACGAGCGCGGCCCGCCTTTCGGTGCATCCCCGGCAGAACTCGACGCGCTGCTGGCCCCGGACCTGGAACTGATCGATGACCGCGCGGTGACGGACTCGATTCCGGTGTTCCAGGGCAAGGAGCGCTGGCAGATCTGGCGGCGGCGATGAGGGCGATGGGCGATGTGCGGAGTCTGGTCGGCGCCCGCGCTTGCCTCCATCGTTCCGCATACCCCATGGCTCATTTGCCGTGCGCCAGCGCCCGCAGCTGCCGGTCCTGCAGCCACCCCAGCGTTAGCTGCGCCGCGATCGCGCCGAGGAACGCGAGGAACATGTCCCACTGGGTGTCCCAGACATCGCCCTGCGTGGCGAGGAAGGCATCCGCCGTTTCCTCCGAGGTGATCGCCACCCACCACTCGATGAACTCGTAGAAGGCGCTGATCGCCAGCGCGATGCAGGTGACGATGAAGAAAAGCCACTTGCCCGGATCAAGCGGCGAGCGCCGCAGCAGGATCTCGCGCGCGATCATGGCCGGCACGAAGCCCTGGAACACGTGCCCGACGCGGTCGTAGTAGTTGCGCGCCAGCCCGTACTCGTCGCGCAGCCAGTTGAACAGCGGCATCTCGGCATAGGTGTAGTGCCCGCCCACCATCAGCACCGCCGCGTGCAGGAAGATCAGGACGTAGAGCAGCGGCGTGAGGGGAAAGCGCCGGAACGTCGCGATCAGGATCACCGCGCCCGCGATCGCGGGGAACACCTCCAGCCACCAGATGACGCGGTCGCGCGGCCCGATCGCCGACCAGGCCAGGATCAGCAGAAACGCCGCCAGCAGCGCCCAGTGCAGGGCGGCGGGCCGGCCCGGCGCCGCGGTCAGCGCGCCTCCTCCACCTTGAGGAACACCCGCCGCTGCTCGCTGCCGGTGACCGACCCGCGCTGCAGGATGCTGCTCGAGCTCCGGCTCGTCTGTTCGGCGATGCCGCCGATTTCCATCCACTCGCCCAGCCGCGCGCTCACCCGGGTCTCCACCGACTGCGTCTCGATGCTGCCGCGCCGGTCGCCGGTCAAGCGGTCGCGGGCGGTGCGGATGGTGACGGTGACCCGGTCGCCACTCATCCGGGGCCGCGCGTAGAAGCCGGTACCGGCGTCGACGTAGCGGGTGGATTCGATGACGCGCCTCCCAGTGGGCGTGTCGATCACCTGCCGCTCCCGCACCGGCCGCGATTGCCCCGCCTGGACGAAAGCCTCGTTGCCCTCCAGCACCCGCAGCCGCTGGGTGCCGCTGGCGGTTTCCGCGCGGCTTCGCTCCACCGCCTGGCCACGCGCGAAATCGTCGCCGCTGCCGCTCTGGACGATCACGCCTTCGCGCGGACGCGGCCCCGCGGGCGGCACGGTGACGCGCGCGTCGCTCCCGCCGACGCTGCCGGAGAAGCTCGCCTCGCGCTCGCGACGCACCAGGTCCACGTCCTGGGTGACGCTGATGACCAGCTGGCGCGCCGGCTTGTCGATGGCGTCCAGCACCTGCCGCAGCTGCGCCAGCTTGGCCGGCGTCGCCCGCACGATGAGCTGGCCGCTGATGCCGTTCACCGTGCCTTCGGGCGCCACCAGCGGGCGCACCAGTGGCAGTACCTCGTCCACGGTGCGCGAGCGCAGCGGAATGATCTCGGTGACCGTTTCATCCGCGGGCACCGACGGCGCCGCTGCCGACAACGCCAGGCAAATCGCCGCGATCCGTATCCGGGCCTTCAATGCGCCGCTCCTCGAGGATTTCCGCGATTCCTTTCTAGCGGGGTCATCCGGCGTTGTAAAGCGGAACAGGACCGGCGGCGGCGCCGGGCCACGCGGCGGTCAGTCCGTGGCGCGCTCGTCCCAGGCCGCCGGGAACGGCGAGCGCAGCAAGCCGGCCACGAAGTCCGCCGCGGCCGCGAGATGGCGTTCCCCGGCCGGCGACAGCGCCGCGCCGAGATCGAAGCGCTCGCCGCGCACGGCCAGCACGAACGCGGGCGGCGGGTCCCGGCCTTCCACCTGCCGGAACGCCGCCAGCAGCAGCCCCGGCGCCGCGGCGTGGGAGGTGTGGGCAGGCCGCGCATAGGGCCGCGCGCGCCGGAAGCGAAACGGCGGCGGCGCGGCGGCGCTGGCATCCGCCAGCAGCACGAGGTGGCGTCCGCGGAAGTCGAGCGCGTGCTCCACCTGGAACTGGAACACCACAAGGCACTCCAGCGCGCAGCCGAGTCCCGGCGCCGCCGCCAGCGCTTCCGCCCGCTCCGCCAGCAGCGGGCCGATGGCGTCGTCGCCGCGGCTGGGATTGCCGCAAGCCAGCAGCAGGACGCGCGGCATGCTCACGGAACCGCGCGCACGCCGCCCCGGTCCCGCACCACACGCTGCAGGAGCGCACCGCCGGGCCCCACCAGCTCCACCTGCAGCGGCATCTGGCCCAGCGCGTGGGTGGCGCACGACAGGCAGGGATCGAACGCCCGGATCGCCACCTCGATGTGGTTCAGCAGCGCCTCGGTGAGCTCGTGGCCGTCCAGGTAATCCTCGGCCACGCGCCGCACCGCCTCGTTCATGGCGTCGTTGTTGTGGGTGGTGGAGACGATCAGATTGGCGCGCACGATCTGGTCGTTCTCGTCGATGCGGTAATGGTGGATGAGCGTGCCGCGCGGCGCTTCGATCACGCCCACGCCGCGGAACGCGCGCTCGCCCTTCGCCACCAGCTCGGTCCCCAGCAGGTCCGGGTCCGCCAGCAGATCGCGGATGCCCTCCGCGGCGTGCAGCATCTCGATCATGCGCGCCCAGTGATAGCCCAGTGTCGCCTGCGCCGCGGCACCACCGTGGTACGCGAGGAAGCGCTGGCGCTCGCCGTGGGCCAGCGGCGTCGGGATGAAATCGCAGTTGGTCAAACGCGCCAGCGGCCCCACCCGGTACCAGCCCGCGTCCGGACCCAGCGCGCGCAGGAACGGGAACTTCATGTACGACCACGGCTTCACCACCTCGCGGATGTGGTCCCAGTAGTGGCCGTAGTCGGCGTGGTCGAAAATCGTCTTGCCGTCGGCGTCGCTGGCCCGCAGGCCGCCGTGGTAGAGGTCCAGCCCGCCGTCCGCGCGCACCAGCGAGAGCGCCGCCGCGCGATAGCTGCCGAAGCGGGCATTGGTCTCGGCGTCGGCGTCGAACAGTTCGCGCGCCAGGGCCACCGCCTCGCGGCTCCAGAAAACGATGTCGTCGATGTCCGCGAGCAGCGCCTCGCGCTCCGCCGCGGTGAGGCTCTTGTTGACGCCGCCCGGCACCGCGCAGGCGCCATGGACGCGTTTGCCCGCCACCACCCGGATCACTTCCTGGCCGTACTTGCGCAGCAGGATGCCCTTGCGCGCCACGTCGGGATGGGCCTGCGCCACCGCGATAACGTTGCGCTGGGCGACGTCGGCGCCGAAGCCGAACAGCAGGTCGGGCGACGCGAGATAGAAGAAGTGCAGCGCGTGGGACTGCAGGATCTGTCCCAGGTGCAGCAGCCGCCGGACCTTCTCCGCCGTCGGCGTGAGCGCCTTCACCCCCACCAGCTGGTCGATGGCCTTCGCCGCCGCCAGGTGATGGCTCACCGGGCAGATGCCGCACAGCCGCTGCACCAGCACCGGCACCTCCCAGTAGGGCCGGCCCTGGACGAACTTCTCGAAGCCGCGGAACTCGACGATATGCAGGCGCGCCTGCTTCACGTGGTGCTGCTCGTCCACCAGCAGCGTCACCTTGCCGTGTCCCTCGACCCGCGACACCGGCTCGATCGCCACCCGCGCGAGCCCGTCCGTGGTGGCCGCCGTCTCCAGCCGTCGCTCCATGCGCCTCTCCTGCGTCAACGCGTCGCCGCTAGTCGTAGCGCAGCCACGCCGGGTCCGGCGCCGGCTGGCGCCCCGCCAGCAGGTCCGTGAGCAGCCGCCAGAACGCCTCGGCGGGCGGCGGACAGCCGGGCAGGAAGTAGTCCACGTGCACCACCTCGTGGATCGGCCGCACCTTGTCGAACGGCAGCGGCAGCTCGACGTCGTTGGGGATGCCGCCGCGCTCCAGCCCGCCTTCGGTCTCGTAGACCTCCTGCAGGCAGGAGCGCAGCGGAATGTTGTTGCGCATCGCCGGCACGCCACCGTTGATCGCGCACGCGCCCACGGAAACCAGGATACGGCAGTTGCGGCGGAACTCCTTCAGCACGTGGACGTTCTCGGCGTTGCAGATGCCGCCCTCCACCAGCCCGACGTCGCAGGCTCCGCAACGCTTGATGTCGGTGAGCGGCGAGCGGTCGAACTCGACCTGCCGCGCCAGCTCCAGCACGCGCTCGTCGATGTCCAGCAGCGACATGTGGCAACCGAAACAGCCCGCCAGCGACGTGGTGGCGACGCGCAGCTTGTCAGCCATGGCGGCGCCTGCGCTGCGCGTAGTCCCGCACGGACACTTCCGCGATGGGGGCCTTGTCGTAGCGCCGCTCGCCGATGGGCGTCTTCCAAGCGGCGCCCTTGCGCAGGATCGCCCCGACCGGGCACACCGCCACCGCCGCGTCGCCGGCCGCCAGATCGCTGTCGCCCAGGCGCCCGCTCAACGAGTTCACCACCAGGCGGGAGCGGATGCCGCGGCCGTTGATGGCGAACACGCGCTTGCCGTCGGCGTCGCGGCTCGCGCGCACGCACAGCTCGCACAGGATGCAGCGGTTGCGGTCCAGGAACACGTCGGGGTGCGACGCGTCGAGATCGCGGCTGGGGAAGAAATGCTCGAAATGCGGCGTCGTCATGCCCACGTGGTAGGCCACCGCCTGCAGCTCGCAGGCGCCGGTCTTCTCGCACGCCGGACAGGTGTGGTTGCCCTCCACGAACAGCATCTGGATCAGCGCCCGGCGCATGTCGTTGAGCGCGGGGGTCTCGTTCTCGACCCGCATCCCCGCCGCCGCGCGGGTGGTGCAGGCGGCGGCGTGCTTGCCGTTCACGCTCACGGTGCACAGCTTGCAGCTGCCGTGGGGAACGTAGTCCGGGTGATAGCACAGGTGCGGGATGTAGACGCCGGCGCCGAGCGCCGCCCGCATGACGGTTTCGCCGGGCGCAAACCGCACCTCGCGCCCGTCGAGGGTGAAGCTGGCCGACTCGCTCACGGCGATTCCTCCAGGTGCGCCCACGGATCGTCGCGGCCGGTAATCCGGCGCGCCGGCGCCAGCGCCTCGTCGAGGTCGAAGCTGGGCTCGAAGGTCAAAGCCTTCAGCCGCCGCTCGTAGGCCTGGGGGAACTTCTCCATGGTCTGCACCACCGGGTTGGCGGCGGTGTGGCCCAGCGCGCAGTGGCTCATCTCCCGCAGGATGCGGCTCACACGCCGCATCTCCGCCATGTCGTGGGCGGTGCCGCGCCCGCGCGCCAGCTTGTCCATGGTGCGCGCCAGGATCGGCGTGCCGACCCGGCACGGCGTGCAGAAGCCGCAGCTTTCGTGGGCGAAGAAGTGGGCGAAGTTGCGCGCCACCTCGAACAGGTCTCGGCTGCGGTCGAACACCATGAACGCGCCGGCCGTGGCCAGGTCCTCGAAGGCGATGCGCCGGTCGAACTCGCGCCACGACACGCAGGTCCCCGAGGGCCCGCTCACCTGCACCGCCTGGGTGTCGCGCGCGCCGCAGGCGTCCAGCACCTCGCGCACCGTGACGCCGAACGGCAGCTCGTAGATGCCGGGACGCTCGCAGTCGCCGGAGACGCTGATCAGCTTGGTGCCGGTGGACTCCGGCGTGCCGCGCGAGGTGAGCCAGTCGCGTCCGTAGGCCGCGACCGCGGCGGCCTTGGCCAGCGTCTCGGGATTGTTCACCACCGTCGGCTGGTCCAGGTAGCCCTGGGTGTCCGGGTACGGCGGCCGGTTGCGCGGGCGCCCCGGCTTGCCCTCCAGCGAGTCGATCAGGGCCGATTCCTCGCCGCAGATGTAGGCGCCGGCCCCCACCACGATCTCGATGTCGAAGTCGAACCCGCCGCGGCCCAGGATCGCTTCGCCCAGAATCCCGGCCTCGCGGCGGCGCGCGAGCGTCGCCTCCAGCGCCGGCCGCAGGTAGCGATACTCGCCGCGGAGATAGACGAAGCCGCGGCGGGCGCCCACCAGATACCCCGCCAGCGTCATCCCCTCCACCACCTGGTGGGCGTGGCTCGCCAGCAGCACCCGGTCCTTGAACGTTCCGGGCTCGCCCTCATCGGCGTTGCACACCACCCAGTGGGCCGTGCCGGGCGCGGCGCGGCAGGAACTCCACTTGCGCGCAGTCGGGTAGCCGGCGCCGCCGCGGCCGCGCAGATTCGACGCCACGAGTTCCTCCAGCATGGCCTCGGGGCCGAGCGCGAGCGCCCGGCGCAGACCGGCGCCCGGCGCCACCGGCTCGTTCAGCAGCCGGTCGGTGCGGCGGATGTTGTCGGCCACCGCCAGCAGATCGGCGGGCCATTGCGCCACCGGGTGACCGGCGAGGATCTGCTCGCAGACCGCATCGAGGCGATCCGGCGTGAGCCGCGGCACGGCGATGCCGTTCACCAGGGCCGCCGGCGCGTGGTCGCCCATCCCGATGCAGGACGTGTCGCCCACGTACACCAGCCGGTCCTCGGACACCTTGCCGGGCTCGACCCACAGGCGCTGGCACAGGCGGTCCTTCATCGCCGCCTTGCCGGCCATGTCGTCGATCACGTTGCCGCTGAAGAGAATGGTGTAGCGCGGGCGCGGATTCGGCTCGAAAAAGGCGTAGAAGGACAGCAGCGCGTTGACGTCGGTGCGCGGCACCGCGAGCTGCGACGCCAGCGTCTCCACGGCGTCGCCGGGGACGCCGCCGAGCGCATCCTGCACGTCGCAAAGCATCGTGAGCAGCCGCGACGGATCGTTGCCGTGGCGCGCTGCAATGGACGATACGGTATCGGAGATGCCGGTCGCGCTGCGCATGGTGAATTTGCCGGTCACGCTGCCGTCGCGCCACCGACCGCTCTCAGTATAGCCGGCTGACCCGGCGGCAGGTTGATGCAGATCAACTCCGCCGTGGACGGCACGCCTGCAACGCCGGGCGCATTTCGCAGTCACAGCAGCAACCTTTGCTACGATAGGGCGTCCCCATGTTCCGACCGCTCTGGATTCCCGCCGTCCTCGTCTGCGCCCTGGTGGCGGCCGTGCCCCCGGCCGGCGCCGAAAAGGGCGCGGCGGAAGTCAATGAGGGCCGTCTGGTTTTTCTGGACCAACCGCCGCTCAAGCCCGTCCACCACCACCACAATGCGATCCAGATCTCGGAGCGCAGCCTGGAGGATGGCTGGACGGTGCTGACCCAGTGCCACGAGAACCTGGACCGGGTGCCGGCCACGCAGATCGTCTTCAACCCGGAGCGGATCCGCAATCTGGAAGTCGTGAAGGCGGGCAATGTCGGCCGCGCCTGGGTGGAGGGGCCGTCGGTGCAGCTGCGCGACGTGGGCGCGGAGGCGGAAGTCTGCCTGCGCGCCGAAGCGCTGGCGCTGCGCAACCACGGCGACGGCACCTACACGTTGAGCAACGGCCCGTTCATGCGCCGGTTCCTCGACGGCTATTACCCCATGCGGGTCTCGGCGAGCGTCCGGCTGCTCACGCCCCACATCCGGTTTGTCGCCATCGAGCCGGCCCCGCAGCGGGGTTTCCGCGTCTGGGAACTGGCCGACGGCATCAATTACGACGCCTGGTTCGAGGGGCGGCTGTTCACGGTGATCCGCTTCGCCACGCCCGACGGCTTCCCGCGGCGGTAGGTCGCGACCGGTCGGGCGGTCGCGCAGCACGCAGGAGGATCAAACGAGGGCGGGTCCCCGGAACGCCGCGCTCCATGCGCCGGCCAGAGCGCTCACGCTGGGAACGCAACGAAGCACCGGAATCGACCGTCGCTCGGCCCGCTGCCGGGCGCATCGCGCCAGTTTCGGACTGCTGAAGTCCTCCAAAATAATCACCACGTTGATCTCGGGGGCGATGGCCGTCGGGAACAATACGACGTTGTCCCCCGCGAGCCATCGGACCATCCGGATATTCAATCGATTCAGCGCATTCTGCAGCGTCTGCGACGGCGGCCGGCCGATGATCATGGCGTTCATGGAAAGATCTGGATGAGAATGATTGTTGTTGACAGGTACAGCAAATAATAATTATTCTTGTTTGCGTGTCAACGAGCACTTTCCCCAACCCCTCGGCGCCGACCGCGCCGAACGATTCGACCAAGGAGAAACGTCATGACCCGGGTCCGGGCCACTTCCGCTGCCCTGCTGGCCGTCGCCGCCATGGCGCTGGCGCCCTCGGCGCCAGCCCAGGAAAAAGTCGTCAACGTCTATTCGTCGCGCCATTACCAGACCGACGAGCGCCTCTATGGCGATTTCACCAAGGCCACGGGCATCAAGGTGAACCTGATCGAGGGCAAGGACGACGCGCTGATCGAGCGCATCAAGAGCGAGGGCGCCAACAGCCCCGCCGATGTGCTCATCACCGTCGACGCCGGACGGTTGTGGCGCGCCGAGCAGGCCGGCATCTTCGCACCGGTGAAATCGGCCACGCTGGAAAGCCGGATTCCCGCCGCCTTCCGCGATCCCGGGGGCCGCTGGTTCGGTTTCTCCTACCGGGCGCGGATCATCGTCTACAACAGGGACAAGGTGAAGGCGGGCGAGATCAGATCCTACGCCGACCTCGCCGATCCGAAGTGGAAAGGCCGCGTCTGCGTGCGCTCGTCCACCAACATCTACAACCTGTCGCTGCTGGCGGCGAAGATCGCCCACGACGGCGAGACCCAGGCCCAGGCCTGGGCCAGGGGCGTGCGCGAGAACTTCGCGCGCGATCCGAAGGGCGGCGATACCGACCAGATCAAGGCGGTGGCCGCCGGCGAGTGCGATGTCGCCATCGCCAACCACTACTACTACGTGCGGCTGATGAACTCCGACAAGCCGGCGGACAAGGAGGTGGTGGCCCGGACCGGCGTCGTCTTCCCCGACCAGGACGGCCGCGGCACCCACGTCAACATCTCCGGCGCCGGCCTGGTGAAGACCGCGCCGCACAAGGACGCCGCGGTGAAGTTCCTCGAGTATCTGGCCGGCGACGCGGCCCAGGCCTACTTCGCCGGCGGCAACAACGAATGGCCGGTGGTGGAGAGCGCGTCGTTCAGCAATCCCGCGCTCGCGCAGCTGGGCAAGTTCAAGGCCGACCCGCTCAACGTCGGCGAGCTCGGCCGGCACCAGCCGGCGGCGCAGAAGCTGTTCGACCTCGTCGGCTGGAAGTAACGGCCGGTTTTCAGCCCGCCCCTCCCGCGGGCACCAGGGCGGTGGCCGGCACGTCGGCCGCCGCCTTTTTCGTCGCCGCCATCGAGCGTGCGATCACAATCAGCGGCACCAGCCCGACGGCGACGATGGCCAGCGACGGCAGCGCCGCCTCCGCCAGGCGCTCGTCGGCGGCCAGGTTGTAGACGTGGGTGGCCAGCGTATCGAGGTTGAACGGCCGCATCACCAGCGTCGCCGGCAGCTCCTTCATCACGTCGACGAACACGATCAGCCCCGCCACCAGCAGGCTCTTCGCCAGCATCGGCGCGTGCACCCGGCGCAGCGTCTCCACCGGCCCGGCGCCGAGGCTGCGCGCGGCGTCGTCCATGCTGGGACGGATCTTCGCCAGGCCCGCATCCACCGTCTGCAGCGACGCCGACATGAACCGCACCAGGTAGGCGTAGACCAGCGCGGTCATGGTGCCGGTGAGCAGCAGCCCGGTGGAGACGCCGAACGCCTCGCGCATCCAGGCGTCCAGCGCATTGTCGAAGCGCGCCAGCGGGATCAGCACGCCGACCGCGATCACGATGCCCGGCACGGCGTAGCCGAGGCTCACCAGGCGGTTGAGCCCGCGCGCCAGGGGACCCGGATACAGCCGCGCGTTGTAGACGAACGCCAGCGACAGCGCCACGGCAATCACCGCGGTCACGGCGGCCAGCGTTACGGTGTTGGTCGCGAGGCCGACGAAGCGCGCGCCGAAGCCCGCGTTTTCCACCGACCAGGCCAGATGCGCCAGGATGCCCGCCGGCAGCAGGAAGCCGAAGCCCAAAGGCAGCGCGCAGGCAACGAACGCCAGCGCCGCACGCCCGCCGGCGAGCCGCCGCGCGACGTGGGCCTTGTCCCGCTGGCTGGTGTTGTAGAAACGCGCGCGGCCGCGGCTCAGCCGCTCCAGCGTCAGCACCAGCAGCACGAAACCCAGCAGCGACGCGGACAGCTGCGCCGCCACCACCCGGTCGCCCATCGAGAACCACGCGCGGTAGATGCCGGTGGTGAAGGTCTGCACGCCGAAATACGCCACGGTGCCGAAATCCGCCAGTGTCTCCATCAGCGCCAGCGCGGAACCGGCGACCAGCGCGGGACGCGCCATCGGCAGCGACACGCGAAAGAACGCGCTCCAGGGGCCGTGGCCGAGGGTGCGGGCGGCTTCCAGCATCGCCTCCGAGCGCTCCAGGAACGCAGTGCGCGCGAGCAGGTAGACGTAGGGATAGAGCGTGAACATGAACATGGCGATGGCGCCCGGCAGCGAGCGGATCTCCGGAAACCAGTAGTCGCGCGGCCCCCACCCGGTCAGCTCGCGCAGCCAGGTCTGCAGCGGCCCGGTGAGCTGGAAGAAATCCGTGTACGCGTAGGCCATCACGTACGCCGGCATCGCCATGGGCAGGATCAGCGCCCACTCCAGCGCGCGGCGCCCGGGAAACGAGTACATGGTGACCAGCCACGCCGAGACCACGCCCATGCTGGTGACGCCGGCCGCCACCCCCAGCACCAGCCACACGGTGTTCCAGATGTAATCCGCCAGCACGGTACGAGCGATGTGGTCCCACGCATCGGTCGGCGCGGCGGTGAGCAGGTTGAACAGCACGCTCAGCACCGGCACCAGCGACAAGGCCGCGCACGGGATAACCCCGATTCTCAGAGGGTGAAACCGCCTTGGAATCACCGGCACCATGCCCCACATTTGTTGATAATGAGAAGAGTTATTATCATAATCCGTCCCGTCCCGGATCAACGGAAGAAAATGCCGGCCAATGAACGCCTTGCTTGAAATCGACCGGCTCCATCACGCGTACGGCAGCCGCCCGGTGTTGCACGGGCTGTCGCTGTCGTTGCAGCGAGGCAGCATCGGCTGCCTGCTCGGCGCCAGCGGCTGCGGAAAGACCACGGTGCTGCGCTGCATCGCTGGATTCGAACCGGTGAGCGCCGGCGAGATCCGCATCAACGGGGTCGCCGTCTCCCGGCCCGGCCATCAGGTGGCCACCGAGCAACGCCGCGTCGGCATGGTGTTCCAGGACTATGCGCTGTTCCCCCATCTCACCGTCGCCGAGAACGTCGGCTTCGGCCTGCGCGGGCGCTCGGGCAAGGACAAGGCCCGGCGCGTCGGTGAACTGCTGGACGTGGTGGGCCTGGCCCATGCCGGCAGCGTCTATCCGCACCAGCTCTCCGGCGGCCAGCAGCAGCGCGTCGCCCTCGCCCGCGCGCTGGCGCCGGAGCCGGACCTGCTGCTGCTGGACGAGCCCTTCTCCAACCTGGACGTGGAATTGCGGGCGCGGCTCTCCCAGGAGGTGCGTGATCTGCTCAAGCGCCAGAACATCACCGCGATCCTGGTGACCCACGACCAGAACGAGGCCTTCGCCATGGCCGACGAGGTGGGCATCATGAACGAGGGCCGCATCGAGCAGTGGGACGCCCCCTACAACCTCTACCACCGGCCCGCCAACCGCTTCGTCGCCGATTTCATCGGCCAGGGCGTGTTCGTCCCCGGCAAGGTGCTGAGCCCCAAGGAAGTCGAGATCGAGCTCGGGATGCTGCGGGGCGAGATCCCGCACGAGTGTGCGGAAGCCTACAACTGCGCCGCCTGCGGCAGGAACTGCTTCGTCGACGTGCTGCTGCGGCCGGACGACGTGGTGCACGACGACCTGAGCCCGATGAAGGCGGAAGTGATGCACAAGGCGTTCCGCGGCGCCGACATTCTCTACACTCTGCGCCTGGACAGCGGCGCCGAGGTGCTCTCCCTGGTGCCCAGCCACCACAATCACCGCATCGGGGAAAGGATCGGCATTCGCCTGGAGGCCGATCACGTGGTGGCGTTCCGCCACGACCAGGCCGCCTGACGCCGCGCCGGACCGGTAGCGGCCGCCTTCCAACCGCGGCGGCGCTAACGCGGGAGCGCGGCGGCCGCGCGCTCGGCTTTCGCTTTCAGTACCGCCTCCCGCAGGCCCTTGATCTCGGACGCCAGCTGCGCCACCGCCATGGCGTAGAAATTGGAATTGTTGTAGCGCTTGATGACGTAAAAGTTCTGGAAGCCGAGCCAGTACTCGGCACCCTCGCCGATCTCGAATTTCAACAGCGCCGCCTTGCTCGCGTCGTCCACCTGCGCCAGCGGCGTGACGCCGCCGGCCCTCAGTTCCGCGACCTGGCGCCGCGGCCGGCTGTCGGTCCCGAGCGCCGTATCGCCCACTTCGGCCTGCACCGCCACCGGCGCGCCTTCGGCCCAGCCGTGCCTGGCCAGATAGTTGGCCACGCTGCCGATGGCGTCGACCGGATTGCCCGCCAGATCCGCCCTGCCGTCGCCGTCGAAATCCACCGCATAGGCGCGATAGCTGCTGGGCATGAACTGGGGAATGCCGATGGCGCCGGCGTAGGAGCCCTCCAGCGCCAGCGGGTCAAGGCCGTTGTCGCGCGTGAGCAGCACGAAATTCTCCAGTTCGCGGGAGAAATATTCGGCGCGCCGCGGATAGCCGAACGCCAGCGTCGCGAGCGCGTCCAGCACCCGGAACGAGCCGGTGTTGGTGCCGTACTTGGTCTCGACGCCGATGATGGCGACGATCACTTCCTCGGAAACGCCGAACTGCCGGCGCGCCCGCGCCAGGGTCTCCTCGTGCACCCCCCAGAACTCGACGCCGCCGGCGATGCGCGCCGGCGTGATGAAGATCGCCCGGTAGTCCGCCCAGGGCTTGGCCTCCGCCGGGCGGTCCATCAGTTGCACGATGCGCGGCTGGAAGCGGGCGTCGGCCACCAGCCGCGACACCTCGGCCGCGTCCAGCCCGTGCTGGGCCGCGACGCGACCGGCGAACGCGTCCACCTCCGCTTTGGGGAACTGCCGCTCGCCATTGGCGTCCACCGTGCCGGCGCACGCGCTCAGCGCCAGCGCGAGGAGCGCCGGCGCGGCGGCGGCCCGGGATCGGCGGGACGCGGCGCCGGACACATTCGTTTTCAGGAAGGCTCGGATCATTGCCAAAACGTCGTCCCGAGTGAGAAAGCCAACATCGTACCGCGGGCTGACGCAAGGCGCACGCGGACGGCAACCACGATGGTGCCGAAAGATGGGACCTCCGATTCCGGCACGCGTCCTGAAAACGAAAACGCCCCTCCATGAGGGGCATTTCGTTTGTGGCGGGCCATGCTCGACGAAGATGAGCACTATGTCTACGCTGTAGCGCTACGCTGAAACATTCGGAAACGAACTTTACAGCTCTCGAAGGGCTGAACGCCAAGAGCATCGCGCGAACGTTTTCACCCTGGCATTCGCCGTAAGGGAGCTTTACCTTGGGCTGCAAGGTTCTCCCGCCTAAAGGGTCAGGGATGCCGGAGGTGGTTGCGCAAACGCTTGCTGACTTTACGCGCCGCTGGGGCTTGACCCCGGATGCGGTTGGTGGACCATCGCCCAGGGCCGAAGCTGCTGGCCTGTTGGAGTCCCACTTCCGGGCTGCGTTCCGAAAAGCGACAGGGTGGAGCCCGAGCGAGTTCGTGCTGACCCGGCGCATCGCGCGCGCCAAGACAGCGCTGTCAGGAAGTGATCGATCCCTTCCTGAGATCGCCCTGGCCTGCGGCTTGGCCGATCAGTCGCACCTGACGCGCCGCTTCCGCGAGGCGACGGGAGTCACGCCTGCGGCCTATCGGTGGGAGCTTTCGTTGTGACTGCGATCTCCCCGAGCACAATGGAGAGCGCTTGGGGCTTTGCTCCACGATTCGCGGCATCGTCTGGAGAGGGTCGGCTGTCAGCGGCCTTGTGGCGCCTTGACCTTGACCGTCCGACCGAACTCGGATGCGAGGCCGACCCCTCCACCCACATCCTCTCGGTCCATCTGACGCCCGGCCTGCACTTCGAAGCTTTCGTCGATGGACGGCACGCTTATGGCCGCACCTCGTCGGTCGGCACCGTGAACCTCGTGCGCGCCGGCGAGCAGCCCCGTGCGGTCATCGCCCCGTGTAGTAAGGCGGTTGTGCTCCACCTCTACGTCCCGGACGCGCTGGTGCAGGCCTGCGTGGAGGAAGCCGGCGAGGCGCGGCGCGAGGCGGTGGAACTCATCGATCCCGCTGTCGAACGCGACCCTACGCTCGAGCGGGTGGGACAGCTCGTCGTCTCCGAAATGCAGCGCCGCGAGATGCCCTCCAGGCTTCTACTCGAGGCTTTTGGCATCGAAGCGGCGACGCAGCTCGTGCGGCGCTGGTCAAACCTCGGCGCCCCCGCCGAGCGACGAAGCGGAGGCCTGCCGCCCGCGGTGCTCAGGCGTTTGCGCGATCTGATCGAGACCCGCCTTGCCGACGACCTGTCGATGGCGGAGCTGGCGGCGGAGGCGGGCTTGTCGGCGTCGCATTTTCGGGAGGCCTTCGCCCAGGCGACGGGGGCGAGTCCGAGCCGCTATGTGGCCGAGAGGCGCATCGAGCGTGCGAAAGGGCTGCTCGCCCGCGAGGCGGGCTTAGCCGAGATTGCGCTCGCCTGCGGCTTCGCTGACCAGTCGCACCTGACGCGCCGCTTCCGCGAGGCGACCGGCCTGACACCGAAGGCTTGGCGCGACCAGCTCGCCTGAGGCGTTTTTCCGGCGATCCGTCCCAAGCTCCAGCGCCTCGTCCAAGAGTGCGGCGCGCGGCGGCCCTATCCTCCAGGGCATGTCAACAGCCTAGGAGGTTGAAGCCATGCCCCGCTACGAGGAGTTCCAGGACAAGGTAGCGTTCGTGACTGGCGGCGGCTCCGGGATCGGGCTCGAGACCGCGCTCGCTTTTGCCGCTCAGGGCGCGCGTGTAGCCGTCGCTGACCGCGACGAGGACAAGGCGGAGGAGACGGTAGACATCATCGGCCGGGCCGGCGGCGAGGCTCTCGCGCTTAGCGTGGATGTCGCTCGCGATGAGGCAGTGCGGGGAGCCGTCGACCGCACCGTCGAGGCATTCGGGCGCCTCGACTATGCCTTCAACAACGCCGGCATCACCGAACCGCCGGCCGAAGACGCCGAACGTGACGAGGCGTCCTTCGACCGGCTGATAGCCGTCAATGTACGGGGCATGTGGTCCTCCGCCAGGCACGAACTGCGTCACATGACGAAGATGGGCCGGGGTGCAATCGTCAACATGAGCTCGATTGCCGGCGTAACTGGCGCGCCGGGCATGTCGAGCTATGCGATGAGCAAGCATGCTGTCCTAGGGTTCACGCGCTCGCTCGCGATCCAGTACGCGCAGCGAGGCATCCGCGTGAACGCTGTCGGACCAGGCGCCATCGCCACGCCCATGATAGACGACTTCATCGAGATGGCGGGCGGCGATCCGGTTGTGATGGACCGGATCAAGGCCGGCCACCCGATGGGCCGCATGGGTGAGCCGCGGGAGGTGGCTGAGGCCGTGCTGTGGCTCTGCTCCGATGCGGCCTCGTTCGTCACCGGACACCTGCTGATGATCGACGGCGGTTTTTCCGCTCAGTGAGCGACCGGGAATCCTCACGCAAGGAAGAAACTACGATGACGCAAGATGGGAAAACGCCGGACTTCGGCCGCCGCTCGGTGCTCGTCGGCACAGGCGCCGCGCTTGTGGCGACCGCCGCCGGAGCAGCATCCGCTCAGCCCGCAGCCATGCTCGCGCGGCCATCGGGTCAGTTCGAGGGCAAGGCGGTGCTCATTACGGGCGCCACCTCCGGTATCGGCCGCGCCACCGCCGAGGCCTTCGCTTCGGAAGGCGCCCGCGTGATGTTCTGCGGTCGACGCGAAGCGCTGGGACGCGAGGTCGAGGCCGGCATCCGGGCGCGCGGCGGCGAGGCCGCCTATGTGCGCGCCGATGTGCGGCGCGAAGCGGAGGTCAAGGCCCTCGTCATGGCTTGTCTTGAGCGCTACGGGCGGCTCGACTGCGCCTTCAACAATGCGGGTGTCACCAATCCCGCACGACCCACGGCCGAGCAGGCGATGGCGACCTTCGACGACGTCACCGCCACCAATTACCGCGGGGTCTGGTATGCGATGCAAGCCGAGATCCCGGCGATGCTGCGCTCAGGCGGTGGCTCGATCGTCAACATGAGTTCGATCGCCGGCGTAACTGGCTTCAGCGGCGGTGCGCCTTATTCGGCGACCAAGCATGCGGTCTGGGGTCTGACGCGCTCGGCGGCGCTCGAATACGCCAAGCAGGGCATTCGGGTGAACGCGGTCGGTCCCGGCGCGATCGACACGCCGATGATCCGGGACTTCATCGCCATGAATGGTGGCGATCCGAAGGTGATGGACGGCATCATGGCCGCACACCCGATCGGACGCATGGGTCGCCCGGAAGAGGTGGCGAGCGCTGTTCTATGGCTGTCGTCGCCCGGCGCTTCTTTCGTCATCGGTCACCTGCTGCTGGTCGATGGCGGCTTCACCGCAGCTTGAGAGATTGAGGCGATGACGATTGCCGCCTTGTCTCGACGCAGCTTTCTCGTGAGCGCGGCCGGGCTCGCGTTCTCGACGACATGCCTTGCCGGCTCTCGCGCACCTGAAGCTGAAGTCCTCGTGCAGGGGGTTGCGCATCCTTGGGCGCTTGCACCTTCGCCCGACGGCCGACTGTTCTTCACCGAACGTGACAGCGGACGCATCCGGCTCTGGGAGAACGGTCGGCTCGCCGCTGCGCCGGTAACAACACTTCCTGTCGCCAATCTTGCCTATGGCGGGCTCATGGGGCTCGCGCTTGATCCCGATTTCCCGCGTGAGCCGCTACTCTACGCGATGTACACGGCGGCACGATTCGACGGACCATTCCATCGGATCGTAAGACTAAGCTTCGATGGGGCGCGGGCGCGTGACGAGGGCGTGCTCTTGGATCGCCTCCCGGCCGCCGGCACGCACCATGGTGGGCGTGTCAAGTTCGGGCCGGACGGCAAGCTGTATGCCACGCTCGGCGTCGGCCTGACACAAGGAGTGGGTGATCCGGCAAACGCGCCGGCCCGTGATCCTCAGGTCCTGATTGGCAAGATTCTGCGGCTGGAGCGGGACGGTTCAATTCCGGCGGACAACCCGTTCCAGGGCTCTCCCGTCTACAGCGTTGGCCACAGAAATCCGCAGGGGCTCGCCTGGAGTCCGAAGGGAGTTCTATTTGCAACCGAGCATGGGCATGTCAGTGACGATGAGCTTAATCGCATCGAGCCGGGCGCAGACTTCGGCTGGCCTGAGGTCGAGGGCGACAGGCACGCGCACCCTTTTGTTTCGCCCGTCCACCTTTGGCGCGAAACTATCGCGCCTTCGGGAGCCACCTTTCACAGCGGGCGCGGCGCAGAGGATTGGGCTGGAAGTCTGTTCGTCGCCGCCCTGAAGGCGCGGCATTTGCGACGGCTAACCTTCGACGCGACTGCATCGCAGGTCACCTCAGACGAAATCCTGTTTCAGGGTCGCTTCGGCCGCTTTCGCGACGTCGCCGAAGCCGCCGACGGCGCCCTGCTCGTCAGCACCGACAATGGGGATGACGTCGTTCTTCGAGTCACCTTCGGACGCTGATCTGAAAGCCAGATCGCTCTCAGCGCCGAGAAGTGGAGGAAGTCCATGGATGCCACCTTGAGTATCGCGACTGCGAGACACAATGCGGAACGGATAGATCGCTTTCTGCGCCTGCTTGAGGCCGAGGACTTCGAGGCCTGGAGCGACCTGTTTGCCGAGCATGCGGTTCAGGAAAGTCCCTATGCGCCCGCAGGATTCCCGCCGCGTTTCGTGGGCAAGCGCGAAATCCTCGAACACTATGCTCAGCTGCCAAACGCGTTCGAGTCGATGCGTTTTCCGGGTCTTGTCGTACACCAGACAATCGACCCCCTCGTCGCGATCGCGGAGTATCGCGGTGACATCCGGTTAAGAGGCTCGCCCGCCAAGTACGACAACACCTACATCACTCTGTTCCGCTTCGACGACACCGGCCGCATCGAGCTGATGCGTGAGTATTTCAATCCGACCGTTCTCGCTGATGCCGGAACGTTTGGCGCGGGCGGCGTGCCGCAACCCAAGACAGCATCGGGAGCGGGCCGCTCGACGGCTGATCGGGAGCACTGGGCTCGCGCTTTCTTCACTGCCGTGGACACTCGGGAGGCGGACAGGATCGCCGCTCATTTCACCGACGATATACGGCTACGCTTCGGCAATGCCGAGCCGGTCTTTGGGCGCGAGGCGGTCAAAACTTCGTTCTCAGCCACATCAGCGGCGCTTCGCTCGGTGCACCATGAAATCCGAGGCGTTTGGTCAGGCCGCGACGGCGAGACGGAAGTGGTGAGCACCGAAGCAGATGTCACCTACGAAATGGCCGACGGCCGCCGCGTGACGGTGCCCTGCACGAGCACACTGCGGCTCCGGGGCGACCTGATCGCGGACTATCGCATCTTCATCGACGCGACGCCCGTGTTCGGACGGGGAGCGGTCCAATGACAGGGCTGCACCAGCATGAGCGTTCCGAGGTGATCGATGTCGTGAACCGCGTTGCGCTCTTGGCAGACGCCCGCGAGTGGGACGCCCTCGCCACCTGCTTCGACGCCGAAGTGGAAGTGGACTACACGTCCGAGTTCGGCGGCGCGGTGAAGCGGCTCACGCCCTCCGAGCTGATGCGCGAGTGGGCTTGGCTCGGCCGATTCCGAGCTACTCAGCACGACGTTACCTCTCATGTGGTGGACATCGACGGTGAGCACGCCCGCTGCCGCGCTCACGTCCGCTCGACGCACTTCGCTGACGGCGAACGCGGCGAAGGTTTCTGGACGTGCTGGGGAAATTACGATTACCGCCTGCGCCGGACGGAAGTTGGCTGGAAGGTGGCGAGCACGCGCTTCACCCTTACAGCCTGGCGCGGCAATCCGGAGATCAACGCGGAAGCGCGGGGCGAGCGCGTGTAGCGATGGAGCTCCGCCAGCTCCGCTACTTCGTCGCTGTCGCCGATGCCGGCAGCTTCAGCGGCGCGGCGGCGGCGCTCGGCATCCAGCAGCCGACCGTCAGCCAGCACATCCGGAAGCTGGAGGACCGGCTGCACACCGACCTGTTCGAACGGCGCGCTCGCGGCATTCGCCTGACGCGCGCCGGCGAGCATCTTCTGCGCGTCGCGCGCCGCATCGTCGCCGACATGGACCAGGCGCTCCGGCACGCCACAGCGGTCGCCAAGGCCGAGGCGGGGATGCTGTCGATCGGCTTCTACACCTCGCTCAGTTCCGGTCCCTTGCGCGACACGATCGCGGCCTATCGGGCGGCGGCGCCGAGGGTGGCCTTCGAGCTGTTCGAGGGCAGCCCGCCCGACCTTCTGGCGGCGTTGCGCGGGCACCGGATCGACCTGGCCCTGACCGTCGGCGAGGTGATCGCGCCCGACCTCGCGATGCTGCGGCTGTGGGACGAACCGCTGCTCGCGGCGCTGCCGGGCGACAGCCCCTTGGCGCGGCAGGAGAGCGTATCGTGGGCGGATTTGGCCGCGGCGCCGCTGGTGGTGCGCACCTGGGAGCGCGGCCCGGTGCTCTACACGTTTCTCGCCGGCAAGCTCACGCCGCACGCATTGATGCCCGAGATCGTGCAGCACTTCATCTCGCGCGAGGCATTGCTGTCGGCGGTCGGGATCGGCTTCGGCATCACCGTCGTCGGGCGCACGGCGGCGGGTCTTGCCTATCCCGGCGTGGCGTTCCGGCCGCTCGCCGAGCCCGACGCTTCCATTCCGGTGATCGCGCTCTGGCTGCCGGACAATGGCAACCCCATGCGCCAGAAGTTCGTCGCCGACCTGCGCGACCGCGTCAGGGCAGACGCCCGCCAGCTACGTAGCGGACCGGCGTCGTAGCCGCCGCTCGGCAACAGGTCAGCGGACGGAAGATCGGCGCCCTGATCGCATGTCGAGCGCTGGTCCGTCGGCACTCTGACGGCAGACGGGCCGCGTGCCATGCGCAAGTTGTCCGCACGTGATCCGACGGTCATACCGCGAAGTGCACTGTCAGAGCGCACATGCTGCCAATTGCGGCTGTCGTAGTAGAGCGGCGCAGGATAGCGCACCTTTGGCGGAAGCGAAGACGACGGCAAGATTAAAGCAAACTCGCGTTTGCCGGTAACTTCTTGTCTGCACATTGTTTTTCGCCGACCCCTCGGCGGAGCGGTGCCGCTCGCACCGCCAAATCCCTGTATTTCTGCGCCATTCTGCGCCTCCCTCGGGGCCGTGCTTGCGTGCGAGCGGCGCCGGCGCAAGCTCCTCGCCATGACCCGCGACGACGCTTCCGACCTCCGCCTCCGTCCCGGCCGTATCCGCGATCGGGGCCGCGCGTCGGCTCCGCGCGCCCGCAGCTTCGTCGATCAGGTGATGCGCGCGGCGGCCAAGGCCAACGGCGGCCCGCTCACCCCGGCGCAGATGCGCGGCGCAGCCCGGCGCGGCGGCAGCCGGACCGGAAAGGGACGGTGCTGCCGGATCGGACGCGGCCAGAAGGCGGCCGAGGCGCTGAAGCGGGCGGCGGGCGGGCGCCCGGTCCGGACGCGGCGCGTGGTGGTGAAGGCCCGGATCGTCCGCCACAAGCTGGAGAGCGGAGCAGCGGGCGCACACCTGCGCTACCTGGAGCGCGACGGCACCACCCGCGACGGCGAACGCGGCCAGCTCTACGGGCCGGAGACGGACCATGCGGATCGCTCCGCCTTCGTCGAGCGGGGCGAAGGGGATCGGCACAGCTTTCGCTTCATCGTGGCGCCCGAGGACGGCGACCGGCTTTCGGACCTTCGCGGTTTCACCCGCGACGTGATGAGCCAGATGGAGGCGGACCTTGGCACCAGGCTCGATTGGGTCGCGGTCGATCACTTCAACACCGGCCACCCGCACAGCCATGTCGTGATCCGGGGCAAGGACGACACCGGCAAAGACCTGATCATCGCCCAGGACTACATCACCGACGGCGTGCGTCTCCGGGCGCAGGAGCGCGTCACCCTGGAGCTGGGGCCGGAGACGGACCTGGAGCTACGGCAGAAGCTCCAGGCGGAGGTGGCGGCCGACCGCTTTACCCGCATCGACCGCGCCATGCTGGAGGAGGCGGACGGGCGCGTCATGGACATGCGCCCCGACGCCGGCCAGGTCCGCGCCGACTTCGACCGCACGCTCCGCATCGGCCGCATGCAGACGCTGGGGCGCATGGGGCTGGCCAAGGAGGCGGCGCCCGGCGTCTGGACCCTATCCGATAGGCTGGAACCCACGCTGCGCGAGCTGGGCGAGCGCGGCGACATCATCAAGGCGATGAACCGCGCGCTCAGCCGGCGCGGGCAGGAGCGCGACCCGATGAGCTACCGGGTCCACGGCACCGCGCCCGCCGAGCCGATCGTCGGCCGGGTGATCGGCAAGGGGCTGACCGACGAACTGTCCGACCGCATCGGGCTCGTGATCGATGGCGTGGACGGGCGCGTGCACCACGTCGAGGTGGACGCCGCCGCGGCGCTGAACGAGGTGCGGGTCGGCAGCATCGTCGAGGCCGGCCCCCGGGCGCAGGGCCGCCCCGCCGACTGCGCCATCGCCGAGCTGGCGCGCGGGATCGGCGAGTACCGCCCGAGCCAGCACCGGCGGCTCATCGACAGCGGCGACGTGCGCCTGCCCAAAGGCGCCGACCCGGACGCCTTCGTCGACAGCCATGTGCGCCGGCTGGAGGCGATCAGGCGGGCCGGGATCGTGGAGCGGCTCGGCCCCGACCGCTGGCATATCCCGGAGGACTTCGAGAGCCGCGCGAACGCCTACGAGGCGCGCCGCAGCCGTCAGGCCAGTCTGCGCCTTCTCTCCGCCTTCGACCTGGAGAGGCAGGTGACGAGCGACGGCGCCACCTGGCTCGACCGCCAGCTCGTCAGCCGGAACCGCGTGGCGCTCGCCAGCTTCGGCTTCGGGGCGGAGGTGACCGAGGCCTTCGAGGCGCGGAAGAGCGAGCTGGTCCGGCAGGGGCACGCCTGGCACGGCGCGGACGGCAGGATAAGGGCGCGGCCGGACCTGCTCGCCACGCTGGAGCGGCAGGAGGTGAGCCGTGCCGGCGAGGCGCTGGCCCGGGAGCGCGGCCTGCCGTTCCGCGTGGCCGCGGCCGGCGAGAGCGTGCGGGGCACGTTCGCCGGCACGGTGCAGCTCGCCTCGGGTCGGTTCGCGATGGTCGAGAACGCCTTCGAGTTCCAGCTCGTGCCCTGGCGGCCGGCGATCGATCACCAGCTCGGGCGCGAGGTGACGGGCGTCATACGTGCGGGCGGCGGCATCGAGTGGACGATCGGACGCGCGCGCGGGATCGGCATCTGACGGCCTCGGGCGCGGCGTCAGGCGGGTATTGGCGACAGCACCGCTCAGCTCCTGTTGATGCGGGCGGCGATCTCGACGGCGCGCGTCAGGCACTCCTCTGGCCGATCGTGGCACTCTGGGATTTCCACGTCCGGTGCCACGCCCACCCCTTCGTGGATACGACCCATTGGCGACAGCGTGCCCAGTACCGGGACGATGAGCGCGTAGCCCGGCCATGGGAGCTTGAAGACACCGGCCCCGAGCACGGCTCCGTAGGTCCGCACCCCGAGCACTGGCACCCCGTTCTCCTTGGCGGCAGCCGCGAACACTTCGCAAGCCGAACCGCATTCCTGATTGACCAGAACGACATGCGGGCGCGGATCCTTGACCGCGTCGGGGCGCGTGCGCCATTCGATGTAGGGCTCGCGCTCGGACAATCTGATCTCGGCCTGAGCGCCCGTGTTCTCGGCGTCTTCGAAATAGCCCCGCACGACGTAGGGCCGCGAACGGTGCAATCCCTCGCGCGTGCGATCGAACGAGATGACGCGATCGGGTCCAAGGAGGTGTTCGATGACGTAGCTGATCGGAGAGCCAGCTCCACCGCCGTTGCCGCGCACATCCACCACGATCGCGCGGGCGCCGGCGAGCCGGGCTCGCGCGCGGTCCACCGCCGCTTTCGTGATCTGGGGCACGAAGAAGCTGCGTAACCTCAGCACGCCGACCGCACCGTCCCGTACTTCGGCGGAGACCGCCGGCTCGGCCGCTCGTGCGGCGTCATGCTCGGCGCTCGGCGGCTGCTCGGCCAGCGCCGCCATTGCGGCTCCCTGGATCGGGTCCAGAATGCGCAGGTGTGAGATCCCGAGCCGACGAAGACGCTCGTTGACGAGATCAACGACCTCGGACCGCGTCCATGTCGGCCGCGCTGCAAGTGCGGCTTCGAGCTCCGCCCGTTGTCGGCCGCGCTCTTCGGCCTTGAACGAGGGGTCGAAGAGTTTGGCGTCGAGAATTGTGTAGAGCCGTTCAGCGAAGGCGACCGCGTCGTGTCCCGCAACGATGTCCTCACCCTTCAACGGCGACGAGGAGAACCAGACGGCAGAAGGATTGTCGCTCATGCTGCCGGCCGCCGCTTCGGAGATCAGGAGCAATGGGCAGAGCAGCAGGCCAATTAGAATCGAAAGGCGCATAAACACCACCGGAGAGCTTCAACGGGCCTCAGGGCATCACTTTAGAGAGTGCGTCAACTCTGCCCGCTTAGATTCGAGTATCAGGTCCTCGTTGCTGACTCGCCAGCACACGCTCCATGAGATGAGTGTGCACCCGTCCGGGGTGGTCCGCAATGGATCGGTCGGTCGGACCGGCGCCGAGCCGTCAAGGCTGGCGCGTTCGGCGCCCCCGCTTCGCGGGCTTGCGGCCTTGACCGCCCGTCCCCGGCCCGGCGGTTTGGCCGCCATGCGCCGAGACCGGACCAGGAGCGGGGCGCTCCCAATCTGACCGTGAGCGGCCGAACACACGCTTCAGCCAGCCGGGAGCCGCCCCTGGCCGGCCCGTCTCCTGTCTTTCTGGCCGCGGCCAGCCGATCCTGCGCCGACGCAGTTGGCGGGCTTTCGCGCGCGCGACGCGATGCCGACAGTCAAGGGATGTCACGTCCGCGCCCGCACCGCCGTCCCGCCCTCCGGCTCCGGCCGGAGCTTGTGAGCCTCTACGACTACCGGCAGGAAACCGCGCCGACGCCGGGCCGGCCGGTCAAGCACGACCTCTCCGGCTGGCGCGTCACTGACGATTGGCCAGAGCGCGTGCCGGTCACGCCGGAGGAGGTGGACGTATTCGAGGCGTGGTTCGGCGACATCCTCGACGAGCTGTTCGGGCCGGAATAGGCGCGAAGGCCCTTGCCTAAGTTGTGCCTTTCTGATAACCAGTGACGGTGAAGGAAGAGGTGCGCGATCCGAGCCTGGATGCGCTCCTGGACCTCGACGGCACCGTGCTGGTCGTGGACCCGGAGGGCGGCCATTGGGTCAAGTTCGTGGTGACGGCGGTTCCGGCCAGCCCGGAGAAGCCGCACGGGCTCGACTACTCGCTCACGCTGCACGGTCCATCGGGGGAGCGGCTGGTCGGCTTCGACAACGCGCACCCGGTCGGGCGGCAGAAGCGGGGCGAGCCGCAGGATCACCGCCACCGGCTGAGGACCGTGCGCCCCTACGACTACCAGGATGCCGGCACGTTGCTCGCCGACTTCTGGGAGACGGTGGACGCGGTGCTGAAGGAACGAGGAGTGTTGCCGTGACGACGTTGAAGGTCGGCATCGCCGATTATGAGGAGATGAAGGCCCGCACGCTCCGCATCGCGCGGGGCGAGGAGAAGCCGAAGGCGGACGAGCCCAAGGTGTGGTTCACCTCCACCGAGTCGTTCGCCAAGGTGCTGTCGGCGGGCAATCGCGACCTGCTGCGCACCATCGCCGAGAAGGCGCCGAACTCCCTTGAGGAGCTGTCGCAGCTCACCGGCAAGGCCAAGCCCAACCTGTCGCGGACGCTCAGGACGATGGCCGGTTACGGCCTGGTCCGCTTCGAGCACGGTCCCGGCCGGCGGCTTGCACCGAGGGTGGTGCACGACCGCGTGGCGCTGGAGCTGCCACTGACCAAGCCGGAGAAGCCGCGCAAGGCGGCGGGAGGCCGGCGATGACCGTCCCGCTCCGCGCCGCCCTCTACCTGCGCGTCTCGACGGCTCGACAGGCCGAGCATGACGTGTCCATCCCCGACCAGCGCAAGCAGGGGGAAGCCTACTGCGCCGCCCGCGGCTACGAGCTGGTCGAGACCTATGTCGAGCCGGGCGCGTCCGCGACCAATGATCGCCGCCCCGAGTTCCAGCGCATGATGGAGGCGGGCACGCAAAGACCGCCCGCCTTCGACGTGGTGATCGTCCATTCCTTCTCCCGCTTCTTCCGCGACCACTTCGAGCTGGAGTTCTACGTCCGCAAGCTCGCCAAGAACGGCGTCCGGCTCGTCTCCATGACCCAGGAGCTCGGGGACGACCCGATGCACGTGATGATGCGCCAGATCATGGCGCTGTTTGACGAGTATCAGTCCAAGGAGAACGCCAAGCACACGCTCAGAGCCTTGAAAGAGAACGCAAGGCAGGGCTTCTGGAACGGCTCGCTGCCGCCGATCGGCTACCGGGTGGTCGATGCCGAGAAGCGCGGCGCCAAGGTCAAGAAGAAGCTGGAGATCGACCCGCTTCACGCCGACACGGTGCGGCTCGCCTTTCGCTTGGCGCTGGAGGGCGACGGCACGAGCGGGCGCATGGGCGTGAAGGCGATCGCCAAGCACCTCAATGAGCGCAGGCTCTACACCCGCACCGGCGGGCGCTGGGGCATTGGCGCGGTGCACCGGATGCTGACGCGAACCAGCTACATCGGCGTCCACGAGTTCAACCGGCGCACCAAGAACGGCGCCAACAAGCCCGACGATCAGGTGATCGCCGTGCCCGTTCCGCGCCTGATCGACCAGGAGACGTTCGACGCCGTGCAGGCGCACTTGAAGGCGCGGAATCCCAAGGTCGCGCCGCCGCAGGTGGTCGGCGGGCCGACCTTGCTCACCGGCATCTGCTTCTGCGCCGACTGCGGCGGGGCGATGACCATCCGCACGGGGAAGTCGGGCCGCTACCGCTACTACACCTGCTCCATCGCCGCCCGGCAGGGCGCGACCGGCTGCAAGGGTCGCTCGATCCCCATGCCGAAGCTGGACGATCTTGTGGCCTCGCACCTGGAGGAGCGGCTGCTCGATCCCGAGCGGCTGGAAGAGGTGCTGGCCAGCCTGCTCGACCGCCGGGAGGAGCGCGCCGAGCGCAGGCGCACCATCGCCGCTGAGCTGGCCAAGCGCGCCGCCGAGGCGGACGCCCGGCTGAAGCGGCTCTATGACGCCATCGAGCGCGGCCTTGCCGACCTGGATGACCCGGCGCTGAAGGATCGCATCACCGAGCTGAAGGCGACCCGCGACCAGGCCCGCGTGGACGCCGAGCGGGCGAGCATGGCGCTGGAGGGCGCCGGCCAGACCATCACGGCCGACTCGCTGCGCCGCTTCGCCGACAGCGCCCGCCGCCGCATTCGCGGGCCGCAGGGCTACCGCCGCGAGCACCTGCGCGCGCTTGCCCAGCGGGTCGAGGTCGCCGAGGGCGAGGTCCGGATCATGGGATCGAAAACGAACCTGCTGCGAACCCTCGCCGGATCGGGCGTCGCAGCATCGGCGGGCGCGGTGCCCAGCTTTGTACCGAACTGGCGGAGAGGGTGTCCGCCCAAATCACCATCCGGCTTGTCCGAAACCGTCTGATCCCGGATTTTTTCTTTCATACAAGCCAATAACTTAAAGATAATCTTGTCTTGACGCGTCCGAAACCGTCCGACACAATGCAACTGTTGGACATGGGTAAGAACGGGGGTTTCGGATGGCGCGGCGACTTCACAAGCTTTCGGCAAAGGCGGTCGAGGCGCTCCGGCGGTCGGGCTACTGGGGCGACGGCGGCGGGCTCTACCTGCAGGTTTCCCCGGCACGCACGAAGTCCTGGGTCTTCCGCTACACCCTGAACGGCCGGTCCCGCGAGATGGGCCTGGGCTCGCTGAACGCCGTGAGCCTCGCCACGGCCCGCAAGAAGGCCGAGGAGTGCCGCGGGCTGCTGGCTGACAAGATCGACCCGCTGGAGGCCCGCAGAGCGGCCAGGAGCGCGCAGGCGCTCGCTGCGGCCCGCTCCAAGACGTTCGACGAGTGCGCCGCCGCCTACATCAAGGCGCACGGGGCTGGCTGGAAGAACGAGAAGCACGCGGCGCAGTGGGAGGCCACCCTGGAGACGTATTGCGGGCCGGTGTTCGGTACCTGGCCCGTCGCCGACGTGGACACGTCCGCGGTGCTGAACGTGCTGGGGCCGATCTGGACCGAAAAGACGGAGACTGCAACGCGGCTGCGCGCCCGGATCGCCTCGGTGCTGGACTGGGCCACCGTGCACGGCTACCGCACCGGCGACAACCCGGCGCGGTGGCGCGGGCACCTGGACAAGTTGTTGGCGAAGATCAAGAAGGCCGACCGGGTGAGGCCGCACAGCGCGCTGCCCTACGCCCGGATCGGGGCGTTCATGGCTGACCTGCGCGACCAGGAGGGCACCGCGGCGCGGGCCCTGGAATTCACGATCCTGACGGCCGCCAGGACCGGCGAGGTCATTGGCGCCAGGCCGGAGGAATTCGACCTCGACAAAGGCGTCTGGACAGTCCCCGGGGCGCGCATGAAGGCCGGGCGCGAGCACCGCGTTCCGCTTTCACCGCGCGCTGTGGAGATCGTCGAGGCGCAGCTGGCCGAAGGCAAGGCGCACGTTTTCCCCGGACAGCGCAAGGGCAAGCCACTGTCCAACATGGCGATGCTGAACCTGCTCAAGCGCATGGGCCACAACGATCTGACCGTGCACGGCTTCCGCTCGACGTTCCGGGACTGGGCCGCCGAGTGCACGGCCTACCCGCGCGAGGTCTGCGAGATGGCGCTGGCGCACATCATCAGCGACAAGACCGAGGCCGCCTACCGCCGCGGCGACCTGTTCGAGAAGCGCCGACGCCTGATGATCGATTGGGCGAAGTTCTGCAAGCAGCGGCCGGCGGCCAAGGGTACGGTCACCGCGCTGCGGGCGAGGGGGTAACGTGAAGCCCCTCACGCCGGCCTTTCCCGAAGGGACCAAGTTCTTCAACGTCGAAGGCGTCCCGGTGTCGCTCACTCCCGAAGGTGTCTGCAAGGCTTGGGATCCCGAGCCGCGCAGATTCCCGCTCTCCTCGGTGTACCGCAACGGCACCATCATCACCTTCGAGGAGTTCCGCGCGGACGTTGATCGGGCCAACTTCGAGCGGCTGCGGGCGATGTCGCACAAGGAGCGGTCCCGCCTGATCGCCCAGGAGTTCGTAGACAGCCTGAACAAGGGGGTTCGCAAGCGCCACGGGATGAAGCCGGAACTGAAGGACGTATCGAGCACCAAGGGCGAGGACCCGGAGCCCTGATCCGGGAAGCGGGGCGCCGGCGGTGTGGGCCGCCGGACCCCTGACCACAACCCGCCTACACAGGAGGCGAATTATGGCTAAGAAACATTCTACCGGCGCCACGATAACCGTCATTCACCGCGAGCACACCCATGCTGCCGCGCTCGAGACGTTGCGCACCAGCCAGGACCGGCGAGAGCAGTACCGCGCGTTCGTCACCGGGGTCCTAAGCTTGCCGGACCAGGAGCGTGACGAATTTATCCGGTATCTGCGCTGGATCCTTACCGATCGGGCCCGCCGGCGCGCGGCGCGGTGACCACAAAGAAACCCGGCAGGCGCCGGCTCCGCGTCGTCGAACGTCCCGAGGCGATCCCGCTGGGCTTCGGCGTCGTGCTGCGCCGGCCGAAGCGCTCACTGTTGGGAGAGATCGCCGACTCCGAGCGCGCGAAGGAGAGGATGCGTGAGCTTGCCCGTGGTGCGCCTCTACCGAAGCCCCGCACGGGGCGACTCACCCTTGAGCAGGCCGTCGACCTACTCGCAGGAAACGGGGCGCGCCAGGTAACGCGAGACCGGCAACGCCGGCACATCCTCAAGGCGATTCGGGAGGGGAAAGTGAGACTCCCGGCGGCCAGCGTTGAAGCCCTCGGACCGGCGGATGCGAAGCGGCGCGGGCAACGCGACCGACGCGAGCAACTGCGCCTCCGTGCGATGTTGATCTGGGACCGAGACCGCACGCTCAGTAGCGCCGCAGTGGCGCGGCAACTGGCGGAGCGCAAAGAGTTCAAGTCGATGGATCCGCGCACGATCGCGCAGCTCATCGCCGACCTTCACCCCAAGCATTTCTAATTTTTTGACGTCATTTTTTGACGTCAAATTAGGGTCGCGCGACGCGGCCATCTTCGCGTTCAATTCATCCATCGTCAATACAGACGATCATGTCATGAACGGAGGAACAGAATGCACACCCGTCCCGAACGGCTCTTGCATAAGCCGGTGGTCCAGGATCGCATGGGCTACAGCCACGCCACCCTTTACACCCGTATCGGCGAGGGCCTGTTCCCGAAGCCGGTGAAGATCGGCCCCAAGCGCTCAGCCTGGCCGGAGAGCGAGGTCGACGCGATGATCTCGGCGCACGTGCGCGGCGATGACGACGCGGCGATCCGCGAGCTCGTGAAGCGCCTCGAGGCCGCCCGCGCCCGCGCCGGGCTCGACGATCACCGGCTCGCGGCCTGAGGTCGCCGCCATGCGCCCCAAGGTCCTCGAGCCCGCTCAGGGGAGCGCGTGATGCCGAGCCGCGTCATCCGCGAAGCGCTTCTCGAATCCGACCGCTGGCTCTCGCTCGCGCACCCGGTCGAGCGCCTGGCCTACGTCGCGCTTCTCCTGCGCGTCGACGACCTCGGCACCTACGATGCCTCTGATGGCCAGCTGGTGCGCACCTGGCGGGACGTGTGCAACGTCAAGGGGCGCGACGACGCGCTCAAGATCCTGAACGGCCTGGTCGACGCCGACTTGGTGCGCACTTACGACGTGGATGGGAAGCGGTTCATCTACATTCCAAGATTCAAACAGCGCTTCCGGGCGCGCACATTTCTGCGCCCGCCACCGCCCGACAGCCTACTCCATGACGAACCCGACGTTCTGGAAAACATCCGTCAAATCAAGGAACGCACCGCGCAAATGCCTGACACGCGCCCGACAGGTGACGGACACATGCCCGACGAATGTCCGGCGCGCGCGCCCGTAGTCGGAGTCGGAGTCGTTGTCGGAGTCGTAAAACCAGAGAGCGCACGCAAGCGTGCTCCCACTGCTTTTAGCGGTCCCGAGACGATCCCCGAGGACTGGCGGCAGGCCTGCGTCGAGACGCGGAGCGATCTCAACCCGGCGGAGGTGTACGCCGGATTTTGCGAGTACTGGACGGAGGGCGAGGGCGCCGGCAAGCGGCGCAAGAACTGGCGCCACGCCTGGCTGAACTGGGTCCGGCGCGAGCGCAGCCGGCCCGGCAACGGGATCGGGCGGCGGGGCGCATTTGATGTCGACCTGCAGCAAAAAAATTATTCGACCGACCTCCCGACGGGGAGCGACCGATGAGCGACACCGACGTGGTGGGCGAGATCGGCCGCTGTGAGACCCACGGCGAATTCCGGCGCGTGTTCGTCGCCGGCCGCTGGATCGGGCGCTGCGACAACTGCATCGCCGACGAACGAGCGCGCCGCGCAGAGTCCGACCGGGCGATCCAGCGGGCGCAGCGCCTCTTCAGCCTCACCGTCGCCGCGGCGATCCCCGCGCGTTTCAGCGGGCGCGGGTTCGCCGACTACCGGCCACGCACGCCCAAGCAGGCGGCCGCGCTCGAGGCCTGCCGGCGTTACGTAGCCGACCTGGAGACGAACGTTCACGCCGGGACGTGCCTGGTGCTCACCGGCCCGGTCGGCGTGGGTAAGACGCACCTCCTCGCGGCGATCGTGCAGGCCGCGGTCGAGCAGCTGGTCCCGGCGCGCTACGCGACGATGGCCGATGCCCTCGCGGCTTTCGGCGGCGACTGGTCGCGGCGCGGTGATGAGCGGGGGCCCGAGTTCACGCGCCCGCACTTGCTCGCGCTCGACGAGGTGGCGCGACCCTCGTGGGATTCCGAGCGCGCCGCGCTGGTGGCGCTGGTGGACGCTCGCTATCGCGAGTGCCGCCCAACCCTGCTCGCGTCGAACCTGACCTGGCGGGAGCTCAATATCGAGCTCGGCGAGCGGCTCGCGGATCGGCTGCTGGAGAACGGCGGCCAGGTGCTCGCCCTCGACGGCACGTCGGCGAGGGGGCGCCAGTGACGGAGACCTTTTCCGCCGATCCGAGCCGCAACTGCCTGACCGGAAAGGCCGCATCCGGTGACCTGGAGGGCTACCCCCACCGGCACCCACGTCCCGGCGCCGTCCCCACCTCGGCGAGGGTCCGGCCGTGACCCTCCTCGCGCACGGTTGCATCAGCGCTGCCCCCGAGCCGCACCTGTGGCGCGACGGCCGGCATGTGGTGCTGGCGACCCTGCGCGTGGACACCGGCGCGAACGGCGAGCACGTCACCGTGCGGCTACTCGCGGCGGATCCAGTGGTGCGCCACCGGCTCGCTGGTTGCCGGGTCGGGGATGCGATTGGCGTCGTCGGCCGGCAGCGCTACGTCGCCCCTGGGCCGGGCGAGGAGGGCTCGCGCTGGCCGCTGGTGGAGGTGAGCGATATCGTGCCGGAGGCGGTGCTTTGGTGGCGTCACGCGGGCGCAGCGCTGCGGCAGGCGGGCTTCGCGCTGGGGCAACTCGCGCGCTGCCTGGCGTGGCAGGTACGGGACGTTTTTACACGGGAGGCATGATGAGCGACAACGAGCAGCAGCAGAGCAGCGAGCCGGGCACGGCGGAGGCCGCGAGGACGCAACTGGTCGCGCTGCGGGAAAACGCCGAGTTCATGGACCGGTACGTGAGCGGTGACGCGCGGGCGGTCAGTGAGATGACCAGGGCCTTCGCGGCTGCCTACCCCGAGCGGCAAGGGACCGGCGACGCACAACCCCCGGAGCGGCTGCCGGAGGGCGCGGAGTGGCTCGCGCGGCCCGCGACGCCGGCCGGTTACGACTTCAGCGCGCTGCGGAGCGGCCCGGAGCCGAGCCCGCAGGAGCGCGAGCTCTCGGCCGAAATCGCGCAGGCGCTCCACGCCGAGGGCGTGCCGGCGGCCGTGGTCGACGTGGCCGTGCAGGTGATGGCGCGCAACGTCCGGCAGGGCCTCCCCGACGACGAGGCGCTGGAGCACGCCCGCCTCGCGGCGCAGGCGGAGCTTGAGCTGCGGCACGGCGATCAGGCGGGCGCGATCCTGGCCTCGGCCCGGAAGCTGTACGAGCGGCTCGAGCAGCGCGACCCGCGCATCGCCGAGCTGATCGACCTGACCGGCGCAGGAAACTCCGCGTGGCTGATCGAAAGCATGTCGCGCGCGTGGGACCAGAAGTTCTCGAAAGCGAGGTGACCCGATGTGCGGCAATCCGGTTGACCTGGTGACGAGCGCGGCGATCCTCGGCGAGCCGCTCGGCAAAGGAGACAAGCGCAAGCGGGAAAAGACCCTGCTGCAGATGGCGAAGGTCCCGCTCGCCTTCGAGCCGCGCGACGAGCAGAACCGGCGGCTGCGGGACATGGTGGGCATCAACGTCCCGATCAACGTAAGACCCATGAAATGAGCGAAGGAGACAGCGAGATGACGACGGACAACGTGGTGCAGATTCCGGAGCGGCCGCAGAGCAAGACCGACGACCCGCTGCGCGAGATCTTCCGCAAGCCGCTGGGCAGGTTGAGCAGCGCTGAGATCCGCCAGGGCGTGGGGCTGCTGGAGGCGCGGCTCAAGGCCATGGACGGCGCGCTCAAGGCCTTGGAGGTGCGGGTAAAGCGCGAAGTCCTGGGCGCGCTCGGCGCCGACAGCGACGAGGGCGTGCAGCGCTTGAAGCGCGAGCTCGCCGACCATCGCAGCGCCCGCGACGTGATGGCGCTGGCGCTCGAGAGCGCGCGCGAGCAATTCCTCGTCGCCCGGGAGCGCGAGCGGCGCTCGGAACTGGAGCGGCGGCGCGCGGCGATCGAGGCCCTCATCGAGGAGCGCAGCGCGTGGGGCCAGAAGGCCGAGGCCGCGGCCGACCAGCTGCTCGAAGCCCTCGCGCAGTGCTGGCGCATCGCTCAGCAGGTTCAGCCGATGATCGGCTCGCGGGTGCCTTCGTCCACCATCGCGGCGCTGCGGCCCGATCACGTGCGGCACCTGGTCGAGATGCACTTCGCGCGCCACGACTCGCGGCTGTGGCCCTACGATCGCATGCCGGCGACCGTCATGCCCCAGCCGCTGGGTCGGCTGATCCACGCCGACGGCCTGCAGCTGCTCGCCGACCTCGACGAGGCGATGGACCTGCAGGCGCGCCGCGGTGCAGACCAGGACGCGGCCGAGCTCGACGCATCGAACGCCGGCGAGGCGCCGCCCGAGCCGGAAGCGGCCTGAGGGGGGCGGATCATGTGCACCGGTTTGGAGATCATCGGCAGCTTCTTCGCCGCCAACGCGGGGACGATCGCGGCGGTCGGCGCCGGCCTCTCGGCGATCAACACCATCTCGCAGGGGCAGCAGCAGAAGCGCTTCCACAACTTCCAGGCGCAGCAGGCCGCGGCGGACGCGCAAGCGGAACGGGAAGCCGGTGAAGTGCGGGCCGACCGGATCCGCCGCCAGGTGCGCGCGCAGGTGGGCCAGGCGACCGCCGCGCTGGGCGCCTCCGGGGTCTCCAGCGACGCCGGGACGCCGGTGAAGATCGTGCAGGACATCGAGACGCGCGGGGAATTCGACGCGCTCGCCGAGATCCTCGCGGGGGGCCGGATCGGCGCCAAGCTCGACCAGGCCGCCGCGGGCCACACCGCCTCCGGACGCAACGCGCTGCGCTCCGCCACCATCGGTGCAGGCGCCTCGCTCCTCGCCACCGGTGCCGACCTCTACGGCCCCGGCTGGAAAACCGGCGGCACCAACCCGGACAAGCTGCGCAGCGCCAACTTCGGCATCTACGGCACCAGCCGTTCCCTGGACGACTTCTGATGCTCGGCCAGGAGTTCTGGTGGACCCCCGGGGAGCCGATTCCGAGCCGCGCCCCCAACCTTCAACGTGCCATCGGAGAGGAGTGACATGACGCCGACGCACTACGATATCCTCGGGGTCGAGCGCGACGCCAGCGCGCAGGACATCACCGCCGCGTACCGCCGCCTGGTGAGCCAGCTGCACCCCGACCGCCACCCCGACGACAAGGCGGGCGAGGAGACGATCAAGGCCGTCAATCGCGCCTACGAGGTGCTCTCAGAGCCCAAGCGGCGCAAGGGCTACGATGCGAGCCTGCGCGGCCGTCCGGTCAAGCGGCCCCAGACCCCCGGCGGCGAGGAGGAGCCCCACGGGCCCACGACGCCGTACCACCAGCCCGGCTACCCCGCCAGCGCCGCGGTCAACGCCCGCCCGACCATGACCTACGATGAGGCCATGGAGGCGAAGGAGCGCCGCGAACTGCGCAAGGCCGTGCTCACCGAGCAGGGCTGGGTCATGGCGATCGACTGACCACCAGAAGGAGACAGACGATGTGCGGATTCATCGAGAAGCTCTTGGGCGGCGGCTCCGCGCCGACCGTGATCTACCAGACCCCGGCGGCCGACACCAGCAAGGCCGACGCCGAGGCCTCCAGCAAGGCGATGCAGAGCAGGAACAAGCGCCGGCGGGGGACCATGAGCCTGCTCGCCACCGGAAGCGGCGCAGGCGACACCAGCAGCCCGGTCACGGGCCTGCCGAGCGCCCAGGCCGGCAAGAGCCTGCTCGGGCAGTAAACGCGCGCGCGCGAGGGCCACGAGAGGAGAGCGACCCCATGACCCCCATTCCCCGACCTTCCCACAAGCCCGTTGACTGGCGCCGCCTGATCCTCGATCTGCGCCGTCACGGTTGGAACGTCCAGCGGATAGCGGCCTACGTGGGGCGGACCAGGACGGCGGTGTGCCGGTGGTGCAATGACGGTTGTCACCCGCGGTACGAAGAAGGCGCTGCGCTCCTCGAGCTCCACCGCCTGGTGACCGAGGCAGCGGCGCGGGAGGAAAAGAAGGCGGCGTGAGGGGGGGCGCTACCTCATCTGAAGCAGCTTGAGGGGTCAGGATCGATGTCGCAGGACCAGAGCATCGTCCTGGAGCCGGTGCGGCCGTTATAGGTCCAGTTGGCTCGCAAGGCCCGAACTTGTGCGTCTGTCATTGGCATGGTCTTGGGCACCATGCGCTCGTCAGCCCAGATCAACACCTTGCAGAATTCCCGCCCCGCGCACACCTTACCGATGGCGAGGCGATACACGTCCTTGTTGAGCTCCTGCTCCGCGTCGACGACCACCAAGTCCATCATCCCGATCTTCCCAACGTGACGCCACGGATCACGCGCTTGCGCTCGATCAGGGAGGATTGTCAACGCCGCCCCGATGAGGACCGCACCGGCAACGACAAACACGACGGGCATGCTCCCCCCTTCCAACCCGATCAGGGCCGCCGGGCCAGCTTCTCGGCGAGCTCGCGCGTCCTGCGCTCCTCGAAGTCGCCCGAGCTCGACGTTCCGGCCGTGATCGAGGCGTTCTCGCCGATCGCTCGCAAGGTCTTGTTGATGGACCAAAGCCGCGCGAGGATCGCCGCCGTCGCCACCAGCATGAAGCCGATGAGCAGCAGCACAAGGCCGGCGAGTTCGTGAGTCACCGCCCGCGCGGTGATGAACGCCAGCACGCCGCCGGCGATGAACAGAGCACCCAGAATCGCGAATACCACCGGCATGCTTCCCCCCTTCCCGCCGGTCGGGCGGGTCTAGGCTTTCTTCACACGCCCACGAAACTTCCGGTCACCTTTCTCTTGCCCATGGCGCACTCCTGTCAAAGTCTGGGCCACGAGATTCGCGCTGACTCGTCCAAAGTCGTCCAGCGCCCGAACGCTGGTAGATTTGTGGGTAGCGCTTGGATTCTCTGAGAAAACCTCTTTATATCCAGATGTTAAGGCGCGTCGTGGCGGAGAGGGTGGGATTCGAACCCACGTGCCGGTTTTACCCGACCATCCGATTTCGAGTCGGCGCCGTTATGACCGCTTCGGTACCTCTCCGGTTGCGCGGTATTTTACCAACGAAAGAAAGGTCAGAGAGGGTGGGATTGTGGCGGCTCGCCTTGAGGCGATCCGCCATCCCTGCGCCGCTCGAAGCGGCTCCGGGACCGTCGGCCCCGAGGGCCGACGTCCGAAAACGCAGTGCGTTTTCGTCGAACCACGTGCCGGTTTTACCCGACCATCCGATTTCGAGTCGGCGCCGTTATGACCGCTTCGGTACCTCTCCGGCAGGCCGCCATTTTACCAGCGCAACCGCCTGACGCGAAGCGAGAAAACGCCCTCCCCTGGGCCCCGAAGCGCGCCTCGGGTATGATCGGCACGTCATCTTGACCAATGGCGGAGTTGCCGGTCCCCGCGCCCGGCGCCGCAACGGAGTCTGGAAGCCATGAGCATCCGCATCAGGACCGATGACCTCTCGCCGGCCGAAGTGTCGTTTCTCAACTGGCAGTACGGGTTCGACGAAGGCAGCGATCCCTTCGAGCGGGCGCTGTGGCAGGCCATCACCCGGGCCTGGGCGTCGGATCACGGCGGCGAGTCCGGCGCCGAGAAGACACGGCATCTGGAACGCCTGGGGTCGCCGGGGGCCTATCCCGAGGAGGTGGCCTTGTTCCGCCAGTTCAAATCGGAGCGCAGCGACCAGTTCTGGATGGAGCTGATCCGCCGCGCCGGGCTCGCCGACCGGCGCCAGCGCAGCGTCACCCCGATGGTGGAGCGGCGACGAAGGGCGGGAACCCGCGCCTGAGCCACGCCTCCCGGTCCCGGTCATGCTGCGCTGCGCCTTGGGGCGGTTGCAGCGGGGCTGGCACAATGGGGACGCCCTGCGGTGCCCGGCGATGCGGCCCCCCATCCTCATTTCCCTGATCGGAGCGTTTGGTTTCGCCGGCTGCGCCGACGAGGCGCCGCCGCTGGCGCACGCGCTTGCGTCCCGCCAGCTGGTGGTGGCCACGGTCAACAGCCCGGTCACCCTCTACGAGGACGCCGACGGCCGTTACATCGGACTCGAGCATGACCTGGTCACCCTGTTCGCCGAGGAGAACGGCCTCACGGTCAGCTTCGTGTTGCTGCCCAGTCTCGCCGATGTGCTCCCGGCGGTCGAGCAGCGCCAGGCCCATTTCGGCGCGGCCGGCATCGCGGCCGGCCTGGTGGAACGCCGCGGCCTCAGGCCCGGCCCGCCGTACCAGGCGGAGCGCTACGAGGTGGCGTTCCGCAGCGGCGAGCGCAAGCCGCGCGACGTGGCGGACCTGGCGGGGCGCCGCGTGGCGGTGGTGGCCGGCAGCGGTGCGGTCGAGAACCTGCGCGCTCAGGCGGTGAACGGCACGCCGGTGGCGTGGGCCGAGATCCGCACCGACGATGGGCTGGACCTCCTCGGCAAGCTCTCCGACGGCGAAATCGACTACGTGGTTGCCCGCTCCAACCTGGTCTCCATGGCCACCAATTTCTATCCCGGCATCGCGCGCGGCTTCCCGATCGGCGAGCCGGCGCCGCTCGCCTGGGCGTTCCCGAGCACGGGAGAGGCCCAGGTGCTCGCCAAGGCCGAGGCGTTTTTCGCGCGCATCGAAAAGGACGGCACGCTCAAGCGTTTGCTGGATCGCTATTTCGGCCACGTCGATCGCCTGAGCCCGCTGGACGTCGCCGGGCTGCTGAAAAAGCGGCGCACCGTTCTGCCGAATTACCGCGCATGGTTTCAGGAAGCCGAGCGTCTCACCGGCATCGACTGGCGCCTGCTGGCGGCGCTCGGCTACCAGGAGTCCCAGTGGGATCCGCTCGCCACCTCGCCCACCGGCGTGCGGGGGTTGATGATGCTGACGGAGGACACGGCGGACCGGCTCAAAGTGAGCGACCGGCTCGACCCTCGGCAGAGCATCCTGGCGGGCGCCCAGTACCTGCTGCTGCTGAAAGACACCCTGCCGGCACGCATCGCCGAGCCGGATCGCACCTTCCTCGCCCTCGCGGCGTACAACATCGGCTACGGCCACCTGGAGGACGGGCGGATCCTGGCCCAGCGCATGGGTCTGTCGCCGGATGCCTGGGTGGACGTGAAACGCAGCCTGCCGCTGATCGCGCGCCCGGAGCACTATCGCACGCTGCCGCGCGGTTTCGCCCGCGGCAATGAGGCCGTGCAGCTCGCCGAGAACGTGCGCATCTATTACGACATCCTGAAGCGCTTCGAGCCGGGTCTGGCACCGCCCCTGACGGCCGCAGCGCCCGGCGTCACCGTCCTGCGCGCCGAACGCTGAGCCGCGCTAGCCCGCGGCCGGGATGTGCTCCATGCCGCCCATGTACGGCCGCAGCGCCAACGGAATGTCGACGCCGCCATCCGCGCGCTGATAATTCTCCAGTATCGCCACCAGGGTGCGGCCCACCGCGAGGCCGGAGCCGTTAAGCGTGTGCACCGGTTCGGGCTTGCCCTTCTCGTTGCGGAAGCGGGCCTGCATGCGCCGCGCCTGGAACGCCTCGAAGTTGCTGCAGGAGGAGATCTCGCGGTAGGTGTCCTGCGCCGGCAGCCAGACCTCGATGTCGTAGGTCTTCGCGGACGAGAACCCCATGTCGCCGGTGCACAGCACCACCGTCCGGTACGGCAGTTCCAGGCGCCTGAGGATTTCCTCGGCGTGGCCGGTGAGCTGCTCGAGCCCTTCGTAGGAGCGTTCCGGGCGGATGATCTGCACCAGTTCCACCTTGTCGAACTGGTGCTGGCGGATCATGCCGCGCGTGTCCTTGCCGTAGGAGCCGGCCTCGGAGCGGAAGCAGGGCGTGTGGCAGACGAACTTGAGCGGCAGCTTCTCCGGCGGCACGATCTCGTCGCGCACGATGTTGGTGACCGGCACTTCGGCGGTGGGGATGAGATAGAGCTTGGGGTCGTTGCCGCGGGGCACGGCGAACAGGTCCTCCTCGAACTTCGGCAGCTGGCCGGTGCCGCGCAGGCTGTCGGCGTTCACCAGGTACGGGGCGTAGACCTCGGTGTAGCCGTGCTCGCGCGTGTGCACGTCCAGCATGAACTGGGCGATCGCGCGGTGCAACCGTGCGACGGCGCCGGTCATGAGGGCGAAGCGCGCGCCGCTGATCTTGGCCGCGGTATCGAAATCGAGACCGCCCAGCCGCGCGCCGACGTCCACGTGGTCCTTCACCGGGAAGTCGAACGCCCGCGGCGTGCCCACGCGGCGCACCTCGACGTTCTCTTCCGCCGACCTGCCGGCCGGCACGCTCTCGTGGGGCAGGTTGGGCACGTCGAGCAGGAACTCGCCCATGCGCCGCTGAACTTCCGCCAGCCGCGCTTCCAGCGCCTTCAGTTCCTCGCCGATGCCGGCCACCTCCGCCATCGCCGCGGCAGCGTCTTCGCCCTTGGCCTTGAGCTGGCCGATTTTCTTCGATGCCCGGTTGCGCGCCGCCTGCAGCTCCTCGGTGCGGGTCTGCACGCTCTTGCGCTCGGCCTCGAGGGCACGGAACGCGCCGGCATCCAGAACGTAACCGCGGTCGGCGAGGCGTGCTGCCACCGCCTCCAGGTTGGTGCGCAGAAAGTGAAGGTCCAGCATCGGGTCAGTCCTGTCGGGAGGGCCGGGCTACGATCGCCGCCTGGCGCCAAAAACCCGGCAGTTTAACGGGTTGGCGCGGTGCTTGGTATCCCGGCGGCGGCGGGACGGGGTCCGCCCGGATGGGCAGCAAGGGCGGCAGCGAATCCGGCGCCGAGGTGTTCGGCAAGGACCTGGAAATCATCCGGCTCACCAGGAACGGCCTCATCGCGGAGGTGACCGTCGCCGGCACCAAGTGCCGGAAGGACGCGACCCGAACTGACGCGCGCCTAAGACGGGCGGCGCTTCTTGCGCGCCGCCTCGTCCAGCGCGCGCAGGTGCGCGAGCTTCTCGCCGATCTTTCCTTCCAGCCCGCGGTCGGTGGGCGCGTAGAACCGCGGCGCGTCGAGCCCGTCGGGAAAGTAGCTTTCGCCGGCGGCGTAGGCTTCCGGCTCGTCGTGGGCGTAACGGTACTCGCGCCCGTAGCCCAGTTCCTTCATGAGCTGGGTGGGCGCGTTGCGCAGGTGCTCGGGCACCGGCCGCGACTTGTCGCCCGCGACAAACCCGCGCGCGGCGTTGTACGCGGCATACGCGGCGTTGCTCTTGGGGGCGCACGCGAGGTAGATCACCGCCTCCGCCAGCGCCAGCTCGCCCTCCGGCGAGCCCAGCCGCTCGTAGGTTTCCACCGCGTCCAGCGCCATGCGCAGCGCGCGCGGATCGGCGAGCCCGATGTCTTCCGTTGCCATGCGGATCATGCGCCGGCCGACATAGAGCGGATCGGCGCCGCCGTCCAGCATGCGGGTGAGCCAGTAGAGCGCGGCGTCGGGGCTGGAGCCGCGCACCGCCTTGTGCAGCGCCGAGATCTGGTCGTAGAAGGCGTCGCCGCCCTTGTCGAAGCGCCGCCCGCTGCGGGCCAGCGCCCCCTGGGCGAAATCCAGCGTGACGCTCGCCTGGTGCGCCGTTTCCGCGGCGGTCGCCACCTGCTCCAGCAGATTGAGCAGGCGCCGCGCGTCGCCGTCGGCGAGGCCGACGAGGAGCTGGCGCGCATCGTCGTCAACGGCCAACTCCGGCAGCGCCGTCTTCAGCGTGCGCTCGAACAGCGCGGCGAGCTCGTTCTCCGCCAGCGACTGCAGCACGTACACCTGCGCCCGCGACAGCAACGCACTATTGACCTCGAACGACGGGTTCTCGGTGGTGGCGCCGATGAAAGTCACCAGCCCCTGCTCGACGTAGGGCAGGAACGCGTCCTGCTGCGCCTTGTTGAAGCGATGCACCTCGTCGACGAACAGGATGGTGTGCCGGCCGCTCTGCTGCAGCGTCTGCCGGGCGTGGCCCACCGCCTCGCGGATGTCCTTGACGCCGGAGAACACCGCGGAGAGCGCGATGAACTCCGCGTCGAAGGCCTTCGCCATGAGCCGCGCCAGCGTCGTCTTGCCGGTGCCGGGCGGACCCCACAGGATCATCGAGTGCGGCTTGCCGGACTCGAACGCGAGCCGCAGCGGCTTGCCCGGGCCCAGCAGGCGGCTCTGGCCCACCACCTCGTCGAGGGTGGACGGCCGCATCCGCTCCGCCAGCGGCGCCGCCGGCTCGCGGGCGGGAAACAGTTCCGCTTCAGCCACCGACCACGTCCGCGCCCGGGGGCGGCGTGAAGCGGAAGCGCGAGGGGTCCAGCTTGGGATTGCGCTCGAACCCGGCGAACGTGAGCCGCGTGGTCTGGCCGAAACTGTCGGTGAGCTCCATCGCCCGCAGGTCGGCGCGCTCGTCGAAGCCGAGGCGCACGCGGTCGAAGGTGGTGTCGCGGTTCTTGGGCACCGCGTCCACCCATTCCAGTCCGCCCTGGGCGCCGCTCTCGGAGAGCGTGAAGGCCTTCTCGATGTCGTTGCTGCCGGCCAGCAGCGCCGCCGGCGTGCTGCCCAGCGCCTGGTCCAGGGCGCGCACCGTGACCTGCTTCAGCTCCTTGTCGTAGATCCAGACCTTTTCGCCGTCGCCGACGATCAGCTGGTCGTAGGGCCTGGCGTAGGTCCAGCGGAATCGCCCCGGCCGCTCGAACTCCATGCTGCCGCTGGCGTCCTGGATCTTGCGGCCGCGGCCGTCGACGACGGTCTGGGTGAATTCCGACCGGGCGGAGCGCGTCGCCTCGATGAACTGCCGCAGCTTCTCGATGCCGGCGGCGTGCACGGCGGCGGGAACGGCGAGCAGGACGGCCAGCGCCGCGCCCGCGAGGGAAAGGGGTTTCAAAACCGGCGGATCCTCTGCAGGTCTTCCACCACGCCGCCGCGGAAGGTGATCACCGTGGTGAACGGATCGCCGGCGTTGGGAAGGTAGGTGTAGGTCTTGATGAAGTTGCTGCGCAGGATCTTTACCGACGAGAAGCCGCGTCCGGCGCGGGGGCCTTCGTTGCGGTTCAACTCGCCCAGCACGATGCTCTGCTCGTCCACGCCGTCGCTGGACTGGAAGTCCGGCGGACCCGCGCGCGTGAGGATCTCGCCCTCGGTCATGCCGCGACGCAGGTTGACGTAGACGTCGAACGGCAGGCCGCGCCCCGTGGCACCGTACCCCGGCGATGGCGCCGCGGCCCGCGGCTGCCGGCGCGGATCGGCCGCCTCGGCCTCGTTCTCCAGCTTCCTGCTCTGCTGCATGCGGTCCAGCTGGCAGCGGATGGTCGGGCAAGCCTCCGGGTTGCGGGGAAAGGCCTGGTCGTCCACGACCGCCTCGGCGTTCACCCCGGCCGGCGGCACGTCGCCGTAATGGGTCTTGCCCTGGGTATCCTTCCACCTGTAGCCGGGCTGGGCCGCGGCCATCGTCGCCGCCAGGGCCAGCACCGCCGCCATCGCCAACGCTCTCATCGCCGTCTCCGCGTGCCGATCACTACGGCTTAAGACCCTGCGCCGGACGGAAAGTGCGCACCGCCTAGTCCTGCGCCCGCGCCGGCACCAGGATCTCCCGGTTGCCGTTGGACTGCATGCTGGACACCAGGCCGGCCCGCTCCATCTGCTCGATGAGGCGCGCCGCCCGGTTGTAGCCGATGCGCAGGTGCCGCTGCACCAGCGAGATCGACGCGCGGCGGGTGCGCAGAACGATCTGCACCGCCTCGTCGTAAAGGGGATCCGCCTCGGCGTCGCCGCCGCCCGCCTCGCCTCCGCCCGCGCCGGCCTCGATGGGCTCCTCCAGCACCGCTTCCAGGTACTGGGGCGCGCCGTGCTGCTTGAGGTAGTCCACCACGCGATGGACTTCCTGGTCCGAGACGAACGCCCCGTGCACCCGCTGCAGGTGGGAGTGCCCCGGCGGCAGGTAGAGCATGTCCCCCTGCCCCAGCAGCGCCTCGGCGCCCATCTGGTCGAGGATGGTGCGCGAGTCCACCTTGCTCGAGACCTGGAACGACACCCGCGCCGGGATGTTGGCCTTGATGAGTCCGGTGATGACGTCCACCGACGGCCGCTGCGTAGCCAGCACCAGGTGGATGCCGGCGGCGCGGGCCTTCTGCGCCAGGCGCGCGATCAGCTCCTCCACTTTCTTGCCCACCACCATCATGAGGTCCGCCAGTTCGTCGACGAACACCACGATCACCGGCAGCTCTTCCAGCGTCTCCGGATTCTCGGCGTCGATGGCGAACGGGTTCACGAGGGGCTCGCCGGCCTTCCGGGCTTCGCGCAGCTTGTGGTTGAAACCGGCCAGGTTGCGCACGCCGAACTGGGCCATCAGCCTGTAGCGGCGGTCCATCTCGCCGACGCACCACTGCAGCGCGAACGCCGCCTGCTTCATATCGATCACCACCGGCGCCAGCAGGTGCGGGATGTCGTCGTAGACCGAGAGCTCCAGCATCTTGGGGTCGATCAGGATGAGGCGCACCTGGGACGGCGGCGCCTTGTAGAGCACCGACAGGATCATCGCGTTGATCGCCACCGACTTGCCCGAACCGGTGGTGCCCGCCACCAGCAGGTGCGGCATCCTGGCGAGGTCGGCGGTGACCGGATTGCCGGCGATGTCCTTGCCCAGCGCCAGCGCCAGGGGCGAGCCGGCGTCGGCATAGACCTTGGACGAGAGGATCTCGGAGAGCTTCACCACCTGCCGGTGGGGGTTGGGGATTTCCAGGCCCATGGTGGTCTTGCCCGGGATCACCTCCACCACGCGGATGCTCACCACCGACAGCGCCCGCGCCAGATCGCGCACCAGGCCGACGATCTGGCTGCCCTTGACGCCCATGGCCGGTTCGATCTCGTAGCGCGTGATCACCGGGCCGGGGTAGGCGGCCACCACCTTCACGTCGACGCCGAACTCGCCCAGGCGCCGCTCGATCAGGCGGGAAGTGAACTCCAGCGTCTCCGCGGCCACGGTCTGGTGGTCGTCGGGCGCCGGGTCCAGCAGGCGCAGCGGCGGCACCAGCGAGTCGGGCAGGCTCTCAAACAGCGGCACCTGCTTTTCCTTGTCGACCCGCACCGATTTCGGAATCTCCACCACCGGCGGCTCGATGCGCAGCGGCTCGAAGTCCTCCCGGCGGCGGCGTTCCACCTCCACCATCTCCTCGCGCTTGGCGGTGGCCTCACGGCCCTCGCGCCGGTCGCGCCAGGCGACGTACGTGTCCGTGGTCCAGCGATAGCTGACCTCCACCGCCGTTCCGAGGGCCTCCACCACGCGGATCCAGGACAGCCCGGAAAACAGGCTCAGGCCGGCGGCGATGAGCAGCAGCAGCACCATGGTGGCCCCGGTGAAGCCCAGGGCCATGGAGACGCCATGCCCCACCGCCTGGCCGATCACGCCTCCCGGACCGGCCGGCAGCTGCGCCTGCAGCGAATACAGCCGCAGCGCCTCCAGGCTGCTGCTGGCCAGCAGCAGCACGACGAAACCGGTCCCGCCCACCAGGAACGAGCGCCGGTCCAGGAACGACACCGTTTCGATGCGTTTGTAACCCCACCAGACGGCCAGCAGAAAAAACACCACCCACCAGTACGCCGAGAGGCCGAAGAGATAGAGCAGCACGTCGGACACCCAGGCACCGACGTGCCCGCCGGCATTGCGCACGATCTCGCCGGTCCCGCTGCGGGACCAGGCGGGATCGAGGGGATTGTGGGTCACCAGCACCAGCGCGACGAACACCGCGAGGCCCACCATCGCCAGCCACCATGATTCCCGGATCAGCGCCGCGATCCTCGGCGGCAGCGGGCTGGGCCCCACCTTCTGCGCCATGCCTTTTCTCAATGCCATGCTGGCTTTCTCGTCCCGGACTCGTGCAAAAGCCGTCATTTTACTGGTACCTGCGCCGCGGCGCCTCCCGGACTCGCGTCGGGCTGCTCAAGTTCCTTTCGGAGGTTGGGACCGTCAGTCAGCCCGCGCACGGCGGCAACCCGCCGGCCGATCCGAACCGACCGCTCGGGACTCGGAAGTCTCTTTTCGATCAGAAGCCACCGACCGCCGGGCAGATGCGATTGGCAACCGCGCCATTAACGTCGAAAGGTTTAAATTCGATCGCCGACCACCGATAATCGCGGTTTATTTTCACCCTGGGGATAGACGGTCCCGAGAAAGAGAGATCAATGAAATCAATGCATTGCAAGCTGATCATCCTGGGGTCGGGACCGGCCGGCTACAGTGCGGCCGTGTACGCGGCTCGCGCCAACCTGAATCCGGTGCTCATTACCGGACTCGCCCAAGGTGGCCAGCTGATGACCACCACCGACGTCGACAACTGGCCGGCGGACGCAGACGGCGTCCAGGGTCCGGAGCTGATGGAGCGGTTCCGGAAGCATGCCGAGCGGTTCGGCACCGAGCTCGTCTTCGATCACATTCACACGGCGAAGGTGACCGACAAGCCGATTACCCTGGTGGGCGACCAGGGCACCTACACCTGCGACGCGCTCATCATCGCCACCGGCGCCTCCGCCAAGTACCTCGGCCTGCCTTCGGAGCAGGCATTCGCCGGTAAAGGCGTGTCGGCCTGCGCCACCTGCGACGGGTTCTTCTACAAGGGCCAGGACGTGGCTGTGGTGGGCGGGGGGAACACCGCAGTGGAAGAAGCCCTGTATCTGGCCAATATCGCCCGGACCGTGACCCTGGTGCACCGGCGCGACAAATTCCGCGCCGAGCCCATCCTGGTGGACAAGCTGATGGAGCGGGAGAAAGCCGGCAAGGTGAAGCTGGAATTGCACCAGGTGCTGGATGAAGTGCTGGGGGACAAGTCGGGCGTCACCGGCATCCGCATCAAAAGCACGCTGGATGGCCGCACCAAGGAGCTGCCGCTGCAGGGCGTTTTCATCGCCATCGGCCACCAGCCCAACACGCAGATGTTCGAAGGCCAGCTGGACATGCGCAACGGCTACATCCTCACCCGCAGCGGCCTCGACGGCAACGCCACCGCCACCAGCATCCCGGGCGTGTTCGCGGCGGGCGACGTGCAGGACCACGTCTACCGCCAGGCCGTCACCAGCGCCGGCACCGGCTGCATGGCGGCGCTGGACGCCCAGCGCTACCTGGAATCGCTGGAGTAGTCCGCAGCGGGGTCCGGCCGATGCGGCGCGCTCCCGGGGCGAAGGCGCGTCCCACCATCTCCGAGGCCGACCTGGAGGCGTTTCGCGACGCCATGCAGGACGTGGCGCGGATTGCGCCATCCGATCGCGTCGAGCATGCCCCGGAACGCCCCGCGCCGGTGCCGCACCAGACCCTCAACGACGAGCGCGAAGTGCTGGTGGAGTCGCTCTCCGGCGGTTCGTGGGAAGCCACGGTGGACGCCGACGGGGAGATGTCGTTCGTGCGGCCGGGGCTCCCGCGCCAGCTGCTGCGCAAACTGCGCCGCGGGCATTGGGTGATCCAGGACGAGGTGGACCTCCACGGGCTCACCCGCGAAACGGCCCGGGAGCGGACCGCCGAGTTCCTGCGCGCCGCGCTGCGCCGCGGCTACCGCTGCGTTCGCATCGTCCACGGCAAGGGACTGGGGTCAAAAAACAAGGAGCCGGTGCTCAAGGCCAAGGTGCGCCACTGGCTGATGCAGCGCGACGACGTGCTGGCGTTCACCCCGGCGCGCCCTGCCGACGGCGGCACCGGTGCGGTGGTGGTGCTGCTGAGGGGGTGATGGGCGATGCTAGATCGCCTGCTCGTCGCGTTCGCCGGTGCGGATGCGCACCACCTGCTCCACCGGTGTCACGAAAATCTTGCCGTCGCCGATCTTGCCGGTGCGCGCCGACGAGAGGATCGCCTCGATCGCCGGGTCCACCATCTCGTCGGCCAGCACCACCTCCAGCTTGAGCTTGGGCAGGAAGTCGACGATGTACTCGGCGCCCCGGTAAAGCTCGGTGTGCCCCTTCTGCCGGCCGAAGCCCTTCACCTCGGACACCGTCAGCCCGGCGACGCCGATGGCGGACAGCGCCTCGCGCACCTCATCCAGCTTGAACGGCTTGATCACCGCCTCGATCTTCTTCATCGCTCGCCTCCCCTTTGAACTTGCTCAAGCGCTCAAGAGTAGCGCAAATCCGCTTCACCGCCGAACAAGGCAAGTTCCTGAACCGCGAAGGACGCAATGGCCGCAAAGGAAACTGAAAGACGGCAGAAGATTCCTCCTTCGCGTCCTTGGCGGTTCAACGTTCTTGCCTTCCTCCGCGTCCTCCGCGACCTCCGCGGTAGAAATATCTCCGCCAGCTCCACCGCCTCCCCGTCAGAAATCGTCCTGGTAGCGGCTGGTGATGGGATAGCGCCAGTCCTTGCCGAAACCGCGCTGGGTGATGCGGATGCCCACCGGCGACTGGCGGCGCTTGTACTCGCTGCGCTGGATCAGGCCCACCACCTTGCGCACGGTGACCGGATCGATGCCCAGGGCGACGATCTCCGGCACGGAAAGGTCCTGCTCCATGTACGCCTCGACGATCGCGTCCAGCGTGTCGTAAGGCGGCAGCAGATCCTGGTCGCGCTGGCCGGGCCGCAGCTCCGCCGTCGGCGCCCGCGTCAGCACCCGCTCCGGAATCACCGGCGACAGGCCGTTGCGGTAGCGCGCCAGCCGGTAGACCAGGGTCTTGGTGATGTCCTTGAGCACCGCGAAGCCGCCCGCCATGTCGCCGTAGAGCGTGGCATAGCCCACCGCCATCTCCGACTTGTTGCCGGTGGTGAGCACGATGGCGCCGTACTTGTTGGACAGCGCCATCAGCAGCGTGCCGCGGATCCGGGACTGCAGATTCTCCTCGGTGGTGTCGAACGGCAGCGCCGCGAACTCCCGGTCCAGCAGGCGCAGGAAGGCGTCGTACACGGTCTTGATGCTGAACTCGTCGTAGCGCACCTTGAGGTTGCGCGCCAGCGCCTCTGCGTCGGTGACGCTCATGTCGGCGGTGTACTGGGACGGCAGCATGATGGCCCGCACCCGCTCGGGGCCGAGCGCGTCCGCCGCGATGCACAGGGTCAGCGCGGAATCGACCCCGCCGGAGACGCCCAGCAAGGCGCCTGGGAAGCCGTTCTTGAGCACGTAATCGCGCACGCCTAGGCACAGCGCCTGGTAGACGCTGGCTTCCAGCGGCTGCGGCGGGGCGATATCGCCGGGCACCGGCACCGGCCCGTCGAATTGCACCAGCGAGAGTTTCTCCTCGAACTCCGGCAGCTGCACCATGAGCTCGCCGCTGCCGTCCAGCACGAAGGAGGCGCCGTCGAACACCAGCTCGTCCTGGCCGCCCACCTGGTTGACGTAGACGATGGGAATCCCGGTGCTGGCGATCCGGTTGCGCACCACTTCGTAGCGGGTTGCCTGCTTGCGCAGGTGGTAGGGCGACGCGTTGAGGGTCAGCAGCACCTGGGCGCCGGCGGCGCGGGCGCGGTCCGGCGCGCCCTCCTCCCAGACGTCGGCGCAGATGTTGAGCCCGAACCTGACCCCCTCCACCTCCACCACGCAGGGCTCGTCCCCGGCGGCGAAGTAGCGCTGCTCGTCGAACACCTCGTAGTTGGGCAGCTTGCGCTTGTGATAGGTGGTGACAATTTCGCCGTCGCGAATCACCGACGCGGCGTTGAAGCGCCGGCCATCCACCTGGCGCGGATGGCCCACCACCACGGTGATGCCGCGCACCTTGTCCTTCAGCCCCAGCAACGCGTCGTCGCAGGCGCGATAGAATCCGTCCCTCAGCAGCAGGTCCTCGGGCGGATAGCCGGCGAGGCTCATCTCCGGCGTCACCATCAGCGCCGCCCCGGCGGCGCGGGCGCGCTCCGCCTGATCCAGGATCGCGGCGGCATTGCCGGCCAGGTCGCCGACGATCCCGTTCATCTGCGCGATGGCAATCTTCATTGACCCGCTGGGCATCAGGGATGCACGAAAGGCTTGCGATCATAGCACCCGGCCGCCGGCCCCGGAACGCCCGCCGGCAGGGCACCCGGGCGCCCCGGCGCGGTCGAACCGCGGTCCAGCGCACCCTGCCATGATCGAAATCAACGAGCAGCCGCAACGCCTGCCCGCCGCCGAGTGGAATGCCCTGGCCGGGGACAACCCGTTCCTGCGCCACGAGTTCCTCGCCGCCCTGCACGAAACCGGCTGCGCGTCCGCCAGGACCGGCTGGCGCCCGCTCTACCTGGCGCTGCGCGAGAACGGCCGCCTCGCCGGCGCGATGCCGCTCTATCTCAAGTCCCACTCCTACGGCGAATACGTGTTCGACTGGGCCTGGGCGGACGCCTACCAGCGCCACGCTCTGGCGTACTACCCGAAACTGCTGTGCGCGGTGCCCTTCACGCCGGCCACCGGCCCAAGGGTACTGGCGGACCGGGCGGAGATCCGTCGACGCCTGGTGGGTGCGGCGCTCGAGCTGGCGCGGGAATCGCACCTGTCGTCGCTGCACATCCTCTATCCCGACGGCGGCGAGGCCCGGGAACTGGAAAGCGCCGGCCTCATGCTCCGCCACGGCGTGCAGTTTCACTGGGACAACGCGGGCTATGCCGATTTCGAGCACTATCTCGCCTCTATGAGCAGCGCCAAGCGCAAGAAGATCCGCCAGGAGCGCCGCCGCGTCGCGGACGCCGGCCTGCGCTTCGAGTGGAAAACCGGTCGCGACGCCACCGCCGAAGACTGGGCATTCTTCTTCCGCTGCTACACCCTCACCTACCGCCAGCACCACTCCACGCCCTACCTGACGCTGGCGTTCTTCCGGCGGCTGGCCGAGACCATGCCCGACCACGTGCAGCTGGTGCTGGGCTGGCGCGGCGGCGAGCGCATCGCGGCGGCGCTGGACATGCTGGGCGGCGGCCGCCTGTACGGGCGCTACTGGGGCGCCGTCGAGTACGTGCCCGGCCTGCACTTCGAGGCCTGCTATTACCAGGGCATCGACTACTGCATCCGCCACGGCCTGCGGCGCTTCGAGGGCGGCGCCCAGGGCGAGCACAAGGTGGCGCGCGGGCTGCTGCCGGCACGCACCTGGTCGGCCCACTGGCTCGCCCACCCGGAGTTCGCCGACGCCATCGGCGACTACCTCCAGCGCGAGGCCGCCGCCATCGACCGCTACATCGACGAACTGAGCGACAGTACGCCGTTCAAGGAACCGACGTGAAATTCGACCCGCCCCTCACCGAGGGCCGGCTCATCCGCCGCTACAAGCGTTTCCTGGCCGACGTGGAGACGCCTGCAGGGACCGTGGTGGCCCACTGCCCCAACACCGGCTCGATGCTGGGCTGCGCCGAGCCCGGCAGCCGGGTGTGGCTGCGGCCCGCGGCGGGGGCCCGGCGCAAGCTGGCGTTCACCTGGGAACTGGTGGAAACCGGTGGCACGCTGCTGGGCATCAACACCGGCCGCTCCAACCGCCTGGTGGAGGAAGCGATCCAGCAGGGCGTCATCGCCGAGCTGCGGGACCACGCCCTGGTGCGGCGCGAAGCCGGCTACGATGGCCGCGTCGGCCGCTGCGATCTGCTGCTGGAGCGCGCGGGCCGGCACTGCTACGTCGAGGTGAAGAACGTCACCGCGGCGGTGGAGGACGGCGTCGCACTGTTCCCCGACGCGGTGAGCGAGCGCGCGGCGCGCCACCTGGAGGAGATGATGCGGGTGGTGCGCGCGGGCCATCGGGCGGTGCTGGTGTACTGCGTGCAGCGCGCCGACGTGCAGGAAGTCCGCCCGGCGGATGCCATCGACCCCGCTTACGGCCGCGCGCTGCGGCGGGCACAGGAGCGCGGCGTCGAGGTGCTGGCCTACCGCGCCCGCGTCAGCCCGGGCGAGATCATGCTGGAGGCGGCGGTGGCGACGGTGTGTCCGCCGCTGCCGGGGCAACCGGCCGAAGCCTTGCGAAAGGCAGCGGCGACATGAATTCTTCGACGCCGGAGCCAAGCGTCATCGTGGTGGGCGCGGGCATCTCGGGGCTCGCCTGCGCGTTCTGGCTGCAGCGCCGGGGCATCCGCGTCACCGTGCTGGAGAAGAACCGTGCCCCGGGCGGCGCCATGGGCAGCGTGAAGGAGCGCGGCTTCCTGGTGGAACAGGGGCCCAACAGCGCGCTGGAGACGACGCCGCTCTTCGCCGAGATCTTCGCGGCGGCGGGCGTCCAGGCGGAGAAGGTCAACGCCAATCCCGAATCGTCCAGGCGCTTCATATTGCGCGGCGGCCGGCTCATTGCGCTGCCCATGTCGCCGCCCGCGTTCCTCGCCACGCCGCTGTTTTCCCTGGGCGCCAAGCTGCGCCTGTTCCGGGAGCCCTTCATCGGCCGCGGCGAAGGCGAGGAAACCGTGGCCGAGTTCGTGCGCCGGCGCCTCGGACAGGAGTTCCTCGACTACGCCATCAACCCGTTCGTCGCGGGCGTCTACGCCGGCGATCCCGAGCGCCTGTCGGTGCCGGCCGCCTTCCCGCGCCTGGTCGAACTGGAGGCGAAGTACGGCAGCCTGATCCGCGGCCAGATCCAGGGAGCGAGAGAGCGCAAAAAGCGCGCCGAGAAGTCCAGGCAGTCGGCGCCGATGTTCTCGTTCCGCGACGGCATGGCCACGCTGCCCCGGGCGATCGCGGCAAAGCTCGCCGACGTGCGCCTCGGCGTCGCGGTGGACTCCGTGGAGCGCACCGCCGATGGCTACCGCGTGGCGGGCCGCGACGGCGCGGACGCGCCCGTGACGGTGGAGGCCCGCAGCGTCGTCCTCGCCATGCCCGCCTACGCGGCGGCACCGCTGGTGCAACCCCTGGCGGCGGAGGCGGCCGATGCGCTCGCCGGCATCGAATACCCGCCGGTGGCAGTGGTGGCCACGGGCTACCGGCGCGTCCCCGGCATGCACCCGCTGGACGGCTTCGGCTTTCTGATCCCGGCGAAGGAAAACCGCCGCATCCTGGGGACGCTCTTCTCCAGCACGCTGTTCCCGGGGCGCGCGCCGGAGGGCCTCGCCCTGCTCACCTCCTTCGTCGGCGGCATGCGCCAGCCCGGTTTCGCGCGCCAGCCGGAGAACGATCTGGTGGCGATGGTGGCCGACGAGCAGCGCCAGTTGCTGGGCTGCCCGCCGACGCCGGAATTCTCCCGCGTCACGTTCTGGCCGAAAGCGATCCCTCAATACGCGCCCGGCCACCTGCAGCGCATGGAGCACCTGGCGCGGGCGCAGGAGCAGCTGCCGGGACTGTATTTCTGCGCCAACTACCGCGGCGGCGTCAGCGTCGGCGACTGCGTGAAGTCGGCCCACGCCATGGCGGAGCGGGTGGCGACGTGGCTGCAACGCTGACCCGCCGGCGCCGCCGCAGCGCCAGGTCCGGTTTTTGCCGCACCCTGCCCGAGTGACGGCGGCAGGACGCCGGCCGGGGGGCCCGGACGTCGCTTCCCGGGCCCCGCCCGGACCCGGCGCGAGCAGAGGAATGTCAGAAAATTCATACAACTGCGGCAAACGGCGAGGGCAGGCCGGCTTCACACTGGTGGAGCTGGTGGCTGTCGTCGTGATTGTCGGGATTCTGGCAGGCGTCGCGCTCCCCCGCTTCGCCGTCCTGAGCGGGGACGCCCGCCGCGCCAACGTCGCGGGCACCGCGAGTTCGCTCCAGGGCGCGGTCCTGCTGGTGCACGCCAAGTATCAGGCGCTGGGCCTGACCGGGGCGCAGCTGAACATCCCCGGCTACGGGAACGGCACCATCGACGTGAACCAGCTCGGCTTTCCGATGGACACCGCCTTTCCCCTGGGTCAGCTGGGCAATCCGCGGATCCGCAACGCCGCCGCCTGCCAGCGCATCTGGACCGCGCTCCTGGCCAACGCGCCCTCGGTCTCCACCGCTGCCGGCGGCACCACCGAGTACCGGGCGCAGCGGGTCACCATCGCCGGCAGCAATCAGAACTGCCGCTACACGCTGCGCGCCGACACCAGCCGGCGCATCGAGTACAACGCGCTATCGGGCACGGTGACTGCCGTAAACCCCTGAGCCCGGTGCCGTCTCTCAATTGAGCTGGATGCGCTCGCCCCACGGCACCGGCTCGCGCCCCTTCACCAGCCACAGCACCGGGTATGGCGGCGGCCGCGCGGGAAACTCGCCCTGGGCGTCGGTGAAGTAGATCAGCAGATCCGGCGCGGAGCCTTCGCGCTCCACCCAGTCGAACACCGGCGCGAAGCGCGTTCCGCCGCCGCCCGTGATGCTCTCCGGCACGCGCATGGCCTGCCACGGCTCGAACACCCACGGGCCTTCGGGCGCCAAGTCCGCGTCGCAGGCGTGCAGCGTGACGCGCGCCTGCACCTGGCCCTTGAGCGCGTCCAGCTCGGCGACGAATTCGGCCAGCTCGGGCTCGCCCACGGAGCCCGACACGTCCAGCACTGCCACCACCTCCAGCGCACCGGTTTCCAGCCGCGGCAGGATCGCGTCGCCCTCGCGACGCGACGGCCGGCGGAAGCTGTAGTCGTCCCGCGCGGCGCGCATCAGGTAACGCGCCAGCAACGCGCGCCACGGCAGGGTCGGCTCGATCAGGTGGTCGATGGCCCGCCGCCAGTCGGCGCCGAGGCGCCCCGCGCGCATCGCCTGCTGTGCGGCGGCGGCGATGCGCATGCGCCAGATCTCGGTGAGATCCATGTCGCCCGGCAACAAGCCCTCGCCGGGACCGGTGGTGCCGCGCCCCTGCGCCGCCGCGGCGCCGGCCATGCGGCTCATCGCCGCCGCCTCTTCCGCCAGCTCGCCCGGCGGCGCGGCCGCCGCCAGGTCCTCGCCCGCCACCTTGCCGCCCTGGGCCACGAGCCCGTCGGTGCCGCCGGCCGAGAGCACCGCCAGCGCCGTCTCGTCGACGTCGAACGCGTGCAGGTCGAGCGGCGTCTCGGTGGTGTCCTCGGGAATCAGCGGATAGATCTCCTCCGCGCAGAGGCCCCGATACGCCGCGTCCAGCAGCGCGCCCGGCGGCGGCGTCAGCCCCTCGTCCCGCAGCAGCCAGTTCACCGCGTGATCGCAGGCCACGTCCCAGCGCCGGCGTACGCGGTGAGCGCGGCGCGCGAAGTGGCCCAGCGCGCAATGCAGGGCCTCATGGGCCAGCACGAACTGGGTCTCGCCGAACGTGAGGCCGCCGACGTAATCGGCGTTGTAGTAGAGCGAGCGCGCATCGGTGGCCACCGTCGCCACGCGTTGCGGGTCCGCCGGCGTGAGCCGGAGGTGCATCACCAGCGCGCCGATGAACGGCGTGTCCAGGATCAGTCGGGTGCGCGCGGCGCGCAGCTTGGTCTCGACGTCGGGGGTCACGGCCTCTCCGCCTTCGCGTCCGCGGCCGCGCCGGTCAGCTGGCGGAAGCGCTCCCGCGTCGCGTCCACCTGGGTCTGCAGCGCCTGGAAACGCTCCAGCTGGCGCGGGTCGTTGCGCTCCAGGCCGTCCACCAGCGCGGCGGCCGCGTCGCGGCGCAGGCGAACGTAATCCACCAGCACGCCGAACGCCTGCGCCGACGGCGCAGCGGGGTCCACCGGCACGGCGTCCAGGCGCGCGGCCGCGCGCTGCCAGGAAACCAGTGCGCGTTCGCGCAGCTCCCGGGCCATTTCCGCCTGATCCAGTTCGCCCCCGCGGCGGCGCTCGGCCACGTCGCGGAACGCCGCCAGGATGCGCGGTTCTTCCCGCACCAGCCAGTTCATCTCGTCGCGCAGCCGGGCATCGGCGCGCACATCGTAGGGCGGCGCCGGCGCCAGCAGCGCGCCCGCCACCAGCACGGCAGCGCCGACGGCCGCCAACCTGGCGGCGCGGCGCGGCGCCACCCGCGCGTCGGG
>JBMOQX010000071.1:0-28170 GCA_049322755.1 Pseudomonadota bacterium | reverse complement strand
CGCCCAGGATCCTGATGGTCTTCGGGTCCGGCGTCGCCGCCATCGTGGGCTTCGTCGTGGCGGCGCCCCTGGCCGGGCGTCGCCGCCGAGGACAGGCATCCTAGCCGCCGTTCATTCCCACTCGATTATCCCCACCCATCATAACCGTTTGATCTTCCAAAACAAAAATATTTCTTCGCCTCTGCGATACCGTCCCAGGCACCGCGGAAAAGCTGCGCTGCTGATTTTATTGGCGAAATCCGCCGTTATCGGAAACCGGCCTTTCTAGATCAATCGCCACCATTCGCCCCGTTCGTCGCATTTTTGGTAAATCCCGAGATGGTCTTCGGTGGGAGCAGGCACTCAAGAAAATACCGTCAGATCATCTAACAGCTGTCTCAGCATGCTCCATCGCAGCACAGGTATGCACCGGTAAGTCGGAATTATCGCGCATCTGAGATGCGCGATAATTCCCGCGCAGATGACTGAGAAGGCCGTGAGCAGAGGCGGCGCTTGGATCACCCTCCCAGGCTGCTGGCGTCGTCCTGCACCGTGAAGGCCTCCATCTCTGAGACCTCAGCGACAATCGTCGACAGCTGCAGTTGGGCTTCCATCCTCTCCAACCGCTGCCGGGCCCATTCGGTGAAAGCATGAGAAGCGGAAGCTTCCCCGAGGATGTGGTCGACACGCTCGAAAGTGTCCGGGTGCGCACGTACTGCACATGTTGCCGTACAAGGTTATTTCAGTCTCAAAGGGATCCCCGCCACCACCAACTGCACTTCGTCCACAGATGACGCTAGGTGCTGGTTCACCCACCCCGCCTCATCCCGGAAGCGCCTCGCCAAGGCATTCTCCGGGACGATCCCACAGCCGACTTCGTTACTCACGAGAATGAGGGGTCCCTTTGTCCGGCCTATCTCGCTGGTGAACGCCGTGAGCGCCGCCGGGATGTCTCCGTCCGACAGCAGTAAATTGGTGATCCACAGCGTGATGCAGTCGATCAATAGCACGCGATCAGGCGCGCCATAGCGGCCTACCGCGCCAGCGAGGTCGAGAGGCGCCTCCACCGTTTCCCATTCGTCGCAGCGGTCGGCTTGGTGCCGCGCGATGCGGTCGCGCATCTCGCCGTCGAACGGCTGCGCGGTGGCGATGAATACCGGTGACCGGCCAGTCGCCTCCGCACGTGCCTGAGCGTAGCGGCTCTTTCCGGAGCGCGCGCCCCCGATCACGAAAAGGCTGGTCATGAGCGGCTTCCTTGGGCGAGCTTGAGCAGGCCGTCCACGTCGAGATGCGTCTCGAGCTCGCCGGCGATCTCGTCGAGTGCGGCATCGACGGCGCTCGCGTGATCGTTTGCGTCGGTAGCGCCGCCGAGCATTTTGAGCAGGCTTGCGCGGAGCGCCGTGCTGGCCAATGCCCCATGAACATAGCTGCCCATGACCCGAGCATCGGCGCTGACGGCACCGTCGCGACGGACGCCGTCGAGCATTGCAAAGGGGCGGTCGCAGTCTGCCCCCGTGGTCTCCCCCATGTGCATCTCGAAGCCCTGAAAAGGCTCTCCGAGTGCGGTCCCCTCGATGCGGCGGAGCGCCTTCTGCGAGGTCATGACCGTCTCGACATCGAGCAGCCCCAAGCCGGGCACTTCTCCTGCCGGACCTTCGATGCCGTGCGGATCGCTGATACGCCGGCCAAGCATCTGATAGCCGCCGCAGATCCCGAGAACCCTGCCGCCCCTACGATGATGCGCGAGAATGTCGATGTTCCAACCCTGCGCGTGCATGGCCGACATGTCGGCGATCGTCGCCTTGGAGCCTGGCAGGATGATCAGCGCGCAGTCCTGCGGGATCGGCTGGCCGGCGGGAACCATCACCAGTTCGACCGCGCTTTCCGCCTTCAGCGGATCGAGGTCGTCGAAGTTCGCGATACGGGGAAGCATCGGGCAGGCAATCTTCAGTCCGCCGGAGGTCCTCCCCGGATCGCGTTCGAGCACCACCGCGTCCTCGGCAGGCAGGCGCGACGTGGCGCGAAGCCAGGGTACCACGCCGTAGCCACGCCAGCCCGACAGCGCCTCGATCTGCCGATATCCGTCCTCGAACAGCGCCGCTCGGCCGCGGAACTTGTTGATGATGAAACCCCGGATCATCGCCGCGTCTGCCGGGTCGAGCACGGTACGGGTCCCTACCAGCGCAGCAATCACGCCGCCACGGTCGATGTCCCCGACCAGCACGACGGGCACCTGCGCCGCGCGCGCGAAGCCCATGTTGGCGATGTCGCCGCTGCGCAGGTTGATCTCCGCCGGCGAGCCCGCACCCTCCACGACGACAATGTCGCATTGCGCGCGCAGACGCTCCCAACTCGCGAGCACGTCGGGGAGAAGCGCACCCCGCTTTTGTCTGTAGTCGGCGCCGATGGCGCCCCGCACCCGGCCGTGGACGACAAGCTGCGAGGTGTGATCGGCCTGCGGCTTGAGCAGCACCGGGTTCATGTCGGTGTGCGGCTCGACACGGCAGGCGATCGCCTGGAGCGCCTGTGCCCGGCCGATCTCGCCCCCATCGACAGTAACGGCCGCGTTGTTCGACATGTTCTGCGGCTTGAAGGGGCGCACCGTAAGGCCGCGGTTCGCAAGGGCGCGGCAGAGCCCAGCGGCCAGCACCGATTTGCCGACGTCCGATCCCGTGCCTTGCAGCATCAGGGCACCCATCGATATCCTCCCCACGCAGCACCGGCAACCAACAGCGCGAGCAACAGGCACGCGCGAACATACACCCGCAGCGCGCGCGCTACATCGTCGGCATCCGCCGCGACACGCCCGTCGCCGATCCATTCTTTATGCGAGACCAGCCCATCGTAGAGGACCGGCCCAGCGAGACGCAGGTCGAGCGCCCCTGCCATCGCCGCCTCGGTCCAGCCCGCATTGGGAGAAGCGTGTCGCGCATGATCGCGCCACAGCGTCTTCCACCCCCCGAGCCCGGCCACGCAGATGATGACCCCACCTATACGCGCCGGTACGAGGTTGAGCAGATCATCCGTCCGCGCTGCCGCCCATCCGAACGCTCGCCAGCGCTCCTCGCGATGCCCGATCATACTGTCGGCGGTGTTGATCGCCTTGTACGCCCAGACACCGGGCAGGCCGGCGACAAGCAGCCAGAACATCGGCGCGACGATGCCGTCGCAGAAGCTTTCCGAAAGGCTTTCGATCGCCGCACGCGCAACCCCTGCCTCGTCGAGGGTGCTGGTGTCGCGGCCCACGATCATCGACACGGCCTGGCGTGCGCCCTCCAGATCGCCGCCGCGAAGCGCGGCCGCGACCGGTAGGACATGATTGTAGAGGCTGCGCAGCGCGAGCGCGGGCCATGACAGCAGGGCGACGCCGATCCACCACAGCGACCCGAGCAGGCGCTCGACGAGCAGGTGAAGGAGCGTCGCTCCTCCCGCCACGACGGCGATCAGGATGACAACCGTGAACACGCCGAGAATGCGGCGCCGCTGCGCGCCCAGTTGCGGGCGATTCCACCTGCGCTCGCACGCCGCGATCATCCTTGCGAACAGGCCTACCGGATGGCCGACGCGGCGATAAAGCGCCGTCGGCCAGCCCACGGCCGCATCGAAGGCCAGTGCCGCGAGTGCGACGGGATCAGCCACGACCAGTGATCGCCGCAAGCAGGCGCGCCAAGCCTTCGTCACTGCCGGGCAAGCCGATCCGGAGCCAGCCTGGCTGCGCGTCGAACGGGCGCGTCAGGATCGATCGGCCTGCCAGGCGTTCGAACAGCGGGTGCGCAGCGCTGCACTCGATCAACCGAAACAGCGGACATCCGCCGACGGCGGTATAGCCGAGGCCGAGCAGCCCGGCGTCGAGCGCCTCGGCTTCCCGCACGAGGCGCGTGCGCATCCCGCATGTCCAGTCGGCGTCGCGATAGGCGGCGGTGCCGATGGCGATTGCTGCCGCCGAAACCGGCCACGCGCCGAGCCGCTGGCGAAGCTGTCCGATCACGTCGCGCGGGCCGAGCACGAACCCGAGGCGGAGCCCTGCAAGGCCGAAGAACTTGCCGAACGAGCGGAAGATCAGGAGCCGCCGGCGGTCGTTGATCTCACTGGCGAGGCTCAGCTCCGGATGACAGTCGGCGAAGGCTTCATCGAGCACGAGCCACCCTGTCCGTCGCCGCCGGGCGAGCAGGTCTATCAGCGCGTCGCGGCCGAGCAGGCGTCCGTCGGGGTTGTTGGGATTGGCGAGAACCAACGTTGCGCCGTCGGCCGCTGCAACCTCTTCGATCGGCAGGGGCAGGCTCTCCGCCACCATCTCGCCGTGCGTCCGGTACGTCGGCACCAGGTGGAAGACGGGCCGCGGGAGAAGCGCTCCGGCAAGCCGCAGGCCGACCTCCGTCCCCGGAACGGCGCAGACGTGGCCCGCATCGCAGCCGAAGTGCGCGGCTGCGGCTTGCTCGAGACCGCGCAGGCCATGCTCGTCCGGCAAACTGCGCCAGTCGATGCTGATGGCGTCGGCACCGGGCCACGCATGCGGATTGATGCCGGTCGAGAGGTCTAGCCAGGCATCGGGCCCTTCGTCGAAATGGGCACGCGCCGCCGCGATGCCGCCACCATGCCATGTCCAGCGGCTGTCCCTCACAGCGCAGCCTGCGCCACGATCGCGAACAGCAGGACGGTCTCGACCAGTTCGATACCCGCACCATGAGCATCGCCGGAAATGCCGCCCAAGCGCCGATCAACCCACAAGCCCCACAGCGCAACGCAGGGGATGAAGACGAGGAGCGCGGGGACGAACCATGCTGCACAAATCAGGACCATCGACCATGCCACGAGATGGACCGGCCGGATCGCCCCACGAAACCGCGCGCCCAGCCCCTCATGGAGCGGGGTGATCAGCCGAGACCAGAAGAGCGGCGCGACTCTCGCTACGAACGGCACACAGGCGAGCGCGACAAAGCGGCCGAGGTCGACAACGGCATGGAGCAGGACCAGCTTGGCGATCAGTTGCAGGCCGATCGCGGTCACGCCGAAGCTGCCGACGTGCGGATCGGCGAGCACCGCCAGCATCCGGTCGCGGTCCTTGTGCGCGGCACCGCGGGCATCTGCGACATCGGCAAGGCCGTCGAGATGGAGCGCGCCGGTGACCAAAACCCAGGCCGCCAGCGCCACGAGCGCGCCCGTCCAGTTGTCGATCATCGCGCCGGCCCAAGCTGCCGCCGCCACCACGAGGCCGATCAACGCACCCGCTGCCGGGAACCACCGCATTGATGCGATGAATCCAGCCGAGGTTACTTCGATACGCGGGGTCGGGAGGCGCGTGAGGAACTGGATCGCGATGATGAGGCCCTTCATGCCCACAGCCCTACGATTTGCGCAGTGCGAGGCGATCCCGGCCAAATCCTCAGGCTGACAACGGCAGCGTAGGGGAGCGCGAACGACCATAGCTGGGGTTGCTCGAACCCGAACAAACTAGCCAAGGCCGCGCGGATCGCGCCGCCGTGGGTGACGACGAGCGTATCGCCTGCGCGCGCGTCGGCTGCGATGCCGTCGATTGCCGAAGCAACCCGCGCGACGAGCGAGGACCAGTGCTCGCCGCCAGGTGGCGGGTTCGCGTCGGGGTCGTCACAGAAGGCGCCCAACGCGTCGCTATCGAGCTGTGACGGCGCCAGGCCGTCCCAGTCTCCGAAATCCAGTTCGCGCCAGCGCCGGTCGACGCCGCTAGGCATGCCCCGCATCGCGCCGATCTCCGCCGCGGTCAGGGCGCAGCGTTGCAGGTCGGACGCAACGATCGCCCCGAACGACAGGTCGGCCACCTGCGCCACGCAGGCGTCGACCCCTGCCCGCGTCGGGGGCATATCCGTCCGGCCAAGCAGAAGCCCCGGTGTAGTGGGCGCTCCGTGGCGCATGAGATGGACGACGAAACCGCTCATCTGGCGCTTGCGACACCGGCTTCCGCGAAGGTTGCCATCTGCGCATGCGCGGCGACGGCGGATCGGATGACCTGCACCGCAACGGCGGCGCCACTGCCCTCGCCCAGCCGCATCCCCAGATCAAGCAACGGCGAGAGACGCAGGTGGCGCAGCAGTTGGACGTGGCCCGGCTCGGCCGAGCAATGCCCCGCGATACAATGATCGACGATGGCCGGCACTGCGGTCGCGAGCGGCGCGATGGCGGCGCAGGTGATGAAGCCGTCAAGCACCACGGTTATGCGCCGTCGACGCGCCTCCAGCACAGCACCGGCCACCGCCGCTATTTCGCGCCCGCCCAGCCGCCGCAACGTCTCAAACGGCGTGCGGGGCGCGGCCGCATGACAGGTCAGCGCTTGCTGCACGACCCGGACCTTGCGAGCGATGCCGGTCTGGTCAACGCCGGTGCCTGGGCCGACCCAATCGGCTGGAGTGCCCCCGAAGCTGTGCGCGCACAGCGCGGCGGCGGCGGTCGTGTTGCCGATCCCCATTTCACCGACGACCAGCAGATGCAGATCCGGCGCGACCACCCGAGCGCCGGCCGACAAAGCCGCAAGACAATCATCCTCGTCCATGGCGGGGGCGATGGTGAAATCGGCTGTCGGCCGGTCGAGGTCGAGCGCGACAACCTTCAGGTCCAGCCCTGCGGCGCCCGCGAGCGCGTTGATGGCCGCGCCTCCTGTGCGGAAATTCTCGACCATCGCGGCGGTGACGCTGGTGGGATAGGCGCTTACGCCGTGGACAGCGAACCCATGATTGCCAGCAAAGATCGCAGCGCGTGCGCGCTCAATGACCGGCCGCGGATTATTCTGCCATCCGGCGAGGAATGCTGCGATATCTTCCAGACGTCCCAACGAGCCCGGCGGCTTGGTCAGTTCGCCCTGCCGCGCACGCGCGGCGGCCACAGCGGTTTCGTCGCAAGCAGGAAGCGCGGCGAGCCCCGCCTCGAACGCCGCGACGGACGCGAAGCCGTTCATTTGGCCACGTATCCCGGCGGCGGCGTGCGCGTGATGAAATGCCCCTTCACCCCCTGCGGCCACTGCTTGAACGGAACGCGGCCGTGCTCGCTCGCGGCATATTCGACCGCATAGTCGAGTATCGCGGCGGCCGCCGCCGCGTCCGGCGTGAAGCGACCGAGCACATAGCCGACCTTGCCCGGCGCACGCAGATGCACCGTGCAGAATTCGGTGCATGCGAACAGGCAGGGCATCTCCTGAACGGCGATCCCGGCATAGCGGGGATTGCTTTCCCGAACCGCACGCAAGGCAGCCACCAGCTGCGCACCGCCGCGTGCGCCCGTGCCGTCTTCCCGCGCGTCCCCGCTGTGGCGACAGGTGTTACACGCCACGACGGCCGGGCCGTCTTCGACAGAGGTCAACATGTCTTCTGCTCCTTGGGCAAGGTCATCGCTCGAACAGTCGCTCGGCCAGCGAGCCTCTGGACTGCCAGCGGCGTCGTTCCAGTTCGGGCGTGTCGGATTCCTCGGCCGGATAGCCGATGCACAGCAGCGCAATCAGCGACCATTGTGCAGGCACGTCCAGCATTTCGTGAACGGCATGCGGCTCGAGGATCGAGACCCAACCCATCCCGATGCCGCGGACGCGCGCCGCCAGCCACAGCGTGTGAACGGCGGTCACGCAGGAATAGCGCAGCATTACCGGCATCGTTGCAATGCCGAGGCCATGTCCTGCCTCGGCTTCGTCGTCGCATAACACTGCCAACAGCTCGGGGGCCTCGCGCAGCCCGTGGAGCTTGAGCGCGAGATAGTCGTCATAGCGCTGCCCCTCGTAGCGCTGCGCGGCCTGCGCGTTCTGCGCGTCGACATGCGCCGCCAGCGTATCGCGAAGCCCAGGCGAGCGGAGCCGCACGAACCGCCACGGCTGCGCGTTCCCGACCGACGGCGACAAGGCGGCCAGGCCGAGCAGCTCGCGCAAGTCTTCCTCTCGGACCGCATCCCGCGCGAAATGGCGGACGTCGCGCCGCCAGTGCAGCAACGCTTCGAATTGCTGCGCGAAGTCGGCATCGAACGAAGGCGGTTCAGTGCTCAGAATTCGATCCCCGCCTGCGCCTTCACGCCCCCGCGGAACGGGTGCTTCACCATCGTCATCTCGGTGACGAGATCCGCGGCTTCCATCAGCGCCTCGGGCGCGTTCCGGCCGGTTACGATGACATGCTTCATCTCGGGACGTGCGGTCAGGACTTCGAGCACCTCATCCAGCGGGAGGTAGTCGTAACGCAGCACGATGTTCAGCTCGTCCGCCAACACCATATGGTAGCTCGGGTCGGCGATCATGCGCTTCACCTCCTCCCACGCGGTCCGGGCGGAGGCGATGTCGCGGGTTCGGTCCTGCGTGTCCCAGGTGAAGCCCTCGCCCATCGGCTTGAACTCGACGTTCTCCGGGAAAGCGTCGAACACCACCTTCTCGCCGGTGGTCATCGCACCCTTGACGAACTGGACCACGCCGACCTTCATCCCGTGGCCGATCGCGCGCACGACCATGCCCAGCGCCGCGCTGGTCTTGCCCTTGCCCTTCCCGGTGTGGACGATCAGCAAGCCCTTCTCGCGAGTCTTGGTCGCCATGATCGTCTCGCGCGCAGCCTGTTTCTTGCGCATCTTTTCGGCATGCCGGTCATCACCGCCGACCGCTTCGACGCTGTTATCGTCCTCCATCGGCACATTCCTTCCGCATGAGATAAACATCCATGATCCAGCCGTGGCGTGCGCGCAGCACGGCCCGCAACTCGGCGATCCGCGGACCGGCCTCGGCCAGCGGACCCTGCTCGAGCGCTTGTTGCGCCATGCCGAGATAGGCGCCCCACCAGATCGTGATTCCGGCCGGATCGAGCGTCTCGAAAGCACAGCCGCTGTCGAGCACGACGACGATCGTATCGGCACCCGCGGGCCAGCCGTGGGCGCGCAGCTGCCGCGCAGTTGTGATCGTGACCGCCCCCGCCAACGGGTTGAGGGGGATGGCATGCGCGGCCGTGAGCGCCTGGATGCTGGTAATCCCCGGAACCACATGAACCGTGATGTCCATGCGCGCCGCTTTCAGCCGGTTGGCGATGCGCAGCGTGCTGTCGTAGAGCGAGGGGTCGCCCCACACCAGCAGCGCCAGGCGCCCACCGTCGCCGAGGTACAGGTCGATCTGCTGCCGCCAGATTGCGGCGATCGCGTCGTGCCAGTCGTCGACGGCTTTTCCGTAATCCTCGATCGCGGCGCGCACCGGCATGTCGAACTCGACGATCCGCACCGGACGCTCCAGCACCTGTGCACAGATCGAGCGCCGCAGATCGATCAGGTCCGATTTCGCGCTGCCCTTGCGCGGCAGCAGGATGAGGTCCGCCTCGTTCATCGCTCGCACCGCTGCGGCGGTCAGATGATCCGGGTTGCCCGTCCCGATCCCGATGAGGTGAAGATCGATCATGGGGCCTCCAACAAGGGGCCGTAGAGGATGATCGCGGGTGCCGTCGTGCCGCCGTCGCCGAGCAAGCCCGCCAAATCGGCGATGCTGCTGCGCGTGATCCTCTGGTCGTCACGGCCGACATTTTCGACCATGATCGCAGGCGTTTCGCGCGCCATGCCTGCCGCAAACAGCTTCTCGGCAAGCGGCGGGAAGGTTCGCTTCGGCATGAACACGACAGTCGTGGCGTGCGTGTCGGCAAGCGCCGCCAGGTTGAGGTCGTCGGGCAGAAGGCCTGTCTTGCCGTGGCCGGTGACGAACTGAACCCGCCGGGCATGTTCGCGCCGGGTCAACGGAATCCCGATCGCGGCCGCGGCGGCACTCGCAGCGCTGACGCCCGGGACGATCTCGAAGCCGATTCCGGCCGATCGCAATGCCTCTATCTCTTCCTCGAGCCGGCCGAATATCCCGGAGTCGCCCGACTTCAGCCGGACGACGCGCATTCCGGACAGCGCATGTTCCACCAGCAGCCGGTTGACCTCCGCCTGGCTGGGCGACGGCCGACCTGCCCGCTTGCCGACCGGCACGAGCTTGGCGCCCTCGCCCGCACGGGTGAGGATCGGCCCCGACGCCAGATCGTCGAACAGGACCGCGTCGGCCGCCTGGAGACGCGCCACCGCCTTGACCGTCAGCAGGTCCGGGTCGCCCGGCCCCGCGCCAACGAACGAGACGAAACCGCTCACGACGCCGCCGCGATCATGTGGAAGAAGGTGCCGGTTACCCGGCCACGATGCGATCCTGTCTCGGCCACCTCGTGTCCGTCGGCATCCTTCACAAGAGCCAGCGGCGCGTCGGTCTGCGCCAGGATCGTCGAATAGTGGAATTCATGCCCGCGCATCTTCGTGGCGGCTGCAAAGCCGGCGATCGGCGCGCGCAGTTCGGCCTGACGGTAGCCCAGGTGCATCGTGCGCTTCGCATAGCTGGTGACAAGGCCCAGCAGCCCGGCCATCGCGTGCCGCGTCCCCGCTTTGTCGATCAGCGCCTCACCGAGCACCATGTAGCCGCCGCACTCGCCATGCACCGGGCGCGCTTCGGCATGGCGGCGCAGCCCCGAAAGGAAGTTCGCGGCATTGGCGATCCTGCCGGCATGCAGCTCGGGATAGCCGCCGGGCAGCCAGACAAGATCGGTGTCTTCGGCAGGCGCTTCGTCGGCGAGCGGCGAGAACGGCAGGATCTGCGCACCCGCGCGTGCCCAGCCTTCGACCACGTGCGGATAGAGGAAGGAAAATGCCTTGTCGCGCGCGATCGCGATCCGCTGCGCGGGTGGCGCGGGAAGCGCGCCTGCTACCGTATGAGCGGGGCCACCAAGGTTGCGCGCGGCGCGCCGAATAGCGTCGAGATCGACATGCGCACGCAGGAATTCGGCGTATTCGCCGATCGTGCGGTCGAGGTCAGGGTGTTCTACCGCCTGGACTAGTCCTAGGTGACGTTCGGGCAGCGTCAGATCACCACGGCGGGGCACCGCGCCGAAAACGGCGATCCCGACTTCTTCGAGGCCCCTGCGCACCAGCCGTTCATGGCGCGGGCTCGCGACGCGGTTCAGGATCACTCCGGCGAAGGGCAAACGCAGGTCCATGCTCTTGAAGCCGAGCGCGGTTGCGGCGGCGGACTGCGCCTGGCCGGACACGTCCAGCACCAGCACCACCGGCCAGCCCATGCGGCGGGCCAGATCGGCGCTCGCGCCGTGCCCTGTCGCGCCGATGGTCGCCACCCCGTCGAACAGGCCCATCGACCCTTCGGCGAGGACCATGTCCGCGCCGGCTGCCTCGGCGGCGATGGCATCGATCAGCGTGCCATCCATTGCCCAGCTGTCGAGGTTGAACGAGGATCGCCCGCAAGCCGCACGGTGGAACGCGGGATCGATATAGTCGGGGCCGCTCTTGAACGGTTGCACGGTCAAGCCGTCCTGCGTGAGAGCGCGGAGCAGCCCCAGCATCACGGTGGTTTTGCCAGCCCCCGAGGCGGGGGCGGCAATCATCAGACCGCGCACGCTCATTCGCTTACCCCGATGAACCGCGAAGCCGCATTCTGCGGTCGAAACCGTCGATCATATCCGTGCGCGTAGAGGCTGCTTTCAGCGAAATCTTCTGCCGACAGGACACGGCCTACGATGATCAGCGCGGTGCGCTCCATACTGCCCGCGACCGCCGCCTCGATCGTCGCCAGCGTCGCGCGGACGATCCGCTGGTCGGGCCAACTGGCCCGCCACACCACCGCGACCGGACAGTCTCCACGGTAGGCCGGCGTGAGATCGGCCACGACTTGAGCGAGATTGTGGATCGAGAGGTGGATCGCGAGGGTCGCGCCGGTCACTCCGAAATTGGCGAGGCTTTCCCCGCTCGGCATGGCGCTCGCGCGACCCGGCGTCCGGGTCAGCACCAGCGACTGGCCCAGCTCAGGAAGGGTCAGTTCCGCCTCCAACGCCGCGGCGGCGGCGGCAAACGCCGGCACACCGGGGGTGATGGTGAACGGGATATCCATCGCGCGCAGGCGGCGCAGCTGCTCGCCGACGGCCGACCAGACCGACAGGTCGCCGGAGTGCAGCCGCGCGACATCGTGGCCGGACGCGTGGGCGGCGGCGATCTCGTCGATGATCTCGTCCAGTTCCAGGGGCGCGGTGTTGACGATCCGCGCGCCGGGGGGACAATGCTGGAGCACCGCTGCAGGGATCAACGATCCCGCATAGAGGCAGACCGGGCTCGCGGCGATCAGATCGCGTCCGCGAAGCGTCAGGAGATCGGGAGCGCCCGGGCCGGCGCCGATGAAATGCACGGTCAATTCGCAGTTCCTTCTGCGATGGCGCAAGTCGCCATCCGATCGGGTGAAACATGGCGCGAGCCCAGCAGGCGCGCGCCCGGACCGGCCGCCGCGAGCGCCGCGGCTTCTGCAACGCTGCCGGCACCGCGCGTCTTCAAGCTTGCGACGGATCGGGTCGGCGTCGATGGATGCGTCAGCGCGTCGGCCGATACACCGGTGAGCGCGAGACCGAGCGCGTCAGCCAGCGGCGCCAGCGCCGGCGCCTTGTCCGCCACCGTGGCAAGCAAGGTAACGGGCGGCGAACCTTCCTGCGCCAACGCAAGCGCCGCACGCAGCGAGGACACGCTGGTGCCCGCCCGAAATCCGAAGCCCGCGACGATCACAGCACTACGCTCCATTGCACGACGGGATAGCGCGCCTTCCAGCCGTGACGGGTTCCGAGCGGCACCGCATCAGCCAGTTCGACGCGCAGCAGCGTGCCACCCTTCGCCACATGCCAGCCGGCGAGGACAGCTTCGGATTCCAGCGTAACCGCATTCGCGACCAGCCGCGTGCCAGGGCGAAGGCGCGTCCAAAGCACCTCCAGCAGCGCTTCCGAAAGCCCGCCTCCGACGAACACCGCGTCGGGATCGGGGCCGCCGGGCAAGACTTCCGGGGCTTGGCCGACGACGACTTCCAGCCGATCCATGCCAAGCTTCATCGCGTTCTCACGCACGCGTTTGGCGCGCGCGGGATCGGCCTCTATCGCGACTGCGCGGTTGGCCGGGTGTGCGAGCAGCCACTCGATCGCGATCGATCCGGACCCGGCGCCGATGTCCCACAACAGCTCGCCCGCGCGAGGCGCGAGCGCCGACAAAGTCAGCGCCCGAACCGGCCGCTTGGTGATCTGGCCATCAGATTCGAAGAAGTCGTCGGCGATCCCCGATGCCGTCGGAACCGTGGCACCCTCGCCTTGGACTTCGATGCCGACCGCAACGGGGTGGATAGTATCGGCGAAGCTCAAGCTTTCGGCACGCGCGTGACGAATTCGCTCGCGCGGGCCGCCGAGCGCCTCGAGGACATGCAGCATCGACTGCCCGAAACCCTGCCGCACCAGATATCGGGCCAGTGCCGGCACTGCTCCGCCATCGCGGAGCAGCCCGAGCACGCGCCGGCCCGGCGCGAGATGAGGGCGCAGGCGCTCCAGCGGCGCCGCATGGAGGCCAAGACACGCCGTGTCCTCCAGCGGCCAGCCAAGCCGTGCAGCGGCGACAGCGAAGCTGGAGGGAGCAGGATGCGCGACCCACTCGCCGCGATCGAGGTGGCGCGTCACGCTCGTCCCCGCACCGAACCAGAAAGGATCACCCGAGGCCAGCATCGCCACGCGTCGTCCGCGATGCTCGAGCAAACGCGCAACGCCGTCGCCAAAGGGCACTGGCCATTCGATGGTCGGGCAAGTAAGTGCCGGCAGCAGAGAGAGATGGCGGGCCGATCCCATCACGAGCTCGGCCTGCGCCAGCGCCTCTTGGCCCGCGGCCGACAGTCCGGCGGCGCCGTCTTCGCCGACGCCGACGATCGTCAACCAGGTCTGGAGAACAGGGTCAGCCATGCCGAACGTCCTCCTGCTCGGCGGAACGACCGAAGCGAGCGCGCTTGCCGCCCTGCTTGCGGCACAGGGCATCGCCGCGACGCTGAGCTATGCCGGCAGAACCGAGAAGCCGCGTAGTCAGCCGGTGCCGGTGCGTATCGGCGGGTTCGGCGGGGCAGCGGGGCTGGCCGAGTATCTGCGCACGCACCGTGTGACCCACCTGGTCGATGCCACCCACCCCTTTGCAGCAACGATGAGCGCGCATGCCGTGGAAGCCGCGCGGGCGGCGGGCATTCCGCACGTCGCGCTCACCCGACCGGCATGGGAGCCCGTCGACGGAGACCGCTGGACCCACGTTGCCGACATGAGCCGTGCGGTCGCGGCGCTGGCAGGCCCCCCCAGGAACGTGATGCTCGCACTGGGGCGGATGCATGTCGAAGCCTTCGCCGCGCAGCCGCAGCACCGCTATCTGCTGCGCTTCGTCGATGTGCCGGATCCTCCGCCTGCCTTGCCGCACCACGATCTGGTCGTCGATCGCGGACCCTTCACCTCCGAGGGTGACCGCACCCTGCTGGAAGCGCACGCGATCGATCTGGTGGTCTGCAAGAACGCCGGTGGGAACGGTGCCGAAGCGAAGCTGATCGCGGCCCGTGCGCTGGGCGTCCCTGTCCTGATGATCGATCGCCCCGCCATGCCGAAACGGGTCGAGGTCCATCGGGCAGAAGATGTGCTCAGTTGGCTGGCTCATGCCTCCGCCTCGGGCACGAACCTTGGGGTGTAGAGGATCGGGCCTGCCTTGCGCTCGATGATGCGGGTTCGGCTCGACCCGACGATCACCATCGTGCGCATATCGGCCATCTCCGGCCGCGCCTCGGTCAACGGCACGATCCGCAACGCCTCCTCGGGCGTCGCGATCGCGCGGGCGAACAGCACCGGGCGATCGTCTCCGCAAGCTTCGCGCAGCACCTCCAGCGCGCGCGTGAAGCCTTCCGGCCGCGACTTCGAACGGGGGTTGTAGAAGGCGATCGCGAAGTCCGCCTCTGCGGCCAATCGAAGGCGCTTCTCGATCAGCGCCCAGGGCTTCAGGTTATCGGACAAGTTGATCGCGCAGAAGTCATGCCCCAGCGGCGCTCCGGCGCGCGCGCTTGCAGCCAGCATGGCGGTGATCCCGGGCATCACCCGGATGTCGAGGTCGCGCCATTCGACGGGGCCGGTCTCGAGCGCCTCGAACACCGCCGCTGCCATCGCAAAGACGCCCGGATCGCCCGAGGACACCACCACCACCTGCCGCCCCTGCGCCGCCAGTTCCAGCGCCGCCGTTGCGCGGTCCAACTCGACCCGGTTGTCGGAGGGGTGCAGCACCAGCCCTTCGCGCGGCGCGATCCGCGCGACGTAGGGAATATAGCCGATGACGTCGGTCGCTTCCGCCAGCGCAGCGCTGACTTCGGGCGTGATCAGCGCCTCGTCCCCGGGTCCGAGCCCGGCGATCGCCAGCCAGCCGCGCGTCCCGGCACTCACGGCCTGCGCCCCTGGCCATGGATCAGCAGGATCGAAAAATACGGCGTTACGCTTTCCGCTTCGGCCAGCCGGCGCACCCGCTGCCCCGGCATGGCCGCATGCTCCACCAGCCACGCCGACGCTTCGCGCCCCGCCGCTGCCACCGCACGCCGCAGCTTGGGCAGGTTGCGCCCGATCTTCATCACCACCAGCGCGTCGGTATCGCGGATGCGCCGGACCAGTTCTTCCTCGGGCAGGGTGGCCATCGCTACCGTCAGCACATCGTCGCCCCAGGTGATGGGGAGCCCTGTCGCGTTCCACGCGCCGGCCATGCCGGTGATGCCCGGCACCACCTCGACCGGCACCACACCCGACAGCCGGGAGTGCAGGTGCATGAACGAGCCGTAGAAGAACGGGTCGCCCTCGCAGAGCACAACGACATCCTCCCCCGCCTGCGCGAGGCTGGAGAGGCGCTCCGTACACTGCGCATAGAATGAGCTCAGGCAAGCGTTGTAGCGCGGGTCGGAGACCGGGATTTCAGTGGTCACCGGATATTCCATCGGGATTTCGACGGCTTCGGGGTGGAGCATCCCCTCAGCGATCGCCCGCGCCTGACCCCGCCGGCCGGCCTTGCGGAAATAGGCCACGTTGCGCGCGCCGCGCACCAGCCGGTCGGCCCGGACGCTGAGGAGGTCGGGCGCGCCGGGCCCGAGGCCCACGCCGTGAATCGTTCCGCAGGGTGGCTGAATCGTCGTCATTCGGCGCTGCTCGCAAGCGCGTTGACTGCCGCGACGGTGATGGCACTGCCGCCGAGACGCCCCTCGACGATGCAGCATGGCACCAGTTGCGCTGCCCACAGCGCTGCCTTCGATTCCACCGCACCAACGAACCCCACCGGACAGCCGATGATCGCCGCCGGGCGGGGACAGTCGGGATCTTCCAGCATGTTGAGCAGGTGAAACAGCGCAGTCGGCGCATTCCCAATCGCCACCACGGCGCCGGCGAGGTGCGGCCGCCACAGTTCGAGCGCGGCAGCGGAGCGGGTGTTGCCCATCGTCCGTGCCAGTTCGGGCACAGCGGCATCCCCCAACGTGCAGACGATCGGATTGGCGGCGGGGAGGCGCGCGCGCGTGATTCCCTCGGAGACCATCCTCGCGTCGCACAGGATCGGCGCACCCCCCGCCAACGCCGCGCGTGCGGTTTGCGCAAAGCCAGGCGAGAAGCGGATGTGCTTGGCAAGGTCCACCAGGCCGGCAGCATGGATCATCCGCACCGCCACCGGCTCTTCGTCGGCCGAGAAGCGCGCAAGACGGGATTCGGCGCGGATCATGGCGAACGACTGACGGTAGATCGCCGCGCCGTCGGTTTCATAGACAAGGGGCATCAAGGGGCTCCGAAATGAGCAAGGACATCGCGCGGTTCGAGGCTGGCGCGCACGGCGGACGATCCGGCGCAGGCATCGAAGGCGATATCGAAAAGGCCGTCGCGGCCGGTGAGGGTGACGTCGGTAGCCTGTGGGCGGGCGCACCCCTTGGCGCATCCCGACACGTGAAGCCGCCCGGCGACGAACGGCGCGAGCGCGCGTGCGAGATCGCGTGTGCTGACCGTCGCCTGCGGGCAGAACGGCGCGCCGGGACAGGCATCCGCCCGCAGCAGTGGATCAACCGGACTGACGAGCAGCCCCTCTCCGGCCGCGACGGCGGCGCCCTCGACCAAGATGATCCGCGACGGGGTGATCCGCACCGCATGAACGAGCGGCGCTTCGACAAGACTGCGCAGCGCACGTGCTTCGATGTGGCCGAAGGGGAGCCCGTAAGCCGCGCCCAAACGGTGCGGCCCGGGCACAATTCCCGGAGCGGCCAGGGCAGGCGGCGTCGCTCCGACGGCGCAGGCCGGCAAAGCGGCGCGGTGGCGTGCCATGCGTCCGGCGGTGGCACCCCCGCTTTCGGCGAACCATCGCGCGAGTGCGACGAGCGCGTCTGCCTCCTCCCCCCTCGCGAGTTCGACCCCGGTTTCCCGGCCATCGGCGCGCAGGATCAACCCGCCAGTCGCGCCGCGCTCGACCCGGAAATCGCCCGCTACCCCAGCGAGTGTGGGCGAGAGGCCGGCATCGACGACGAAGCCTGCCTTGCCCGGCAGTTCGGGAATCCCATCGAGCCGGGCCAGCAGCTCGGTCGCAATCCTGTGGCTGTCGTCGCCCTCTTCCCAGTCGGGCGCGATGACGATGTTGCGCTTCTTCTCGGCGGCCGAATCCGTGTCGACGAGCCCCAGGTCCATCAGCGCCGCCAGCAGCTTGGGCCAACCATCCTCACGGACCCCGCGGATCTGGAGATTCGCTCGGCTAGTACAATCAATCAGGCCATGACCGAACGCGATGGCGGCATCGCACAGCCCCAGCACCTGCGCACGCGAGAGGCGACCGAGGCGCGGCTTCACGCGGACGAGCAGCCCGTCACCCGCCATCATCGGGCGCCAGGCGTCGGGGCACCACCCTTTCACCACGCCTCCACTCATGCCGTGCCTCCCGAATCGGGAAGAGCCAGGCTGGCGAGGATCGAATTGCGCCGGGTGGTCCAAAGACCGGCCGCATGAAGCGCCGCGAAACGCGCCTCCATCGCCGCCAGTGCACCGGGATTGTCGCGTTCAAGGAAGGCGCGGACACCCGGCTCGCCGAGCGTGGCGTCATAGTAGAGGTCGAAAAGATGCGACGGAACAGTACCGGCCAGATGTGCGAAGGCACCCATATGGTCGAGCGTCGCTGCCAACTCTGCGCCGCCACGAAAGCCGTGACGCATCATTCCCGCAACCCAGCCCGGTTGTGCGGCGCGGGAGCGCACCACACGCGCGATTTCCTCGGTCAACGGGCGGGCGACGGGATGCGCGGGGTCGCGGCTGTCGAGGTGATAGAGCGCGGCGCTGCCCCCCGCGATCGCCTGAGCGGCAGCAAAGCCCGCCTCGTGCGCGGCATAATCGGCCGCCAACAACAGGTCGGTTTCGGGCAGGTCCTGCAGGTGGACGAAGGCGTCCGCGCCCGCGACGCGCCGCCGCAGCCCTTCCGGGTCGGCAAGCGCATCGGGTGCGTCGAGCGCATGATCCGATGCCGCAAGCCAGGCCTCTCCAGCAGCGCGTCGGGCGGCATCGGTATAGACTTCGCCGGCATCGCCGAGCCCGAGCCCATAGCTGCCGGGTTGCGGCCCGTACACGCGCGGCGCGGCCTCGGTGTTTGCGAACGGGTTCCAGTCCGCAGGTTCATCCCTGGCGCACAGCGCGCGCACCGCCTGACCGAACAGCAGCGGCAGCGTGGGGAACGTATCCCGGAAGAGGCCCGAGACCCGAAGCGTAACGTCGAGGCGCGGTCGGTCCAGCAAGGCGATCGGCAAGATCTCGACACCTGTCACGCGCTCTGAGGCGGAATCCCACACGGGCTTGGCGCCCAGCAGATGCAGCGCCATCGCGAATTCCTCGCCGGCGGTGCGCATGGTGGCCGATCCCCACAGATCGACAACCAGCCCGCTGGGATAGTCCCCATGATCCTGCAAATGGCGCCGGATCAGTTCTTCGGCCAGAATGACGCCCTGGGTGTAAGCCGAGCGCGAAGGCACCGCGCGCGGGTCGATCGTGTAGAGGTTGCGCCCGGTCGGCAGAACGTCAGTCCGGCCACGGAACGGGGAGCCCGACGGGCCAGGCGGGACTCGCCGACCATCGAGTGCGGTGAGCAGCCCGTCGCGTTCGCCGACCCCGAGGTCGCCGCGCCCGAACACGTGCAGACCGTCGCCGAACTGGCCTTCCTTCACGTCGCAGACGAAGCGGTCGATCCTGGTGATCGCCTCGACCAGGCTCGTAGCGGCGTCGAGACCGAGTTCGGCCTGCAACCCGAGCGCTTCCGCTTCGTCGCGAATGTCGGCTTGCAACCGGTCACGGCGCGCAGGATCTAGGCCGCCGGCGTTCGAAAATTCATCGAGCAGCGCTTCGATCCGCTCCATCCCCGCCCCGGTGCCAGAGGGCGCCAGCGGAGGTGGTGCATGGCCGATCGTCAGCGCACCGATGCGGCGCTTGGCCTGCGCCGCTTCGCCGGGATCGTTGACGATGAACGGGTAGATGACGGGCAGCGAGCCGGTGAGCGCTTCGGGCCAGCAGCTGTCGGATAGCGCAACCGCCTTGCCGGGTAGCCATTCGAGCGTTCCGTGCGCGCCCATATGGACGAGCGCGTCTGTCCGGCGCTGACGTAGCCAGAGGTAGAAGGCGACGTAGCCGTGCCGCGGGCAGCGGGAAAGATCGTGATACTCACCTTCGCGTTCGGCAGAACTGCCCCGCTCAGGCTGGAGCGCGATGAGCACATTGCCGATCGTCACGGCCGAAAAGCGAAAGGCGCCGTCGACGACGGAAGGATCGTGCTCAGGGGCGCCCCAAGAGGCGATCAGATCGGAGCGAAGGTCGTCCGGCAGCTCCGTGAGTGCGGCACCGTAATCCGCCACCGGCCAGCGGAGGTGTTCCGCTTGAATCGTCGCCGCAAGATCGCGGCTCCTGCTCGCACCATAGCCGGCCGCCGCCAGATCGGTCAGCATGGCTTCGGCAGAGGCCAGCGCGTCGAGCCCCACGGCATGCGCCATCTGGTGCGGCTTGCCCGGGTAGGTGGTGAGCACAATTGCGACCTGTCGATCGCGCGCCGGCTTGGTAGCCAGTGCGATCCAGCGCGTGATGCGGGCCGCGATCGCGTCGATCCGGCTCGGCTCGGCGCGATGAGCGCTCTGCGCAAAGCCGAGCGCCGGATCGCGCCCGCCGACTTCCTTGAAGCTGGCGACCCCGGCGAAGATGCGCCCGTCGATTTCGGGCAGCACGACGTGCATCGCGAGGTCAGCTGGAGACAGGCCGCGCGATGCGCCTGCCCACGCATCCCGCGTCGAAGTGGCGAGTGCGAGCTGGAACACCGGAACGCCCGCGCCGTCGAGCGGAGTGTCGCCGCTTTCGTCGCGCGCGGAGAAAGCGGTCGCATTGACGATCGCGACGGGCGCGAGCGCGCGCACCCAGCTGTCGACCTGTTCGCGCGAACGGGGTTCCTTAAGCGACGGAACGAAGATCGACAGCGTGTCGAAACCCAAGCGCTCGAACGCCGCGTGCAGCGCGGCAAACGGATCGAGGTCATGCGCGGCAAGGTAGGATCGGTAGAAGACAATCAGGACCAGCGGCCGCTCGAGACGGCCCACATAGACGCCCGGATCGCATACCCCGCGGTCAGGACGCCACCCCCCCGCGGCGGGCAACGGCTCGCATCCCGGCACCCCGTGTTCGCCTAACCCCGCCGCCTGCGCCAGCACCGACAGCGCAGCGCGCGCGGCTTCGGCGCCGCCTGCGTCGCAGAGCCGGGCGAGTTCGCGCAGCACGGGAGTCGGCACGGTCGATGCGTCATCCAGTCGTTCGTCGGGTCGGCCATCGCCGGGCAGCACCGCGAGCGCGATGCCGCACGCGCGGGCAAGCGCTTCCACCTGCTGTACGCCATAGCTCCAGTAAGGCGTGCCGCCGATCAGCCGGATCAGGATCGCCTTCGACCCGGCCAGCGTCCGCTCGACATAGGTGTCGACCGATAGCGGGTGCATCAGCGCCGACAGATTTGCGAGACGCAGCGACGGCAGGGGCTGGTTCCCCGCCGGTAGCTGACGCCACGCGGCCGCGAACGCACTTAGGTCGCTGTCCGAGAAGGACAGCACGACAAGATCCGCGGGCTCCTGCCCCAGATCCTGGGGGACGGCGGTTTCCTCCATCCCGTGCGTTTCGCGGAAGATGACGTGCATCGCGCGCGTTCAGTCCGCGAGGACGGCCCGGATGGCATTGACGTCGAGGTGGTCCCGCTCGGCGATCGCGACCAGCGTCGTGCGGCGCGGTTCGTCCACCCCCCACCGGCGATCGTATTGGTGGCGCACCCTGCCCCCAACCGCCTGCACCAGCAGCCGCAATGGCTTCCCGGCAACGGCGGCATAGCCCTTCACCCGCAGAATCTGATGTTCGCGCGCCAGCGTCTCGATCCGGGCGACGAGATCGAGCGGATCGACAATCTCGCCGAAGCTGACGATGGTGCTGTTGAAGTCGTCATGTTCATGATCGTCATCGCCGTCGTGGTGCGACGGACGAGCGGCGATGTCATCTTCGGCGGCGGCGCTCAATCCGAGAATGACGTTCGGATCGATGTTGCCGTCGGTGATCTCGATCACCGGCAACGGACGCGGGGACTCCGCCGCGATCACCGCGCGGGCGGCGGCGACGCCTTCGGCGCCTGCGAGATCAACCTTGGTCAGGAGGACCATGTCGGCGCAGGCAAGCTGATCCTCGAAGACCTCGGCCAATGGGGTGTCGTGATCGACCGAAGGATCGGCCGCCCGCTGCGCTTCGAGCGCGTGGAGGTCAGGCGCGAACCGACCCGCTGCCACGGACTCGGCGTCGGCCAACGTGAGCACGCCATCAACGGTGATCCGGCTGCGGATCGCCGGCCAGTCGAAAGCCTTGAGCAGGGGTTTGGGCAGCGCCAGGCCCGATGTTTCGATCAGGATGTGGTCGGGACGCGGCTCGAGCGCGAGCAGTTTCTCGACCGTCGGGATGAAGTCGTCGGCAACAGTGCAGCAGATGCAGCCGTTAGCGAGCTCGACGATATTCTCGGCCGGGCAATCGGGAATGGCACAAGATTGCAGGATATCGCCGTCCACGCCGAGCGTGCCGAATTCGTTGACCACCACGGCGAGCCGGCGGCCGCCGGCGTTGCGGATGAGATGGGATATGAGCGTGGTCTTCCCCGCGCCCAGAAAACCGGTCACGATGGTGACGGGCACCTTACGCAGATCGGACATGGCAACTTCCCTCGCGCGCCGAAGCAACACAGCGGGGCTTGCCGGTGAATCCGGCCGGCGCGCGATGACGGGCGGGCGCGCACAGCGCCCGAGACCACGCGACCGTGCAGCCCCAGCCGCACAGTTTCGCCGCTCAGACGGAGACGTTACCGTACCGTGGCCAATCCCTGGACCAAGGCAAGAGCGACCAGTGCGCCGGCAGGTCTCCTGGCTCGCGGGTTACAGCTTGATGCACACCTTCCCAGACCCTGCGCATCGGCGCTGTCCAGTGGCCGCCCCTTTGATGGGGACATGTGCATCGCGCTATCCGCTCACAGTTGCAGGGACAGCCGCGGATTTGGAAAGGCAGGCTTTCCGCACCACATTCCCGATTAAGCCTCTTTCGAGGCACCGGCGCGATCTTTGAAGAACGGGCAAGCCCGATCCGTCGGCCGCGGACATAGCCAAGAAATCGGACTAAGCCAATTCCTATTGTTCGAGCCGCACCCGCTCAGTCGCGGCCCGGGAGACCCTTCATGCGGCGACGGAAACCTCGATTTCGTCGAACCGCTTCCATCGGTAGACCGCGATGCTGACGAGCCAGCAGAGCACGAAAAGGCCGATGATCGCGAAGCCGAGGCTGTTGAAGTTCTCGCCCACCTCGCCTGCGAGGCGCCAGGGCCAGCCCTCCAGGCCGAGCTTGTCGCCGATGAGCGCCAGTGTCTGAATTCCGCCGATTACGATCGCCAGGATCGCCGAGATCAGCGTGATGGTGATGTTGTAGTAAAGCTTGCGGATGGGTTTGACGAACGCCCATTGGTATGCGCCGAGCATCACCACCCCGTCGGCCGTGTCCACCAGTGCCATGCCCGCCGCGAACAGCGCAGGCAGGACAAGGACCGTTCCGATCGACAGACCCTCGGCGGCATGGCTGGCGGACATGCCGAGGATCGCCACCTCGGTGGCCGTGTCGAAGCCGAGGCCGAACAGGAAACCGAGTGGTGCCATGTGCCAGCTCTTGTTCACCAGCCGGAACATCGGTCGGAACAGCCGCGCGAGCAGCCCTCGTGAGCCGAGCAGCATGTCGAGGTCCTCTTCCACATAGGCCCCGCCGGCGCGAACCCGGTTGAATGTTCGCCAGACGGACCGCAGGATGAGCAGGTTCATGCCGGCGACGGTGAACAGGAAGAACGCCGACACCAGCGTGGCCACCACGCCGCCCACCTCCTTCAACGACCCCGTGCCTGAGAGCGCACTCGCGGTCAGGGCGATCGCGACCGAGGCGAGCGCGATGATCCCCGAATGACCGAGCGCAAACCACAGCCCCACCGAGATTGGCCGACGGCCATCCTGCATCAGCTTGCGCGTGACATTGTCGATTGCCGCGATGTGGTCGGCATCGACCGCGTGCCGCAGGCCGAGGCCCCAGGCGAGCAGCGCCGTGCCGAGCATCAGCGGTTGGGCATGGAAGAGGCTGAACGCCCAGATCCATGCCGCGACGTTTGCGGCGACCAGTCCGGCGAACATTACGGCTATTCGCCGTCGCAGCGAGGAAGGCCTTCGGGAGGATGGCATGGCTGAACTCCGGACTTGGAGGAAAGTCGCGCGGCGGGATGTCACCGTCCGAGGTTGATCTTGGCCCCGACCCTGACGGTGCGCGGTTCCACCACCCTGCTCAGCCGCCCGTCGATCGGGCCGCTCGCATCGAAGGCGGGAATGTAGGACTCGTAAGAATAGGCCATATCCTTGTCCCGGCTGTCGAAGACATTCAGCACCTCCCCGTACAGCTCGACGCGTTCGCCCTTCCAGCCGGCCCGGACGTTGACAACCGTACTGCCCCGGTCGCGGACGCTGTTGTCCTCGACCAAGGGCGATGGCCCCAGATGGCGCACGCGAACGCTGGCCGCCCATGGATCGAGGACAAGGGTCGCACCCGCCGATGCGGCGTTTTCGAAGGCATTCGGGATATGATCGCCATTGTCATAGCGCGCATGGCTCGCGGTATAGTTTCCGTCGAGCGCGAGACATGGCAATGGCCGCCAGAACGCCACGATCTCGTAGCCGCGGCGGCGGCTGGCGCCTGAGGGCTCGACCGCGTTCGAATCGCCCACGAAGCGCAGTTCGCTGTCGACATTCAGCCACCAATAGGTCGCGGTGAACGTCAGCCCGGAGACCTGCAGGCGTGTGCCCAGTTCCTTGCCGGTTCCGCGCACGAGGACCGGAACCGGCGTGTCCCGATGTACCGCGCCGCGAACATCGTTCGAGTGGAAGCCGCGCCCCCAATTGGCGTAAAGTTCGAACTGCGGCGTCACGGCGTAAGCGATGGCGGCCTTCGGCGAGAGGATCGATGCGGCACCGCTCCCGGTTCCGAGCGCTGCGGCCGCCTCGTCGCGGGCGCGAACCGAATAGCGGTAATGATCGCCGCGAAGCCCGCTCATCAGGCGCCAGCCCGGCAGCGGCGTCCAGCTAGCTTCGCCATAAAGCGCGGACGAAAACTCCGAGACCCGATAGCGTCCGAGCGAGCCGAACGGGGCGGGCTGGGCGGTGCGTTCCACCCCTACGTTGCCAATGGCATCATGCCGGTTTTCGGTGCCGAGGATCAGGACGAGCGCCGGGGCGACATGCCACCGCCGTTGCGCCGCCAGGCCGAACACCCAGCGCCGATCGAATTGCTGGATCTGCGCGCTCGTGCCGTCCGCCTCGGCATAGGTCGGGTTGGAAGACATCGACCAGTCGTAGAACTGCGCATAGGCATTGGCACGCCAGCTTCCCTGATCGACCAGGACATTGCCGACAAGCCGCGTCGTTTCGCCGCGCGCGGACGCATCGGGCGAGCAGAACACATCCGCGCAATATGCGCTGCCGATGATCCTCTCGGGGATCTGCTCGGTCGGATGCCAGGTCGCGCGGTATCCTTGGAGCGTTGCCTCGACCGTGCCAGCACCAGCTGGCAGCGCGTATTTTGCAAAGCCCGTGTAGTGGCGAAGGCGTTCGGGTTCCTGCCACGGACCATCATAGGTCTTGGCCTGCGCGACGAGCGTAAGGTCGCCGTTGCCAGCGCGGGATGTTCCGCCAGCAGCAAGGCGCCGCCAGCCGTAGGAACCACCCTCGGCCAAGACCCACGGCCGATCGTAGCGGTCGATCGTGGTCATGTAGGCGGCCCCCGCCAACGCCATGTCGCCGCCGTCGGCGCGGTAGGGACCTTTCCGGAAATCCTCGCGCTCGATGATTTCGGGGATGAGGCCATTCAGATCGAGATAGCCCTGACCGTGGCCGTGAGTGCGGAAGTTCATCTGGACGCTGTCGATGTAGGTGGTGAAATCAGAGCCATGATCGAGATTGAAGCCGCGCAGGAAATACTGGTTGGCCTTGCCGCTCCCGGAATGCTGCGCCGCCACCATGCCCGGCACCGCTTCCAGAAGCTCGGCCACGCTCAGCAGGGGGCGCAGGAGCAGGTCGGCGCCCCCGATGCTGCCCTCACTCGGGGCATGCGCCGTACCGATCTTCGCCTCGCCACGCCCGAAGACCACGATTTGATTGTCGATGCGGCGCTCTGCCAATTCAGCCGCGATCGTTCCCGACTGCGCCGACGCCGCGACCAGCGCCAGCACAGGCGCAGCTGCAAAACGGATAATCTTGATCACACATAATGCCCCCCCGGCGTCCTGCGACATGGCCGGGGCGTGCCGCGCGAACGGCCGGCACGCGCGGCAGGCGGACGCCACGAGCGCCCGTCGCACGTATCCGCTGCGGCCCCAGCCGCATGGTCGTCGCTCAGACGGAGTTCACCGTGCCGCAGCCATCCCCTGGACCAAGGCAAGAGCGACCAGACGCCGGCAGGTCTCCTGGCTCGCGGGTCACAGCTTGACGCACACCTTCCCAGGCCTCGCAGGATTTAGCGTCCGGCCCAGTGGCTGCCTCTTCGATGAGGCGACGTGCATCGCGCTATCCGCTTACAGTTGCAGGGACAGCCGCGGATGAGGAGCAAAGCCCCGCACCGCATTCCCGTTTAAGCCCCTTTCGAGGCACCGGCGCGATCAGTCAGAGGCCGGACGAGCCGTCCCCCGACAGAAGGGTTATCATCGTTCGAAGCGGAAGCAAAGTCACTGGATCCTGCTGAACGCAGGCTCGATCCAGTGGTTGCAGACCGGGTAAGCGCCGATGCGACAGACGGAGGGTTGAGACGAACTCTCGAGAAGAGTATTACCTCCCAAAACATCACTAGGCTGAAGCATCGCTCGCCGATGCCGGCGCGAACTGATGCTAAACCTGCGGGAGTAAATCGCTGTTGTGTCGTAGAGTATCTATCGAAAACTATCGGGTGAACACATTACGATCTTGTACGCTGGGGCCGCCGATCGCCGCCGCTTCTACTACCCCTCACTCCCACTCGATTGTTCAAACCGCCCCTAAGTAATTGAAATTTCCATCAAATTTTTCCGCCGACGTCGAAATTTCCGACGCACAGGCCGTCAAAAAGTTAGGATGTTGATTTTAAAGGGAAAATCTCTCGAAAATTTTTTTGAGGATTTCAGCGACTATCGACGTCGATCGCCTGTTTCGACCTCTGGCAGGCCCTTCTACCGGGCGCCTGTCAGACCATAAAATACCCGTCATCCATCGATGGTCAAGCGTCGGCCGACTGATACAAAACCTCGGCTTCCAGCCACCGAGGTTCGAGGTGACGTTGCCCCCAGTTTTTATCCAGCGCTGAGTTCGTTTCCGGCAGTTTTGGAGCCCCTTGGGGCGGGTGAAGCGTCGGGCGTCAGCGCGGAGCTTTTTGCGTTGCGCAGCGCCAGGGCCCGGCGCTGGGTGAAGGTCGAGGCGAAGGCCGTAGGCGTTTGCCATCCAAGCTGCGAGTGAGGGCGCGCGGTGTTGTAGTCGGTGCGCCAGTTGGCCAGAGCGGTTCGCGCCTGTGACAGGGACGAGAAGAGCGTTTCGTTGAGCAGTTCGTCGCGGAGGCGGCCGTTGAAGCTTTCGATGAAGCCGTTATCCGGTATGTGATCTGCGGTGCCTTTTCGTCCTGCTGTTTCCGGTTTGGAACGGCCTATGGTGAGCCCATCCGGGACGTGGGGCACCGGGAGCACGAAGGTGCGGGCAGGCCGTCGAAAGACAGTGGGCTGAGAGCCCGAGCTCGTTACATGGCCGCCCCTTGCGACTTTCCCGGATGCGCTGCGAGCGCGGATCAGTAGATGTCGTGTTGCCCGCCAGCTCCCGTCCTTAACCGAGCCAGGAAGGAGGAACAGGCATGCGCATCATCGGACTGGATATCCATCGCGCCTTCGCTGAGGCGGTGGCGTGGGAGGACGGCAGGCTCAGGCGACTTGGCCGCGTCGACATGCGGCGCGATCTGCTGGAGGCGTTCGCGGCGAAGCTGTCGATGGACGATATCGTGGTGATCGAGGCTACGGGCAACGCGTCCTCGGCCGCCGCGGTCGTCGCGCCACATGTGAAGAAGGTGGTGGTCGCAAATCCGAAGCAGGTGCGCATCATAGCCCATGCCAAGATCAAGACGGACACGATCGACGCCGGGGTGCTGGCGCAGCTCTATGCCAGCGGCTTCTTGCCGGAAGTCTGGATTCCGGATGAGCCGACACAGGCCTTGCGCCGTCAGGTGACGCGGCGCAATCAGATCGTCCGGCAGAGATCTCGTTTGAAGAACGTCATTCAGTCGATCCTTCACAGCCACCTGATTCCGTCCTGCCCACATGCCGACCTGTGCGGCGCCAAGGGTCGGTCGTGGTTGAGCGACCAGATCGTGCCACAGGACGAGCGCCTGGCAATCGACCGGCATCTGCGCGAGTTCGATCGGCTGGGCGACGATCTTCGTGTGATCGAGCGTGACCTTGCCCGATCGGCTCTCGATGATGAAGGCGTGAAGCGGCTGATGACCATTCCAGGCGTCGACATGACCGTCGCGCTGGCAATGAAGGCAGCGATCGGCGACGTGTCGCGCTTCGAGGAACCGCAGAAGCTCGTTAGCTATCTCGGCTTGAACCCGAGCGTCCGGCAATCAGGACGTAAGCGTCGTCCTGACCCCACCTTCCCGCGGCTGATGTGATCGCCGACAGTCCGAGCCGGGTTGGCTTGGTGTGGTGATGATGCGTGGTGACGATGTGCTGATGATGCCTGCGGCGCGTCGGATC
>JBMOQX010000070.1:0-2226 GCA_049322755.1 Pseudomonadota bacterium | reverse complement strand
CCTCGGGCAGGCCGCGCATCGCCGCCACGTGCGCGACGAAGAGCGCGTGGAGCCGGTCCACCTCGGCCTGCAGCGCCGCGCGGGCGGCATCGTGTAGCGGCTCGTGCGGCGAGTAGTCGTTCTTGCGCTCGCCCGCGGTGATCGCGGTGTAGCGGTAGCCGTCTTGGGCGTCCTTGACCGACTGGTCGACGTGCAGCGCGATCACGCCGATCGAGCCCACGCCGCCGGTCTCGGTGACGAAGAGCCGATCGGCGGCGCAGCCGATGGCGTAGGCCGCGGAGAAGGCGGCGTCGTTGGCCACCGCCCAGACGGGCTTGAGGCCGGCCGCCTCGCGCACGCGGCGGGCGAGCTCGAAGCAGCCGCTGGTCTCGCCGCCGGGCGAGTCGATGTCGAGCACGATGCCGGCGACCATCGGGTCGCCAAGGGCCGCCTCCAGCTGCGCGCCGATGTCGGCGTAGCTCATCAGCCCCGAGGCCGCCTCCAGTTCCAGCGTGCGCTTGACCAGGGTGCCGTGGATCGGCAGGACGGCGATCGAGCTTGACGCAGACGCCGCAGGGTTCGGGGCCCTCGGCAGCGGCGGCGCGAGCTCGACGTCCGGCGCGGCGAGAGGCAGGCGGTCGGAGAGCACCGCGAGGATCACGTCGAGCTTGGCGCGCTGGACGAGCAGGGGCGTCCCGAACAGGCGGGCGGCGAGGTGGGGAAGCATCGGTTCAGTCCTGGAGTTCGGTATCGGGCGCAGGTGTCGGCACCGGCGGCGTCGGTCGGTCGTGCCGCGGATCCGAGTCGAAGACCAGCCCGAGGTCGTCCGCTCGCGCGTTGTCCGCGGCGATCTCGCGGTCGATGTCTTCGGCGTCGTAGCCGTAGGCCGAGATCGCCTCCGAGCGGCTCATCAGTCCCGCGCGGATCGCGAGCTTGAGCGCGTTGAACTCCTTGAGCGGATCGACCCACTGCCAGCCCTGCGGGATCCACTTGGCGGCCTGGTACGCGCGCCGGCGGCGGGCGTAGCCGGGGAGGCTCAGCGCCCCTTCGAGCACGGCCTGCTCCATCCAGGCCCGCCACACCGGGCGGCACAGCTGGTGCACGATCACCCCGTGCTGGATGGCCTCGCAGCGGCGGCGAAACTCCAGCAGCCCCGCGCGGATGCTGGAGTAGTTCACCTGGGTGAGATCACCGGTGAGCATCTCGTAGGTGATGCCCATGGCGGCGGCCACGGCCCGGAACTGCTGGCGCATGAAGGCGTCGTAGCTCGAGCCCACGTCCGCCGGCGCCGAGAACTTGATGTCCTCGCCGGGCTCCAGGATCTGCAAGGTGCCGGGTTCCAGTCCGGCGAGCGCCGCGCCTTGGGGCTCGGCGAGCCCTTCGCCCATCAGGCTGTCCTCGGGGGCGAGCCGCGTGATGAAGCCGGCGAACATCGCCGCGGTCTTCTTGCGCACCAGTTCCGCGTCGTCGTACTGGTCGAGCTCGTGCAGCTTCACCAGCGCCCGCGCAAGCCAGGGCTCGCCGCGGATCTGCCCCGGGCGCAGCGGGCGGAACAGGTGGATGACCTCGGAGGCACCCACGCGCACGGTGTCGAGACCTCCCGCGGAGGCGCCCGTGCCCGACATCGGCGCCAGGTTCCCGTCGCCCGGGTGCGAGCGGTGCAGGTGGTAGGCCACGCGCCGCCCGAGCCGGTCGAACTCGATGCCGGCGCGGATGACGTGGCCCGAGGGCAGGTCCCGGTTCAGGGTGGTCGGCAGGTGCTCGGGCTCCAGCACCTGCAGCTGCAGACCCACCGGCAGACCGTCCTCGGGACGGCGCCAGCGCAGGCGCACCAGCGCCTCGCCGCCTTCGAGCATTGCGCGGCAGGCGAGCGCCTGCAGACCGTAGAAGTCGGTGAGTCCTGCGGCGTCGGCCTCCTCCACCCAGTCCCACCACAGCGCGTGGATGGCTTCGCGCACGGCCGCATCAGTCACCATGCTCTGCGGCTTGATGCCGGTGCCGATGGCGTTGGCCACGAAGGCCTCGATGCCCGCGGCGGCCCAGGCGTTGCGCCGGGCGAGATCGCGGCTCTTGGCGCGCAGCTCGCCCTGGGTGGAGGCGAGCGCCGCGACCGCGCCGGGGTTGCCGACCTGCCAGGCCACGGCCCTGCGGCCGCCGCCCACGCCGTCGTAGGTGGGGCTGGTGCCGAGCAGCCGGCGCTTGAGGGTGTGCAGCCAGCCCATCACGTCCCCTTGGTCGTGTGAAGGC
>JBMOQX010000069.1:0-2248 GCA_049322755.1 Pseudomonadota bacterium | reverse complement strand
TGCCGCCCCGAACCGCGCTCGCGCGCGCCGACCTCGTCGCGGCGCTGGCGCGCTGGCAGGAGGAGGCGCGCAGCGGCACGCAGCGCGACTTCGCCCTGTTCGCGCGCGGCGCGACCAAGGCCGTCACCACGGCGGAATGGGCCTGGCTCGGCGAGGCCGTCGATCTTGCCGAATGGGGCATCGAACGCCACACGCCGCTCTTGCTGATCGCCGCGCCGGTCGAACTGCAGTTTCCGCGCGCCGCGCTGAACCTTGCCGCCTGCGCCGATTTCTGCGCCCTGACGCCGGCGACGCTGGCCGCCGCCCGTTCCGCGAACGGCGCGCCCGAACGCTGGCATCTGGTCGAAAACCGCACCAGCTTCGAGCGCGTCGCGCGAAGCCGCAGCGCACACGATGGCGTCGTCTGGCTGCCTGGTTTTCCGCCCGGCTGGTGGCGCGAGGCCGTGGCAAAGCTGCTCGCGCTCGCCCCCGCGCCCGCCGCCATCGCCTGCGACCCCGATCCCGCCGGCGTTGCCATCGCCCTGCAAGCCGGCACCCTGTGGCAAGCCGCCGGCCTCGACTGGCAGCCCTGGCGCATGGACATCGCCACCCTGCAGGCGCTGCCCGGTCACGCCCCGCTCAACGCCTGGGACAACGCCCAAATCGCCCAACTGCGGCAGGCGCCTCAACTGCCCGCGCCGCTCGCGGCGCTGCTGGATTACATGCAGCAGCACGACATCAAGGGCGAACAGGAAGGCGCGCTGTAGGCCGCTCAGAGCGGGCTTGCATGGCCCCAGCCCGGCGTATATCCTGTATATACATAGGAGATTCATCATGCTCACACGCGTTTTCAAGAGCGGCAACTCGCTGGCGGTGCGGATTCCAAAAGAATTGGCCAGCGCGCTGTCCAGCCAGGAGGTCGACATCGAGAAAGTCGGCGACACCCTTGTCCTGCGTCCTGCCGTCAAGCGAAAACTAACCGGTCTGGCCGAGGCGTTCGCCGCTTTTCCGCCCGGCTTCATGGCCGAAGGCCGCGAATTTCACGAACAGAAGGAACGCGATTGGAGCGGCTTCGGGGAAGGCGCCGCCGTGCATCAGGACCACCCTGAGTACAAACCGGCAGGCGACAAATAAGCCCATGCGCTACTTGCTCGACACCAACATCTGCGTCCACCTCATCCAGCGCCATCCACCCGGCCTGCTGCGCCGCTTTGAGGAATTCGATTACGGCGACTTGGTGATCTCAGTCGTCACCCTGGCCGAATTGCGACACGGCGTCGAGCGCGACCCCATCACCAAGAACGAAGCCGAACGTGCGTTGCATGCTCTGCTGTCTTATCTGCCCGTTCTGCCGATCGACAACACGGTCGCCGTGCAATACGGCGTTTTCGCCGCCGCCGTCCGCGACCGCCGCCGTGACGCGCTGGATCGGCTGATCGCCGCGCACGCTGCAAGCCTCGGCCTCACGCTCGTCACCAACAACGCAGCCGATTTCCGGGATTATCCCGGCCTCGTCGTCGAAAACTGGGTGTAGGCCACCCGCCTCGCACCACCACACAGGGCCTAACCCATGCGCACCGAAACCCCCGTCACGCTGTATCTCAAGGACTACGCCCCGCCCGCCTGGCTGATCGACACGGTCGACCTGCACGTGGGCATTTTCGAGGGGTACGCCGAGGTGCGCGCGCGGCTCGCCTGCCGCCGCAATCCGGCGATGCCGGCCAGCCCGCTGGTGTTGAACGGCGAAGCGCTGGAGTTGGCAAGCATCGCGCTCGACGGCGCCGCGCTCGACCCGGCGCGGTATGCCTATGCCGACGACCTGCTGACGATTGCCGCGCCGCTGCCCGACACGTTTCGACTCGAAACCACGGTGCGCATCCTTCCGGATGAAAATACCCAACTCTCCGGCCTGTACAAGTCGCAAGACGGTTATTTCACCCAGTGCGAGGCCGAAGGCTTCCGCCGCATCACCTTCTACCCCGACCGGCCGGACGTGATGGCGGTGTTCAGCTGCACGGTCGAAGCCGACCGCGCGCGCTTTCCGCTGCTGCTGTCGAACGGCAACCCGGTCGCCTCGGGAAGCTGCAACGACACGGGCCGCCACTGGGTACGCTGGCATGACCCTTTCCGCAAACCCGCGTATCTGTTCGCGCTGGTCGCGGCGAAACTCGACGTGCTCGAAGACACGTTCACCACCGCGTCTGGCCGGCCGGTGAAGCTCGAAATCTTCGTCGAACCCGGCAAGCTCGACCAGTGCGGCCACGCCATG
>JBMOQX010000068.1:0-30755 GCA_049322755.1 Pseudomonadota bacterium | reverse complement strand
AGGGCCGCAATGTCGTGCTGGAGAAGTCCTGGGGCGCCCCCACCGTCACCAAGGACGGCGTGTCGGTGGCGAAGGAAATCGAGCTCAAGGACAAGTTCGAGAACATGGGCGCCCAGATGGTGAAGGAAGTCGCGAGCAAGACTTCCGATGTGGCCGGCGACGGCACCACCACCGCCACCGTGCTGGCGCAGTCGATCGTGCAGGAAGGCATGAAATACGTCGCCGCCGGCATGAACCCGATGGACCTCAAGCGCGGCATCGACAAGGCGGTGGAAGTCGTCGTCGCCGAGCTGAAGAAGATCAGCAAGCCCTGCACCACCGGCAAGGAAATCGCCCAGGTGGGCAGCATCTCCGCCAACGCCGACGAGTCCATCGGCAAGATCATCGCCGACGCCATGGACAAGGTGGGCAAGGAAGGCGTGATCACGGTGGAAGACGGCAAGAGCCTTGAGAACGAGCTGGAAGTCGTGGAAGGCATGCAGTTCGACCGCGGCTACCTCTCGCCCTACTTCATCAACAACCCCGAGAAGCAGATCGCCGTGCTGGAGGATCCCTACATCCTGCTGCACGACAAGAAGATCTCCAGCATCCGCGACCTGCTGCCGGTGCTGGAACAGGTGGCCAAGGCCGGCAAGCCGCTGCTGATCATCGCCGAGGAGGTGGAGGGCGAGGCGCTCGCCACGCTGGTGGTGAACAACATCCGCGGCATCCTCAAGGCCTGCGCGGTGAAGGCGCCGGGCTTCGGCGACCGCCGCAAGGCGATGCTGGAGGACATGGCGATCCTCACCGGCGGCACCGTCATCAGCGAGGAGCTGGGGCTCAAGCTGGAGAACGCCACGCTGAACGATCTGGGCCGCGCCAAGAAGGTGGAGATCGCCAAGGAGAACACCACCATCATCGACGGCGCCGGCGATCCGAAGAAGATCGAGGGCCGGGTCGCCCAGATCCGCAAGCAGATCGAGGAGACCACCTCGGACTACGACCGCGAGAAGCTGCAGGAGCGCGTGGCGAAGCTCGCCGGCGGCGTGGCGCTGATCAAGGTGGGCGCCGCCACCGAAGTCGAGATGAAGGAGAAGAAGGCCCGCGTCGAGGACGCGCTGCACGCCACCCGCGCGGCAGTCGAGGAAGGCATCGTGGCCGGCGGCGGCGTGGCGCTGCTGCGGGCGCGCAAGGCCATCGACAGCATCAAGGGCCTCAACCACGACCAGGAGTGCGGCATCAAGATCGTCGCCCGCGCGCTGGAGGAGCCGCTGCGCCAGATCGTCGCCAACGCCGGCGACGAGCCGTCGGTGGTGCTGGCCAAGGTGCTCGAGGGCAAGAGCAACTTCGGCTACAACGCCCAGACCGGCGAGTACGGCGACCTGGTGGAGATGGGCGTGATCGACCCCACCAAGGTGACGCGCTCGGCGCTGCAGAACGCCGCGTCCATCGCCGGCCTGATCCTCACCACCGACGCCATGGTGGCGGAGCTGCCGAAGGAAGAGAAGGCGCCCGCCCCGGCCGGGGGCATGGGCGGGATGGACTACTGATCCGCACGTCGCCGCACCGACGAAAAAGCCCCGCTTCGGCGGGGCTTTTTTCTTGGCGCGCCGCGGCGCGCGCCTACTCGCCGTGGATGATCAGCATCGGCACCTTGGCGAGGCGCAGCATTTCTTCCACGACGCTACCCATGAGCATGTAGCTGAAGCCGGTGCGGGCGTGGGTGCCGATAACGATCAGGGTCGCACCCCAGCGCTCCGCCTCGTCCTCCATGACTTTGGCCACGCGCTCGCCGCGGGCGTTGAGCAGCGCCGTCTCGGCCGGCACGCCGGCCGCCGCGGCCTTCTGCGCGGCCTTCTCCAGCACCGCCTCGCCGCTGGCCTTGAGCTTCTGCTCGATCTCGTTCACGTCCACCACGTCCTCCAGCTCGTCGAAGCGGAAGAAGTGGGCGTTGACCGCGTGCACGATGCGCAGCCGCGAGCCCATCACCTTGCCGAGGCCGATCGCCTCGTCCAGCGCGCGCTGGGCCACCTCGCTGCCGTCGACGGGAACCAGGATGTTGGAATACATGGGTCACGCTCCTCCAAGGGTCGGATCTAGAAAACGTAATTCTCGCGCAAGCGGCCGGCCCGGGTTTGATATATGTCAACGTCCCGCCCGCGCGCTGTCGCATTGCGCCCCGCGGCAGCGTTGCGCGACAATCTGCGTCCCGTCACCGGTTCACCGCCCCCGCTCCGAGGATGCCGCCATGGCCGACCGCCGCCCCGCTTCGCGCCCACGCCGCCGTCTGCTGGCCGCCCTGGGGCACGCCGGCATTGCGCTTCCCCTTCTGCCGCTGCTGATCCGCGACCTGCTGGCGGCCGGCTCGGATGGCATCACGCCGGGCCGCTACGGCGCGGTGAAACGGTAGCGCCGGGACGGCGGAGATCCGATCGCGATGGCCGACACCGACCGCGAGCAATCCCAGGCAGCCGGCGCTGCGCGCCGGCGGCCGTGGTACTTGAACCGCTGGCTGCTCGGCGGGGTGGCCGCGCTATCGGTTTACGCCCTGATCGGATTCATCCTGGTGCCCTCCCTGGTGCGCCACTACGTTCCGAAAATCGCTTCCGAGCGGTTTCAGCGCCAGGCCAGCATCGGCGAAGTACGCTTCAATCCGTTCGTGTTCCGGTTCGACGCCCGGGACTTCGCATTCCGGGAAGCCGACGGCGCGCCGATCGTCGGTTTCCAGCGGCTGTTCGTGGACTTCGAGCTGGAAAGCCTGTTCCGCCGGGCCTGGACGTTTGCCGAGGTCCGCATCGAACGGCCGGCGCTGAACCTGGTGATCGGCGAGGACGATCGCCTGAATGTGGCGAGGGTGCTCGATGCCCTGCCCCGCGCGGAAACACCGGAACCGCAAAGGGAGGGCTCGCCGCCACGGCTGCTGCTCAAGCACGCGGCCATCAGCGGCGGCAGCGCGCGTTTCACCGACCGCTCCAATCCGACGCCCGCCACCGCGGTGGTCGAGCCCATTGACCTGGATCTCAACGAGGTTTCGACTCTGCCGGAGCGCAGCGGCTCATACGCCGTGACCGCGAGGCTGCCGGGCGGCGGCAGCATCGGCTGGCAAAGCGAATTCTCCCTGCATCCGGTCGCCTCCAGCGGCACAGTGCGCGTCGAGGGCTTCAAGCCGGCAACGGTGTGGAAGTTCGTGCGGGATCGCGTTCGCTTGGCCGAGCCGGCCGGCGCGATCGACGCGTCCATCACCTACAAATTCGGTTACGCGGCCGGCGTCACGACGCTCACCGCCGATCCGATCAACGTGACGGTGAGCGGACTCGCGCTCACCGAAGAAGGCGCCGCGGCGCCGATGCTGGAACTGGCGGCCATCGAGCTGCCGGCGGCGCGATTCGACCTCGCCGCGCGCGAACTGGTGGTGCCGAAGCTGGCGGTCCGCGACGGGCGCGCCGCGGCCGCCGTTGCGCGCGACGGCACGATCAACTGGACCACCCTGGTGAAGGGCCCTGCCGCCCCGGCGGCGGACGCGGCGCCCCCGGCCTCCCGCGCGCCGCCCTGGAAGGCGCGCGTCGAATCGCTCACGGTGGACAACCTCGCGCTCGACTACCGCGACGCCAGCCGGGCGGTGCCCATCCGCATCACTGCCGGCTCGAGTGCGTTGACGCTGGCGCTCGTCGCCGAGGCCGGCGGCGAATCGCCGCAGGCCGCCGTCGAGGGTCTAGGCGCGCAGGTCCGCTCGCTGGCCTGGTCGGAAGAAGAAAGCGGGGCGCCGCTCCTGACCCTGCAGGAGGTCGCTGTCGAGGGCGGCAAAGTGGTGCTGGCCGAGCGTGACCTGCGGCTGCAGCGGATCGCGGTGACCGGCGGCGAAATGCAGATCACGCGCGCCGCCGACGGGTCGATTCGGCATCGGCAGGTTATCGGCAAGGGTGAGGCCGAGGGCAAGATTCGCCGCGAGATCGAGGAAGCCGGCAAGGCCGCGGCAGCGCAAGGCCAGCCGTGGACGTTCGCGCTCGACGAGCTGGCGTTGTCCGGATTCGTGCTCGGCGTCGCCGACGAGGGGACGCAGCCGGCGGTGCGATACGACCTCGAGAACGTCGACGTCGTTGTGAAGGACATCCGCAACGACGGCAAGACGCCGATGGCGGTGGATGCGAAGCTGCAGGTCAAACAGGGCGGCGCCGTCAGCGCCACCGCCACGCTGGCGGAAGCCGGCGATGCCGTGCAGGCGCAGGTGAAGCTGGCGCAGGTGGCGCTCGCGCCGCTGGCGCCGCTGGTGTCGAAGCTCTCGACGCTGACGCTGGAGTCAGGGGACGTATCCGGAACGATCCGTATCGACTACCGCGCCGGCAGGGACGGCCCCGCGCTGAAAGCCACCGGCGCCGTCGCCGTGGGCCGGCTGCTGCTGAAGGAAGCGGACACGGGCGAGCGCTTCCTGGCCTGGAGGACCCTCGCGGCCAACGGCATCGATTTCCGTCTCGGACCGGACCGGCTGGCGATCGAGGAGGTCCGGCTGCTGGAGCCCGGGGCCAAGATCGTCGTGTTCGAGGACCGCAGCGTCAACCTCGCCAAGGTCATGAAGCGCGGCGGCACGGCGGCTGCCGATGCGCCACCGGCGCAGCCCGCCGCGGATGCGGCGGCGGCGCCCTTTCCGATCGCCGTCGAGCGGGTGCGGGTCGAGAATGCCACCGTCGATTTCGCCGACCTGAGCCTGGTGCTGCCGTTCGTCACCCAGGTCCAGGAATTCAAGGGTACCGCCACCGGCATCTCCTCGGATCCGGCGAGCCGCGCGTCGCTCCAGTTCGAGGGCCGCGTCGGCGAGTTCGGCGACGCGGCCGTGGACGGCAGCCTGGCGCCGTTCGCGCCGAAATCGTTCACCGACATCGGCGTGGTGTTCCGCAACGTGGCGATGACGCCGCTCTCTCCCTACAGCGCGACGTTCGCCGGCCGCAAGATCGCCTCCGGCAAGCTCAACCTCGACCTGCGGTACAAGATCGCGGAGAGCGAACTGCTGGGCGACAACAAGGTGGTGCTGCAGGAATTCACCCTCGGGGAAAAGGTGGAGAGTCCGAGTGCGGTGAACCTGCCGCTGGACCTGGCCATCGCGCTGCTCACCGACAGCGAGGGCAGGATCGACCTGGCGGTCCCGGTGAGCGGCAACGTCAACAGCCCCGAGTTCAGCTACGGCCATGTCGTCTGGCAGGCGATCGTCAACGTCATCACCAAGATCATCACCGCGCCGTTCCGGGCGCTGGGCGCGGCGCTGGGGGGCGATGCCGAGAGCCTCGGCACCGTGGCGTTCCAGCCCGGCCGCGCCGAACTGGCGCCGCTCGAGCAGGAGAAGCTGAAAAAGGTGGCGGAGGCGCTGGCCAAGCGGCCGCAGCTCAAGGTCACGGTACACGGTGCCGTCGACCCGGCCGTCGATGGGGCCGCGCTCAAGGATCGCGAACTGCGCCTGGCGCTGACGCAGAAGCTGGGCGTGAAGCTGGCGGCGGGCGAAGACCCGGGTCCGGTGGCCTACGACAACGCCAAGACCCAGCGCGCGCTGGAGGCGCTGCTGACGGAACGCGGCGGCAACCGGGCGGTGGCGAATTTCCAGGCCGCGTTCGAACAGAGGGCCGGCCGACCCGCCAAGCGGGTCAACCCGGCGCTGGCGCTGATCGGCCAGGCGAGCGAGGACCGCGACTTCTACATCGCGCTGTTCGCGCACCTGGCGGAAACCGCGCCCAGGCCGGACGCGCAGCTTCAGGCGCTGGCGGAGAACCGCGCCACGGCGGTGGCCCGGGTGCTCACTGACCAGGCCGGCCTCGATGCGGCACGGGTGGCCGTGGGCAGGGCCGAAACGGCCGAAGCGCGGGGCAAGGCGATACCGACGAAACTGGAACTGGGCGTGCTGTGATCGCGGCGCGCGCGGGGCTCAGTTGGGGCAGGGCCGCTCGATGTCGCCGGTGTCGCACACCGTGACGCCGTTCAGGTAGTCCACCCAGGCGTCGAAATCGGCCTTGGGCACCGGCTGCGCGCCGCGCTGGAACGGCGCCCCGCGCCACGAGCGGTACGCGATGTAGAGCGAGTCGCGCCCCTGGATCACCTTGTAGAGCGTGATCTCGCCCTTGCCGGTCTTGGCGTAGCGGGTGCAGAACTGGACCATGAACGCCGCCGGATAGCCGTTGTGGATGCCCGCCTCGACCGGCGTCACCGTCACGTCGTCGCACACCTTCTTGGCCTCCGCCGCGATGCGCTGCAGGTAGCCGTCCACCGCCACGTTGCGCAGCCCGACGAACGTTTGCGACGTCACCATCTGCGTCCACTCCTCGACGTTCTCCGCGGCGGGGACGAACTCGGTCACGCTGAGCTTGGGCTGGGTGGCGCGGAAAGCGAGCTTCCAGCCGTCGGGCCGCGGCACCACAAAGCGCTCTTCGGCGAATGCGGCGGCGGCGAGCGTCAACGCCCCCAGGACCACCGCTGCCGTCACGCCGATGCGCACTGCCGGGCTCCTGCCATGGTCGCCGGACACCTTCCCTCCTGCCTCGACGGCAATCCGATGCGTCCGCGTACCGCCACCCCGGCCAGCGCGCCGGACGGCGCACGCACAGCCGCCAACAGGGTCAATTTGGCCCAGCGGACCTCCGGCGTCAACCGCCTGCCGCGGGCGCGGGTTCATCCGGCCCCCGCCGGTGTAAAATTTCGCGATCGAAAGGACTCCCCATGGCGACATACGAATCGGATATCACCAAGTTCATCCGCGAGCTGCTGGCCAATAACCCGGCCATCGCGGAGGACCAGCACCGGGCGCGCGCCCGGTGGTGGGACAAGGACGTGGACTTCGACGAGCAGCGCCGCTACCGCGAGGCGTGGGTGCCGATCCGCGGCTACTACTACTACCCGCTGCCGGAGCCGGTCCAGTCCGGCGAGTCCTGGCCGATCGACAAGCCGGCGGGCGACGGCGCCAAGGCCTGACAACCCCCTGCGACAGCGAGCCGGCTACCGGCGCGCGATCAGGTTGAGCACGAAGTCGCCGCGCACCACCGTGAACGTGAGCGTGCGCCCGGCGCCGGCGAGCGCCTGCTGCAGCGCCTTGACGCTGGTGACGCGCTGCTGGTTGAGGGCGACGATGACGTCGCCCTTGCGCAGTCCGTATTTCCACGCCGCGCTGCCCTGCTCCACCGCCACCACGCCGACGCCCTGGTCGCGGCCGCGCCGCTCCAGGTCGACGAGCCGGGCGCCTTGCAGCGCGGCGAGCGCCGCCCCGTCACCGCTCGCCGCCGCCACTTCGCCGATGCGCACCGTGAGGCGGCGCGCCTGGCCGGCGCGCAGGATGTCGAGCGTCACCTCCTCGCCCACGGGCACCAGCCCCAGCTTGTTGCGGATGTCCGCCGAGCCGCGCACCGCCTTGCCGTCGATGGCGACGATGACGTCGCGCGGGCGGATGCCCGCGATCTCCGCCGGCGACTTGCCGGCCACCTCCACCACCACCGCGCCCTCGGCCTCCTTCAGCCCCAGCGCCCTCGCCAGGTCCGGCGTCACGTCCTGGGCGGTGATGCCGAGCAGGCCGCGGCGCACTTCGCCGTAGCGGATCAGCTGGTCCATCACCTTGCGCGCCATGTTGCTGGGCACGGCGAAGCCGATGCCGATATTGCCGCCCTGGGGGGAGAGGATGGCGGTGTTGATGCCCACGAGTTCGCCCTTGAGGTTGACCAGGGCGCCGCCGGAGTTGCCGGGGTTGATGGAGGCGTCGGTCTGAATGAAATCCTCGTAGCCCTCGACGTTGATGCCGCCGCGCCCCAGCGCGCTGACGATGCCGGAGGTGACGGTCTGGCCAAGGCCGAACGGGTTGCCGATGGCCACCACGAAATCGCCCACCGCGAGCGCGTCCGAATCGCCGAAGGTGGCCGCCTTGAGGTTCTCGGCGCCCTCCACCTTGAGCAGCGCGATGTCGGTGCCGGGATCGCTGCCCACCAGTTTCGCCTCCAGGCGCTGGCGATCCTTGGTGAGCACGATGATCTCGTCGGCGTTCCTTACGACGTGGTGGTTGGTGAGCACGTAGCCGTTGCGCGCGTCGACGATGACGCCGGAACCGGCGCTGATCTGGGGTCTGCGCTGCTGCTCGGGAATGTTGAAGAAGCGGCGGAAGAACGGGTCCTGCAGCAGCGGGTTGTCCACCTCCTGGCTGCGCGAGATCACCGCGATGTTCACCACCGCCGGCGTGACGCGCGCCAGCATCGGCGCCAGCGTCGGCACCTCGCCGGCGAGGACCGCGGCGGGCAGCGAGGCGAAGGCCGGCCCGGCGGACAGCGACGCAGCGAGGCAGAGGATCGCCGCTGTGCGGCGCAGGCTGTTCATTTCGGCTTGCTCCCGTGTCGGTACGTTCGGTATGTTGGGCGTGCGCCGCCGGTTTCAATCGGGGCTGCCGCCGCGGTTGTGCTGAACCGCGTATTTGCGAAGTTTAACGAACCTGTGAACTGCACGCTCGACGCCCGCGCGATGCGCTGACGCCGGGCGGCACAATCCGACGCGCGACGATGGGACGATTTCCCCGCTGGCGAAGTCACGATGCGTCTGGCGTGCAGGTGAGCGAAAAGGGCGGCGTGCGCTCGCTGCATCTGGGCAGCGAGCGGGTGCAGAGCGCGCTGCGCGTTGCGGCGCCCGGCTGCCTGGAGTTGGCCTACACCCGGGCCATGATGGGGTTCCTGCTGTTCCAGCCCGAGCCCGCCGACGTGCTGATGATCGGCCTCGGCGGCGGATCGCTCGCCCGCTTCATTCACGCCCGCATGCCCCGGACCCGCGTGGTGGCGGTGGAAATCCTCCCCGAGGTGATCACGGCGGCGCGCCTGATGTTCGGGCTGCCCCCCGATGACGAGCGCCTGCGGGTGGAACCGGGGGACGGCGCGGACTACGTCGCGGCCCACCCGGCGGGCGCCGATACCATCCTGCTGGACGCCTACGACGACCGCTGTCCCACGCCGGCGCTCGCCAGCGAGCCGTTCTACGCCGAGACCCGCCGGGCCCTGAAACCGGGCGGGGTCCTGGTGGTGAACTACCAGGGCGACGATCGCCGCCTGGACGGCCACCTGCTGGCTCTGGAGCGGGTATTCGATGCCCGGGTGGTCCTGGCACAACCGGAGCCCAGGAGCAATGTGGTGGCTTTCGCGCTGCGCGACCGGCCGGATGCGATCGCCTGGGACGAGCTCAAGCGCCGCGCCGCCGCGCTGGACGCCCGCTACGGGCTCGGATTCGGGGATTTGCTGCGGAGCTTCCGCGACCTGAACGCCCACTCGGCGCGCGCGCTGCGGCTCGCCCCGCCCCGTCCCGGCGCCGCCAGCGAGCGGCGGCAAAAAGGCCCGGGACGCTTCAGAGGAGAGTAGAACCTGTCTCTAATGGCAGACGACGGGCTGCGTGAGCAGGCCGTCGAACTCGCCAAGGAACTCGTCCATGTGCTCCTCGGAGGTGTTTTCCGAGAGCAGATGCTCCATCGACACCCGCAGGGTGGACGCGATCTCCCCGGTGAGGAACACGCCGCGGCGGGTCTGGCGGTCGATCACCTCCAGGCCGCACTGCACCGGGTACTCCACGACGTAGTAATTCGCGCTGCTGTAAACGACCATCATATGGCCCTCCCCGGAAACCTCCAGGCTTCCACCCCATAACGCTCGCGCTTGCCCCAAGCTGGCGCTGACTATTTCCACCGATGCCTCCTGACGGCTTTTTCTGTCCCGCGCGGCCGAAGCCGTGCTCGGTCAACATGACTGCAAGGTTCGTGCCAACCCCGCCTGGGGGCGCCGGGTCCGGCCCCACCCGGGGGCGGATCCGCGTCGGGTAAAATAGGGACCTTGCCCATGTTTGACCGCCCCATCGCCTTCGTCGATCTCGAAACCACCGGTGCCAACGCCGCCTACGACCGTGTCACCGAGGTGGGTATCGTCGAGGTGGACCAAGGCCGCCTGGTCGGCGAATGGAGCACCCTGGTGAACCCGGAAACCAGCATTCCCCCGGCGATCCAGGCACTTACCGGAATCACTAACGCTATGGTGGTGAACGCGCCCACCTTCGCCGAACTGGCCGGCGACGTGCTGGAGCGCCTCGAGGGGCGGCTGTTCGTCGCCCACAACGCCCGTTTCGACTACAGCTTCCTGCGGGAAGAATTCAAGCGCCTGGGTGTGCGCTATGCGGCGCCCGTGGTGTGCACAGTCAAGCTCTCGCGCAAGCTCTACGCGGGACACCGGCGTCACAATCTCGACAGCCTGATCGAACGCCACGGCCTCGCCTGCGGGGAGCGCCACCGGGCGCTGGGCGACGCCCGCGTGCTGTGGGAGTTCCTGCAGCGGGTCCGGGCCGAAAAGGATCCCGCGCTGATCGAGGCCGCCGTCGCCGGCCAGCTCAAGGCGCCGTCGCTGCCGGCGGGGGTCAGCCCCACCCTGCTGGACGAGCTGCGGGAATCCCCGGGGGTCTACGTCTTCTACGGCGCCGGCGGCGTGCCGCTCTACGTGGGCAAGAGCGTGAACCTGCGCTCGCGCGTGATGGCCCACTTCGCCGGCGACCGCAAGCTCGCCAAGGATCTGAAGATCGCTCAGCAGGTGGAGCACGTGGAGTGGATCGAAACCGCGGGCGAGCTGGGCGCGCTGATGCAGGAAGCGCGGCTCGTCAAGGAGCTGAACCCGGTGCTGAACCGCCAGCTCAAGGCCCAGCGCGAGCTGTGCGCCTGGCGCTTCGATCCTGCCAACCCGAAGGCGACGCCGGAACTGGTTTACGCGCGCGAAGTGGACTTCGCCGCCACGCCCCACGTCTACGGTCTGTTTCGCGCGAAGACCGACGCGGTGAAGGCGCTGCGCGCCATCGCCGAGCAGCACAAGCTCTGCCCCATCGTGCTGGGCCTCGAGCGCGGCAAGGGCCCCTGCTTCAGCCATCAGATCAAGCGCTGCCGCGGCGCCTGCTGCGGCAGGGAGTCGCTCGAGACCCACGCGCTGCGCCTGGCCGCCGCGCTCACGCCGCTCAGGATCCGCGCCTGGCCCTACCGGGGGCGCGTCGGCGTGCGCGAGCGGGACGCCGGCGGCGAGCGCACCGAGCTGCACGTGCTGGACCGCTGGTGCTATCTCGGCACGCTGCGCGCCGACTGGGAGCTGTTCGACGCCGCCGCCCTGCGCGCCGAGCCGTCCTTCGACCTGGACACCTACAAGATCCTTACGCGCTTCCTCGCCGCCAACGCCCACCGCGTCGAGGTGGTGGACCTGGCCGGATAAGGCACTCAGCGCTCCCGCTCCTCCGGCGGCTTGATGCCGAGGAACGCGAACCACAGCATCACGTCGTAGCCGATCTTGAGCGCCGCGCCGACGAAAATCGGCGAGGCCAGCGACACGAACTGCATCAGCGCACCCGCGAACGACGGCGCCGCCGCCCAGCCGCCGACCCGCACCAGGTGGGTGAGCGCGGAGGCGAAGGTGCGCTCCTCCGGCCGCACCACCGCCATGAGATACGACTGGCGCGTCGGCACGTCCATCTCCACCAGCCCCTCCCGCAGCAGGAACAGCACCGCGGCGGTCCCGAAGTCGGGCATGAACACCATCGTCACCAGCAGCAGGCTGGAGGGAATGTGGGTGAACACCATGGTGTTCACCAGGCCGATGCGCCCGGCAAGCCAGGCTGCACCCAAATGGGAAAGCGCGTTCATCACGCGTGCGCCGAGAAACAGCACCGCGATCGCGGTGGCGCTGGCGCCGAAATGCTCGTGGAAGAAATACGCCAGCAGCGCCGCGCCGAAGAACCCGCCCGAGACGCTGTCGATGGCGAACAGCGCCGAGATCTTCCACAGGATGCGGCGGCTCTCGGGGTGCACGGTGAGCGGCCGCGCCGGTTCCGACGGCTCCGCCGCCGGCGTGAGCCGGAGGTAGCATGCCGTGGAGGCCAGCGTCAGCAGCACGTACGCCAGCATCGCCCAGCGGTACGGCTCCGGCCCGGTCATCCCGGCGTGGCGCTCCAGCAGGTCGGGCGCCGCCGCCAGCAGCCCGCCCAGCGCGTGGCCGCTGTCCTGCAGCACGTGATACCAGGCGAACGTGCGGGTGCGGTCGGCGTCGGATCCGGTCGACGGCAGGATGGCCTGCTCCAGCACCAGCTGGGCGCCGCGATCCTTGCCCATGCCGTTCAGCATGCCGACGAACGCGGCGGCGCCAACGGCCATCAGGGTGGAGCCGAGGGCGACGCCGATGCCGCCCAGCGCGGACAGCGAACCGAACACGAGCAGCAGGCGGCGGCGGCCGATCCGGTCGCCCGCCAGCATGGTGAGCAGGGATGCCGCGGCGGCGCCCAGCAGTCCCACGCTGATCACGGCGCCGATCTGCGCCGGCGCGAAGTCGAGCCGCGCCAGGTAAAGCCCCAGCATCACGCCCAGCATCGAGGTGGCCAGGGCACGCAGGAAATTGGCAAGATAGAGGGCGTGGCGGTCGGTCACGGCGGAGACGGCGGCCATGCGGTTATCATACGCAGCGGCGCGGCAACCGGACGGGCCGCGGGACGAGGCAGGTTCTAAACTGCTCTGGCACGCATGGGCGCCGCTGCTGCTGATCGCCAAGCTGGTGCGCATGGCCACCGTCGGCGGCGGCCGAGTCCGGCGCGTTCCGGCGGAACCATTTCGCCCTGGCGCCGCTCCATCCGCTGACGCGCCCCGTTCCGCGAGAAGGAACTCCGCCATGAGCTGGCAAGCCGCCGCCGATCCCGACTGCTCCATGCCCATATCCTGCGATCCCGTGGACGCGGTGATCGTGCCCCGGGCCCGCGACCTGGGCGGGTTCGAGGTGCGGCGCGCGCTGCCAGCAGCCCGGCGCCAGATGGTGGGGCCGTTCATTTTCTTCGATCAGATGGGGCCGGCCGAATTCGGCCCCGGCACCGGCATGGACGTGCGGCCCCACCCCCACATCGGACTCTCCACGCTCACCTGGCTGATCGAGGGCGAGATCCTGCACCGCGACAGCCTGGGCTCGCTGCAGCCGATCCGGCCGGGCGAGGTGAACTGGATGACCGCCGGCCGCGGCATCGCCCATTCCGAGCGCACGCCGCCGCAGCAGCGCCGCACCGGTGCGCGCCTGTTCGGCCTGCAGACTTGGCTCGCGCTGCCCCGGCGCCACGAAGAGACCGAGCCGCGCTTCGAGCACTACGGCGCGGACGAACTGCCGGTGATCGACGACGATGACATGCGCGTAGTGCTGATCGCGGGCAGCGGCTGGGGCCGGCACTCGCCGGTGAGCGTGTTCTCCGAGACGATCTACGCCGACGCGAGCCTGCCCGCCGGCGCCCGCCTGCCGATCCCGGCGGAGCACGAGGAGCGCGCGATCTACCTGCTCGCCGGGCGGGTGCGCATCGCCGGCGAGACCTTCGAGCCCGGCAGTCTGCTGGTGCTGAAGCCGCGCCACGACGTGACCGTGACGGCGCAGATCGCGTCCCGCCTGCTGGTGCTGGGCGGCGAGCCGATGGACGGCCCGCGCTTCATCTGGTGGAACTTCGTCTCCAGTTCGAAAGAGCGCATCCGCCAGGCCCGGGAGGACTGGCAGGCGCAGCGTTTTGCCAAGGTGCCTGGGGACGACGAATTCATTCCGCTGCCGGAGCGCTGAAACTCCTAAGCTTGTCACGGTTTCCCGCGCCGGGGTCCGTGCGGATGAAGATGGCGGAGGTCCAGGCCGGGCCGGGGATCGACGCCAAGGAACTCGGCGTCGTGTTCGAGAGCCGGGTTACGCCGCCGGCACTGCCGGCCGCGGCCGCCGCGCGCGTTTCAGCCACGCCAGCGCCCGCGTCCAGGAGCGCAGCGCGCCGCCCACCTCGGTGGCCCGGGCGCTCAGCACCACCCGGGTGCCCGGGCACGTGGCCTGCGCCAGCGTCAGGCCGGCGCGGGTCACCGTGAAGCCCTCGCCGCGGCTGATATGGTAATCGGCCCCGTCGGCGTCCTGCGTGATCCACAGTTCGCCCTCGAGGCATTCGATGCGTGCGCCCTGCGCGTCCAACATGGCGATGAGCTGCCCGCGGTGCAGCGTCAGGGGCGCGGTCACGATGCCGAGATCCATGCTAAGCTCCTTTCATGCGTTTTACTCATCTTCATCGGCAGCCGGAAGGTCCCGGCACCGGTGACGACATCATCTCTCGGCAAAGCGCACCTTTACCAACGATCTTTGCGTATGTTTCCGATGAGTAAAGATCATGAATAAGCGCCGCCCGCCGGCTTTCCCGCTGGACCTGCTGCGCGGGTTCGACGCCGTCGCCCGCCACCTGAGCTTCACGCGCGCGGCCGAGGAGCTGCACCTCACCCAATCGGCGGTGAGCCGCCAGATCGCTCTGCTCGAGGAACGCCTCGGCGTGGCGCTGTTCGCGCGGCGCACGCGCGAGGTGGCGTTGACCGACGCCGGCGCCGCGCTGCACCGCGACGCCGGGGCGGCGCTGCGGCAGCTGGACGACGCGGTGGCCCGCGTGCGCTCGGCATCGGTGCGCGGCGTCACCGTCACCTGCTCCGTCGGCGTCGCCTCGCTGTGGCTGCTGCCGCGGCTGCCCGCGCTGCGGGCGGCGCATCCGGAGATCGACGTGCGCATCGCCGCCGACAACCGCGTGGTGGACCTGGAGCGCGCCGGCGTCGACGTGGCGATCCGCTACGGCCGCGCCGACCAGGTGCCGCCCGGCACGCCGCGCCTGTTCGACGAGCAGGTGGTGCCGGTGTGCAGTCCGCGCCTGGCGCGGCGGACGCCGCTGCGGCGCGTCGCCGACCTGTCGCGCCACGTGCTTCTGCACTACGACGATCCCGACCGGCGCTGGCCGTTCAGCTGGCCGGTGTGGCTGGAAACCCACGGCGCCGCCGAGCTCAAGGCCGCCGGGCACCTGCACTTCAGCCATTACGACCAGGTGATCGCCGCCGCGCTGGCCGGCCACGGTGTGGCGCTCGGGCGCGAGCCGCTGACCCGCGACCTGCTGCGCGAGCGCCGCCTGGTGGCGCCGCTGGGAGCGCGCAGCGATTCGGAGCGCGGCTATTTCCTGCTGACGAGCAGCCGCAGCCGGGAGGAGCCGCGAGTCCGCCAGTTCGTCGACTGGATCGGCCGGGAGGTGGCGGCCGGTGACGCCGCGGCGGCCGGCGCCGTCAGTCCCGCGCGCCGTCCGGCAGCGGCTCGATCGGTTCGGCGCCCTCGTTCGCCGCGCGGTTGACGCGGGTGCTCGCCGGGCGCGCCGCCATGCGCTCCGCGGAAAACGGCGGGACCAGCGCGCGGAGCTGCGCGGCTTGCGGCAGACGAAAAAAGGCGGGGAACGACCCCGCCTTTTCAGTGAAACCGGATGCCTTGCTTTTACTTCTTCTCGCAGCCCTTCATTTTCGGATCCTTCTTGCACTCTTCGGCGGTGGGCTTCGCCGCAACTTTTTCACCGGCGTAGGCTGTCAGGGTACCGCCAAAGAACGCGGCGGCAAGCAGGATCGCGAAAAGCTTTTTCATGATTTCTCTCCTCCCGAATACGGGACAAGAACACCGGCACATGCCGGCGCGAAATTCTAGCTCGACCGATTCCGGATAATGCAACTTTTTTTCGTGATGCGCTGCGGCAAAGCCGGCCTGCCGCGTTCAATGCAACAGCCGCTCCAGAATCTCGGGCCAGCGGTCCAGCACCATGAAATGCCCCTCGCCCGGCAGAAACGTGACGACGGCCCGAGGCAGGCGCCCCGCCAGTGCCCGGCTCGCCGAGGGCGGCACCATCCGGTCGGCCTCGCCGTGCCACAGGTCCACCGGCGCCCCGACCGACTCGACGGCGAAGTCCCACGGCCGCGCCTCCAGCGCCAGGTCGTGGAGCATCCCCGCGCAGCCGGCGCGGAACGCTTCGGTCAGGTCGTCGCGGAACATCGCCGTCACTTCGGGGCGCAGCAGAATATCGCGGTCGGGGACGCCCAGCTTGGACGCCACCGCCCGGATATAGACCTCGGGCGCCGCCTTGCCCAGCCGGGCCAGCGGGTCCAGCAGGGGCCGCAGCAGCCGCGGCGCCCGGGCGGCGACGCTGAAACCCAGCCGCGCGGTCCACACCATGGGCCGGCCCATGCTGCCGGGCGGGCCCACCGGGCTCACCAGGGCAACGCGCTGCACGCGCTCTCCCGCCCGGGCGGCGAACGCCAGCGTATAAGGCCCGCCGCCGGAAATGCCGACCGCCCGGACCGGTCCGACGCCCAGGGCATCCAGCAGCGCTGTCACGTCCCGCGCGAAGGCCGTCAACCCGGCACCGGGATGCGGATCGCTCAACCCGCAGCCCGGGCGGTCCACGGTCAGCACGCGCGCGCGCTGTCCGCGGGCGATGCCCTCGTCGGGATGGCGCTGCAGCCGCGAGCCCGGGATGCCGTGAAAAGCCACCACCGGCCCGCCGGCAGGGTCGCCCCACTCGGCGTACCCCAGGCGGCGTCCGTCGGGCAGCACCAGGACCCGGGCGCTCTCAGCGGCGGATGCGTCGTGCACAGGTCGCGGGGGGCACCACGTTCATCGGGCGGTTATGCAGCAGTCATATCATCGGCGTCGAACGCCCGGTCGCCGTCGGGCAGCGGCTCGCCGGAGGGATGCAGGCCGGCGAAGTCGTAGAGCGCGCGGTCGGCGAGATGGGACGGCACCACGTTCTGCACGCTGCGCGCCAGCGTCTCGATGCGCCCGGGGAAACGCTTCTCCCAGCCACGCAGCATCTCCTTCACCGCCTGGCGCTGCAGGTTGGGCTGGGAGCCGCACAGGTTGCAGGGAATGATGGGGAACGCGCGCGCCTGGGCGTAGGCGGCGATGTCGCGCTCGCTCACGTAGGCCAGCGGCCGGATCACGACGTTGCGGCCGTCGTCGGACACCAGCTTGGGCGGCATGGCCTTGAGCTTCCCCGCGTGGAACATGTTGAGGAACAGCGTCTCCAGGATGTCGTCGCGGTGGTGGCCCAGCGCGATCCTGGTCGCGCCGATCTCCGCGGCGACGCGGTAAAGGATGCCGCGCCGCAGCCGCGAGCACAGGCCGCAGGTGGTCCTGCCCTCCGGGATCACCCGCTTCACCACGCTGTAGGTGTCCTGCTCCTCGATGTGGAAGCGGACACCGCGCGACTTCAGGTAGTCCGGCAGCACGTGCTGCGGAAAGCCCGGCTGCTTCTGGTCCAGGTTGACCGCAGTGAGCTCGAAATGCACCGGCGCCTTCTCCTGCAGGTGCAGCAGGATGTCGAGCAGGGTGTAGCTGTCCTTGCCGCCCGACAGGCACACCATGACGTGGTCGCCGGGCTCGATCATGGCGTAGTCGGCGATGGCCTGGCCGGTCAGGCGGCGCAGGCGCTTGGCCAGCTTGTTGTCTTCGTAAATCTGTCTGCGGGAAAGGGCCGGCATGGTCTTGTCCGTGGCATCGCGGAGCCGGGCGCCGGCCTCGCCGGTCGCGCGCAAGTCTTTATTTTCTCAGAATCTTCGATCGCCGCCTACGGCGAGTTGCAACGCCGGCGGGCGCGAACTATCGTGAATTGTCAAAGCCTAATTTCCTACCACGCCGCGCTTGCTCCGGCAGCCTTCCGGTGCGCCGCGACGCGGGCCTTGATCCCGGGAGGTCCGCCATGTTCCGATCGCCTGCCGTGCTGCTCGCCGCGGCGCTGCTTGCCGCCGCTGCCGTTCCCGCCCGCGCCGCGGACGGCCCCAATCCCCTGGCCGCGGTGGTGCGGGTGAAGACCATCGTCCTGCCCGATGCGCGCACAGCTCCGTACCTGGGCGACGAGCGCGACGGCAGCGGCGTTGTCATCGGCAATGACGGCCTGATCCTCACCATCGGCTATCTGGTGCTGGAGGCCGACAGCGTGCAGGTCACCGACGCCGGCGGCAAGACCCACGCCGCCAACGTCGTCGCCTACGATCACGCTACGGGTTTCGGGCTGGTGCGCACGGTGACCCCGTTGGCGGCGCCGGCAGTGGAAATGGGCGACGCCACCAACCTCAAGGAGCGCGACGACGTGCTGATCGCCGGCTACGGAGGCCCCGATGCCGCGACCCGCGCCATGGTGGTATCGCGCCGCCCGTTCACCGGCAGCTGGGAATATCTGCTGGAGAACGCCATTTTCACCGCGCCGCCGGCCGGCAACTGGGGCGGCGCAGCGCTGATCGGCAAGGACGGCAAGCTGCTGGGCATCGGCTCGCTGCTGGTCCCGGACGCGATCGAGCCCGGCTACCGGTTTCCGGGCAACATGTTCGTGCCGATCGACGTCCTGAAGCCGATCCTCGCGGAGCTCACCCGCGAGGGCAAGCGCGCCGGGCCGCCGCGTGCCTGGCTGGGCCTCTCGACCGAGGAAGTGGGCGGGCGGCTGGTGGTGGTGCGCGTCGCGCCGGAAGGACCGGCGGCGAAGGCCGGCATCGGCCGCAACGACATCGTCATCGCCATCGACGGTGAGCCGGTGACGACCCATGCCGAGCTCTACCGCAAGCTGTGGGCGAAAGGCGCCGCCGGCGTGTCGGTCACGCTCAAGGTGCTGCAGGGAGCCGCCCTCAACGACGTCGCCGTGAAGTCCATGGACCGCGCCGACTACCTGCGCACCAAGAGGGCGCTCTGATGGCGGCGATGCCCGAGCCGACCCGACGGCGGCTGCTCGCTGCGGGCTTCTCGGCGTCCGCGCTGGCGCTGTTGCCCGCGGAGCTGCTGGCGGCGCTGCGGGCCACGCCGGGGCAGCCGCGCGGACCGTTTTATCCGCTGCGGCTGCCGCTGGAGCGCGACAACGATCTCGTCACCGTCGAGGGCCGCAGCGGCCTCGCTCGGGGCGAGATCACCAACGTGGTGGGCCGGGTACTGGACACGCAAGGCCGGCCAGTCGCGGGGGCGCGCATCGAGATCTGGCAGTGCAACGCGTTCGGCCGCTATCACCACGAGCACGACGACCAGCGCGCGCCCATCGATCCCAACTTCCAGGGCTACGGCGAGTTCGTTACCGGCGCCGACGGCGCCTTCGCTTCCGCACCATCAAGCCGGTGGCATATCCCGGCCGCGCGCCGCACATCCACTTCGCGGTGACCGGCGCCGGGATCGCGCCGCTGGTGACCCAGATGTACGTTGCCGGAGCGCCGGAGAACGAGCGCGATTTCCTGCTCAGCCGGGTCGGCGATGAAAAGGCGCGGCAGAGCCTGATCGTCGCGCTGGACACCCGCACCGCCGACGACGAGCGCGTCGGGCGCTTCGACATCGTCGTGGCGCGGCGCGGTTAGCTCGCCGGCTTGACCGCCAGCGTCTGCGGCCGCGCCGGCCAGACGCCTTTGACCTGCGCGCGGCCACCCTCGAACACCAGATAGCTCTGGCGCCCGTAATGCGGCAGCGGCCGCGAGGCCGCCGCCAGCGCGTCCGCGTCCTGCGCCGACACGATCGCTGCGACGGCACCGTCCCCGCGCCGCACGGTCCAGACCTGGGCCGACCCCTTCCGCCCCACCTCCGGCGGCCGCGGGGGCCAGCCATTGTCCGCCAGCCAGGCGTCCACGGCATCGTGGGTGCCGATCAGCAGCGCCGGCGCGCCGGCCGGCACCCGCTCCACCGGCGGCGCCGGATGGTCCAGCAGCCGTCGCGCCAGCGCCGCGGCCGCGGACGCGAAGTCCGTGCCGCCGCCGGCGACGACCGTGGCGGTGCGCGGATTCACCATCGCATCGCGCAGGATCGGCGGCGCCTCGCCGGGACCGAGCCGGCGCAACAGCCGGAACTGCGGATCCAGCACCACCGCCTCGGGTCGCAACCGCGTCGTCAGATCGAAGCTCGCGCGCTCGCCCGCCAGCTCGAGCACCGCGGTTTCCTCGCCACCGGCGCCGCGCAATGTCACGGGAACATGGAGCGCGTAAGCGGGGGCGCGCTGGGCGAGGGTCACGCGAACGCGGTGGCCGTCGGCGGCAGCGGCGGCCTCCGCCGCGACGAGGGCGACTTCGGGCGCGCCCGCCCGGGTAAGCCACTGCTCGAAGAACGGCGCGAGGTCTTCACCGCTGGCGGCTTCAAACGCGCGGCGCAAGTCGTCCCACGACGCGCTCCGGAACCGCTGCTGCTCCCAGAAGCGGCGAACGCCGGCGTCGAAGGCTTCGCGCCCCAGCCGGTCGCGCAGCATCAGGAACAGCATCGCCGCCTTGTGGTAACCCACGATCTGGGACGTGCCGTGGGTGCGCGAGGTGAACTCGGCCAGCGGCCGGTCCTGCCCGGCCGGAATCGCGGCGAAGTCCCGCAGCCACGACAGCCGCATGTCGCGCGCCGCCTCCTCGCCCGTGCGTTCCTTGAACGCGTAGTCGGCCATGAACGTGGTGAGCCCCTCGGCCCAGTTGCCGCGACGGTAGTCCGGGTAAACGCCGTTGCCCCACCAGTTGTGCAGCACCTCGTGGCCCAGCGAGGTGGACTTGATGAACGGCAGGCGCAGCACGTCGACGCCGAGATAGGTGAGCGTCGGCATGCCGAACCCCGTGGGCGTCGGGCTGGAGACGACGCTGAACTCGCTGAATGCGTACGGGCCGATCCAGCGCTCGTAGAGATCGAAGTAATCCTTGAGCGCGTCGAGATAGCCGTCCGCCAGATCGGCGATGCGCGGATGGAAATAGGTGCGCAGCCGGATGTCGCCGCCCGCGGCGCTGCGGATCACGCGCTCGCGCACCTGGTAGGGACCGGCCATCAGGTCGATGCCTTCCGCCGGGCGGGAAAACTCGAAGGTCGCGCGATAGTCGTGGTCGCGCTGCTCCTCGCGGGCAAGGCGCCCCGCCACGAGGCCGCGCTGGTCGGCCGGCAGCGACAGGCGCAGCCGATAGCCGAGCGGCTGGCCCGCGATGTCGGGATACCAGGCGCTGGCGGAGGGCAGGAACGTGCCCTCGGCGCCGGCCACCGGCAGCGCGTGGCGCAACGTGTCCCGGTGATCGAGCGCGGTGTCCAGCGGCGCCAGTTCGCCGCGCCATTTCATTTCCACGACCCGCGCCGCGCCGGTGGCGGGCAGTTGCCACAGCAGCAGACCGTCGCGCCGCGCCGGCGCGGGAAGCGGCTTGCCGTCGAGCGTCGCCGCCTCGGGCGTGAAGCGCTCGCCCAGACGCAGCACCGCCGGGCCCGGAACGTCGATCGTCAGGCGCGCCACGCCCGCCAGCGTCCGGCGCTCCGGATCGACTTTCACGTCCAGGTCGCTGGCGACGGGCGCCGCCCGGCACAGCGCCGCGGCGCCGGCGAGCACCAGCAGCGCCGCGAGCCGCGTCATCGCGCCGGCGGCGGAAACTTGGCGACGATCTCCACCGTCTGCCCGCCGCGGGTCACCTTGATCGGCAGCCACGTTCCGGGCGCCTGCCGCTGCACGGCGCCGCTCACGTCGGCGGGCTGCCGCGCGGCGGCGCCGGCGATCTCGGTGATGACGTCGTCGGCCTGGAGGCCCGAGGCCTCGGCGACGCTGCCCTTCACCACCTCGCGGACCTTGACGCCGCCCTCCGCCGGATCCAGCCAGACGCCGAGCCGCGGCCGCTCGGCGGCCGCCTCCGACCGGGGCGGGGCCGCGACGCCGAACACCGCGTCGGCGATGCCGGCGTTCTTCAGTTCGTCGCAGTCATCGTCCGCGTCCCACGGCAGCAGGCTCGCCACCCGCTGCACGCCCAGGTCCCGCAGCTGGTGCGGGACCCCGTGACCGTGGACGATATGGCCGCTGCCCATGATCCCCACCACCGTGGCGCCGGGATGCCGGGCGAGCGCGTCGGCGATGCCCTGGGCCATGGCCCGGTCCCACACCTGCTGCGATTCGACGAAACGGTTGAATTGCGCCTCGGCATCGCCGCCGCCCTTGCCGCTGATGCCGTCCCTCCGGTGCTGGTCGAACACCGGCCGCAGCCGGGCGAGATACGCTGCCCGCGGCGGCGCCGGGCGGGTCACGCCTTCCCGCTTTGCTTCGTCCACCCGCTCGAACCCGTTGTCGCCGACGTCGCGGATCAGGCGCTGCTCGACGTTGAGCGCCACCATCGGCAGCCGGTTCATGCGGGCGAAATGGAACAGCGGCAGGTACAGCGCGGGGTCGAAACGCCAGACCTTCTGCCATTGCGCCTGCCGCAGGAACTCGGCTTCGGTGAGCTCGCCCGCCACCCAGCGGTCCAGCACCGGCTGCACGCGCCGCGGGAACATCTCGAGTCCCAGCACCAGATCGGGCTGGCGCGCGTGCAATGCCGCCAGCATGGCGAGCTGCCAGCGATGATGCTCGGCGTTGTCGTGGGTTTCGCCCAGCAGCACGACGCGGCTGCCCTGGATCCGCGCCAGGACCTCGCCGGTGGTGAGCGCGGCGGAGTCGCCGCCGGGGACACGCCAGGTGGCGGAGGGAACGCAGGCGGCGGCTTGGGGCGCCGCCGCCATGGCCACCGCGGCGCCGGCCATGGCGCCCAGCGCCAGGACGACCAGAAGGATGCGCATCGGCAGGGACCCGGGACGGGATCGCGGTTCGACGCCCGCCGGCGCCGGACGTTCCCCTCAAAAACGCAGTTTGTTGACCTGGTCGTACACCGGCTTCACGGCGCGCTCGAATCCGGGCGCGTCGAAGCGCTGCCACACGCCGCCGCCGATCACCGCCAGCCCCGCCAGGATCAGCGCGAGGCCCGCGAAGAGCTGCGGCGCGCGCACGAACAGCTTCCATGCCCAGTGGCTGCGGCGCTGGGGATTGAGCACCAGCAGCGCGCCGGTGCCGGCCAGCAGGAAGCCGGCGGCGGCCACCAGCACCAGCGGATTGCGTACCAGGAAATCCATGACCGGCCGCATCGTGCCCTCGGCGCGCACGTACGCCAGCGCCATGATGGCGGCGCCGATCATCAGCACCATCAGCCCCCAGACGAAGGCCGGCGCGCCGGCGTAGGCGTCGCCGCCGTCGCCGGAAATGCGGAACCCCATCTGCCGCGTAAGCACCGACTCGAGCCCGCCCAGCGCAATGCCCGCACCCACCAGGAAAATGCCGAGGTTGAAGCCCTTGGGCAGGCCGAAGAACTGGGCGGCGATCATGGCGATGACGCCGACCACGATGCTGCCGAACTCGAGCAGGCCCAGGATGCGCACGTCAGGACGCGACCGTGAGGACGATCTTGCCGCGGGCGTGCCCGGTCTGGCTCAGGCGCTGGGCGTCGGCCGCCTTGGCGAGCGGGAAGGTGGCGCCCAGCACCGGCTGCACTGTGCCGGTGTCGATCAGCTGCGCCAGTTCCCGCAGGATGCGGGCGCTGGGCTGGATGAAGACGAACGCGCTGCGCACCCCCAGCGCGCGGGCCCGTTCCTCCTGCGGCGGAACGACGATGGACACCAGCAGCCCGCCGGGCTTGAGCACCGCCCACGACGCCTCCTGGGTCTGGCCGCCGACGGTGTCGAACACCACGTCCACCGGCAGCATCGAGCGCGTGAAATCCACCGCCCGGTAGTTCACCAGCTCGTCGGCGCCGAGCGACTTCACCAGGTCGGCGTTGCGCGGCGAGCAGGTGGCCACCACCCGCGCGCCGCGGGCCTTGGCGATCTGCACGGCGAGCGAACCGACGCCGCCGGCGGCGGCGTGGATCAGCACCCGCTGGCCGGGCTGGATGTCGGCCACGTCCACCAGCGACCACCACGCGGTGATGCCCGCCAGCGGGATCGACGCCGCCTCCACGGGGGCCAGGCGCACCGGCTTCGCCGCCACTTCGTCGGCCTTCACGGCGATGTATTCCGCATAGCCGCCGTCCCGGGCGATGTCGGGCCGGGTGTAGACCTCGTCGCCGGGCAGGAAGCCGTCGACGCCCGCGCCCGCCTTCTCCACCGTGCCGGAGACGTCCCATCCGGGTATCAGCGGCAGCCGGTGCGGGATGAAATCCTTGAGCCAGCCCTCGCGGATCTTCCAGTCCACCGGGTTCACGCCGGCGGCGCGGACGCGGATCAGCACTTCGTCGTCGGCGATGGCGGGCACCGGCACGTCGTCGAGCCGGAGCACGCCGGCGTCGCCGTAGGTGTGGATGCGGATGGCCTTCATCGCCGGTTGCCTCGCAGGGGAAACCCGGAATTTACTCGACGAAGTCGTACACCACAATGCGACGCACCAGCGGCCGCAGCACCTGTTCGATGGCGCGCAGGTGCTCGGGATGAACCTGGTAGACGTCCAGCGCCGCGCGGTCGGCGAAGGTGAACACCACCGCCACGTCGTAGGAGTCGTCCTCCACCGGCCGCCGTTTCGGCAGCGGCTCCCCGGCGGACACCCGCACCACCCCGGGAATCGACGCCAGCGCGCGGGACGCCTCGATCAGCTGCCGCCGGTGCTCCGCGTTGCCGGGCTCCTTGAGCCAGGCCACCACCACATGCTGGACCTGCCCCGGGGCGTGCAGGCGCTCGGGCGCCGGCGCGCACGCCGCCAGGGCCAGCACGGCCGCCGCAAGGAACCCGGACGCCCGGCGCATCGCTCAACCCTCCTCCATGGCGGGCAGCCAGCCGTGGCGCCCGAGCCATCCCAGCACGTAGCCCCACCCCACGCAGGCGAGGCCGACGAGCGGGATCAGTCCAGATGCAGCTTCATGCCCTCGTGCGTCGGCTCGAACCCCAGCGCCTCGTAGAACCGGAGCGCATCGGACCGGGTCTTGTCGGTGGTGAGCTGCACCATGTGGCAGCCCCTGCCGCGGGCCCGGGCGATGGCCCACTCGCACAGCGAGCGGCCCACGCCGCTGGCGCGCAGCTCGCTCGCCACCCGCACGCCTTCGATCTGGGCGCGCCAGCCGCCCTGGTAAGTGAGATAGGGAATGAAGGTGATCTGCAGCACCCCCACCACCTGGCCGTCGCGCTCCACCACGGTGAGCTCCTGGTTGGGGTCGCGCTCGATCGCGGCGAAGGCGCGGTAGTACGACTCCGGCAGCGGGTCGTCGCTGCGCTCGCGCGCCGCGTCCAACGGGTCGTCGGCCAGCAGCCGCACGATGGCGGGCACGTCGTCGCGGCCGGCGCGGCGGAAGGTGAGGGAAGGACTGGGATGCATCAAAGGCGTCGGTTCAGGCGCACGCGCGCATTATGCGCCCGGCGCCTGCCCGTGCCTACGCGGATGCCGCGTCAGGTATCGCCGCCGCCGGCGGACCGCCGGCCGGGCGGCGGGGGCGCCGCACGCCGCTGCCGATGGCCCGGGAGGCCACGATGGGAACGGTTCATGGCGCCATGCTACGGTATCCGGACCCGGGCCGGAATACATCCATCGGCGTACGCCGGGCTAGCCATTCGGGCTGCGGCCCAGCAGCATGTCGAAAAACCGCTGCCGCATGGCCGGCGTGAGCGTGCGGTCGGCGACGAAGCGGGCATGGGCGTCAGGATCGGCCGGATCCAGCGCCACGCCCCACAGCGGCATCACGCTGGTGGGCAGCATGGCGTAGCGCACGTCCCCGATGAAGTACGGGCGGGTCGGATGCAGCGCCGCGTAGCCGTCGGAGAATCGCACGAAGCGGCGCACGTCCTCCAGTGCCACCGAGCCCGCCGGTGCCGCCGGCAGCGGCGCGCTGCCGTCCACCAGCGGCGCCGATTCGCCGGGGAACACCCGCACGTTGCCCGGCAAGCCCACGCGCACGCCGTCGGCGTAGGCGCGGCCGCCGTGCACATAGACGGAGCGCCACAGGACCAGGTTCCCCATCGTGGGCTTCACCAGCAGGCGCTGGGCGGGGTGGCCGCGGCTCGCCGCCAGCTCCCGCGCGACATCCAGCGCGCGCAGGTGCTGCACCACGCCGAGCGCCAGGTAGGCTGCCGCCAGGGCGAGCCCGACGCGCGCCGCCGCCGGCCGCCGCCCCCGCCAACCGATGGCCAGCGACCCGAGCAGCAGCAGCGTGAACACCGGATCGACGATGGCGATGATGCTCCATGCGACCCGCTCGTCGGAGAACGGCCAGAGCAGGAGGGTGCCGTAGCTGGTGCACGCGTCCAGCAACCCCGCCAGGCCGTAGCCGAGCAGCGCGTATCCGTAAAGCCGGGGAAACGACAGGCGCTTGCGCAGGAGCGGCCACAGCAGCAGGGCCGCCACCAGCGCCCCGACCGGGATGAAGACCAGCGCATGGGTGAAGTGGCGGTGGTACTCCAGGACCAGCAGCGGATCCTGCCCGCTCCGGATCAGCGCATCGGCATCCGCCAGCAGGCCGGCGCCGAAGCCGACGCCGGCGGCGACGCGGGCATCCCGGGGCGGGGCGCCCGCCTGCGCCAGGGCGGCGCCGAGCAGGCCTTGGGTGAGCAGATCCATGTCGCGGGATTGGAGAGTCGGTCGCCGGTCCGTTCCGGGAAGAGGATGCCGCCAAGCGCAGGGATCGCGGCACTGCCGCCGGCCCGTCGAACGGCGGCCTTCCGGAGCGCCCCTACCGGACCTCGACGTTGATGTCGTAGAAGATCCGCACCTCGGACAGCGGCTCGGCCCGCGTCTCGCCGGTGCCGGTGCCCGGAGACGGGTTGGACACGGCCGGTCCGTCGCCGCGCACGCCGGCGACCCCGCGCGTCCCCCGATGCGAGTCGTGCTCGACGCCGACATAGCGCGCGGGCGGCGCCGCGCATGCCGCCAGCAGCAGCGCCACCGAGGCCAGGATGGCGCGCGCCGGGGCGCTCACGCCGCGCCTCCCGAAACATCCCCCGCCGTGCGCGTCACCACTGCCGGCTGCGGCGCCTCGTTCACGTGCAGACGGAACACGTCGGGGCGCGCGTAATGGCCCACCACGTCGAAGTCGTATTTGCCGCGCGCGATCTCGTCGCGATCCAGCTCGGCGATGAGGATGCCCTCGGCCTCGCGCAGCGGCCCCGCCAGCACCCGGCCCAGCGGATCGACGATACAGCTGCCGCCGCTGGCGATGACGGTGTCGGGATCGCCGCCCTGGGCGAGGTTGAAATCCGCCGGAAAGTCGCGGCGGCGGGTGAACTGGTTGCACGAGAGCACGAAACAGCGGCCCTCCAGCGCCACGTGCTGCATGCTGGGCAGCCAGGTGGCGCGGCCGTCGGCGGTGGGCGCGCACCAGATCTGGATGTTCTTGGCGTACATCGCCATGCGCAGCAGCGGCATGTAGTTTTCCCAGCAGATCACCGCGCCCAGGCGCCCGTGGGGCGTGTCGTACACCGGCAGCGTGGAGCCGTCGCCGAAGCCCCACACCAGGCGCTCCACCGCGGTGGGCATGAGCTTGCGATGCTTGCCGAGATAGGCCCCGTCGGGCGCGAAGAACAGCACGGTACAGTAAAGCGTGCCGATCTCGCGCTCGATGACGCCGATCACCAGATAGATGGCGTTTTCCTTCGCCACCTGCGCCAGGAAATCCACCGCCGGCCCGGGCACGTCCACCGACGATTCGAAATAGCGCCGGAATTCGTCGCGGCCCTCGGGCGTGCGCGAACCGACGCGGGCGCCGAAGTCGGCGCCGTTGGGATAGGCGGAAACGAAGGCCTCCGGGAACAGCACGATCTTCGCGCCGCTGCGGGCGGCGTCGGCGGCGAGGTCGCGCACTTTGGCCAGCGTGCGCTCGCGCTCGAACGCCACCGGCGCGGCCTGGACCACGGCGGCGGTAACGGGGTTCACGCGGCCGCCGGCGCGGCGGAAGGCGCGGCGCCGCTCACTTCAGGTTCGGCAGGTTGATCAGCACCATCTCGAGGTTGGCGCTCATCGACTGGGTGTCGTCGTTGCCCCGCAGCTGCCGGATCGCCTCGTTGACGCTGCGCTCCAGGTCGGCGCGGCTCGCGCTCCCCGGGTCCGCGAACAGCGCGGCGATGTCGCCCATCCCCTTCTCCTGCGCCAGCGCCCGCACCTCCTCGAGCAGCCGCTCCACCGCGGTGCGGTCAAGGTTGGTCAGCAGCTTGAGCGTGGTTTCTTCCTTCATGGCGCTTCTCCTGTGCTCGCGTTATCCCCGTTACGCGCCCCGGCTGTGGCACGGCGGGCGGCGTTGCGCTAACCTTGGCGCCTTTGCCGCCACCGCCGAAGTTCCGCGGAGGGGTCCGCGCCGGACCCGGGACGGCGTCATCATTATAGCCGCATGGATCCTGCCCGCCGAAACGTCGCCCTCCTGACCGCATCCCAGGCGCTGCTGTTCACCAACAACGTCATCCTGATCGCGATCAACGGCCTTGCCGGCTTCGCGCTGGCGCCCAGCCCCGCGCTGGCCACGCTGCCGGTGACCGGCTACGTGGTGGGCGCCGCCCTGTCCACCTATCCTGTCTCCATGTACATGCGCCGCGCCGGCCGCCGCGCCGGTTTCACCGCTGGTGCGGCGGCCGGCATGGCGGGCGCGGCGCTGTGCGCGCTGGCGGTCTGGCTGGGCATGTTCTGGCTGCTGTGCCTGGGCACGCTGGTGTCCGGCGTCTACAACGCCGCCGGCGCCTATTACCGCTTTGCCGCCGCGGACACCGCCGCGATGGACTTCAAGAGCAAGGCGATCTCGCTGGTGATGGCCGGCGGCATCGTGGGCGGCATCGTCGGCCCCGAGACCAGCAAGCTCACGCGCGAACTGCTGCCGGTGACGTATCTCGGCACCTACCTGTCCCTGATCGCGTTCGCCGCGGTGGCGATCGCAATCCTGCGCTGGATCCAGATTCCCACGCTCCCGGAGCACGAGCGCCGCGAGACCGGCCGGCCGTTGCGCGCCATCATGGCGCAGCCGGTGTTCGTGGTGGCGGTGATCTCCGCCATGGTGGGCTACGGCGTGATGAACCTGCTGATGACGGCGACCCCGATCGCCATGACCCACCATCACCACCATCACTACGACGACGCCGCCTTCGTGCTGGAATGGCACGTGATCGGCATGTTCCTGCCCTCGTTCTTCACCGGCTCGCTGATCCGGCGCTTCGGCGTCCTGCAGGTGATGCTCGTGGGCGCCGCGCTGATGTTCGTGTGCGTCGCCTTCGCCCTGTCGGGCACCGACCTGGTGAGCTTCTGGGCAGCGCTGGTGCTGCTGGGCGTAGGCTGGAACTTCCTCTTCATCGGCGGCACGACGCTGCTCACCGAGGCCTACACGCCGGCGGAGAAGGCCAAGACCCAGGGCGTCAACGATCTCCTGGTCTTTCTCACCATGGCGGCGTCGTCGTTTTCATCCGGCGCGCTCGTCACCAGCACCGGATGGGACGCGCTCAACTGGTGGTCGCTGCCGTTCCTGGTGGTCACCACCCTGGCAACGCTGTGGCTGCTGACCCAGCGCCGGGAGGCGCCGCAGCGCGAACTTCAGCCGTAGGCGGCGAACAGGACGGTGAGCACCGTGCCGGCAAGCAGTGCCGGCACCAGCGCGCCGCGCCGCATCACCATGATGCCGAAGGCGACGCAGGATGCGATCAGCCGGTAAGCGAGCGGAATCTCCGCCAGCATGCCCACGGGCAGGATGATGATGCGGACCACCAGCGCGGCCAGCATCGCGTAGGTGACGCAGGTGATCCACTGGAACAGCAGGCTGTCGCGTTTGAGCCGTCCCGCCAGCGCGATGCCGAGGCCGCGCCAGACATAGGTTCCCGCGACCGCCGCCAGCAGCAGCAGCCAGGGACCGAGGCCGGAGCGCGCGAGGTCACCGGCCATAGCCGTAAATCACCCGGTCCAGCAGGAACGCCGCGGTCCCGCCGAGAAGACCGCAAACGATGATGCTCCAGCCCGGCGCCCACAGATGCACGATGGGACCGCTGACGCCGCCGACGATCAGCGCCAGGCGGCTCGCGCGCTGGCGCACCTCCGCGAACATGAGCAGGAAGAACAGCGGGTTCAGGAACACCAGCCCCGCCGTGAGCGCCGTCGGCACGCGCCCCGCCAGCAGGTAGCCGAGCACCGTGCCGGGCACCGCGACGCCCCAGCACACCAGCCCGAACCCGGTGAAGTACGCCAGACGCCGCTCGGGCGTCAGGCGCTGGAAATCCTTCATCATCACCGCCCAGCTGGTCATCGACACCAGGTGCGCCAGGGCGTAGAGGCTGCGCCTGCGGTCGGCCGCGGGAACCTCGGGCATGAGCGTGAGCGTCATCGGAAGGAAGCGCGCCGCGGTGAAGGACACCGCGAGAAAAACGGCGACGCCCGAGGCGCCCACCGCCACCATCTCGACGAACACCACCTGCCCCGGCAGCGCGTAGATGAGCAGGCTGGTGGCGGACGTGACCCACACGCTCAGGCCGCTGGCCTGACCCAGGGCGCCGAAGCCGATCATGCCGGCGAACAGCACCAGCGCCGGCGCGCCCAGCGCGTTGCGCGCGCCGGCGACGAGAGCGCTGCGATTGTCGGGAAACGCGCGAACTTCGGCCATGGCGGCGCCATTCTAACAGGCGCCGCCGCGACACCGCCGCTTGCACCGGCCGCACGCGGCGGCTCACCATAGCCTCTTCTGCGCACAGTCCATTTGCCCGCCCCCGCCGTGACCGCCCTCGCCAGCGCCCGACACGCCATGGACCTGCGTCCCGGCGAATTCGCCGCCGTGGCGCTGGCGTTCGTCTACTTCTTCTGCCTGCTGGCGAGCTACTATGTGCTGCGGCCGCTGCGCGACGAAATGGGCATCCAGGGCGGCGTCGAAAACCTGCCGTGGACGTTCACCGCCACGTTCGCCGCCATGCTGGCCGCGGTGCCGGTATACGGCTGGGCGGTTTCGCGCTTTCCGCTGCGGCGGCTGCTGCCGGGCGTGTACGTGTTCTTCGCGCTCAACCTGGCGGTGTTCTGGGCGCTGTTCGCCGCGGGCGTCGAGCGGCCGGCGGTGGCCATCGCGTTCTTCGTCTGGGTCAGCGTCTTCAACCTGTTCGTGGTGTCGGTGTTCTGGAGTTTCATGACCGACCTGTTCGACACCGGCCAGGCCAAACGGCTGTTCGGCCCCATCGCCGCCGGCGGCAGCCTGGGCGCGGTGGCGGGCCCCGCGGTCACCGTCGCGGTGGTGGGCAGCGTCG
>JBMOQX010000067.1:155272-219061 GCA_049322755.1 Pseudomonadota bacterium | reverse complement strand
GTTCTCGGGCGCCCAGATTCAGTCCCTCGAGGCCCTGGGGCTGGTGGCCGAGGGACGGGGGGGACCCGCAAGCGCCGCCGGGGAGTTCGCTCCCGGCGGCCACCTGCCGGTGAACCTCTCGGGCGGTCTCCTGGGGCAGGGCGGCGCGCCGGGCGCCGTCGGCATCGCCCAGATGGTGACGATGGAGCGGCTGCTGACCGGCCGTTACTGGCCGGGAGCGCAGCCGCGGCGCGACCTCCGGAGAGGGCTGGTGGATACCCACGGCGGCGTCGCCACCGTGTGCTGCGTACACGTGCTGGAGAGAGAGGAGGACTGAATGGACGCCGGCGCTCGCGTAGCGCTCAAGCTGGAATTGGACTACGCCCACCCCTTGGGGGCGCTGGCGCCCTACTTCGAGGGTCTGGAACGCGGCCAGGCGATCGCGTCGCGGTGCGACGCCTGCGGCCGCACCTGGTTTCCGCCGCGCCTCTCCTGCCCGGGCCACGGGGCGACGGTCTGGGCGCCCCTCGACGGGGCGGCCGCATCGTGAGCGCGACCGTGACCGAGTCGCGCCTGCCCTTTGGCGGGCCGAGCGAACTCCACGTCTTCGCCCTGGTGGCCATGGACGGCGCAGAGAACCTCGCGTTCGGACGCGTCGGGGCGGAACCGGGCGCGGTGCTGGCCGGCCTGCGGGTGCGCCTGGCACGGGCGCCGGGGGCGTGGCCGCATCCGGCCCACGCCGCCTGGTTCGTCGCCGAACCCTGATCGCCCGAGGCCCCGGCATGGTCCTATCGACCGACGACGGCGCCCCTTCGGATCAGGCGCCGTACCGGCTGGACGCTTCCCGGCTCGAGTGCATGAATCTGCGCGAGACCGCCCGGCCGGGAGAATACGAAATCGTCGTTCCCGAGTACGCCAACATGGCGGCGGACACGGTCGGGCGCTGGGCGCGCGGGCCGCGCCGGGACCACCCGGCACTGATCTTCGAAGCGCCCGACCTGTCCAGCGAGGCGTGGTCGTTCGCGGAAGTCGACGAGCTGGCGAACCGGCTCGCCGCGCGGCTCGCCGTCCTCGGCGTCCAGCGCGGCACGCGGGTCGCGGTGCACACCGGCCTGCGCCCCGAGACGGGTCTCGCCCACCTGGCGATCTACAAGCTTGGCGCTATCGCCGTCACCCTGTCGCAGCTGTACGGCCCGGACACGCTGCATCACGTGCTGGATCACTCGGAAACCGAAGTCATCTTCACCCGGGATACCGCCTGGGACCGGTACCGGCGTGTTTGCGGGAAGTTCCGCAGCCTGAAGCACTGCATCGTGGTCGGGACGGCGCAAGGCGACGAGATCCCGTTCGCGGAGTGCCTGCTGGGGCCGGCAGCCGGCTTGCGCCCGGTGGCAACGCGCGCGGACGATCCCGCGCTGCTGATGTACACGTCGGGCTCCACCGGCCTGCCCAAGGGCATCCTGCACGGCCATCGCGTCCTGCACGCCTACCTGCCCAGCGTCCACCTGTTCTTCAACCTCGACGTCGACGATCCCCGCGCGGTGTTCTGGTCGCCGGCCGACTGGGCGTGGGTCGGCGGCCTGCTGGATCTGCTCCTCGCCGCGTGGGCGCTGGGCCACACGGTGGTCACCAGCGAACACCGCTTCGACGCCGAATGGGCGCTCGCCTTCATGGAGCGCCGCGGGGTGACCCACGCCTTCCTCACGCCTACCGCGATCAAACGGCTGGCGGAAGTGCGGCGCCCGCGGGCGCGCTGGCCCGGTCTGCGGCTGCGCGTCCTGTGCACCGGCGGCGAGTCGCTGCCGAGCCGGGCGCTGCAGTGGTGCGAAGAAGAGCTGGGCGTCGTCTGCAACGAGTTCTACGGGTTGACCGAAGTCAACCATCTGATCGGCTGCTGCAAGGCGCTCTACCCGACGCGGCCGGGGTCCATGGGCCTCGCCTACCCGGGGCACGGCACCACCGTGGTGGACGAGGCGGGCAACGAGCTGCCCGCCGGCGAAGTGGGCGAGATCGTCACCCGGGCCGACGACCCGACCCGGTTTCTGGGTTACTGGAAGGACCCCGCGAAGACCGACGAGCTGCACCTGACCCCGCGGTGGCTGCGCACCCGCGACCCGGGCTCCCGCGACGCCGACGGCTACTTCTGGTACCACGGTCGCTCCGACGATCTGATCAAGAGTGCCGGTTACCGGATCGGCCCGGCGGAGGTGGAGGACTGCCTGCTGCGCCACCCGGCGGTGGCCGAAGCGGCGGTGGTGGGCAGCCCCGACGCCGACCGCGGGTCGATCGTGAAAGCCTTCGTGCGCCTGAACGAGGGATACGATCCTGGCGCGTCCCTCACGCGCGAACTGCAGGAGCACGTGAAGTCCAACCTGGCGGCGTACAAGTACCCGCGCGAGATCGCGTACGTGAACCGTTTCGAAATGACCAGCAGCGGGAAAATTAACCGCCGCGTCCTCCGGGAGGCCGAGGCGCGCGCCAAGAGCGCTGCCACTGGAGGCGGTTAACGTGCCCTGCGGCCGGCGGCTAGTCGGCGAGGCGTCCTTCGCGCCACTCGATCGCCGCCTTGAGGCCCCGCTCTCGTGTGATGTCCTTGAACATCCGGCGCGACGGTGTCTCCAACGCCTCGATCTCGACGGCTTGGTCGAGGGCCGCCTGCAACGCTTCGCGCAGTCCCATGGCATCGAGGCCGCGATTGATCGCCAGCTTGGTCCGACGCAGCGCGTCGGCGTCCATAGCGGCCATCCGCCGCGCCATGCCCAGCGCCGCCTCGATGCCCCCGCCACGCGGCACCACGCGGTTGACGAGGCCGATGCGCTCGGCGCGTTCGGCCGAGATCCGGTCATCGGCGCCCAGAAGCAGCTCTTTTGCAAGCTTCGGCCCTACCAGCCAAGGCATCAGCATCGCCGTGATTACGCTACCGAAGCGCAATTCCGGCTCGCCCAGAAAGGTACCTTCTTCCGCAATCGTCACGTCGCACGCCATCGCCAGCTCGCACGCGGCTGCGAGGCAGAATCCGTGCACCGCGGCGATGGTCGGCTTCGGGAAGTCCCAGAAACGCATGATGAACGCCAAGTCCTCGCCCAGGAGACGGCGCCACGCCTCGGCCCCGCGGACAGCGCCCGCGGCATCGTCCTTCAGGTCCATGCCAGAGCTGAAGGCCCGGCCCGCGCCGGCGAGGACAACTGCGCCGACCGAAGGCTCGTGCTCGATCGCGTCGAGCACGTCGCCCACCTCGGACTTCATGCGCCCATTGATCGCGTTCAGTCGCTCGGGGCGGCTCAGCGTAATCAAAGCCACGCCATCACGGTGCTCCAATGTGATCGTCTCGAGATTCATCGCATTCTCCTGTAGTACATCCCCGGGCGCGCACCACGCCCGCCGAACTCCGCATATGGGGCGCCGGCGACGTCACGTCTCGCGCCTTCGCCAAGCTCCAAGACGCGCCAGGTCCTCCGGCCGATCCAGGTCCCAGGTCTCCGGCAGCAGCGCTACCCGCCAGCGGAGCGCATCCATGCGTTCCCGCGTTGCCGCCAGCACCGTCGCCCCGCCCCACGCGATGCCTTCGAACACGGCCGGATCGGCCCGGCGCATCCCGATGAGTCCGTAGCCGCCATCCTCCACCGGCAGCAGCACTGCATCCGCGCCCTCCCACAGAGCGCGCGCTGCCGCCAGCAGCGTGGCCGGGCCCAGCTCCGGACAGTCTGTGCCGATCACCAGCGCCGCCGGACAGCGGCGCAGGCCGTCGGTGAGCGCGTCCAGCATGCGCTCGCCGAGGTCGCTGCCGCGCTGGCGCGCGACCTCGACGCCGTAGCGCTCGCGGCAGCGGCGGAAGAAGCGATGGTCGGGCGAGGGATACGCCCACAGCGTCACCGGCCCGATCCCGGCGGCGACCGCGGCGGCGACCGCGGCGCGCGCGAGCCGCTGGTGCAGCGCCGCGGCGCGCGCCGCGCCCAGCGCCGGGATCAGGCGTGTCTTGGCCGCCCCCGGCACCGGCGCGCGCGCCATCACCGCGACGGCGCATGCCTCCACGTCAGCGGTACAGCCGCGCCAGGCGCTCGGGGGACACGCCGGCGGCGTAGGCGGCCCGCAGCCCCCACATCAGGCCGATGGTACGCAGCACGCCGCGCTCTTCCCAGCGGCGGCTGGAGGTCACCACCCGCGTGCGCAGGCACAGCGGCGGCCCGGCGCGCTTGAGGCGCTTGCTCAGCGCCACGTCCTCCATCAACGGAATGTCGGGAAAGCCGCCCATTTCGGCGAACAGGGCGCGCTCGACGAACAGCGCCTGGTCGCCGGTGGCGATGCCGGTGAGCCGCGAGCGCGCGTTCATCATGCGCTCCACGATCCTGAGCAGCGGATGCGCGCCCGACAGCCGCGCGTCGAATCGGCCCCAGCGCCGCCCGCTTGCCCGCAGCCCGTCCAGCACGTCGTCGGCGGCCGTCTCCGGCAGCAGCGTATCGGCATGCAGGAACAGCAGGACCTCGCCGCGGGCCGCCGCGGCGCCGGCGTTCATCTGGCGCGCACGGCCCCGGCCCGCGACCAGCACGGCGTCGGCCAGCGGCCGGGCGATCTCCACGGTGCGGTCGCCGCTGCCGCCGTCGGCCACCACGACCTGGTGCCCCGCGGCCCGCAGCGGCGCCAGCCGCGCCAGCGTCGCGCCGATGGCCGCCTCCTCGTCGAGCGCCGGAACGACGACCGAGAGACGCACCGGCGGGGCGCTACGCGGCCGTGCAGCGCGGCTTCACGCCGCGCGACGGCGCGCGCGCCTGCGCGATGGTGAACTCCGGCCCGCGCAGGATGCGGTCGAAATAGGACTCGAAGGCCGCGGACTCCGCCGGCCAGCTGGCGAGGAAAGTCTTCTGCCAGCGCGGATAGTCGTACTCCAGCGGGATCGCCTCCAGGTGCGCGCCGCCCACCTTCACCCCGTACAGCGCCTTGCCGGAATAGCGCCGCGTCGAGATGCGCGTCACCAGCCCGCGGCGCGTGCCCTTGAAGTTGGGCATGCCGGCCGAGCCGTTGTTGGCCACCGCGGCGATCCCGCGCGGGGTATCGTAGGTGCGCAGCGCCGGCAGGCAGGTGTGGCTGGAGGCGAACACGTCGACGCCGGCCGCCGCGAATACTGTCGGCAGGCGCGTCGCGGCCTCGATCGAGTCCAGCGATTCCACCGCGAAATCCCAGCCGGCCAGCGAGCGGGCGTCGCCGTGCACGAAACCGATGCGCGCACCGCCTACTTCGCCGACGCAGAACATCGGCAGCCCGCCGAGGCGCTCGCGCAGCTGCGGAAACGAGCGGGCCGTATCGCGCAGGCGCTCGACGATGACGTTGGAGCGGCGCACGACGGCATCGGGCACCCACTCCGGATAGGCGCAGCCGCAGCCGGCGCTCTTCAACTCCCGCGCCAGCTCGGTTTCGACGTTGCCGCGCAGCGCCACGTGGTCGAGAACGCGGGCGCTGACCGCCTCGAAAATCGCGGGGTCGACGTCGAACCAGTGGAAATCGCCGTTGAACACGATGCGCACGGTGCCCGCCTCCGCAGACGCCAGACCCAGCACCGCGTCCAAAGCGTAGGGATTGCCGTACAGGCCGCCCACCGCATACGCCGTGTCGGCGCAAAAATCCGCCTCGCGGGCGAATACCTGCGGTTCGTAGCGATAATCCACCGGGCAGGTGCGGCCCGGCGGGAAGCCGTTCGGTTGCATGTCCGGAATTGCGTCCATCGGCGTGGCCGGGATAACACCTTAGTCGGGCCTTCGCTGCGCGCCTTACGCGGGCGCGGCGAGCGCGGGTGCGCTTGGCGGGGCGACATTGTACCGCACGCTCCGGACCCATCAAAAAGCCGGCCAGCGGCCGGCCTGTCCCTGCGCTGCGCGGGATTGTTCAACCCTTTGCGACCTCGTGCTTGGCCAGCAGTTCCAGCGCCTTGACCATCGCGGAATGATCCCACGCTGCGCCCCCGTTGGCACGGCAGGCGTTGAACAGCTCCTGCGCCGTGGCGGTGTTGGGAAGCGACACGCCCAGCGCCCGGGCACCGGAAAGCGCCAGGTTCAGGTCCTTCTGGTGCAGCTCGATGCGGAAGCCGGGGTTGAAGGTGCGCTTGATCATGCGCTCGCCGTGGACTTCCAGGATCTTGGACGAGGCGAACCCGCCCATCAGCGCCTGGCGCACCCTGGCCGGGTCGGCGCCGGCCTTGGACGCGAACACCAGCGCCTCGGCCACGGCCTCGATGTTGAGCGCGACGATGATCTGGTTGGCGACCTTGCAGGTCTGGCCGGCGCCGTTGGGCCCCACCAGCGTGATGTTCTTGCCCATCAGCTCGAACAGCGGCTTGACCTTCTCGAACGCGCCGTCGGGCCCGCCCGCCATGATGGTGAGGGCGGCATTTTTCGCCCCCACCTCGCCGCCGGAAACCGGCGCGTCCAGGTACTCGCACTTGAGCTCGTTGATGCGCTGGGCGAAGACCTTGGTCTCGATGGGGGAGATGGAACTCATGTCCACCACGATCTTGCCGGCGGAGAGCCCCTCGGCGACGCCGTCCTTGCCGAACAGCGCCTTCTCCACGTCCGGCGTGTCGGGGACCATGGTGATGATCACCTCCGCCTTCTGCGCCACTTCCTTCGCGCTGGCGCAGGCCTGGCCGCCGGCGCTCTTGAGCTCCTCCGGCACGCCGCTGCGCGACGCGAGGAAAAGGGTATGGCCGCCCTTGATCAGGTTGAGCGCCATGGGCTTGCCCATGATGCCGAGTCCGACGAATCCGATGTTCATTGTTCTTGGTCCTCCGTGACTTGGGGTGAATGGGGATCGACGCCGCCGCGCCCGCCGCCGGCCCTCACGCCGCCGCGCGGTAGGGCTTGTACCAGCCGAGGCCGTCCTCGGTGGCGCCCGCCGGCTTGTACTCGCAGCCGATCCAGCCGCTGTAGCCGATGCGGTCGATGTGCCCGAACAGGAAAGGATAGTTGATCTCGCCGGTGCCGGGTTCGTGCCGACCCGGATTGTCGGCCAGCTGCATGTGGGCGATCAGCTTCAGGTGCTTTTCCATGGTGCGGGCCAGATCGCCCTCCATGATCTGCATGTGGTAGATGTCGTATTGCACGAACAGGTTGTCGGAACCGACTGCGGCGATGAGGTCCACCGCCTGCTGCGTGCGGGTGAGATAGAAGCCGGGAATGTCGATCGTGTTGATCGGCTCGATCAGCAGCCTGATGCCTGCCTTCTTCAGCTCGCCGGCCGCGAACCTGAGGTTTGCCGCGAACGTCTCCCGCAGCTTCTCCGGCGCCACGCCCTGGGGCGCGATCCCGGCCAGGCAGTTCACCTGCTTGCAGCCCAGCGCCGTGGCGTAGTCGATGGCCTTGCCGACGCCGTCCTGAAACTCGCCGACGCGGTCGGGATGGCAGGCGATGCCGCGCTCGCCCTTGCCCCAATCCCCGGCCGGGAGATTGTGCAGCACCTGCGTGAGCTGGTGCTGCGCCAGGCGCTCCTGCAGCTGGGTCTTGTCGTAGGGATACGGAAACAGGTACTCGACGCCGCGAAAACCGGACTTGGCCGCCGCCGCGAAGCGGTCGAGGAAATCGATCTCGTTATAGAGCATGGTCAGGTTGGCGCAGAATCGTGGCATCATCGTCTCCGTTTCACACAGTCAGTTCCGCTCCGTCTCCGTCGGCCGGGAAGGGGCGCGGCCGCCCGCGCCGGCGCATCCGTCTCAGGCCGGTTGCCTGTTCTTGCCCTCGGCCTTCCCGTTACCGTCGTTCAGCACCGAGCCCGAGACGTCCTCCAGGGTCAGGGATGGATCGAGGCAGAGGATTTCCTCGAACTCGTTCACGTTGTGGATCTCGGTGCCCATGGCGATGTTGGTGACCCGCTCCAGTATGAACTCCATGACCACCGGCACCTGGTGCTCGTTCATGAGCGCCTCGGCCTTGGCGAACGCCTCCTTGAACTCCTGCGGCGTGCGCACGCGCACCGCCTTGCAGCCGAGGCCCTCAGCCACCGCCACGTGATCGACGCCGTATCCCTGCATCGCCTCGCTGTTGATGTTCTCGAACGCCAGGCTCACCTGGAAGTCGATCTTAAAGCCGCGCTGCGCCTGCCGGATCAGCCCGAGATACGAGTTGTTCACGACGATGTGCAGGTACGGCAGCTTGTGCTGCGCGCCCACCGCCAGCTCCTCGATGAGGAACTGGAAGTCGTAGTCGCCCGAGAGCGCCACGATCTTGCGCTTGGGGTCGGCGGCACGCACGCCGAGCGCCGCCGGCAGCGTCCAGCCCAGCGGACCGGCCTGGCCGCAGTTGATCCAGTTGCGCGGCCTGTAGACGTGCAGGAATTGCGCGCCGGCGATCTGCGACAGACCGATGGTGCTGACATAGCAGGTGTCCCGGTCGAAGGCCTCGTTCATCGCCTGGTACACGCGCTGCGGCTTCAATGGTACCTGGTCGAAGTCGGTCTTGCGAAGCATGTGCAGCTTGCGGTGCTCGCACTCCGCGGCCCACGCGCTGCGGTCCTTGAGCCTGCCGGCCTTCTTCCATTCGTCCGCCACCTGCACGAACAGCACCAGCGCCGCCTTGGCGTCCGAAACGATGCCGTAGTCGGGGTTGAACACGCGCCCGATCTGGGTCGGCTCGATGTCGACGTGCACGAACTTGCGGCCCTGGGTGTAGACCTCCACCGAGCCGGTGTGGCGGTTGGCCCAGCGATTGCCGATGCCGAGGACGAAATCCGACTTGAGGAAAGTGCGGTTGCCGTAGCGGTGGCTGGTCTGCAGTCCCACCATGCCGGCCATCAGCGGGTGATCGTCCGGGATGCTGCCCCAGCCCATCAGCGTCGGGATGACCGGCACCCCGATGATCTCGGCGAACTTCACCAGATCGTCGGACGCGTCGGCGTTGATGATGCCGCCGCCGGCGACGATGAGCGGGCGCTCGGAGGCGTTGAGCATTTCCAGCGCCTTCTCGACCTGCCGGCGGGTGGCCGCCGGCTTGTACGCCGGCAGGGGCTCATAGGTGTCGACGTCGAACTCGATCTCGGCGAGCTGCACGTCGATCGGCAGGTCGATGAGCACCGGGCCGGGACGGCCCGAGCGCATCAAGTGAAACGCCTGCTGGAATGCGCGCGGCACCTGGCCGGGTTCCATCACCGTGATCGCCCACTTGGTGACCGGCTTGGCGATGGAGGCGATGTCGACGGCCTGGAAATCCTCCTTGTGCAGCTTGGCGCGCGGCGCCTGGCCGGTGATGCAGAGGATCGGAATCGAATCCGCCTGGGCCGAGTACAGGCCGGTGATCATGTCGGTGCCGGCGGGGCCGGAGGTGCCGATACACACGCCGATGTTGCCCGGCACGGCCCGCGTATAGCCTTCTGCCATGTGGGAGGCCCCTTCCACGTGCCGCGCCAGGATATGCCGGATGGTTTTCCGCTTTTCCATCATGGCGTAAAGCGGATTGATGGCGGCGCCCGGCACACCGAATGTCACCGTCACGCCTTCGGCCTCCATCACCTGCACCGCCGCTTCCGCCGCCGTCATCTTCGCCATCGTTGCCTCCTTGCATTGCGTTGCATATCATGCAATCATTTCTTGACAGACGCAATGCTACGCAGTTTTTACCGAATTGTACAGGCTGTTTTCATAAGGTAAAATTATGGAACGCATCAGGGATTGCTGATCTCTCACTTGGAGATGGCGAGGCCGCGGCCGGCGGTGACAACCCGGGCGGCCACCGTTACCCTTGAAGTTTTCGCCCAGCGCCAGCGAAGGACGCCATGACCGTGGCCACCGAAGATTTCGTTGAGCAGTTGCTGAAGTTCCTGCCGCCGCCGGCGGTCCTGTACCATCCGGAGGACGTGCGCCCGTATGAATGCGACGGCCTCTCCGCGTACCGTGAACTGCCATGGGTGGTGGTGTTGCCGGAAACCGAGGAGCAGGTGGTGCGCCTGCTTCGGCTTTGCCACGAGGCGCGCATTCCGGTGGTGGCGCGCGGCGCCGGCACCGGGCTCTCGGGCGGCGCCCTGCCCCACAAGGAAGGCGTGCTCCTGTCGCTGGCCAAGTTCATGAAGATCGTCGAAGTCGACGCGCTGGCGTGCACCGCGCGGGTGCAGCCGGGGGTGCGCAACCTGGCGATCTCCCAGGCCGTCGCGCCCCTCGGGCTCTATTACGCGCCGGACCCGTCGAGCCAGATCGCCTGCACCATCGGCGGCAACGTGGCCGAGAACTCGGGTGGCGTCCACTGCCTGAAGTACGGGCTCACGGTTCACAACGTGTTGAAGGTGCGCGGCGTCACGATGGACGGCGCCATCGTCGAGTTCGGCGCCGACGCCCTCGACGCGCCCGGCTACGACCTGCTGGCGCTGATGAACGGCTCCGAAGGCATGCTGGCGGTGATCACCGAGGTGACGGTGAAGCTCACGCCCCTGCCGGAAACCGCGCAGGTGGTGATGGCGTCCTTCGACAATGTCGAGAAAGCCGGCGACGCGGTAGCGGCCATCATCGCCGCCGGCATCGTGCCCGCCGGCCTGGAGATGATGGATCAGCTCACTACCCGGGCGGTGGAGGATTTCGTCCACGCCGGCTACAACCTCGATGCTGCGGCCATCCTGCTGTGCGAGTCCGACGGCACCGCGGAAGAGGTGGCGGACGAGATCGTGCGCGTGAAGCAGGTGCTGGAGACCCATGGCGCCGGCGACATCCGCGTTTCCCGCGACGAGGCCGAACGCCTGCGGTTCTGGGCCGGGCGCAAGGCGGCGTTTCCGGCGGCGGGCCGGGTGTCGCCCGATTACTACTGCATGGACGGCACCATCCCGCGCAAAGCGCTCGGCCGGGTGCTGAAGGGCATCGACGACCTGTCCCGGGAGTTCGGGCTGCGTTGCATGAACGTGTTTCATGCCGGCGACGGCAACCTGCATCCGCTGATCCTGTTCGACGCCAACATCCCCGGCGAGTTGCACAAGGCCGAGCGGTTCGGCGCGCGCATCCTGGAGATGTCCATCGAGGCCGGCGGCACCATCACCGGCGAGCACGGCGTCGGCATCGAGAAGATCGACCAGATGTGCATCCAGTTCCGGTCCGCCGAGCTGGAGATCTTCCACGCCGTCAAGCGCGCATTCGACGAGCGCGGTCTGCTCAATCCCGGCAAGGCGGTCCCGACGCTGCACCGCTGCGCCGAGTTCGGCGCCATGCACGTGAAGAGCGGTCAGGAGAAGTTTCCCGACCTGCCGCGCTTCTGATGCCGACGCCGACGAACTCCATGGACGACACGCTGCGGGTCCTGGCCGAGAGCGTGCGCCGGGCGACCGCCGAGCGCAGGCCGCTGCGGATCCGGGGCGGCGGAACCAAGGACTTTTACGGTCGTGCGGTGGCGGGCGAGACGCTGGCCACCGGCGCGTATCGCGGCCTGGTGGACTACGAGCCCTCGGAACTGGTGGTGACGGCGCGCGCCGGCACGCCGCTTTCCGAGCTGGAAGCGGAGCTGGCGGCCAGGGGCCAGATGCTGCCGTTCGAGCCGCCCCACTTCGGCGCCGGCGCCACCCTGGGCGGCTGCGTGGCCGCCGGCCTCTCCGGCCCGCGGCGGCCCTACGCCGGCGCGGTGCGCGACTTCGTCCTCGGCGCGCGCATGCTGGACGGCCGCGGCCAGGACCTGTCGTTCGGCGGCCGGGTGATGAAGAACGTCGCCGGTTACGACGTCTCGCGGCTGCTCGTCGGGTCGCTCGGCACGCTGGGCGTCATCCTGGAAGTTTCCCTCAAGGTGCTGCCGCGGCCCGGCGCTGAAGCGACGCTGCGGCTCGAGCTGCCCGAAGCGGCGGCCATAGAAACCATGAACCGCTGGGGCGGCAAGCCGTTGCCGATCACGGCCACGGGTTACGCCGACGGTCTGCTCCACGTGCGCCTGGCGGGCTCCGAGAACGGGGTGCGCGCCGCGCGTGCCAAGATCGGCGGCGACGAGATTGCGGACGGCGCGGCATTCTGGCATGGCGTGCGCGAGCACTCGCACGCGTTCTTCGCCGGCGCGAACCCCCTGTGGCGACTGTCGGTGAAACCCACCGCCGCGCCCATCGAGCTGCCCGGCCGCCAGTTCATCGAATGGGGCGGCGCCCTGCGCTGGCGGGCGACCGACGCGCCCGAGCACGAGGTGCGCGGCGCCGCGATGCGCGCCGGCGGCCATGCCACGCTGTTCCGCGGCGCGCGCCCCGGCCAGGCGGTGTTTGCCCCGCTGGCGCCGCCGCTCGCCCACATCCACGAGCGGCTGAAGAAGGCCTTCGATCCGGAAGGCATCCTCAACCCCGGGCGCATGTACCCGGCGCTCTGAGCCGGCCGGGCGGCGATCGCGACACCATGGCGCAGAGCTTCCTCGAGCAGCTCGCCGGAGAATGGTACGAGCACCAGGGCTACTACGTCCGCGGACGCGTGCGGGTTGGCAGCGGCAAGGGTGCCTGCGACCTGGACGTCGTCGCCCTCGACCCGCTGGCCCGGCGCGTGGTCCACGTCGAGGCCGGGCTCGATGCCCACAGCTGGCCCCAGCGCGAGCGCCATTGCCGGCGCAAGTTCGAGGCCGCCCGCAGGCACCTGCCGGCGTTGTTCCCCTCGCTCGACCTGGCGGGGCGCATCGACCAGGTGGTGCTGCTGGGCATCGCCAGCAAGACCCGGCACTCGACCCTTGCAGGCGCGCCGGTGGTGCTGGCCTCCGAGCTCATCGGCTCCATCATCGAGGCGTTCGGTCAACGCCGGCTCGGCGCCAGCGCGGTGGCCGAGCACCACGTGATCCTGCGCACGCTGCACTACATCGCCGAATACCGGCGCCAGGTGTTCCGGGACCTGAGCTGACGCAAAGGAATCCATGCAGACCAACCTCGCCGACTTCATCCGCGACACGCCCGACGGCCGCGAGGCCGACGCCATCCTGCGCGCGTGCGTGCATTGCGGCTTCTGCACCGCCACCTGCCCGACGTATCAGCTGCTGGGCGACGAGCTGGACGGGCCGCGCGGGCGCATCTACCTGATCAAGCAGGTGCTGGAAGGGGCTCCCGCCACGGAAAAGACGCAGCTGCACCTGGACCGCTGCCTCACCTGCCGCGCGTGCGAAACCACCTGCCCCTCCGGCGTGAAGTACGGGCGCCTGGTGGACATCGGCCGCGGCATCGTCGAGCAGCAGGTGGGGCGCGGCGCCATCGCCGCGGCCCAGCGGGCAGCGCTGCGGCAGGTCCTGCCGCGACCGTCCCGGTTCAAGCCGCTGCTGAAGATCGGCCAGGCGCTGCGGCCGCTGCTGCCCGCGGCCCTCAAGGCCGGCGTGCCCCAAACGGAGCGCGAAACCGCGTGGCCCGAGGCACGTCACGGGCGGCGCATGCTGGTGCTGGACGGCTGCGTGCAGCCGGGCCTCGCGCCCAACATCAACGCCGCGGCGGCGCGGGTGCTGGACCGCCTCGGCATCTCCCTCGTCCGCGTTCCCGAGGCCGGCTGCTGCGGCGCCGTTTCCTACCATCTCAACGCCCACGAGGAAGGGCTCGACTACATGCGGCGCAACGTCGACGCCTGGTGGCCGTACGTCGAACAGGGCGCGGAGGCGATCGTCATGACCGCCAGCGGCTGCGGCGCGATGGTGGTGGAGTACGGCCACCTGCTGCGCCACGACGCGCGTTACGCCGACAAGGCCGCCCGCATCTCGGCGCTGACGCGGGATCTGTCGCAGGTGCTGGAACCGGAAGCGCAGCGGCTCGCCGCGCTGCTGCCGCCGGCGCCGCGGGAATCCGTCGCCTTCCACTCGCCGTGCACGCTGCAGCACGGCCTCAAGCTCAACGGCGTCGTGGAATCGCTGCTGACGCGGGTGGGCTACGCGCTGACGCCGGTGCCCAACGCCCACCTGTGCTGCGGCTCGGCCGGCACCTACTCGATCCTGCAGAAGGAGCTGTCGCAGCAGCTGCTGCGCAACAAGGTGCAGGCGCTGGAGTCGGGCAAGCCGCGGGCCATCGCCACGGCCAACATCGGCTGCCTGATGCACCTCAGATCCGGCACCGGCACACCCGTGCGCCACTGGATCGAGCTGGTGGACCGGGACCTTTCCGCAGCGCCCTGACCCTCCACGGCGTTCCGGCTCGGCGGCCGGGTCAACCGGCCATGCTGCAGTGCGTTAATCAAATCAGCCGACGCCCATTCGCAAGCGGCGACCGCTGCCGGCAAGACTCCGGCAGGCCGCTGAACTTTCTGGACAAAGGAGAACGTCATGAGAGCCCGCAAACTCACCATCGGAACGCTGGCGGTGGCCATGGCTGCCGCCGCGGCATGGACTTTCGCCGCCGATCCCGCGACGACGGAAGGTATGCAGAACGAAACCACGCAGACGACCCGTCCGGCGCGCGGATGGCAGTTGATCACGCCGGAAGAGCGCGCCGCGCATCGCGAGGCGATGCTCAACGCCAAAACCCCGGAAGAGCGCCAGGCATTGCGCCAACAACAGCACCAGCTCATGAAAGAGCGCGCCGCGGCGCAGGGCATCACCCTGCCGGATCAGCCCGGCGCGTACGGACCTGGCTGGCGCCAGGGCCACGGACCGGGTTATGGCGGTGGCCGCGGCGGCTGCCGCGGCTTTGGTTCCGGGCGGGTCTGACGCGGCCCGCACTCGGCGGTCAGTGCGACGGTTGAGCGCCGACGCGGTCGAGAAACGTCTCCACCTCCTTCAGTGATTGCTCGCGCGCCCGTGGGTCGCTGCCCACGGTCGCGCCCCAACCGCCGGGATGGTTGGGGTTGCGCACGTCGGGACGGAAGCGTTTCGCCAGACCGATGCGATCAAATGCGTGGTGCGCGCCGGGGAAGGTGACGATCTCGGCTCGCGCCCCCTGCCGGCGCGAGTGCGCCACCAGATCCCGGCACGGACCCGCGGGCGTCCAGTCGTCAGCCTCCCCGGCCAGAATCAGCAGCGGCGCGTAAGGCCGGAATTGCGGATTGCGGCGTTTCAGGTCGGCGCAGCCCGGATAGTAGGCGATCGCCGCGCGAAAGCCGCGGTCGGGCCGGGCCGTGTCCATGGCATTGAGCACCGCCATGGCCCCGTTGGACCAGCCCAGCAGGAACACCCGCTCGGCATCCACGCCGCTCTCGCCGTGGAGATGGGACAGCGCGATGTAGGCGTCATCGACCCGCTCGCGATGGGGCAGGATCGGCCGCGGCGAGAGGGTGCAGATCTCGCGATAGCCGCGCGGCCCGAAGCTGTCGACGAACAGCGCCGCGTAGCCGCGCGCGGCGAACCACTCGCCCCAGGCGCGGTAGGAACGCGTCAGTTCGCCGGTGGTGGTGTGCAGCCCGCTGCAGCCGTGCATCAGCACCACCCCTGGCGCCGGTCCGGGGCGCGGCGGCCGATAGAAATAGCCGGTCAATCGGGGCGCGGCGCCGTTGCCGTCGAGAACCACCCGCTCCGGCGTCACGACCGCCCCCGCGACGGGCGCCAGCGTCGACGCCGCGGCGAGCAGCATCGCCGCGCCGAGGCGTCGCGCACGCACCTCACCGGCGCTCGTAGGTGCCGATCAACTCGGCCTGGGCCAGCACGTGGCCGCGCATTGCCGGCGCCAGTTGGGCGCGTTTCGGCGTCCCCAGGTCCGGGAGCACGGTGTCCAGCGCGTAGAGCTTGTGAAAATAGCGGTGCCGGCCGATCGGCGGGCACGGACCGCCGTAGCCGGTGCGTTTCCAGTCGTTGAGCCCCTGCCCGGTTCCCGGCGGCAGCGCGTCGCCCACCGCCTCGAGCAGTCCCGCGAGGTCGGGCGGCAGGTTGTAGAGCACCCAGTGCACCCAGGTCATTTTCGGCGCTGCCGGGTCGGGCGCGTCCGGATCGTCGACGATCAGCACCAGGCTCCGGGTTCCCGCCGGGACCCCGCTCCAGGCCAGCGGCGGCGACACGTCGTCGCCGTCGCAGGTGTACTTGCGCGGGATCTCGCCCTGGTGCGCGAAAGCGTCGGAAACGATGGTCAGGCTCATGCGGTTCTCCTCATGGCGGTCGCGCGGCAGTGTCACACCCAGCCGGCGCGCCGGAGCCCGCGGTGCAGGACGATCGACGCCAGCGCGGTCAGGCCCAGCACCAGCGGATAGCCGAAAGTCCACTCCAGCTCCGGCATGTGACGGAAGTTCATGCCGTAGATGCTTGCCACCGTCACCGGGATCGCCAGCACCGCGCCCCAGCCCGCAAGCTTCTTGACGATCTCGTTCTGGCGCACCGTCACCAGCGCCAGGTTCACCGACAGCGCGGAGGTCAGCATCTCGCGCATCGCCTCGTTGGCCTCGAACACCTGCGTGGCGTGGTCGTGGACGTCGCGGAAATACGGGCGCACGTCGTCGCGGATCAGCGGGTGGCTGGAATAGAGCAGATGGTTCGAAACCTCCGTCAGCGGCAGCAACGCGCGCCGCAAGGCCATCACCTGGCGCTTCAGACCGTAGATGCGCTCGGTCATCTGCGCCTGTGACGGCGCCCGGAAGATCTCGTCCTCGAGCGCATCGAACTCGTCCTCGAGCGCCTCCATCACCGGATAGTAATTGTCGACGACGAAATCCATGACGGCGTAGAGTACCACCGAAGGCCCGTGGGCCAGCAGCTCCGGCATCTGCTCGCAGCGCTGGCGCACGCCCGCGTAGCTGGCGGCGGAGCGGTGGCGCACCGAGACCACGTAGCGGGGACCGACGAACAGGTGCGTCTCGCCGAACCCGATGCCGCCATTGCCGCGCCGGACGGTGTGCAGCACGACGAACAGGGAATCGCCGTAGACTTCCAGCTTCGGCCGCTGATGCGCCTGGTGGGCGTCCTCCACCGCCAGGTCGTGCAGCCCCAGATGCTGCTGCACCCGGCGCATGAGCGTCTCGTCCGGCTCGTAGAGACCGAGCCAGATGAACGCCGCGCCGTCGGCGAGGGCCGCGCCGATGGCGTCGACCTCGACGCTCCCGCGCCGGAACCCGCCGGCGTAGGCCGCGCAGTCGATCACGCCCGGCGTCGAGGCATCCATGGCCCGGCGCGGCTCGGGATCAAAGCCTGGCCAGCATCGCCTCGGCGCCGGAGACCTCGAACTTGCCGGGCGCCTCCACCGCCAGCGCCTTCACCACGCCGTCGTCCACCACCATGGCAAAGCGCTGCGAGCGCACCCCCATGCCGCGGGCATTGAGATCCAGCTCCAGGCCCAGCTTGCGCACATACTCCGCGCTGCCATCCGCCATCATGCGCACCTTGCCCCCGGTCTTCTGGTCGCGGGCCCAGGCGCCCATGACGAAGGCATCGTTCACCGACAGGCACCAGATCTCGTCGACGCCCTTGGCCTTGAGCTGGTCGAAGTTGGCGACGTAGCCCGGGACGTGCTTGGCCGAGCAGGTAGGCGTGAACGCTCCCGGCAGGCCGAAGATCACGATCTTCTTGCCTTTCACCAGGTCGCCCACCCGGAAGCTGTTGGGGCCGACACTGCAGCCGGCGGTTTCGGTTTCGTAGAATTCCTGCAGGGTGCCGTCGGGCAGACGGTCGCCGACTTGTATGCTCATGCGGATCTCCTTGGAATCGCGGCCGGGCCTTGTGTCGGCGGGACCGCCGGCTGTCATAATGGGGCTTACGCCGGTTGATCTTCGGTCCGTTCATTATATCCAACCCATCCGCCGACCCATGGCCTGCGCGTCTTCGCTGCTGTCTTGCGCTCTCGAGCGCATTGACGCCGTCCACGGCGAGGATCCGGCGCGGGAAGCGTGGGAGGGGGAAATGCTGCCCCGGGAACTGGTTTACGCCCGGCGCATGAGCGCATGGCTTGAGCGGCTGCGTCCGGACGCGTCTGCGGCGCTGCGCCTGGCGGTGCGCGCCCAGCACCTCCGGCGCTGGGAGGTTCCGCGCGAACGCTACCCTATGGACCGAGCCGGCTACCACCGCTGGCGCGGCGTGCTGGCGCGGCGACAGGCGGAAACGGCGGGAAGCATCCTGCGGGAGGTCGGCTACGACGAGACCACTATCGCCCGCGTCCAGGCGCTGGTGCGCAAGGAAGGGCTGAAACAGGACCCGGAGACGCAGATCCTGGAGGATGCGGCTTGTCTGGTGTTCCTGGAGAACTATTTCGCCGATTTTGCCGCCCGGCACCCCGAGGATGAGCTGCTGCGCATCGTGCGCAAGACCTGGGTCAAGATGTCGCCGCAAGCGCGAGACGCCGCGCTGGCGCTGCCGCTGGCCCCGCCGGTGCGGGAACTGATCGCCAAGGCGCTGACACCTCAGGGTCCGTGAGCGCCTTGGGGGGCGGGCCCGGCTCAACGGCCGTGCCGCGCCAGCGCCCAGGCAACGTGGGTACGCACCAGTGGCGAGGGGTCGTCGCTGCGGGCTTCGAGCGCCGCCAGCACTTCGGGCGACGTGGGCGCGTTCCCCAGCGCCACCGCGATGTTGCGCAGCCAGCGCTCGAAGCCGATACGCCGGATCGGGCTCCCGGTGAGCCGCCGTTCGAATTCCTCGGCGCTCCAGGCGAACAGCTGCGCGAGGCCCGGGCCGTCGAGGCCGTTGCGCACCGCGAAATCGCCGGTTTCCGCGCGGCCGGCGAACCGCGTCCACGGGCACACCAGCTGGCAGTCGTCACAGCCGTAGATGCGGTTGCCCAGGAGCGGCCGCAGGTCCTCGGGGATGGCGCCCTTGTGCTCAATGGTGAGATAGGAAATGCAGCGGCGCGCGTCCAGCTCGTAGGGCGCGACGATCGCGGCGGTGGGGCAGGCATCGATGCACGCGCGGCAGCTGCCGCAGTGCTCCGCCTCCGGCGCGTCGGCCGGGAGCGGCAGGTCGGTGTAGATCTCGCCCAGGAAGAACCACGAGCCGGCGTCCCGCGACAGCAGCAGCGTGTGCTTGCCGCGCCAGCCCAGCCCCGCCTTGGCGGCCAGCTCCACCTCCATCACCGGCGCGCTGTCGGCGAACACGCGATAGCTGAACGGCCCGACCGCGACCTCGATGCGCTGCGCCAGCGCCGCCAGCCGGCCCCGCATCACCTTGTGGTAGTCGCGTCCCAGCGCGTAGCGCGAGATGAACGCGCGCTCGGGGTCCGCCAGCACCGCGGCGCTCGGCTCCGCGTCGCCCGGCAGGTAATTCATGCGCGCGCTGATCACGCGCAACGTGCCGGGCACCAGTGCGTCGGGGCGGCTGCGGGTGACGCCGTGGCGTGCCATATAATCCATGTCGCCGTGGCGCCCCCGGGCGAGCCACGCCAGCAGCCGGGCCTCGGCGGCGCCGAGCTCGGTGTCCGCGATGCCGAGGCGCTGGAAGCCGAGCTCCCGCCCCCAGGTTTTGATCGAGGCGGCCAGCGCCGCGGTATCGAGGGCGCCGTCCGTGCGAAGGAAATCCGCTTGCATAACGCCCATGATAGTGAGACGCCGGCCGGCGTTTCAGCCTTTCTGCCCGACGAAGCGGCGACGCTCGCGGCGGGCGCCGCGCTGGCGGGCGCGCTGGCGCCGGGACTGCGGATTTTCCTCGGCGGCGACCTGGGCAGCGGCAAAACGACCCTGGTCCGGGGGATGCTGCGGGGGCTCGGATTCCGGGGCAAGGTGAAAAGCCCCACCTTTACCCTGGTTGAAGTTTATACCGTTTCTAATTTAGACTTATATCATTTTGATTTATATCGCTTCAACGATCCGTCCGAATGGGAAGAAGCGGGCTTCAGGGAATACTTCAATCCGGCCTCGGTGTGCATCGTGGAATGGCCCGAGAAAGCCGGCGGCCTGCTGCCTTCTCCCGATCTGGAAATCCAGCTCGCTTTGCACGAATCCGGCCGCTGGCTGCGGGCCGCCGCACGCACGCCGGAGGGTCGCCCCTGCCTCGCCGCGCTGAAGACCGCGACGGGCGGGTGAACCGCGCGCGCGCCGCGCTCGTCGCCGCGTTGTTCGCACTCTGCGCCTGGTCTGCAGCGGCGCAGTCCGCCGGCATCGAAGTCACCGCTGCCCGCGTCTGGCCGGCGCAGGAGTACACCCGCCTCACGCTGGAACTCGGGGCACCGGTCAACTACACGCTGTTCACGCTCGACAATCCGCACCGCCTGGTGATCGACATCGAGAACGTCGTGCTGTCGGCCGCGCTGGCGTCCCTCAACGAGCGCGTGAGCGCCGACGATCCCTACATCCGCAGCGTGCGCGTCGGCCGCTTCAAGCCCGAGGTCGTGCGCGTCGTGCTGGACCTGAAGGAGCAGGTGAAACCGCAAGCGTTCGCGCTCAGGCCCATCGGCGACTACGGCCACCGTCTGGTGGTGGACGTGTATCCGCTGGTGCCGGTGGACCCGCTGATGGCGCTGCTCCAGGGCAAGGAAGCCGGCGGCGTCAACGGGCATGCCGTTCCGGCCGCCGAGCCGAAGGCGGAATCGCCGGCGGCGGCGCCCGCGGTGACGGCGCGCGCGCCCGAGGGGCCGGTCAAGCGCCTGGTGACCGTGGCGATCGATGCCGGGCACGGCGGCGAGGATCCCGGCGCCCTGGGCCGCCGCGGCACCAAGGAGAAAGACGTCACCCTCGCCATCGCGCGCAAGCTGAAGGCGCTGATCGACAAGGAAGACGGCATGCGCGCGTTCCTGGTGCGCGACGGCGACTACTTCATTCCGCTCAATCAACGGGTCGCCAAGGCGCGCAAGGTCAACGCCGACCTGTTCGTGTCGATCCACGCCGACGCCTTCATCCGCCCCAACGCCCGGGGCTCGTCGGTGTTCGCGCTCTCCGAGCGCGGCGCCACGTCCGCCGCCGCCGGCTGGCTGGCCAAGCGCGAGAACGACGCCGACCTGATCGGCGGCGTCAACCTCGATGTCGCCGATCCGCACCTCAAGCAGACGCTGCTGGACCTGTCCCAGACCGCCACCATCAACGACAGCCTCAAGGTGGGGCGCCACGTGCTCACCGCCATGGGCGGCATCAACACGCTGCACAAGGAGGAGGTGGAGCAGGCCGGCTTCGCCGTGCTCAAGGCGCCGGACATTCCCTCGATCCTGGTGGAGACGGCGTTCATCAGCAACCCCGAGGAAGAGCGCCGCCTGCGCGACCGCGGCCACCAGGAAAAGATGGCGCGCGCGCTGCTCGACGGCATCAAGGCGTACTTTGCCGAGAACCCGCCGCTGTCCCGCGCCAAGGTGGCGCAGACCGAGCAGGACTCGCGCACGCCCTAGCCCCGCGCCGCGCCGCCGCCCGGCGGCGCCGGCATCCGGCGCGCCGATTTTCGGCCCCGCGGAACTTCCGCGCCTTTCCGTCATCCGTCATATGACGGTATCCTTTGGCCGTGATCGCGTCCCCGCCGCACGGGTTCGCGCCTTCTCTCGCCGCCGCGGCCGGCGGCCGTTCCTGGAACCGACCCGGAAAGCCCATCGCCATGAAGGAATTGCTCGCTCCGATCGCCAACTATTTGCGGGAGCTCGACAAGATCGTTCCGTTCCTGCAGGAAGGCCTGCGCATCCTGCTGATCCTCACCATCGCGTGGATCGCGCTGCGCGTCGTGCGCCGGATGCTGCGGCTGTTCGGCGACCGGCTCAAGGCGCGCAGCGCCGACTTCGAGGAGATCAAGCGCATCGACACCCTCACCCGGGCGTTCCGGTCCATCGCCCAGATCGTGATCTGGGTGGTGGCGGTGATGCTGATCCTGGCGGCGCTCGGCATCTCCATCGCCCCGATCCTGGCCACCGCCGGGGTGGCCGGCATCGCCGTGGGCTTCGCCGCGCAGAGCCTGGTGAAGGACTATTTCGCCGGCATCATCATGCTGACGGAGAACCAGATCCGCCTCGGCGACATCGTCGACATCGGCGGCACCGGCGGCGTGGTGGAGCAGGTGACGCTGCGTTTCGTGCGCCTGCGCGACTACGACGGCAACGTGATCTTCGTGCCCAACGGCAACATCACCAACGTCGTCAACAAGTCCCTGCTGTTCGCGTATTCGGTGATGGACGTCGGCGTCGCCTACCGCGAGGACGTGGACGAGGCGCTGGCGGTGATGAAGGAAGTGGCCGACGGCATGCGCGAGGACGGGACCTTCGGCCCCAAGATCCTGGAGGACGTGGAAGTCGTCGGCGTCAACCAGTGGGCCGACTCGGCGGTGATCCTGCGGGTGCGGATGAAAGTGGGCCCTGCGGAGCAATGGGGCGTACGCCGCGAGTACCTGCGCCGGCTCAAGCGCGCCTTCGACGAGCGCGGCATCGAGATCCCGTACCCGCACCTGACCGTCTACGCCGGCGCGGCCAAGGACGGCACCGCGCCGCCGTTTCACCTGCACAGCGTGGAAAGCGGCGTCGAGCAGGCCACGGCCCGGTAGGCGGGCCGAGGCCCACCCGCGCCCCGACCGGCCCGGTTCATCGCGAGCGGCAGGCCGTGGCGGCGGTCCCGCTGCCCTGCCGACTTCCACTCCCCGGCGCCGGCGTGACACTGCCGCACCGGGGCCGGATAATTCGCGTTTTTTCCCGATTCCAAGGACGCGGCCATGAAAATCGAAAGCCTCGCCGTGCACGGCGGCGACACGCCGGAGCCCGCCACCCGCGCGGTCGCGGTGCCCATTTACCGGACCACGTCCTACAGCTTCGACGACACCCGGCACGGCGCCGACCTGTTCGACCTCAAGGACGTCGACGACATTCCGGCCGACATCGACCAGGCGCCGGCCGCGGCGTAGCGCGGCGCGGGAGCGGCGTTGGCGCATCCGGACGGCGGGCGGCACGGAGCTGGGCGGTGACGGCCGGCCGGTGGCGGCAGTGGCGGCGGGGCCTCGCCGCCGCGCTGGCGCTGGCCCTCGCGCCGGTGGCGTGGGCCGCCGCGCCCGAGTTCGCGGTGCGCATCGACGCGCCGCAGGAATTCAGGCTGCTGCTGGAGCAGAATCTGCGCATCGTGCGCCGGGTCAGGGAGGGCGTCAACGAACGCCAGTTCGAGCGCCTGGCCCAGCGCGCCGAGCGCGACATCCGCGAACTGCTGGCCACCGAGGGCTACTTCTCCCCCCGCGTCGAGATGAGCGTGGACCGCGACTCCCGGCCGTGGACCGCCCGCTACACGGTGGAGCCGGGCGCGCCGTCACTGATCGCCGCGGTGGACCTGCAGTTCCGCGGGGCGCTCACCGAGGATCGCTGGGACAACGCCGCGCGCCGCGCCACGCTGGCCGAGTCCTGGCCGTTGCGCGAAGGCCAGCGCTTCCGCCAGGCGCTGTGGGACGCCGGCAAGACCGGCCTGGTGCGGCTGCTGGTGGGGGAGCGCTACCCGCTGGCGGAGGTGGTGGAAAGCGAGGCGCGCGTCGACCCCGAGGCGCGCTCGGTGAAGCTGCGCGTGGTGGTGGACAGCGGACCGTCGGTCACGCTGGGCGAGGTCCAGGTCAGCGGGCTGGAGCGCTATCCGGAGTCCGTGGTGCGCGACCTCAACCCCATCGCGCCGGGGACGCCCTTCAGCCAGGAAAAGCTCACCGATTTCCAGCGCGACCTGCTGGCCACCAGCTATTTCGCTTCCGCCTTCGTCACCGCCGACGTCGAGGCCGGACGGCCGGACAACGCGCCGATCCGGGTCACGGTGGTGGAGGCCCCGCTGCGCCGGATCAAGGCCGGCGTGGGCTACAGCACTGACGTCGGTTTCAAGCTGGAGACGGTTTACGCGCAGCGCGACTTCTTCGGCCGGCCGTGGCAATGGAACACCGGCCTGCGGCTGGCCCAGCGCGAGCAGGTGGCGTTCAGCGAGGTGATCACGCCGCAGAACGCCGACGGTCATCGCTACGCTGTCGGCGTCCTCGCCGACCGCCAGGACATCCAGAACGAGGTCACCACCAGCATCGGCGCGCTGCTGCGGCGTCTGACGCCCGGGCGCGAGCGCGAGATGGAGTTCGGCCTGGCGCCGATCTACGAGCGCAAGCAGGTCGAAGAGGTGACCACCGAGCGCCTGAAGTCGCTGCCGCTCTATGTCAGCTGGACCCGGCGCGACGTCGACGATCTGGTCAACCCGCGGCGCGGCTGGCTGCTCAACCTGCGCGCCGCCGGGGCGCTGGAGGGCGTGTTCACCGACGAGAGCTTCTCCCACGGCGTCGCCAAGGTCGCCGGTTTCGTCCCGGTGGGCCGACTCGACACGCTGGCGCTGCGCGCGGAACTCGGGCGAACCTGGGCGTCCAACCCGGAGAGCGTGCCCTCGCGCTACCTGTTCCGCACCGGCGGCGCCACCTCCGTGCGCGGCTACCAGTTCGAGAGCCTGGGCGTCCCCCTCGGCAACGCCATCGTCCGCGGCCGGGTGCTGGGCGTGGCCAGCGCCGAGTACACTCACATGTTCACCGAGCAGTGGGGCGTCGCGACGTTCGTCGATGCCGGCAACGCCAGCGACTCGGTGGACGACTTCGAGATCAAGCTGGGTTACGGCGCCGGCGTGCGCTGGCGCACGCCCATCGGCGCCATGGCGCTCGACCTCGCCTACGGCCGCGACGTCGAGGAGTTCCGGGTCCACCTTCAGGCAGGGTACGCGTTCTGATGGCAACACCGCCGAAGCCGGTTCGTCGCCGTCGCTGGCGTTGGCTCGCCGCCGCGCTGCTGCTGCCGTTGCTCGCGCTGGCGCTCTGGAGCGCGACCGAACACGCGCTGCTCACCGCCGCCCGGGCGCTGGAGCGCGCCAGCGGCGGCCGCCTCGCGCTGAGCGGCGTCACCGGGACGCTGTACGGGCCGCTGGCGGTGGCGCGTGTCGAATACCGCGACGGCGGCACGCAGGCGGCGGCCGAGAGCGTCACTCTGGACTGGTCGCCGCTGGCGTTGCTGGCCGCCACGGTGCGCGTCGATGACTTCGCCGCGCGCACGCTGTCGGTGAAAGTGGCCGGGGATGGCGGCGCCGCACCGTCGCCGCCGGCGAGCCTCCGGGTTCCGATCCGGGTCGAGCTGCGCGATCTGCGCATCGACCGCCTGAGCGTGGACGCCGGCGCCGAGCCGCTGGAGTTCGCGCCCGTGGCCGGCTCCGCCACGTTCGGCGTCACACGGCATACGCTGGCGCTCAGGGACCTGGGCACGCCGTGGGCGCGGGTGAGCGGCGACGCCGCCATCGGCGCTTGGGCGCCGTTCCCGCTGCACGGCCGCGCAAGGCTGCGCGATCTTCCCACGACGGCGCTGGACGGTGCCGAGCTCACGCTCAACGGCCAACTGGAACGCGTCGAGATCGCGGTGGCGCCGCAGGCCGCGTGGCTGGCGGGCAACGCCGTCGCGGTGGTGGCGCCGTTCGCGCGCGCGCCGCTGCAGGCGCTCACCGCCGCGCTCACCGACGTCGATCTGGCGGCTCTCGACCCGGAATGGCCATCGACGCGGGCGGCGCTGAACGCGCGTCTCGCCGACGCCGACGGCGTCCTTGTCGGGCCGGTCTCGTTGGAGAACGCGCTGGCGGGCCGTATCGACGCCGGCCGCGTCCCGCTCTCCGCCGCCCGGGGCAATGCGCGCTTCGACGGCACGCGGCTTCGGGTAGAAGATCTGAAGGTGTCCTTGGCCGACGCGGGCGACGCCACCGGCTGGGCCGAGGCCGGGCCGGGCGGTTACGCGGCCGAGCTGACCACCGGCGGCGTGCGCCTGGACCGGCTCCACGGCACGCTGCGGCCGCTGGCTCCCGCCGGCAAGGTCACCCTCGCGAGCCGCGACGGCGCCCAGCATCTGGATGCGAGTTTGCGGGAAGGCGGCTACGCGCTGGAACTGGCCGCGCGCCTGCAGGACGCGCGCCTCGAGGTCCAATCGGCACGGCTCTCCATGCCCGGCGGTGATATATCGGCGCAGGGCCAGCTCGCCCTCGCCGGCGATTATGCGTTCGAGGCCAAGGGGCGCCTGTTGAACTTCGATCCCGGCCACTTCGTCGAGCTGGCCGCGGCGCGTCTGAACGGCACCGTGGACGCCAGCGGCGTGCTGCGCCCTGCGTGGCGGGTGGACCTGGCCTATCGCATCGCGGACAGCACGTTCGCCGGCGCGCCGGCGAGCGGCGACGGGCGCGCGACGCTGACCGCGGAGCGCATCGTCGTGCCCGCGGCGCGGTTCGCCGTCGGCCCCAACCGCGTGCGCGCGGACGGCCGCTTCGGCGCGGCAGGCGATCGCCTCAACCTGGAGCTGGACGCCCCCGATCTCGCCCGGCTGGGCCTCGGGGCCGGCGGCGCGCTGCGCGCCAGCGGCTGGGTCGGCGGCACGGCGGCGGACCCGGCGTTCGTTCTCGAGGCGGCCGGGCGGAAGCTCACGCTGCGCGAGGGCGCGGCGGCAGAGCGCGTCGCGCTGGACGCACGCGCTCCCGACGGACTGGGGGGATCGCTCACGGCACGCGTGGAGGCCGCCGGCGTTCTCGCTGGCACGCGCCGGCTGGCACGCATCGAGGCGGCGCTGGAAGGCTCTCGCGCTCGGCATGGGCTGCGCATCGAGGTGGACGACCCGGCGCTGGCCGTTGGCGCCAGCGCGCGCGGCGGCCTCACCGGTGAAGGCGGATGGACCGGCAGCATCGAAACGCTGGAGGCCACCCGACCGTACCCGGCGCGTCTCGACGCTCCGGTGGCGCTGCGCTGGCGGGCGGGCCGGCTCGAAACCGGCGGCGGCGTGCTGGTACTGGCCGGCGGCGAGATTCGTTTCGAGCCGGTCGTGGCGGGTGACGGCACGCTGAGCACGCGCGGGCGCATCGAGCGCGTCGCGCTCGCCGAACTGCTCGGCCCGTTACAGGTCGGCGGACCGTACCGCACCGACCTGGTGGTGAGCGGCGGGTGGGATGTCCAGGCCACCGGCAAGCTCAACGGCAGCCTGCGCCTGTCCCGCGACAGCGGCGATGTGGTGCTGAAGGGCAGCACGCCGCTTCCGCTGGAGATCAGCGAGCTCGTGCTGAGCGCGGTGGCGCGCGACGACGCCATCGAGGCCACGCTGCGGGGCCGCGGCGGCAAGCTGGGCGAACTGGACGCCGAGCTGTGGGCCATGGCCGAGCGCAGCGGCGCGGCCTGGATCATGGCGCCCGACGCGCCCCTCGCCGGGCGCGCGAATTTCAGGATTCCGAACCTGGCTTGGGCGGGACCGCTGATCAATCCGGAGGTCGGCACGGGGGGCAGCGCCGCTGGCCGCGTCGCCGTCGGCGGCACGCTGCGCGCCCCGCGGCTGGAGGGCCAGATCACCGGCGAGAAGCTGCGCGTGCGCTACGGCGCGGCGGGGGTGCGGCTCACCGGCGGCGAGATGCGTATCGAGCTCGCGCAGGACAAGGTGATCTTCCGCCGCATCGCGTTTCAAGGCGGCGATGGCACCCTCACCGCCACCGGCGGGGCTGTTCTGGTCAACGGCCGCCCCGAGCTGACCCTGGAATACACGGCCGAGAAACTGGCGGCCGTGCGACGCGACGACCAGCAGCTGGTGGTGAGCGGCGGCGGCACGGTCAGATCCCGGGACGGGGCCCTCGCGCTCACCGGCGCGTTCACCGCCGACAGCGGGCTCATCGAGTTGCAGCGGGAGGGCGCGCCGCGCCTGTCGGGCGACGTGGTGATCCTGACCGGCGGCGAGCAGGACGAGTGGGCGCCGACGCGCCTGCGGCTCGACGTGACGCTCAATCTGGGCGACGCGTTCCACGTGCGCGGCGAGGGCCTGGACGCGCGTATGGTGGGTAGCATCCGCGTGCGCATGGGCGAAGGCGACCCGCGGCCGCGCGCCAGCGGCATCGTGCGCGTCGCCGAGGGACGCTATACCGCCTTCGGCCAGCAGCTCGCCATCGAGCGCGGCGCGCTGCTGTTCGACGGGCCCCTGGACAACCCGCGGCTGGACATCCTGGCGATCCGCAGGAACCAGCGCGTGGAAGCCGGCATCGCCATCACCGGCACCGCCCTGTCACCGCGCACCGCGCTCTATTCCAACCCGCCGGTGCCCGATTCCCAGAAGCTGCGGTGGCTGGTGCTGGGTTCCGGGCCCAGCGGCATCAGCGACGCGGAGTTCGGGCTGACCGGCGGCAGCCAGATCCTGGACGAGACCGTGTCGCTGGGCGCGCAGCTCACCTCGGCCGTGTACGTGAGCGTCGGTCAGAGCCTGCGCACCGCCGGCACCTTCGTGCAGGCGACGCTCGAGTTGACCGACCGCCTGGCGCTGCAGGGCCGCACCGGCGCCGAGAACGCCGTCACGCTGATCTACGTCTGGAGCTTCGACTGATCACGTCGTTCCCGTTCTGAGCACACGCGCTGCTGGCGCGGCCGGCGGATGCCGTGCTAGGTTGGAAATCCCGACCGACGCGACCGGAGCCCCCGTGTTGACGACCCTCGTCCTGCTCAGCGTTGCCGCCGTGGCGTCGCCGGGCGCTCCCGCGCCGGCGCCGGCCCTCGGCGCGCCGGTGTCGATGCAGGAGGCGCGGCTGGCGGCGGCGCAGCCCGTGGGCCGGCGTTTCCTGGCGGCGCCGGGCGGCGGCGAGCTGGACGGCGGGCTGGCGTTCTTCGACCTGGATGGCAGCGAGAAGCGTTACTTCGTGCCCAGCCGCCCCGAAACCTTCGTGGTCCAGGAACGGCTGCGGCTCCACGGCGACGCGGCGGAGGTGCTGCGGGTGCGGTTTGCCAGCGGCCGCATCGCCTACATCGACGTGCGGCTGTTCGAGTTCTACCTGGTCCCGTTCTACACCTTTCGCAGCGGCGCCATCATTCCCGATTGAAACGCCGTCACGACCGCCGGCGCCGGTTTCGCGCCGTCTCGCCGCCGTCGCCTCGGGAACGCACCCACTCCAGCGCCCGTTCTCTTTCGTCGCGGCGGAAACGCTGCACGAGGAGTTGACCGGAGCGGAAGCGAAGTGTTGCATTCAGCCCGAGCGCGACGGGCGGTCGCGCGAGGGGATGCGCCACAGCCACGCCGCCACCGACACGCCCAGCAGCGCCAGCGCCGCCTGCAGCCAGGGGTTGGCGACGAAAAAAATGATGGACATGGCCAGCGTCGCCGACATCAGCACGATGGCGTAGCCCTTGGTGCGATAGGGGATGCTGCGGTGGCGCTGCCACTCGACGATGGTGGGGCCGAACGCGGAGCTGTCCACGAGCCGGCGGTAGAAGCGCTCGGAGGAGCGCGCGTAGCACGCCGCCGCCAGCAGCATGAACGGGGTCGTGGGCAACACCGGCAGGAACACGCCGATCACGCCCAGCACCCCGCAGACGGTCCCGGCGGCAATCAACAGCCAGCGCACCGTCGGCGACGTGTGGGGGCGATAGGCGAGGTCGGTGGAGGGTTCGCTGCTCATGGCTCGCGGGACCGCCGGAATACCCTTTGACGTGGGTCAAACGCGCCGGTTCGCCGAGCGCACCCAGACCGGCATCTCCAGCACCACGCCAAAAACAGACATCCCGCTGTGCTAGACTTCGGATTGTGCGGTGCAACAGCCCAAGCAAGCCGCCATGCCCGATCCCGCCAAGCAGCTGACCCGCTCCGACGAGCTCTCCGGCAAAGTCAACCGCCTGCTCCGGCGCCGGCTGTGGGATGCGCCCCCGAGCAGGCCAGATGTAGATGGACGTGCTGGCCGCGGAAGCCGCCTTCGTGCACAACACGCAGCGCCATTGACGGCACGGGAGGACCGCAGCCCGCCCCGGCGCTCCACTGCGCTGGCGCCCGCCCGGCGGTAACGGCCATACTTCGGTACCGGACATCGCCCAACAACAAGACCATGAACGAGTTCACCAACGTCACCTACGACGAAATCGAGATCGGTGCCAGCCTGACGGTCAAGCGCACGCTCACGCGCACGGAGATCGACCTCCTCGCCCACGGCTCCGGCGACATCGACCCGTTCCACCTGGACACCGCGGAAGGCGCGCCGGCGCCCGGCACCGCGGCGGTGGGGGCGGAAGCCTTCTTCTCCTACCTGCTGAGCCGGCGCCTGCCGGGGCCCGGCACGCGCATCGTGGCGGAGAACTTCCGCTTCGGCACGCGCCTCGCGGTGGGCGACACGGTGACGGCCACGGTGACCGCCACCGAAAAACGCGCCGGCAACATCGTGCTGTTCGACTGCCGTTGCATCAACCAGAACGACGAGGAAGTGGTGACCGGCACCGCCACCGTCGAGGCGCCGGTCGAGCGCATCAGCTACAGCGACCTGGCAACGCCGCAGGTGATCCTGCGCCGCAACGACGCGTTCGCGCCCATCGTGCGCGCGTGCGACACCATCCCCCCGGTGAGCTGCGCCATCGTCTACCCCTGCGACCGAGACTCCCTGCTGGGGCCGCTGGTGGCCGCGCGGCGCAACATCATCACGCCGGTGCTGGTGGGGCCCGAAGCCAGGATCCGCGAGGTGGCGGCGGCCCACGGGGCGGACATCTCGCCCTACCGCCTGGTCGCCGCCGACGATCCGCACGCCGCAGCTTCCTCGGCAGTGGCCATGGCCCGCGCCGGCGAGGTGGAGGCGCTGATGAAGGGCAGCCTGCACACCGACGAGCTGCTGGGCGCGGTGGTGCCCTCCGCCACCGGCCTGCGTACGCGGCGCCGCATGAGCCACGTCTTTATCATGGACGTGCCCGCCTACCCGCGCATGCTGCTGGTGACCGACGCCGCCATCAACATCTTCCCGACGCTGGAAGACAAGGTGGACATCGTGCAGAACGCGATCGAGCTGGCCCACGTGCTCGGCATCCCGGAGCCGCGGGTGGCGATCCTGTCGGCGGTGGAGACCATCAACCCCAAGATTCCCTCCACCACCGAGGCGGCGTCGCTGTGCAAGATGGCCGATCGCAAGCAGATCACCGGTGGCGTGCTGGACGGGCCGCTGGCGTTCGACAACGCCATCAGCGAGGAGGCGGCGCGCACCAAGAAGATCGACTCGCCGGTGGCCGGCCGTGCCGACATTCTGCTGGTGCCAAACCTGGAGGCCGGCAACATGGTGGCCAAGCAGCTCCAGTACCTGGCGGGTGCCGACAGCGCCGGCATCGTCCTGGGCACGCGGGTGCCGATCGTGCTCACCAGCCGCGCCGATTCGGTGCGCACGCGCCTCGCCTCCACCGCGGTGATGGCGCTGCTGGCGCACCAGCGCCGCGCCGGCGAAATCGTGATGAAGCCGCGCCATGACTGACGTCATCCTGGTCCTCAACGCCGGCTCGTCGAGCATCAAGTTCTCGATCTTCGCGCTGCGCGACGGCGGGCTCCAGGAGGGCTACAACGGCCAGGTGAGCGGCATCGGCACCGCGCCGCGCTTCGTCGCCCGCGACAAGGTGGGCTGGACGCTGGCGGACGAGAAGCTGCCGATGCCCGAGTTCGAGAGCCACGCTGCGTGCCTGAAGCGCATCGGCGACTGGCTGCGGGAGCACGCCGACGGCCTCGAGCTGATCGGCATCGGCCACCGGGTGGTGCACGGCGGCGTCGACTACGCCGCGCCGGTACGCATCGACGACGCGGTGATGGCGCGGCTGGACCAGCTCGTGCCGCTGGCGCCGCTGCATCAGCCCCACAACCTGGCGGCGATTCGCGCGGCGGCGGCCGGGCTGCCCGACACGCCTCAGGTGGCGTGCTTCGACACCGCCTTCCACCGCACCCAGACCAAACTCGCCCAGGCCTACGGTCTGCCGGCGGAGTATTACGACAAGGGCGTGCGCCGCTACGGCTTCCACGGCCTTTCCTACGAGTACATCGCGCGGCGTTTGCCGGAAGTGGCGCCGGACATCGCGTCCGGCCGCGTGATCGTCGCGCACCTGGGCAACGGCGCCAGCATGTGTGCCATGAAAGGCGGGCGCAGCGTGGCCAGCACCATGGGCTTCACCGCGGTCGAGGGACTGCCCATGGGCACGCGCACCGGCAGCCTGGACCCCGGCGTGGTGCTGTTCCTGATGGAACGCGGGAAGACCGCCGCCGAAATCGAGGAGCTGCTCTACCAGCGCTCCGGCCTGCTGGGGCTCTCGGGCATCAGCAGCGACATGCGCAAGCTGCTGGCGAGCGACGCGGAGTCGGCCAGGTTCGCGGTGGACTACTTCATCTACCGCATCGGCCGCGAGGCGGGCTCGCTCGCCGCGGCGCTCGGCGGCCTCGACGCGCTGGTGTTCACCGCCGGCATCGGCGAGAACAGTGCCCGGATCCGCGCCCGGGCCTGCGCCGCCTGCGCCTGGCTCGGCGTCGAGCTGGACGAAGCCGCCAACGCCGCTGGCGGCCCGCGCATCAGCGCGCCCGGGAGCAGGGCGTCGGTGTGGGTCGTGCCCACCGACGAGGAGCTGATGATCGCCCGGCACACGCTGGACCTGCTGGGCGCCGAACGGCAAAGGGCCAGCGCATGAGCCTCGAGATCCCGCGCCCTGTCCTCAAGGGCAAGCGCGCCCTGGTGGCGGGCATCGCCAACGAGCACTCCATCGCCTACGGCTGCGCCAAGGCATTCCGCGAGCTCGGCGCCGAGCTGGCCGTCACCTGCCTGAACGAGAAGGCGAAGACATTCGTCGAGCCCATCGCCGCCGAGCTGGAGGCGCCCATCTTCATGCCGCTGGACGTGTCCCAGCCGGGCGAGCTTGAGGCGGTGTTCGAGCGGGTGAAAAAGGACTGGGGCTCGCTCGACATCCTGGTGCACTCCATCGCCTGGGTGCCCAAGGACGACCTGCAGGGGGGCCTGCTCAACTGCAGCGCCGAGGGTTTCGCCAAGGCCGTCGACGTCTCCTGCCACTCGTTCATCCGCATGGCGCGGCTCGCGGCGCCGCTGATGCGGGAAGGCGGCACGATGTTCGCCATGAGCTACCACGGCGCCCGGAAGGTGGTGACCAACTACAGCGTTATGGGCCCCATCAAGGCGGCGCTGGAGGCTTCCTGCCGCTACCTCGCCTGCGAGCTCGGCAAGCAGAAGATCCGGGTCCACGCCATCTCGCCGGGGCCGCTGAAGACCCGCGCCGCGTCGGGGCTGAAGGACTTCGACCTGCTGCTCAACGAGGCGGTGGAGCGCGCGCCGGTGGGCGAGCTGGTGGACATCATGGACGTGGGCTTCACCTGCGCCTTCCTCGCCACGCCCTACGCCCGCCGCATGACGGGCAGCACCGTCTACGTCGACGGCGGCGTCAACATCATGGCGTGAGCGGCAAGCGCCGCGCGTCCGGGGCCCCGATCGGGTACCCTCGCGTCCCCATGTCCCCCAGCCCCGCCCTCCCTCCCGCCGTCTCCGGCGAGCGCATCGAGTTCGACAGCCCCGCCGGCCGGCTGAGCTGCTACACCGCCTGCCCGGACGTCACCGCGCCGGTGACCGGTGCGCCGCCGCTGCTGCTCGTCCACAGCGTCAACGCCGCCGGCTCGGCGTACGAGGTGCGCCCGCTCTACGAGCACTATCGCGCGCGCCGCGTCGTCTTCGCGCCGGACCTGCCGGGGTTCGGCTTCTCCGACCGGAGCGAGCGCCGCTACACGCCGCGGCTGATGACCGACGCGGTGCTGGCGATGGCGCGGGAGATCCGCCGCCTGCACGGCGAGGCGCCCGTCGACGCGCTGGCGCTCTCGCTCGGCTCGGAATTTCTGGCGCGCGCGGCCGCCGAGGCGCCGGAGCTGTTCCGCACCCTGGCGCTGGTGAGCCCCACCGGCTTCAACGGCACCCGGCCGCGCGTCGGCCCGCCCGGCAGCGACCGCGGTATGGGCTGGCTGTACCGGGCGTTCACCTTTCCGCCGTGGAGCCGCGGCTTCTACAACCTGCTCACCCGCCCCGGCAGCATCCGCTTTTTCCTGGAGAAGACCTGGGGCACGAAAGCCATTGACGAAGGGCTGTGGGCGTACGACTGCATTACCACGCGCCAGCCGGGCGCGCGCCACGCGCCCTTCTGGTTCGTCTCCGGATACCTGTTCAGCGGCGACATCGCCCGCGTCTACGACGCCCTCCGGCACCCGGTGTGGATGAGCCACGGCGTGCGCGGCGACTTCACCGACTACCGGCAGAAGGCGCGCTACGAGGGGCGCCCCAACTGGAGCTTTCGCGAATTCCCGACCGGCGCGCTGCCCTACTTCGAGCTGCCGGACGAGTTCGTCGCCGCGTACGACGCGTTTCTTGCGGCCGCTCAGGCGGGCGGCTTCACCGCCTCGATGTCGGCCGAGACCACGTAGTCGGCGGCCGATGTGCCTGGCGTCCAGCCGGCGATGACGGCGCGGCTTTCGCCCCTCGGCCGCACCCGCACGTCCGCGAAGCCTGCGGCGCGAAGCATCGCCTCCACATCGGCGATCAGTGAGGCGCCGGCGATGCAGCCGGTGTAGAGCGCGATGTCGCGGCGAATTGCCTCCGGCGGTTCCGCCACCGCGACGATGTCGGAGATCGCCAGCCGCCCGCCGGGCTTGAGCACGCGATACGCCTCGGCGAAGACCCGCGGCTTGTCGGCCGACAGGTTGATCACACAGTTGGAGAGAATCACGTCCACCGTGGCGTCCGCCACCGGCAGGTGCTCGATCTCGCCGAGCCGGAACTCGACGTTGCGGTAGCCGCCGCGATCCGCGCTGGCGCACGCCCTAGCCACCATCTCCGGCGTCAGGTCGACGCCGATCACCCGGCCAGACCCGCCCACCTGCCGCGCGGCGAGAAAGCAGTCGAACCCCGCGCCGCTGCCGAGATCCAGCACCGTCTCGCCGGGCCTGAGGCCCGCGATGGCGTGGGGGTTGCCGCAGCCCAGGCCGAGGTTGGCGCCTTCCGGGACGGCAACGGTCTCGGCCGCCGAATACCCCACCGCCTGCGAACGCGCCGCAGCGCCCTCGGCCGCAGGGCCGCAGCACGACGGCCCGCAGCCGCAACTCCCGCCCTGCGCCACGGCGCCGTACTGACGCCGCACCGCCTCTCGCAGTTCCTCAGCCTTCGTATCGCCCATCGCTGCTCCCGGAGCACCCCGGTCCAACCGGCAGCGCGCCGCGGCTGCAAGACCTTCCGCTGCGCTCCCCGGAATGAGGACTCGCTCATTATGGGCCGAGCGCCCGGCGAAGGAAAACGACGCGCCCGGCTGCCTGCCTTGACCGACGTCGGCGCGTCAGCTGCCGGCGCCATCGAACCGACTTCAAATTCAATCCCTCCGGTAATCCAGGGAACTGCGATTCGAACCCGCCGGCCGGCATTCCTCCTCGGTGACCGGCGTACGCGCCGTCCTGGCGTTTGGCCCGCGGTCGGCCTCGCGCAGAATCGCCGCCATCTATTCCTCGGTAAACCGGCTCTTCTTCATGGGCTCCTCGCCGTCGGGTGGGAGCCATTCACTCAAGTTATCCGTGGTGCAAAAGACCCGGGGGAAGTTTGGCGTCCGTTGCAATGTTGTTAGGCTTCATGGGTCTCTTTGTTCCGGGCATCGAGGTCCCCAGCTGTACCGCTCTCACGGAGAAGGAGGACACGTTTCCGCTCAACGCCCCATCGATAGCCGCTCAACTTCCCATCGCTGCGCACCACGCGATGACAGGGCACTGCTACAGCAAGCTTATTGGCAGAGCAGGCCTGTGCTACGGCACGCACTGCTTCAGGAGAGCCGATCCGATGAGCAATATCCGCATAGCTCACGGTACTGCCGGGTGGGACTTGACGAAGCGCATGCCAAACACGTTCCTGAAAAGCGGTACCCTGAATGTCCAGGGGCAGGTCGATCCCTCTTTCCGGCGCTTCGATGAATGCAATGATCCGCTCAATGACGGCAGAGAAATCCGGTCCATCCTCTTCGAGATACGCTTTTGGAAAACTCTCTTGAACCCGGGCGGTCAAGGTTCCCGGATCGTCGCCAAACTCGATGGCACAGATGCCGCGATCGGTCGCCGCCACGATGATCCAGCCGAGGAAGCACCGAGCGACGCCGTAGCGAATCGTCAGCCCTACAGCCCCATTTCGATAGGCGGACGGAGCCATAGAGAGGCGATCGCGGGCATTGTCGTAAGCGCGGCTGCTCGAGCTGAAGCCTGCGTCGTAGATGGCTGCCGTGACGGTCCGTTCGGTCTTCAGGCTGTCTCGGAAACGCTGCGTCTGTTGCGTGGTGGCATATTGCTTCGGGGTGACCCCAACGATCTCCTTGAAGAGGCGATGAAAGTACCAGGGGCTCAGGCCGGCTTCCGCGGCAAGCTTGTCTAGGATCGGCGGTGTCTCAGCCTGCTCGATACTGCGGCAGGCTTGAACGATACGCTCCACCAGCCGCTCGCGCGGTGAGGTGGCGCCGGGTTTACACCGCTTGCACGGGCGATAGCCGGCGAGTTCAGCCTCCTTGCAGGTATAGAAGAAGACGACATTCTCGCGTCTGGGCAGACGAGACGAGCAGCCTGGCCGACAAAACACACCCGTTGTCCTCACAGCATAGTAAAAAGCGCCCTCGGCAGCCCGATCGCGCTGGACGAGCGCGTTCCATCGGCTTTCCTCGTCGGTAATCGTAGGTCTTCGTGCCATCTCTCAAGCCTCCGATTTCAGTCGCCGCGATCCAGTGGCTGTTTGCGCGCGAATAGCGCCCGGGATGGGTTGGCAGCCAGCATGGGGCGCAAGACGCCAACAGGCCGCCCGTCGATCGCGGCAAGCCCGAGTCCGATGAGACCCATCCCGGTAAAGTGTTTCAGCTCGAGCTGTTCACCGAGAATGGTGGTGCCGAGCAGAATGGCGCTGACCGGGACGAGGAAGGTCACGAGCAGTAGATTGGTCGCACCCGCCGTCGCAAGGACGCGGAAATAAAGGATGTAAGCAAGCGCAGTGGAGAACAAGGCAAGCCCTAGAACCGCCCCCCACACCTCCACGGTGGGCGGAGGCAGCATCCAGGGTCGTTCGATCGCGAGCGCCAAAGGGACCAGCACAACGCCCGAGGCCGTCACTTGCCCAGTAGCCGTAACCAAAGGTGAGCAACCCAGATTCCGGAAGCGGCGACCAAAGATACCGGCGAAAGCGTAGGAAACCGCAGCGCCGAGAACGGCGAGCTGGGCGAGGGTGTTGGTGCCGAGGCCCTCAAGGGCCCCTGCGCCGATCATGAATACAACGCCTGCAAAGCCAAGTATGACCCCGACGAGGCGTCCTCCGGTCACCTTTTCATCACTGGTTAAGTAGTGCGCGGCGATGACAGTGAAAAAGGGGGTCGTGGCATTGAGGATCGACGCGAGACCGCTTGTAATATGTGTCTGTCCCCAGACGATCAGACCGAAGGGGATCATGTTGTTGAGCAAACCCATGCCAAAGAAGGCAGTCCACAATTGCCGATCCCTTGGCATGCTCAACCCCATTGCAAGAACAATCACGTTGAGCGCAATTGCCGCCAGCCCGACGCGTAGCGCAACGATGGTAAGGGGATCAAGGGTATCGACCGCAATCTCGACGAAGAAAAACGACCCGCCCCAGAGAACTGACAAAGCTATTAGGAGAGACCACTCGACCAGGCCCATTGAACTGTTAACGGCTTTCATGTGCATTCTCCCATCTACTCTTGGAATGCACCCAATATAGGGTTATTTGAGCCGAGCGACACTCCGATTCTTGCGGTGTAATTCAACAAATAGATGTGCCCGCCCCAGCGCGGGGGAAGAGTAGCGGCTGTGAGGCTGACAGAGAGATTCTTGGAAGCCTAACGTCGAGTTGTACCGCGCTCGAAGAGTGTCGGCACCAACGACAAGTTAACCCGGGACCTTGGAGATAAGCGGAAAGGCCGTTGGATCCCGAATGGATGCGACGGACAAGTCGATATCCAACTGTGGCCAATACACGTGATCTTTCGTCGGCCATTCAACTTCCGATATCTGCTCGATCGTTGCCGATTTGAACCATGGAAACATCTCGAACGGCAAGAACAGTTCCTCGTCGCCGAGCAGCAGCCAAATGCCGTGGCGGGACACGTGCGTGACTTCAGCCGCCGAAGTGACGGGTCCAGGCATGTTGAATCTCCTCAAGATGGCGCTCGACGACGGACTGGGCTTCCCTCAACTGCCGCGCTGACAACCCAACGTGGTTCGCCAGCGAAACCGTTGGCGCAAGCCAGAACTTTGCTTCACCGTCTGGATGTGCAACGTGAACATGAATTCTCGTCTCTTCGCGCGAAAAGAAGAAGAGCCGGAACTGGCCATCACGGAGCACGGTGGGCGCCATGGGTCGGAGGGTTAACGTCCACGCCCACCGGTGCGCGATGACTTTCCGCGCGTCCGGGTTGAGCGGGTGGTTAGAGGTCGCGAATGGTGCCGCGCGTATGTATCGAGTAGCCGCCGTATCATCCGTTGATACTGTGTGCCGTGTTTCTCTGCTTCGCGTTTAAAAAACTCGACACTGCGTTTCGAGAGCGCGATCGTTACCTTCACGCCCTCTTCGCGAATAGCCAATTCTTCCGGCGAAGGCAGGAAGTCGGGAACCACTTTAAGTTTTCCCAGAGGTTCGTCGGTGTATCTGATTTTCGCGGTCATAAATCCGTTTGCCCTTTCGCCAGTAACCGGCGCCGATGATTCGAATAACCCTTTCGCGGTAGGTAAAGCGCACCGTCAACACGCCTCCGCCAACTTCTCCGAAGCAGTAATATCGCTGCTCTCCGGCGCTATGCGACAGGTCCTCCGCGATAATGCGCCGCGGATCGGTAAAAGCGAGTTGCGCCTCCGCGAACGAAACGCCATGTTTCGATTGGTTTTCCCGATCCTTCTTAAGGGCCCAATCGAAACGCGCTTCAGCCATACGGAAATGGTATCAAGAAACCAGGTTGATAGCCATATCTATGTATGGCTTCTCGTATGGGCGATGGGCGACCTCTAACGTTCGAAGTAACAGGCGCTGCGCGGCTTCATCGCGCAGCGTCCTGTTGACTGCCGGGTTGGGCAGCACTGCGAACAAAAACCTGCAACAAGTGCCCAGCCAAGCTCAAAAGGAAACTCAGCAGCAGAAAGCGGAATACCGCAACGGGAACTGACACTGCGACGATAGCTTGCAAGAGGACGCTTGAGCGCAGCGACGCCTACGAGCCCACCATCGATCTTTGCGAACACGAGAGCGGCGGCATTACGAATTCGCTCGACTAAGCCTTGAATCGAAACTTCGCCACCAGCGCGAACGCAGGCAATGAAATAGCCGATCTCAAGGTTTGAGAACTCGGCGGGACTTTTGACAATCAGCTCAGGCATAGCGATGGTCTCGTGATGCCCAACGATAAACCTCAGCAGCGGCGGGGGCTGCTGAAGCTATGAACCCGGGAAAGCCGTCGTGCCCCCGCCGTCTGCTGCAGCGCCTGGTTCGGCCTGATTGCGTCAGACCAGCACCACGATCTTGCCCGCCGCCGCGTTGGAAGCCATGTAGGTCATGGCCTCCGGCAGGCTCTCAACCCCCTGAAACTCCCGGTCGATGGGGACCGGGGGCAGCGATCCATCGGCCAGCCCGGCGGCGATGAACCGCTTCGACCGCGCGAACGCCCCCTCGTCGCCCGTCAGCTTCAGGTTTCGGTTGCCCGTGAACTGGAACACTTGGTAAGTGTTGATCTGGAGGCAGCGAACGATGGCCGGCAGCCACGGGAAGCCGCCGGGGGTGTCGAGCAGGCCGTACACGATCCAGCGCCCACCGGCCCGGACGGAGCGGGCGATGCGATCGCTCAGGCTCCCGGCCACGCAGTCGTAGGCGGCATCGACCCCCTCGCCCCCGGTGATGGCCATGACCCGTGCCGTCAGGTCTTCTTCGTCCGTGGCGACGACGTGATCGGCCCCGGCCTTGAGCAGGGCGTCCTTCTTCTTCGACGTGCGGGTGGTGGCGATGACCGTCGCCCCCGCCTTGTGGATCAGAGGGATCGCCGCCAGCCCGGTCGTGCTCGTCGCCGCCGTCGCCAGCACCGTCTGGAACGGTTGGAGGCGGGCCAGTTCGTACAGGGCGAAGTACCCGGTGAAGTAGGCGAAGGCGAAGCTCGCCCCCTCGGCCGGGGAGAGCCGATTCGGGGTCTGCATCAGCCCTCGTTCGGGGATGATGGCCGTCTCCCCGAAGTTGCCGTAGTCGCTGATCGAGAACGCCGGCAGGGAACTCACCCGGTCGCCGGGCTTGTGCGCCGTGACGCCGGGGCCGACCGCCTCGACCACCCCAGCCACCTCGTAGCCGAGGCGGGCAGGTAGCTTCGGTGTCTCGACGTAGGTGTTGGCCAGCCAAAGCAGGTCGGCCCGGTTCAGGCTCATTGCCTGAACCCGCACCCGGACCTCGCCTGGGCCGGGATCGGGCAGGGGGGCCGACTCCAACTTCAACTTGTCGGGGCCGCCGTACTCATGAAAGCGGTAGATACGAGTTGCTGCCATCTTGCATGCCTCCTTCCGAATGCGCCGATTCCTGCGCCGCCGAACGTCCGCCATAACCGGCAGGCAAAAGCAGAGCGGCGCGACGCTTTTGCCTGTCCATATACGTTGTTAGACAAACCGATTCGGGACGAGGTATTCACGGCATTCTTTGATAGCGAAGGATCACGCAGCCCGTTGAAAGCGGGCGTGATTCGAGCAGCTTAAGCTCTTGCGGTTTTAATCCATCACCGAACAAGAGCCTGCCTTTGCCATAAATGACTGGTGCGATACCAAGGCGATATTCGTCAAAAAGTCCCGCGCTCATAAGAGTCTTCGAGAGATTGGCGCTTCCGAAGACGTATATGTTTCCATTTCCCTGTTGCTTCAGCCTGGCCACTTCCCCCACTACGTCGTCTTTTGCTAGTGTCGTGTTGTTCCAGGCGTCAGTCTGAAGAGTGCGCGAACAGACCACCTTCGGGAGACTGTTCATGTAATCCGCAATATTTCCCTGCGCCGTCTGCCAATATGCGGCCATGCCCTCATATGTTACGCGCCCGAACAAAAGCGCGTCGGCTGACTCCAACTGCTCAAGGGAAAATCTTTCGAGCTCCTCGCCCCAAACCTTTTCGTGCCAGGGTAAGTCCCAGTTTTTCTCGCCCTCGAAGTAACCATCGAGAGTGATGAGATTCCACATGATTAGCTTTCGCACCGCAGATCTCCTCCGTGTTCCGGTCGTCTAACTCGATTTAGACAGCAAAAGTGCTGAATAACACATCGGCATGACGGATAACACCGCCCGGCCGAGCGTCAGGAATCTATTCTGGTTCATGGAGTTGCAAGAATCGTGCTGTCTGTTCGCTCAGCATTAACGAATTCCCCAAACCTGGCTGTCCCTCGCTCGTGTACTTCCCGGATAACTTCCCTTGCCGGCCGCCGGCCCGCCCACCCTCGGCCCCGCCGCTGCCCGCGGCTACAGAACACGAACCGCTTGGCCCTCCGTCTATCGCGCCAGGATCGCCAGAAGGCCGCCACCGCGACGGTTTCGGCAAGGCGGAAGTCGCCTCGGGGGAAATCGGCGCCGGCCGGGTTTGCGAAGCGCAGGATTCAGCCGGTCGATGTCCCTGCTCGAAAGTTCCGTTCCGGGCCGGCGCCCGCCGGTCCGTTAAGGGCGAGCGCAGAGGCCACTCTCCCCCCGCTCGCGCACCGAACGCCAGGCGTGCCCTATCCGGCGGCCGCCCGGCTTCCCCGGGCCGTCCGGCCGCGTCACAATCCGGAGCATCGCAACGGTTGAGGGCAAACGAATGACCAAGCGGGGCAGCGATTTCGTGGATTTCGTCGTCGATCAGCTGTCGTTCGTGCCGGGCCTGCGGGTGCAGGCCATGTTCGGCGGCCACGGCCTGTACCAGGATGATCGGATATTCGCGATCGTCGTCCGCGATACGCTCTATCTCAAGGCGGACGGCGCCGGCCGGCAGGACTTCGAAGACCGGGGGCTGCGACCCTTCACCTACGCAGCGCGCGGGCGATCCGTGGAGCTTCAGTACTTCGAGGCGCCGCCGGAGGTTTTCGAGACGCCGGAAGCTGCGCGGCCATGGATCGACAAGGCGTTGGGTGCCGCGCTGAGGGCCGGGAAGCCTCCACCCGCCGGCGCAGCGCGGAAGAAATCAACCGCGAAGAAACCTCGCACTCCGGCACGCTGACAGCGGCCATGGGTGGGCACGCGTGCCGGCCGGCGCCCCATGCTGCGGCGTTTCAAACGCGGGATTGCGGGGAGTCCGTGCGAGCGGCAGAACGGCCTGAGCAGGAATCACCCTCGCCGGACGGGAGGTGGCGCGCGGGAGTCCACTGCGGGAGCGCAGTTTGCCCTCGCAACGGGAGGCGGGAGACGGCCTGTCGTCCGCCGCGGAACCTCACTCAGCTCTGCGCCGCTTCCCGCCGATACGCCCCCGGCCCCTTCCCCACCGCCTTCTTGAACGCCTTGCCGAACGCGGCTTCGGACTGGTAGCCGACGCGCTCTGCGACGGCCATCGTGCCGAGCGCCGACTCGGCGAGCAGTCTGCGCGCGAGCTGCATGCGCCACAGCGTGAGGTACTGCATCGGCGTCTGGCCGACCAGCCGGTGGAACCTGGCTGCCAGCGCCGAGCGCGACATACCGGCGCGGCGCGCCAACGTGTCCAGCGTCCACGGCTCGGCCGGCGCTTCGTGCATGAGCGACAGCGCGGCCCCGATCTGCCGGTCGGCGACGGCCGCGAGCATCGCGGGCGGCGATTTCGCCTGCTCGATGTACGCGCGCACCATCTGAACGAACAGCACGCCCGCCAGGCGGTTGACGACCGCGTCGGCCCCGGGCCGCGCCGCCTGGGTCTCGTGGATCATGAAGTTGAGCGCGGTCTGCAGCCAGGCGAACTCGGAGGTGTCGGTGCCCCGCAGGTGGATGAACGCGGGCAGCGCCGCCACCAGCGGGTGCAGGCTGTCGCGGTCGAACTCGAAATAGCCGCACAGCACGGAGGCCGGCAGCCCGCCGCCGCCGTGGGTCACCGGCCCGTAATGCTCCAGGCGCTGCCCCTCCAGGATCTCACCGATGGGACGCGTCTCCCGCTCCGGCGCATCGGCGATGCGATGGGCGCCTCCGCGCAGGAACGCCACCACGTCGCCGCCCTGCAGCGCGATGGGTCCCTTTTCGCCGGGCACGCGCAGCCAGCAGCTGCCGCGGACGATCACGTGAAACTCCGCTGCCGCGCTGGAGGGCATCGCCATCCCCCACGGCGCAGAGAGTTCACAGCGGAACCGCACGCCGCCCCCCAGGTGGATGGAGCTTAGTATGTCACTCAGTACATCCATCGAACCTATTTTGTACGAATGAACATGTTTTTTGGATTTTACGGCATTTATCGTCCATTCGCTTGCCGGTAAAGTGGCACCTCCTTCCCGACCGGGAAGCACCGCCCTCGATTCGATCGAGGAATTTGTTACCAGCAAAGCAAGGAGCACATACATGGCACGACTCAACGTGGTCACGCCCGCCCAAGCGAGCGGGGCGACCAAGGAACTGTACGACGCGATCACCCGCGCGGTGGGCGGCGTACCCAACATCTACCAGGGCATCGGCAACAGTCCGACGGCGCTGGAGGGGGTCCTGCACACCGACGGACTGCTAAAGAAAGGACAGCTGACAAGCGCGGAAATCGAAGCGATCAAGCTCACGGTGAGCGAGGCTTACGGCTGCGACTACTGCCTCGCGGCACACACGCTGCTGGGCAGGAAAGCCGGCCTCAGCGACGCGGACGTGATCGGCGCCCGCCGCGGCACGTCGCGAAATCCGCGCCTCGGCGCGCTGGTGGCGTTCGTCCGCTCGGCGCTCGAACCCCGCGGTCGGGTCTCCGATGACGATCTTGCCGTGGTGAAAGCCGCCGGGTTCAACGACGCGCAGATCGCCGAGGCGCTGCTGGTGATCTCGCAGACCGTCTTCACCAACCTGTTCAACCGGGTGCACCGGACGCCGCTGGATTTTCCCGCGGTGCCGAAGCTGTAACGCGTAATCCTTACGCCCCGCAATCGACAAAGGAGACTGAAGATGTCCGCAGACAGGACCGAATCCCTTACCGACGCCGCCGATGCCGGACGGCGCCGGTTCCTGGCGAACGGCGCCGCCGTTGCCGCCACACTCGCCGCGGGCGCCGTCGCGGTCCCCGTGGCGGCCGGTGCCGGAGCCGCCGACAAGTACGCCGACCCGGCGAAGCCGATGCTGCCGCCCTCCGACATGAAACTGGACCTGGCGCGCACCGCGCTGGTGGTCATCGACCCGCAGGTGGATTTCCTGAGCCCGAAAGGCGTCGCCTGGGGCGCGGTGGGCGAGAGCGTCAAGCAGCACAACGTGGTGGAGAACATCGGGCGCCTGTTCGCGACCGCGAAGGCGGTCGGAATCACCGTGGCGGTATCCCCCCACTACTACTACCCCACCGACAAGGGCTGGAAGTTCGAGGGCGCGCTGGAAAAGCTGATGCACAACATCAGGATGTTCGACCGCAACAGCGCGTACTCGATGGAGGGCTTCGACGGTTCCGGCGCCGATTTCCTGCCGGAGTACAAGCAATACATCCTGGACGGCAAGACCATCATCACGTCACCGCACAAGGTCTATGGTCCCGAGCAGAACGACCTGGTGCTGCAGCTGCGCAAGAAGCGCGTCGATCAGGTGGTGCTGGCGGGCATGTCGGCCAACCTGTGTGTCGAGTCGCACCTGCGGGAACTGCTGGAGCAGGGCTTCGAGGTGGCGGTCGTGAAGGACGCCACCGCCGCGGCAATCCTGCCGGAGGGCGACGGCTACCTGGCCGCGCTCACCAACTTCCGCTTCATCGCCAACGGGGTCTGGACCACCAGCCATGCCGTTGACCGTCTGGACGGCAAGGCCTGATTGCGCGAGATTCTCGACGAGTACGGGATCAAGGCCATCGCGCTGGGCGGACTGCTGACCAACATCTGCATCGAGTCCGCCATGCGCACCGCCCTTGACATGGGCTTTGAGGTCTACACGCTCACGGACTGCGCGGCGGCGCTGAGCGAGGCGGCCCAGCGGACGGCGATCGGCCTCGACTGGCCCATGTTCTCGAAACCGGTGATGCAAGGACGTCTTTCTGGCAACGCTGCGGGCTGCGAGCCCGCAGAGCCGTCCCGCCGGGGTGCGCGCGACGGCTTCGGAATCCAGGCGCTCCCGGCCGCCGCAACCGCCGCCCTTCCCCGGTGGAGGCGCCCATGCTGATTCGGCTGACTCGGCTGGCCCTGAAGGCGCTCCCGGACTCCGCCGCGTTCCGCATCACCCGGTCCCTGGCGGCCGTAACCCAGCACCCCCGGATAACTCAAACTGAGAGGACCGCCCTCGCCAACGCAAAGCGGATCCGTTACGGCGACGGCAACGTCGCGTGGGCCTGGGGCGACGGCCCGCCGGTGGTGCTGGTGCACGGCTGGAGCGGCCGCGCCGCGCAGATGGCGCCGCTCGCTGCGCGCATCGCGGATTACGGATTCCGGGCGGTGGCCCTCGACGTGACGGGCCACGGTGACTCGCCGGGACGGCGGACCGAGTGGCGCCATTTCCTGAGGGACATCCCGGCGCTGGCGGACAAGCTGGGAGAACCCGTGCACGCCTACGTCGGTCACTCGGCCGGCGCCCTCACGTTGATGGCGGCTCGGCAGGCCGGACACGTTTCCGCAACGACCTATGTCCTGATCTGCGCCCCAACGCATCCGTTTCCGGCCGTCAACGTCATCCGCCGCAAGCTGGGGCCTCGCCCGGGTGTCATCGCGCGCTATTGCGATTTCGTCGCCGGGCAGTTCGGCACCACCTGGGAGTCTCTGCGGGACGGAACGCTCTACCAGGGGCTGGGCGCGAACGCTTTGCTGGTTTTCGACACCATGGACCGTTTCGTCGACCACTCCGAAGGTGACCGCATCGCCGCCATCGCCCCGGGAGCACGCCTGGTCAAGACCGATCGCTACGGCCACGCGAAAATCCTGACGGCGCCGGAACTGCTGCAGGAGGTTTGCGGGTTTCTGCGCACCGCGGGCGCTGGCAGCGCGTGAGGCGCCCGCCCCCGGCTGTGCCGAACCCTCAGTGCCGGCTGGACTTGCGCACCGCGGGATTCAACCGATCGATGTCCGCCCGGACCTGGTCGCGGCTTCTCTCGTACACCAGCTCGCGCCCCATGACGCTGCCGGCGTAGGCAGCGCCGGTGCGGGTGGGCGTGAGGGCGCAGCGCACGCTGTGCACACCCTCGCCCAGCACCACTTCGATGCGCTCGGCGCGCTTGCTGAGAACCACCACGTCCATGGTCTGGCCGGTTTCGGTTACGCGAACCTGGATTTTCTCTTGGGTCATGAGTCGAGTCGTGAGCCTGCAGGGTGAAGGGCCGAAGGGGCGCGTGGCATCGCTTTCGCGCAATGCTACGCCACTTCGTGCGGGTCGCGCCGAGAGCGCTGGCGATGATATACGCGCCGAGAACCCGCAGCGCAACCAAAAGCATCCCCATGGCCTGGGTCAGCATGTCGCGCGGCGGGCCGATGGCCTCCACCGTTCCCATCTCGTCCCCGAACCGGGGCAACCCTCGCGCGCCCCGCGGTCAGATGGCCCGCAGCGCGTCGACGATGTTGAGCCTTGCGGCGCGCACCGAGGGCAGCACGCCGCCGACGATGCCCATGGCCAGAGCGAACGCGAGCGACTGCGCCACGATGGACGGCGTCAGCGCGAAGCTGAAAGCGAGTTCGGAGAAGGACTGCCAGTTGGTGGTAGAGATGGTGAAGAACTGCATGACGGAGGCGAGCCCCAGTCCCACCGCCCACCCCACGACCGCCAGCGCCACCGACTCCGCGAGGAAGGCCAGCATGATGCTGCCGCGCTGGAAGCCGAGCGCGCGCAGGGTGCCGATCTCGCGGGTGCGGTTGGCCACCGCCGAATACATGGTGATCATCGCGCCGATCACCGCGCCGATGGAGAAGATAATGGACAGCGTAAGCCCGAGGATGCGGATGAAATTGGCCAGCGCCTGGGACTGCTCGGCGAAGAACTGGGTTTCGCGCTTCGCTTCCACGGTGAGCCGCTGGTCCTTCTCCACGGCGTCGCGGTAGGCGTCGAACCGGTCGGAGCGCGAGAGTTTGGCGAGCAGCGCCGAATAGCTGTTGCGCCGGAACGCCTGCATCAGCTGGTCGGCGTCGCCCCACACCTCGGAATCGAAGCCGGTGCCGCCGGCGTCGAACACGCCCACCACGGTCCAGTCCCGCAGCCCGAAGCGCAGCTTCTCGCCCACCCCCGCGCCGTCGAAGCGCTGGGCGATCGAGCTCCCGGCGATGATCTCCGACGCGCCGCGCCGGAACATGCGCCCCTCGACGATCTTCACCGACGGGCGCAGCGCGAGGCCGTGGGCGCCGACGCCGCGGATCACCACGTTCGAGCGGTTGCCGCCGTCGCGCTTCGGCAGCGTGATGAGCACCACCACCTCCTTGGACACGAACGGCGTACCGTCCGCCGCGTTGGCGATCTCGGGCCGCGCCTCCAGCACCAGCGCCTGGTCCCGGTCCACCGCGCTCTGCACCTCGCTGGTGGCGGAGCGGCGCGTCACCACCACGTTGTCGTAGGACCCGGTTTCCACCAGCGTGGCCCTGAGCCCCGCTTCCAGCATGAGCACGGTGGCGAAGACGTACACCACCAGCGCCAGGCCGCCGGCGGTGAGCGCCGTGGTCAGGCGCCGGGTCCAGAGGTTGCGGATCGAGTAGGAGAGCGGGACGGCCATGTCAGGTTTCCATCGACCGCAGAGGCGCCGAGGCGCAGAGGGAAACCTTTGAACCGCAAAGGACGCCAAGGACGCGAAGGAATTCGTTATCCTTGAGCGCCGATCGGAATCTCCTGCCGCGCCGTGCCCGAGCACCCTTCCTCGAACGCTCATTCGAAAGACCACCGTCCTTCCTTTGCGTCCTTTGCGCCCTTCGCGGTTCGAGCGTTTTCATTGCTGTTCTCTGCGCCTCCGCGCCTCTGCGGTGAAAGCCGTTCATGATGCCGCCGGTCACCCGATCGCCCGCAGGCCCTCGGCGATGGATACCCGCCCGGCGCGCCAGGCGGGGATCGCGGCGGCCAGCAGGCCGACGCCGGCGATGCACGCGATCTGCATCGCCACCGTGGCGGGAGACACGTCGATCGACGGGAACAGCGTGCCGGTGGCGCGGGTGAACCGCTGCACCACCGGCCCGGTGAGCAGGATGCCGATCAGCCCGCCGGTGCCGGCGATGGCCAGCGACTCGCCCAGGATCAGCCCCGCCAGGAACGGCGGCCGGAAGCCCAGCGCCTTCAGCGTCGCGTACTCGGGCACCCGCTCGCGTGCGGTCATGGCCATGGTGTTGGCCATCACCGCCAGGATGATGGCGATGACGACGAAGGACACCACCCGGATCAGCACCACGATGGCCTCGGTCATGGCGACGAAGCCCAGCGCGAACGCGCGCTCGGTCTCGGTGCGAGTCTCGGCCAGCGAGTTGGCGAACATGGCGTCGATCTCCTCCGCCACCTTGGGCACCAGGTCCGGCGTTGCGACCCGCACCACGTACACGCCCACGGTGTCGCCGCGTCGCGCCAGCTTCTGCTTGGCGTACTCGTTCAGGTACTCCCAGTGGAAGAAGAACTGGCGCTCGTCGGTGCGCTCCTCGGCGCCGTCGAAGATGCCGCGCACGATGAACTGCCAGTCGCCGGGATAGATGGTGCCCTTGATCGGCACCACGTCGCCGACCCTGAACCCGAACGCCTCGGCGGTCTTGCGCCCCACGATCGCGCCGCGACGGTCGCGCTGGAACTCGCGCATCTGCTCCGGCGGGACGACGAACTCCGGGTACAGCTGGAAATAGGTATCGGCGTCGACGGCGAACTGGGGGAAGAAATTCTTGCCGTCCTGGTACACGCCGCCGAACCAGTTGGAGTGGGTGATGCCGGTGACGCCCTCGACGCCGCGGATCTTGGCCTGGTAGCTGATGGGCAGCGGAAACACCAGCGAGATCGCGTTGCGCGTCACCAGGCGCGTCTCGGAAGCGCCGCGGGCACCGGCATACCAGGCGTCCACCACCGCCTGCAGCAGGCCGAACGCCAGCACCGCCACGACGATACCCAGCACCGTGAGGCCGGTGCGCAGCCGGTGGCGCAGCGCGTTGCGCAAGACGAGGCGGAGCAGGTACATGGGCGATGGGCGATGGGCGATGGGCGATGGGCGATGGGCGATGGGCGATGGGCGATGGGCAAAGTGTAGTTCACCCATTCCCCATTCCCCATTGCCCGTTCCCCCTTACTGCAGCTCCCCCTTCTCCAGGTGCCGCACCAGGTGGGCGCGTTCGGCGGCGCGCTGGTCGTGGGTCACCATGACGATGGTCTTGCCCAGCTCGCGGTTGAGCTGCTCCATCAGGTCCAGGATTTCGCCGGCGGACACCTTGTCCAGATCGCCGGTGGGCTCGTCCGCCACCAGCAACGCCGGATCGGTGACGATGGCGCGGGCGATGGCCACGCGCTGCTGCTGGCCGCCGGAAAGCTCCGAAGGCCGATGCTCGAGGCGGTCGGCAAGGCCCACCATGGTCAGGGCCACCTCCGCGCGCTCGCGCCGCTCGGCCGCGGACAGCGCCGTCAGCAGCAGCGGCAGCTCGACGTTTTCCCGCGCCGTGAGAACCGGCATCAGGTTGTAGAACTGGAAGATGAAGCCGATGTGGGCCGCGCGCCAGCCGGCCAGATCGGCCTCGGACAACGCGCCGATGTCGACACCGCCGACGCGCAGCTGGCCGCTGTCGGCGCGGTCGATGCCCGCGATCAGGTTGAGCAGGGTGCTCTTGCCCGAGCCCGACGGCCCCATCAGCGCCAGGAACTCGCCCTCGGGGATGTCGAAGTCGATGTCGGTCAGCACCGGCAGCACCTGGCCCCCGCGCCGGTAGGACTTGCAAAGCCGCCGGATCTCGACGGCATTGCGCCGCGCTGCGGCGTCGCCCGCCATCGGTTATTTTGCTGCCACCTGCACCCGGCTGCCGTCGCGCAGGTCGGGGGGCGGCGCCTTCACCAGCGTGTCGCCGGGACTGAGTCCGCCCTGGATCTCCACCATGTCGCCGATGCGCTCGCCGGCGGTCACCGGCACCGCCACCGCGCGCCCGTCGGCGATGCGAAACGCCACCGCGCGGCCGTCCCGCTCCACCACCGTGTCGGCGGGCGCCGCGGTGCGCGGAGCGCGCTCGTCGGCCGCCATCGGCTGCGAAAGAAACGCCACCCGCGCGCTCATGTCCGGCAGCACGCGCTCGTCGCGGTCGACGAAGCCCACCTTCACCAGGACGGTGGCCTTGGAGCGGTCCACCGTGGGCACGATCCGCCGCACCACGCCGGCGAACCGGGTATCGGGGCGCGCGTCCAGCGCGATCTCGCACGGCTGATCCACCTTCACCTTGGACAGGTTGGACTCGGAGACGTCGGCTTCGACCTCCAGCGTGTCCATGTCCGCCATCGACACCACCGCGCCCTTGGACTCTGGCGACGGGTTGAACGGCGAGACGACGTCGCCGATGTTGGCGAACTTCTGCAGCACCACGCCGTCGAACGGCGCCCGGATCAGCGTGTACTCCACGGCGATCTCGGTGGCCCGCAGGTTGGCCTCGGCCGCGCGGATGGACGCCCGTGCCCCCGCCACCGCGGCGCCGGCCTTCTCGTAGCGCGCCAGCGCCTGGTCGACGGTGGCCTGGGAGATGAATTTCTGCGCCGCCAGCTCGCGGGCGCGGCGCAGCTCGCGCTCGGCGTCGGCGAGCTCCGCCTCCGCCTGCACCAGCTGGGAGCGGGCCACCCGCACGTTGGCCGCGGCCTGGTCCCGCATCGCCATCACGTCGTTGTTCTCCAGCCGCGCGATCACCTGGCCGGCCTTCACCACGGTGCCCTCCGCCACGCCCAGCCACTCCAGGCGGCCGGTGGCCTTGGACGCGACCGACGCCTTGCGCTGGGGCACCACGTAGCCGGTGGCGTTGAGCAGCGTGTATTTCTGGGACGGATAGACCTGCACCACGGTGGCGGTCTCCACGGTCGTGGCCGAACGCGACGTGGCGAAGAACGCCGCCGCCGCCAGCACCGCGGCCACCGCGAACACCCACGGCAGTATGCGCCGACGTCGGCGCGGCGCGCCGCGATCGATGCGGAGCTTGTCGAGTTCCTGGCTGGGCATGCCGATTCCGGACGGAGCGCCGGCAGCCGCCGGCGGGAGCAAAAATGGCCGTGATTATGGACCGAAACGCGTCCGAGGACATCCGATCGGCCGCCGTGCCCGGCGGACGCCTGCGCGTTCGCCTTCTGCAACCGACCGCGCGGCGGGCCGAGCGTTCGCCGGCGCGGGTATTCCGGCACGAGGCCCCGGGCGGCATCGCGCTGTGCCGCGACTTCCCGCAGCGGCTCGTGAAGACCACCGGAGCGCTGCTGGCGGCAATCGCCCGCTTCGCCGCTGTGCGGTAACCCGGCGCCCGCGAGGCGCATGGTGCGGCGCGTCATGACCGGGAACGCTCGGCCGGGCGCGCGTCCAGCCTTGAGTCCGGGCTGGGGGCGCGGGTGCAGGGCCGTGCGATTTCGGTCGCGGCCACGTCGTTCCGCCGCGGGCCGGGTTGTCACTGGCCCACCGGCGTGTTACATAAAGTGCCGGCTCATCCGCCGCGATTCCAATAACCGCGAAACCACGAGGAGCGTCCCATGCATCGCGTCATCCGCAATACCCTGGCGGCCGCAATGGTCACCGTTGGCATCGCCCTGCCGGCCAGCGCCGAGCAGTTCATCAACATCCTTACCGGGGGCACCAGCGGGGTCTACTACCCCTTGGGGGTCGCGCTGTCCAAGATCTACGCCGAGAAGATTCCCGGCGTGCGCACCCAGGTGCAGTCCACCAAGGCGTCGGTGGAGAACCTGAACCTGCTGCAGTCCAAGCGCGGCGAAATCGCGTTCGTTCTCGGCGATTCGGTGAAGTCGGCGTGGGAAGGCGACGAGGAAGCGGGCTTCAAGCAGAAGCTTTCCAACCTGCGCGGGATCACGGGCATCTATCCCAACTACATCCAGATCGTCGCCTCCAAGGACAGCGGGATCAAGAGCCTCGCCGATCTCAAGGGCAAAAGCCTGTCGGTGGGCGCGCCCAAGTCGGGCACCGAGCTGAATGCCCGGGCGATTTTCAAGGCCGCGGGGATGAGCTACGCCGACCTGCGCAAGACCGAGTACCTGCCGTTCGCCGAATCGGTGGAGGCGATCAAGAACCGCCAGCTGGACGCGACGTTGCAGTCGGCGGGGCTCGGCGTGGCCTCGATCCGCGACCTGTCCACGTCGCTTCCGATCACCATGGTGGCGGTGCCCGGCGATGTCGTGACCAAACTGGGCGCGCCGTTCGTCGCCGCCACCATCCCTGCCGGCACCTACACCGGCCAGGATGCCGACGTGCCGACGGTGGCGGTGGTCAACTTCCTGGTGACGCACAAGGACGTGCCGGAGGAAACCGTCTACCAGATGACCAAGCAGCTGTTCGAGAACCTGCCGGACATGGTGGCGGCCCACAAGGCGGCCAGCGGCATCAAGCTGGAGAATGCCACCAAAGGAATGCCCCTGCCGCTGCATCCGGGCGCGGAGCGCTATTTCAAGGAAAAGGGCCTGATCAAGTAGCCCTGCGGTAACCTATGACGGGCGGGCGGCGCCCAGCGCCGCTCTCCGCCGCCCAAGCTGGCCGGAGACCGGGTTTCCCGGCCAGTTGCGTTCTCTGCCGCGTCCCCGGGGACCCGCCATGACGATTCACGAGAAGGAACCGCACGAGCTTCCCGGCGCCGCCCCGGACCTCGGCCTCCACGACCCGCTGGCCGACAGTTTTCCGAAGACCGCCGAAGGCCGGTTCCTGTTCTGGATCGCGTTCGTCTTCTCGGCGTTCCAGATCGCCACCGCCGCCCACCTGCTGGACCTGCCGAGCCAGATCGTGCGGGCGGTGCACGTCGGCTTCCTGATGCTGCTGGTGCTCCCGCTGCTGGGCGCCGCGCGGCGCTCGGCGCTGCCCTGGCGCGTCGCCGGCTGGATCCTGGCGCTCCTGGGATTCGGCGTCGCCATCTACCAGTGGGTGGAGTACAAGCCGCTGCTGCTGCGGGCGGGCGACCCGACCACCGCGGACCTGGCGGTGGGCGTGGTGGCGCTGGTGGTGCTGTTCATCGCTGCGTTGCGCCTCATGGGCCCCGCGCTGCCCGTCATCGCCGGCACCTTCCTCGCGTATTGCCTGCTGGGGCAGTACCTGCCGGCGCCGCTGGACCACCGCGGCTACGACTTTTCCCAGGTCATCGAGCACATGGCCTACGGGACGGAAGGGATCTACGGCATTCCCACGTACGTCTCGTCCACCTACATTTTTCTCTTCATCCTGTTCGGCACGTTCCTCGAGAAGGCGGGAATGATCCGCCTCTTCACCGACGTGGCGCTAGGCTTGGTGGGCCACGCGCGCGGCGGCGCCGCCAAGGTGTCGGTGGTGGCGTCGGGGCTGATGGGCACCATCAACGGCTCCGGCGTGGCCAACGTGGTGACTACCGGGCAGTTCACGATCCCGCTGATGAAGCGCTTCGGCTACCGGAGCGCGTTCGCAGGCGGGGTCGAGGCCACCTCGTCCATGGGCGGCCAGATCATGCCGCCGGTGATGGGCGCCGTGGCCTTCATCATGGCCGAGACCCTGGACGTCCCCTACGCCGAGGTGGTGAAGGCGGCGGTGATTCCTGCGCTGCTCTACTTCCTGTCGGCGTTCTGGATGGTGCACCTGGAAGCCGGCAAGCGCAGCCTGCTGGGCATGGACAAGGGCGACCTGCCGTCGCCGTGGGCCGCCATCAAGGCGCAGTGGTTCCTGATGCTGCCGCTGGGCCTGCTGGTGTACCTCCTGTTCTCGGGCTACACACCGCTGTTCGCGGGCACCATGGGCCTCGCCCTGACGGTGATGCTGATCCTGGGCGGCTCCATCGCGCTGGGGTTCCCGTCCACGGCGCTTCGGGTGATCTTCTGGATCGGGCTGGGCCTGGTGGCGGCGTCGTTCTTCCGCTACGGCGTCAACGTGCTGGCGGCGGCCATCGTGGCGCTGCTGGTCGTCAACGTCTTCGTCAAGGGCGGACGCGAAACGCTCGCCGTCTGCCGCGACAGCCTGGCAGACGGCGCCAAGACCGCGCTGCCGGTGGGCGTCGCCTGCGCCATCGTCGGCATCATCATCGGCACCATGACGCTGACCGGCGCCGCCAACACGTTCGGGCAGTTCGTCGTGTCGGTGGGCGAGAAGAGCCTGTTCCTGTCGCTGGTGCTGACGATGCTCACCTGCCTGGTCCTGGGCATGGGCGTCCCGACGATCCCCAACTACATCATCACCGCCTCCATCGCCGGCCCCGCGCTGCTGGAGCTGGGCGTGCCGCTCATCGTCAGCCACATGTTCGTGTTCTATTTCGGCATCCTCGCCGACCTGACGCCGCCGGTGGCGCTGGCCTGCTTCGCCGCGGCGCCCATCGCGCGGGAGAGCGGCCTGAGGATCTCGCTCGAGGCGATCAAGGTGGCCACCGCGGGCTTCGTCATCCCCTACATGGCGGTCTACACGCCGGCCCTGATGCTGCAGCCGGGCGGCCCGCTGACCGAGTCGTTCGGCTTCCCCCTCGCGGTGGCCTACATCGTGCTCAAGACCCTCATCGCCGTCGGGCTGTGGGGCGCCGCGGTGATCGGCTACCTGTTCCGGCCGATGAAGGCGTGGGAGCGGGTGCTGGCGGCGGCGGCCGCGTTCACGCTCATCGTCGCGCTGCCCGTCACCGACGAGATCGGTTTCGCCCTCGCCGCGCTGGTCATCGGCCAGCACTGGTTCCGGCTGCGCAAGGCGCGACCGCAGGTCGCATGATCGGCCTGTGCCTCGCCGTGGACATGATGGTGCGCGCCGCGCTGCCGGCGGCGGAGTTCACGCTGGCGTGGACCCACTCGGTGGAGAAAGTCCTCTGGGAAGAGGACTACCGCGTCGAGCGCGACGGACTGGTGCCATTGGCGGCCCGGGTGCGCGGCGCGGGCGCCGGCATGGAGCCGCCGCCCGGCGCGGTGCTGCGCGACGGCGCCTGGCGCTATCGCCCCGCCGTCGGCGCGCTGCCCCGCCTGGCGCTGACCGTGTCGCCCCACGCGGCCGACTACCGGCTGTGCGCCGGCGGGCGGTGTAAACTGCTGGGTGAGCTGGCGGGCATTCGCGCCGGCACGGTTCATCTCTTTCCCTGCCGGGTCCCCGGCTGACTGCCGGTCCCGGCCCCATCCGACAGCGAGGCCTGCCATGCAACGCGAACAGCCCTTCACCAAGCCGACCTTCCAGTGGGACGATCCGCTGCTGCTGGAGGACCAGCTCTCCGACGACGAGCGCATGGTGCGCGATGCCGCCCGCGACTACTGCCAGGGCAAGCTCATGCCGCGCATTCTGGAGGCCAACCGCCACGAGCGTTTCGACCGCGCGATCCTGAACGAGATGGGCGAACTCGGCTTCCTCGGCTCCACCATCGACGGCTACGGCTGCGCCGGCGTGAACCATGTCTGCTACGGGCTGATCGCGCGCGAGGTGGAGCGCGTCGACTCGGGCTACCGCTCGACGATGAGCGTGCAGTCGAGCCTGGTGATGCACCCGATCCACGCCTATGGCACCGAGGAGCAGCGGCAGAAGTACTTGCCGAAGCTCGCCAGCGGCGAGCTGGTGGGCTGCTTCGGCCTGACCGAGCCCAACCACGGCTCCGACCCCGGCGGCATGCAGACCCGGGCGCGCCCGGCCGACGGCGGCTACGTGCTGCACGGCGCCAAGATGTGGATCACCAACTCGCCCATCGCCGACGTGTTCGTGGTCTGGGCCAAGGACGACGCCGGCGAGATCCGCGGCTTCGTCCTGGAGAAAGGCATGAAGGGGCTCTCGGCGCCCAAGATCGAAGGCAAGTTTTCCCTGCGCGCTTCGGTCACCGGCGAGATCGTCATGGACGAGGTCTTCGTGCCGGCGGAAAACCTGCTGCCCGGCGTCAAGGGCCTCAAGGGCCCGTTCGGCTGCCTCAACAAGGCGCGCTACGGCATCGCCTGGGGCGCGCTGGGCGCCGCCGAGTTCTGCTGGCACGCGGCGCGCCAGTACACGCTGGAGCGCAAGCAGTTCGGCCGCCCGCTGGCCGCCAACCAGCTGGTGCAGAAGAAGCTCGCCGACATGCAGACCGAGATCACGCTGGGCCTGCACGCGGCGCTGCGCCTGGGCCGGCTGATGGACGACGGCCGCGCCACGCCCGAGATGGTGTCGCTGCTCAAGCGCAACTCCTGCGGCAAGGCGCTGGACATCGCCCGCGTCGCGCGCGACATGCACGGCGGCAACGGCATCGCCGACGAGTACCACGTCATCCGCCACGTCATGAACCTGGAGGCGGTCAACACCTACGAGGGCACCCACGACATCCACGCCCTCATCCTCGGCCGCGCCCAGACCGGCATCCAGGCGTTCAGCGCTTAGACACCTTTCACCACAGAGGCACAGAGAACGGCAACAGCGTTTCACCGCGAAGGACGCCAAGGACGCTAAGGAACCCCGAGACCCGATGAAGAGATTTTTCCTTCGCGTCCTTCGCGTCCTTGGCGGTTAATGGGGTTCTCTGTGCCTTTGTCTCTGGGGTAGGTATTCGTGACCGCCCCGCTCTCCCACCTGCGCGTCCTGGACCTGTCGCGCGTGCTCGCCGGCCCGTGGGCGAGCCAGCTGCTGGCGGACCTGGGCGCCGAGGTGATCAAGATCGAGAAGCCCGGCAGCGGCGACGACACCCGCGGCTGGGGACCTCCGTTTCTGAAGGACGCGGCCGGCAATGACACCGGCCGCGCCGCCTATTTCCTCTCCGCCAACCGCGGCAAGCGCTCGGTCACCCTCGACATCGCACAACCGGAAGGCGCGCGCCTCGCGCGGGAGCTGGCGCGCTCGTGCGACGTGGTGCTGGAGAACTTCAAGGTGGGCGGACTGGCCCGCTACGGGCTGGATTACGCCACGCTGCGGGCGGCGAACCCGCGGCTGGTGTACTGCTCGATCACCGGCTTCGGCCAGGACGGCCCGCTCAAGGACCGGGCCGGCTACGATTTCATGATCCAGGCGATGGGCGGGCTGATGAGCATCACCGGCACCCCCGACGGGGAACCGCTGAAAGTCGGTGTCGCCATCGCCGATCTCTTCACCGGCATGTACGCCGGCGTGGCGGTCCTGGCCGCGCTGGCGCACCGCGACCGCACCGGCGAGGGCCAGCACATCGACCTCGCCCTGCTGGACTGCCAGGTGGCGATGCTGGCCAACCAGGCGTCCAACTATCTGACGGGCGGCGTGGTGCCGGGGCGCCTCGGCAATGCGCACCCCAACATCGTTCCGTACCAGGCGTTCGCCACGTCCGACGGCAACATCGTCCTGGCGGTGGGCAACGACCGCCAGTTCGCGCGCTTCTGCGAGCTCGCCGGCCGCGCCGGGCTGGCCGCCGACCCGCGCTTCGCCACCAACGCCGGCCGCGTGCGGCACCGCGCCGACCTGGTGCCGCAGGTGGCGGCGCTGCTGGCGACGCGCACCACGGGCGATTGGATGGCACTGCTGGAGCCCGCCGGCGTTCCGTGCGGACCGGTGAACCGGCTCGACCAGGTGTTCGGCGAGCCGCAGGTGCAGCACCGCGGCCTGCGGGTCGAACTCGCCGACCCCGAGACGGGCAGCGTGCCCACGGTGGCCAATCCGATCAGATTCTCGGCGACGCCGATCCGCTACGGGGGCTCACCGCCGATGCTCGGCCAGCACACCGACGAGGTGCTCGGCGAACTGCTGGGCCTTGGCGCGGCGGAGCTGGCCGCGCTGCGGGCATCCGGCGTGATCTGACCCGCCGGGGTCAGGCCATCCCGCTCGCCAGCCGCACCGTGGCGTAGTGGATGTCCACGGTGTCGCCGATGTCCCTGGCATAGCCGCCGGCCATGGCAACCGCCACCGGCAGGTTGCGGCGGCGGCACGTCTCCAGCACCAGCCGGTCGCGCTCCAGCAGTCCTGCCTTGGTCAGCGCCAGGCGGCCCAGGCGGTCGTCCCGATACGGATCCGCACCGGCGAGATAGATCACCAGTTGCGGCGCCGCCCGCGCGAACGTCGCCGCCAGCCCCCGCTCCAGCGCCTCCAGGTATTCCCGGTCGCCGGTGCCGTCGGCCAGCTCGATGTCGAGGTCGCTGGCCTCCTTGTGGAACGGGAAATTCTTCGCGCCGTGGATCGAAAACGTGAACAGCGCGTCGTCGCCGGCGGCGATCGCCGCGGTGCCGTTGCCCTGGTGCACGTCGCAGTCGATCACCGCCACCGGCCCGACCACGCCTTCCGCCTGCAGCAGCTTCGCCGCCACCGCAGCGTCGTTGAACACGCAGTAGCCCTCGCCGCGATCGCGGAAGGCATGATGGGTGCCGCCGGCCAGGTTGACGCCGCAACCCTCCTCGAGCGCGGCGCGGCAAGCGGCGATGGTGGCGCCGGCCGAGCGACGCGAGCGCTCCACCATTTCCGGCGACCATGGGAATCCGATGCGGCGGATCTCGTTCGCGCAGAGGCCGCCGCCCGCGACCCGGCTGACGTACCCGGGCGCGTGGGCCACGGCCAGTTCGTCGTCGGCCGCGGCCGGGGGCTCGGCCAGCGCGTGGCCGTTGATCCAGGAGGCGCCCTGCACCCGCTCCCGCAGCCGCGCGTATTTCTCCATCGGGAAACGGTGCCCGGGCGGCAGGGGAAGCACGAAACGGTCGCTGTAATATAGGCGCATGCCTTCGTCCGCGGCGGATTCTCCGCCGGATCAGACCGTAGCACGCGCCGCGGATTCCCGCGCCCGCCGGCGGGCCGCCGGGGCCCTGGCGCTGCTGACGCTGATCTGGGGTTACAACTGGGTGATCATGAAGCGCGCCACCGCCTACGCTGGGCCGTTCGACTTCGCGGCGCTGCGCATGGCGATCGGCACCCTGTTCCTGTTCGCCGTGCTGCTGGCCACGCGGCGCCCGCTGGGGCTGCCGGGCTGGCGCGGCGTGCTGATCCTGGGTCTGTTCCAGACCGCCGGCTTCACCGGCCTGTCCCAGTGGGCGCTGGTGGCGGGCGGCGCGGCCAAGACCGCGGTGCTCGCCTACACCATGCCGTTCTGGGTGCTGTTGCTGGCGTGGCCGATCCTGGGCGAGCGGGTGCGCGGGGCGCGCTGGCTTCCGGTCATCCTCGCTGCGGTCGGGCTCACGCTGGTGCTGGAGCCCTGGCACACCCAGGGCACGTTTTTCTCCGGCGTGCTGGCGGTGGCCTCGGGCCTGGCGTGGGCGGTGGGCGCGGTGCTGATCAAGCGCGTCGAGCGCCAGCGCCCGCCCGACCTGCTCGCGCTGACCGCGTGGCAGATGGCGCTCGGCACCGTGCTGCTGGCGCTGGTGGCGGCCGCGGTGCCCCAGCGGGCCATCGACTGGAGCGGTTACTTCGTCGTCGCGCTGGCCTACATCGCCATCGTGGGCACGGCGCTGGGCTGGCTGCTGTGGGTGTACGTGCTGCGCCGCCTGCCCGCTGGCACCGCCAGCCTGGGCATCCTCAGCGTGCCCGTGATCGGAGTGCTGGCAGCCGCGATCGAACTGGGCGAGCGGCCGGGCCCGGCGGAGCTCGCCGGCATGGTGGCCATCGGCGCGGCGCTCGCGCTGCTGGCCACGGAGACGCTGCGGCGCCGGGGCTGAGCCATCACGCGGCTCGGAGCGACAGCCGGACGAGCGGCCCGGTCAGTGTCACCACCATGACGAAGCGGGTCACGTGAAATGCGGTGACCAGCGGCACGCCCAGCTGGAGGACCTTGGCGGTGATGCACATTTCGGCAATGCCGCCGGGGGCCGCCGCCAGCACCATGGAGGCGGGATTGAGTCCCGATGCCCACGCCAGGGCGAACCCCACGCCGGCTGCCAGCACCAGGGCCACCGCGATGCTCGCCAGCAGTGCACCGGTGTAGCGCGGGGCCGAGCGCATGAACTCCGGCTCGAAACGCGAGCCCAGCGCGAGGCCGATCAGCAGCTGCCCCAGGGCCGAGAGCCAGGCCGGCATGGCCGACAGGTCCACCTGGTTCAGCGTCAGCAGGATGGTGACGGCGAGCGGCCCCAGGATCCAGGCGTTGGGCACGCGAAACTGCAACGCCACCAAAGCTGCTCCCAGTGCCAGCGCCAGCAGCGTGAGCAGTCCGGCGGCGGACGCGCCCGGTTGCGGCGGCGCGTAGACGTCGGTGCCGGTCACGCCCAGCAGGGTCAGTGCCCCCGGCACGATCACCACCACCAGCAGGATGCGCAGGGAATGGGCCACCGCGACATGGGGGATCGACGCACCGTGACGCTCCGCCAGGACCGCCATTTCCGACGCGCCGCCCGGCACGCTGGCGAAGAACGCCGTGCCCAGATCGATTCCCGACAGGCGCGACAGCACCCACGCGCAGACGTAGCCGATGCCGATCGCCAGCGCCCCCAGCAGCACCATCCAGGCGCCGGTCGCCAGCACCTCCTGCCCCACCGCCGGCGTGAAATAAAGGCCCAGTGCGACGCCGATCACCAGCTGCCCGGCCTGGCGCCCGCCCGGCGGCAGCGCCAGCGGCGCGCGCCGGAAGCGGGCCGCCGCCATCGCCGCCATCGGCCCCACCATCCAGGGCAGCGGGACGTGCAGCCACTGGGCCAGCCAGCCGGCGGCGCCGCCCAGCAACAGGGCGCCGGGAACGGCGAGGAAACGGGCACTCATGGGAAAGGTTGCCAAGGGGATTCGGAGGAACGGGGCGCCTCCGCCCACGTGGCGCGGTCCCCTCGTGAGCCGCGATTATACGCGGCCCCGAACGCCCCGCCCCCCGGGGTTTGCCCACCCCTGAATCCGATCCGTCGTGATTTGCTATAGTCGGTCGGAACTTACCCGATACGAGCGACGTGGACCGCCCTCCTCAAGCTGCCGTCAGCCCCGACCGGCGACGAACGCTTCCCGAGGCGCCCGGCGCCGGCCGGGCACCGGTTTGCGCCGTGCGTCACCGCGAGCGTAAGCTTCGACGGCTCCCATGACCACCAACGAAACAGCGTTCGCCGACGCGGCGCCTCCGGCGTTGAACCCCGGGCGGTGCGTGCTCCTGAACGTGGGCGTCGTGCTGGCCTACGTGGCGCTGGCCCGGATCGGACTCGAACTGGCGAGTTTTCAGGGTGTGGTGTCCACGTTCTGGCTGCCGTCGGGGCTGGCGCTGGCGATGTTGCTGCGCTACGGCCCGGCGCTGGCGCCGGGGGTCCTCCTGGGCGCCTTCGCGGCCTCGCTCACCGGCGGCGCCACCGCCCTGACAGCGGCCACGTTCGCCACCGGCAGCACGCTCGCGACGCTGGCCGGCGCGCTGCAGCTGCGCCGCTTCTGGGACTTCCGCACCGGATTCAGCCGCATCCAGGACGTGTTCGCGCTGTTCGGCGCGGCGGCGGCGACTTCCCTGGCGAGCGCGTCGGCCGGCACGCTGGGGGTATGGCTGTTCGGCGCGCCCCCCGCGGAGCTGCCGCGCTGGTGGGCGATCTGGTGGCTCGGGGACGGCCTGGGCATCGTGGCGCTGACGCCGATTCTGCTGGCCTGGTGGGCGCGTCCCGCCCAGCGCATCGACGGCGCGCTGTGGACCGAGTCCGCCGTGCTCATCGCCGCTCTGCTGGCGGTCACGGTCGCGGCTTTCGACGGACCGCTGGAGTCCACCGGCGCGCAAATTGCCACGGCATCCCTGGCGTTCCCACTCATGGTGTGGTGCGCGGTGCGCCTGCCGCCGCCGATCGTGCACCTGGCGGCCCTGATGGCCGCGCTGGCGGCGGTGTGGGGCACCGCCCGCGGCGTCGGTCCGTTCGCTTCGGAGCCGGTCTGGCGGGGACTGCTGTTTCTCGACCTGCCCCTGGCCGCGCTGTTCCTGATGACCCAGGTGATCGTGGCCACCAACAACCAGCGGCAGAAATCGGTCACCGCCCTGCGCCGCAGCGAGGAAACCTTCCGCGCCCTGGTGCAGAACTCCAAGGACATCATCACCATCCACCGGCCCGACGGCACCACCGTCTACGAGTCGCCTTCCGCGGAGCGCCTGCTGGGCTACGGCCCGGGCGGGCTGGTGGGGCGCAACCCGTTCACCATCATCCATCCCAAGGACGTGGAGAGGGCCCGCGAGGCATTCCAGCGGCTGGTGAGCTCGCCCAATGCCGAGATGTCGATGGAGCTGCGCTACCGCAAGGCCGACGGCTCGTGGATCTACCTGGAGACGGTCGGCGCCAACCGCCTCGACTACCCCGGCATCCACGGCATCGTCCTCACCTTCCGGGACGTCACCGAGCGCAAGCACGCGGAAGCCGCGCTCAAGGCGAGCGAGCAGCGCTACATGCTGGCGATGGAAGGCGCCAGCGACGGCATGTGGGAGATCCATACCGCCAGCAAGGAGCTGTACGTCTCGCCGCGCCTGCTCGCCATGCTGGGTTACGCCGGCGACGCGCTGCCCGACGCGGCGGCGTGGGAGGCGCTGATCCACCCCGAGGATGCGGAGGACTACCGGCGCGAGGTGGCGGCTCACCTCAAGGGCACCACCGATCACCTGGAGTGCGAGTACCGCCTGCGCGCGGCCAACGGCGAGTACCTGTGGGTGTTCTCGCGCGGCATCGCCGCGCGCGACCGCTACGGCAAGCCGCTGCGCCTGGCGGGCTCCATCGTCGACATCACCGAGCGCAAGCGCGCCGAGGCCCGCATCGAGCACCTGGCCACCCGCGACGCCCTCACCGGGCTTCCCAACCGGCTGCTGCTCAACGACCGCCTGGCGCAATACATCCACAGCAGCCGCCGCACCGGCCAGAGCTTCGCGGTGCTGTTCATCGACCTGGACCGCTTCAAGACCATCAACGATTCCCTCGGCCACGATGTCGGCGACGAGCTGCTGCGGGAAGTGGCGGCGCGGCTCGAGGCCTGCGTGCGCAAGGACGACACGCTGGCGCGCCTGGGCGGCGACGAGTTCGTGGTGGCGCTGCACGGCGTGCGCAACGCCTCCGACACCGCGCAGGTGGCGCAGAAAGTGCTCAAGCGCCTGCGCGAGCCCTACGTGCTGCCCAGCCGCACCCTCTCCAGCAGCTGCTCGGTGGGCATCGCCATCTTCCCCCACGATGGCGAGGACATCGCGACGCTGATGAAGAACGCCGACACGGCCATGTACCACGCCAAGGATCGCGGCCGCAACAACTACCAGTTCTTCTCCGCGGACATGACCGCCAAGGCGCTGGAGCGCCTGACGGTGGAGCATGACCTGCGCCGCGCCATCGAGCACGGCGAGTTCACGCTGCATTTCCAGCCCCAGGTGGGGGTGCACTCGGGCGAAGTGGAGGGCGCCGAGGCGCTGGTGCGCTGGCAGCACCCGGAGCGGGGACTGATCTCGCCGCACCGCTTCATCGGCATCGCCGAGGAGACCGGCCTGATCGCGCCGCTGGGCGAATGGGTGCTGCAGGCCGCCTGCCGGCAGGCGCAGGCCTGGCACGACGCCGGCTATCCCCGCCTCAAGATGGCGGTGAACCTGTCGGCAGGCCAGTTCCTCAAGCACGGCGAGCTGGTGCGCTCGCTCAACCGCATCCTCGGCGACACCGGCCTCGACCCCGGTTTCCTGGAGCTGGAGATCACCGAGAGCCTGCTGTTCTCCAACGTCGAGGAGCACGTGGCGACGCTGCAGAAGCTGGGGAAGATCGGCACGCCGCTGTCGGTGGACGATTTCGGCACCGGCTATTCCAGCCTCTCCTATCTCAAGCGCCTGCCGATCGACGTGCTGAAGATCGACCGCACGTTCGTGCGCGACCTGGAGTCCGACCCCGATGACGCCGCCATCGTCTCCGCCATCATGGCGCTGGCCCGCACGCTGAAGCTCAAGGTGGTGGCCGAAGGTGTCGAAACGCTGGGCCAGCTGGACGCGCTGCGGCGGCTCGACTGCGACTGGTACCAGGGCTTCCTGTTCAGCAAGCCGCTGGCGGCGGAAGAGTTCGAAGCCAGGTACCTGCGGCCGCTGACCCTGCCGTTCACCCGCGAGGCCACGACCTGACGGTTTCGGCGGTGCGCGGCAGCCCTTAAGAATGGCCGGCACAGAACCTGCATCCCCGCACGCCGTGCCCTCGCCCCCCGCTTTCCGATTCACGCTCACGCTGGCCGGCAACGTCGTGCTGGCGGTGGCGGTGTATCTGCTCGCCGGCGTCGGCGAGCGTTTCGCCGCGGCGCCGCCCCTGGTGAGCGGCGTCTGGCCGGCGGCCGGCGCGGCCCTCGGCGC
>JBMOQX010000067.1:0-155262 GCA_049322755.1 Pseudomonadota bacterium | reverse complement strand
GGTCATCGCCTGGCCCCGGGCGTGTTCGCCGGCATCCTGGTCCATGCCCTGGAGGCGGGTCTGCCGCCGTTGGCCGCGGGTCTGGCCGCCCTGGGCCAGGCGCTGGCGGCCAGCGCCGGCGCGGAGGTGACGCGCCGCGTCACCCGTTTCGATCCGGGCATGACCCGCATCGCCGACATCGCGGGACTGGTGCTGGCCGGAGGCGCCACCACGGCCGCCCTCGGGTCGGCCGCCCTGTGCGCCGCGCTCGCGACGTCGGGGCAGCTCGCGGGCCTGCGTCTGCCGGTCGCGCTGGGCATCGGCTTTTTCGGCGCCCTGCTGGGCGTCCTGGCGCTGGCCCCCGCCATCGCCGGCTGGCCGGGACGCGAGCGCCCCGATGCCGGGCAGGCCATCGGCGTCGGCCTGGTGGCGCTGCTGGCCGGCCTGTTCTCCTACGCGATCTTCTCTGACAAGCTGGTGGACTTCGTGTCCTCCAGTGCGCTGCAGATCCTGCTGTTCCCGGTGCTGGCGTGGGCCGCGCTGCGGTTCCGCCCGGGCGAAGTGGCGGTCACCAGCCTCGCCGCCGCCGCGGGCGCGATGGCCGGCCTGATCATCGCCGGCAAGGTGCTGGTGGCGGTGGGCACCGTCTCCACGCTGCACGTCTTCGTCGCCGCCATCTCGCTCACCACGCTGACCCTGTCGGCGCTGCGCTGCCAGCGCCTGGCGGCGGAGACCGCGCTGCGCCGCAGCGAGGCCCGCTTCCGCATGCTGACCGAGCTGTCCGCCGACTGGTTCTGGGAGCAGGACGAGAACTTCAGCATGACCGCGGTGATGGCCGGCCCGCGCGCCATGAGCCGGATCGATCACGGCCGCGCGCTCGGCAAGGCGCGCTGGGACCTGCCGTTCCTGCGCGCCGACGAGGACGTCTGGGCCGAGCACCGGGCCACGCTGGCGGCCCACAAGCCGTTCTACGACCTCGAACTGCAGCGCGTGAACGAGGACGGGACGGTGCGCTTCATCGAGATCAGCGGCGCCCCCATCTTCGGTCCCAGGGGTGAATTCCAGGGCTACCGCGGCGTCGGCCGCGACATCACCGACCGCAAGGGCGACGAGAACGCGCTGCGGGAGAGCGAGCAGCGCTTCCGCAGTCTGCTGGACCTGTCCTCGGACTGGTACTGGGAGCAGGACGAGCGGCTGCGCTTCACCTTCATCTCTCGCGGCATCTCCGCGGTGGGCCGGCGCCCGGAGGACTACCTCGGCAAGACGCGCCTCGACCTCCCGTTCCTGCGCATGGAGCCGGAAGTGGAGCGCCAGCACCGCGGCACCCTGGCCGCGCGGCGGCCGTTCCGCGAGCTGATCGCGCAGAGTCTGGACCCCGACGCCCGCGTCCACTACGTCCTGATCAGCGGCGAGCCGCTGTTCGACGGGCTCGGCCAGTTCCGCGGCTACCGCGGCATCGGCCGCGACATCACCGCCCAGTACCTGGCCGAGCGCGCGGTGCGGGACCGGGAAGCGCAGTTGCGCCTGATCACCGACAACGTGCCGGCGATGATCGCGCAGTTCGACGCCGGCCTCACCTGCCGGTTTGCCAACGCCCAGTACGCGGGGTTCTTCGGCCTGTCGCAGCGTGACGTGGTGGGCCGCCATCTGAGCGCCATCATCGGCGCCGAGGCCCTGGACAAGGTGCGCGCACATTTCGCCCGCACCCTGCGTGGCGAGCCCATCACTTATCAGCGCCGCGAACTGCGGGGGAACTCCGCACGGGACATCGAGATCACCCTGGTCCCCGAGACTGACGAGCGTGGCAACGTCACGGGCGTGGTCGCGCTGGTGACAGAAATTACGGAACGCCTGCGCTCGGATCGTGCGCTGCGGGAGAGCGAACAGCGTCTGCGCACGGTGGTGGCCAACGCGCCGCTGGTGGTGTTCGCGCTCGACGCCCAGGGCGCGTTCACGTTCTCGGAAGGCAAGGGCCTTGCGGCGATCGGCGTCGAGCCGGGCGAGGCGGTGGGACGCAGCGTGTTCGAGATGTACCGCGACTACCCGGACATGCTGGCGCAGTTGCGGCGCGGACTCGGGGGCCGCCCGGGTGTGTTCGAGAGCTCGGTCGCCGGACGCGAGTTCGTGGTCCACTACGCGCCGCAGCGCGACCCCGGCGGCGAGGTCACCGGATTGACCGGCGTCGCCATCGACATCACCGAACGCAAGGAGTCCGAGCAGACGCTGCGGGAGAGCGAGCAGCGCTTTCGGGACGTGGTGCAGGCGGCCGGAGAGTACGTGTGGGAGACAGACCGCGACTGGCGATACACCTACCTTTCGGACCGGGTCCAGGCGCTGCTGGGCTACGGGGAAGCCGAGATGCTGGGCCGCAAGCCCTCGGAGTTCATGCCCGACGGCGAGCCGGAGCGCGTCGGCGAATGGTTCGCCGAGCACGCGGCGCCGGGCCGGCCGTTCCGCGGGCTCGAGCACATGAGCGTCACCAAGGCCGGCGGACTGGTCTGGCAGCAGGTGAGCGGAATCCCGGTGTTCGACGCCGACGGCGAGTTCCGCGGCTACCGCGGCACCGGCCTCGACATCACCGAGCGCAAGCGCGCCGAGGAGCGCATCGAGCACCTCGCCACCCGCGATGCCCTCACCGGGCTGCCCAACCGGCTGCTGCTGCAGGACCGCGTCAACCACCGCCTCGCCAGCGCCCAGCGCAACGGCGAACGCCTGGCGCTGCTGTTCATCGACCTGGACCGCTTCAAGACCATCAACGACTCCCTCGGCCACCACGTCGGCGACGCGCTGCTGCAGGAGGTGGCGGGGCGGCTGCAGAGCGCCCTGCGCGGCGGCGACACGCTGGCGCGGCTCGGCGGCGACGAGTTCGTGGTGGCGCTGGAGCAGCTCAAGCACCCGCGCGACGCCGCCGCCGTGGCGCAGAAGATCCTGGCGGCGCTGGCCGGCGGCCTGCGCATCGGCGAATACTCGCTCAATACTTCGTGCAGCATCGGGATCAGCATTTTCCCGGACGACGGCGAAGACCTGAACACGCTGATGCGTAACGCCGACACCGCCATGTACCACGCCAAGGAGCAGGGCCGCGGGAACTACCAGTTCTTCTCCGCCGAAATGAACGTGCGCGCGGTCCGGCGCCTCAATATGGAAACGGCGCTGCGCCGCGCACTCGAGCGCGGCGAACTGGAATTGCACTTTCAGCCGCAGGTTATGGTGGCTACCGGGGCGCTTGCCGGCGCCGAGGTCCTGCTGCGTTGGCGCAACCCCGACCACGGCAGCGTGTCCCCGTCAGAGTTCATTTCGGTTGCGGAGGAAACCGGCATCATCCACGAAATTGGAACGTGGGTGCTGGAGCAGGCCTGTCGCCAGATCGCCGCCTGGCAGGCCGAGGGCCTGGGCGTGCCGAAGATCGCGGTGAACCTCTCGCGCGCGCAGCTGCGGGCCGGCTTCGACGAGCTGCTGCGGCGGGCGCTGCAGCGCTCGCGGGTCTCGCCCTCGTCGCTGGAGCTGGAGATCACCGAGAGCCTGATCATGCAGGATGAGAACGCCGCCGTCGCGGTGCTGGAGCGCATCGGCGCCCTCGGGGTACGCATCGCCATCGACGACTTTGGCGCCGGCTATTCGTCGCTGGGGGTGCTGCGGCGGCTGCCCATCGACACGCTCAAGATCGACCAGTCGTTCGTGCACGACCTGGAGACCAAGCCCGACGCGCTGGCGGTGGCGGGCGCCATCGTCGCGATGGCCCACAGCCTGAAGCTCACGGTGGTGGCCGAGGGCGTCGAGCGCCGCGAGACCCTGGCGGCGCTGGCGGCGCTGCGCTGCGACGAATACCAGGGTTTCCTGTTCAGCGGCCCGCTGCCGGCGAGCGAGTTTTCCCGGCGTTTCCTGCGCGCCGCGGTGCCGCCCTACTCGGTGCGCAGCCCGGGCGGCGGCGTCACCGGCTGAGCACGCGCATCCCCCGCTCCAGGCCCTCCAGCGTGAGGGGAAACATCCGCTCCCCCACCAGTTCCCGCACCAGGCGCACCGATTCGTAGGTGTCCCACCAGGCTTCCGGCTGCGGGTTGAGCCAGATCGCGCGGCCGTAGACCGCGAGCAGCCGCTGCAGCCAGAGGGAGCCCGGCTCCGGGTTCATGTGCTCGACGCTGCCGTTGGGCAGCAGGATCTCGTACGGACTCATGGTGGCGTCGCCGACGAAAATGAGCTTGTAGTCATGGCCGTAGGTATGCAGCACGTCCCGGGTGGCCACGCGCTCCTCGCGCCGGCGGCGGTTGTCGCGCCAGACGGTCTCGTAGACGCAGTTGTGGAAATAGAAATACTCGAGATGCTTAAACTCGGTGCGCGCGGCCGAGAACAGCTCGCGGCACACCTGCACGTGGTCGTCCATCGAGCCGCCGACGTCCAGGAACAGCAGCACCTTCACCGCATTGTGGCGCTCTGGCACGAGCTTGAGATCCAGCCACCCGGCGTTCCTCGCCGTCGAGCGCACGGTGTCGTCCAGGTCCAGCTCCTCGGCCGCGCCCAGGCGCGCAAAGCGCCGCAGGCGGCGCAGCGCCACCTTGATGTTGCGGGTGCCGAGCTCGACGTCCGCGTCGAGATTCCGGAACTCGCGCTGATCCCAGACCTTCACCGCGCGGCGGTGGCGGCTCTCCTCCTGGCCGATGCGCACACCTTCCGGGTTGTAGCCGTAGGCGCCGAACGGGCTCACGCCGGCGGTGCCGATCATCCTGTTGCCGCCATGGTGGCGCTTCTTCTGCTCCTCGAGGCGCTGGCGCAGCGTCTCCATGAGCTTGTCCCAGCCCCCGAGCGCCTCGATCCGCTGCTTGTCCTCGTCGGATAGCAGCAGCTCGGCCTGCCTGCGCAGCCAGGCCTCGGGAATCGCCGCGGTGACGGCGTCGTCGAGCGCCTCGACGCCCTTGAAGTAGGCGCCGAACGCGCGGTCGAAGCGGTCGAAGTTCGTCTCATCCTTCACCAGCGCGGCGCGCGAGAGGAAATAGAACTCGTCGACGCTGCCGTGGGCGAGGCCGCGCTTCAGGCCCTCCAGCAACACCAGGAACTCCCGGATCGTCACCGGGACGCGGTGCTCCTTGAGCGCGAAGAAGAACCCGATCAGCATGAAAACTCACCACCCCGACGAATAGAAACTCCTTAACCGCGAAGGACGCAAAGTACGCGAAGAAATCCAGGTGGCATGTTAGAAAATCTCTCCTTTGCGTCCTTCGCGTCCTTTGCGGTCAAAAGGCCCTTTTCCTCTCTCTGTGCCTCTGTGACCCCGCGGTGATACGCCTACCTTCCGCGGCGGGCCATGAACACCAGGCGCTCGAACAGGTGCACGTCCTGCTCGTTCTTGAGCAGAGCACCGTGGAGCGGTGGCGCCATCTTGCCGGTGTCGGGCGAGCGCAGCGCCTCGGGGGGGATGTCCTCCGCCACCAGCAGCTTGAGCCAGTCCAGCAGCTCCGAGGTGGAGGGCTTCTTCTTCAGCCCCGGCACCTCGCGGATCTCGAAGAACGCTTCCAGCGCCTCCCGCAGCAGCGACTTCTTGAGATCAGGATAATGCACGGCGACGATGCGCTCCATCGTCTCGCGGTCGGGAAAGCGGATGTAATGGAAGAAGCAGCGGCGCAGGAACGCGTCCGGCAGCTCCTTCTCGTTGTTGCTGGTAATGATCACCGCCGGGCGGTGCCGCGCCCGGACCAGGTGTCGCAACTCGTGGACGTAGAACTCCATGCGGTCTAGCTCGCGCAGCAGGTCGTTGGGAAACTCGATGTCGGCCTTGTCGATCTCGTCGATCAGCACCACCGCCGGCGCGTCCGCCTCGAACGCCTCCCACAGCACGCCCTTGACGATGTAGTTGGCGATGTCCTGCACGCGCGCGTCGCCCAGCTGGGAGTCCCGCAGCCGGGACACCGCGTCGTACTCGTACAGGCCGTGCTGGGCCTTGGTGGTGGACTTGATGTGCCACTGGTGCAGGGTGCGGCCCAGCGCGCGCGCCACCTCTTCGGCCAGCAGGGTCTTGCCGGTGCCGGGCTCGCCCTTCACCAGGAGCGGCCGCTGCAAGGTGATGGCGGCGTTGACCGCCATCATCAGGTCGGGGGTGGCGACGTAGGTGTCGGTGCCGGTGAAGCGCATGCTCGCATCCATCTCGGGAAAGGGTTGACCGATAGATTACCGCAGAGGCGCCGAGGCGCGGAGACAGGCGGAACACCCCTTCACCGCAAAGGGCGCAAAGGAACGGCATAACTGGACGTACTCGAAGTTCCCTTCGCGTCCTTGGCGTACTTGGCGGTTCAAGTTTGTCTTTCCGCGACTCGGCGCGCGCCGCCGCGGGGGCCGATACCGCCGCTTCAGGCCGTGCCGGGCTGGGTACGCGGCGCCGGCGGGGACTTGCCGCGGCGCAGGTATTGCAGGCCGGCCACCGCCCCCAGCAGCAGCAGCGCGGGAATGAACATCCACTCCTTCGGCGGCCGCTGCACGGCGGTCTCCACCTTGGTGATCTTGAACCCCTGCTCGATGCCGAGCTTCTCGGCGCGGCTGCCGAACTGGACCTGGATGACCTGGAAGGACTCGCCGTCCAGGTCGGGGATCACCCGCACCCCCGCCGCCGCCAGCCGCTCCTTGCCGGGCCCCTTGTCACCCAGCGGCAGCAGCACGCCCTTCCTCACGTCCCTGCCCTCCAGGGTCGTGCCCTCGATCCAGATGCGCAGCCGGCCGTCGGCGGGCGTCTCCTCCGCAATGCGCAGCAGCTGCTTGCCGGGGATCTCTTCATACGGCGGGTAGACCATGTCCCACCAGAAACCGGGGCGGAACAGCGTGAAGGTCACCAGCAGCAACAGCGCGCTCTCATAAATCCGGTTCCTGGCCAGGAACCAGCCCTGGGTGGCGGCCGCGAACATCATGTTGGCAACGATGGCGCTCGCCACCACGATCGACAGGTGCCACCAGCTGTCGATGCCGATCAGCAGCAGCTGGGTGTTGAAGATGAACATGAACGGCAGGATCGCGGTGCGGATCGAGTAGCCGAACGCGGTGACGCCGGTCTTGATCGGGTCGGTGCGCGCGATGCCGGCCGCGGCGTAGGACGCGAGGCCCACCGGCGGCGTCACGTCCGCCATCAGGCCGAAGTAGAACACGAACAGGTGCACCGCGATCAGCGGCACCAGCAGCCCCTGCTGGGCGCCCAGCTCCACCACCACCGGCGCCATCAATGTCGACACCACGATGTAGTTGGCGGTGGTGGGCAGGCCCATGCCCAGGATCAGGCAGATCACCGCCACCAGCAGCAGCATGATCATCAGGTTGCCGCCGGAGATGGCCTCGACGAACTCGGTCATCACCAGGCCGATGCCGGTCAGCGTCACCGTGCCGACGATGATGCCCGCCGCCGCCGTCGCGACGCCGATGCCGATCATGTTGCGCGCGCCGTTCTCCAGGCCTTTGACGAGGTCGCCGAAGCCGCGCCGGAACGCCGCGCCCAGGTTGCCCTCGCCGCGAAAGAGCGCCTGAATCGGCCGCTGGGTCAGCAGGATGAAGATCATGAACGAGGTGGCCCAGAACGCCGACAGGCCCGGCGACAGGTGCTCCACCATCAGGCACCAGATCAGCACCACCACCGCGAGCAGGTAGTGCAGGCCGGTCTTCAGCGTCGGGCCCGGGTCGGGCAGCTGCTCCAGCGGTGCGTTGGGATCGTCCAGCGTGAGCTCGGGCAGGCGCGCGGAGTACGCGATCAGCGCCACGTAGGCCGCCCCCAGCATCAGCGAGATCACGTAGAACGACGCGCCCCCGGTGACCGATTTGACCCACCCCAGCGTGTAGTAGACGACGCCCGCGAGGATCACGAGCCCCGCCACCGTCATCAGGAACGCGATGGCGCGGCTGACGAACGGCGTCTGCGTGCGCCGCGGGATGCCGCGGATGTCCGCCTTGAGCGCCTCCAGGTGCACGATGTAGAACAGCGCGATGTAGGAAATCACCGCCGGCAGGAAGGCGTGCTTGATCACCTCCGTGTACGGGATGCCGACGTACTCCACCATCAGGAACGCGGCTGCCCCCATCACCGGCGGCATGATCTGGCCGTCCACCGACGCCGCGACTTCCACGGCGGCGGCCTTGTCGGCGCGGTAGCCGACCCGCTTCATCAGCGGGATGGTGAACGTGCCGGTGGTGACGACGTTGGCGATGGAAGACCCGGAGATCACACCCGTCGTGGCGGAGGCCACCACCGCCGCCTTGGCCGGGCCGCCGCGCAGGTGGCCCAGCAGCGAGATCGCCGACTTGATGAAATAGTTGCCCGCACCCGCGGTTTCCAGCAGCGAACCGAACAGCACGAACAGGAAAATGAAGCTGCTGGATACGCCCAGCGCGACGCCGAACACGCCCTCGGTGGTGAGCCACAGGTGGCTCATGGCCTTGCCCAGCGAAGCGCCCTTGTGGGCAATGGCATCCGGCATGTAGGCCCCGCCGAAGATATAGCCGATGAACAGCACCGCCAGGATCACCATCGGCAGCCCCAGCACCCGCCGCGCCGCCTCCAGCAGCAGCGCAAGACCGGTCACCGCCACCACCAGGTCCTGCGTGATGGGCGCCCCCGGCCGCGTCGACAGCTCCGAGTAGAACAGCCAGATGTAGGCCGCGCAGAACGCGCCCGTCGCCGCCAGCACCCAGTCCGCGACCGGAATGCGGGCCCGCGGACTGCGCTTGAACGCCGGGTAGGCGAGAAACGCCAAAAAAACTGCCAGGCCGAGGTGAATCGCCCGCGCCTCGGTGTCATTGAGCACGCCGAAGCCCACGATGAAGGGCAGCGGCGAGGCGTACCAGAGCTGGAACAGCGACCAGAAGATCGCCACCCCGAACACGATCCTGGCGGGCACGCCGACGGGCTTGCGCCCGCCGGTGTCGGCCTCCGCCACCAGCTGCTTCAGTTTCTCGTCATCGAGTTCGACTTCGCGGCCAGCCGTCGTGCCCATGCTCTTCCTCCGGGGAATTCAAGGACCCACACCGGGACCAAACAAAAAGGGCCGCGTCTCGGCGAGTCGCGGCCCCTGGGGTTACGCTTCCGGAAGCGCTAGCCTTCCGGCGAGCCGGGTTACATCCAGCCCTTTTCCTTGTAGTACTTCACAGCCCCGTCGTGCAGCGGCGCCGAGAGGCCGTTCTTGATCATCTCCTTCTGGTCCAGGTTGGCGAACGCCGGGTGCAGCTTCTTGAACTCGTCGAAGTTCTCGAACACCGCCTTCACCACCTGGTAGACCACATCGGCCGGCACCTTGGACGAGCTGACGAACGTCGCCAGCACGCCGTAGGTCGGCGTCGGGTCGGGGTTGTTGTTGTACAGGCCGCCGGGAATGTTGACCTTGGCGTAATACGGTGCGCTCGCCACCAGCTTGTCCACGGCCGGCCCGGTGAGGGGAACCAGCTTGGCGCCGCAGGTGGTGGTGGGATCCTGGATGTTGGCCGACGGGTGGCCCACCGCGTAGAAGAATCCGTCGATCTTGTTATCGCACAGCGCCGGGCCGTGCTCGTCGGCCTTCAGTTCGGAGGCCAGCGAGAAGTCCGACATCTTCCAGCCCAGCGCGTCCAGCAGCTCCTCCATCGACGCCCGCGTGCCGGAGCCCGGGTTGCCGACGTTGAAGCGCTTGCCCTTCAGGTCGTTGAACGACTTGGCGTTGAGCTCCTTGCGCGCCACCACCGTAAACGGCTCCGGATGCACCGAGAACACCGCGCGCAGTTCGTTGAACGGGCCGGCGTCCTTGAACGCCTTGGTGCCCTTGTACGCGTGGTATTGCCAGTCGGACTGGGCCACGCCCATGTCCAGCTCGCCGGCGCGGATGGTGTTGATGTTGTAAACCGAACCGCCGGTGGATTCCACCGAGCAGCGGATGCCGTGGGTCTTGCGGTCCTTGTTCACCAGCCGGCAGATGGCGCCGCCCGCGGCGTAGTAGACGCCGGTGACGCCGCCCGTACCGATGGTGATGAATTTCTGCTGCGCCATGACGGCGGTAGAGCCGAGCGACAGCGTCGCGCCGACGCACGCCGCGGTCAAGAATGAAAGTCTCTTCATTTGGATTCCCTCCAGTCGTGACGGTCTTTGTTGTGGTGACGGTGACTGAAAGCGCCCGCAACCGGCCGGACGCCTGCCGCCGTCGCGGCGTGAGCGGCGCTAGAAGGCCGCCCCAAGCCTGACGGCAGCGTACCACGCGGGGCCCGAAGCGACAGCCGTACGGCCCCCCGGGGGCTACCCTGTCGCCGCAGCCCGCGCGGCGCGCGGCAGCGCGGCATCGATCGCGCCGGCCAGCTTGTCGCCGATCTCCGCCACCTGCGCCGGGCCGATGATGAACGGCGGCGCCAGCAGCACGTGGTCGCCACGCTGGCCGTCGATGGTCCCGCCCATCGGATAGCAGCACAGCCCCAGGTTCATCGCTTCGCGCTTGACCGCCGCGTTCAGCTTGAGCGCCGGGTCGAACGGCGCCTTGCTGGCGCGGTCGGCCACCAGTTCCAGGCCCAGCAGCAATCCCCGGCCGCGGATCTCGCCGACGCGGGGGTGGCCGCCAAGGCGCGCCTCCAGCGCGGCGCGCAGCGCCGCGCCCTGGCGCTGCACGTTGGCCAGCAGGTTCTCCTCGCGGATCGTCCGCTGCACCGCCAGCGCCGCCGCGCACGCCACCGGATGGCCGAGATAGGTATGGCCATGCTGGAAGAAACCCGAACCGTCGCGGATCGCGTCGAAGATCTTCTCGCGCACCATCACCGCGCCGACGGGCTGGTAGCCGCCGCCGAGGCCCTTGGCGATGGCCACCAGGTCGGGAACGATGCCCTCCTGCTCGTAGGCGAACAGCGTGCCGGTGCGGCCCATGCCGCACATCACCTCGTCCAGGATCAGCAGCACGCCGTAGCGGTCGCAGATCCCGCGTACGCGCTTGAAGTAATCGCCCACCGGCGGCACCGCCCCCAGCGTCGCTCCCACCACCGGCTCCGCGATGAACGCAATCACCGAATCCGCGCCCAGGCGCAGGATGGTCTGCTCGAGCTCGTCGGCCAGCCGGTTGACGAAATCCGCGTCGTTCTCGCCCGCCTGCCGCTCACGGTAGGGATAGCAGGGCGAGACGTGGTGGGCGTCGATCAGCAGCGGCGCGAACTGGGCCCGCCGCCACAGGTTGCCGCCCACCGCCAGCGCTCCCAGCGTGTTGCCGTGATAGCTCTGGCGCCGGGCGATGAAGTGGCGCCGCTGGCTCTGACCGATCTCGAGGAAGTACTGGCGCGCCATCTTGAGCGCCGCCTCCACCGCTTCGGAACCGCCGGAAACGAAGTAGACACGCGACAGGTCGCCCGGCGCGGCAGCGGCCAGGAAGTCCGCCAGCGCCTCCAGCGGCTCGTTGCTGAAGAACGAGGTGTGGGCGTAGGCCAGTTTCTGCGCCTGCTCGGTCAGCGTGCGGATCACCGCCGGATGGCCGTGGCCGAGGCAGGACACGGCGGCGCCGCTGGAGGCGTCCAGGTAGCGCTTGCCGCTGGCGTCGATCAGGTACGCGCCCTCGCCGCCCACCGCGATCGGCGGCTGCACGCGGGCGCTGCGATGGAATACGTGATTCATGGCGATCTCCCGAAGTGGGTGCGGGGCGCGCCTACACGCGGGCCACCGGCGAATCCTGGACCGGGCGCGGCGGCGCCGTCGGCGACCAGCCCGCGCCCGGAGCGGCCGCGGGCGGCAGGCCTGCAGCGGCGGCGGCAAACAGGCGCTCGAGCACCCAGTCCCAGCGGGCCGCCGCGCCGGTGGCGAGCACCACGCCGCGCACCGTCGCGCGCGAGATTTTCACGTCGGCGCCGGCGGCGTAATCGAGGCGGCGCGCGAGCTTGCGCAGCGTCAGCACCGCCATGAACAGCGCCCACAGGCAGAAGCGGCGCAGCCCCGTTTCCTCCGCGGGAATGCGCAGCGTGTACTCCAGCGCCCGCCGCAGATGGCCGTGGGCGGAGCCCACCAGCTCGCGCAGTCCGCCGCGGAAACCGGCGTCATCGCGCCCCGGCGCGAGCCGGCCCAGGTCGACGCCGTGGGTGCGGAACAGCTCCTGCGGCAGCCAGCAGGCGCCGCGCCGGTAATCCTCCCACACGTCCTTGAGCACGTTGGTCATCTGAAGCCCCTGGCCGAAGGACAGCGCCAGCTCCATGAGCTGCGGGCGCTGCGCGGCGAGGCGCGGGTCGTGCAGGCAGAACAGCTCGGTGAGCATCTCCCCCACGACGCCCGCCACCACGTAGCAGTAGCGGTCGAGATCGTCGCGACCGCGCACGCGCCGTTCCGGCGGCTGCTCCTGGAACCATGCCATGCCCTCGCTCATGATGCGCACGCAGCGCGCGATCGCCCCCCGCTCCCGCGCCGGGAAACCCGCGGCGATGCCCGCCACGCGGACCACGTCGCGGCACAGCTCGCGCTCGGCCGCCGGCGTGGCGGCCGCCAGCGACGCGTCGAGATCGGCGCCGAGGCCGGCGTCGTTGCCGCCCTCTACCAGCGCCGCGAAGCGCTCCAGCAGCCGGCGCTTGGCCGCCGCCGGCAGCAGCGCATCGTCCTCAATGGTGTCGGCCACGCGGCACAGCAGGTAGGCGTTGCCCACCACCGCGCGCAGCCGCGGCGGGAGCTGGGGAATGGTGAGCGCAAAGGTGCGTGACACCCGCTCCAGCAGCCGGTCCTGGAATGCAGGGTCGCCTTCGGCGCCGGCCGCGGCGGCGCCGGCGGAGCCCGAAAGTGCGCGCAGGTGCGTCATGAAGGCTGCAATTTTACGCCAATCCCGGCACTCAGCCCTCCGGCCCGAAGGTCACCGGCACCCGCGCCGGCAGCAGGCAGACCTCGTCGGTGCAGGCCTGGACCCGCAGGGTGGCGCCTGCGGCCGCCGCCCCGGGCCTCAGACGCGCGCGGATTTCGAAGCGGCCCGCGTAGACGTCGATGCCCTCGCGGGCGAAGTCGGGCGCGATCCGCGCGGGCCGCGGATACTCGACGCCGGCCGCCTCCGCCAGCTCCAGCGCCGTAGGAATCAGGTAACCGTAACTGGCCGGGTTGGCGTTGACGTGATAGCCCGGCGCCACCTCCACCGTCACCACCAGTTCCCGCGTGCCCTCGCGTTCGATCCACGCGCCCCGGGCCCGCACGTGCCGCGCCGAATCTGCCGGCGTATCGGCACCGGCCTCGGTCGCGGTGGACGTCAGCCGCGCGACCGCCGCCGCCACCACGGGTTGCGCCTGCGGTGCGGCCAACGCCCGCAGCGCCGAAGGCCACTCCTCCGGGTACGCCGCCAGCTCGCCCGCCAGGTGCGCAGCGAGGCGCGCGGCCGCGTCGCGATGGCGCGGCGCCGGCAGCCGGATGAGGAGCGCCAGCGCCGCCGACGATCCGGATGGCTGGGCATTGTCCCCCTGATCTTCGGGCGCCACCGGCAGCGCATTGCCGGCGCGGGTGACGTTGAGGCCCCCGTCGGGACGCGCGAACGCCGCCAGCATGGCGTCGGCCAGCCGCGCGGCGCGCTCGCGCCAACGAGCATCACTGGTGGCCTGCGCCAGCGTGAGGTAGGCATCGCCCAGCAGCGCGTAATCGTCCAGGTAGCCCGGCCGTTGCGCGCGGCCGCGGAAGATTTCGTGGCGCAGCTCGCCGCGCGCGTCGTCCCACGCGTCGCGCCAGATGCGCTCGGCGGCGCGCACCGCGGCACTCACCCACGCCGGCTCGCCGAGCTCCGTCCCCGCCTCCGCCAGCGCCGCGATCGCGAGGGCGTTGAGCGAGACGATGAGCTTGTCGTCCCGCGCCGGCTGCGGCCGCCGGTCGCGCGCGGCCAGCAGCCGGACGCGCAACGGTGCGAGGTCCTCCGCCGCCTGCCACAGCGCCGCCGCGTCGGCACCCGCGCGGATGCGCAGCGCACCGCGCTCGCCTCCCGCCAGGAGCGCCTCGTCCTCCTGTTCCGGCAGCGGCGTGATCGCGTAGATGCGCAGGAAGCGCGCGGCGTCCGCCGGACCCAGCACCCGCTCCACCTCCGCCGCGCTCCAGACGTAGGACGCGCCTTCCCGGCCATCCACCTGGGCGTCCTCCGCGGTCTGGAACCCGCCGCCGGGGTCCTGCATCCGGCCCAGCAGATACGCCGCCGTGCGCTGCGCGGCGTCGCGGTAGCGCGCGACGCCGCTGGCGCGATGCGCCCGCGCGTACAGCGCCAGCAGCTGGGCGTTGTCGTAGAGCATCTTCTCGAAATGCGGCACCGACCAGCCCGAATCCACCGTGTAGCGGTGGAAGCCGCCGCCCAGGTGGTCGAAGAGCGCGCCCAGGAGCATTGCGTCCAGGGTGCGCGCCAGCGGCGTGCCGGGCGCGACGCCGTCGTCGGCCAGCAGCAGGAGCGACGGCGCCATGGGGAAACGCGATACCGGGCTCCTCAGCGTGAAGCCGCCGTGCTCCGGGTCGAAGCTGCGAACGAGCCGGCTGCGCGCCTCGGCGGCGAGCGCCGCGGTGTCCAGCGACGCCGGCGCCGCCGCCCGTGCATTGGCCTGGGCCATGGCGGCAGCGACCCGATCGGCAACGCTTTCCAGCCGGGCCCGGTTGCCCGACCATTCATGCCGTATCGCCCGCAGCACCGTGGGAAAGCCGGGACGCCCGTTGTGGTCGTCCTCGGGCGGGAAATAGCTGCCGGCGAAGAACGGCTTCAGGTCCGGGGTGAGGAACAGGTTATTGGGCCAGCCCACCTGGCCGGTGAGGAGCTGGGTGGCGATGAGATAGGTCTGATCCACGTCCGGGTGCTGCTCGCGGTCCACCTTGACGTTGACGAACCCGGCGTTCATCAGCGCCGCGATCTCCGGCACCGAGAACAGCGTGCGCTCGGCGACGTGGCACCAGTAGCAGGTGCTGTAGCCGATCGAGAGGAAGATCGGCTTGCCCTCGCGGCGCGCCTTGGCGAACGCCTCCTCGCCCCAGGGATGCCAGTCCACCGGGTTGTGCGCGTGCTGCATCAGGTAGAGCGAGCCGGAATCGATCAGGCGGTTGGGCTGGCCGGGGGCGCGGTCGGCCGCGGCCGCACCCAACGCCAGCGCGACGAGCGGGGTGCCGAGCCAGCGGGTAGCGGCGGCTGAGAGGCGGATCATCGGCACTCGGTGTTGGGCACTGAATCCTATATTATCGGCGATTTCGCCGCGGCGGCGGCACGGCGGCGGCCCGCTATAATGAGGAAGGACGCTCCGTCTCAGGAGGCGTTCCCCGTGGTGGAGGACCGCCATGACTGCTCTGACCGAATGCCGCCGCAGCGTGGGCGGGGACGCCAGCGTCCCGGCCTGGTTCGAGATCGAGGACCATATCACCGTGACCGGCGTGGCACCGGACTCAGGCCCGGTGCGGCTGTGGTGCCCGCTGATTCAGGACAGCCCCTACCAGCGGGTGCTGGACATTGACGTCGAGTCTTCCGCCGGGGGGCGGATCGAGCGCGAACCGGTGCACGGCAACCTGCTCTGGTATGCCGAGTCCGGCGACGCAGGCTCGCCGGTCGAGGTCCGCATCCGCTGCCTGGTGCAGCGCACCCCCGTGACCCACGTGCTGCACCCCGCGTGCGCGCGGCCGGTCGACAACCCCCGGTTGTTCCGCCGGCACCTCGAGGCCGAGCGCTTCGTCGACGTGGACGAACGCATACGGCGGGTGGCGGAGGCGGCGGTGGGCAGCGAAACCAACGTGCTCTCCCGCGCGCGGCGCATCTACGACCACGTCGTCGCCGGCATGACCTACGACGCCGAGCGCCAATCCTGGAAAGGCAGCACCGAGCACGCGCTGGTATGCTCGGCCGGCAACTGCAACGACATCCACGCGCTGTTCATTTCCATGGCGCGCTCGCTCGGCATCCCGGCGCGCCTGGTGCTGGGCCAGGCGCTGGAGCCGCCGCCGCCCGGCCGGGAAGCGTGTGAACTGTGCGGCTATCACTGCTGGGCGGAATTCTATGCCGCCGGGCTGGGCTGGGTGCCGGTGGACGCGTCGTGCGCCTGCAAGTACGGCAAGGACCAGCTGTTCGGGGACCTGGAGCTGAACCACGTCGCCTGGTCGGTGGGCCGCGACATCCGGCTGGCGCCGGCGCAGGCAGGCGAACCGCTGCTGTTTTTCGCCGGCCCCTACGCCGAGGTCAGCGGACACCCGCACCGGCAGATGGAGCGCCGGCTGCGGCACACACAGATCTGATTACCCTTCGGATCGTTTACGCCTCGCGGAAGCGGCGCTGTTCCAGCGCTTGGGTCGGGGCCGCCCCAATCGGCGGGCGCCTTCCGCCGGTACCCCCGCGCCGCCGCCCGCGGCGGACGTCTCGGCCGTCACCGCTTTCACCGCTGCACCATCCCGGCGATACGCGCGAGCGCGTCGCGCGATTCCGCCACCAGCGAATAACTGCCCTGCCGGGCCGGCGCCGCCAGCGCCGCCAGACCTTCGCTGTCGGCAATCACCGTCGTACGCAAAGGCTGGTCGGGCGTCACCAGCAGCGTGGCCTTGCCGAAGGGCGTCTCCAGCACCACGTGATGGGCCTGGGTCCCGCGGAACGGGCACACGCCCGTGTAGCTTACGCGCACGCCTTCGCCGTTAAGCGTCAGGCCGGTGGCCGCCAGCGCCTGGGACAGCACCGAGGCGTCGCCGCGGCGATTCGCCAGTAGCAGATGCGGTTCCTCCTCCACCACGAGGGCGATGGCCTCCAGCGCCGGTGCCTGCTGCCAGCGCTGCACGCCGAAAAAGCCGCTCACCCCCAGCGCCACCACCAGCGCCGCCGCCAACGCCAGCCAGCGCGGCGCGCGCGATCGCGACAGGCCCTGGCGCAGCAGCACGCGCTCGGCCAGGCCATCGGGCACCGGCACCCGCAGCACCGCCGCCAGCCGCTCGTCCTGGGCCAGCAGCTCGGCGCGATAGGCCGCGCAGGTCGCACACCGCGCCAGATGCGCTTCCAGCGCCGGCGCGATGCGCCGCGGGTCGCCGTTCAGCTCCCGGCGCGCGTCCAGGCAGTTCATTTCGCCTGCGTCCATAGCTCGTCACCCTGGCTCAACGTTTCCCGCATCGCGCGGCGCGCCCGGGATACCCGCTGCAGCACCGCGGCCTCGGAAATTTCCAGCGCCGCCGCGATCTCGGCGCAGGCGAAACCGCCCAGCACCTGCAGCAGCAGCGGCTCGCGGTAGGCGGGGGGCAGGCGCTCCAACGCCTCGCGCGTCGACAGGGCGGATTCCACGGCGGGCTCGGCCGACGCCCATTCCGCGTCCGGATCCAGCGCCTCGCTGTCGAGCCGCTTGCGCTCGTAGAGCCGGGCGTGCTCCCGGTGCAGGATCGAGAACAGCCAGGCCTTGGCCGCCTGCGGATCCTTCAGGTCCCCCCAGGCCTTCCAGGCCCGGGTGAAGGTTTCCTGCACCAGGTCCTCGGCCACGAACCGGTCCCGGCACAGCCAGAAGCCGTAGCGGTAGAGGTCGGCGGCATGGGCCCGCACCACCGTTTCGAAACTCCGTCTCCGCTCACCCTGGAACACGATGATGCCGATCCTTTCGTCCGCCGACCGGGTTGTGGCCGGCCGAGAAACCGCAGCGGTGCCGCCCTTCAAAACATATAGACCGGCGTTCTGGCCAAATCCTGACACCGCCCGGAAAAAAACACCCTGCCCCTTGCTGTTGAAAGCCTACGTCACGCTGAAGGATCTGTTCGACAACACCTCCCTCACGCCGACGGAACAGCAAATCGTTCTGCTCGCGGCCAGTTTCCAGAACCAGTGCGAATACTGCGTCGCGGCGCACACGGTCATCGCCGGCATGCAGAAGGTCCCGCCCGGCGTCGTCGATGCCATTCGCGACGGCCGGCCGCAAGGCCGCTGCGTAACCCTTCGCCCCCCGGGGCCGCGCGGGCGCGGTTCCGGGGCGCGATGCTCAGCGGCCATTGCGCTTGACTCCGTACCTGGCTACGCACCTTAGGTTAGCTCATCGACCCGAGGAGGAGTCGGGAAATGCCCGAACCGAATGATGGCCGACTGCCACTGGCCGCAGGGGCCCTGACTGCGATCCTGGCATCCGCGTGCTGCCTGGGCCCATTGGTGCTGGTGACCCTGGGCGTGGGAGGCGCCTGGGTCGGCAACCTGGCCGCGCTGGAGCCGTGGCGCCCGCTCTTCATCGCCGGCGCCGTGCTGGCGCTGTACCTCGCCTGGCGGCGCATTTTCCGTCCCGCCGCCGGCTGCAAACCGGGCGAAGTGTGCGCGGTGCCCCGCGTCAGGACGGCGTACCGGATACTTTTCTGGGTCGTCGCGGCGCTGGTCGTGATCGCCCTCCTTTTTCCCTACGTCCTGCCGCTTTTCTATTGAACGGAAATCGCCATGAAGAAACTCACCGCCCTCGCCGTCGCGGCTGCCACCCTCAGTGCACCTGGCTGGGCCGGCGACAAGACCGTCACTCTCGCGGTTCCCGGCATGACCTGCGCCGCCTGCCCCATCACGGTGAAGAAAGCGCTGACGCGCGTGGACGGCGTGCACGAGGCCGCCGTAAGCTACGAGCGGCGCGAGGCGGTGGTGACGTTCGACGGCGACGCCACCGGCGTCGACGCGCTGCTGAAGGCCGCCGCGGACGCCGGCTATCCGTCCAGCGTGAGGCGCTGAGCCCATGGCCGGAAACTCTACCCTTCTGCGCACCGGCATCGTCGGTACCGTCGTTGCCGCGCTGTGCTGCTTCACGCCGGTGCTCGTGATCCTGCTGGGCGCCATCGGCCTCTCCGCGGTCACGGGCTACCTCGACTACGTGCTGTTTCCGGCGCTGGCGGCGTTCGCCGGACTCACCGCCTACGCCCTGTGGCGGCGGCGTCCGGAAGCGTGCTGCGATGTGACCGATGCGGGAGAGCGGCGTTGATCACGCTGGAAATCCGCGGCATGACCTGCGAGACGTGTGCGGCGCACGCCCGCGAGGCGCTGGAACGCGTTCCCGGCGTCGTTTCCGCCAAGGTGTCGTTCGCCACCGGCACGGCGCAGATCATGGCGGCCGCCGCGACCTCCGCCGACTCGCTGCTGGCCGCGGTATCGGCGCTCGGCTATCGGGCGGCCAAGGCCGGCGACGCGACGGGCGGCTCGACGACGCCGAAACCGGCGCGAGACGGCGAGCACGCCGGCCGGCCGGGCGATGGCGGCGGTCTGCGCGTGGCGGTCATCGGCAGCGGCGGCGCGGCGATGGCCGGCGCGCTTAAGGCCGCCGAGCGCGGCGCGCGGGTCACGTTGATCGAGCGCGGCACCCTCGGCGGCACCTGCGTCAACGTCGGCTGCGTACCCTCCAAGATCATGATCCGCGCCGCGCACGTAGCCCATCTGCGCCGGGAAAGCCCGTTCGATGGGGGCATCGCCGCCGCTATGCCGGTCGTGCTGCGGGAGCGGCTGTTCGCCCAGCAGCAGGGCCGCGTCGAGGAACTGCGTCACGCCAAGTACGAATCCGTCCTGGAGAGCAACCCGGCCATCACGGTGTTGCGCGGCGAAGCGCGCCTCAAGGACGCGCGCACGCTGACGGTGGCCATGGCAGACGGGGGCAGACGCGACGTGAGCTTCGACCGCTGCCTGATCGCCGCAGGCGCCCGCCCCGCAATCCCGCCAATCCCCGGATTGGACGCGACGCCCTACTGGACCTCCGCCGAGGCGCTGGCCAGCCACGCGATCCCCGAGCGGCTGGCCGTGATCGGCTCGTCGGCGGTGGCGGTCGAGCTGGCGCAGGCCTTCGCCCGGCTGGGCAGCCGGGTCACGGTCCTGGCGCGCAACACGCTGTTCTTCCGCGAAGACCCGGCCATCGGCGAGGCCGTCACCGCCGCCTTCCGTGCCGAGGGCATCGAGGTGCAGGACCATACCCGGGCCAGTCAGATCGCCTGCGCGGGCGGGGAGTTCGTGCTGACGACAAACCGCGGCGAGGTGCGCGCCGACCGGCTGTTGGTCGCCACCGGGCGCGCGCCCAACACGGGTTCTCTCAATCTCGAAGCGGCGGACGTGAAGGTCGACGCCCGGGGCGCCATCGCCGTCGACCGCCGCCTGCGCACCAGCGCGCCCCACATCTACGCCGCCGGCGACTGCGCCGACCAGCCACAGTTCGTCTACGTGGCGGCGGCCGCCGGCACCCGGGCCGCGATCAACATGACCGGCGGCGACACGGCGCTGGACCTGACGGCGATGCCGGCGGTGGTGTTCACCGATCCGCAGGTGGCGACGGTGGGCTACAGCGAGGCTGAGGCGCGCGAACACGGCATCGAGACCGACAGCCGCACGCTCCCGCTCGAGAACGTGCCGCGCGCCCTTGCCAACTTCGACACGCGCGGCTTCATCAAGCTGGTGGCCGAGGCCGGCAGCCGCCGCCTGATCGGAGTGCAGGCGGTGGCGCCGGAAGCGGGCGAACTGATCCAGACCGCAGTGCTCGCCATCCGCCACCGCATGACGGTGGAGGCACTGGCCGACGAGCTGTTCCCCTACCTCACCATGGTCGAGGGCCTGAAATTGGCGGCGCAGACGTTCAGCAAGGACGTGACGCAGCTCTCCTGCTGCGCCGGGTGACCCTCGATAACGGAGATCACCATGAATTTCGGACCATTCACACAGCGTATGGCCATCGCATCAAGCCTCGTCCTGACGGCGACCGGCGCATTGGCCGCCCCGCCCACCTACCAACTGCACGTGGACGGTCTGGCATGTCCGTTCTGCGCGTATGGCATCGAAAAGAAGCTGGGCGCGCTCGAAGGGGTTCGGGGACTTGAAACACGCATCAGGGACGGTACCGTGATCGTCACCATGGAGGACGGCATGACGCTTGATGAAGCATCGGCCAAACAGGCGGTGAAGGAGGCCGGCTTCAGTCTGCGCAAGTTCGAACAGGTGCAATCCGCCCCGCAAGGCGCGCCGGCGGGACAGGCAAGATGAAGACATTGGCGAAGACGGCATTCGCCGCCCTGTGTCTGTCGGCCGGAACCGCCTGGAGCGCGCCGCTCACCTTCAACACGGCGCTGCCGGTGCACGAGGGCGGCTACGTGCTGCGCGAGCAGTTCGTCTTCATGAAGAACGCCGACGATCCCACGCCCGCCGGGCGCGACATGGAGGCGACGGGCCTGGTATCGGTGCTGGGGTATGGCGTAACCCGGGACTTCGCGCTGTTCGGCATGCTGCCCTATTTTGACAAACGGCTCGACGTGCGATTGGGTGGGCAGGACGTTTCGCGAAGTCACAACGGCTTTGGCGATCTGACCCTGCTGGGCCGCTACACCGCATACGAATACAACGCGCCCGGGCGGACGTTGCGCGTCGCGCCTTTCCTGGGCGTCAAGGCGCCGACCGGGGAAGACAATGCCGGCGACGGCCTGGGGCGCCTGCCGCCTCCCCTCCAGCCCGGATCCGGTTCATGGGATGCGCTCGGCGGCGCTGTGCTCACTTGGCAGACCCTGGATTTTCAAATCGACAGCCAGGTGAGCTACAGGGCCAACCGCGAAGCCAGCGGCTTCCGGGCCGGCAACGTCGCCACCCTCGATGCCTCGCTCCAGTACCGTTTGTGGCCGCGCAGCCTGGGCGCCGGCGTTCCCGCCTTTCTCTACGGAGTGCTTGAGGCCAATCTCGTCCACGCAGCCAAGGACCGCATCGGTGGCCTCAGCGATCCGAATTCCGGCGGCACGACCCTGTTCATCACGCCCGGCCTGCAGCACGTGACGCGCCGATGGATCATGGAAGCCGGCGTTCAGATTCCCGTCAGCCAGAATCTCAACGGTACGGCGCTCAGAAACGATTATGTCCTCACCGCCGGCGTGCGCATCAATTTCTGACACGAGCCGATGATGACCGGGAAGACCGCCCTCACGATCGGCCGCAACGGCATCATTATGCTGGCGGTCACTCTCGCGTCCGGCTGGCTGGCGTTCGTGCCCTCGGCCAGGGAGCCGTCCTACACGTTCGTGACCGCGTGGGGCGGAAAGGGCAGCGCGCCCGGCCGGTTCGACGACCCGACCGGGATCGCCGTCGCCGGCGACGAAGTGCTCGTTTCCGATTCCCGTAACGGCCGCATTCAGGTGTTCGACCCGGATGGCCGTTTCAAGCGCCAGTTCGGCACGCCCGGCAAGGGCCGGGGCCAACTCGGCCGTCCCATGAACCTCACGGTTCACGAAAGCGAGCTCTACGTCGCCGAGTACTTCAACGACCGCATCCAGGTTTTCAGTCTCGACGGCCGGTCCAAACGCCTGATCGGCAAATCCGGCAGCGGCCCGGGGGAATTCAGCGCACCGGGCGGCGTGGCAGTCGCGCCCACTGGCGATGTGTTGGTGGCCGACTTCTACAACCAGCGTGTCCAGCAGCTCAAGGCGGACGGCAGCTTTGTGCGTCAGTGGGGAACGACGGGAAAAACCGGTATCCGGGCGGGCGAGTTCAACTATCCCACCGATGTCGCGCTGGCTCCCGACGGGACGCTTTACGTCGCCGATGGCTACAACGACCGGATACAGGCATTCAGACGCGATGGCACTTTGGGGCGCAAGTGGGGCGGGCCGTTCGCCATGAATATTTTTGGCCCCTTCAACGGCTGGTTCGCCACGGTGACCGACGTGGCTGTCGATCAACAAGGGAATGTTTTCGTCGCCGACTTCTACAATCATCGGATTCAGAAATTCTCTCCTGAGGGGAGATTCCTGACGAGCTTCGGATCCCGGGGAAACGGCCCGGGCCAGTTCGAGTACGCCATGGCGGTTGCCGTGGCGGGCGACGGGACGGTATTCGCGGTCGACTTCGGCAACAACCGGATCGGGAAGTGGCATCCGACAAGGCCTTGACCCCGGGGTTAACTGCGCTGTTCATTCTGTCGATAGTATCCTGGGGGTATCATGGACACTTTCGACAGAGCGTCGCGCTTGCGGGCGTCGGCACCGACCCGCCGCACTAAACTGGAAACATTAACGATGGCGCGCGCTGCGGGACGCGCAAGACCTGCAACGCGTGCGATACGCGCGAGGTCCAAATTTGATGCATCTCCCGGCAACAGGCGCCGGTGCGGCGGCGGGGGATCGCGGGCCCGGCCCGCCGGCCCCCGGGAGCATCGGCGTCCGGCTGTTCTGGGGGGGCTTGGCCGCGACCACGCTGGTCGCCACGTACCTGGTTCTGCACCGCACGGGCATGCTGTCCACGCTGATGGAGGGCGACGCCCTTCACCAGCTGGTCGTCGATCTGGGGTACTGGGGACCGGCAGCCGTGATCGGCCTGATGGCGCTGGCCATCCTGGTCAGCCCGATCCCGAGCGCGCCCATCGCGCTCGCCGCCGGTGCCGCGTACGGCCACATCTGGGGCACGCTCTACGTGCTGATCGGCGCGGAGATCGGCGCGGTCGCGGCCTTCGGCATCGCTCGCCTGGTTGGCCATGAGGTTCTGCGAAAGTGGTTCGGCGAGCGGATTTCGGCCGGGTGGATCGGCTCCCAGAACGCGCTCATGGGTGTCGTATTCTTCAGCCGGCTGCTGCCCTTCGTGTCCTTCGACGTCGTCAGCTACGCCGCCGGGCTGACCGTCCTCTCGTTTTGGCGCTTCGCGCTGGCGACGCTCGCGGGAATCGCGCCGACGAGCTTCTTGCTGGCCCATTTCGGCGGCGAATTCGCCGCCGCCGACCCCGACCGCATGCTCTACGCGGCCGTTGCGCTCGGCGCACTCACGCTCATCCCGGCGGTGGTGGTGCTTGTCCGAAAGCGCCTGCGCCGGGCGTCCGCCGCGGACGCGGGGCGGCCGCAACGTTTTCCGGATCGCGGGTCCGGGCCCGCGGTGATTCCGGGCCGGTCGAACAGCGGGAGCGGAGAATAGAATCTAGTGTCCCGAGTCGCTAGTTCGTTGAACAAAAGATGCCGAGAATCGGCGCCATACTTTGGCGCAAATCCTCGCCAGGTGTTCAACCTGGCTGCGGTTTGCTTCGCGTCTGGCGCCCGATTTCGGCACTTTTGCGACGTAGGCGCTCCCACAACGACGACGGATCGATCAACAAACTAGCGACTCGGGACACTAATTCGACAGACCGAACCGCGGACGCAGCCGCACACCGAGCCAGCTGCCGGGCAGCGCGGCGGCGATCCAGAGCCAGCCGTGCAGCGACAGCGACGCGGTGCCGGAGAAGAACGCGCCGACGTTGCAGCCGTACGCGATGCGGGCACCGTAGCCCATCAGCAAACCGCCGACAACCGCCGCGGCAACGGCCCGCGACGGAAGCGCCAGCGTTGGCCGATAGCGTCCCGCCAAACCCGCCGCCAGCATGGCGCCCGCCATGACGCCCATGTCCATGACCGAGGTGGTATCTGCAAACACGCTGCCCGCCAGAGCGTCCCGCTGGAACGGCGCATTCCAGAAAGCGCTGCCCTCGGGACTCCAGCCCAACGCCAGGGCCGCCTTGGCACCCCACAGCGTGAGGCCCCAGGTGACGCTCCACGGATGCCCGGCCAGCAACAGCGTCGCCAGGTTCAGCACCGCCAGCGCCACCGCCCCGGCCACGAGGGGCCAGGGTCCGTGCAGCAGGTGCACCCGGCCTCGGGCGCCAGCGGCCGGCGGATAGCGGCGCAGCAGTGCCCAGAGAATAGCCAGGATCGCCAGCTGCAGCGCCACCGCCCCCGGCCAGCCGACGATCTGGTCGAGCGAGCGCGACTCCCATACGGGCAGCTGCTGCCAGAGGTCCATGTGCAGGCTGGCCCAGAAACCACCGGCGCAGAACGCCACCAGCGTGATGAGCAGCCGCGTGCTGCCGCCGCCCAGCGCATAGAGCGTGCCGGAGCCGCAGCCGCCGCCCAGCTGCATGCCGACGCCGAACAGGAACGCGCCGATCGCCACCTGCCAGCCGGCCGGCGCCACGGCGCCCGCCAAGTCTTCACCGCCGAAGCGGCCGGCTGCCAGAAACGGCGCAAACAGCAACGTGGCCAGAGCCACCATCAGGATCTGGGCGCGCAGGCCGTCGGCGTTGCCCTCGGTGAAAAAGCGCCGGTACGCCGCGGCAAAACCGAATGCCGCGTGGTAGAGCGCGACGCCCAGCAGCACGGCGACCGCGACGAGCGCCGCCCGCCGTGCGCCAAACCCGCCCGCGACGGCCGCCACCCCCAGCGCCAGCACGAGCGCGCCGGCCACCACCGCCGGCTGAACGCGCTGCCGCGCCCCGGCCGCGCTAGCGAGCAGCATCCGCGACGATGCGCTCGAAGATCGGGTCCAGCTCCCGCGCCATCGCGTCCAGCGCTCCGGCGCCGTAGGGCGCGAATACCGCCGTCGGCTTGCGATACGTGATGTGCACCTTGCCATCCGCGTCTTCGGTCACATACAGGCGCAACGGCGCCTCGATGCCTGCCGGCACGCTGGCCGCCAGCATGCGCACCGCGTAGTCGTTGCGAAACACCATCAGCACGGCGTTACCCGGGATCTTGATACCCCGTGCCGCCGCACCCTGGCTGGCGCTGGCCCGCGCCACCAGACCCATCTTCCGGTCCTCGATGGCCCTCTCCAGCCGGGCCACCGTGTCGGCAAATCCGTGGGCCGAAGCAACCGTCACCGTACCAGGGTACGGCGCCTCGGCGGCCGCGGCAACAGCGCTGCCCAGCAGGAACGCCGCCAGAACGGCCGCGGCGCAACCCCGCATCGTCAATGCCCACCTGGTCAGCATCGTCCTCTCCTCACCCGCCGCCGCCGACTTCGCCCTCGAGCGAGAACTCGCGATCGGTCGGCGACACCGCCTTGATGTGCAGCGTGCCCGCCCCCTTCAATCCCTGGAAGCGGCCGGTGCCGCCGGCGATCTCCCAATACCCGTTGTCCAGCAGCTTCGGCTTGCCGTCGGCACCGGGAACGAACACCGCCCTCACGCGCCACTTGACGTAGGCCAGGTCGCCGTTCGGGGCGGCGAACACGAGATAGCCCCTCGGGTCCCCGCTCTCGCCCGGCACCAGGTCATGCCAGCCGTATTCGGTCACCTTCGCCCCGGCGAACGGGCCGGTGCCCTGGGCGGTGCCTTCGCGCCGGACCATGAGAACGAAATGCTTGCTGCCGTCGGTGAAGTCGAGGCGGATCTGCTCCTTCGGCGACATCGCCGCCTTCACGCTCACCTCTGCCGCGCCGGCGGCCCCCGCAGTCAGCGCGAGCAGCAGTACGCCGAGCAGCTGTCCTGAAGTGGTTCCCATACCGGTCTCTCCTAAATGTTGCGGGCGAGGCGCAGAAATGCGCAACTGGTTTCGTCGCATCGGGCACGCGCGGGTCGCGCCGATCGCAACCGTCCCTGGTCGTCGCGCCCCCGGAAACTTTTCAAGGGTGCTGCGCCGACAGCTCCCGCAGGGCTCGCACGTCGGCCTCGACGTTCACCGGCATCCATCCGGTCACTTCCAGCTCCCGGTCTTCGAAGACGTCGCGATCCGGATGGGACCGCGCCCAGGTCTCCACCACCGCGTCGCGCCGCGCGAGCAGCGCGGCCATGTGGGGGAAATAGAGCACGAACATCGCGCTCAGCCAGCGGTTGACCGGCCACGAGGGGCGGGCGTGGTCCACCTGGAACCGCGGCAGCATGCTGACCACGTCCTCGGCGGGATACCAGGTGTCGCCGGTCACCCAGCGGTTGACGCAGAACAGCCCCATCGCCCGGCCATAGGCGTCCATGGAGATCGCCACCAGGTGGGACAGCGCGTCGTCGCCCCGAGGCCACGGCTCGTCGCCGGCGTAGGCGATGGGCGCCACGCCCGCGGGCATGCCGCCGGCGCGCAGGAAGGTGTGGAAATGCCCGTGCTCGCCGGGAACCCCGCGGTGCGCGTGATAGTAGTACTGGCTGTGGGTGTCGCGGTCGAAAACGTCGTCCGCGGGATAATGCTCGAACTCGATGAAATCGCCCTGGCCGCGCAGCACCTCGCCCACCAGGTTGAGCTCGGCCTTTTCGAGCACCCGCTGGCACTCGAGCGCCTCTTCACCCGCCGCCAGCATGCGCAGCAGCCGCGGCCTGGGAAGCAGCGAGAGGTCGGGCGGACCCACGCTTCCGGGCACCCCCATGTTGGATTTGGCGATCTTCATGCGCGCACGGCTTCCGGCCGAAACCGCCGCGCAAGCGCAGCGTCTCTCATCTCAGGTTTCCCCCGCGCGGCCGGTCTGCGTCAAAAAATGGCCGGGAAGCGCAGCGCGGTCCCGGCCGGGCCAAAGTACGTCCGCCGAATTACTTCTTCGCCGCGCAGGGATTCTTCCCGGCGCAGGGATTTTTCGCCGCGCAGGGATTTTTCGCCGCGCAGGGATTTTTCGCCGCGCACGGATTCTTGCCTGCGCAAGGATTCTTCTTCGCGGTCTTGGCGGCGCAGGGGTTATTAGCGGCACACGGGTTCTTGCCCGCGCAGGGGTTGGCGAACACCGGCATCGACATCGAAAGCGCCATGGCGCCCAGCATGGCTCGGGTCTTACGGGGAAGCGATCGCATGGGGAATCTCCTTAATGGAAAAAACGGGCCGATGACGAGACCGGCCCAACTGGGGGAGCACTACGCTTTACCGCTTGGCAGCGCAGGGGTTCTTCGCTGCACATGGGTTCTTGGCCGCGCACGGGTTCTTGCCGGCGCAGGGATTCTTCGCGGCGCACGGGTTCCTGGCCGCGCACGGATTGGCGCTCGCCTGCCCGGGCTTGAAGGTTTTCTGCACTTCGGCGGTATAGGCGGTCAGCGCGGCGAGTTCTTTCGAGCCCCACGGAAGGGGTTTCGCGGCCATCGGCATCACCATGCAGGCCTGCACCATCTCGTCCAGGTGCACCTGCTTGAGTCCCAGACCGGTTGCCATCGCCACGGTATGGGGATAGGGCTTGGCGAACGTATCCATGAACGCCGCCCCGCCCGCGTGGCAGGAATTGCACGACATGCCGTTGGTGCTGAGCTTGGTGTCGTTCCACAGCTTCTTGCCGTAGGCAGCGTCACCTTTCGGGGGCTTATAGCCCGCCGGCCGCCTCACGCCCTTGGCGGCGCAGGGATTCACCGCCGCGCACGGATTCTTCGCCGCGCAGGGATTGCGGGCGCCGCAGGGGTTCTTGGCGGCGCACGGGCTGCAGGGGTTCTTCCCGGCGCTCCTGGCGGCGCAGGGATTGCGGGCTCCGCAAGGGTTGCGGCCGGCGCACGGGTTGGCGTAGGCGGTGCCCATCGCCGCCACCATCGCCAACGCCCAGGGGAGCCGCCGCCCCGTCCTCAGGTTCTTTCGCATCGCCTTCTCTCCTTCCTCATGGGTTCTGATGTTCGGGACCGGTCCGTTACGCGAACCACTTGGCCTCCAGGCACTCGCGCAGCCTCGACCGCGCCCGGTGCAGCGTAACTGCACAGTTAGTCGGCGTGATGCCGTGAATTTTACAGACCTCTTCCAGGGACTCCCCCATCACCTCCCGGAGCATGAAGACCTCGGCGGAGCGCTTCGGCAGGCCGTCGAGACAGGCCTGGAGCACTTTCCAGAACTGGGCGTTTTCCAGCGCCTGATCCGGATTGCCCCAGTCGGCGATCGGGCGCACCCGGGTGCCGTCGGCGCCGAAGATGTCATCGTCATCCTCCGCGGCGGCATCCAGGTCTTCCGTGGGCAGCTCCCGGGCACGCGAACGCTGGAAGTCGATGATCTTGTGCTTGAGGATCGCGGTGAGCCAGGAGCGCATCGCCGCGCGCCCCTCGAACTGGCTGCGGCCCTTGATCGCCGCCAGCAGCGCCTCCTGCACCACCTCCTGGGCCGCGTCGCCGTCGCGTAATTGCGCCAGGGCATATCGATACAGGTACGGCAAATGTTCCTCCAGGTCGTCCAGCTTCGGGTCGGTCTGCCGTTGGGCGGTGGCACGGCGCAACATCGACTGGGTCATGACGCTACCTCCTCACCAGCGCGGCGATTCGCTTCAGGGTCTCGGTGGAATCCGCCACCAGGAACACATTGCCGGCCCGCGTCGGCGCCGCCAGCGCGGCGAGCCCGCGGCCTTCTGCCACCACGGTGGAACGCAGGGGCGCATCCGGCGTCAGCAGCAAGGTGGCCTTGCCGAACGGCGTCCCCAGCAGCACGTGGTGCGCGTAGCCGCCGCGGAACGGACAGGTGCCCAGGTAGCGCACCTCCATGGCTCCGCCTTCCAGCGTGACCCCGGCGCGCTGCGCCGCGGCGGCCAGCTGCTGCGGGTCTGCCCGCCGCCAGATGATCAACTCGCGGGGCTCGTCCTCCAGTACGTGGGCGATCGCCTCGAGGGCGGGAGCCTGGCGCCAATGCTGCACGCCGAAAAAACCGCTCACGCCCAGCGCCACCACCAGCATCGCGGCCAGCGCCAGCCGGCGCGGCGCGCGCGCGCCCCCGAGACCCTGGCGCAGCAGCACCCGGTCCGCCAGGCCATCCGGCACCGGCACCCGCAGCGACACCGCCAGCCGCTCGTCCCGGACCCGCAGCTCGTCGCGGTAGGCCGCGCACCCGGGGCAGCGGTCGAGGTGGCGCTGCAGACGCGTGCCGATCCAGCGCGGGCCGGCTGTCAGCTCGCGGCGCGCGTCCAGGCAGTTGAGGTCGTCGCTCGTTTCCATTCGCAACATATCGTTACCGGCGCGGACCCGGCCCCACGCCCGATCCTTGCCTCTTTCCGAAAAAGACCGGAGCCGGCGCCAAAACCTGACACGCTCCCGTAGAATTTCTCGCCACGGCGCCCGCTGCGCGCCCTACCCCGCCCCGGCTCCGATGACCCTGGTCAATCAACTGATCCTGTTCGGCGGCGTGCTGGCGCTGATCGCCATCACCCTGACCACCGTGGCGTCCCGCTCCGGCGCGCCGCTGCTGCTCATCTTCCTGGGTGTGGGCATGCTGGCGGGCGAGGACGGCATCGGCGGGGTGCGCTTCGACGACTACGAAACCGTGTTCTTCGTCGGCAACCTGGCGCTGGCGGTGATCCTGTTCGACGGCGGGCTGCGCACCCGCTACGACAGCTTCCGCGCCGGCCTGGCCCCGGCGGTGTCGCTGGCGACGGTGGGGGTGGTCGTCACCGCCGGCATCACCGGCGCGGCCGCCGCCTGGCTCCTGGACCTGCCGCTGCGCGAGGGTCTGCTGATCGGCGCCATCGTCGGCTCCACCGACGCCGCGGCGGTGTTCTCGCTGCTGCACACCCGCGGCATGCAGTTGCGCCAGCGCGTGGGCGCGACGCTGGAAATCGAGTCCGGCGCCAACGATCCGATGGCGGTGTTCCTCACCGTCACGCTGATCGGGATTCTGCAGACCGGCGCGCCGGGGCCGGACCTGCGACTGCTGGCGAGCTTCGTCCAGCAGATGGGCGTCGGGGCCGTCGTCGGCGTCGCCGCGGGGCACGCCCTGGCGTGGCTGGTGAACCGCCTGACGCTGGCCTCTCCCAGCCTCTACCCGCTGCTGGCGCTGTCGGGTGCGCTGGCCGCCTTCGGCACCGCCGGCACCCTGGGCGGCAGCGGCTTCCTCGCCGTTTACGTGGCCGGCGTCGTTCTCGGTAACCGCCGCCCCCGCGGCGAACTCACCATCCTGCGCCTGCACGACGGCCTGGCGTGGCTGGCGCAGATCGTCATGTTCCTGTTCCTGGGCCTGCTGGTGACGCCCAGCGACCTGCTCGCGACGTTCGAGGCGGGCATGGTGGTGGCGCTGCTGCTGATGCTGGTGGCGCGGCCCGTCGCGGTGGCGGTGAGCCTGCTGCCGTTCCGCTTCCCCTGGCGCGAGCAGCTGTTCATCGCCTGGGTCGGGCTGCGCGGTGCGGTGCCCATCGTGCTGGCGGTGTTTCCGCTCTTCGCCGGCCTCGACAATGCCTATCTCTACTTCAACATCGCTTTCTTCGTGGTGCTGGTGTCGCTGGTGGTGCAGGGCTGGAGCATTGCGCCGTTCGCGCGGCGCCTGCACCTGGAGGCGCCGCCGCCGGGCGAGCCGGTGCAGCGGCTGGAGATCGACGTGCCCGAGCGCAGCGGGTTCGAGCTCGTGGGCTACCGCCTGCCTCCCGATTCGGCCGCGGTGGGCCTGGCGCCGCCGGAGCTGGACCTGCCGCCCTCGGCGCAGCTGGTGAGCATGATCCGCGACGGCGAGGCGCTGCCCCGGGAGGCCGACCTCGCGCTGCGGCCCGGCGACGCGGTTTACCTGTGGCTGCGCACCGAGGACGTGGACGCCGCGTCGCGGCAGTTCCGCGCGCCGCCGCCGGAGGCCCTCTCCGACGCGCAGTATTTCGGCCAGTTCGTCATCGACGCCGGCGCCGGACTCGAGGAGCTGGCCGCGTTCTACGGCTTCACGCTGCCGGATCGGGCCCGCGGGCAGCGGGCCGGCGAGTTCCTGGAGCGCGCGTTCCGCGGCCGGCCGGTGGTGGGGGACCGGGCACGCTTCGGGAGCGTCGAGCTGGTGGTGAAGGAAACCGCCGACGGCAAGGTGACCGCAGTAAGCCTGCTGCTGCGACGATCGCCGTCCGACGCCGCCTGACCACGCCAGGGAGCGCGCCGCCCGATGCCGTCCGTTTTCGTCCGCACCACCGTGCCGCTGATCGTCACCGTCTACCATGCCCGCAACGCGTTCGCCTCCGACGCGCCACGTTGCTCCCGCCCCAGCGCCTCTCTGCCCGAGCGGGTTTGTCGGAGTAATTTACAAACGCTGCAGGCCGGTTAACGCGATTCAACCCAGGTTATTGTTTTAAAGCGTTTTCTTTCAACAGGTACAAAGCGTGCTTGGATCGTAGAAACTCGACTGGTCGCATTTTTCGACTAAAGGCGCAGTGAGAGCCGGTATCGAGCAGTCAGATCGAGTTTTTGGGTATCCGTCTAATGATCAACCTGGGGGCAACAATGAAGAACAGCCTGAAGACCTTTCTCGCAATATGTGTGGCAGGCGCCACCAGTTTGGGCGCCACGAATGCCAGTGCCATTCAAACAAGCCTGGAACTGGCCCTGCTGGTGGATGTGTCCGGCAGCGTTGATAACACCGAGTACGCCCTGCAGAAAAACGGCTACATCAACGCGTTCAACGATCCCACCATCCAGGCGGCCATCGCCGCACGCACCGGCGGTATTGCGGTCACCTACATTGAGTGGTCCGGTGCCACTCAACAGGCGCAGCTGGTGAACTGGACCCAGATCACGGATGCCACCAGTTCCAGCGCCTTCGCCACCGCCATCGGCAACACCAACCGTGCCTTTAGCGGTCTGACCGCCCCCGGCAGCGCCATCAACTTCGCCGTCCCCCTGTTCAACAACAACTTCCAGGGTGACCGGCTGGTGATCGACGTGTCCGGCGACGGTCAACAGAACGATGGTGCGAGCACCAGTGCCGCTCGCGACGCCGCCTTGCTCGCCGGGATTAACGCCATCAACGGCCTGCCCATTGGCGGCCAAACCCTGGCTACCTGGTATGCCAACAACATCGTCGGCGGGGCCACCGGTTTTCTCGTGACCGCCAGCAGCTTTGCCGACTTTGGAAACGCCGTGAGGACCAAGATCGGCCGTGAAATCACCGAAGTTCCCGAACCCGCGTCCCTGGCCCTGCTGGGCATCGGCCTGGCCGGTCTGGGCATGGCCCGCCGGCGCAAGGCATAGCCAGCACCGACGCTCGAAATTTTCTTGAGTTGCTACGGCGGCCGTGAGGCCGCCTTTTTTTGCCCATCGATTGCGCTTGCCTGGCACCCGTGACGGGCTCGGCATTGCCGCAGGCCGCATTGAATCCAGCCTCGCGACATCTCAAGATTCGAAATCCCGGCCTGCACACCCTTCACACCATTGGCTGCGCCGGGTGGGGCGGCGCCGGCGGGGCGAATCCGCTTGATGCCGGGATTTGACCGGAATCAAATCGCTTCCGCGACCGCCTGATACCGTTTAATCAACCGACATGATCGGAGACCCGACTTGATCCGAACGCTCGCGTTGCCGCTGGTGGCGGCGCTCATCGTGCTGGGCTGCGCGCAAAGCCATCCCACGCTGCGCCATCGCGCCATCGACCTCGCCCCGGGGGCGCTGGAGACCTACGGCATCGCCTTCATCACCCCCTCCACGGTGACCGGCCAGGAGGAGGAAAAGCAGGCCGTGGCGCTCACCTTCGCCGAGGTGCTCAAGCGGGACCGCCCGAAAGTGCGGGTCGCGACGCTGGCGGAAACGCTGGGCGCGGTGAACCGCGCCGGACTGGCGGAAGAATACCGGACGATGTACGCCGACTACCGCGACACCGGCCTGTTCAAGCGCGACACCCTCATGAAGGTGGGCGACCTGGTCGGCACACGCTATGTGGCGCAGCTCAAGCTGCAGGCGTTCGACCAGGGCGAGAAGGAACGCTTCGGCGTGCTCGGCCTCCGGCTGCTCGAGACCAAGACGGCGACCGTGCGGCTGTTCTTCCAGATCTGGGACGCCGGCAACGGGACCATCGTCTGGGAAGGCATCAACGAGCTGCGCATCTCCACCGAAACCATGGCCGAAGAGCCGGTGACGCTGACCCGCGTCATCGAGCGCGCCGCCGAGGACCTGGTCGCGCGGCTGCCCTGACCGTCACGGCGGGCGACACACGCCGCCTGCGCGCGCTCCGCGTCCACGGAGTACGGAGTGCGCCATGAGGTTGTCATGCGTCGTGCGCATGGCGCGCCTCCCGCCCACGCACGGCTGCGGGATGTATTCTGCCTCCAGGGATACTCCTTCAGACCATGACACCGCCCCCCGCCTCCGCCTCGAAACTCGCGGCGTGGATCTGCATCGGTGAGGTGTCGAGCATGGCCGGGTTTTCGACTTACCCGGCGCTGCTGCCGGTCCTCCAGGCCGAATGGGGGATGAGCAATGCGGCGGCTGGCTTCGTCGCCGGCGCGTTGTTTGCGGGCTACGTCGCGGCCGTCCCGTTGCTCAGCGGCCTGACTGACCGCCATGATGCGCGCACCGTCTACGTTTGGTCATGCGTCTTGTCCGCCCTGGGCTGCGTGGGCTTCGCCGTGCTGGCCCGGGGCGTCGTTTCCGCGGCCCTGCTTCAGGCCGTGGTGGGCGCCGGACTGGCGGGCACGTTCATGCCAGGCCTCCGGATGCTCACCGACCGCCTGGATGACCCGGCGTCGCGCCGCCGCTACGGTGGCTATTACACGGCGAGCTTCGCCATCGGCATGAGCGGTTCGCTGGTCCTTGCCGGGACGCTCGCCACGCTGTTTGGCTGGCCCGCGGCGTTCGGGCTCGCCGCGCTGGGCCCTCTTTCGGCGGCGCTGGCGGTATGGAAATTCCTCCCGACTAAAGCGCCCAACCCCGGCGCCACGGCGACCAGCTATGGTGGACAGATCCGCACTCTGCTGACAAATCGTGCCGCGGTCGCCTTCATCGTCGGTTACGCGGCCCACTGCTGGGAAGTGTTCGCCGTGCGGGCCTGGATGGTGGCGTTTCTGGCGTTCAACGGTTCGCTCCAGCCCGGCGCCTCACGCGCCTCCTGGGGCGACGCGTCCGTCGCCGCCGCCATCACGCTCCTCGCCTGGCCCGCCGCCGTTGCGGGCAACGAAGTGGCCCTGCGTGTCGGCTATCGACGGGCAGCCGTCGCGGCCGTCGCGGGTTCGGCCCTGATGGCCTGCGGCGTCGGGTTCCTCGGGCCACAGCCATGGTGGATCGTGGTTGCGTGCGTCAGCGTCTATTTCGCAGCGACGATGGCGGACACCTCGGTACTCACGGTCGGCGTGCTCGCGGAGACGCCCCCCGAGGTCCGCGGCGTGACGCTGGGGATTCACTCGGCAGTAGGCTTCCTCGCCGGTTTCGTGGCGCCGTTCGCCTTCGGCGCTGTGCTGGACGTGGCCGGCGGCAACCAGAGCGCGCTGGCGTGGGGCCTCGCGTTCGCCGCGCTTGGAGCCGGGCTCGCCGCTGCGCCCTTCATGGCCGTGCTGATGCGGGGGGAAACGCCGCGTACGCCGTAGGCCAGGGTCAGCGGGTGGGCGGGCAGCGGAACGCGCACCCTGGTGCCGGGAGCGAGAATCGAACTCGCACGACCTTGCGGCCGCGGGATTTTGAGCCGTCCCCGGCGTCGTAGGCTGACTTTAACCGAAGTACGTCGGACCGCGCCGGAGTTGGTTCCTCCGAGGCGGCCCAGGGACTTACGGTACGCCCGGGCAGGCAGCGAAGCGTCGGTCCTTCCATCCTCGCGGGTCCTGCCGGGTTTCTGGAGTCGGCCCTGCGCAGGAGATTTGCATGCCATTGACCAAGCTGACCAAGACCGTGGTGGATGCCGCCGGTCCCGGCCAAAAGGACTACGAACTGCGGGACACCGCCGTACCGGGGTTCCTCTGCAAGGTGACGCCGGCGGGCCGGAAGGTGTTCATGCTGAACTACCGGACGAACTGGGGCGAGCGGCGCAAGCCGGCCATCGGCCGGTTCGGCGAGCTGACCGTCGAGCAGGCGCGTTCGATCGCCCAGGACATGCTGGCCGACCGCAAGGGGCAGGACCCGAGCGCAGCAAAGCTCGCCATGCGCCAGGCGCCGGCGGTGGCTGAGCTGTGCGCGCAGTTCCTGGAGGAGTACTCGCGGCCTCGGAACAAGCCCAGCACCGTCGAGACGAACGAAACGATCATCAAGCTGCACATCCTCCCGGCCCTCGGAAAGTTCAAGGTCCCGGAGGTTGCGCGCGCCGACATCGCGGCGCTGATGCGCGCGATGAGCGGCACGCCGGTCACTGCCAACCGGACGCTGGCCTGCATCCGCAAGATGTTCAACCTGGCCGAGCTGTGGGAGTACCGTCCCGACGGCTCGAACCCGTGCCGGCACGTGCCGAAGTACCCCGAGAACGGCAAGACCCGATTGATCACGAACGACGAGCTGGCGAGGATCTACGCTTACCTCGACCGCGCCGATGCCGAGGGACTCGAGCACCCTATCCTGACGCTGGCGATTCGCCTGCAGTTCGAGTTCGCGGCGCGGATGTCCGAGATCCTCGCGCTGCGCTGGGAATGGGTCGACTTCGAGAACCGCCGCGTGGTGTGGCCGGAGAGCAAGACCGGCGGGATCTCGAAGCCGATGAGCCAGGAGGCGTACCGGCTGCTGCAGGCGGCGTACCGATACGAAGGCTCGCCGTTCGTCTGTCCCGCGATCTTCAAGCCCGCGGAGCCGATGAGTGACCACACCTACTACCACGGCTGGCGCCGCATCCTCGAACGCACGGGCGTGCCGCACATCGGCACGCACGGGGTCCGGCACCGCGCCGCCACCGACATCGCGAACTCCGGCGTGCCAGTGAGGGTCGGCATGGCACTCACGGCGCACAAGACGGTGCAGATGTTCATGCGCTACGTGCACGCCGAGGACGACCCGATTCGGGCGGCGGCGGACAAGGTCGCTGGGCGGCGCAAGGAACTGCTGGCGCAGTCGAGTCCGGCGCCGGCGGCCGCCCCGCCTCACGCGCTGCCGGCGCCGCCGACTGTCGCGACGCCGGAATCGAGTCGCACTGCGCTCGCCAACTACAGGCCGTTCCGGCATCGTGCTGGTGCCAACCGTGCGGTTCCGCCCGGCACCAAGCGCGCGCAAGATGCCGGGCGCGACGTGGGGTCGCGGTCATGACGAAGAAACCTCACCCGCTGTCTTTGCGCCAGCCGTTGGTCCTCAAGAGCGGCCCCGGCGGCCCGTCACCAAGCGCGCCATCAGCGCCTGATGCTCCGCTCCCTATCGCGCGCAGGTTCGTCGACACCGTGGCGGCGGCGGAGTACCTGTGCATGTCGCCGCGGACTCTGGAGAAGTATCGCGTCCACGGCGGCGGGCCGCCGTTCCGGCGGTTCGGAGGACGCGTCGTTTATGCGATCGAGGATCTGGACCGCTGGGCCGACGGCCAGCCGGTGCTGCGGTCGACCTCCGATACGGGTCGGCGCATTGTGCGTTCCGGCCCTGCGGACGCCGTTGACAGTTCTATCTCCGAACGGAGATAATCCGTGACGGTGTCGCGACGACTGCTCGTCTGGGAGGGGTCCTCGAAGAAGGATTTCAAGGCGTTCTCGATCGAGGTGCAGAAGGACATGGGTGTGGCGCTGTTCGTCGTTCAGATGGGCGGCACGCCGCCGTCGGCGAAGCCGTGGAAGGGGCTTGGTTCCGGTGTGTACGAGATCGTCGGCGATCATCGGGGCGACACGCGCGGTGTACGCGGTGTACGCGGTGAACGTCGGCGACAGCGTGCATGTACTGCATGCGTTTCAGAAGAAGTCGAAGTCCGGGATCAGCACGCCGCGCGAGGATGTGGAACTCGTCGAGAGGCGATTGAAGGCGCTGCTTGCCCGCCAGGGAGCAGCGCACAGGAGATGACCATGGCACGTAAGGGCCGCGAGCGCGGCACGGACAATGTTCTCGCCGACCTCGGGTTCGAGGACGCGGAGGAACTGACTGCCAAGGCGACGCTTGCGCTCAAGGTGAATCGGATACTTACGGAGCGAGAATTCACCCAGGTCGAGGCAGCCAAGCGCCTCGGAATGCCCCAGTCGAAGATCTCGCAGATCAGGAACTACAAGCTGCAGAACATCTCGCTGGAGCGTCTGATGCAGGCACTGGTCGCCTTGGATCAACGCGTTGAAGTCGTCGTACGCGCCTCGCGTCGGCGTGAGGATTCCACTATCGCGGTGGTGATATAGCGCTGCCGGGTTCCCCGCGCGCCGCCCGCCGAAAGCTTCAATACTTTGTGTCAACGAGATACGCGGTTCGTCCCGGGCAGTTCCACCCTTGGGGAGTCTTGTGGGTACGCAGCGTCGCGTCCCGAGACCTGCGCTCGAATCGCTTGCCGCAGGCTGTGCATTCGTAGACATGCACGGGCCCCGTCAGGCTGCCGAATGCTGTGCGCGAACCGAAGGTGCTTTGTGCAGGGCCGCTCCGTGGCGCGCCGCCCGAGCGTGCCACCGGCGGAATCGTGCCGACCTCGGACGGCGCCAGTTCCACCGCGAATCGCGGCGTGAACGGCTGCGTCGTCGCAGTCGCTCCCTCGATTCGATCAAGACGATAGCTTCGCGCCTCGCCGGTCTGCGCTTTCACGGCGTAGAGCAGCACGTCGCCCGCGCGGCTGCGGCGCAGCGAGTACGGCTCGATCCGTCGTACGCTCCCCTGGTAGCCCAGATCGACGCACAGGCGGTTCGCGGCGGCGAAGCGGATGATCTCGAGGAACGACGCGCCCCGGACGCCGGCGCGGCGCAGAGCGCCGAACGCCGGGCGGAACACCTGTTCGTCCGCGCCGAGCGGCGCCGCGGCGACCGTTGAAGGCTGAACCGCGCCTTCGAGCCAGGCAAAGAACGACGGCAAGACCGACCAGTACGTCTCGAACGGCGGCAGGACCGGCAACTGATGGCGCAGCATGGCGTCCCAGTCGCCGGTCAGCTCCTGCATGGCGTCCGCCAGCACGGCGAACGTGGGCACCGCGATCCGCTTGAACTCGCACTTGCGCCGCAGGATGTCGAGCACCGTCGCCGCGGCGGGACGGTAGTCGCCGTTGCGGAACAGGTTGATCACGTCATAGAGGTCGCGCGGCCGAGTCCGCTCGGCAAGCGCGCGGACCTTTTCGGCGAACACCTCCTCGTACGCGTAGCAGCGCGCGGAGATCCCGGTCTCCGGCCGGTCCGTGTACGGGTGGCCGACCTCGCGCTCGACCCGCTCCGCAACGAGCACTTCGTCGACGGTCAGATCAAGCTTGATCCGCGCAAGATTCGAGACTCGGCGCAGCGGCCCGCGGTAGTAGATGCGGCCCTCGCAGCTGAGGCCGTCCCGCTTGTTCCGGTACACCTCGAAGCGCAACTGGTCGGTCGGGATCTCGAGGCCGACCTCTTCGTACAGCCGCTCCGCGATCTCGGTGAACACCTGCTTGAGGGTCGCCTCGTCCAGCAGCGCCGCGTCGGTCACCGTGAAATCGAGATCCTCTGAAAACCGGTACGTCTCGAAGTAGCACTTCTTCAGGCAGGTGCCGCCCTTGAACACCCACGCGGGCGCGAGCCGTTCGTGCCCGTAGATCCCGGCGAGCAGCCAGCCGAGCACGTAGTCCTTCTCGACGACCTCCGGGGCGAGCGACAGGTCGGTGGCGACGGCGAGGACCTCGGCGCGCTCGATCACGCGGAGTCCTTCCGCTTCCAGCGCTCGGGAACCCACAGGCGCCAGCGACGCACGAGGCGCGGGCACGGCAACGCCGGGTCGAGCTTCGCATTGCCCTGTGTGAGCCGGGCCGCACAGCCGGCGATCAGTTTCTCCTCGGCGCCCGCGCGCTCAGCGAGGAAGCCCAGGCGCTTGAAGACGGCGCCGTTGCCGGCGCGCTCCGCGTATTCGAGCAGCGTGTCGGCCGCGGCGTCCGGCCGGCGCAGGTAGTGGTGCAAGCAGTCGGCGACGTGCGTGATCCCGCCGCCCATCGACGGGTCATCCAGCAGATCGACGATCGTGCGGTGGGGATCGGAAACCAGCACGCGTGTGCTGTCGCGCCAGACGGTCTTCGTCCCAAAGTACCGTTCCTCGCCGATGTGCTTACCTACGAAGGTCGCGCCGTGAACCTGCGTCTCGCGATGCCGGACGTCCTGGGTCGTGTAGACGAACACGGGACGGAACAACTGCTCTGTCAGGTCCCAATGGTGGGCGGCGCTGGCGCCACCGACGTAGGCGCGGCCGAACAGCGCCGGCACGAGCGTCCACGGGTCCTTGACGGCCGTGTCGCCGATCGAGGATTCAAGGGCACGCAGCGTGTACAGGCCGCGCCGGACTCGGGCGATCCACCCCTGATGCTGCCAGCGAGCCAACGTGCGCGCCGCGTTCTGGCGGGACACACCGAGCGCGGCGGCGGCGGAATCCACTGAGATGAACTCGCCGGCCGACCGCACGACCGCCGAGAGGCGTTCCCGGGCGGAGGAGGCGGGAATGGGGGTGCGCATGGTACATCCGGTAGGTGCTAACGGACTGTGAGAGGCGGTAACTTGAGCTGCAGTATAGCAGTCCTCCGCCGGCAAGTACACTCTTCATCATTCATTTCCCCTTTCAAGTCCGTTCCATGAGTCAGGATGTACCGCAGGTCCTGAGCGACGTGCCAGTGCTCCGCGCCGTCGGGCTCTCGGGCGGTGCCCCACGCCTCGCACGCGAGTCGCGGCCTTCCGGCCTGGATCCCTCACGCCTCCGGCGGCCCGCGGCCGGCTGTGCGCGACCGCGCGGCGTTTGCCAGCAACCGTCGGGGGCCGAGCGCGTCGATTCCGCTTTTGCCGGACACCTCGGATGGTGGCTGATCGAATCTCCAGGCGGCGGTGACCCAAGTGCATTCGACGGGCGCTCCAGTCTCACCGCGTGGGAGCGGCACGGAAGCTGTGAACGCGGACACGTGGGGCGTCCTGCCTGTTCTTCCGAGCGTACACGCCGTGCACCTGCGTCAAGGGCGGCGCGTGCTGCGCACGCACGCGCGGCCTGCGGCCGCCTTCGACCCCTGACTCCGTGCGCTGCCGCGTGGCCCGCCGGTCCCGGGTAATTCCGCCCTGCAGACCGGAGCACGACCATGTCGCACTCGATCCTCACTTCCGAATCCTCGTCGCTGCTGGTGCGCGATGCGGCCGGCGATTACCGTCCGGCGACGGCCGAGGAGGTTCTGTCGGCCGCGCGTCAGGTGACGGGCCGGCGCGTCCGGCGCGGGACGTCCTTCACCTCACCGCGCGTCGCACGGGACTTCCTGTGGACGAAGCTCGGTACCCTCGACCATGAGGTGTTCTCGGTCGTGATGCTTGACGCGCAGCACCGCCTGATCGAGTACGTCGAGCTGTTCCGCGGCACCATCGACAGCGCGGCCGTGTACCCGCGCGAGGTGGTCAAGGAGGTCTGGCACGCAACGCGGCCGCGGTGCTGTTCGCGCACTGCTACCCGTCGGGCGTCGCGGAGCCGAGCCGCGCGGACGAACTGCTGACGCAGCGTTTGAAGGACGCGCTGACACTCGTCGACGTGCGGGTGCTGGATCAGGAGCGGCAGCTTCGCATCGCGCAGGACCGCGCGGCGCCTTGGAGCAGGCGAGGGTCGTCGCGGCCGAGGACCGGGCGCACGAAGTGCGGCGCCGGTTCCTCGGCGAACAGACGCGCTACTCGCCGCAGCCGGTTCGGTTCTACGGAAACTGAGGAGGGAGCAGCGAATGTCGCTTCAGCGTGTGATCATCGGCCTGCCTATGTTGCTTGCCGTACTAGCGCTGACCGGCTGCGACAAACCATCGAAAGACGAGACCGTCGAGTCGCTGATGCAGAACCCCGAACGGATCAAGCAGGTCATGCAGCAGTGCCGTGTGGACCGGGCATCCGTCGGCGAGGCGATCTGCGCCGCCGCGCGCGAGGCGTACAACAAGCGTTTCATGGGCGACGGAAAGGCGCGGTACACGCCGGGCGGGACGCCGCCCTCGACCGGCAAGTGATCGCGGCGAGCCGCGGCGGGACGCTGGCGGTCGCGTGACAAAGAAGTGCGGAGTTCAGGCCTTCCTGCACACGGCGTCTCAGCGCGTAGCCGGTCTGTACCGCCACAGGAGCATCGCCAGCACGATGATCCACAGCATGTAGGCAAAGATGTTGATGCGCTCGGTCACCCCCATCCACGGCGTCGGCAGGTTTGCCTCCAGACGCGCGCCGTCCAGGCCGGCCAGCGTCCCGAACGCTGCGAGCAACGCAATCGTCGCGATCGAGTAGAGCCGAAATCGCTTGCCGAACGCCGTCGCCGCGAAGCCGATGGCCGCCAGCATGAAGACCACGCCGATCAGCGTCAGAATCGCGTGCATCTGATCGGTGAGCGTTGGCTCGGTGCCGCGAAGATGCATCGGGAAGAACAGCGTCACGATGAGTCCCAGGACTTCCTTGCCAATGACGAGCGCGGCCGCCACGCGCAGTACGCGCGAGCGACCGGCGGACAGCCAGATGCCCGCGCCGAAGGCGTACACGAGAAGCGCGTACAGGACGAAGAGCGGGACGACGAAGCTGCTCGTCGGCGCGCCGATCGCGAACAGTTCGCTGACCGTTTGAGAGGTCGCGCTGTAGCCGTGCCAGTGCAAACCGGCGATCACGACGGTGGTCACGTACAGCAGCGAGGAGAGGATGCCGCAGGCCAGCAGCAACTTGCGCAAGTCATTGGAGTGGAGCAATGAGCAGACTCCAGAAGAACTCCGCCGCACCTTCCGGTGAGAGCTTGGCATCGCGTTCGCTTCTCATGGCCATGCCAAGCGGCTTCAGATGCAGCGCCTGGTCATCCGCGTCGATCGAGAGCATCTCGTTGAAGCTGTTCCCGCGGACTGATGCGTCGTGCGAGTAGGTGATGGCGCCATCTCTCGATCCGAGTCCGCCAAGCGCGATCGCGCATTCACTCACCTTCTTGCCGTTGCGGAAGATCGTTGCCGTGAAGTGGTCCCCGTCGATTCGCCGAAAGCGGCTCTCGATCCCCGGCTGCCTCGCGTTCAACTCCCGCAGAGAGCCTTCGAAGAACCGGGCAAGGTACTCGAACGTGTCGTGCAGGAACGCGTCACGATCCCGGTCCGTGAACTCCTTTTTCAGTCGCAGGTTGCTTGAGCGCGGCAGCGAATCGATGCGCGAAGCATCGATGCGACCAGCGGGCACCGGCGATGGCCGCGGCAATGCGCCGGCTCGTGACTCGACGAGCAAGCGAATCTGGCGAGCGACGTCGGCGTAGGCCTCGTCGAAGTTCGGCCACTGCGTGATTGCCTTGCCGTCCTTGGGGGCCGCCAGCAAACCGCCGAAAGGCGCGGCGTGCCAGTCACAGGGGCGGACAATGACCGGTACCACGACGGCGTCGCCGCTGGCGTGACGTTGCATCGCCCGCTTCATCTCGATCGAGTAGCAATAGTCGGAGGCCAGAAAGCTCGAACTCACGAGCAGCAGCACGATGTCCGCCGACTCAAGCTGGGCGTCGATGGCCGCATCCAATTGCGACCCTGCCGTGATTCGGCGGTCGTGCCAAGACTCGATCAGGCCTTGATGGCGAAGCATCGCCAGATGCTTCTCGAGCTGATCGCGATAAGCCTCGTCGTCGTGTGAATACGAGAAGAAGATCTTGGCCATGGCTCCGTCGCTACCTGTGCGCGAGTGGACTGATTCGTCGACCGCCGGTCGTTCAAGGCCCAGGCGCAAGCTGGTACAGCGCCTGCACGTCGGCGACGACCCGTTGAATCGCTCGGGTGTAGCCCACCGCGTCGCCTCCGAAGACCGACATGTGCCAATTACACCCGCGCTCGTCGGGTTCGTTCCACTGCGGGAGCGGGACAACGATGGTGGCCTGATCCTCGCGTACCTCCGGCAGCATCGCTAGACGCCTCGATACCTCCTCCCGGATCTGGTCCGCAGTCAGCAGCTTGCGAGGCATGGAGGCTCCAGCAGCAGGTCGAGATACAGACCTTCATTCTGCACTGTCAAGACGCACGGCGCAGAGCGCCTCCCATCCCTGCCTGCCTCGACCGCGCCGGCCGGGAAAGTCGCCGCTGACCTGAGCGGCCCGCCAAAGTTCGGCGGGAGGGGGTCGTGCATCGTGACGGTCGGCGACCGGGCCTTCCCAGGTGCGCCTGACTGAGTTGGTCTCCGCGCTCCACCGGAGGACAGTCGCAGGATCGATCATCCGCCGGGCAGGCCCGATGAACGACCTCTCCGTCATTGACCGCTTCCTCGACGTCTTCTCCCGCTACATCGACTCGGGCTTCGGCTTGCTGGGCGGCGAAGTGGCGTTCCTGACCGCGACGCTGGTCGTCATCGACATGACGCTGGCGGGCCTGTTCTGGGCGATGGGGGGTCAGGACGACGTGATCGCGAAGCTCATCAAGAAGGTGCTCTACGTCGGCGCGTTTGCCTTCATCATCACAAACTTCAACGCGCTGGCCGGCATCCTGTTCAACTCGTTCGCGGGACTCGGGCTGACGGCCTCCGGCGGCACCGTTACGCAAGCGGAGTTCCTGCAAAACGATAGAAAATTCAATCCGACCGCGATCTCGCCTCGCCGAGCCGAGAGGCCGGGAGCGGGTATGCAGGAGGTTCCGGACTGCGCCCAACGGGCCTGATGCTCACGCTGGCTTCCTGCTCCCCTGAAGAAGACCGCGATCCAAGCGGGTGGGGAGCGGCATCGCCAGTCACACCGAGCAATCTATTCCAACCGCCGGAGCGCGGCAAGCTCCTTCCTGCACCCCGGCTGTTTCGAGAAGGTCGTTTCCGTACGGCAGCTCAGGCGATGTCGGGTACCGGGTGATAGGTCAGTGGCACAGCCTGATCTGGCAGCGGCGCAAAGGCGAGTAAGCCTCGCGCCCAGGCGCCCCGTCAGGCGGCGGGGCGCCTTGTGTGCTCCGAGACCAGACTGCGCCTTCCCGAGGATCGACTCCAGCATTCGAATCTGGCGGCTGAGCGGCGACTGCTCGATGCCGAGGCGAGCGGCAGCGCGCGCGAAGTGCAACTCCTCCGCCACGGCGAGGAAGTACCGCAAGTGCCGGAGTTCGAGCGTTGGGCCGTGCGCCCGGCGCCGCGCCGTCTTGGCCTGCGCGGCCTCGCCCATTGCCATCACGAGTCGCAATGCGCCGCTTCGCGTGGCGCCGCGGTCATGGCGCTTCCGCCAGGAAGCGGTGAGCGAAGGTCACCGCCATCGCCCCTTCACCGACGGCCGAGGCCACACGCTTGATGGAGTTGTGGCGCACGTCGCCCGCAGCGAACGAGCCCGGCACGCTGGTCTCCAGATAGAAGGGCGCACGCTGCAGAGGCCACTGCGCGGGCGGCCGGCCGGCTTCGAGCAGATCAGGGCCGGTGATCAGGTAGCCGAGCTGATCGCGGAGGATCGCCGTGTCCTTCGCCCATTCCGTGTGCGGCACGCCGCCGATGCAGACGAAGAGCCGTCTTGTGTCAACCGACACCTCCTCGCCGGTCAGCGTATTCATCAGTCGGACGCGGCGCAGTGCGCTGTCGCCGTCGAGCCCCGCCACTTCGACGTTGAAGCGAACGTCCACGTTGCGGGTGCCGCGGATCCGCTCGATCAGGTAGGCGGACAGGGACGACGCGAGATCGGCGCCGCGCACCAGCATCGTCACGCGTGCTGCATACGCGGCCAGATGCATCACGGCCTGCCCGGCCGAGTTGCCCCCGCCGACGACGTACACGTGCTCGTCGCGGCACATCGGCGCCTCGCTGGCGCCGGCGCCGTAGAACAGGCCGGCGCCGGCGAAGCGCTGCTCGTCGGGCAGGCCGAGCCGGCGCCATTCGACGCCGGTGGCGCAGATGTTCGCGCGCGCGACGAGCTTCGTGCCGTCCGCGAGGTCGACGTAGATGCGCTGGTCCTTGAACTGTGCCTTGATGCCTTCGCGCATCATCAGCAGCTCGCAGCCGAACCGCACCGCCTGCTGGCGCGCGCGTTCGGCCAGGTCTGCGCCGCTGATCCCTTGCGGAAAGCCCATGTAGTTCTCGATCAGCGAGCTCGCCCCCGCCTGCCCGCCGACCGCATGGCGCTCGATCAGCACCACACGCAGGCCCTCGGAGGCGGCGTATACCGCTGCCGACAGTCCGGCCGGTCCGGCACCGTAGATCGACAGGTCGTACTCGCGCAGCCGCGGCCGCGTGACCCAGCCGAGCCGCTCGGCGATCTCGCGCAGCGACGGCGCGGACAGGCGCGAACCGTCGGGCAGCTCGACGACGGGTAGTCGCAGAGCTTCAAGCGCCGGCCGATCCAGCGCCCGTGCGAGGTCGTCGTCCGTGGCGATCTCGACCCATTCGAACTCGACGACGCTGCGCATCAGGAAGTCGCGGATCAGATACGCCTCGGCACTGTCTGCGCGGCCGATCAGCCGCACCGTGGCCGGTGACCCATCACTGCGCCGTGCGCGAGGGTGGTCCGAGTCGGTCCCCATGCATCCCTCCTTCACCGTGCGGAGGCAAAGCGCCGGCCGAGCGCCAGTCCGTACTGCGCCATGGCGCGTCCGGCGGCAAGCCGCTCGCTTTCCCAGCGCGCGAGCGCAGCATCGAAACCGCCCAGCCCGCGCTGGGCGGTGCGAGCGAGGGCGAGCGCATCGTCGGCGGCCTTGGCGGTCGCACCGGCCGTGTGCGGCCGGACGATGAAGGCCGCGTCGCCGAGCAGGCACGCGCGACCGAACCGCATGCGCGGCACCGTGAGGTCCTGAATCACCTGAACGAACGGCGCGGGCGTGGCTGCGATCAGCGCCGCGAAGCGCGGGTGCAGCTCGCGCGCGGCCTTCGCGCGCATCGTCTCGGCCACGGGTTCGGGCACCTCGCCGGGCGGCACGGATCCAGCGTGTCGCACGCCGCTGCGGTCCGCCAGGATGCCGTCGAGGTCCGGGCCGGCGGCGACGTGCACGTACCACACCCAGTTGAGCCGGCGCTGCCCGGGCGTGGCTGCCGCGCCCTCGCCCGGGATGAAGTAGCACAGCGCGTGACCGCCCGAACGCGCCTCCGAAAACGTGAACGTGTCGTCGAAGTACGCGGCGAGGTCCGGGGGTGCGTCCGCTTCCTCAAGCGTGCCGCGCCACGCGATGTACCCGGCGTACTGCGGCGAGACCTGCGGCAGGAGCCGCCGCCGCGCCGCCGAGCGCCAGCCATCGGCGCACACGAGGAGATCCACCTCGATCGAAGCGCCGCGTGCGAAGCGAACGGTCACGGAACCGCCGTGCGCGTCCTGCGCAAAATCCGAGACCTCCGCACCGCGGTGGTAGCGCGCCGGCGGAAACGCGGCGAGCAGGGTTCCGTAGATCGCCTCCCACGACGTGAAGCGCTGCGGCATGGCGCTCAACTCGCCCGGCCCGCCGTCGGGCGACAGGTAGCGCCGGTGCGAGCAGGCGGTCGCCGGCAGGGGCGCCGCACCGACCTCCGCCAGCAGCGCCATCAGAGAAGGCTGCACGACGATGCCGGCACCACGGCTCGTCATCCGATGCGGCGTACGCTCGTAGACCTGCACCTCGCAGCCGGCCGCGAGCAGCGCCGTTCCGGCCGCGAGCCCGCCGATCGACCCGCCGGCGACCGCGACGCGCAGCCGCTGTGACTCACGATCGCGCATCCGCCTCGCCTGCGGCCGTGCTGCGCGTGTCCGGTGCCCCGGCTCCCGGCATCAGCTCGCGCAGCGCGCGCACGATCAGCGGCGTTCGCAGCGCACCCGAGAAGAGCACGCGGTCATCGGCGAGCACGCTCGGCACGCCGCGGATGCCCGCGGCACTCGCCCAGCGCTCCAGCCGCAGCACCTCGTCGGCCCCTTCGCTGCCGGCGAGCAGCGCTTCGACGCGCGTCGCGTCGAGGCCCGCGCCGGCACCCAATTCCGCAAGCACGTCCCGATCCCCGATGTCGCGCCCTTCGCAGAAGTAGGCCGAGAACAGCGCCTCGACGAGGCGACTCTGCAGCGCGGCGTCGCCCACTTCGCCGGCGAGCCAGATCAGCCGGTGCGAGGCGCGAGTGTTCGGCGTGCGGGTGATCAGGTCGTGCCGGAACACGATGCCTTCCCGCGCGCCCTCGGCAGCGACCTGTGCGTCGAGCTTCTGGCTTTGCTCCCAGCTCCCGAACTTGGCCGAGCGGTAGGCACGGCGGTCCATGCCGCCAGCGGCCATCGAGGAATTCAACTCGAACGGCAGCCAGCGAATCGTCACGGCCACACCTTCGGCTGCAAGCATCTCGACCGCTCGCTCGATCCGGCGCTTGCCGACGTAGCACCAAGGACAGATGGTGTCGGAGACGACGGCAAGCGTCAGGACGGCCCTCCGTGGTACTGGATCTGACGGCGTCTCGGTGCTGACGGTCGAGCAGCCTTCGGTGCTGCACAGGGGTGGGTCAGTCATCGCAGTCACGCGGTCCTCCGTGCTCAGTCTTCGGTTTCGGCGCGTTCGCTCGTCGCGTCGAGCGGGTCGCGCCGGCCAAGCGTCCACGGCGGAGGGTCGCTCGCCGGGAACGATTCCAACCCGGCCTCATCGACAAGGTCGTGCGGCTCGGCACTCTGGTCGCCCGACTCGGCTCGTGCAGGACGCTTCAACGGTTTCCCGGCTACGGGCCTTTCCTGGTTGCGTTCACGCATAGTCTTTGCTCCTTGCGGCGCCGAAGCGGCCATGATCGTGCGGCCGCGTATACGGAATTGCGCGGTACCGCGTCCTGAGCCGGGGCGCCAACCCGGATGGTCCCGCCGCATCCCGACGGGCGCGGTGCATCCCACGGATGGCGCGTCCCCGGCGATGCCACCTCGTGCACGAGCTTGCGCTCCGTACACGGCCTTGCTTCGCCCTTGCACGCCTGCATTCGATCCGCCCTATAATGTACTCCAAGCCCGACTCCGTAGTCCTTAGACAGGAGCGGTAGCGATGCTGAACCGGCTGCCCACACACTTCGAGCATTATTCGCGCAGCGCTTACGCGCCGTACATTCGCCAGCATCGACTGGCCGGCTCAGTCGGGGAGATGCTCGAAGTGGCGCAGCCGCCGGGCGACTTCTCCGACCCGCCGACGAGCGACTTCTGCGTCATCCGCGCGGTGTCCAACGGCATTCACCAGTCGGCCGATCTGGGCGGCGGGCGATTCGAGGGGCGGAGTCGTTCAGGGGATCTGTTCGTCGTGGCGCCGGCAACCGCGACCGACATCCTCGTCCACAACGACCACGTGATTCGCGTCTTCGCGTTCGCGGCCGATGCATTGCGCGCGCATATCGAGCAGTTGCGGCCAGGCACGAGCCCCTTCGACTTCGGCCGGCTGCACGCCGGAGCGTTCCGCAATCCGCTCGTGCTCGGGCTGCTCGACCGGCTGTGGGATGCGTCGGACTCCGGCGATCCGACCGGGCGCCTGTTCGCCGAGGGAGCTGCGTTGGCAATCGTGGCCGAGCTGGCTCGGCAGAGCCAGGACTGGGCCGAGCCGCGGGCCGGTGGTTTGACGCCGTGGCAGATCAAGCGCGCCGACGCCGTCATCCGCGACCGCATTGCCGACGACTTGCCGTTGGTGGAACTTGCGGCTGAAGTCAGGCTGTCGCCCTACCACTTCGCGCGCGCGTTCAAGGTCAGCACCGGCCTGCCGCCGCACCGCTACCAGATGACGCTGCGCGTCGAGCGGGCGAAGGAGCTGTTGACCGGCACGCGCCAGAGCGTCACCGAGATCGCACACGCCTGCGGCTTCGCCTCCTCGCAGCACATGGCTACGGTGTTCCGGCGCGCGGTCGGGGCGACCCCCACGGAGTACAGGCGGCAACGCCGCTGCTGAGCGGGGTGTCAGCGGCGCAGTGCCCCGTGGCCGTCTTCGCGGCGCGCGCCATCGCCGCTCGCTTCGAACACACCGAAACTGCCGAGCACCGACTCGGCCAGCAGGCCGCTCGGTGGAGAGTCGCGGCCGAACGCGGCGAGTGCAGACGTCGCGGCTTCGCGCGCGCCGAGGCGCCCGTCGAGCACGAGACAGCTTGCCGTGTCCTCAATGTCCTCGAGCGCCGGTCGGATGCAACGGATCAGCGCCGTGACTCTTGCGTGGTCCGTTTCGAGACGGTGCGCCATCTCGCACACCACCGGCACGCCCGCCTCCTCGGCGAGCGGCGAGAGCGCGACCAGGTCGGCCAGCGCCGCCGGCGCGAAGAAGCCGAGCGCGCGGATGCGCGATGACAATGGGGCGAGCGCACGGCGCAGATCGGTCGCCTGGGTGGCGAGCAGCGGCGCGAGCGCGATGCCGTCGCGGCCTTCGGCGTTCCACGCGAAGCCGAGCGTCTTCATCCAGAGCACCCCGGTCGCGCCGAGCACCTGCGCCACGCCCGCCGCGGCGATGCGTCGATCAGCGGGGGCGATGTTGAAGGTACGGTCCACGCGAGAATTCCACGATGGCCGCGCGCCCGCGCCGCCCGGAACGGAGCCGCGGGTGAGAGCCGCAGCGACGGCTCCACTCGTCTCGGTCCGCTGCTCGGTTCGGGACGATGCGTCGCGGCTCGCACCTCCATCCGACGATCGGGGCTGCGCCCAATGCCGTCACCGTGACTTTCCGGACCATCGCCCTCACCTTCGCGTCTTGAATGAGGTTGCTTGCGGCTCGTCCCCGGGCAGGCGGTGGAGGGTGGCGCGCGGTGCGGCCGGCGGCGCGAGAGGCGCGGTGGCCGGCCGCGCGACGAGCGCCCGCGCGCGTTCGAGGAGCTGCGCGTTGATCGCGACGATCACGGTCGACAGCGACATCAGCGCCGCGCCGAGCGCCGGCGACAGCAGCACGCCCCATGCGTATGCCGCCCCCGCCGCGAGCGGGATGGCGAAGGCGTTGTAGCCCGTCGCCCACAGGAGGTTCTGCACCATCTTGTCGTAGGTCGCGCGCGAGAGCGCGAGGATCGCGAACACGTCGAGCGGGTTGCTGCGCACGAGCACGACGTCGGCCGCTTCGATCGCCACGTCGGTGCCGGCGCCGATTGCGATGCCGAGGTCGGACTCGACCAGCGCCGGCGCATCGTTCACGCCGTCGCCGATCATCGCGACGCGCAGGCCCTTGGCCTTGACTTCGCGCACCTTGGCGGCCTTCTGATCCGGCAGCACTTCGGCGAAGGTCTCGTCGAGTCCGAGCTCCTGCGCCACGGCCTGCGCGACCGCGCGCGCGTCGCCCGTCAGCATCATCGCGCGGATGCCCATCGCTTTCAGCCGCCGCACGGCCTCGTAGGACTCGGGGCGGATCACGTCGGCGAGGGCGATCGCCCCGATCGGCGCGTCGTCGACGAGCACGTGCACGACCGTCTGGCCGCGGGCGGCGAGCCGCTCGATCGCCGGGGCGATCGCGATCGCCTTCTCGCGCACGTAGCCGGGGCTGACGACCTTCACATCGCGTCCTTCGACGATCGCCGCCACGCCGCGCCCGGTCAGGCTCTGGAAGCGCTCGACCCGTTTGGGCTTCACACCGCGCTCGGCGGCGCCGCGCAGCACGCCCTGCGCAATCGGGTGCTGCGACTGGCTCTCCAGCGCCGCCGCGAGCGCAAGGACCTCGGATTCGCTGCGGTCACCGACGGTCACTACCTCGGTGACTCCGAAACGCCCCTCCGTGAGCGTGCCGGTCTTGTCGAAGATCACGGCGTCGAGATCGCGGGCGCGCTCAAAGGCGGCGCGGTCGCGGATCAGCAGCCCGTTCTGTGCCGTGAGCTTGGTGCTGACCGCAACGACCAGCGGCACCGCAAGGCCGAGCGCATGCGGGCAGGCGATCACCATGACCGTGACCATTCGTTCGAGCGCGAAGGCAAGCGGCGCTTCGAGGAACAGCCACGCGGCCAACGTGCCGAAACCGACGGTGATGGCGATCCACGTGAGCCACGATGCGGCGCGGTTGGCCAGGTCCTGCGTGCGCGAGCGCGTCGCCTGCGCCTGGCGCACCAGGTCGATGACCTGCGCGAGATAGGTCTGATCGCCGGTCTTGCGCACCTCGATCGTCACCGCGCCTTCGCCATTGACCGCACCGCCGACCGCCTCCTGGCCGGGTCCGCGCTCGACCGGGCGCGACTCGCCGGTCAGCATCGCCTCGTTGAAGCTCGATTGCCCGTCGAGAATCACGCCGTCGATCGGCACCTTCTCGCCGGGCTTCACGAGCACGCGGTCGCCGGGTTTGAGGTCCGCGACCGGCACCTCCTCGGTGACGCCGGCCACCGTCAGGCGATGCGCGGTGGCCGGCAGCAGCCGCACCAGCGCTTCGAGCGCACTGGAGGCCCCGAGCACCGAGCGCATCTCGATCCAGTGACCGAGCAGCATCACGTCGATCAGCGTGGCGAGCTCCCAGAAGAACGTCTCGCCCGACAGCCCGAAGACGACCGCTGTCGAGTACAGGTAGGCGACGCTGATCGCGAGCGAGATCAGCGTCATCATCCCGGGGCGGCGATCCTTCAGCTCCGCGGCGAGTCCTGTCAGGAACGGCCAGCCGCCGTAGAAGAACACCACCGAAGACAACGCGAACAGCACGTACAGATCGCCGGCGAAGCGCAGCGAGTCGCCGAAACCGGCCCAGTGCTGCAACATCGGCGACAGCGCGACGATCGGGACGGTGAGCGCGAGCGAGATCCAGAATCGGCGCCGGAAGTCACCGATCATCGCGGCGTGGTCGTGGCTGCCGTGACCACCGTGAGTACCGTGGCTCGACGACGAGTGCCCCGCGGTCGCGTGGCGGCGAGCGGCGACCGGGGCCGCCGGCGATGACGGATGACTGCGATGAGCTCCGCGCGTCACGGTGGACGACGGATGGTGATGGTGATGATCGTGGGAGTCTGGCATGGCCCCGAGCGCCTTATCTCAGTTGTCGAAGCTGTGCTAACAGCACGGCCGCCGCATGGGGTGCATTGATAGCGCCGATCCGCTGAGGCCGGCGTCCTTGCGCTTGCGCGCGAGTGCATGATCTTGCTGGCAGCCAAGGTCGGCGTCCGACGCCGTCAAGCGCGTCCACCGTTACGCGTGATGATGCGTGGCGCGGGCGCTGTCGGCTTGCGCGACCTGTCTGCCTGACCCCGCTGTCGAGCCGGCAGACTCCCCGGCGTGCCGAAGCGCGGCGCCGGCCCGCGCGCCTCCGCGGCAAGCGGTGCTGCCTCATCGGCCGCGGCGAGATCGTCGAGGATCGGGCAGTGCGGGCGCTCGTCGCCGTGGCAATGCGCTGCCAGATGTTCCAGCGTGCGCACCATCGCCTGCAACTCGGCGATCTTCGCCTTGAGGCCGGCCACGTGCGCCAGCGCCACCTTCTTGACGTTCGCGCTGCTGCGCCGCCGATCGCGCCACAGGGCCAGCAGGTCCGCGATCTGCTCGACCGAGAACCCGAGGTCCCGCGCCCGGCGGATGAAGCGCAGCGTGTGCACGTCGTCGTCGCTGTAGTGACGGTAGCCGGACGCGGAGCGCGCGGCCTTGGCGATCAGACCCGTCTGCTCGTAGTAGCGGATCATCTTGGCTGTAACGCCCGATGCCCGGGCTGCTTCACCGATATTCATGGTCTGACTCCTTCCGCGAGACGAAGTCTTGGTCATGCGCGCTGGAGCCGTGCGGCCCGCGCGTCGGCTGCTTGCTGCGCGCGGGCGGGCGCCGCCAGCGGCGCGCGGAAGCCGCGCAGCCGCAACGCGTTGCCGAGCACAAACACGCTCGACAGCGCCATCGCCGCCGCTGCGAAGACCGGCGACAGCAGCGTCCCGTAGGACGGGTAAAGTGCGCCCGCCGCCACCGGGATCAACGCCGCGTTGTAGGCGAAGGCCCAGAACAGGTTCTGCCGGATGTTGCGGATCGTCGCCTGGCTGAGGGCGATCGCGTTGACCACCCCGCGCAGGTCACCGGACATCAGCACCACGTCGGCCGTTTCGATCGCGATGTCGGTGCCGGTGCCGATCGCGATGCCGGCATCGGCCTCGGCGAGCGCCGGCGCATCGTTGATGCCGTCGCCGACGAAGGCCACGGGGCCGAGCCGCTGGCGCAGCCCCTGCAACGCTGCCACCTTGCCGTCGGGCAGCACCTCCGCCGCCACCTCGTCGATGACGAGCTGGCGCGCGATCGCCCGCGCAGTGGCGGCGTTGTCGCCGGTGATCATCGCCACCTTCAGGCCGAGCGCGTGCAGCGCGCGGATCGCCTCCGGCGTGGTCGGCTTGATCGGGTCGGCGACGGCGATCACCACCGCGAGCTTGCCGTCTACCGCGGCGTACAGCGGACTCTTGCCTTCGCGCGCGAGGCGCTCGGCCGTCGCGGCGAACGGCGCCACGTCGTGGTCCAGCCGGCGCATGTAGCGATCAGCACCGATCTCGACGCGCCGGCCGGCAACCCGCGCGGATACGCCGAAGCCGGGCACTGCGTCGAACTGCTCAACCCTGCCGATCGGCAGCGCGCGCCTGCGCGCCGCCTCGAAGATCGCGGCCGCGATCGGATGCTCGGACTGGCTTTCCACCGCGGCGACGAGGCTCAGCACTTCATCGGACGCGAAGCCTGGCGCCGTAATGAAGTCGGTCAGCTCCGGCCGGCCCTGGGTCAGCGTGCCGGTCTTGTCGAGCGCGACGACCTTTGCGTTGCGCAGCGTCTGCAGCGCCTCGCCCTTGCGGAACAGCACGCCCAACTCGGCCGCGCGCCCCGTCCCGACCATGATCGAGGTCGGCGTCGCGAGGCCCATCGCGCACGGGCAGGCGATGATCAGCACCGCGACGGCATTGACCAGTGCGAAGGTGAGCGCAGGTTCCGGTCCGAACGCGAACCAGAGGACCAAGGTGAGCGCCGCTACCGCCATCACGATCGGCACGAACACCGCCGTCACCCGGTCGACCAGCGCCTGGATCGGCAGCTTCGCACCCTGCGCCTGCTCGACCATGCGCACGATCTGCGCGAGCACGGTGTCGGCGCCGACCTGGGTCGCGCGGAAAGTAAAGGCGCCGGTCTTGTTCACCGTGCCACCGACCACGGAGGCCCCGGCGCTCTTGGCGACCGGCACCGGCTCGCCCGTGATCATCGATTCGTCGACGTAGGAGCTGCCTTCGAGCACCTGGCCATCGACCGGGATGCGCTCGCCCGGCCGCACCTGCACTAGGTCGCCGGCGCGCACCTCGGCGAGCGATACCTCGACCGCGGCCCCATCGCGCAGCACACGCGCGGTCTTCGCCTGCAGGCGCAGCAAGCGCTTGATCGCCTCGGATGTGCGGCCCTTGGCGCCGGCCTCGAGCAGGCGGCCGAGTAGGATCAGCGTGACGATGACGGCCGCCGCCTCGTAGTAGACGTGGTGCGTGTCCGCGGGCAGCAGGCTCGGCGCAAACGTCGCGACCACCGAGTAGCCGTACGCGGCACTCGTGCCGAGCGCCACCAGCGAGTTCATGTCGGGCGCGCCGCGCGCGAGCGCCGGGAGGCCCTTGCGGAAGAAGCGCAGCCCCGGCCCGAACAGTACGAGCGTGGCGAGCGCGAATTGCAGATACCAGCTCTCGCGATGGCCGATCGTCGCCATCACCCACTCGTGCACGCCGGGCACGAAGTGCGAGCCCATCTCGAGCGCGAACACCGGCAGCGTCAACACGGCGGCCGTAAGCACGGCGCGGCGCAGCGAACGCAACTCGCGCGCACGCCGCTCGACCTCCGGGTCGGTCGCACCTTCAGTGGCCACCGGCCGCACCGCATAGCCGGCGCCTTCCACCGCGGCGACAAGATCGCTGATCGTCACCGCGCCGGCCAGGTGGCGCACCTGCGCCCGCTCGGTCGCGAGGTTGACCGCGGCATCGAGCACGCCGGGCACGCGCGCCAGCGCCTTTTCCACGCTGCCTACGCACGAGGCGCAGGTCATCCCTTCGATCACCAGCTCGGTGCTTTCGGTGGCGACCGCGTAGCCAGCGCCTTCGATCGCACGGGCGCTGGCGGCCGCATCGGGCCGGCCGGCGAAGGTCACCTCGGCGCGCTCGGATGCAAGGTTGACCACCGCGCGCGTGACGCCGGGCAGCGCCGCGAGCGCCTTTTCGACGCGCGCCACGCAGGAGGCGCAGGTCATCCCATCGATGCGCACGCCGAGGGTGCTGCCGGGGTCTGCTTGAGAGGAGGTGTCGCGCCGAAGCGCGGTCACGGAAGCCATGTCATCCACTCCAGGTCGTTCACGGTTGGCCGCCAGCGTAGAGGTTCCAACGGTGGGAAGGTCAAGAGTCTGCCGGCCCGCCCGCGTGCACCCGGCGTCACGAAGGTGCCTCTTGACCTTACAACGATGGGAAGGCTCACGATGGCGTCCGTCTCGACCAGAACGGAGGTTCCAATGCTTCGCTTGCGTGTTCCCAACATGACCTGTGGCGGCTGCGCGCGTTCCGTCACCCGCGCGGTGCAGAGCGTCGATGCGAACGCCCGTGTCGACGTCGACGTCCCGGCACGCGAAGTGCGCGTCCAAACCACTGCCGACGAGCAGGCGCTGCTGAAAGCGCTGGAGGAGGCCGGCTACCGCGGCGAGCGGCTTGCCGCGCCCGTTGATTGACCGCCCGGGAGGGCGGACGATCGAGTGTGGTGCCCGAGGTCGGAGTCGAACCGACACGCCTTTGAGGGGCGGGGGATTTTCATCCCACTTCGGCTTTCGCCGCCTCGCGCATCACGCGCGAGTTCGTGGTCTGGAGCACGCCTTCACCGTAGTCTCGCGACCTTAGGTGCCCGCCGTCTGCTCTCTACACCTTCCCTCTGTGTGAGAGGGCTTGGCTCGGCATCAGCTCGGACTTGCGTCCAGGGCCTTCACCGACTTTGACGGGCTTCACCTCGGGGATTTCTCCCCGAGGGCTCAATTGTCTGAGTCCCCTGCGTCTACCAATTTCGCCACTCGGGCCTGATGACTTGCGCCGATCGCGCAGCGCGACCGCCTGCATTCTCCGCGCCGCTCCTGGGCGGCTCCTGCAATTGCTGCATGCTCGATGACGAGCGCGCTGCTCCCCGCCAACTGGCTGATAGTGTTACCTTCCTTGCCGTTCCGACTCAACGAGTATAGGTAGAGGCACGACTTTTTGAGTCCCGTGCGTCTACCAGTTCCGCCATCCCGGCCGGGAAGGCCGGGATTATCCCGCATCGCTCAGCCGCGCGGCAACCGGCGTCGGGGATGCCGCGGCGTTGGCCGGGTCGGCTCGCCCCCCATCCTCCTCCCAATGCAGGTGCGTGTAGCAGAAGGCGTCGTCGAGCCCCGGCTTGACGATCTCGAAGTACGGCGAGATGTCGAAGTCGCGCGGCGCGAAAAGGCTGTGGTGGCGGATGTGCAGGATCTCGTCGTAACAGTCGTCGCAGCCGGGCACCCGGGCCGGACGCCGCTCGATCTCCGGCAGGACCGGGTAGCGGATGGTCTGGAACGCCTGGGCGATCAGCGTGGAGCAGATCGCGCGCGTCGGCTCGCCGCTGCCCAGCGCCAGCATGCGCCGCCGCCAGCGCAGCGGAACCGGCGGCGTCGGCAGCAGATAGCGCGCCAGGTCGATGACGTTCTTCAGGTCGTAGCGGTGACCGATCCGTCGCAGCGCGTAGGTCGCCACGCGCTGCACGTCCTGCGGGGTCAAGCCCTTCGGCCGACAAATGCGGGTGTGGGAGTTCTCGTAGCGGCTGAGCGGTACCGCCCAGACGCCATGCTGGATGTCCGCCTCCACCAGGACGGGGGGGTCGGGATCGCCGGCCGCGGCGCCCGGCAGCGGGCCGACGTACAGCGCCGCGTGGGACCAGGTGGACTGCGTGAGATACTTGATGGCGGTGCTGAGGCGGGTGTTGCCTTCCACCAGGAGCACGTCCCCCGGACGCAGCGACTCCCGCAATACCCGCGGCGGCACCGTGCTGACGGGCAGGTAGCGCCGCACCGGCGCGCTCAGGTAGCGCGCCAGCGCCCGTCCCATCCAGCCCAGGCAGTTGTCGCACGCGCGTTTCAGCATCCTGCGCCTCCCGCCGGCGCCGCCGTCAGCGCTCGCCTTTCGGCGCGTGCTGGCCGTAGATCTCCGAGTCGGGGTTGAAGGCCAGCCAGGCAAATGCGAAGTGGACGCCGCCGTCGACCTTGCGCAGGCGCTTGCCCTTCAGCGGCCCCGAAACGGCGTGGCCCAGCAGGTTCCAGCGCGAACCCGTCTCCGAATCCATGAAGTCACCGCTCTCGCCGCGGAACGTGAGGATCCGGTCCCCGAGGCGCCGGCTGTAGGCCGCTGCGGCCGGTATCTGGCGGGAGGCGGCGATGTGCTCGTCGTCCAGCGCCGAGTTCATCCCGCCCTTGCTGAGCACCACGATGGGCTCGCCGCCGACGATGTCGTTGATCACCGGTTCCACGACCAGCATGCGAAACGGATAGACCCGGTGGCGTTTCCCCTCCGAGACGTTCAGCACCCGCTCCATGGCCGGCAGCCGCGGGTCCACCGGATCGTTGAACAGGAACGGGGTCTCGCCGACGCGGTCGTAGCCGCGGTAGGGATTGCGGCCATAGGGGCGGGAGAAACCCGTTTCCCGCGTCAGCACCTTCCCGTCCGGATAGGCGCGCCTGAACTCCTCGAACGCGACGATCGTGGCGGGCAGCTGCGTGAGCACGGTTCCCGTGAACTCCCCGACGATGGCCTCGCCGCTGAACTGCTGCCACCAGCTCTCGGTCTGGCGGTCGTACATCACCAGGTCGCTCTTGCGCAGGCGCCCGGTGGTGCCGAAGTCCAGGGTCCGCCCCTTGACCCGCCGGTCGAATGCGATGGCCGCATTGCACAGCGGGCAGAACGTCACCGCCACCGGCGTCCCCCCGACGGTGTCATTGACGATCTCGTGGTAGGTCAGGATCTGCAGCGGATAGGCGCGGGCATCGCCCCCGATCTCCAGCGCCACGACCGGCTCCGAGGGCATCAGCCAGGAGGAGACGGCGGCCGGCGCGGCGAACCTCGGCCGGTCGATCGGGGGTATGCCGTCCTTCGGCGGTCCGCCCGACATGATCTCGGACATCTCCACCGAGCGCTTGGAAAAGTCGGTTTTCGGCCACTCGGTGCGCGAGGCGCTCACCGTTTCACGCACGGCTTCCGCGACGTTTACGGTCCACGGCTGCAGCGCGACGCCCAGCACCGTCCCGATGACCGAGGCTCGCGCGATCCTCCACCAGAGCCAACCCGCGCCGCCGCCCCGCTGTCTGTTCCCGCTCATTCCTCGCACCTCAGGCTCCCTCTCGCTCGGGCGCGCGCCAGCTCCGCGCCTCAGATGAACAGGCAGATATCCGCCTTTTGCGCCACCGGCAGGAATGACGCCGCCCCCACCCAATCGGCGATGCCATCCACGAAGTCCCCCTTCTCGTAACCGAACAGATCCACCGTCATCTGGCAGGCAATCAGCTTCACCCCGCCCTCGATGCACGCCTCGCGCAGTTCCGCGACCGAAGCGACGCCCTTGTTTTGCAGCGTCCTGCGCGTCATCGAGGTGGCAAACCGCTCGTAGCCGGGAAGGGTGCTCTGCAGCACGTTCGGCACTTTCCATTGCACCCGCCGCAGCCACCCGGGGCCCATCGGCAGCTTCATGGGCATCGCCGGGTTGCCAAGGGGCGAAACCTCCAGGTTCAAATCCCGCTTGAGCAAACCCAGCCCGTAGAAGGTGAAGAAGATCGACACGTCCCAACCCAGCGCCGACGCGGTCGAGGCCAGGATGAACGGCGGGTAGGCCATGTCCAGCGTGCCCTTGGTGGAAATCAGCGCCATGGACGGCGTGCGCTCCGCCTCCAGCTGCGCGAGTTTCGCCGGAAGAGCCTCATCAAGGCGCGCATCCACGAGCGAAATCACCAGCCGTTCGAGGGCTTCAGGCGTGTGCCCGAACGCAGATGCCACCGTGTCCATCAGTCCCTGTCTCCTTGCACTCGATCCCGAGGCGAACCGGGGGTGCGCGCCGATCAGAGCGGCGTCGAGCCTGCCATCGCCCGCTCGATTTCGGCGAAGTTCTGGGCCCGCGCCACCACGCCGATATTCCGCCCGAGACGCCGTTCCAGCTCGGTGGCGGAGAACAGTCCCCGTATCCTCATCCTTCCTTCCGCCAGCCGCTCGATGACCGGCAGGTGCATCCGGCCCTCGGCCTGGAACGCGGATTCCAGGTCGGCCACCCGGGCGTGGCGCACGTCTTCCAGATCCACCACGCGCAGTTCGGACAGCGGCTCCATGATGTGCCGCACCTGCACGTCGCTGCGGCGGCAGGTATGCAGGCTGCAATCCAGCGACTGCAGGTAGCGCATCGGCCGTTCGCCCTGGATGTCGTAGGAAGTGACAATGCCGATCAGGCGGCTTGCCGCGTCGATGACGAACAGCAGCCGCACTCCGGCGTCGCGCATGCGCTCGAGCGCATCGTCGATCTGCACCGTATCCCGCACCAGGTGCGGCGCCCTTTCCCGGAAGTCCGTCATCAACGCCAGCGCCGGCCCTTCGGCGTCGATCGGGGCGTCCCCGGACCGGTCCGGGACTGTCACCGGCGAGAGGGAATCAGCGTCCCCGGGCATTTCTCGAGCGATCAGCACGGCATCGTTCCTTCCTGGCTAAGCCGCGCGCCGGAACAGCGGGTGCGCGCCGCTCTCCGCGCGCCAATGCCCGTTAGTCGCCCCGCGGCAGGCTTGATTACACCCGCGGCGGTTGAGCCGGCGCGCCGGGACCGGTAGACTCCGGCTGACCCCATGCCTGCGCCCCGCTCCCCCTGCGCCGCCCGGATTCCGGCGGCGGCCGCCCTGCTGATCGCCGCCGGCATCGCGCATGCGGAGGGCACTGCGCGGCCGGCGCCCGCGGTATCGGCCCAGGCAGGCATCGAGATTACGCTCGCCGCCGGCGCCTGGCCGCCCGGCGAGGCCCCCCACGTCCTCTCGGTGCTGCACCAGACTGCCGACGCCCTGCTGCGGCACATCCCCGCGCCGCCACGCGCCGCGATCGTGGTCGGCCGCGAGAGCGGCTACCCGGAGGTTCTGTACCGGCGCAAGGCGGGAGAGGCGTTCCAGGTCCGGGTCACCCCCGGATACGGCGCTTGGCCCCAGCTGATCTACGAGTTCGGCCACGAGTTCTGCCACATCCTCACGCGCTTCGACGCCGGCGCCGTGCGGCGGGGACCGCATCCGCATCAATGGTTCGAGGAAGCGCTGTGCGAGGCGGCCGGCCTGCACTCGCTGCAGACGCTGGCGCGCGACTGGTCCGAACCGTCGCTCGGGCCCCGGGCGCACGCCCACGCTCGCGCGCTGACGCGCTACGCCGACCTGCTGCGCACGGAGCCCCACCGGCGCCCCGATCCGCACCCGGACCTGGCGACCTGGTACCGGGCGAATCGCCACGTCCTCGCCCGCTCTCCGTATTACCGGGCGAAGAACGAAGTGGTGGCCAACGCGCTGCTGGAATACTTTGAAGCCGATCCGCGGCGCTGGTCGGTGATCACCAATATCAACGGAGACCCGACGCCGCCGGCGGCATTCCGCGACTACCTTCAGCACTGGTGCGACGCCACGCCCGAGCCCCAGCGGCCGGCGGTGATGGACGTGATGGCGATGCTGGGGCTGCCGGCGCCGCCGCCCCAAACGTCGGCGGCGGAGCGTCTGCGCTCCGCCGCCGCGAGGCGCTGATCCGCCGCCCGGTCAGTTGTCGTAGGGCGCGCCGAGCGGGTTTCCGTCGCCCATGCTGAGCTGACGGAAGAGCTCCTGCGTAGACGGCGACACCGGATAGCGGATCGTCCCGGGACGTCCACCCGCGGCGGGGGCACCGGACTTCTCCGAACCGCTGTAGGGCGCGCCGGCCGGGTTTCCGTCGCTCATGCTGAGCTGACGGAAGAGCTCCTGCGTAGACGGCGACACCGGATTCCAGCCGATCTGCTGCGCCATTGCGGCCGAAGCTCCCAGTGCCCAGGCGAAGCCCACGGCCGTCAGTGCAACGAGTTTCCGATTCGCTTTCATGTAAACCTCCTTTTAGCGTATCTCGCCGATCCGCTCCGCAACATGCGAAGCGCTCGGCCCTCAGGGTTGCGAAGTATCCGTGCAGCCCATCGTGCCCATTAGTCGCGGCCTCCCCGCGCCGGTTACACGCCAATATCGCGGCGGCCGCCGGCACCCGCGCGACGACGGTCATCGCAACGCGTGCCCGTGAGCGACCGGCGCCAGCGCATCCGGCGCACGGAACTCGTGCAGCAACACGCCCTGCCTCGGATCAGCCCCCTGCCGCCACGGTTGCGCGGCGGCAGCCGCGAGCCCGAGCTGGTAACCTGCCGCGCGCCGCGACTCGATCGCCGCCGCGCCGAGGGCGGCATCCTGCAGCGGCCCGCACGCGGTCCCTTCCGGTGCGATCAGACGGACAACGTGCAGCCGGGTGGAGCATCCATGGCACGCGATCTCGGCCACCTCCGGATCGTCCCGCGCATTCGCGGGCAGGCGCTCCAGCAGATCCCGGATCATGTGGCGCATGCGATGCACCTGGGCCTGGCACCGCAGCTGGCTGTCGGCCCGGCCGGCGTGCTGGATTTCCTTGCGCCGGCCGAGCGCGGCCCAGATCGAGCCCGGCTCGCCGCCCGCAGCACTCCACGGCTGCACCGCGAACACGACCGTGTCGCGGCGCGGACTGTCGTCAAACGCCGCTTCGATCGCGGTGCTGGCATGGATTCCGCCATCCCAGTACAGCTCGCCGTCCACGCGCACGCCCGCGAACGCGGGCGGCAGGGCGCACGAGGCCAGAACGTGCTCGCTGGCGAGCGCCATGGCCGCGGTATCGAACCACCGCAGCTCGCCGCTGCGAACGTGAACCGCGCCCACGGTCAGCCGCGGGCCCGCCGCATTGAGGTAGGTGAAATCCACCAGGTCTTCCAGCGCGTGCGCCAGCGCCCCCTGCGGATGCCAGCGGGGCGGGTGCGTCGGCATCGACGCAGGCAGGCTCCGCCCTGCGGCGGGATCGGGCGTTGATGCCCAGCGCGCACCCCGGACCAGCGCGGCGACGGATGCCGTGTCCGGTCCGGTCCCGCCGCCTGCGGCGTCCGCGGCAATCCGGGACCAGAAGTCGCGCAGCACCCCCCGGCGGGCCGCCGGCGGATTCCCGGCGGCGATGGCTCCGGTGATTGCGCCGACGGAAGTGCCGATTATCCAATCCGGTTCGATGCCCGAGTCGTGCAGCGCCTCGCAGACGCCCATCTGATGCGCGCCCTGGGCGCCGACGCCCTGCAGCACCAGCGCGATCTGCCCGGGCAAGCCTCCCGGCCGACCGTTCGCGCGCTTGCGCATCGCCGCCGTGTCGAGCCTCCCTCCCATCACCGTCCCCGCCCCCTTCGTTTCATGCCGATCCGCCTCAAAACCAGTATCCGAGGCGGATCTGGTGAAAGTTGATGCCGTTGTTGGGTTCCGAAATTCCCGCGTTGGAAAAATGCTGGAACTGATAGCCGAGATCGAAGCGCTGCTTCGGCCCGAAGCGCACTCCGACCCCAACGTGGCTGGCGAACTGGAAAGCGCCGCCGAAACGCCGCTGATCGCTGACCGAACTCTCGGAAAGCACATGGGCACCGACGCCGCCCTCGAGGTACGGCGCCACCACCATCGGCTCGCGCGGCTCCAGTCTAAGCATCGGCGCGAAGCCCACGTCCACCAGTCCGGAATTGGTCCGCCGGGCGCTGTCGTTGTCCCAATACCCCAGGCGCAGACTCCAGTAGCCGCTCAGCCGCGCGGGCCCCCACTCCAGCACCGGACGGCTCCAGCGCCAGCGCGCATGGGCGCGCACCCGCGCTCATCGCGCTGTCGCGCTCGCGCGCTCCGGGCTGCGAGCTCCGCGCGGCAAGGGCGTTGTCAGGCGCGGCGGTTGCGCCAAGTCGAGGCGGCGCATCATCTCCGTCGCGGAAAAGAGGCCCCGGATGACGACATCGCCGCCCGGGTCCCGCTCCACGACCGGAAGGTGCATGACGTTTTCCGCTTGGAACGCCGCCGCGATATCCCCCACCCGGGCTTGACGCACGCCGTCGAACTCCAGCACCTGCATTTCGGGAATCGTGCGCATGACGCTCCCCACCAGAACGCCCGAGCGCGCGCGCCCTGCGCCGGCGTTCCTCAAGCAGCGCTGCAGCCGTTCGCCGTGGATGTCGTAATAGGTCACCGCGCCGAGCATCCCGCCGCCGGCATCCACCACGAACAGCAGCCGCACGGACAGGAGCCGCATGCGCTCCAGGGCGTTGTTCGCAGGCACCTGCGGCGATACGGTGTGCGGGGCCATCTGGCGGAAATCCGTCATGGCGGCCAGCGCCGGATCGTCGGGCGACAGGGGCATTTCCTCAGCCCGCCCAAGCCGCCCCCTGGCCAGCCGCACCCCCCGATGCATCGAAAGCGGATTTGCGATAAGCATTCTTCGTCTCCTTGGTCCGAGGATCACGGCGCGGTCGGTCTGCTGCCCGGATGCCGTTTTGAATTGGACGCTCGCGGCGGGTCCGGATTACCGTCGTTTGGAGCGAATCAGCGCGGAAGCTGGATTACAACGATGGCGGCCAGGACACACGGGCACCAACCGCGAAGGAGGGAACGCCCGTCTTCCGCGCCCGCAATGTTCAATTCGCCGGGGCGCGCGCGCAGCGCACCGCGGCGTTGAGAGCAGAGAGCTTCGAGGGGGAAACGGAACGGCGACGCCCACAATTGCGCCCGGACAGCGGCACCGCGCGTCCGGGAGAATCAGTACACGTCCTTGAGATAGCGCCCGGCTTTCGCCAGGCCGGCAAGCCAGGACTTGGCGGCGGCGGCGCTCATGCCGCCCTGGGCCGCGGCGATGTCCAGCAACGCGCGCTCGACGTCCGCCGCCATGCGCCGGGCGTCGCCGCAGACGTAGAAGTGGGCACCGGCGTCCAGCCAGCGCCACAGCTCGGCCGCGCGTTCGCGCATCCGGTGCTGGACGTAGACTTTCGGCTCCTGCTCGCGCGAGAACGCGGTGTCGAGCCGCGAGAGCACGCCGCGCTCGACATGGCCCTGCAGTTCGTCGCGGTAGAGAAAGTCGCGCTCGCGGCTCTGGCAGCCGAAGAACAGCCAGTTGGCGCCGCCCGCGCCGGTGGCGGCGCGCTCCTCCAGGAACGCGCGGAACGGCGCGATGCCGGTCCCGGGCCCCACCATGATCACCGGCACCGCCGGATCGGCCGGCAGCCGGAAGCCGTGGGCGCGCTGCACGAACACCGGGACCTTGCGCCCCGGCGCCAGGCGCTCGGCGAAATGCCCCGACGCGAGCCCGCGGAAATCGCGACCGAAAAGGTCGTAGCTCACCAGGGCGACCGTGAGGTGCACTTCGCCGGGGTGGGCGCGCGGCGACGAGGCGATGGAATAGAGCCGCGGCTGCAGCTTCCCGAGCGCCGTCACCAGCTCCGCCACCGGCGGCCGCGCCGAGGGGAAGCGCGAGAGCGCGTTGAGCACCTCGTGGATGCCGAGCCGCAGCGCGTCGGCGTCGTCGTCGGCGAGCCTCCGGAGCGCCTTCGCTTCGCGCGCGCTGCGGGCGAACTTCGCCAGCGTCCAGTAGAGCGCCGCGGTGGGCACCCGCAGGTCGCACTCCCGCGTCAGCGCCTCGCGCGCGCTCACCACCGCGCCGTCGGCGAGCGTCACCGGCTCGGAGCCGCGCGCGTCGAGCCAGCCCAGGATGATCTCCACCTCCTCCGGGTTGTTCTGCGCCCACACGCCGAGCGAGTCGCCGGGTTCGTAGGCGAGCCCCTCGGGCAGCCGCAGCACCACGTGGTGCACGCACTTTCCGCTGTCCGGCGCCGTCAGCGGCGTACTGTCCGCGAGCGCCGCCAGCAGCGGCAGGTCCCGGTGGTAGCCGGGCTCGGCGCCGGGCGGCGGCGCCTTGGGCTGCGGCGCGGCGGCTGCGGCCGCCGGCGACGGCGCCGCACCCGCGGCGGCGACGAGCTCCTGGAGCTTCTTCGCCGTCTCCTTGCCGCCCGGAACGCAGCGCGTGAGGTCCTTTTCCGTACCGTCGGCGATGGCCTCGGCGTACTCCTTGCAGAGATAGCCGCACTGGCCGCAGTCCAGCTGTCCCATGGCCGCCATCAGCACGCGCCGGTGCGGGCGCCCCCCGGCCAGCTTCATCCGTTCGACGAGCGGCAGCGACGGATCGTGCCATGGAAAATTGCCGTCGTCGTCGGCCGGCGCCGGAGCGGTGGCGGCCGGCTGGGCCGCCGCCTCGCCGTGGCCCAGCAGGCCGGCGATGAAGCCGTTGAGCCAGGCCCGCTGCTCGGGCGTGAACGGTGCGTTGTCGGGAAGAAACGTCGCCATCGTCGTCCTCAGGCCACCGCGCGGGACGGTTCATCCGCGGCGTAAAAGATCTCCCGCAGCTCCTCTGCCGCGCGAGCGCGGCAGAACTCCGCGAAACCCTGCTCCGGGCCCGTGCGCCGCTTCAGGTACGCCGCCAGCATGCGCTCGATCAGCGCCGGCACCGCCTCCGCCGGCACGCCCTTCGCGACTTCCGTGGCGATGCCCCGCTCCGCGCCGTAGCCCCCGCCGACGTAGACGTGATAGCCCTCCACCTCCGTCTCGCCCGCGTCCACCTTGGTGGCCAGCAGGCCGATGTCGCCGATGTAGTGCTGCGCGCACGAGTGATGGCAGCCGGTCAGGTGGATGTTGATCGGCTGGTCCAGCTTGAGCCGGGCGTCCAGGTAATCGGCGATGGCGCGCGCGTGGCGCTTGGTGTCGGACGCGGCAAACTTGCACCCGGCGTTGCCGGTGCAGGCCACCAGCCCGGCGCGCACCGCGCTCGCGTCCCAGGAGAGGCCCAGCGCCGCCAGCCGCCGGCGCGCGTCCGCCAGCCGCGCCTCGGGAAGGTCGGAGACCAGCAGGTTCTGCCAGACGGTGAGCCGCAGCGTACCGCTGCCCAGCTCGTCCGCGAGATCGGCCAGCCCGCGCATCTGCGCCGCCGCCAGCCGCGCCATGGGCACCACCACGCCGGCGTAGTAGAGCCCCGGCTGGGATTGCGCGTGCACTCCGACGTGGGCGTGTTTCACCCGCGGCAGGCGCGGCTCGCACTCCGCCGCCGGCAGCGTGAGCGGCTCGAACGCGAGACGTTTGCGCACCTCCGCCATGTAGGCATCCAGACCGATGCGGTCGATGACGTACTTCATGCGCGCCTTGCGGCGGTCGGTGCGGTCGCCCAGATCGATGAAGACCCTGACCACGGCCTGCGCCATCGCCAGGCACTCGCTCGGCTTCAGCAGCACGCCGGTGTCGCGCGCGAAGTCGCCGTGGCCGGTGATCCCGCCCAGGCTCATGCGGAACCAGACGCCCTCGGGCACTGCCCTGCCGGGTCCGACGCGCACCGCGGCGAAGGCGATGTCGTTGGTGTCCTCCAGCACCGCGACGCGGCCGCCGCCGTCGAAGGCGATGTTGAACTTGCGCGGCAGGCCGTAGAGCTCGCGGTGGTTGAGGATCATGTGGTGCAGCTCGCGGCACAGGGGCCGGGTGTCGGCGAGCGCCTGGGGATCGATGCCGGCGGTGGGATCGCCGGTGATGTTGCGGATGTTGTCGGCGCCGGCGCCGCGCGAGGTGATGCCCAGGTCCTGGAGGCCTTCCAGCAGCGCCACGGCGTTCTCCGGCCGGATCTCGCGCAACTGGAAGTTGGCGCGCGTGGTGATGTCGGCGTAGCCGCCGGCGAGGCGCTCGGCCAGGTCCGCCAGCCCGCGCAGCTGGTGGCCGGAGAGGATGCCGTTGGGCAGCCGCAGCCGGCACATGAACGCGTCCTGCGCCGGCGCGACGTAGAACAGGCCGTGGAACTTGTAGAGAAAGACGTCGGTGCCCTTGGGAAAGCGCCCGGCCTGCGCGTTGGCCTGCATCTCGTCCCACATGTCGAACGGATGCTTGGCGCGCTTGGCCTGCTCCTCGGCCACCAGTTTCCCGCCGCGCGCCGCGGTCGCGTCCTGGGCGCGCCAGTGGATCGCGTCCGGTCCGGCGGGCTCGGCCCTGCCGCCGCCCGCCGCCAGCGGCGGCAGGCCCTGGGCCGCGCGCGCCGCCGCCAGTCCGCTGGCGAGGCCCTCCAGGTAGCGCTTCTGCTCGTCGCTGAAACCGTCACTCATGCCGCCTCGGCCTCCCCGCCCTGGTCGCGCCACAGCGCCGGGAACAGCAGCCGCCCGCGCAGCGGCGCCACCGGCGTGCGCTGCGCCAGCAGCGCCTCGTAATCCGCAGCGCCCTCGACGTCCCCGTAGAGCACCGCGCCCGCCAGCCGCCCGTCGCGCAGCACCAGCTTGCGGTAGACGCCGGCGCCGGCGTCCGCCAGCGTCAACTCCTCGTCGCCGTCGGCGGCGCGGATCTCGCCGGCGGAGAACACGTCGATCCCGCTCACCTTGAGCCGCGCGCAGGGCACGCTGCCGCGGTACGACGCGAATCCGGCGCCCGCGAGATGGTTGGCGCACACCCGCGCCATCGCGTACACCGGCGACACCAGCCCGTAGGTGACGCCGCGATGGGCGACGCACTCGCCCACCGCGTAGATGCGCGGATCGTTGGTCTGCATCGTGTCGCTGACCGCGACGCCGCGCTCGCACGGCAGGCCTGCCGCCTCGGCCAGGGCGGCGTTGGGGCGGATGCCCACCGCCATCACGGCCAGCGCGGCGGGCAGCGCGCGACCGCCCTCGAGCCGCACCGCTGCCACCCGGCCGTCGGCTCCCGCGACGAATGCCGCCGTGCGCGCGGCGGTCTCCACGGCGATGCCCCGTGCCGCCAGCTCGCCGCGCAGCATCGCCGCGGCCGCGTCGTCCAGCTGGCGCTCCATCAGCGTCGGCATCAGGTGCACCAGCGTCACCCGCATGCCGCGCGCGGCGAGTCCGTTGGCGGCCTCGATGCCCAGCAGGCCCCCGCCGATCACCACCGCGTCCCGCGCCGGCTGCGCGGCGGCGATCATCGCTTCCGTGTCGCCGAGATCCCGATAGGTGAGCACCCCCGGCAGGCCGCGGCCCGGAATCGGCAGCACCACCGGCTGCGAGCCGGTCGCCAGCAGCAGGCGGTCGTAACCGAAGCGCCGGCCGTCTTCGGTCATCACCTCGCGGCGCACGCGGTCGATGGCGGCGACGCGACAGCCCAGTTGCAGCGCGACGCCGCGGCTCGCGTACCACTCGCGGTCGTTCAGCATGATCTCGGCGCGCCCCATTTCCCCCGCCAGCAGCGGCGTGAGCAGGATGCGGTTGTAGTTGGCGTAAGGCTCGGCGCCCAGCACCGTGACGTCGTAGCGCTCCGGCGCGATCGACAGCAGCTCCTCCAGCGTGCGCGCCGCCGCCATGCCGTTGCCCACCACCACCAGGCGCGAGCGTCCGCTCGTTGCCGCCTTCGCCACGGCGCTCACGCTGCCGCCTCTTCCATCGTCATCGGAACGCAGGCCATTCCGCGTCGGCGGCCGGCAGTATTCGTCTGGCCATCGATCCCCGTGCCCTCACCCCTGGCTCCTCTCCCCCTCGGGGGAGAGGCCGGGAGAGAGGGGCCGGGCCCCTCGCCAGGTAACTCACGCCGCCACCCTCGCCGCCGCCAACAGCCGGCGCAGCTCGGGAACACAGGAGCCGCACTCGGTGCCGCAGCGCAGCCGCTCCTGCAATTGCTCCAGCCCCGCGCCGGCCGCCACCGCGGTCGTGATGTCGCTTTCCGCGACGTCGAGGCAGTTGCACACGATGCGGCCGCGCGCCGGCGCCAGGGCGGGAGGATTCGCCAACGGTGCCAGCAGGAGCCGGCGCAGGCTCCCGACCGGCGCGGCGCCGGTGGCGAGTTCGGTAAGCCAGGCGGCGGCGCAGGTTTCGCCGGCGAGCCGGAAGCCGACCAGGCGGTCGTCCGTCACCAGCACCCGCTTGTGCACCCCTGCCGCCGCGTCGTCGAGCGCCAGCGCGCCGGGGCGGTCCAGCGCCAGCGCCGCGTCCACCTCTGCCAGCAGGGCGGCGTCGAACGGCTGCGCCGCCGCCGCGCGCAGCACCACCCCCGTCTGCTCCCGCCCTACCAGGCCGCACGAGGCGTACCCGAACCGGTCCAGCAGCGCGGACACGCGCGCGAGCCGCGCCGGCGCGTCGCCCATGCGCAGCGCGGCGAGGCGCCACGGCAGCAGCGCCCGGGTCACCGCCACGGCGGCGTGCTTGAGCTCCGGCTGCTTCGACGCCGGGTCCACCGCCGGCAGCGTGAGCACGTTGACGCCGCCGCCGGCGAGGAACCGTCCGCCCCAGTGCATCGGCACGAACGCCTGGCCCTCCGCCACGTCGCGCGACGCCTCGACCGGCAGCGTGAGCGCGCCCCGGCGGCTCGTCACCGCCACCAGATCGCCGTCGGCCAGTCCGCGCCGCGCGAGGTCGGCCGGATGCATCGCGAGCGCCGGCTCCGGCGTATGGGCGTAGAGCCGCGCCACGGTGCCGCTGCGGCTCATGCCGTGCCACTGGTCGCGCAGCCGTCCGGTGGTGAGGGCCAGGTCGAACGCCGCGTCCACGGCTTCCGCCACCGGCCGGTACGGCGCCGCGGGAAAGCGCGCGCGGCCGGAGGGCGTCGCGAACCAGCCGTCGGTGTAGAGCCGCGGCGCGCCGGCGGCGGCGCCTTCCGGGAACGGCCATTGCTGCGGCCCGTGCGCGTCCAGCAGCGCGTAGGAAAGTCCGGCGATGTCCAGGTCGCGCCCGCGGGTGGTCTCCCGGTGCTCGTCGAACACCTGCTCCGCCGACGAATACGGGAACAGCCGGACGCCGTCGCCGCGCCCCAGGAGCGGCGCCAGGCGGCGGGCGAAGTCGGCGCCGATTTCCCAGTCGGCGCGCGCCTCCCCGGGCGGCGCAACCGCCGCCCGCATCCGCGTGATCCGGCGCTCGGAGTTGGTCATGGTGCCGTCCTTCTCGCCCCAGGCCGCGGCCGGCAGCAGCACGTCGGCGAAAGCCACCGTCTCCGCACTGCGGTAGGCCTCCTGCACCACCACCAGTTCGGCGTGCGCCAGCGCCGCGCGCACCCGCCGTTGGTCCGGCAGCGACTGGGCGGGATTGGTGCACGCGACCCACACCGCCTTCACTTCCCCCCGTGCGAGGGCGTCGAACAATTCAACCGCGGTCTTGCCGGGATGCGCGGGAATCGCCTCCACGCCCCAGAAGCGCGCCATCTCGTCGCGATGCTGGGGATTGGCGAGATCGCGGTGGCCGGCGAGCAGCGTCGCCATGCCGCCCGCCTCGCGCCCGCCCATGGCGTTGGGCTGCCCGGTGAGCGAGAGCGGGCCGGCGCCGGGCTTGCCGATCTGGCCGGTCGCGAGATGCAGCGCGATGAGCGCGGCGTTCTTGTCGGTGCCCGCCACCGACTGGTTGAGGCCCTGGCAGTAGAGCGACACGGTGCCGCCGGGCGCGGCAAACCAGCGCGCGGCCTGGACGATGTCGCCGGCATTCAGACCGCAGATCGCCGCCGCCCGCCGCGGCGACATCGCCCGCGCGAGCGCGGCCAGCGCGTCGAAGCCTTCGGTATGGCGCGCGATGTACGCGGCGTCGGTCAGACGCTCCGCCAGCATGACGTGGAGCATGGCGTGGAACAGCGCGACGTCGGTGCCTGGCCGAAGCTGCAGGTGCAGGTCGGCGGCTGCCGCGGTCTCGGTGCGGCGCGGGTCGACGACCACGGTCTTCAGCGCCGGGTTGCGGCGACGCGCGTCCTCGACCCGGCGATAGACGATGGGATGCGCCACCGCCGTGTTGGAGCCGGCGATGAAAAGGCACTGCGCCAAGTCCACGTCCTCGTAGCACGCCGGCACGCTGTCGGCCCCCAGCGTCGCCTTGTAGCCCATCACCGCGGAGGACATGCACAGGCGCGAGTTGGTGTCCAGGTTGTTGGTGCCCACCAGCGCCCGCGCCAGCTTGTTGAAGACGTAGTAGTCCTCGGTGAGGAACTGGCCCGAGAGGTAGAAGGCGACGCTGTCAGGGCCGTGGCGGCGGATGGTCTGCACGAAGCGCTCCGCCACGTGGTCGAGGGCCTCGTCCCAGGTGGCCCGCCGGCGCGGCGCGCCGCGCTGCCGGCGCAGCTCCGGGTGCAGCGCCCGGTCCGCGGAATGCACCGTGTGGTGCAGCGTCGAGCCCTTGGTGCACAGGCGCCCGCGGTTGGCCGGGTGGTCGGGGTCGCCGCGCACGCCGCTCACCCGCCCGTCCCGGGACTCGATGATCACTCCGCAGCCGACTCCGCAGTAGCAGCAGGCGGACCGGGTTTCCCGCGGACGCTTTCCCGTCATGGCTTCTGGCATCCCTTTCCCGTTCCAGCCGCTTCGCCGCCGCCGCGCTCACGCCGCGTGGCCGCAATCCTCCAGGAAGGTGATCAGGCTCTCGCGCAGCTCGTAGTAGCGCTCGTGCGCCAGCAGCGCGCGCCGGGTGCGTGGCCGCGGCAGCGGCACCTCCAGCACGCGTCCGACCCGGGCGCGGGGGCCGTTGGTCATCATCACCACCCGGTCGGCCAGCAGGATCGCCTCGTCCACGTCGTGGGTCACCATGATCGCCGTGACCCGGTTGCGCGCCCACACCTCCATCAGCACTTCCTGCAGCTCCCAGCGGGTGAGCGAATCCAACATGCCGAACGGCTCGTCCAGCAGCAGCAGCTTGGGCGCCAGGGCGAACGCCCGGGCGATGCCGACCCGCTGCTTCATGCCGTTGGAGAGCTCGCCGGCGCGCTTGTGCGCGGCATCGGCCAGGCCGACCCGGCCCAGGTAGTACTCGACCGTGTCGCGCCGCTCGGCGGCCGAGACGTGGGCAAAGACGCGCTCGACGCCGAGGGCGACGTTGTCGTAGGCGGAGAGCCAGGGCACCAGGCTCGGCGACTGGAAAACGATGCCCCGGTCGGGGCCGGCGCCGCTCACTTCCCGGCCGTCCAGGATGATGCCGCCCTCGGTCACGTCGGTGAGGCCGGCGGTCATCGACAGTACGGTCGATTTGCCGCAGCCGGAGTGGCCGATGATGGAGACGAACTCGCCCTTGCGGATCTTCAGGTCGAACCCTTCCACCACCTTGTGGGGTCCCTGGCGCGTGGCGTAGGTCTTGCCGAGCCGGGTGAACTCCACGAAGCGCTCGTCGCCGCCCCGGGCGGCCGGCCGCGCGCCGCTGCCGCGCCCGGCCATGCCGAACAGCCCCCCCAGCCCCGCGCCCGCGTCCGCGGCGACCTTCGGGGTAAGCGCCGGCAGCTGGATCACCTTGCCCGCCGATGCGCCGGCGCGCCGGCTGCCGGCGTCGATCAGGTACTGGGTTACCCGGGCGCGCAGGCGCTTGAACGCCGGATCGTGGTTCATCGCCCGCCGGTCGCGCGGGCGCGGCAGGTCCACCGGGAACGACGGGCCGAGGGACGCGCGCGGCCCCGGATCCAGGGGCACGATACGGTCGGCCAGCATCAGCGCCTCGTCCACGTCGTTGGTGATCAGCAGCACCGTCTTGCGCTCCTCGTTCCAGATGCGCACGATCTCGTCCTGCAGATTGGCCCGCGTCAGCGCGTCCAGCGCCGAAAGCGGCTCGTCCAGCAGCAGCACGTCGGGATCGGCGGCCAGCGCCCGCGCCACCGCCACCCGCTGGCGCATGCCGCCGGAGAGCTCCGCCGGGCGCTTGAACGCCGCCGCCGTCAGTCCCACCATCTCCACGTAGCGCGCGACCCGCTCGCGCCGCGCCTGCGGCGGACGGTCGGCGTGGACGCGATCGACCGCCAGCGCGACGTTTTCGGCAACGGTGAGCCAGGGCATCAGCGAGTAGCTCTGAAACACCACGCCCCGGTCGGGCCCCGGCCCGGCCACCGGCCGGCCGTCCTTGAGCACGACGCCCCGGTCGGGCGCGATCAGGCCGGCCAGCAGATTGACCAGCGTGGTCTTGCCGCTGCCGGAAAAGCCGACGATGGCGACGAACTCCCCTTCGGCGATCGAGAGGTTGACGTCGCCGAGCACCTCGCTGCGCGCGGCGCCCGCGCCGAAGCCCTTGCCGACGCCGCGCAGTTCCAGCGCCGGAACGGCGGCGTGCGGTGCGGCGGCGGATAAGCCGGCTGCCGGCCCGGCGAGATTCGGCGCATGGGCGGTGGCTGCCGTGACCATGGTGGACTCCCGTATCTGCGGTGGCGGGGCCGGAGCGCGCATCCGCTTCAGCCGCGCTCGCTCAACTGCTGCAGCCCGAGCATCACCCGGTCGAGCAGAAAGCCGATCACGCCGATGGTCAGCACCGCCACCATGATGCGGCCGAGGGACTCGGAGCTGCCGTTCTGGAATTCGTCCCAGACGAACTTGCCGAGGCCCGGATTCTGCGCCAGCATCTCGGCGGCGATCAGCACCATCCAGCCCACGCCCAGGGACAGCCGCATGCCGGTGAAGATGTACGGCAGCGACGACGGCAGCACGATCTTGCGCACCCTGGTGGTCCACGGCAGCTGCAACACGCGCGCGACGTTCAGCAGGTCCCGGTCTACCGAATTCACGCCGACCGCGGTGTTGATCAGGGTCGGCCACAGCGAGCACAGGGTCACGGTGATCGCCGAGATCAGGAACGACTTTTCGAACAGCGCGCCGCCGCCCGAAGTCACGTACACCGCGCTCACCACCAGGGTCACGATCGGCAGCCAGGCGAGCGGCGACACCGGCCGGAAGACCTGGATGATCGGATTGAGCGCCGCCTGCACCACCCGGCTCAGGCCGCACAGGATGCCGAGCGGCACCGCCACCAGCGTCGCCAGCAGGAAGCCGGTGAACACCGTCTTCAGGCTGGTGGCGATCTGGTCCAGGTAGGTCGGCTTGCCGGTCCACCGGTGCACCGTGACCGGGGCGTTCGGGTCCTCCGCCAGGCGCGCCCGATTGCGCTGTTCCTGGCGTTGATAGAAATCGGCCCGCTTGGCGCGTTCGACGAAGTAGTCGTCCACCAGCGCCCGGGCCTGCTCCAGCACCTGGGCCGGCCCCGGCAGCGCGCCGAGACTGGTTTCCACCCGCGCAGCGCCCGCCGCCCACAGCCACAGGAACAGCGCGACCGCCGCGAGCGGCACGCCAAGCCCGAACCAGAGCGCGCGCGCCTGCTCCCGCGGATCGCGCACCGGGGCCAGGCGGCCGAAGAATCGCATGACCTTCTCCATGACAATCCCCTTGCGATCAGACTCTCTGGTTGCCTTTCAGGCCGATCCTGAACTTGTCCAGGTACTCGTTCGGCTTCCTGGCGTCGTAGGTCACGCCGTCGATGAAGCCGGTCTGCGGACCGCGGAAACCGTCGCCGGCGAGCGGGAAATCGTCCGCTTTCGCCTTGCCCTCGGCGATCAGTTCCCCCGCCGCCTGCCGGTAGACCGCGGGCAGATAGACCCGGCGGGCCACGTCCAGATACCAGCCGTCCGGCTGGGCTTCGGCGATCTGGCCCCAGCGGCGCATCTGCGTCAGATACCAGACGGCGTCGCTGTAGAACGGGTAGGTCGCGTGGTAGCGGAAGAAGACGTTGAAGTCCGGCAGCGGTCGCTTGTCGCCTTTCTCGTACTCGTAGGTGCCGGTCATGCTGTTGGCGATCACCGCCGGGTCGGCGCCGACGTAGTTCGGCTTGCTGAGGAGCCTCACCGCCTCGGCGCGGTTCGCCGGACCGGCGTCCAGCCACTGGCCGGCGCGGATCAGCGCCTTCACCACCGCCACGTGGGTGCGCGGATACTGTTCTGCCCAGGCTTTCGCGACCCCGAACACCTTCTCGGGGTTGTTCTTCCAGATCTCGTAGTCCGTGATCACCGGCACGCCGATGCCCTTGGCCACCGCCTGCTGGTTCCACGGCTCGCCGACGCAATAGCCGTGGATCGTTCCCGCCTCCAGCGTCGCCGGCATCTGCGGCGGCGGCGTCACCGAGATCAGCACCTCGGCGCCGGTCTGGCCGTTCACGTCGGCAGCCGAGTAGTAGCCGGGATGGATGCCGCCGGACGCCAGCCAGTAGCGCAGTTCGTAGTTGTGCGTCGAGAGCGGAAACACCATGCCCATCCTGAACGGCTTGCCCTCGGCCTTGAACCTGTCCACCACCTGCTTCAACGCCTCGGCCCTGACCGGATGCACCGGCTTGCCGTCGCGATGCGGCACGTGCTTTTTCATCTCCTGCCACACTTCGTTGGAGACGGTGATGCCGTTGCCGTTGAGATCCATGCTGAACGCGGTGACCACCGGCGAGCGGGTGCCGATGCCGATGGTGGCACCGAGCGGCTGGCCGGCGAGCATGTGGGCGCCGTCGAGCTGGCCGTCGATCACCCGGTCCAGCAGCACCTTCCAGTTCGCCTGCGCCTCGAGCGTGACGAACAGGCCTTCGTCGTCGAAGAACTTCTTCTCGTAGGCGATGACCAGCGGCACGCAGTCGGTGAGCTTGATGAAGCCGAGCTTCAGCGCCTCCTTCTCCGGGCGGGCTTTCCGCTGCGCCCGCGCCGGCACGCCGAGGGTCAGGGCGCCGGCGACGGCGGACAAGCCGGCGAGAAAGCGGCGCCGGCTGCGCGGGTCGTTATCGTGGGCCATGAATCGTTCGCTCCTCGCCAGTGTCGACTACCGGGCCGCGGGAAAACCGGCCCACCAAAAAAGAAGGCGTCCACCCTTCGGGCCCTGATGACGCGGGAGGGTTGGACGCCGGTGTCCGCTGTCCGGGCCGTCCGTGGCCCGGTCTGTTGCCATGCTGGCGGGGTCCGCCGTTGGACCCCGCGCCCGCCACTACAGCAATCCGCGTGCCACCGGCTGCGGCGCCGCGAATCCGCGTAATTACAATCACCTCGGTCCGACACCGGGCGAAGGGGCCCGCGGCGCGCGCCACATGGAGGTGCGCGGCGGCGCTTCGCCGCACCAACTTCGGGCGCACGCGCGCACCCTAGACGGCGCGCCCCGCGCGCCGCTCGCCCCCGCGGTGGCGGATCGCGAACCCCCCACGTACTCGGCCGCCGCCGCCGGATCGAAGCGTCCACCGTCGAAAAAACGGTCGGCGCCCGTGGCGACGGGGAAAGTGGCCTCGGTCAGCCGCTGCGGCCCGCCGCGCAATCTCTCCGGCTTGTAATCGATCGCGGGGCAGGCGATGCCGAGCTCGCGCGCCGCGGTGCGGTACAGGTCGGCGCGGTAGACCCGGACCGCCACCTCCCGGAAATCCAGCGGTCCTCCCACCTGACCCCAGCGCTGCATCTGGGTGTTCCGTAGCGCAGTTGGTAGTTGTGGGTCGACACCGGGAACACCGGGGCGAAGGTGAGCCGCTTGCGGCGCTGCGCGCGGTCGGCGTCGATGGCCGCCTTCGGCGCCTGCGCCGTCGGCGGGCGGCACGCCGCCGCGGGGCCAGCTCCTGCATGCGCGCATACAACGCCGCCGACACGGTGATCGCGTTGCCGTTCAGCCCCATGCTGAACGCCGTCACCATGGGCTCGCCCAGCGTCGCCGCGATGGCCATGCCGGCCAGCATGTGGGCGCCGTCCAGAGCGCCCACCGCCACCTTGTCGCGGATCGTCGCCCACGAAGCCTCCGGCGAGAGCGTCACGTCGAGCCCGTGGCGCGAGAAGAAGCCCAGCTCGCGCGCCACCACCAGCGGCGCGCAGTCCGTGAGCGGAATGAAGCCCAGCGCGACGGCGCGCTTTTCCGGCTTCGCGCCGGCGGGCGGGAGCGGCCGCACCTTCGATGACGGGTCCTGACTCATGGCGCCGGTCCCGGTTCGCTGCGCGGGTGCCGCCCGCTGCGGCCGGCAGCACTCGCATCGCCGTCGATCCCCATGCCCTCACCCCTGCCCCTCTCCCCGAGGGAGAGGGGTGCCACGAGCCTCCTCTCCCCGAGGGAGAGGGGCGCCACGAGTCTCCTCTCCCCCTCGGGGGGAGAGGCCGGGAGAGAGGGGCCGGGGTCCTTGCCGGGTGACTCGCGCTGCCGCCCTCTTGGCAGCGGCCCCTTCATCACGCCGACCAGCGTGCAGTAGGTCTCGCCCATCCTGAAGTCGCGGCGCGGGCTGTCCTTGTGATCGTTGTGGCAGCTGATGCAGGCCTTGGCCACCGCCTTGGGCGGTTGACGATGAGCCGGGTATAGACGGTGCGGTCCGACTCCATCACCGAGTGCAGGGCACCGGCAATCTCCTTTTAGCCCCAGCCGGGGCCACTCGCCCACCGCGAACACGCGCGGGTCCGACGTGCGCATGCGGTCGACCGGCTGCCACGGATCCGCGTTCGGGGCGCTCTCGGCCAGCACGGCCGCCATGCGTCGGCTCCCGGAAAAAAAGTCCACCGACGCTCCGGGGAGCATCGATGGGCTTCGCTGTCCGATGACGGGCATTGCGTTACCCGTCGCCCGTTCCGCGCGGCCACCCTGCCGCGCGGAAAAATCCGTTCATGGAGGAAGCGTCGATGCCTCGACCTTTGAATTCAGCTTTTGCAAGCCACATGCCAGGCCGTGGATGTCTGCGCAAGCACTCTGATTACCTGTATACCTGTGGCTTTTGCTGAATCGGCGGGGCCCGTTCGGACACGGCGACGGCCACGCGCCGCCCCAGCTTGGTGCGATGCAATAAGCGCACGCACCAAAAGCGCCCGGGCCTCAGCCGATGAGTTCGGCCATCGCGATCACCTGCTGCGCCACCTCGCCCAGGCGCTGGTTGCGCGTCATCGCCAGCTTGCGCAGCGCGTGATACGCGTCCTCCTCGCTCATGCCGCGCTGCTTCATGAGGATGCCCTTGGCGCGCTCCACGCACTTGCGCTCATGCAACTTCTGGGTGGCCTCGCGCAGCTCGTCGCGCACGGCCTGGTATTCCTGGAACGACGCCACGGCGGCGTCGATGATGGGCATCAGCCGCCCGCTCTGCACGGTGTCCACCACGTAGGCGCTGACGCCGGCGCGAATGGCGGCGCGGATTTTTTCCTTGTCGCCGTCGTGGGCGAACATCACCACCGGCCGCGGCTGGTGCCGGCTCACCTCGCACAGATGCTCCAGCGTGTCGCGGCTCGGGGACTCGGTGTCGATGATGATGACGTCGGGCTCCATCTCGCTGGCGATGCGCGCGAGGTCCCAGGTGGAGCGCATCTCGCACACCACCTCGCAGCCCAGGGATTCGAGCGTCCGGCGCGCGCGCTCGGCGCGCTCGGGAACCTCGTCCACCAGCATGACTTTCAACATCGTTCGCGCATCGTCTGTCCCGGTCCCGGGGTGATCGAGAGCAACCGCCGTGCCACGGCCCCGAAGCGGGCCTGGCGACTCGCTATAATGTCGCGCCATGCGCCTGTCGGACTTCGACTTTTTCCTGCCGCCGGAGCTGATCGCCCAGCACCCCGATGCGGAGCGCGGCGGCAGCCGGCTGCTGCACCTCGATGGTGCAACGGGCGCGCTCACCGATCGCCGGATGCGCGAGCTGCCGCAACTGGTGGGGCCGCGCGACCTGCTGGTGTTCAACGACACCCGCGTCATCAAGGCGCGGTTGCACGGGCGCAAGTCCTCGGGCGGGCGCGTGGAGGTACTGGTGGAACGCGTCCTCGACGACCACGAAGCGCTGGTCCAGGTTCGGGCGAGCAAGACGCCGCGCGAAGGCAGCACGTTGCGGCTGGGCGACGGCCTCCCCGCCACGGTGCTGGAGCGCCGCGGCGAGTTCTTCCGCCTGCGCTTCGAGGCGCCGGAAGACGTGTTCGCGCTGCTGGAGCGCCACGGCGAAGTGCCGCTGCCTCCCTACATCGAACGCCCCGCGGCGCCGTGCGACGAGGCGCGCTACCAGACGGTGTACGCCGCGCATCCCGGCGCGGTGGCCGCGCCCACCGCCGGATTGCACTTCGACGCCGCGCTGCTGGAGGCGGTGCGCGCCGCCGGCGCCGACACCGCGTTCGTCACGCTGCACGTGGGCGCCGGCACGTTCCAGCCGGTGCGGGTCGACGACCTCGCCGAGCACGCCATGCACAGCGAGTGGTACCGGATCGGGGAGGACACGGCGCGGGCCATCGAGCGCACCCGCGGCGCAGGCGGGCGCGTGCTGGCCGTGGGCACCACCACGCTGCGGGCGCTGGAGTCGGCGGCGGCGGCCACCGGCGTGGTGCAGGCCGGCAGCGCGGAGACGCAGCTTTTCATCCTTCCCGGCTACCGGTTCCGGGTTGTCGACCGGCTGCTCACCAACTTCCACCTGCCCAGGTCGACGCTGCTGATGCTGGTGTGCGCGTTCGCCGGCATGGAGCCGATCCGCCGCGCCTATGCCCACGCCGTCGCCCAGCGCTACCGCTTCTTCAGCTACGGCGACGCGATGCTGATCGAAAGGCAAAGGCAATGAACCACAGAGACACAGAGGCACAGAGAACGGCAACGGCTTTTCACCGCGAAGGACGCGAAGGACGCAAAGGAACCCGAAATTCCCGTGGCCAAATCTTTCCTTCGCGTCCTTCGCGTACTTTGCGGTTAAAGATGTTCTCTGTGCCTCTGCGTCTCTGTGGTGGATCTTCCCTGCCCCGGTCATGCGCTTCGAGCTGACCGCCCAGGACGGCGCCGCACGCCGCGGCCGGCTGACGCTGGCCCACGGCGTGGTGGACACGCCCGCGTTCATGCCGGTGGGCACCTACGGCACGGTGAAGGCGATGAGCCCGGCGGAGCTGGAAAGCGTCGGCGCCCAGATCGTGCTGGGCAACACCTTCCACCTCTGGCTGCGCCCGGGGCTGGACGTCATCGAAGCCCACGGCGGCCTGCACCGCTTCATGGGCTGGAGCGGACCGATCCTCACCGACTCCGGCGGCTTCCAGGTCTTCAGCCTGGGGGAGCTGCGCAGGATCACCGAGGAGGGCGTGAAGTTCCAGTCGCCGGTGAACGGCGACCCCTGTCTGCTCACGCCCGAGGAGTCGATGCGCATTCAGCGCGTGCTGAACGCCGACGTGGTGATGGTGTTCGACGAGTGCACGCCCTACCCCGCCGACGAAAGGGCCGCGCGGGAATCCATGGAGCTCAGCCTGCGCTGGGCCGAGCGCTCGAAGCGCGCCCACGAGGGCAACCGCAACGCGCTGTTCGGCATCGTCCAGGGCGGCATGCATGAGCACTTGCGCGCCGCGTCGCTGGCCGGGTTGGAGGGCATCGGCTTCGACGGCTACGCCATCGGCGGGCTGTCGGTGGGCGAGCCCAAGGCCGAGATGCGCCGCATCCTCGCCTACACCGCCCCCCGACTGCCGCCGCAGTGTCCGCGCTACCTCATGGGGGTGGGCACGCCGGAGGACATCGTCGACGCGGTCGCCCGGGGCATCGACCTGTTCGACTGCGTGCTGCCCACCCGCAACGCCCGCAACGGCTGGCTCTACACCAGCGGCGGGGTGGTGAAGCTGCGCAACAGCGCCCACCGCAACGACACCGGAGCGCTGGACCCGGCCTGCGAGTGCTACACCTGCCGCCATTTCACCCGCGCCTACCTGCACCACCTGCAGCGGGTGAACGAAATCCTCGGCGCCCGGCTCAATACCCTGCACAACCTGCATTTCTACCAGCGGCTGATGCGGGAGCTGGGCGAGGCGATCGCCGCCGGGCGCCTGTCGGAATACGCCGACGGCGTGCGTCGGCGGACCCCGCGCTCATGCTAGAATTGCGCCTTTTATTGATCGACCGCGGAGAACCAACGTGCTGATTTCCGACGCTTTTGCGCAAGCAGCGGCACCCGCCGGAGCGGGGGCGGACTGGCTCAGCCTGCTGCCGCTGATCCTGATCTTCGTGCTGTTCTATTTCATGCTGATCCGGCCCCAGATGAAGCGGGCCAAGGAACACAAGAACATGGTGGACGCCCTGCAGAAGGGCGACGAGGTGGTGACCGCCGGCGGCGCCGTGGGGCGCATCACCAAGGTGGGCGACGGCTACCTGACGCTGGAGATCGCCGACAAGGTGGAGATCCAGGTCCAGAAGCAGGCGGTGCAGCTGCTGCTGCCCAAGGGCACCATCAAGGGCCTGAGGGGCGAGGGTTGATCGCCCGCGGCGGCCGGGGACACCCGGCCGCGGTGGTCCCCTGATCGCCTCGTTCCCGGCGTTTTCCCGATGAATCGCTATCCCCTCTGGAAATACCTCGTCATCGGCGCGGCGCTGCTGATCGGCGTCGTCTACACGCTGCCCAACTTCTTCCCCGAGCAGCCGGCGGTGCAGGTCTCCCCGCTGCGGGCCACGTCCAAGGTGGACGCGGCGCTGATGGCGCGGGTCGAGGAGACGCTCAAGGCCGCGGCCATCCCGTACCAGGCGGCGTTCCTGGACGCCGCCGGCGTCAAGGTGCGCTTCGAGGACACCGACATCCAGCTCAAGGCCAAGGACACGCTGGAATCCGCGCTGGGGGAAAACTTCGTCGTCGCGCTCAACCTGCTCACCAGCTCGCCGCGCTGGCTGGCCTCCATCAACGCGTTGCCCATGTACCTGGGCCTCGACCTGCGCGGGGGCGTCCATTTCCTGCTGCAGGTGGACATGAAGGCCGCGGTATCCAAGGCGATGGAGCGCTACAGCAACGACTTCCGCGGCCTGCTGCGCGAGAAGAAGATTCCCTACGCCGGCATCCAGCGCCTGGGGCAGTCGGTCCAGGTGCGCTTCCGCGACGCCGCGGACCGCGACCAGGCGCAGAAGGAGATCGCCGGCGCGTTCCCGGAGCTGGTGCTGCGCGAGCAGGACTCCGGCAGCGACTTCCTGCTGCTGGCAACCCTGCGCCCGGAAGCCGAGACCCGCGTCAAGGAATTCGCCCTGCAGCAGAACCTCACCACGCTGCGCAACCGGGTCAACGAGCTGGGCGTCGCCGAGCCGGTGATCCAGCAGCAGGGCACCGACCGGGTGGTGGTGCAGCTGCCGGGCGTGCAGGACACGGCCAAGGCCAAGGACATCCTGGGTCGCACCGCGACGCTGGAAATCCGCATGGTGGACGAGGAAAACGATCCGCTCCAGGCCCAGCGCTCGGGCGTCACACCGCTCAACACCGAACTCCTGAAGGACCGCGACGGCACGCCGATCCTGGTGAAGAAGCAGGTGGTGCTGACCGGCGATCGCATCAACGACGCCCAGCCCGGCTTCGACAGCCGCTCCGGCGAGCCCGCGGTGCACATCAATCTCGACGGCACCGGCGCGCGCCTGTTCAAGAACGTCACCCGCGAGAACGTCGGCAGGCGCATGGCGATCCTGCTGATCGAGAAGGGCGTCGCCGAGGTGGTCACGGCGCCGGTGATCCGCGAGGAGATCGGCGGCGGCCGGGTGCAGATCAGCGGGCGCATGAACACCGAGGAGGCCCGCGACGTGGCGCTGCTGCTGCGCGCGGGCGCGCTGGCGGCGCCGATGGAGATCATCGAGGAGCGCACGGTGGGGCCGTCGCTGGGCCGGGAGAACATCGACAAGGGCGTCAACTCGACGATTTACGGCTTCATCGCCATCGCGTTGTTCATGGTCGCCTACTACCGGTTCTTCGGCGTGGTCGCCATCGTGTCGCTGGCCGCCAACGTGTTCATGCTGGTGGCGGTGATGTCGATGCTGCAGGCCACCCTCACCCTGCCGGGCATTGCCGGCATCGCGCTCACCGTGGGCATGGCGATCGACGCCAACGTGCTGATCGTCGAGCGCATCCGCGAGGAGCTGAGGAACGGCAACACGCCCCAGGCCGCGATCCACGCCGGCTACGAGCGCGCGTTCGACACCATCCTGGACGCCAACATCACCACGCTGATCGCCGCCTTCGCGCTGTTCTGGCTCGGCTCGGGCCCGGTGCGCGGCTTCGCGGTGACGCTGTGCATCGGCATCGTCACCACCATCTTCACCGCCGTCGTGTTCTCGCGCGCCATCGTCAATCTCTATTACGGGAGGCGGCGCAAGATCGAATCCATCTCGGTCTAGCCGGAACCCCGCCCCCTGCCATCCCCAGGACCCCGCACGTGATCGAGATCCTCAAGCTCAACCGCGACATCCCCTTCATGAGGTACGCGCGCTCGACCATCGTGGTGTCGAGCGCGCTCTTCGTCATCGCCGTCGGCGCGCTGCTCGTCCGCGGCCTCAACCTGGGCGTGGACTTCACCGGCGGCACGATCATGGAGGTGTCGTACGCCCAGGCGGCAGACCTGCCCACGATCCGCTCGACCCTGGGCGAGGCCGGCTTCAGCGACGCGCTGGTGCAGAACTTCGGCACGTCGCGCGACGTGCTGATCCGCCTGCCGGTGCGCGAGGGCGTCACCTCGGCCCAGCTCTCCAACCAGGTGTTCGACCTGCTCAAGCAGAAGGAGGCCGGCGCCGAGTTGCGCCGCGTCGAGTTCGTCGGCCCCCAGGTAGGCGCCGAGCTGCTCTACGACGGCTCGCTGGCGCTGCTGGTGGTGACCGCCGGCATCATGCTCTACCTGATGTTCCGTTTCGAGTGGCGCTTTTCGGTGGGCGCCATCGTCGCCACCGCCCACGACATCGTGTTCATCCTGGGCCTGTTTGCGCTGTTCCAGTGGGAGTTCTCGCTCACCGTGCTGGCCGCCGTGCTGGCGATCCTGGGCTATTCGGTCAACGACACCGTGGTGGTGTTCGACCGCATCCGCGAGAACTTCAAGAAGATGCGCAAGGCCACCACCGCCGAGATCATCGACCACTCGGTGACCCAGACGCTGGCGCGCACCATCATCCTGTCGTTCACCACCCAGCTGATGGTGCTGGCGATCCTGTTCTTCGGCGGCGAGGTGCTGTTCGGCTTCGCCCTGGCGCTCACCATCGGCATCGTGGTGGGCACCTATTCGTCGGTGCTGGTGGCGAGCCCGATCGTCATGTGGCTCGGCGTCTCGCGCGCGGACTTCATCAAGCCGGAAAAGAAGGAAGCCGAGCAGCTGCCGTGACGGCGGCGCGCTGCCAGTGTCCTGTTTCGGAAATACCTTGCCGATCGATTGCGACAAAACAGCCACGCACGGTTCGCGCTTGATCTACGTCTTGCAAGTTGCTTCCGGAACAGGACACTAGCCGGAGAGACGGCGCTTGGAACTCATCGCCCTGCTCTTCGACTTCCTGGTCCACCTCGACCGCCATCTGGTCGGGTTCGTGCAGCAGCACGGCGCCTGGATCTACGCCCTGCTGTTCCTGATCATCTTCTGCGAGACCGGCCTGGTGGTGACGCCGTTCCTGCCCGGCGATTCGCTGCTGTTCGTCGCCGGCACCATCGCCGCCGCCGGCGCGATGGACGTGCACTTTCTGGCGGCGCTGCTGATCGTCGCCGCGATCCTAGGCGACACGGTGAACTACTGGATCGGCAAGCACGTCGGCATGCGGCTGTTCACCGATCCGAACGCCCGTTTCCTCAAGCGCGAATACCTGGACCTCACCCACCGCTTCTACGAGCGCCACGGCGGCAAGACCATCATCATCGCCCGCTTCGTGCCCATCGTGCGCACCTTCGCGCCGTTCGTCGCGGGCCTGGGCACGATGACCTACCGCCGCTTCCTGGCCTACAACGTCATCGGCGCCGTGGTCTGGGTGGTGTCGCTCGCCTACGCCGGCTATTTCTTCGGCAACCTGCCCTGGGTCAAGGCCAATCTGACGCTGGTGATCATCGGCATCATCCTGCTCTCCATCTCGCCGGGCGTCGTCGAGTACGCGCGCCACAGGCTGCGGGCGCGCCGCAGCACAGGCTGAATCAGCCCGCATCCTCCGGCAGCGCTTCCGCCGCGCTCAGTACAGCGCGCTCGCCATCAGGCGCCGGTACTTGTTGACCAGATCGCCCTCGTTGCCCAGCAGGTTGAACACCTGCAGCATGGTCTTGCGCCCGGCGTCGTCGCCGAAGCTGCGATCGCGGCGGATGATCTCCAGCAGCTGCTCCATGGCGGCCTCGTAACGCCGGGCGTTGACACAGGCCTTGGCCAGATCGAGCCGCGCCGCGAGGTCATCCGGGTTGGCCGCGACGCGGGACTCCAGGACCGCGGCGCCTTCCGCAGACCCGCCCGCAAACGCGGCGCGGGCGATCAGCCCGGCCGCACGCGGCTCGTCGCGGGTCAGGATGTTGAGCTGGTCCAGCAGCGTCCGCGCCTCGTCCAGCCGACCGGCATCGAGCAGGATCTCGGCGCGATCCAGCCGGACGGCGTCGTTCTGGGGCTCCAGGTCGGCGGCCCGCTGCAGCAGCGCCAGCGCCTCGTCGGCGCGGCCCGCTTCGCGCGCGGCGGCCGCCTGCCGGCGCAGCTTCTCGGCCTCCGAGGGCATCAGGCCGTCGATGAACTCGCGCACCATCGGCTCCGGCAGCGCGCCGGAGAACTCGTCCACCAGCTGCCCGTCGACGAAGGCCTTGACGTTGGGGATGCCGCGCACGCCGTAGCGCGCCGCCAGCGTCTGGTTCTGGTCGGAGTTCACCTTGGCGAGCACGAAGCGGCCCTGGTATTCGTCCGCCAGCTTTTCCAGGATGGGCTTGAGCGCGCGGCACGGCGCACACCACTCGGCCCAGAAGTCGACCAGCACCGGCACCTTGCGCGAGGCCTCGACGACCGCCTGCTGGAAGCTGCTTTCGTCGACATCGAAAGAATGCGTGCCCATCGGGCGTTCTCCTGCGATCGATTGTGACTGCGGTGGAGATGAGGCCGCACCGGGCGCGTTTCAACCCGGACCCGGCCGAACGCCGCGTCAGATGCGGCGGGCGAGTTCGGCGGCCTTGCCGACGTAGGTGCGCGGCGTGAGCTTCAGCAGCCGCCGCTTCTCGGCGTCCGGCAGCGGCAGCTGGCGGATGAACGCGTGCAGCGCGTCGCGGGAAATCCCGCCCCTGCCCCGCGTCAGCGCCTTGAGCTGCTCGTAGGGGTTGGGAATGGCGTAGCGGCGCATCACGGTCTGGATCGGCTCGGCCAGCACGTCCCAGGCGGCATCGAGGTCCGCATCCAGGCGCGCCCGGTCCGCCTCCAGCTTGCTCAAGCCCCGCAGCAGCGAGTCGTGGCCCAGCAGGGTGTAGCCGAACGCGACGCCGACGTTGCGCAGCACGGTGGAATCGGTGAGATCGCGCTGCCAGCGCGACACCGGCAGCTTCTCCGAAAGGTGCCGCAGCAGCGCGTTGGCGAGCCCGAGGTTGCCCTCCGAGTTCTCGAAGTCGATGGGGTTCACCTTGTGGGGCATGGTGGAGGAGCCCACCTCGTCGGCCACGGCGCGCTGGCGGAAGTAGCCGAGCGAGATGTAGCCCCACACGTCGCGGTCCAGGTCCAGCAGCACCGTGTTCACGGCGGCCAGCGCGTCGAACAGCTCCGCCAGCGTGTCGTGGGGCTCGATCTGGATGGTGTAGGGATTGAACGCCAGGCCCAGCCCCTCGACGAAGCGCCGCGCGAACGCCTCCCAGTCGAACGCCGGGTACGCCGCCAGATGGGCGTTGTAGTTGCCCACGGCGCCGTTCGCCTTGCCCAGCAGTTCCACCCGGCGCAGCCGCTCCATGCCGCGGCGCAGCCGGTGCACGACGTTGGCGATCTCCTTGCCCAGCGTGGTGGGCGTCGCCGGCTGGCCGTGGGTGCGCGCGAGCATCGGCGCATTCGCCAGCGCGTGGGCCATCGCCGTGAGCGCGTCCTCGATCCGGCCGAGCGCGGGCAGCACGACCTGGTCCCGCGCGCCGCGCACCATCAGCGCGTAGCTCAGGTTGTTGATGTCCTCGGACGTGCAGGCGAAGTGGATGAACTCCGCGGCGCGGCTCACCTCGGCGTTGCCCGAGAGCCGCTCGCGGATGAAGTACTCGATCGCCTTGACGTCGTGATTGGTCTTGCGCTCGATCGCCTTCACGCCTTCCGCGTCGGCCTCGGCGAAGTTCTCCACCAGCGCGCGCAGCGCCTGCACGGTGTCCGCCGAAAACGGTGCCACTTCGGGCAGCGCCGGCTCCGCGGCGAGCGCCAGCAGCCACTCGACCTCGACCCGGATGCGGTGGCGGATCAGCGCGGCTTCGCTGAACCAGGGGCGCAGCGCCTCGACGCGCCCGTGGTAGCGGCCGTCGAGGGGCGAGAGTGCGGACAAGGCGTTGAGCGGCATCGCGAATGGCCCGGCAGAAGGCGCGAATTCTAGCACAGCGGCCGCGGCCGACGCCGTGTCCGGGCGGCGCGGCGCCATGCCGATGCTATAATCCGCGCCTTCATGGTCAGCGCGTTCAGGAACCGATGAAACTGATTGGATCGCTCACGAGCCCATACACGCGCAAGGTGCGCGTGGTGATGACTGAAAAGCGAATCGATTGCAGTTTCGAGGTTCAGGATCCCTGGTCCCCGGAGGCGCCGATCCGCGGGATCAATCCGCTCGGCAAGGTGCCGGTCCTGGTGCTGGACGACGGCACGCCGCTGTTCGATTCCCGCGTCATCGTCGAGTACCTGGACGGGCTGACGCCGGTCTCGCGCCTGATTCCCGACAACGGCCGCGCCCGCGTGATGGTGCGCCGCTGGGAGGCGCTGGCCGACGGCGTGCTGGATGCCGGCATCGCCGTGTTCTACGAGAACCGGCGCGCCGCCGGCCGCCGCAGCAAGGACTGGATCGTTCGCCAGCAGGGCAAGGTGGCCGCGGGGCTCGAGCTGATGGCGCAGGAGCTCGGCGAGCGCAACTGGTGCTGGGGCGAGTCGTACTCGCTCGCCGACGTCGCCACCGGCTGCTGCCTGGGCTGGCTCAGCCTGCGCTTTCCCGAGCTCGACTGGCGTGGCGCCCATCCCAACCTGGGCAAGCTCCACGACAAGCTCATGCGCCGCGCCTCGTTCGCCGACACCAGGCCGCCGGCGTCGCCGTAGGCTGCGTCGCCAACCGCGCGGGCCGCGCCCGGCGGGCCGCCGGCATTTCCCCGCCGGCCCTCAGGCGATGATGCCGCCGCCGAGGCAGACGCGGCTCTCGTACACCACCACCGACTGGCCCGGCGTCACCGCCCACTGCGGCTGCGCGAACTCGATCACGCAGCGCGCTGCATCCACCGAGGCGATGCTGCACGGCGCGTCCGGCTGGCGGTAGCGCGTCTTGGCGGCGTACACCCAGTGCGTGTGGGGTGCCTCGCCCGCCACCCACGAGAGTTCCGTCGCTTCCGCCCGCGCGCGCAGCAGCAGCGGGTGGTCGTGGCCCTGCACCACGATCAGTACGTTGCGCTCCACATCCTTGCCCGCAACGTACCAGGGCTCGCCCGCGCCGCCGATGCCGAGGCCGTGGCGCTGGCCGATGGTGAGGAACACCAGACCCTGGTGGCGGCCCACCACCCGGCCGTCCGGCGTTTCCATGTCGCCCGGCCGCTCACGCAGGTAGCGGCCGAGGAACTCGCGGAACGGCCGCTCGCCGATGAAGCAGATGCCGGTGGAATCGCGCTTGTCGTAGTTCGCCAGCCCGGCCTTGCGCGCCATCTCGCGCACCTCGCGCTTGTAGAGCCGGCCCAGCGGAAACAGCGTCTTCGCCAGCTGCTCCTGGTTGAGGCGGTAGAGGAAATAGCTCTGGTCCTTGGTGCCGTCCTCGGCCTTGAGCAGCTGGAAACGCCCGTCCACTTCCCGCACCTGGGCGTAATGGCCGGTGGCGATGCGCTTCGCGCCCATGCCCAGGGCATGGTCGAGGAAGGCGCGGAACTTGATCTCGGAATTGCACCAGACGTCGGGGTTGGGCGTGCGGCCCGCCTGGTATTCCTCGAGGAAATGGGCGAACACGCGCTCGCGGTATTCGGCGGAGAAGTTCACCGTCTCGATGTCGATGCCCAGGACCTCCGCCGCGGACACCGCGTCCACCAGATCCTGGCGCGAGCTGCAGTACTCGTCGTCATCGTCGTCCTCCCAGTTCTTCATGAACAGGCCGACGACGTCGAAGCCCTGCTGCTTGAGCAGCATCGCGGCGACCGACGAGTCGACGCCGCCCGACATGCCCACCACCACGCGATCGCGAGCCATCGGCGCCGTCAGCCGCAGTGGGTGATGAGGTCCAGCGGGTAGCGCCGGCCGGCGAGATAATCCTCGACGCAGCGCATCACCAGCGGGCTGCGGTGGCGCGCATGGCTCGCGCGGATCTCATCGGGGGTGAGCCAGACCGCCCGCAGGATGCCCTTGTCCAGCGGCTGCGCCGGATCGTGGCCGGTCACCGGCCCGGTGAAGGCGAAGCGCAGATAGGTGATCCCGGTTTCCGGATAGCGCCAGCTGTAGACGCCCACCAGCGCATCGGGAGAAAACGCGTACGCGGTCTCCTCCAGCGTCTCGCGCACCGCCGCGCCAGAGAGCGACTCACCCTCCTCCAGATGTCCCGCCGGTTGGTTGAAGCGCCGGCCCTTGCGGGTGCGCTCCTCCACCAGCAGGAAGCGGCCGTCGCGCTCCAGCACCGAGGCGACCGTCACGTTGGGCTTCCAGACCATGTTCCGATTCGCGGCAAAGCGCGCATTCTACCGGGACCGGCGGGCCGGCGCGAAACCGTTCTTCGAAGCGGAAACGCCGGGGCGGCGCCCCGCGGCATCGATCGGCGCGATCTTCCGACCGCGCCGGACCTACTGGCGTTTCCGCAAACGCCGCGCTGAACGCGCCCCGGAACCGCCGTTGCGGATCCGGCCCGGGCCACCGCGTCCGCAATTACGCTGCCCCGGGGGCAACGGTTCAGACCCCGCCGATCCACGCCTCGACCTGGCTGCGCGACGGCGCCCCGCCCGCATGCGCCACCTTGCCGTCCACCACCAGCCCCTGGGACGACATCACGCCGTAGCCCATGATGCGGCCCAGGTCCTTCACCAGTTCCACCTGGACCGGCACGCCCCGGACCTGCGCCACTTCCTCCACCAGCTTCACCAGGGCCTCCCCGCCGCAGCAGCTGGCCAGCACCTTCACGTCCTTCATCGTTCCGCTCCTTGCCTCATTTGTCGGGTCCAACCATCGTCAATCCGCGTACGCTGCCGCGATCAACGCATCCGGTTCCGCATCCGCCGCATCCGGCGCCGGAACCTCGAGCCGCGCGGCGTCGCGCACGCGCCGGGGGCCACCGAGACCGCCAGGTCCAGCTGGCTCTCGCGCAGCCCGTGCGCCCTCAGCTTCGCCACCACCTCCTCGGCGCCGCCGTTGTCGCCGCAGGCGGCGTGCGCCGCCAGCGCCACCAGCACCACCACCGAGGGGTGCAGCAGCGCATGCATCAGAGCGCCCCCCTCAGCGCGTTGAAGAACACGCCGACGACCACGAACGAGATCGCCAGGTAGCCGGCGAACACGCCCAGCAGCGGCCAGCGCACCACCTTGCGCAGGATCAGCATCTCCGGCAGCGACAGCGCGGTGACCGCCATCATGAACGCCAGCACGGTGCCCACCGGAATGCCCTTGGCGAGCAGCACCTCGGCGATGGGGATCATGCCCACCGCGTCCGAGTAGAGCGGCACGCCCACCGCTACCGCTCCCGCGACCGAGAGCAAGCCGCCCCCGCCGCCGATGCGCGCCACCAGATCGCCGGGCACGTAGCCGTGGATGAAGGCGCCGATGCCGATGCCGATCAGCACGAATTTCCAGATTCGGCCGACGATCTCCTTCACCTGCCGCCAGGCGTACTCGTGGCGGGCCTTGAGCGAGGTGTCCTCCGCGGCGCGCTCGGCCTGCCCCACGCGGATCTTCCAGACGTACTCCTCGACCCAGCGCTCGGGCCGGAAGCGCTCCAGCACGAAGCCGCCGACAAACGCCACCGTGAGCCCGGTGAGGACGTACGCCGCCGCCAGCTGCCAGCCGACGACGCCCGCCAGCACCACCACCGCCACCTGGTTGATCATGGGGCTGGCGATGAGGAACGACAGCGTCACGCCCAGCGGTATGCCGGCCTCGACGAAGCCGATGAACAGCGGCACCGACGAGCACGAGCAGAACGGCGTCACCGCGCCCATCCCCACCGCGGCGAAGCGGCTTCCGAGGTTGGAGCGTTTGAGCATGAACTCGCGCACCCGCTCCGGCGTGAGCAGCGCCCGCATCAGACCCAGCGCGTAGATCACGACCGTCAGCAGCACCAGGATCTTCGCCACGTCCATGACGAAGAAGTGGGCGGCGGCGCCGAAGCGCGTGTCCGGCTCCAGACCCAGCACCTGGAACACGACCAGGTCGGCAAACGCGTCGAACATGGCCGGGTCCTCAGGAGGTGGCGACGCCGCGCCCGGGGTCCGCCCCGGCGGGCGGACAGCACTGCCCGTAGGCCGGCACGCCGGCGCGCCGCTCGTACCAGCCCCGGGTGCGGTTCACCACCTGCACCGCGCCCAGCATCACCGGCACCTCGATCAGCACGCCCACGACGGTGGCAAGCGCCGCGCCCGACTGGAAGCCGAACAGCGCGATGGCGGTGGCCACCGCCAGCTCGAAGAAGTTGCTGGCGCCGATCAGCGCCGACGGTCCGGCGACGCAGTGGGGCGACTTCACCGCGTAGTTGAGCAGATAGGCGAGGCCGGAGTTGAAGAACACCTGCACCAGGATCGGCACCGCCAGCAGCGCGATGATGAGCGGCTGGGCGATGATCTGCCCGCCCTGGAAGCCGAACAGCAGCACCAGGGTCACCAGCAGCGCCATCAGCGAGATCGGCTGCAGCGTCGCGATCAGGCGCGCAAGGCGATCGCCGGCCGGATCGGCCGACAGCAGCCGGGCCCGCAGCGCCTGGGCAATGGCGAGCGGCACCACGATGTAGAGCGCGACCGACAGCAGCAGCGTGTCCCAGGGCACCTTGATCGCGGAGAGCCCCAGCAGGAAACCCACCACCGGCGCGAAGGCGAACACCATGATGGTGTCGTTCAACGCCACCTGGCCCAGGGTGAAGTTGGGCTCGCCGCGGGAGAGGTTGCTCCACACGAACACCATCGCCGTGCACGGCGCCGCCGCCAGCAGAATCAGGCCGGCGATGTAGGCGTCGATCTGGTCGGCGGGCAGCCAGGGCCGGAACAGCCAGCCGATGAACAGCCACGCCAGCAGCGCCATGGAGAACGGCTTCACGCCCCAGTTGACGAACAGTGTGACGCCGACCCCGCGCCAGAACCGCCCGATGTGGCCCAGCGACTTCAGGTCCACCTTGAGCAGCATGGGGATGATCATCAGCCAGATCAGCACCGCCACCGGCAGGTTGATCCGGGCGACTTCCACCGCCGCGGCGGCGTGGAATGCGCCCGGGAACAGCTGGCCGAGGCCGATGCCGGCCAGGATGCACAGGAACACCCACACGGTCAGGTAGCGCTCGAAAAAGCCCATCGCCGGCCGCTGGTGCGGGGCTTGGGCCTGCGCCGAGTTCGCCAGTGTGTTTTCCATGGAGGTTGCCTCGTCTTCGCGAAAGATCCGGCGAACCGCGACCGGTCCGCCTCTGTTCATGAAGACGAAGCAGGACGCAAAAAGACGCAGCGGCGGGAAAATCAACGTCCCCGCCAACAGCAGACCGCACGTCGCTGGGCCGCGAAGCCCAAGCAGAAAAGAGTTTTAAAACAGGACGGAGAGGGTCAGCAGCGGCGCCCGGGCGGGGTGTGACCCGCCACCCGCCCGCGCTCGTCGAACTCGACGTGGCAGGCGTCCACGATCAGGTCGCGCAGTTTGACACGGGCGCGCTGCACCCGGGACTTGGCGCCGGAAACGCTCAGTCCCTGGGCCCGCGCCACGTCCTTCTGCGGCACGCCGTCCAGTTCCGAGAGCTTGAGTGCCTCGCGGTCGGCGGGAGGCAGCACCTCGATCTGGTTCACCAGGCAGGTGCACAGCGGCGCCAGCGGATCGTCCTCCGGCGCCGCGGCGGCGAGATCGTCTGGCAGCGGATCGGAGGGTCGATGCATGCGGTAATAATCGATCACCGCGTTGCGCGCGACCTGAAACAGCCACGCGCGCCGGTTATCCACCGAGCAGAACGTCTCGAGGTGCTGGGTGGCCCGCAGAAAGACGTCCTGCAGCAGGTCCTCGGCCTGGCCCTCCTCGCCCAGCTTGTGGCGCAGGAAGCGCATGAGCTCGGCGCGGTGGGCACTCCAGGCGGTTTCGACGCATTTCATGGTGTCATCTCGCCGTAACCAAAACATCACATAATCGGCTGTTATCCTACCGCTTTTCGTCCCCGACCCGGAGCACCATGACCCAGCCGACCCATCGCGTCCTCTTCCTCTGCACCCACAACAGCGCCCGCTCGCAGATGGCCGAAGGCCTGCTGCGCGCCCTCGGCGGCGGCGCCTGGGAATCCCACAGCGCGGGCACCGAGCAGACCCGCGTGCGCCCCGAGGCGATCGCGGCGATGCAGGAGCTGGGCATCGACATCACCGGCCAGACCTCGAAGACGCTGGACCGCTACCTGCCCGAGCGCTTCGACCTGGTGGTGACCGTGTGCGACAGCGCCAACGAATCCTGCCCGGTATTCGCCAACGCCGCGAAGCGCCTGCACTGGTCCATCGACGATCCCGCCGGCGTCAAGGGCACCGACGAGGAACGCCTCGCTGCATTCCGCAAGGCCCGAGACGAGATCAAGGGCCGGATCGAACGCGAAATCCTCGGCGCGGGCTGAGCCCCGCCCCGCGCACTCAGCCGCCAGTCTGGGCCATCACCCGTGCCAGTCGCTCCGGCGCCTCGCGGAACAGGTGCCGCTCCGGCTTGCGCGCCGCCACGGCGACGATGGCCGCCTCCAGGTCGGCATCGTTGACGCCGGCCATCACCACCCTGTTGATCTTGATCGGCGCGAAGCCCTCGGCCTTGGCGGCCGTCAAGATGGCGCGGGCCAGGTCCGTCAGCCCGCGGCGCAGCAGCGGCTCGCCGCCGTCAGCCGCACCCTTTCGACGCCAAGGCGGGCGAACGTGGCCATCATCCGCTCGATCTCGGCCAACGTCAGCCAGCGCGCCAGCGCCTCGTAGCCGCAAAAGCCCTTGGGCAGGCAATACGAACAGCGCAGGTCGCAGCGGTCGGTGACCAACACCCGCAGGTAATCGACACGGCGGCCGTGGGCGTCGCGCAACCCTCCGCCGCGGCCCTGCCCGTGCTCGCCCTTCGCTGGGTTCATGCCCGGCAGTGTCCGCGCCGGCGGCGCGCGGCGCGTTGACCCAGATCAAACGCCGGCCGCGGCCTCAACGCCCGGCGGGCTCTGCTTCTTGGGGCGGCCCGATGCCGTGGCGGGTCATTTTTTCCCACAGGTTCTTGCGGCTGATGCCCAGCGCCGCGGCGGTGCGGCCGATCTGCCAACAGTTCCCCCGCAGCGCCTGGGTGATGTAGGCCGCCTCGCACTCCTGAAGGTAGCTTGCCAGATTGGCGGCCGCCGACTGCACCGGAAGCGCGTCCAGCTGGGCCGGCTCAAAGAACGCCTCCGGGGCGAGATCGCCGGCGCTGCAGAGGATGCACGCGCGCTCCACGCAGTGACGCAGCTCGCGCAGGTTGCCTGGCCAGGGATAAGCCAGCAACGCGCGCTCGGAGTCGGCACTCAGCCGCCGTCGCGGCGTGCCATGCTCCCTGGCGAAGTCCTCCAGAAAGCGCTCGGCGAACCAGAGGATGTCCTCGCGCCGCTCCCGCAGCGCCGGCACCCGGAGGTGGATCACGTTGATGCGATAATAGAGGTCCTCGCGAAAGCGGCCCTGTTCCGTGAGCGCCTTGAGGTCCTGGTTGGTGGCGCAGATGAGCCGCAGCGTCACCGGGATCGACCGCTCGCCTCCGACCCGCACCACCGCACGCTCCTGGATCGCCCGCAGCAGCTTCACCTGCATCGGCAGCGGCATCTCGCCGATCTCGTCGAGGAACAGGGTGCCGCCGTGGGCCTGCTCGAACACGCCTCGGTGGCTGCGCACCGCGCCGGTGAAGGCGCCCCGCTCGTGGCCGAACAGCTCGGCCTCCATCAGCGACTCGGTGATGGCGCCGCAGTTCACCGCGACGAACGGCGCTGCCCCATCCGCCAGATGGTGGATCTGCCGCGCCACCCACTCCTTACCGACGCCGGACTCGCCCGAAATCAGCACCGCGCTGGCGCGCTGCGCCAGCCGCGGCAGCGTTTCCGCGAGGCGGCGCATCGCCGGCGACAACCCCAGTTCGCCGCCGGCCGCGACCGGTGCGGCGTGCTGAACGGCGAGCGTGCGGATCTTCTCCACGAACTCGTCCAGGTCGAAGGGCTTGGTGACATAGTCCGCCGCGCCCAGCTTGAGCAGCCGCACCGCGCGGTCGATGGAGCCGTAGCCGGTGATGAACAGGAACGGCGGCAGCGCCGGCACCTCCTCGCGCAGCCGCGTGAACATCTCCTCGCCGCTGGTCCCGGGCAGGCGCACGTCGCTGATCACCAGCGCGTAACGCCGGTCGCGGATGGCGGCCATGGCGGCCTCGGCGTCGCGGTGCCAGTCCACCGCGTAGCCGTCCAGATGGAAGCGGTCCACCAGGGACTCGCCCATGATCTGGTCGTCTTCAACCAGGCACAGCGTCGGCAGGTGCTCGGGTTTCATGTTCCTGATCCAGGGGAAGCTCCACGGTGAAGCAGGTTTCGCCGGGCCGGCTGTGGACCGCGATGCGGCCGCCCAACTGCTGCACGATCTGGTAAGTCACCCACAGGCCGAGGCCGTGGCCGGACTCATTGAGCGCGAAGAACGGCTCGAACAGATACTGCAGCTGGCTCTCGGGGATGTGCGCGCCGTCGTTGGCCACGCGCATCTCCACGCGCTCGCCCACAAGCCGGACCTGGCAGTCGATGCGCCCGCCCTCGCCGATCGCGTTGGTCGCGTTGAGCAGCAAATTGAGCAGGATCTGCCGCACCAGCGTCGACGGCAGCGGCAGCGGCCGCACGAGCCGGTTCGCCCAGACCAGCCGCGCCCCCTTCCGCTGTACGTCGGGCAGCACCAGCGTGTGGATGTCCTCGACATCCTCCGGCGCCAGCGCGTGGCTCTCTACCTTCGCCTCCACCAACAGCGCGCCCACCGTCTCCTTGATCTGCGTCAGGCCGCGCTCCAGCAGGGAGAGCGTGCGCCGGCTGAGGTTGGCGTGCTCCGGCAGGCCACATGCGATGCACGGCAGCCCCTCGCGGCCCTGGGGAGCCGCCGTCTCGCCGCCGTGGCGGCGGTAGGTGCTGATGGCGTTCAGCATGCCGCCCAGCGGATTGTTGATCTCGTGGGCGATGCCGGCAGAGAGCCGGCCCAGCGCGGCGAGCCGTTCCGACACCATCACCTGCTTCTCCATTGCCTCCTTCTTGCGCAGCTCGGCCACCATCCGCTTGAATGCGGCGCCCGCCTCGCCGATCTCGTCGCGCGACTCGTAGACCGGCAGCTCGCCATCTTCGGGAATGCGCTGCCCGACGCGCTTCATGCCGTCGGCCAGGCGGACCAACGGAATCGCCATGCGGTGGGCCCAGAACCATGACACCGGCAGCAGCACCGCCACCACCAGCAAAGTGACCACGACCGCGTCCCTCGCGATGGCGGCGAACCGCTCGGCGAACACCGAGCGGGAGTACGCCAGCACGAGGGTGCCGATCCGCACGCCGTCCGCCACCAGAGGCGCCAGCACGAAGATCTGCCCGGAGCCGGCCTCCTCCACCGTGACCGGGTCTCGCCCCGAGAGCGACGCCAGCGCGGGCGCGATGGGCGCCAGTCCGGCATCGCTGCGTGCGGGCTCCGACAGGATCGGAAACTGCTCGGGATGGGTGGAGACGAACACCCGCCCGCGCTCGTCCAGCACCAGGATGCGTTCGGCGCGGGTGAAGTCCTTGTCGGAGAGTGCCTGGAACGGCGTGCGCACGATCTCGAAGGCGCGCCAGACGTCGTCATGGATCACCGCCGGGGTGATGGTGTGCGCCAGCACGCGTGCCATGCTCTCCGAGCTCGATTTCAGGTCCTGCTTGAGGTCAAGGGACTCCCGGTACACCAGCGACGCGGTCACCGCGAGCGCCGTGATGAGGATCACCGCCGTGCCCCGCAGCGGGATCTTGTAGCGCAGGCTGAGGTCGCGCAGCAGCAGCATGCGGCTCACCTGCGCTCACCGCCGGCGGTGGCGGTCCTGCGCGACGCCGCCTCGGTGGCGCGCCACATCTCGGCGATGGAATCGAACAGATCCGGCGTCTCCACCGTGAAGCCGTCGAGATTGAGCCGCCGGAGCAGCTCCACGCCCTCGGGGTCTCCCGCCATTCCCACCAGCACGTCCTGCATCGCGCGGAAGTCCCGCGGCGGCACGTCGGTGCGCGCCACGAAAGGCGGGTGGCCGAACCCCGGCGAGCGCGCCGCGACCCGCGTGCGGCCGGTCAGTTCGGGGTGGAACTGGGCCAGCGTTTCCCACACGTAGCTGTCCACCGCGCCGCCCTGGGCCAGGTCCGAGGCCACTGCCTCCACCACATTGCGGTGCGCCCAGGTGAAGAACGTGCGCCGGAAGAACGTCTCCGGACTCTCGCCGCGGCTGATCAGGTAGTAACGCGGGTACAGGTAGCCGGAATTAGAATCCGGATCGGAAAAGGCGAACACCTTGCCGCGCAGGTCCATGAGCGAGCGCGTTTCCGTGTCCGACGCCGGCACGATCAGGTAGGAGTGATAGAGCGCTGTTCCCTGGAAGCGCGGCACCGCCATCAGCCGCACTTGGCCCCCCAGGCGCACATACGGATAGCCGCACAGCCAGGCGAACTCGATACGGCCCGGCGCCAGCAGCTCGTAGACCTCCCGATAGCTGCCCCGCTGCACGAAAGAGACCGGCCGCTCGAGCCGGCGCTCCAGGTAGTCGTTCCAGAGCCGCAGAAACGCGGCTTGATCGTCGAGGAATACCGGCGTGAGCCCGATGCGCAACGGCCTCGTTGCGGGCGCCTGGGCGATCGCACGGGAAACCGGCAGCAGCGCCAGCGCCGCCAGCATGCGCCGGCGCGAGTTCGACGTCCCGCCATCCTGCACCGTTACACGAACCTTCATGCCGCCTCGCTCCTCGCCGGTCTGAGCCGCCGGTTGCTTTGATCGCATCGATGTTACTGCCCGGTAACACGCGCTTGCGTAATGGCGTTACCGGGCGGTAACGGCACCATCGTATGTTGGACCCGCATCGCGGATCTGCTTTGCGCCAGATCAATAAGTTGGCGCGGCTGGCGCGCTTCCTGCGTAACGCATTCCATCAACCCACCCTGCCGCGTGGTCGGAGCGCTAACGGAAAAATCAACATAAACCCGTGACTTGCGGCTGTCCAGCGGGCCGGGAACGAGGAGGCGATCTGACGTTGCCACAGCTGCATCCGCTCTCCGCATTGCGGTTCTCTGCGGGCGCCTGCCTCGCGCTGCGATCCCGCTACGGCCGCTGCAGCCGCTGCGCGGACGCCTGTCCCGCGCAGGTCCTGCATCTGGAAAGCGATGGGCTGCAGCTCGCTGACGGTTGCCTGAATTGCGGCCGATGCGCCGGGGTATGCCCGACCGGCGCTCTCAAGGCGCCTGGCTTCGCGCACGCCGCGCCCGCGCCGGGGACCAGCCAGCCCATAACCGTGGAATGCTGGAAAATCCCCGACCGCGTCGCCGGCGACGCGGTGCGCATGCCCTGCCTCGGCGGCGTTTCCGCGGGCCGCTGGCTCGAACTGGTCGCCGCTGCGGGCGAGCGTCCGGTCGAGGCGATCGACCGCGGCTGGTGCGGCGAGTGCTCGGCAGGCGGCGGCGCGGCCCATCCCGCCACGCAGCATCTGGCAGAAGCCAATCGCTGGATGACAGCCGCCGGCGCGCCGGCATCGCACCGCATCGTTTTGGAACGCCGCCCTCTTCCCGCCGGCGAGATGCCGGTGGAGATCCCCGATCCGCGCAACCGGGTGGCGATGGATCGGCGCGCGTTTCTGCGCGGGCTGTCGCGGCGCACCGCCGCGGCGGCGACCGGGGCGCTGGTCGCGATGCCTCCAGCCGAACCCGCCGCGCAGCGACCGGCACGCGCACCGTCGCCCGAGCGGGTGCGCACGGTGACGGCGCTGACCGCGATTGCCCAGCGCGAAGGCATGTCGTTGCCCGTGCGGCTGTTTCCCGCGTTGCGCCTGAGCGACGCCTGCGCCAATCACAACGTGTGCGCGTCAGTGTGCCCGACCGGCGCGTTGGCGGCGTGGTCGGAGGGCGCTGCGTCCGGCATCGCGTTCGACGCCGCCGCCTGCATCGCCTGCGGCGACTGCGAGCGCGCGTGCCCGGAACGCGCGATCCGCCTGCTGCCCGAGGGCGACGGCAGCGTGCCGCAGGCCCCGGCGCGGCTCACCCGCTTCGAGGAGCGGGAGTGCCCTGAATGCGACCGCCCGTTCACCGGCCGCGACGGCGAGAGCGTGTGCGGGCCGTGCCGCAAGTCGCTGGCTTTCGCACGCTCGGCATTTCGCGAACTGTTCGCCGAGCGTGCCTGAGTGGTTGTCGGCGATGGCCGTTTCCTGATTCACCCAAGGAGGAGCAGACGATGGACTTCCTACAAAACCTGATGTCCCGCCGGCGGTTCCTGCAGGTCACCGGCGCCACCGGCGCGGCAGTGGCCGGCAGCGCCGCGGTGCCGCGGCTCGGAGGCTTCTCGACCCTGTCGGAGGCCCACGCCCAGACGGCGGCGGCGGAACAGACGATCATCACCAAGAGCATCTGTCACCAGTGCCCGGCGCGCTGCGGCATCGACGTCTACACCACCAACGGGCGCGTGCACGCCATCTGGGGCACCTCCGACCACCCGATCTCCAACGGCAAGCTCTGCCCGAAGGGGCCGCTGGGGAGCTACATCCTCTACGACCCGGACCGCTTGAAGGGACCGATGAAGCGCACCAACCCCAAGAAGGGCCGCAACGAGGATCCCAAGTTCGTGCCGATTTCCTGGGACGAGGCGCTGCAGATGGTGGCGGACCGGCTGAACGGCCTGCGCGAGAAGGGCGAGTCGCATCGCTTCTGCCTCGCCTTCGGGCGCGGGTGGGGCGCTTCTGACGCCGGCCTGCTGGGGACTTTCGGGGAGCTCTACGGCTCGCCCAACGTGCCCATCGGCCACTCCTCGATGTGCTCGGACGGCAGCGTGCTGTCCAAGCAGTGCACAGACGGCAACGCGTCCTACAGCGCGTACGACTACCGGAACGCCAACTACCTGCTGATGTTCGGCTGCGGCTTCTTGGAGGCGTTCCGGCCGTACAACAACAACATGCAGGTATGGGGCTACATCCGCGGCGACAAGGCGCCCAAGACCCGCATCACCGCGGTGGACGTGCATGTGAACACCACGCTCGCCGCCTCCGACCGGGCGCTGCTGATCAAGCCCGGCACCGACGGCGCCCTGGCGCTGGCCATCGCCCACGTAATCCTCACCGAGGGGTTGTGGGACCGCGGCTTCGTCGGCGACTTCGCCGACGGAACAAACCGCTTCAATGCCGGGCAAACGGTGGACGCGGCCGCGTTCAACGAGCGCTGGGTCAAGGGCGTGGCGGAGTGGTGGAACATCGAGATCAAGGACCGCACGCCGAAGTGGGCGGCGGAGGTCACCACCATCCCCGAGACCGATATCGTCGCCATGGCGCGGGAATTCGGCACGACGCGCCCGGCCATCGCGCTGTTCGAGCGCGGCGCCCACGCCCATTCCAACGGCATCTACAACGGCATGGCGATCCACACGCTGAACGCGCTGGTGGGCTCGCTGTTCGCCAAGGGCGGGCTGATGTACCAGATGGGGCCGGCGTACGGCTCCATGCCGGTGAATTCCGAAGACTACATGGACGACTGGGCCAAGAACGGCAAGTGGAAGAGCTTCCCGCGGGTGGACCTCAAGGGAAGCCCGGACGGCTACCTCATGGCGAAGAACATGCTGCAGGAAGTGGGGCCCAACAGCCTGGCCGGCAAACCGTACAAGCTCGACACGGTCATGTTCTATCTCACCAACCCGATCTGGACCGCGCCCAACGGCCAGGTATGGGAGCAGGCGCTGGCCGAGCTGTTCGTGATCGAGACGTCGCCGTTCCCGGGCGAAACCGCGATGTTCGCCGACGTGATTCTGCCCGACCACACCTACCTGGAACGGCTGCAGGACGCTCCAACCTATCCGTTCCAGGGCTTCCCGATGGCGCAGCTTCGGGTGCCCGCGGTGAAGCCGCTGTATGAAACCAAGTACTTCGGCGACACGCTGATCGAGATCGGCAAGCGCATCAAGGGGCGGACGGGCGATTACTACAAGGCGCTGGGCAACAACGAGAACGTGATCCGCGCGCTGGCGAGCGGCTTCGCCCAGAGCCCGGGCGACAACGGTGTCAAGGACTTCGAGTCGTGGAAGGAGAAGGGTGTCTGGTACCGCAAGCCGTACCTGTGGCAGCAGAGGAACGGCGAGTTCTTCGAGTGGGACGGGCGCGGCTACAACAAGCCGATGCCGCCCGAGGACGTGAAGGGCAAGCTCATCAAGACGGCGTCCGGCAAGTTCGAGGTCCGCTCCGGGTACCTGGAGAAGAACGCGGAGTGGATCGCCTCCAAGACCGGGCGCGATCCCAAGCGGCTCATGTTCCCCCAATGGGAGGAACCCAAGCATCCCGGCGGCGGCGACCTGTACCTGGTCACGCCCAAGGTGGCACTGCACGCGGAGGGCCGCGGTGCCAACATCCCGACGGTGATCTCGCTGGTCCAGCCCACCATGGGAGGGCGCAAGACGGTCTACGTCGAGATCCACCCCGACACCGCCGCCCAGCGCAACATCCGCAACGGCGACAAGGTGAAGATCAAGTCCGCGGTGGGCTCGATCGAGGCCTACTGCCGGGTGTTCGAGGGCGTGCGGCCCGACACGCTGGTGCTGCCCATGGAACACGGCCACTGGGCGCACGGCCGCTGGGCGAAGAACCGTCTTCCCGGCCACAGCGGCGAGGTGACGGTCAACCAGTCCGATCGCGTCACCGGCCAGTGCAACTACTACACCACCAAAGTCAACATCGAGCGCGCCTGAGGAGGATACGAGCCATGGCGAAATGGGGAATGGTCATAGACCTCGACAAGTGCACCGGCTGCCAGGCGTGCACCACCGCCTGCGCGATGGAAAACAACCGCCTGCCGGGGGAGAACTGGCAGGACGTGCTGTTCTACCACGAAGGCAAGTATCCGCACGTCAAGATGTCCTGGTTCCCGCGGCCCTGTTTCCACTGCGAGGACCCGTCCTGCGTCCACGTCTGCCCGACCAAGGCCACCTACAAGGACCCGGAAGGCGGCTTCGTGCTGATCGACTGGAACAAGTGCATCGGCTGCAAGTACTGCATGGTGGCCTGCCCCTACGGAGTGCGCTTCTACACCGACGAGAAGGCGCTGATCGAGCCGGATTTGCGCGAAGTGTTCCCCGGCGACGGCAAACGCTCCTGGAACCCGCCGTACCGGGCGCCGGACTCCCGCGACGACTGGGTCCACGGCGTCGGCATCCAGCCCCACGGCGTGGTCTCCAAGTGCACCTTCTGCTACCACAAGGTGAGCAAGGCGCCGAAAGGCACGCCGGACCTGGACGAGGACAACCCGGGGCTCAAGGAGTACGTGCCGGCGTGCGTGCGGGTGTGTCCACCCAAGGCGCGCTACTTCGGCGACCTGGACAATGCCAACAGCCGGGTCAACCAGCTGATCGCCGACAAGCGCGGCGTGCGACTGAAGGACTACACCGGCAACAAGCCGCAGGTGTACTACCTGTCCGGCGGCGCCGCGCCCGCCGTACCCAGCACCCGGGCAACCGTGAAGAAAGGCTGAGGAGACTCGAACCATGACGACGATGACGAAATCGCCGGCCGGCGCCGCCAACGCGGTGCTGGGCCTCTCGCTGGCGGGCCTGGTGGTGGGCTTGGCCATCGTGTTCATCAACCTGGGCTCCCACGGGCACGCGGCGTTCAACACCACGAGCCTGGGCATGATGTGGGGCCTGCCGATCGTGACCTATGACTACTTCGTGCTCACCTCCACCGGGCTGACGATGGTGGCGTGCCTGTCGCTCGCCTTCGGCGTGCGGGAGTTCGACACCATCGCCCGGCGCCTGTTGTGGCTCGCGCTCGCCTCCCTGGCGGGCGGCGTGGTGGCGCTGATGCTGGAGCTTGGCCATCCGTTGCGCTCGATCTACGCCATCCCGTTCAACTTCCAGACGAATTCGCCGCTGTTCTGGAAGATGCTGTTCATTTCGGCCTACGGCCTGCTGCTGCTGGTGTCGCTCGCCCGGGGCGCCGCGGCGGCGCCTGCCCGCGGACTCGGCATCGCCCTGTTCGTCGCGGCCCTGGGCGTGACGCTGCTGGCGGGCTCGGTGTTCGGCATGATGGCGATGCGCCCGATGTGGTTCGGCGGCGGGGTGCCGCTGTTCTTCCTGGCCGAGGCGGTGACCGGCGGGCTGGCGTTCGCGGTGCTGGGCGTCTACCTCGCCTACGGCGGCCAGCGCAACATGCCGGAAGGCGTCAGGGCGGTCATGACCGGCGCGCTGCCGCGGCTGCTCGCGGTAATGATCGCCATTACCGTCGGCTTCGTGGTAATGCGCACCATCACCGGGCTGTGGAGCAACCTGGACGGCCTGCAGGTGTGGGATGCGATCGTCGCCTCACCGCTCTACCACATCCACCTGTGGATCGGCCTGGTGCTGCCGCTCGCGATGATGCTGCTGCCGGGCCAGCGGCGCGACGGCACCATGCAGGTCCTCGCCGCCGTGCTGGTGGCGGCGGCGCTGTTCGTGAGCCGCTACGAGTTCGTCGTCAGCGGGCAGGTGGTGCCGCTGTTCAAGGGCAGCTGGGCGCCGACGCTGATCGACTACGCGCCGTCGCTCACCGAGTGGATGCTGGCGCTGGCGTCGGTGTCGGTCGCGTTCTTCGTCTACACCGCGGGCAACCGGGTCCTGGACCTGGAGTCGCGGTCGCGCGCCGCGTGAGCGGGACCGGGAGACCATCATGCTAATGAGAACCCGCCCGCCTGCCGCGCCGACGCCGCTGGGGCCGAAGGAGCGGCTAGAGCGCCAGGCCGAGTTCTACCTGTGCCTCGCGCGCGCCTTTCTGTCCCCCCTCGAGGAGACAGCCTGGCGCGGCATGGCGGAATGCCTCGCCGACGATCTGTCGGAAATCGCGCGCGAGCTGGGCTTGGACGCTGGCTGCGAGGTATCCGAGTATCGCGCCGCCATGATGGCGGTGCCGGACGGGCTGGCGCTACTGCAGACCTACGCTGCGCTGTTCCTGATGCCGCCCGCGCCGGCGCCGCTCAACACCGGCCTGTACCTGGACGGCAGCCTCGCCGGACCCAGCGTCACCGCCATGGAAACGTGCTACCGCCAGTGCGGCGTCGAGCGGGACCCGCAGTTCGGCGATCTCTCGGATCATCCGTCGGTGCAGCTGGAGTTCGTCGCGCTCCTGTACGCGCGGGAGGCGCAGCAGCTTGCAGGCCTCGGCGAGCGTCCGCCGTTCGGCGGCGGCCAGTTCCTGGCGAGCTTCGTGCGCGGCTGGGCGCCACGTTTCGCGGCGACGCTGGAGAGGGCCACCCGAGGGCGCGCGTGCCCGAACCCCTGGCTGCCGCTCGCCCGGCTGCTGGCGGCGGCGGCCGAACGGGACGCGGTGTCCATGCCCGGCGCAGAGGCCGCGCCGGCGAAGCGCCCGGCGCCGCCTCCGCTGGACGCAGAGGCGGTCCGGGAAATGGCGCGGAAGCTGCGCGAGCGCGGGCTCGCGACGGATCACCTCCCGCTTGCCGAAGCCACCGACAGCGGCTGTTGCCCGGGGTAGCGGTCCACCTCTGGCGGCGGTACGCGTTGGCGCTCGCGATCCTGGTGGTCGCTTCGACGGGGCACGCTGAAATGGGCGCCGAGGAGTACGTGCGACCCGGTCCCCGGATTCCCGAGTCGGCGCGCATTGCGCCGCCTCCCGCCGCGCCCGAACCACCGCCGCAGCCGCGCGCCCCGCCCGTCGATCGCCGCTCGCCGGCGCAGCGCCTGGTGGACACTCGCTGCGGCGCCTGCCACAGCGCGGAGCTCTACGCCCGCACCGGGCGCAGTCGCCTCGGCTGGGAGCTGGTGGTGGCGCGCATGCGCCTCGCCAACGGGGCACGACTGGCGCCGGGCGAGCGCGCCGTCATCGTGCGCCATCTCACCGAACACCACGGCGCGCCCCTGGCGCGCGTGGTGGCCGAGGGCGCTGCGGCGGTGGCGCTGCTCGGCGCGGCGGCCGGCGCCGGCCTCTGGTGGCGCCGCCGCGGGCGTCCCTGACGCCGACCCACACCCTTCATCGCACCGGCATCTTCCTCCTCCTGCCGGAGCGAAGCGCCCTCCCTTCGAGGGCGCTTTTTTTCCGCGGCGCTGCGCTCCACGTTGCCGTCGCGCCCGTCCGGCGCTCGAGGCGCTGCGGAGCCGCTCAGGTCCGGCCACGTTCCCGCGTCACCTGCGCGGCGATCCAGGTGGCCGCCACCGCCCGCCACTGCCACCAGCGCGAGCGCCGCGCCGACGTTGTTGAGCTGCTCCGGCGCGAGCACCAGCAGCGCACCCGGCCCCAGCATCATGCCCCCGGACAGCAGCTTCGGCAGCCGGCCTTTCTGCTCGGTAAGCTTGCGCGCGCCCATGGTGTGCACGAACGCGAGCGCGAGGCGGACCCCCGCGCCGGTTACAAACCGGCAACAAACGGGGAGCGATCGGAAACAGCGGGGTTACCGGGGGCGCGTACGCTTCGCACCTTCGCAACTGACCATCACCGAACGGAGCAGCCCATGGAAAACATCACCTACACAACCCTCGGCGGAACTTCGAAGTCCCTGAACGCAACCGCCCTCGAGGCGCTGGCGGCCGGCATCAGCGGCGGCATCGTGACGCCGCGCGACGGCGACTACGATGCCGCGCGCAAAATCTGGAACGGCATGGTGGACCGGCATCCCGCGGTGATCGCGCGCTGCCGCACGGCCCGGGATGCGAGCCACGCGATCGTCACCGCCGACGGCGAGCTGCGGAAGGTCTCGGCGACGCAGGAACCGAATCTGTTCTGGGCGATTCGCGGCGGCGGCGGCAACTTCGGCGTGGTCACCGCGTTCGAGTTCCGGCTGCATCCGGTGGGCCCCGAGGTCTACGCGGGCCTCGTCGTCTACCCGGCCGACCAGGCCCGCCAGGTATTGCGGGCGTGGCGCGACTTCACCGTCAGCGCGCCCGAGGAGCTCAGCGTCTGGACCGTGCTGCGCAAGGCGCCGCCGCTGCCGTTCCTCCCCGAGTCGATTCACGGCCGGGACGCGGTGATCTTCGCGCTGGTCCACGCCGGCGACATCGCGGCGGGCGAGCAGGCCGCGGCTCCCGTGCCGAAGTTCGGCACGCCGGCCGGCAGCCACCTGGGCGCGACGCCCTACAGCGCGTTCCAGGCGGCGTTCGACCCGCTGCTGGAGCCGGGCGCCCGCAACTACTGGAAGTCGCACAATTTCGCCAAGGTGTACGACGCCATGCTGGAGGTCGTGATCGCCGCGGCCGCCGCCGCGCCCGGCTCCGAGTGCGAGGTGTTCATCGCCCAGCTGGGAGGCGCCATGACCCGGGTGGCCCCCGCGGATACCGCCTATGCCGGCCGCGACGCCAACTACCAGCGGCTGCAGGAAGTGAAGCGCCGCTACGACCCCGACAACCTGTTCCGGATGAACATCAACGTCGACCCCGGCGCCGCCAAGGCGGCCTGACGGCCGGAGGACGGCCCGCCATGCAACGCCGCCACGACAGCATTCTCGACGCCATCGGCCGCACGCCGGTGATCCGCATCAACCGGCTCGCGCCGGCGGGCAGCACGATCCTGTGCATGCTGCCCGACACCGGCGAGCGTTACCTGTCGACGCCGCTGTTCGACGACATCGGCGCCGACATGAATGGCGCCGAGCTGGCGATCGCGCGCTCGACGCCCAACTACTGCTTCGACGCGCCTGCGCCGGCCGGTCCCACAGCCCCCGCCATAACGCCGGTCGCCGCGGCGGCCGATGCGGAGGCCGAGCACCTGGCGGACGAGATCCTCGCCGACCCGCGACAGCCGGTGGTGATGTTCGCGCTGGAGTGGTGCGAGTTCTGCTGGGCGGTGAGAAAACTGTTCGCCGCCCTCGGCATCCCCTGCCGCTCGGTGGACCTGGACTCGGTGGCCTACCAGCGCGCCGACCTGGGCGGGAGGTTGCGCAAGGTGCTGGCCGCGCGCACCGGAAGCCGCACCATCCCGCAGATCTTCGTCGGCGGCCGGCACGTCGGCGGCTGCAACGACACGTTCGCCGCGTACCGCGCGGGCCGCCTAAAGGAACTGCTGGCAACGCACGGCATCACGCCCGCGCGCGACGACCTCGATCCCGCGGCGTTCCTGCCGAAGTGGATTCACCGCCAGCGGGATGAGGGCCGCGCCGCGGCGTGATCCGGGTTGCGTAGGCCACCGCACGGCGCGAGCAAGAGCACTCTCATCCCGGCGCAAGCCGGAATCCAGCGCCGCGCTGAACCACGCCCCGCCGGGTTCGTCCTCGCGACGGCCTAGGTGAACGCCCGTGATCGCCTAGGCATCCACCAGCGACAGCAGCGACGCGATGTCGGTGAAGACGTAATCCGGCCGCGGTACCTTCGGACTCAGCTCGATGCCGCGGCGGTTGATCCAGGCGATGGTGAGCCCCAGCGGCTTGCCGCCCACCAGGTCGGTGAACTGGGACTGACCGGAGTGCAGGACGCTGTCCACGCTCCCGCCGGACTGCTCGATGAGGTACCGGAACAGGCTGCCGTCGGGCTTGTAGCCCCGCGCCCGCTCGGCGGTGCAGACGAGCGGGAACACGTCGGGCAGCGGCGTCGCCGCCAGCAGGTCGTCGTCGATGTTGGATACCACCGCCAGCCGATAGCGGCGCCCCAGCGCCTGCAGCGTCGGCACCACGTCGGGATAGAGCGGAAAGTGCGGGAAAGCGTCGAAGTAATGCCGGATCAGTGCGCCGTCGCCCGCGAGGCCGAAATGGGCGAAGGTTTCCTCCAGCGACAGCCGGCAGATGTCCCGGTAGCGCCGGTACGGCTCCCGGTAGTGGGCGATATTGCGCTCCTCCCAGTGCTCCCAGAACGCCTTCACGTCCATACGGGCGCCGCCGGCTTCCCGCAGGATCGTCTCGAACGCGCCGTAGGAGCCTTCCCGCACGCTGATCAGCGTGCCGAAGACGTCGAACGACATCACGTGCGGCGCGAGGCGGCCGGTGGAAGAACGGGGGATCATCGGTTTACGCGGTGATCTGGAGTTGGAGTCATTCTAGTGTCCCGAGTCGCGGCAATCCATTCACGAGCACTTCCACGGCGCGCCTGACAATCGACATCGCCGCAATTCTCCAAAAATTGTCCGCGAAAGGATTCGGACTTTCCAGACCTCACCTAATCTGCCCGAAGCGCATTCGCGTTTGCCGCCTCGGGTGACGTCGGCCGCATGCAGGGTCCGGGGGAAAACGCGATGCCGGAAACCAGGAATACAGCGGCGGCTACATCGAGAGGCAGTCATGGAGATCACCGGCAGACGAGGGGTCGATGTCGTCTACGATGCAGTCGGCAAGGACACGATCGCCAAGAGCATCCGCAGCCTGGGGCGCCGCGGCTTGTGCGTCAATTACGGCGGCGCCTCCGGCCTGGTCCAGTCGATCGATCCCATTGATTCTACGGGCCCAGCAGCACGCGCGGCAGCCAGAGCGCGATCTGTGGGAAGTACACAATCAGCAGCAGGCCGGCGATCTGCAGTACAAGGAACTGCAACATGCCGAGGTAGATGTCCTTCAGCTCCCACTCCGGCATCACGCCCTTGAGAAAGTACGCCGAGAGCGCCACCGGCGGCGACAGCCACGCCGTCTGCAGGCACACGGCGATCAGGGCGCCGAACCACACCATGTCCACGCCCAGCTGCGTGATGACGGGGAACATCACCGGAAGGAAGATGAGCACGATCGGCGCCCAGTCCAGAAACCAGCCGAGGAAGAACACCAGCGCCAGCAGCATCAGCAGCAGCACCTCGGTGCTCAGGCCCATGCCGAGGATGATCTCGGTAATCATGAACGGCGTCTCCAGGATCGAGAACACCGCGCCGAAGAAGTTGGCCGACGCGATCAGAAACAGCACCACGCTGGAGGTCTCCAGGGTCCGCAGCATGGCGCCCTTGAAGCGGGTCCAGTCCAGGCGCCGATACGCCGCCGCCAGGCAGACCGCGCCGAAGGCGCCCATCGCTGCCGCCTCGGTGGGCGTAGCCAGCCCCGCCAGGATGCTGCCCAGCGTGGCGGCGATGATGACCACGAGCGGCACCACCCCCAGCAGGAACTCCCGGACGATGTAGAGCACCGAGGGCGCCCGCTCCGACATCGGCAGTGGCGGGCCCAGATGCGGCTGGAAGAAACTGCGCACCAGGCAGTACGCCAGGAACAGCCCGGCCAGCAGCAGGCCGGGCATCACCGCCGCGGCAAACAGCTCCAGGATCGACACCCGCAGGATCGGCCCCATCACGATCAGCATGATGCTGGGCGGGATGAGAATGCCGAGGGTGCCGCCGGCCGCGATGGCGCCGGCAGACAGCCGCGTGTCGTAGCCGCTCTTCTGCATCACCCGGCCCGCCATCAAGCCGATGACCGTGACCGACGCGCCCACGATACCGGTGGCCATCGCGAACAGCGTCGCCGTGCCGATGACCGCCAAGTAGAGCGACCCGCGCACGGGCGCGAACATCAGCCGGAACGCGCCGAACAATCGTTCCATGAGGCCTGCCCGCTCGAGAACGAGCCCCATGAAAATGAACAGCGGCACCGCGGCGAGCGTCGACATCTCCATCGTCCGCTCGAACTGGACGATCATGAGGTCGAACGCTTGGCTTCCGATGCCCAGATAGCCAGCGACGAGCGCCAGGAACACCAGCGTGAAGGCGATCGGGAAGCCGGCCAGCAGCAGGACAAACAGGGTGCCCAGCAGGGCAAGCCCCAGCATCTCGGGGCTCATGGCCAGCGGCCCTTGAGCAGCGCGTAAATGCTCTTGAGCGTTTCCGACACCCCCTGGATCAGCAGCAGCGCCGCCGTGATCGGCACCACCGCCCGGAACGGGAAGAGCACCGGCATCCACGGGCTGGAGATGGCAGTCTCGCGGATCCGCCAGGACTCGTAGAACGAGTTCCAGCCGAACCACAGGAATACGGCGAGCCCCGGGAAGAACAGGAACACGTAGGCGACGGTGTCCACCAGCGCCTGCCCGCGAACCGGGAAGTTGTTGTATAGAAAATCGGTGCGGATGTGGCCCTTGCGCTTGAGCGCGTACGCGGCGCCCAGCATGAAGAACGTGCCGTAGAGCATGTAGCTCACGTCCTGGGCCCAGATGGTCGGCGACTTGAAGAAGTAGCGGGCGAAGACCTCATAGACCATGGCCAGCGTCAGGGGCACTATGAGCCACGACACCAACCACCCTGTGGCCTCGGCGAAGCGGTCGATGGCGGTGATGATTCTCACCAGCCAGGGCGGTGGCGGCTCCGCCGCGGAAGCGTCGTCCCCGAGCGGATGGATGGTGTGCCGGTCCTGGCTCATGGCGTATGCAGGCAGCGACCGCGCCGGGACCCCGGCGTTGCCGCCGCGATCCCGGCGCCTGGGGTCGTCCGCGCCCACCCTCTTCCGCGGAGCCTCAGGGCTTGATCACCGCGTCCCTGGCGAGGTCGTGGTAGATCTTCAGCACCTCGCCCCACCACGGCGCCACGGTGAGCGCGAAGTTGCGTTGCGACTCCACCACCTTCTTGTAGTACGCGTCCTCGCTGGCGCGCCGATCCAGCACCTTGCCGGCGGCGGCCATCAGCGCGGAGTGCACGTCGGGCGGCGTCGGCGCGATGATGATGTTGTGCTTCTCCTTGAGCGTCTTGATGGTCTGGGCGTTGCGCAGGATGTCGTTGTAGTACGTTTCCAGCATCGTCGCCTGGGCGGCAGTGCGCACGATCTCCTGGATGTCCTTCGGCAGCTTGTCGAAGAAGTCCTTGTTGATGATGATCTCGCCCACGTCGATGAACTGGTGGATGCTGGCCAGGTAGTAGCGCTTGAACGCCTGCTGGAAGCCGAAGGCGATGTCCTCCACCGGGTTGATCCACTCGGCAGCGTCGATCACGCCGCGCTCGGCGGCGGGGATGATCTCTTCGCCCGACATGAACACCGCCGAGACGCCCGCTTCCTTGAAGATCTCGCCCGCCAGGCCCGGCGGCGAGCGGTATTTCACCTTGCGGAACTGCTCCATGTTCTCGATCGGCACGTTGAACCAGCCCAGCGGCTGCCACCCCGAGGGGGTGACGAACACCGACACCACGTTCACGCCCACCACCTTCTGCAGCAGCTCGTGGTACATCTCGAGCCCGCCGCCCTTGTACATCCAGGCGAAATGGGTCATCTCGTCGAGGCCCGCCATGGGCCAGACCGGCGTGTTGCTGAAGAGCGAGGTGGCGGGGTGCTTGCCGCCCCAGAACTGCGGCCAGGCGAAGCCGGCTTCGAGGACGCCACGGTGCACCGAGTCCAGGATCCGCGGGGAAGGCACGATGGCGCCGGCGCCGAACACCTGCACCTTGAGGCGACCCTGGGACATGGTGTCCACTCGCTTCGCGAAGCTCTCCAGCATCTCGAACGACATGGCTCCCGAGGGCACCGCCGCCTGGATCCGCATGCGGTAGGTTTCCTTCGCCGTTGCCGCCTGGGGCAGCAGCAGGCCCACCGCCACGGCCAGCAGCGCAAACGACAGCTTTTCAAGGCCCGAGGCCCATCGAACTCGGTTCATCATCCACCTCCTCTTCTTGGTTCGTCGGTCACCGCCCGCCAGCACCCGACATCTGCATTTAGTTTGGCGCAAATAGAGAAAGCGCTTACATTCTTCAGCCCATGGTAATGAAGGCTCTCGCGAATGGCAACCGCCAATCCAGTGCCGATTTGCGCGTGTCCCCATGCGCGGATGCGCGTTCCCGCGCTGCGCCGGCGGATCGGCGGCGCAGCGCGTGGCGGCGCGATCCGCTCGCCATGACTAGCGATGTAAGCGGTTCCGTAAATCCGGTCGCTGTGAAAGAATCGGCAGCTCGGACGCGTGGGGGTCGCCGCGAACTCGGCTCGCGGCCCGCGTGCCCTCCGCGCGCCGCAGACAGCCGCCGACGCCGCGCCACAGCCGCAAATCGCCGATCCGGCGAGAGCCGCCGCGCCACAACGATTCCCGAGAGGAGAGTAAAGGATGACCAAGACCCGCCCCCCGCGCACGATGACCGCCAAGGCCCGCACGTCCGTTGCCGCGTCCAAGGGCTCCGCCCGCCTCCAAACCCGGCGCGCCAAACGCGCGCCGGCGGCGCCGCCGGAAACCATCGCCGAGGCCGGCCGCCGGCTGCGCGACGGATCGCTCACCTGCCGGCAGCTCACCGCTGCATATCTCGAGGGCATCGCGCGCACCGATTACCGGCTTCGAGCCTTCATCACCGTCACCGAAGAGCAGGCCCTGGCGACGGCCGACGCGCTGGACGCAGAGTTGCGCAGCGGCAGGGACCGCGGCCCCTTGCACGGCATCCCCGTCGTCTACAAGGACCTGTTCGACACGGCGGGCGTGCTGACCACCGCGGGCTCGGGCCTGTTCCGCCATCGAGTGCCCACGGAGGACGCCACCGTCGTCCGCAAGCTCCAGCGCGCCGGCACGGTGATGCTGGGCAAGACCAACCTGACCGAGTTTGCCACCTGCACCTCCGGCTTCAATCGCGATTTCGGCGACACGGTGAACCCGTGGAATCCGGACCACGTGGTGGGCGGGTCGTCGAGCGGCTCCGCTGCCGCGGTCGCCGCGGGCTTGACCATGGTGGGCGTCGGCTCGGATACCGGCGGCTCGATCCGTATCCCGGCGAGTTGGGCCGGCATCGTCGGCGTGCGGCCGACGTTCGGCCTGGCTAGCCTGCACGGCGCCCATCCGCGCGCCTACAGCCTGGATACCTGCGGCCCGATGGCGCGCACCGTCGCCGACGCGGCCCAGCTGCTCAACGCCATGACGGGTTACGACCCGCGCTACGTCCAATCCATCCGTTCGCCCAGGGTGGACTACACCGCGGAGCTTGGCCGGGGCGTGAAGGGGCTGCGGCTAGGCATCATCGACAAGTTCACGTTCGAGAACATCGACCCCGAGGTGGGCAACGCCGTGCGCACGGCAATCGACCAGCTTGGCAAGCTGGGCGCCGACGTGCGCACCGTGAAGATTCCTCTCCTCACCGGCGCGCTCAAGCACTCGTCAATCTTCAACATCCTGCTCTACGAGTTCAAGCAGATCATGGGTGAGCGCTACCGCGCAGCGGCGAACAAGGGCGAGTCGTTTGGGACCGTGGTGCGCGCCAACATGGCGAAGGCTGAAGGCGTCACCCGCGACGACTACCTGAAGGCACTCAGCGAACGGCCCAGGCAGATCGCCGAGGTGAAGCGGGTGTTCGAGGAAGTGGATGCTCTGATCACACCTACCGTGCCGGTCGTGGCGCCGCCGCTAACGGCCGAGCCGGGGGCGGACATCTACGACCGCGGTCGCCAGTTCAACCTCCCCTTCAGCTATCTCGGGATGCCAGCCGTCACGGTACCGTGCGGGTTCAGCTCGGCAAGCCTGCCGATCGGCATGCTCGTCATCGGCCCGCAGTTGCAGGAGGCCCTAGTGCTGCGCATCGCCGCCGCCTATGAGGCGGGCACCCGTCTCGGCGCAAGACGGCCGCCGGTCCACATCGCCGCCGAAGCATGACTGCTACGGAAGCGCCACACAGGGCTGTAGGAGGTATAAGAAGAAAGGTGGGGTGATGATTGATACATGGTGTTTTTCCACCTTTACCATGTCAGCTCTTTGTCACAAATCGTGACGCGTAAGCTCCCCCAAAACCGTAGACAGCACGACCGGGAAATTATGCCTCGCCGTGGCCGGCGGTGGCGGCTGAAAACGACAGGGCCCCGCGGAGAGCGTATCCCTGCGGGGCCCTGACGAGGAACCCGCGGCGTCAGCCGCCGCGCCGGTGATTCGTCAGCCGAAGTTCTTCGCCGCGAAATCCCAGTTGACCAGGTTCCACCAGGACTCCAGGTACTTGGGCCGGGCGTTGCGGTAGTCGATGTAGTAGGCGTGCTCCCACACGTCGCAGGTGAGCAGCGCCTTGTCGGCGGTGGTGAGCGGCGTGCCCGCGTTGGAGGTGTTGACGATGTCCACCGAGCCGTCGGCCTTCTTCACCAGCCAGGTCCAGCCGGAGCCGAAGTTGCCGGCGCCCATCTTGTTGAACGCCTCCTTGAAGGCGTCGAACGAGCCCCATTTCCTGTCAATGGCCGCGGCCAATGCGCCCGCGGGTTTGCCGCCGGCCTTGGGCGCCATCGAGTTCCAGTAGAAGGTGTGGTTCCACACCTGCGCGGCGTTGTTGAAGATGCCGCCGGCGGGCGCCTTCTTGACGATGTCCTCGAGCGCGGCGTTCTCGAACTCGGTGCCCTTGATCAGGTTGTTGAGGTTGGTGACGTAGGCCTGGTGATGCCTGCCGTAGTGGAACTCGAGCGTCTCTTTCGAAATCGTGGGCGCGAGCGCGTCCATGGCATACGGCAGTTCTGGAAGCTTGTGTTCCATCGAGGAATTCTCCTTTGGGAAGTCGTTGTTGACGGGGGAGAGCCGCCAATTTTATGCGATCGGGTCGCCCCGGACAATAGTTGAGTAATTTGCTCACCTATTGCCGCGGGCGCAACTGCTTGAAAAATCTGCAGCTATGCGCTGGCGTGGGTGCGGGTCTCCACCGCCACGATCGCTTTGGCCTGGTTCATGTCGTCCGTATAGCCGGCGCCGAACAGGCAGCACGCCACCTGGTTCACGATCGGCAGCGGGATCGGCACGTCGCCGGCCAGCGCCTGACGGATCCAGGCCGCGGTGGCCGTAGCGTCGGAAGCCACCTGCAGGCTGCCGCGCACCGCGCCCATTTCGTTCTCGAACAGCAGTTGCGCGTCGCCGTCGGCGACGTACTCCAGCCGCGGCCGCCGGTCCGGATTGGCGAACGCTTCGCCTTCGGTCAGTTCCAGCAGCAGCGCGCGCGCGCCGGAGGAAAGCAGGAAGTCGCGCAATGTCGCCCGTTCCTCGGCCGAACAGCCCCCCACGACGCGAAAGCCCTCACCGCCGAACGGCGCGATCAGCCGCGCCACCGTAAAGGCCACCGTCTTGAAACCGAGGCGCGCCCGCAGCGCGACCAGCGCGCCCAGCCCGGGATTGAGCGCCGCGACCGGCAGGAAGGCGATGCCGTGCGCCGCCAGCGCCTGCTGCGCCGGCGTCACCCCGGCGCTGGGCAGCACGCCCAGCTGCCGCAGCACCTGGGCGCTGCCGGTGCCGCCAGCGCTTTCCAGCGTGCCGTGAATCAGCACCGGCACCCCGAAGCGGCGCAGGAGCAGCGCCACCAGCGGCAGCAGATTGGGATACTCGCGGGTCGCGCCATAGGCGGGCAGCACCACCGGCCTGAGGGCGGCGGGCGGCGCGGTCAGGCGCGACGTGCGCTCGCTCAGCGCGCGGAAGAAACCGAACAGTTCGTTCAGGTCGAGCGGCTTGCGCCGCAACGCCGTCAGGAGCGCGCCCAGTTCCATGTCCGGCACGCCGCCGTCCAGCATGGCGCCGAAGAGATGGTGCGCGTCGTCTTCGCTGAGACCGACGCTGCGATCCTCGGAATCCAGGTCCCGCAGCCAGCGGGCAAAGCTCATGGGGGATTTCCTCCACGCCGCGCCGGAGCAACGAGAGGCCGGCGGGTTCGTGGGGAATTTAGCAATGTCCATGCCGCGCAGTATTTGCGGCAAACTTCACGCCCGGCGAGACTTTTCGGCGACGGCCTGCGCCTCCGCGGTGCGCGATGCAAGGCCGATGCGCGATGATGGTGCGCGCGGCACCCGCTTAAGCGGCCTCGATCAGTTCCTTCAGCACCCCGCTCCACGCCTGCGCCAGATTGGCGCGGCTGTAGCCGCCGCCGCCGAAGGCCATGAGCCGGCCGCCGGCGAACTCCTCCGCCAGCTGCGTGAGGCGCCGGGCCGCGTGGGCGTGGGCCGCCGCCGTCAGGCGCAGGTGCGCGAGCGGATCGCCGGCCAGGCTGTCGGCGCCGCACTGCAGGATGACGAACTCGGGCGCGAAGCGGCGCAGGAACTTCTCCGCCACCTCCCAAGCCAGCAGGAACTCGCGGTCGCCCGCCCCCGGCGGCAGCGGCAGGTTGAGCTTGGTCCCCGCCGCGGCGCCCTGGCCGGTCTCGTGGGCGTGGCCGGTGCCGGGGTAGAGATAGGTGCCGTCCTCGTGGATGTCCACCACCGCCACGTCGGGGTCGCTTTCGAAGGAATAGAACACCCCGTCGCCGTGGTGGACGTCGATGTCGACGTAGGCAACCCGGCCCACCCCGAACTCCCGCCGCAGCGTCTCGATCACCACGCCGGTGTCGTTGAAGACGCAGAACCCGGCGGCGCGCGAGCGCCGCGCGTGGTGCAGACCGCCGATGGCCTGGAAGGTGCGCCGGCATTCGCCGTCCATCACGCGCCGCAGGCCGTCCAGCGCCGAGCCCACCACCGTGGAGGCAGCTTCCAGCACGCCCGGAAACGCCGGGGTGTCGCCGTAATCGAGGAAGCCGCCGCCGTCGCGCGAGAGCCGCTCCACCAAATCGATGTAGTCCGGGGAATGGAAGCGCTCGAGGGCATCGCGGGTCGCGGCGACCGGCTCGCGCAGCGCGGCGGCGGCATGCAGTCCCTGGCGCGTCGCTTCCTTCAGGAACGCCTGCTGGCGGTCGGTGCCGAACGGGTGACCTCCGGGAAAGCCGTAGCGCGCCAGCGCGTCGCCGGCGTAGAGCAGAACTCGGGCGTCCATGGGGGCCTCCTCCGGAAGGCAGCCCGTGCGGCGATGCCGCCGGGCTTGCTTGAATTATAGGCCGGCTACAGGACCCTGCCCGCCAGGGCCGCCTCCGCCAGCAGAAACGCCGCGGCGCTCCACGACTGTCCTGCCATGCCCATGGGTTCGCCGCTGCGGCCGTGAAACCATTCGTTGAACTCGAAGCCGTTCACCGCGTTGGCCGCCGCCAGCCGCGCGAGCGCCGCCCGGGCCGCCGCCGCGTTCCCCTGCGCCGCCAGCGCCATGACCCAGAACCCGCCCACCATCGGCCAGGCGCCGCCGTTGTGGTACTGCCACGCCAGGTTCTGCCGGTGGCGCTCCATGTAGATGCGCCACAGCGGCGAATCGTCCTCGATCGGCGTCACCGTGGCGCGCGCCGGCCAGGGCTCGTCCACCTTCGCCTGCGCCAGCGCGCGCAGGAGCGCACGCGCGCGCGGCCCGCCGGCCAGACCCACCAGGATCGCCAGCAGGTTGCCGAGGACGTCGCCCTCCTCGCCCCAGAACGAGAAGTTCACGAACGAGAGGTAGAGGCTGCGCACTTTCGCGCGATTGCGCACGAAGTGGCCCAGCAGGCGCAGCCGGCGGTACTCCGGCAGCTCGCCGCCGAACGGGAAGAACAGGTGGTTGAAATGGTGGCGCGTCTCCGGCGCGCGCGGCAGCCGGTAGAGGCGTTTCACGTAATACCAGAGCGCGTTGGTGTAGAGCACGAAGCCCGAGCGCGGCATGATGTCGGCCCAGTCGCTGGCCTCGTTCTGGGCGATGAGCGCCAGGCGCGGATGCTCCTGGCACTGCAGCCACTGGATCGCGCGCCCGACTTCGGCGCCGAGGCGATGCTCCAGCGCTTCCTCCGGCAGCTGGCGCGAGAAATGCTTGAGCGCGATGAGCCACCACAGCGTCGCGTCGATGCAGCCCACGTACCAGAAATCGGCGTCCGCCTTCGCCGGCAAAACGAACTTCGGTATCTGGCCGTTGTCCGCCTGATGACGGGCCATGAGCACCAGAGCGTTGCGGGCGCCCTCGATCAGCGCCGCGTCGCCGGAGCGCACCATGGCGAGCGTGCACAGGCCGGCATCGCGCGCGAACACCGCGTGATAGTGCTTCTGCTGCGAGCGGCGCGACGGCGTGGCGGCCATGATCCCGTCGGGACCGGTGTTGGCGCGCAGCAGCGCCAGCGCTGCCTCGCGGCAGCGGGCCACCAGCGTGGGTGCGGCGTCGGGCATGCGCGGATTATAGGCATCCTTGGAGAACGGCGCCGGCAGTGCCGGGTAGTTCGGTGGGGAGCGCTGTGCTATATTCGACCGGACCTGCACACGCCTTGCGCTCGCTCAGTAGAATCCATCGGGACGGTGCTGCGACGCGCGCTCCGGCTCCCTCTCAGGGAAACTCGCACCACCTCCCTTGCGGGACGGTAGCTGCTTGTCATAAGGGGTCCGGCTTCCGGGCCGCCACCGGCCTTCGCGGTCCGCGCACGAATCCGCCCGCCACAGATCTGGGAGATCCGGGATGCTGACGGAACACGACGTATATCTTTTCAAGGAAGGCAGCCACGGCCGGCTCTACGAGAAGCTGGGCTGCCACCTGGCCCGCGAGAACGGCGCCGACGGCGCGCGCTTCGGCGTCTGGGCGCCCAACGCGCGGGCCGTCTCGGTGATGGGCGATTTCAACGGCTGGAACCGCGACGCCCATCCGCTCGCCGCGCGCGGCGACGGCTCCGGCATCTGGGAAGGCTTCGTGCCGGGCGTGAACCGCGGCGACGCCTACAAGTTTCACATCGCCTCGCGGCACAACGACTACCGCGTCGACAAGGGCGATCCCTTCGGCGTCTGGTGGGAGGCGCCGCCGCGCACCGCGTCGCGCGCGTGGTCGCTGGAGTACGAGTGGGGCGACCGCGAGTGGATGGAGTCCCGCGCCGCGCGCAACGCGCTGGACGCGCCGATGTCGATCTACGAAGTGCACCTGGGCTCCTGGCGGCGGGTGCCGGAGGACGGCAACCGCTCGCTCTCCTACCGCGAGATCGCGCAGCCGCTGGCCGACTACGTGCGCGAGACGGGCTTCACCCACGTCGAATTGCTGCCCATTACCGAGCATCCGTTCTTCGGCTCCTGGGGCTACCAGACCACCGGCTACTTCGCGCCCACCGCGCGCTACGGCAGCCCGCAGGATTTCATGCACCTGGTGGACACCCTGCACCGCAACGGCATCGGCGTGATCCTGGACTGGGTGCCGTCCCACTTCCCCACCGACGAGCACGGGCTGGCCTACTTCGACGGCACTTACCTGTTCGAGCACGCCGACCCGAAGCAGGGCTTCCATCCGGAATGGAACAGCTCCATCTTCAACTACGGCCGCAACGAGGTGCGCGCGTTCCTGCTCTCCAGCGCGCTGTTCTGGCTCGAGCGCTATCACATCGACGGCCTGCGCGTGGACGCCGTGGCCTCCATGCTCTACCTGGATTACGGCCGCAAGGAGGGCGAGTGGATTCCCAACCGCTACGGCGGCAAGGAGAACCTGGACGCGATCGAGTTCCTGCGCGCGCTCAACCAGGCGGTCTACCGCGACCATCCCGACGTGCAGGTGATGGCCGAGGAGTCCACCTCCTGGCCCATGGTCTCGCGCCCGGTCTACCTGGGCGGCCTCGGCTTCGGCATGAAGTGGAACATGGGCTGGATGCACGACACGCTCGCCTACATGAAGGAAGACCCGATCCACCGCAAGTACCACCACGACCGTCTCACCTTCTCCATCTGGTACGCCTTCTACGAGAACTTCGTGCTGCCGCTCTCCCACGACGAGGTGGTGCACGGCAAGGGCTCGCTGATCGGCAAGATGCCGGGCGACCCCTGGCAGCAGTTCGCCAACCTGCGGCTGATGCTGGGCTACATGTGGGTGCACCCGGGCAAGAAGCTCCTGTTCATGGGCGGCGAGTTCGGCCAGCGGCGCGAGTGGCAGCACGACGAGAGCCTGGAATGGCACGTGCTGGAGCAGTACCCGGAGCATCGCGGCGTGCGCAACTGGGTCGGCGACCTGAACCATTTCTACCGCCGCCAGCCGGCGCTGCACGAGGTGGACTTCGCGCAGGAAGGCTTCGAGTGGATCGACTGCCACGACGCCGACAACAGCGTGCTCACGTTCCTGCGCAAGTCGCGCGACGGCAGGCGCCTGGTGCTGGCGGTGTGCAACTTCACGCCGATGCCGCGGCTCAATTACCGCGCCGGCGTGCCGCGCGGCGGCTTCTGGCGCGAGGCGCTCAACAGCGACGCGGAGCTCTACGGCGGCAGTGGACTGGGCAACTTCGGCGGCGCCGAGGCCACGCCGGTGCCGGCCCAGGGCCGCTATCACTCGCTCACGCTGACGCTGCCGCCGCTGGCAACCCTGCTGTTCGTGAGCGAGGAGCCGGGCGCCGCGGGCTGACGGACCTGTCGCAACGAGGAGGATGAAGATGGACGCCGGCACCCAGGCCCTGCCTTCCACCGCCGCCGCCCTCGACGGCCGCGTGCGCGTGGTCATCGAGGGCGTCGCCCCGAGCGTCGAGGGCGGCCGCTATCCGGTCAAGCGGGTGGTGGGCGAAGCGGTCGCCGTCGAGGCCGATGCCTTCACCGACGGCCACGATGTGCTCGCCTGCCGGCTCGCGTTCCGGCACGAGGAAGACCCGCAGTGGCAGGAGGCGCCGATGCGCCCCCTCGGCAACGACCGTTGGCGCGGCTCGTTCCAGGTGCAGCGGCTCGGCCGCTACCGCTACACCATCGTCGCCTGGGTCGATCACTTCCTCTCCTGGCGCCACGACTTCGCGCGCCGCGTGGACGCCGAGGACATCGCCATCGCTGCGCTGGTGGGCGCGCACCTGATCGAGGGTGCGTCGGGCCGGGCCGCGGGCGCGGATGCCGAACACCTGCGCCGCTGGGCCGAGCGGCTGGCGGGCGACCATCCCGCCGACGAGCTGAAACGCATCGGGCTGGACCAGGAGCTGGCGGCGCTGGCGATGCGCTACGCCGACCGCTCGCTGGCGCTGCGCCATCCGACGGAGCTGAGCGTCACCGTCGACCGCGAGCGCGCGCGCTTTTCCACCTGGTACGAGCTGTTTCCGCGCTCCGCCGCGGCGGAGCCGGGCCGCCACGGCACCCTGCGCGACGTGGCGGCACGCCTGCCCTACGTTGCCGCCATGGGCTTCGACGTGCTCTACCTCCCGCCGATCCATCCGATCGGGCGGGTGAAGCGCAAAGGCCGCAACAACACCCTCGATCCCGCGCCCGACGACGTCGGCAGCCCGTGGGCGATCGGGGCCGCGGAGGGCGGCCACAAGGCGATCCATCCCGAGCTGGGCACGCTGGAGGATTTCCGTTTCCTGGTCGCGGAAGCGCGGCGCCAGAAGCTGGAGATCGCGCTGGACATCGCGTTCCAGTGCGCGCCGGACCATCCCTACGTGAGCGAGCACCCGGAGTGGTTCCGCTGGCGCCCCGACGGCACCGTGCAGTACGCCGAGAACCCGCCGAAGAAATACCAGGACATCTATCCGTTCAACTTCGAGACCGACGCCTGGCAGGCGCTGTGGCGCGAGCTGAAGAGCGTGTTCGAGTTCTGGCTCGACGAGGGCGTGCGCATCTTCCGCGTCGACAACCCCCACACCAAGCCGTTTCCGTTCTGGGAGTGGGTCGTCGCCGAGCTCAAGCAGGCGCACCCGGACGTCATCTTCCTGGCCGAGGCGTTCACCCGGCCCAAGGTCATGCACCGGCTGGCCAAGCTGGGCTACACCCAGTCCTACACCTACTTCGCCTGGCGCAACACCAAGCAGGAGCTGACCGACTACTTCACCGAGCTCACGCGGGGTCCCGGGCGCGAATATTTCCGCCCCAACGTCTGGCCCAACACGCCGGACATCCTCACCGAATACCTGCAGTTCGGCGGGCGGCCGGCGTTCACCGCGCGGCTCGCTCTGGCAGCGACGCTCTCCGCCAGCTACGGCATCTACGGCCCCGCGTTCGAGCTGCTCGAGCACACGCCGCGCGAGCCCGGCAGCGAGGAGTACCTCGATTCGGAGAAATACCAGATCCGCACCTGGGACCTGGAGCGGGAGGACAGCCTGCGCGATCTCGTCGCCCGCCTGAACCGCATCCGGCGCGAGAATCCGGCGCTGCAGTCGGACTGGAGCCTGGCGTTCCACGCGATCGGCAACGACCACCTGATCGCCTACAGCAAGCGCTGCGACGACCCGCCCAACGCCCTGGTGACGGTGGTGAACCTGGACCCCTACCACGCCCAGAGCGGCTGGCTCGACCTGGATCTGGCGGCGTTCGGCCTCGACGAGCGCGCCCCCTACCAGATGCACGAGCTCCTGTCCGGCGCGCGCTATCTCTGGCACGGGCCGCGCAACTTCGTGCAGCTGGACCCGGGCGTGGCGCACGTGTTCCGGGTGCGCCGGCGGGTGCGCACCGAGCGCGACTTCGACTACTTCCTCTGAGAGCAACGGGACGACGGGGACCGCCATGGACCAGCCCACCACACCGGCAGCGTCGGCCCAGGCCCTGGCCTGGGCCGACGATCCGCTCTGGTACCAGGACGCGATCATCTACGAGCTGCACGTCAAGGCGTTCCTGGACTCCAACAACGACGGCATCGGCGACTTCAAGGGCCTCGCCTCCAAGCTCGACTACGTGCAGGACCTGGGCGTCAACACCATCTGGCTGCTGCCGTTCTACCCCAGCCCGCTGCGCGACGACGGCTACGACATCGCCGACTACCACGGCGTGCACCCCGATTACGGCTCGCTGCAGGATTTCCGTCATTTCGTGCGCGAGGCGCACCGGCGCGAGCTTAAGGTCATCACCGAGCTGGTGATCAACCACACCTCGGACCAGCACCCCTGGTTCCAGGCCGCGCGGCGCGCGCCGCGCGGGTCGTCGAAGCGCGATTTCTACGTCTGGAGTGACACGGTCAAGCGCTACGAAGGCACGCGCATCATCTTCACCGACAGCGAGATTTCCAACTGGGCCTGGGACGACGTCGCCAAGTCCTACTACTGGCACCGCTTCTTCAGCCACCAGCCGGACCTGAACTTCGACAACCCCAAGGTGCTGAAGGCGGTGATCCGCACGCTGCGCTACTGGATGGACATGGGCGTGGACGGCATGCGCCTGGACGCGATCCCCTACCTCAGGGAGCGCGAGGGCACCAACAACGAGAACCTGCCCGAGACCCACGAGGTGCTGAAGCGGATCCGCGCCGAGCTGGACGCGCACTACCGCAACCGCATGCTGCTGGCCGAGGCCAACCAGTGGCCGGAGGACGTGCGCGAGTACTTCGGCAACGGCGACGAGTGCCACATGGCCTATCACTTCCCGCTGATGCCGCGGCTGTTCATGGCCATCGCCCAGGAGGACCGCCTGCCGGTGGTGGAGATCATGGCGCAGACGCCGGAGATCCCGCCCAACTGCCAGTGGGCGATCTTCCTGCGCAACCATGACGAGCTCACGCTGGAGATGGTGACCGACAAGGAGCGCGACTACATGTACCGCATGTACGCCGCGGACCCGCGGATGCGGGTCAACGTCGGCATCCGGCGCCGGCTGGCGCCGCTGATGGACAACGACCGGCGCAGGATCGAGCTCATCACCTGGCTGCTGATGACCATGCCGGGCTCGCCGATCCTCTACTACGGCGACGAGATCGGCATGGGCGACAACATCTTCCTCGGCGACCGCAACGGCGTGCGCACGCCGATGCAGTGGAGCCCGGACCGCAACGGCGGCTTCTCCCGCGCCGACCCGCAGCGCCTGTACCTGCCGCCCATCATGGACCCGGTGTACGGCTACCAGGCGGTCAACGTCGAGGCCCAGGCGCGCAACCCCTCGTCGCTGCTCAACTGGACGCGGCGCCTGGTGCAGGTGCGCAAGTCCTACAAGGCCTTCGGCCGCGGCACGCTGCGCTTCCTGGAGCCCGGCAACCGCAAGATCCTGGCCTACGTGCGCGAGTACCAGGACGAGGCGGTGCTGTGCGTCGCCAACCTGTCGCGCAACCCGCAGGCGGTGGAGCTGGACCTGTCGCGCTTCGAGGGCCGGGTGCCGGTGGAGCTCTCCGGCAGCATCTCGTTCCCGCCGGTGGGGCACCTGCCCTATCTGCTGACGCTGCCCGCCTACGGCTTCCTGAGCTTCGCCCTGTCCGAGCACGCGCCGGTGCCCCAGTGGCACGAGGAGAAGCTGCCGCACAAGGAACTGCCGGTGCTGGTACTGCTGGAGGGCTTCCGCACCTTCTTCCAGCACGGCGGCGGCGCCCGCGACGTGCGCCGCCTGATGGCCTCCCGCACCCGCGAGCAGCTGCAGCGCGAGGTGCTGCTGCCCTACATGGCCACCAAGCGCTGGTTCGCCGCCAAGGGCCACGAAGTGACGCGCATCGAGCTCGCCGAGGAGGGCGAATGGTCGACGCCCGAGGGGAGCTGGCTGTTCACCTTCCTGGACGTGGAGTGCGAGGACCTGCCGCCGCAGCAGTATTTCCTGCCGCTGGCCGTGGCGTGGGAGTCCAAGGGCTACGACCCGATCCACGAGTTCGGCGCGTGGACGCTGGCCAAGGTGCGGCAGAAGGAGAAGATGGGCATCCTGTTCGGCGCCTTCGGCGACCCGGTGTTCTGCCGCGCGCTGGCGCGCGGCATGGGCGAAGCGCGCGAAGTGCGCTTCGACCGCGGGCGCCTCAAGTTCACCTGCACCGGCGCGTTTGCGGAGCACGCCGCGGCCATCGACGAAACGGTGCACCACCCGTCGCTGGACCAGAGCAACACCGGCGTGTTCTTCGGCAATCGCCTCTACCTCAAGGGTTACCGGCGGCTGCAGGCGGGGATCAGCCCGGAGCTGGAGGTGGGCCGCTTCCTCACCGACGCGAGCCCCTTCCCCCACATCGCGCCGGTGCTGGGCGCGGTGGAGTACCTGGGGGCGGACGGCCGCGTCATCACGCTGGCGCTGCTGCAGCAGTTCGTCGAGAACCAGGGCAGCCTCTGGACCCATACCATGGACTACCTGGAGCGGCTCACCCAGGGCCTGTTCGCCGGGGCGGACACCCCGCCGCCGCCGGAGCATCCCACCGAAGACCCCCACGGCTACTACGTCGAGCTGGCCACCGTGCTGGGACGCCGCGTGGGCGAGATGCATCGCGCCTTCGCCAGGACCACCGGCGACCCGGCGTTCGACCCGGAGCCGGTCACCGCGGACGACGCCGCCGCGTGGGTCGCGCGGGTCAAGGACGACGTGGTGCAGAGCCTGGACGCGCTGGAGCGGCGCCGCGCGGCGCTGCCCGCCGACACGCACGCATCCGCCGACGAGCTGCTGGCGTCGCGGCCCGACCTGATGCACTGGCTCGACGCGCTGGACCTGACCGGCCTGGAAGCGGCCAAGACCCGCTACCACGGCGACCTCCACCTGGGCCAGGTGCTGCTGCGCGCCAACGACTTCATCATCATCGACTTCGAGGGCGAGCCGGCGCGGCCGCTGGAGGAGCGGCGCGCCAAGCACTCGCCGCTGCGCGACATCGCCGGCATCCTGCGCTCGTTCGACTACGCCGCGGCGGCGGCGGCCGAGCGCGGGCGCCATCCGCCGGAAAAACGCGCCCAGATCGACGAGGCGATCGGCGCCTGGCGGCGCGCCGCCGCCGACGCGTTCCTCGCCGGCTACGAGGCGGCTGCCGGGGACTGCCCGTCGCTGCCGCGGGACCCGGCGCGGCGCCGTTCGCTGCTGCAGCTGTTCCTGCTGGAGAAGGCGCTCTATGAGCTGCGCTACGAGCTGGACAACCGGCCGGCGTGGCTGGCCATCCCGATCCGGGGCTTGCTGGAGATCCTGCGCGGCGCGCACTGAGCCGGCCGCTTGCGACGCGCGGGGAACATACCTCCCTCCGGCACACTCGGACCTTTTAATCGGGTCAGACAACCTCGCGGAGGCTTGCGATGAACGAATCCCATGCCACCGGCGCGGCGCTTTCCGCCGACGAGCTGCGCGCGGTGGACGCCTGTTGGCGTGCCGCCAACTACCTTTCGGTGGGCCAGATCTACTTGCTGGACAACCCGTTGCTGCGCCAGCCGCTGGCGCCGGCGCACGTCAAGCCGAGGCTGCTGGGGCACTGGGGGACGACGCCCGGCCTCAATCTGCTCTATGCCCACTGCAACCGGATTGTGCGCCGCCACGCGCTGGATCTGCTGTTCGTCACCGGCCCCGGCCACGGCGGCCCGGCGCTCGCCGCCAACACCTGGCTCGAGGGCACCTACAGCGACCTGCACCCCGACGTGAGCCGGGACGCCGAGGGCATGCGCCGGCTGTTCAAGCAATTCTCGTTTCCCGGCGGCATCGGCAGCCACGTGACGCCCGAGATCCCGGGCTCGATCCACGAGGGCGGCGAGCTGGGCTACTCGCTGGCCCACGCGTTCGGCGCCGCGTTCGACAACCCCGACCTTCTGGCGGTCTGCGTGGTGGGGGACGGCGAGGCGGAAACCGGGCCGCTGGCCACCGCCTGGCACGGCAACAAGTTCCTCAACCCGGCCCACGACGGTGCGGTGCTGCCGATCCTGCACCTGAACGGCTACAAGATCGCCGGCCCGGCGGTGCTGGCGCGCATCGGCCGCGACGAGCTGGCGAGCCTGCTCATCGGCTACGGCTACGCGCCCCGCTTCGTCGCCGGGAGCGAACCGGAAGCCGTGCACCAGCAGCTGGCAGCGGCGCTGGACGCGGCAGTGGCGGAGATCCGCGCCATCCAGCGCGCCGCGCGCGACGAAGGCCGGGCCGCGCGGCCGCGCTGGCCGATGATCGTGCTGGAGACGCCCAAGGGCTGGACCGGCCCGGCGGAAGTGGACGGCCGCAAGACCGAGGGCTTCTGGCGTTCGCACCAGGTACCGTTCGCCGACGCCGCCGAGAACCCCGCGCACCTGGCGCTGCTGGAGCGTTGGATGAAGAGCTACCGGCCCGAGGAGCTGTTCGACGACGCCGGCCGGCCGCGCGACGAGCTGCTGGCGCTGATGCCCGACGCGCGCCGCCGCATCGGCGCCAGCGCCCACGCCAACGGCGGACTCCTGCGGGACCTGCGGCTGCCGGACTTCCGCGACTATGCGCTGGCGGTGCCGGCGCCGGGACGCTCGACGGGCGAGGCGACGCGGGCGCTGGGCGGCTACCTGCGCGACGTGCTGCGCCTCAATCGCGACGCGGCCAACTTCCGCCTGTTCGGTCCCGACGAGACCGCGTCCAACCGCCTGGGCGACGTGTTCGAGGTCACCGGCCGCGCCTGGATGGCGGAGACGCTGCCGGAAGACGAGGACCTGGCGCCCGACGGCCGGGTGATGGAGATCCTCTCCGAGCACACCTGCCAGGGCTGGCTCGAGGGCTACCTGCTCACCGGGCGCCATGGCCTGTTCTCCTGCTATGAGGCGTTCATCCACATCGTCGACTCGATGTTCAACCAGCACGCCAAATGGCTGAAGGTGAGCCGCGAGATCCCTTGGCGGCGACCCATCGCCTCGCTCAACATCCTGCTCACCTCCCACGTCTGGCGCCAGGACCACAACGGCTTCTCGCACCAGGATCCCGGCTTCATCGACCACGTGGTCAACAAGAAGGCCGACGTGATCCGCGTGTACCTGCCGCCGGACGCCAACACGCTGCTGGCCGACCGCTGCCTGCGCTCGCGCAACCTGGTGAACGTGATCGTCGCCGGCAAGCAGCGCCAGCCCCAGTGGCTGGACATGGACGCCGCCGTCAAACACTGCGCCACCGGCATCGGCATCTGGGAGTGGGCCAGCAGCGACCGCGGCCGCGAGCCCGACGTGGTGCTGGCGTGCGCCGGCGACGTGCCGGCGCTGGAGGTGCTCGCCGCCGCCCAACTGCTGCGCGAGCACGCGCCGGAGATCGCGGTGCGGGTGGTGAACGTGGTGGACCTGATGACGCTGCAGCCGCGCGAGGAGCATCCCCACGGCCTGTCGGACCGCGACTTCGACGCCCTCTTCACCACCGACAGGCCCATCATCTTCGCTTACCACGGCTACCCGTGGCTGATTCACCGCCTGAGCTACCGCCGCACCAACCACCGCAACCTGCACGTGCGCGGCTACAAGGAGGAGGGCACCACGACGACGCCCTTCGACATGACGGTGCGCAACGACCTGGACCGCTTCCACCTGTTGGCCGACGCGGCCGAACGGGTGCCGAAGCTGGCGCCGCGCGGCGCCTATCTCAAGCAGTTCGTGCGCGACAGGCTGGTGGAGCACCGCGCCTACATCGAGCGCCACGGCCAGGACCTGCCCGAGATCCGCAACTGGCAGTGGCACGGTCCGCAGCCATGAGCAGCCGTCATTCCTGGCGCACGGACATCGAGGACTACGCCCCGCTCATCGGCGAGGACGCCACCGAGCGCATCCTGCGCAAGGCCAAGCGCCTGCGCGGCCTGCGCGTGCTGCACCTGAGCTCCACCTTCTACGGCGGCGGCGTCGCCGAGCTGCTGTCTTCAGCAACGCTGCTGTTCCGCAGTCTCGGCATCCGCGCCGACTGGCGCCTGATCCAGGGCTCGCCCGACTTCTTCAACGTCACCAAGAAGCTGCACAACGCGCTGCAGGGCGGGCCCATCAACCTGACCGAGCTGAAGAAGGAGGTCTACGAGGAGGTGCTGTTCCAGAACGCCACGCGCCTGGACATGGAATACGACTTCGTCATCGTCCACGACCCGCAGCCGCTGCCGATGATCAACCACTACCGGCGCACCTGCCCCTGGGTCTGGCGCTGCCACCTGGACCTGTCGCAGCCCGACCCCGAGACCTGGGCGTACCTGCGCGGCTTCGTCGACGGCTACGACGCCGTGGTGGTCTCGCTGCCGGAATACAGGCGGGAGATGGCCCCGCCCCAGGTCGCCATCATGCCGGCGATCAACCCGTTCGCCCTCAAGAACCGGGACCTGGACGACGCCGAGGTGCGCGACCGGCTCGAGCACTACCGCATACCCGACGACCGGCCGATCGTGGCGCAGATCTCGCGCTTCGACCGCTGGAAGGACCCCGAGGGCGTGATCGCCGCGTTCCGTCGCGCGCGACGGGAGGTCGACGCGACGCTGGTGCTGCTGGGCAACGTCGCCGCCGACGATCCCGAGGGCCAGGAGGTGTTCGAGTCGCTGCTGCGCCACAAGTCCTCCGAGGAGGACGCGGCGCGGCGCATCGTCGAGCTGCTGCGCGACGCCGGGCGGCGGCGCGAGCTGGGCCGCGCCGCGCGTGAAACCGTGCGCCGCCGCTTCCTGCTCACGCGCCTGGTGGAGCAGCACCTGGGCCTGTACGACGCGTTCGAGCCCAAGTTCCGGCCGGACCCGGACCGGCTCGAGCGGATCGCCGCGCTCGCCGCGCCCAGCTGAAGGGCGGCGGCCGCGGCCAACGACGGTTCGGACGGAGGAATCGCCCATGACCGGGAACCCGCTTCTCACCCTGCAGGCGCTGGGCCAGAGCGTGTGGCAGGACGATCTGCGCCGCCGCTGGCTTTCCGACGGCACCATCGCCCGACTGATCGCCGAGGACGGCCTGAGCGGGATCACGTCCAACCCCACCACGTTCCACGCCGCCATCGCCGAGCACGAGGACTACGACGAGGACATCAGGCGGCTGGTACGCGCCGGCCGCCCGCCCGAGGCCGTCTACCAGGAGCTGACGGTAGCCGACGTCGCGGCCGCCGCCGACCTCTTCCGCCCGTGCTACGACGCCACCGGCGGCGCCGACGGCTTCGTCAGCCTGGAAGTCTCGCCGCACCTGGCTCGGGACCTGGAGGGCACGCTGGCGGAGGCGCGCCGGCTGTGGCGCGCGTTGGGCCGCCCCAACGTCATGATCAAGGTGCCGGCAACCGCGGAGGGCGTTCGCGCGCTGCGCCGCCTGGTGGCGGAAGGGATCAACGTCAACGCCACGCTGCTCTTCAGCGTCGAGCGCTACCGCGAGATCGCGCAGGCCCACCTCGAGGCGCTGGACGAGCGCGCCCGCGCCGGCCAGCCGGTGGACCGCGTCGCCTCCGTGGCCAGCTTCTTCCTGAGCCGCATCGACACGCTGGTGGATGCACAGCTGGATGCCGCCGCTCGCGCCGATCCCGCGGCGGCGGAGGCAGCGCGCTCCCTGCGGGGCGGCGCCGCGATCGCGCAGGCGCGGCTCGCCTACCAGGCGTACCGGCGGCTCGTGCGCGAGCCGCGCTGGACCGATCTCGCCGCGCGCGGCGCGCGGCCGCAGCGGCTGCTGTGGGCCAGCACCGGCACCAAGGACCCCGCCTACGGTGACGTCTACTACGTGGAGCCGCTGATCGGCGCCGAGACGGTCACCACGCTGAAACCGGAGACGCTGGCGGCGTACCGGGATCACGGCAACCCGGCGCGGCGACTGGAGGAAGGTCTGGACGCGGCGCGCGCGCTGCCGCACCGGCTCGCCGCCGCCGGTATCGACCTGGAGGCGGCGGCGAGCCGGCTGGAAGCGGAAGGGATCGAGAAATTCGTCGAGCCCTACGACCGCACGCTGGCGCTGCTGCGCGCGAGCTGAGCGCCGCCGGCGCCGGGCGCTGACGATGATGTTATAATTTTCCCAGCCTCGCCGACGCGCACCGGGCCTTCGGGCGCTTTCCGAAGGGTCGGTTATCCTCGACGGGCGGCGCGGCAATCGTGAACGGCGAATCCGCTGCCGGCGCTTCGTGAGATCGACGATGCGCCGGGCGCCGGCGTCCGACGACGCGGCGCGCCGGGATGCCGCGGGCAAGCCGCGTTCGCCACAGCCCATCCGCACCGGAACCGCCGCGATGACCCATCCCATCACCGCAGTCTGGCCCGGCCGCCCGTATCCACGCGGCGCCACGTGGGACGGCGAAGGCGTCAACTTCGCGCTGTTCTCGGAGAACGCGGTCAAGGTGGAGCTGTGCATCTTCGACGCCGAGGGCCGGCGCGAGATCCAGCGCATCGAGCTGCCCGAGCAGACCGACCAGGTGTGGCACGGCTATCTGCCGGAGGCGCGTCCCGGCATGCTCTACGGCTATCGCGTGCACGGCCCCTACGCGCCGGAGCAGGGCCACCGCTTCAATCCCCACAAGCTGCTGCTGGACCCGTACGCGCGCAACATCGTCGGCGCGCTCAAATGGAGCGACGCCCACTTCGGCTACACCGTCGGCTCGAAGCGCGAGGACCTGTCGTTCGACCGGCGCGACAACGCCGCCGGCATGCTCAAGTGCAAGATCATCGACCCCGCGTTCACCTGGGGCGAGGACCGCCGGCCGGACATCGCGTGGCACGAGATGGTGATCTATGAGGTCCACGTCAAGGGCTTCACCGTACAGCATCCGGAGGTGCCGCCGCACCTGCGCGGCACCTATGCCGGGCTCGCCACCACGCCGGTGATCGACCACCTGCGCCGCCTCGGCGTCACCACGGTGGAGCTGATGCCGGTGCACACCTTCCTCGACGACCGTCACCTGGTGCAGAAGGGGCTGCGCAACTACTGGGGCTACAACTCGATCGGCTACTTCGCCCCGGACGCGCGCTACTCGGCCTCGGGCAAGGTCAACGAGTTCAAGACCATGGTGAAGTCGCTGCACTCGGCCGGCATCGAGGTGATCCTGGACGTGGTCTACAACCACACCGCCGAGGGCAACCACCTCGGGCCGACGCTGGCCTTCCGCGGCATCGACAACGCCTCGTATTACCGGCTGACGCCCGACAACCCGCGCTACTACCAGGACTTCACCGGCTGCGGCAACACGCTCAACATGCAGCACCCGCGGGTGCTGCAGCTGATCATGGATTCGCTGCGCTACTGGGTCACCGAGATGCACGTCGACGGCTTCCGCTTCGACCTCGCCTCGGCGCTGGCGCGCGAGCTCTACGAGGTGAACCGCCTGGGCGCGTTCTTCGACATCATCCGCCAGGACCCGGTGCTCTCGCGCGTCAAGCTGATCGCCGAGCCCTGGGACGTCGGCCCCGGCGGCTACCAGGTGGGCAACTTCCCCTCCGGCTGGGCCGAGTGGAACGACAAGTACCGCGACACCATGCGCGCCTACTGGAAAGGCGACGGCGGGCTGATCGGCAAGTTCGCGCGCCGCGTCACCGGCTCCAGCGATCTCTACGAGCGCAGCAGCCGCAAGCCCCACGCCAGCATCAACTTCATCACCGCCCACGACGGCTTCACGCTGCACGACCTGGTGTCCTACAACGACAAGCACAATGAGGTCAACCAGGAGGACAACCGCGACGGCCACAACCACAACCTGTCGTGGAACTGCGGTGTCGAGGGGCCCGCCGACGATCCCGCGATCCGCGCCCTGCGCGCGCGCCAGAAGCGCAACCTGCTGGCGACGCTGCTGCTTTCCCAGGGCACGCCGATGCTGCTCGCCGGCGACGAGATGGGGCGCAGCCAGCGCGGCAACAACAACGCCTACTGCCAGGACAACGAGGTTTCCTGGGTCGACTGGCGGATCGACGAGGACGGCCGCAAGCTGATCCGGTTCGTCGAGCGCCTGATCCGGCTGCGCCACCGCCACCCGGTGTTCCACCGCCGCGATTTCTTCCAGGGCCGGCCGCTGCACGGCGGCGGCGCCAAGGACCTGGTGTGGCTCAAGCCGGAGGGCGGCGAGATGACCGACGAGGAATGGGACCAGCACCACGCCCGCTGTCTCGGCGTCTACCTCGCCGGTGAGGTGCTCACGGAGACCGACCGCCGCGGCCAGCCCCTCACCGACGCCAACTTCCTGATCCTGTTCAACGCGCACCATGAGACGGTGCCGTTCCGGCTGCCGGGCTTCGCCGCCACCGCGCGCTGGCTGGTGCTGCTGGACACGGCCTACGAGGACGGCCTGGCGCGGGATGGCACCATCGATCCGCGGGCCGAGTATGCGCTGCAGGGCCGCTCGCTGGCGCTGCTGCAGGAGCAGAAATGACGCGCGGCCGCGCCCACGCCATGCCCTTCGGCGCGCAGCTGCGCGACGACGGCACCGCGCGCTTCCGGCTCTGGGCGCCGAGCGCCCGCACCGTGGACCTGGTGCTGACCCGCGGCGAAGCCACCCGCTCGCTGGCGATGAGTCGGCAGGACGCCGGCTGGCACGAGGGCATCCATCCCGCCACGGCCGGCGACCGCTACCGCTATCGCATCGACGACGGCATCGAGGTCCCTGACCCGGCGTCGCGGTTCAACCCGGACGACGTCCACGGCGCGAGCGCGCTCGTCGATCCCGCTGCCTACGCCTGGGGCGACGACGCGTGGCACGGCCGGCCCTGGGAAGAAACCGTGATCTACGAGCTGCACGTCGGCACCTTCTCGCCCGAGGGCACGTTCGCGGGCGCGCAGGCGCGGCTGGACTACCTGGCGGAGCTGGGCGTCACCGCGCTCGAGCTGATGCCGGTGGCGGATTTTCCCGGGCGGCGCAACTGGGGCTACGACGGCGTGCTGCCGTTCGCGCCGGACGCCGCCTACGGCACGCCGGACGATCTCAAGCGCCTGGTCGACGCCGCCCACGCCCGCGCCCTGATGGTGTTCATGGACGTGGTCTACAACCACTTCGGCCCGGAAGGGAACTACCTGCACGCGTACGCGAAGCCGTTCTTCACCGAGCGCCATCCCACGCCCTGGGGCGCCGCCATCAACTTCGACGGCGCCGGCTCCCGCGCCGTGCGCGACTTCGTCATCCACAACGCGCTCTACTGGCTGAACGAATACCACGCGGACGGCCTGCGCCTGGACGCGGTGCACGCCATCGCCGACGATTCCGCGCCCGACATCCTGGAGGAGCTGGCGGCGACGGTGCGCGCCGGCCCGGGGCGCGAGCGCCACGTGCATCTGGTGCTGGAGAACGACAAGAACCAGGCCCGCTACCTCGGGCCGGATCGCTACGACGCGCAGTGGAACGACGACATCCATCACGCGTTCCACATCCTGCTCACCGGCGAGGACGACGGCTATTACGCCGACTACGCCGCCAGGCCGGCATGGTATCTCGGCCGCTGCCTCGCCGAAGGCTTCGCCTACCAGGGCGACGTGTCGGAGTACCGCGATGGCAAACTGCGCGGCGAACCGAGCGCTCACCTCCCCCCGACCGCGTTCGTGTCCTTCGTCCAGACCCATGACCAGGTCGGCAACCGCGCGTTCGGGGAGCGCCTGTCCGCCCTCACCAGCGAAGACCAGCTGCGCCCGGCGCTGGCCGCGTGGCTGCTGGCGCCCGCGGTGCCGCTGCTGTTCATGGGCGAGGAGTTCGCCGCCGCGTCGCCGTTCCTGTTCTTCTGCGACTTCGGCCCCGAACTGGCGCAGGCGGTGACCCAGGGCCGCCGGCGCGAGTTCGCGCGCTTCGAGCGCTTCAGCAACCCGGCGGCGCAGGCGCGGATCCCCGACCCCAACGCGCCCGCCACGTTCGAAGCGAGCAAGCTCGACTGGGCAAGCCTCGCGCGCGCGCCCCACGCCCGGTTCCTCGAACTCTACCGCGAGCTGCTGGCGCTCCGCCGCGCCGAGATCGCGCCGCGGCTCGCCGGCGCCCGCAGCGGCACCTTCGAGCTGCTGCATGAGCGCGCGTTGCGGGTGCGATGGCCGCTGGGGGACGGCAGCCGGCTCGTGCTGCACGCGAATCTCGGCGATGCCGGGGCGGCCGCGGCGCCTCCCGGCGGCCGGCGCCTCTTCGCCCTGCCGCCGGCCGCCGGCGAAGCGCTCGGGAACGGGCGGCTGCCGCCGTGGTCTTGCGTGTGGCACCTGGAGACGAGTCCCGCGGCATGAGCGAAACCAGCATCCTCGAACGGCTCTGCGCCCGCCTCGGCATCGCCAGCGAGTACACCGACATCTGGGGCAAGACCCACCGCGCCAGCGACGCCACGCGCCGCGCGCTGGTGGCGGCGATGGGATTCCCCGCCGACGAGGGCGGCATCCGACGCGCGCTGGACCAGCTCGAGAGCCAGCCCTGGTCCCGGGGCCTCGCCACCATCCGCGTATTCCGCCAAAGCGCCGCGCCCTACCGCTTCAGCCTCTACGTGCCGGCCGCGGCGGCCAGCCAGAGCCATCGCTGGGCGCTGGCGCTGGAGGGCGGCGAAACCCGCCGCGGCGAAGTGCGGCCTGCGGCGCTGGAGCGTGCGGGCGAGCGCGCCGTCGGCGGCAAGCCCCACGTCGAATACGCGTTCACCTGGAACGACGCGCTGCCGCCGGGCTATCACCGTTTCACGCTGGAACCTCCCGGCCGCGGCGCCGGCGCCACCATGGCGCTGGTGATCGCGCCTGAGCGCTGCTATTGTCCGCCGGCGCTGGAGGGCGACGGCCGCGTGTGGGGCCCGGCGCTGCAGCTCTACGCGCTCCGGAGCGGACGCAACTGGGGGATCGGCGACTTCACCGACCTCAAGAATGCCATCGACGCCGCCGCCCGCGCCGGCGCCGGCATCGTCGGCCTGAACCCGCTGCACGCGCTGTTTCCCCACAATCCCGAGCACGTCAGCCCCTACAGCCCGTCGAGCCGCGTCTACCTCAACGTGCTCTACATCGACGCGGAGGCGGTGCCCGAATACGCGGACTGCGAGGCGGCGCGCGCCGCCGTCGCCGATGCCGGGTTCCAGGCGCGGCTGCGCGCGCTGCGCGGTGCGGAACTGGTGGACTATCGCGGCGTCGCCGAGATCAAGCTCGCGGTGCTGGAGCAGCTCTACGCCGATTTCCGCGCGCGCCACCAGGAGCCGGGCAGCGCGCGCGGCCGCGCGTTCGCCGCGTGGCGCGAGGGCGAGGGCGAGCCGCTGGAGCGTTTCGCGCTGTTCAACGCGCTGCAGGCGCAGTTCCACGCCGAGGACCCCGGCGTGTGGGGCTGGCCGGTGTGGCCGGAGGCGTTCCGCCGGCCCGATGCCCCGGCGGTGCGCGCCTGGCGCGACGCCCACTGCGACCGCGTGGATTTCCATGCCTGGCTGCAGTGGATCGCCGAGGACCAGCTGGCGGGCTGCGGGCTGCGCTCGTTCGAGCTCGGCATCGGCGTCGGCGTCTACCAGGACCTGGCGGTGTCGGTCGACCGCGCCGGCGCCGAGGCCTGGGGCTGGCAGGATCTGTACGCCGAAACCGCCAGCATCGGCGCGCCGCCCGACGACTTCAACCTGAACGGGCAGGACTGGGGCCTGCCGCCGCTGATCCCGCAGCGGCTCACCGAATCGGCGTACGCCCCGTTCATCGCCATGCTGCGCACGGCGATGCGCCACGCCGGCGCGCTGCGCATCGACCATGTCATGGGGCTGCGGCGGCTGTTCTGGGTGCCGCCCGGAGGCAAGCCCGCCGACGGCACCTACGTCAACTATCCGTTCGACGACCTGCTCGGCATCCTGGCGCTGGAGAGCCAGCGCAACCAGTGCCTGGTGATCGGCGAGGACCTGGGCACCGTGCCCGACGAGGTGCGCGCGGCGCTGGGGCCGCTGGGCGTGCTCTCCTACCGCCTGCTGCTGTTCGAGAAGGACGCCGAAGGCCACTTCAAGCCGCCCGAGCAGTACCCGCCCCAGGCGCTGGTGGCCGCCAGCACCCACGACCTGCCGACGCTGAAGAGCTACTGGCTCGGCCACGACCTCGATGTGCGCGCGCAGCTCGGGCTCTATCCCGACGACGAAACCCGCGGCGCGCAGGTGGTGAACCGGGCCCAGGACCGGGCGCGGCTGCTGGTGGCGCTGGAGCGCGCCGGCCTGCTGCCCGAGGGCATGACCGTACACCCGGTGTCGGCGCCGGAGATGACGCTGGAACTCGCGCTCGGCATCCATGCCTTCATCGCACGCACGCCGGCCAAGGTGCTGATGGTGCAGATGGAGGACGTGCTGGGCCAGCTGGAGCAGGTGAACCTGCCCGGCACCACCGACCAGTACCCCAACTGGCGCCGCAAGCTGCCGCTCAATCTCGAGGAATGGCCCCAGGATCCCCGCGTCGTCGCGCTGGCCGAGGTGCTGCGGCGAGAACGGGGCCGCGGCGCCCGCCCGGAGACCGCTGCCCCGGGAAAGCCTGAGGCGGTGCCGGCGGTTCCGCGCGCCACGTACCGCCTGCAGCTGAACCGCGGATTCACCTTCGCCGACGCCGCCGCGCGGGCGCCGTATCTCGCCGCGCTGGGCGTCTCCCACGCCTACTGCTCGCCCTATCTCAAGGCACGCCCCGGCAGCAGCCACGGCTACGACATCATCGACCACAACGCGCTCAATCCCGAGATCGGCTCGGCCGAGGACTTCGAGCGCTTCTGCGCGGCGCTCGACGCCCACGGCCTGCGGCAGATGCTCGACGTGGTGCCCAACCACATGGGCGTGATGGGCGCCGACAACGGCTACTGGCTGGACGTGCTGGAGAACGGGCCGGCCTCGGTCTACGCCGGCTACTTCGACATCGACTGGAACCCGATCAAGGACGAGCTGCAGGGGCGCGTGCTGGTGCCGGTGCTGGGCGAGCCCTACGGCGCGGTGCTGGAGCGCGGCGAGATCCGGCTCGCGTTCGACGCCGGGCGCGGCGAGTTCAGCGTCTGGTATTACGAGCACCGCTTCCCGGTGGACCCGCGCGAGTACGCGCGCATCCTGGCGCCCAACGCCGAGCGCCTGGGGGCGCGCCTCGGCGCCGAGAACCCGATGGTGCAGGAATTCGCCAGCCTCGCCACGGCGTTCCAGCACCTGCCGCGGCGCACCGCCACCGATCCGGACAAGCTCGCCGAGCGCCACCGCGACAAGGAGATCCACAAGCGCCACTTGGCGAGCCTGGCGGAGCGCTCGCCGGACGTGGCCTGGCTGCTGGAGGAGGTGGTGCGCGAGCTGAACGGCACCGCCGGCGACCCGCTTTCGTTCGACGCCCTGCACGCGCTGCTGGACGCCCAGCCCTGGCGCCTCGCCTACTGGCGCGTCGCCGCCGACGAGATCAACTACCGCCGCTTCTTCGACATCAACGATCTCGCCGCGCTGCGCATGGAGAACCCGGAGGTGTTCGCCTTCACCCACCGCCTGGTGCTGCGGCTGCTGGAGGAAGGCAAGGTCCACGCCCTGCGCATCGACCATCCGGACGGCCTCTATGACCCGCTGCAGTACTTCCGCCGCCTGCAGTGGCGCCGTGCCGACCTGCCGCCCAGCGCCGAGGCCGCCGACGCCGAGCGCTTCATGTCCGCCTACGTGGTGGTGGAGAAGATCCTGGCGCAGGAGGAGTCGCTGCCGCCGGAATGGCCGGTGCACGGCACCACCGGCTACGAATTCCTCAACCTGCTGAACGGCGTGTTCGTGAATCCCGCCGCCGCGGCGCGGCTGGAGCGCTTCTACCGCAGCTTCACCCGCGAGGCGATGCCGTTCGACGAGCTCCTGTACCAGTCCAAGCGGCTGATCATGCGCACCGCGCTGGCGGGCGAGCTCAACGTGCTGGCGGGCGCGCTCTCGCGCATCGCCGAGGCCGACCGCCGCACCTGCGATTTCACGTTGAACGGCCTGCGCAACGCGCTGCGCGAGGTGGTGGCCTGCTTCCCGGTCTACCGCACCTACGTCGACGAGGGCGTCACCAGCGCCGCCGACCGTCGCTACATCGACGTGGCGGTGGCCGCGGCGAAGCAGCGCAGCCGCGCCGGGGAGGTCTCCGCGTTCGACTTCGTGCGCGAGGTGCTGCTGACCTCCATCGCCGAAGGCAAGCCCGAGGCCTACCGCGATGCGGTGCGCTCGCTGGCGATGAAGGTGCAGCAATACACCGCGCCGGTCACCGCCAAGGGCCTGGAGGACACCAGCTTCTACGTCTACCACCGCCTTTCGGCGCTGAACGAGGTGGGCGGCGACCCGCGCGTGTTCGGCGTCACCCCGCTCGCCTTCCACCGCGCCAACCGCGAGCGCCAGCGCGCCTGGCCGCACACCATGCTGGCAAGCTCCACCCACGACAACAAGCGCTCGGAGGACGTGCGCGCGCGCATCGACGCCATCTCCGAGCTCTCCGAGGAGTGGCGCGCCCGGGTGCTGCGCTGGTCGGCGATGAACCGCGTCCACAAGCGAAAGGCCGACGGCGCTCGCGCGCCGAGCCTGAACGACGAATACCTGCTCTACCAGACGCTGGCCGGCGCCTGGCCGCTGACGGATCCCGGCGCCGACGCCCTGGACGCCTTCCGCGGCCGCATCCGCGAGTACATGCTGAAGGCGGTGCGGGAGGCCAAGGTGCACACCTCCTGGGTGAACCGCAACCAGGCCTACGAGGAAGCGGTCGGCGCGTTCGTGAACGCGCTGCTGGCGCCGGGCTCGGGCAACGCCTTTCTCGGCGAACTGCTGCCGTTCGTGCGCAAGCTGATTCCGCTGGGACTGTACAACAGCGTGTCGCAGACCCTGCTCAAGCTCGCCGCGCCGGGGGTGCCCGACATCTACCAGGGCACCGAGGTGTGGGACTTCTCGCTGGTGGACCCGGACAACCGCCGGCCGGTGGACTACGACCGGCGCGCGGCGCTGCTGCAGGAGTTGGCGAGCGCCGCCGCCGATCCCGCGGCCCGCGCCGGGTTCGCCCGGTCGCTGCTCGACAACATGACCGACGGGCGCATCAAGCTCTACGTGACCTGGGCGACGCTGCAACTGCGTGCGCGCCACGAAGCGCTGTTCGCGCTCGGCGAGTACACGCCGCTGCGGGCCACCGGGCCGCGGGCCGACCACGTCCTCGCCTTCGCCCGCCGCCACGGCGACGAGCACCTCGTGGTGGCGACGGGACGGCTGTTCGGCGCGCTGGACGCCGGCGCACGGCCGCCGGTGGGCAGCACGGTGTGGGCCGGGGCGGCCATCGACGCGCCCGCCGCCGCGCGCTGGCTGAACGTGCTGACGGGCGAGACGCTGGAAACCCACGACGACAGCGGCGCGATGCGTCTTGCCGCCGACCGGGTGTTCGCCACCCTGCCCTGGGCGCTGCTGGTTCCCGCCGTCCGCGAGTGACGCCGGCGGCGCCCGCTCCGGCGAATCCGTTGCGCTGCGCGTCCCGCCCCGCACGGCGGCGGCGCCCGCTGCCATGACCCGGATCGCGCTGGAGCGCCATCAGCTCTGGATCTACCTCGCCGCGCTGGCGTCCGGCGGCGCGCTGGGGCTCGCCGCGCCGGCCGCGGGCGGCGCCCTCGAACCGGCTCTCTGGCCGGCGCTCGCGGCGCTGCTTTACGCTACGTTCTGCCAGGTGCCCCTCACCCACCTGCGCCGGGCGCTGCAGGACACGCGCTTCATGGCGGCGCTTTTCGTCGCCAATTTCGCCGCCGTGCCGCTCGTGGTCTGGGCCATGGCGAGCCTGCTGCCCGACGACCCGGCGCTGCGCCTGGGCGTTTATCTGGTGATGCTGGTGCCCTGCACCGACTGGTTCAACACGTTCAACTATCTCGGCGGCGGCGATGCGCGGCTTGGCGTCGCGGCAACGCCGCTCCTGCTGCTGGCGCAGTTCGTCCTGCTGCCCGCGTACCTGCTGCTGTTCATGGGCGCCTCCGCCCTGCCGGCGATGGGCACCGCCGGCTTCCTGCAGGCGTTCGTCGGCCTGATCCTGCTGCCGCTCGCCGCCGCGTTCGCCACCGAGCGCTGGGCGTTGCGCCACACCTCGGGTGCGCGCGCGCTGGAAGCGCTGGGCTGGGCGCCGGTGCCGTTGCTGGCACTCACGTTGCTACTCATCGCCGCGTCCCAGATCGACACCCTGCGGACGCTGCCGCTCGCGCGACTGGGCGAGGCGCTGGCGCTGTTCGTCGCCTACGTATTCCTGGCGGCCTGGATCGGCCGCATGGTGGCGCGGCGCTTCGGACTGACCACCGCGGCGGCGCGCACCGTCGTGTTCAGTGCCGGCACCCGCAACTCCTTCGTCGTGCTGCCGCTGGCCCTGGCGCTGCCGGCGGGCTGGGAGATCGCCGTGGCGGTGATCGTGCTGCAGTCGGTGGTCGAGCTGTTCGGGATGCTCTGCTACCTGCGCTGGGTGCCGCGGCGGCTGCTGCCGGATCCGGGGGCGCTCGCAGCAACCCCGCGTCCTTGATCCCGCCGCCGGCGGGGACAACCCACGCCCAGCCGTCAGCGGCGCGCGCGCCTGAGCACCAGCGTGCCGGCCACCATGAACGCCGCGGCGATTCCGAACGCGGCCACCGGGGACACCAGCGTCCAAAGCAGGCCCACCCCGGAGCTGGAGATCAGCTTGGCCGTGCCGTTGACGGTGCCCAGCGCGCCGAGGCCGGTGGCCAGGCTTTCGGAATCCACCATGCCGGCGGTCACGGTGGATTCCAGCGCCTCCTGAACCGCCACGTACAGGCCGGCGACGAAGAACACGCCGGCCAGCAGCGCGATGCTGTCGGCGCCGAAAAGGAAGCACGCACCGGTAAGCACGGCGGTGAGCGCGCCCAGCGCGTAGCCGGCTACCAGCACCGGCAGATGTCCGACGCGGTCGGCAAGCGCGCCGGCCGGATAGGACGCCGCCGCCTGCACCCCGTTGCGCCAGACGTAAAGGAGTCCGGCCACCTGCGCGGCCTCGACCACGCCCATCCGCGGGGTCAGCAGCGTGGTGGCGGCGAGAATGAGCAGCGCGTGCGAAAAATCGCCCACGCCGAAAACGCCCACAGCGCCGAGGTAGCGCTTGAAGCGCGACGGCAGGCCGCGCAGGGAGCGCCAGAGCCGAAGCGCCGGATTGGGCGAGTGCTCCGGGTCCCGCACCAGCACCAGGAACGCCAGCACCGCCAGCGCGCCGGGAATCATCGAAAGCCAAAGTACGAAGCGGAATGCGCCGGCGGGGTCCTGCCAGCGCCAACCTTGGGCCCAGCCCAGCAGCGCCACGCCCAGCAGCGGGCCGGCCACCGCGCCGACGGTGTCCATCGCGCGATGGAAGCCGAACGCCCTGCCTCGCGTCGACGGACTGACCGCCTGCACCACGATGGCGTCGCGCAACGGCCCGCGCAGCCCTTTGCCGAACCAGGACACGACACGCCCCGCCAGCAGCAGCGGCCATCCGGCCGCCAGGGCGATCAGCGCCTGGCCCAGCGGCGTGAGCCCGTAGCCCACCAGCACCAGCAGCTTGCGATGGCCCAGCCGGTCGGCGACATGGCCGGCGGCCATCTTGGTGAAGCTCGCCACCGCGTCGGCGATGCCCTCGATCAGGCCCAGCACCGCCGCCGGCAGGCCCAGCGCGGCGAGGAAGCCCGGCAGGATCACGGTGGTGGTTTCGTAGCAGAAATCGCCCAGCGCGCTGGTGAGCCCGGCGCCGGCCACGGTGCGGTTGAACCAGCGCGCCGTCGGCGCGCCGACGGCGGATCGACGGACCGGCCCGCTCACGGCAAACTCTTCTCCACGAGGTGCCAAGGGGGGTTACGACTCATCGCCCAGCACGCCGAACTCCACCGGCGTCTTGACGTAGAACAGGTGCACGCCCTCGGCGCGCAGGCGCTGGAACAGGCGCTCCGCCTCTTCTTCCGTCACCGCCAGCATCACTTCCAGCGGCTGCTCGGCCAACTCGAAAAAGTGCACCGAGTGCAGGCGCCGGTGCTGGCCGAAGCCCTCGGCTCCGGGAATCAGCGTCGCGCCGCGCAGGCCCAGCTCCTGCGCCAGTTGCACCAGCCAGTCCCCCAACGGCTTGCCGCGGTGACGCCTGTTCTGCTGGGTGAAGAACGTGATCTGGTATCCGTTCATGGCGTTCTCCTCAACGAAGCTGCAGGCCATGCCAAGTGGCGATGCCCAGCACGGTCATGGCGAGCGAACCGAGGACATGCAGCGCGATGACCGCCAGCGCCCAGTTCAGCCGGCCCTGCTGCAGCAGCAGCACGACCTCGGCGGAAAAGGTGGAGAAGGTGGTGAGCCCGCCGCAGAAACCGGTGACGATCAGCAGCCGCCATTCCGGCGCGATCTCCACCGCTTGGGCGAAATAGGCGATGGCGATTCCGACCGCGTAGCCGCCGATCAGGTTGGCGGAGAGCGTCCCCAGCGGGATCGCGGGATAGAGGGCGTTGAGCTTGGTGCCCAGACCCCAGCGCAGCAGCGCGCCGCCGGCCGCGCCCAGGGAGACGGCGAAGATGGAGCTCAGCATGAACCTGTCCTTTCATCGAGTTCTTCGTTGGACAGGGGCGCAAAAAATGCCTACGCGACCCGTCCGGATCCAGCGTAGGCATCATCGGCCGCGCCCCAAGGGGGCGGGCGGTTCGGCCGCGGCCCGGGGGCCGTGCGCCGGGAGGCATACCATCTCCCGCGCCGATTCTGCCACAGAGCGTGCGGCTGCCGCCAGCGCGCTGCGCCGTGCTCAGTGCAGCCGGTTCAGTTCGGCCTGCGCCGCCTCGATCTTGCGCTGCGCCTCGGCAACCGCGTCCTTCAGCCGCTGCTGGCGCGCCCAGTACTCGTCGGAGAGCCGCGTGCCGCCGCCGGCGATGCCGAGGCGCTCGCCGGGCAGCGGCTCCTTGCCGGTGGCCACCGCTTCCTCGGCGCGCGACAGCTCGTTGCGCGCCTCCTCCAGCCGCTGCTGCGCGTCGCGCCGCTGCTCGGCGCGCTCCCCGGCGGCCTCCTGGACGCGCTGCACCTGCTCGGGCGTCGCGGGCGGGGCCACCGTCGGGGGCGACGGCGTGCGCATGGTTTCCACCTTCGCCGCCCCCGGCGCCGGCGAATCGCCGAAAATCACGCGCCCGTCGGGCATCGTGGACCGGTAGACGGTCTGGGCCAGCGCAACCGCGCAGCCCATCGCCAGGACCGCCGCTGTGATGACGCGCATCGATTTGTTCAGCATTCCCCGCTCCCCTGTTTCCGCTTGCGTGCTTCGGTGCGGCCGCCGGCCGGCGTCAGATCAGGCGCTTTTCCCTGAGCGCGCCCACCACCAGGTCGGAAAACGCCGCCACCTCCCGGCGGAACTCGCCCGGCGCGAACGTCTCGGTGGTGGCGGACCACACCAGCGACTCCTTCGTCACGTCCCACAGGTTGGTCTCCAGCGTCACCACGTCGTACTGGTACACCTGCGGCGGCGTGTAATACGTCCAGGCCGACGAGTAGTAGCCGTAGAAATCGCGGTAATAGCCCACCGCCGGCACCACCGACACGTAGCCCGGCGAGTACCGGGTCTCGTGGTCGATGCTCACCAGCCGCGTGACCAGCGCGCCGTCGGCGCCGGCCTTCTGCACCGCCGCCCGCAGCCGCTCCTTGTCCACCTTGCCGTTCTCGGGAACCAGCGTGTAGCTCGGCACGGCCTCCACGCCGGCCGCGCGCAGCTTGGCGGTGAAGATGTCCTCGAACGTGCGGCGCCTGGCGTCCTCGCCGCTCACGCCCATCACCACGATTTTCTTGAACGGCCCGCCAACGTAGTTCGGGTCCTTCCAGATATTGGTGAACTGGGTGGACGCGCAGCCAGCCATCAGCGCGGCGGCTGCCAGGACCCACAGCGGGCGCGCATGGCCCCGGATCACGAAATGCCTCCAACGCGACGGTTTGATAGGCCAAAGCTTAACACTGCCGCCCCCCACCGGCGCAGCCGGACGAAGGCGGCGGCCGGTCACTCGGCTTCGGCCTCCAGGTACGCGCGGCTGGCGTTGCCGCCCTTGAGTTCGTCGTAATTGGCCAGCCGCGCGAACGCGCTCTGGTCCAGCGTGTCGATCGCCTGCTGCAGCTCCACCAGGTCGGCCACCGCCTTCTTCATGTGGGTTCGCAGCAGGACCAGGTAGTCGTAGAGCGGTGGTCCTGGCCGCCGGTGTTGATCACCCACTTCACCGGCTGGTCGGTGACGCGCCGGATCGCCGCGTGCAGCTGCTGCGCCGACCGGTGCGACCCAGGCCAGGGCAGCGCAAAGCGCCGCGGCCAGCAGCAGGGTTCGTTTCATCGGCTTCTCTTTTCCTCGCGGCCCCCCGTGGGCCATGGGCCACTATTGTAACGGGGCCGCTCCAGGGCACCGGGTCAGAACAGGTCCAGCTGCGGCGTCGTGCGCGGCGGGCGGAAGCGGGTGGTGTCCAGCGGTTCGCGCTCCCCGTTGAAGCCGAGGCGCCGGCACGCCAGCCGGAAGCGCGTGGCGATCAGGTCGGCGAACTCTCCGGTGCCGCGCTGGCGCCGGCCGAACGCGGCGTCGTAGTCCTTGCCGCCGCGCAGCTGCCGCACCAGGTTCATGACGTGCTCCGCCTTCTGCGGGTAATGCACCGCCAGCCAGTCGCGCATCAGCGGCGCCACTTCGTGCGGCAGGCGCAGCACCACGTAGCCGGCCATCACGGCGCCGGCGTCGCGTGCCCGTTCCAGCGTCTCCTCCAGGAAACGATCGGTGAGAAACGGAATCACCGGTGCCACCATCACCCCCACCGGAATGCCGGCGTCCGCGAGGCGTTTGATCGCCGCCAGCCGCCGCAGCGGCGCGCAGGCGCGCGGCTCCAGCCGCCGCGCCAGCTGGTTGTCCAGGTTGGTGACCGAAACGAAGGCGCGCGCCAGGTTCTTCTGCGCCATCGGCGCCAGCAGGTCGATGTCGCGCTCGATCATCGCGTTCTTGGTCACGATACCCAGCGGATGCTCGCACGCCGCCAGCACCTCCAGCACCGAACGCGTGATGCGCAGCTCCCGCTCCGCCGGCTGGTAGGGATCGGTGTTGGCGCCGATGGAAATGGTGCTCACCCGGTAACCCGGCGCCGCCAGTTCCTTCGCCAAAAGCTCGGCGGCGTTCACCTTGGCGAAGATCCTGGTCTCGAAATCGAGCCCCGGTGAAAGCCCGAGGTAGGCGTGGGTGGGGCGGGCATAGCAGTAGGCACAGCCCACCTCGCAGCCGCGATACGGATTGATCGACTGCTCGAAAGGGATGTCGGGCGAGTCGTTGCGGGAAATGATGGACTTCGCCCGCTCGTCCGTGACGACGGTCTTCGGCCGTGGGGGCTCGTCCTCGTCCGGCCGCTCCCAGCCGTCGTCGAACGCCTCGCGGCCGAGCCGCTCGAAGCGGCCCTGCAGGTTCAGCGTCGCGCCGCGGCCCTTGCGGGCGCTGCCGGCGCCTTTCGGTGCGTCGTCGCTCATGCTGTATTTTTGCCCAGCAGCCGGCAGGCGTAAAGCGGTGGCTGCAATTCATGCGAGCTGCTGGAACGCCGCAGCGCCATCCCCGACGCGCAGCGCCTGCGCTGGAACGAGCGCATCACGCAGCTCCTGATCCGGGGTTTCCCGTCCCTGGAGAGCGCGCTGATCGGCTTCTGCTGGCCGTACAAGGGCGAGTTCGACCCCCGCTTTGCCGTGCGCTGGTTCCGCGAGCGGCGCGCGCGTGCGGCGCTGCCCGTGGTGGTGGAGAAGGCCGCACCGCTGGAATTCCGCGAGTGGTGGCCGGGCAAGCCGGTCACGCCCGGCGTGTTCGGCCTGCCGGTGCCGGACGGCCCGCCCGTGATCCCGGATGCGCTGCTCATCCCGCCCATCGGCTTCGGCCCGCTCGGCTACCGGCTCGGCTACGGCGGCGGCTATTTCGACCGCACGCTGGCGGCCATCAGGCCGCAGCCGCTCAAGATCGGCGTCGCCTACGAGCTTTGCCGCCTGGACACCATCTATCCGCAGCCCCACGACGTGCCGATGGACTTCATCGTGACGGAAGCGGGCATCCATTACGTGAGCGGCTCGGGTCTCGTGCTGGTGGACGACTTCGCCACCGTGGCGTGGCTGGCGGAAGCGGTCACGCGCGGACGTGCGCCGACAACCCGGCCGTCCGCGTCGATGCCGGCGGCCGGCGCGCGGGCGGACGACGTCTCCCCGCCGCCGCCGATGTCGCGCGAAGAGCTGCAGGCGCTGCTCAACACACTGCTCGCCGCGGAGCGCCCCGGAGTGCGCCTGCTGGGCAGGCTCATTGCCACGCTGACGCCCGACAGCGCGGCGTGGCTGCGGCTGCGCCTGATCCGGCACGACGCCAAGCATAACTGCCAGGTGCTGACGGAGCTCCTCCACAGCCTCGGGGCGGAGCCCGCGAGCGCCGCCGCGAACCCCGACGGCATCGCCTCGGGCGACCGGCCCGCCCGGCCGCTGCACAACCTGATCCGCGGCCAGGAGTGGATAGCGTGCCGCATCGAGCGCGCGCTGCCGCGTGTCGCCGACGCCTGCATCCGCCTGTCGCTGGAGCGGATGCTGCAGTCCCACCGCGCCAACATCGGCCTCTGCGAAGCGGACACCCGCCGCGAGTAACGGCGTCCGTAACACCTGAGCCGGCAGGCCCTTGCCGGCCCCACCTTCGCGGCCCGGTCGTCGGCGCCGGCCGCACCGCGGCGCGAAGCGCCGGCGACAACGCCGCAATTCCGACCACTCCGCTCGGGCATCCCGCGATCCGCGAGCTGCTTACGGCATCCGCACGCCCATCATCGATCGCTAATAAATGATCCGTTTGATGTACGTCAAAGTGACGATTCACATCGACACGCAATCTGGTCGCGATCGCAAAACCGGAACCAAAGCGCTTCAAACACTGGCAAGGAGATGTCGCAATGAAACTGACGAGACGGGCCTTTCTCCAGGCGTCGGCGACCAGCGCCGGCCTGATTGCCGCCGGCTGCGCCACACAGCCGGAGTCCCCGGAAACCAGCGCCATGGCGCTGCGCAAGCCCAAGTCCGCGGCTCCCGCCAAGGGGGAGTGGAAGGCATCCACGTGCCAGGGCTGTACCCAATGGTGCGCCATCCAGGTGTTCGTGCAGGACGGGCGCGCCACCAAGGTGCGCGGCAATCCGCTGAGCAAGACCAACCACGGCTACGTCTGCCCGCGCGGCCACATGATCCCGCAGCAGGCCTACGACCCCGACCGCGTCAAGACGCCCCTCAAGCGCACCAACCCGGTGAAGGGCCGCGGCGTCGATCCCAGGTTCGTGCCCATCAGCTGGGACGAGGCGCTCAATACGGTGGCCGACAAGATGATGGATCTGCGCAGGAACGGCGAGGCGCACAAGCTGCTCTACATGCGCGGCCGTTATTCGCCCACCAGCACCGGGCTGCTCTACGGCACGCTGCCCAAGGTGTTCGGCACCCCCAACGGCATCTCCCACAGCGCCATCTGCGCCGAAGCGGAGAAAATGGGGCCGGGTCTGACCCAGGGGTACTTCGGTTATCGCGACTACGACCTCGGCCAAGTGCAGTGCCTGGTGATCTGGGGCTGCGACCCGCTCGCCTCCAACCGGCAGGTGCCGAATACGATTCACCACTTCGGCGAGATCATGAGCCGCGGCAGGATCATCGTGGTCGATCCGCGCATGTCCACCTCGGCGGCGAAGGCCCACGAATGGCTGCCGATCAAGCCCGGCACCGACGGTGCACTGGCCACCGCCATCGCCCACGTGCTGCTGGTCGAGGGTCTGTGGAACCGCGAGTTCGTCGGCGACTTCAAGGACGGCAAGAACGGCTTCGTCGCCGGCCGGAGCGTGGACGAGGCGACCTTTGCAGAGAAGGAAACCCACGGCCTGGTGAAGTGGTGGAACATCGAGCTCAAGGACCGCACCCCGGCTTGGGCCGAGAAGGAAACGCTGATTCCCGCCGACCAGATCGTGCGCGTCGCCCGCGCCATGGGCAAGGCGGCGCCGAAAACCGCGGTCTGGATGGGACCGGGCGCGGCGATGCAGCCGCGCGGCACCTACTCGTCCATGGCCGTCCACGCGCTCAACGGCGTGCTCGGCTCGATCGACGTTCCCGGCGGCGTGCTCGAGGGAAGCAAGGTGCCGACCGGCAAGTTCCCGATGCCGGACGACTACCTGGACGACGTCGCCAAGACCAACGGCAAGCTGAAGAAGATCGACGGCCGCGGCGCCAAGGACATGCCGGCGATGATGAACGCCAAGTCGGGCGGCGGCGTCGTGACCAACAACGTCGCCAACGGCATGCTCAAGGACCCGGGCGCGATCAAGATGATCCTGGCGTCGTGGAACAACTTCAATTACTCCTGCACCGACCCGAAACGCTGGGACCAGGCGCTGGCCAAGGTGCCTTTCTTCGTGCACATGGTGACCAACGCCTCCGAAATGACCCAGTTCGCGGACATCGTGCTGCCGACGACGTTCAACGCCGCCGAAGGCCTGTCGATCGTCACCAACATGGGCAACACCCACGGCTACGCGTCGATCCAGCAGCCGGTGATCAAGCGCCTGTGGGACGTGAAGCAGGAAGAGACGGAGATCGTCTGGCTGCTGGCGGCGAAGCTCAAGGAGCGCGGCTTCCCGAACCTGCACGACTACTACGCCAGCTTCAAGGACCCGGAGACCGGCGAGACGCCGGCCAACGAGAAGGAGTTCGCGCTGATCGCGGCCAAGATCTCCAGCGCGCCGATGTGGAAGCCCAAGGAGCCGATCAAGGGTACCCAGATCGCCGGCTGGGACGACTTCGTCAAGAAAGGCATGTACGTCTCGCCGCAGTACAAGTGGAAGAAGGGCTGGGGCGGCAACTTCCACACCGCCACCAAGAAGTTCGAGTTCTACAGCGAGACCCTGAAGAAAGGCCTCAAGGAGCACGCCGAGAAGCACAAGGCCACGGTGGACGAGATCATGACGGTCAGCGGCTACGTCGCCCGCGGCGAGCAGGTGTTCGTGCCCCACTACGAGCCGCCCAAGCGGCACGGCAGCCTGGCCGAGTACCCGTTCACCTTCATCGACTACAAGTCGCGGTTGAACCGCGAGGGCCGGTCCCAGAACCTGCCCTGGTACTACGAGTTCAAGAAGGTGGACCCGGGCGACGTGTCCTGGGACGACGTGGTGAAGATCCACCCCGCCGACGGCAGCCAGCTCGGCATCAGGACCGGCGACATGGTCAAGGTGACCTCGCCGGCCGGATCGATGGTCGTCAAGGCCAGGCTGTGGGAAGGGGTGCGCCCCGGCACGGTGACCAAGTGCTTCGGCCAGGGTCACTGGGCGTACGGGCGGGTGGCCACCAAGGAGTTCGGCAAGGTGGCGCGTGGCGGCAACAACAACGAGATCCTGGTGGACGAGTACGACCGCCTGAGCGGCTCGACCGCTCGCAACGGCGGCTTCACCGGAATCCGGATCGAGAAAGTCTGACCGCCGCAACCCGACCCTGAGGAGATTGAAAATGTCCAGACTTGGAATGGTCATCGACCTGCAAAAGTGCGTCGGCTGCGGTGCTTGCGCGTTCGCCTGCAAGGCCGAGAACAACACCGCCAACCGCGCCAACGGCCAGAGCTACAACTGGGCCGATTTCGTGATGAAGACCGAAGGCACCTTCCCCAACACCACGTTCACGGTGCTGCCGGTGCTGTGCAACCACTGCTCCAACGCGCCGTGCGTGGAAGCGTGCCCGGTGAACCCGAAGGCGATGTACAAGACGCCGGAAGGAATCACCATGCACGACCAGAGCCTGTGCATCGGCTGCCGCGCCTGCCAGGCGGCCTGCCCCTACAGCAATGCCGAGCTGGAGGACGACAGCCTCGCGGGCGAGACGTACAGCGTCATCAGCTTCAACTTTCCGGACCGGCCGACCCAGCCGGCGTGGACCGACACCTCGGCCATGATCGCCGGCGGCACTGCTTCCGGCGCGGAAGTGGCGCGTCGCGCCGGCGCGACGCCGCCCGATCTTACCGCGTGGCAGTCCGGCAACGTCACTCCCGTGCGGCGGGACAACGTGGTGGAGAAGTGCACCTTCTGCCATCACCGCGTAAGCGCCGGCATGCTGCCGGCGTGCGTGGAGGTATGCCCGTCCAAGGCGCGCATCTTCGGCGACCAGGACGATCCCAACACCGAAATCGCCAAGATCCTGAAAGCGGAGAAGTCCTTCCGCCTGAAGGAAGAAGAAGGCACGAAGCCGAACGTCCACTACGTGCGCAAGTACAGCGCGCGGGTCTGAGCAGCCGGTGAAGGGTGCCGAAGCGGGGGACGGGCTCGCCCGTCCCCGTTTTTTTGACGAAAGTGACCGCATGCCGTCCTACGATCCGCAGCAGGGGCTCGCCCGCGAGACGTTTTGCCGCCTGCTGGCCGCCTGCCATTACGAGCCGGCGCCCGAGTTCGCACAGGAGAAGATTTTCGACTCGCTGCAGAGCGCGGCGGCGATGGTCGATCCCGCGCTGGCAGCCCACGCCCGCCGCATGGGCGAAGAGTTCGCCGCGCGCGGCCCGGACGATCTCCTGGTGGACTACACGCGCCTGTTCCTCGGCCCCTCCCGGGTCATGGCCAAGCCTTACGGCTCCGCGTGGCTCGACACGCTGGCTCTGATGATGGGCGACTCGACGCTCTCGGTGACGGACCTGTACCGGGAAGGCGGCTTCGAGATCGACGAATCGTTCCACGAGCTGCCGGACCACATCGCCGCCGAGCTGGAGTTCCTCTATCTGCTCATCTTTCGCGAGAACCGGGCGCGGCGCGACGGCGACGCGGAGCGCCTGGACGCGGCGGCCGATCTCAAACGCCGCTTCCTGGACCGGCACCTGGGCGCCTGGGTGGGCCCCTTTGCCGCCGCGGTGAAAGCCGGCGCCGAGACCGATTTCTACCGCGCGCTGGCGGAGCTGACCGAGCGGTTCGTTCGCCGCGAAGCCGATGGAGGCGGCCCGCCGTGAAACTGTGGCGCGGCGCGCTCAAGCTGCTGGCGCCCGGCGGCGGCGTGCGCATCGACGCGCCCGGCTGCGTGCGCACCCGCTACAGCCCCTCCGGGTGCCGCGCCTGTGCCGACGCCTGCCCCGAAGACGCCATCGCCTGCGCCCCGCTGCCCCGGCTCGACACCGGCCGCTGCACCGCGTGCCGGCTGTGCGAGGCCGCCTGCCCCACCGGTGCCATTGAAGGCGACGAGCGCGGCCTCGGCGCGCTGGCGACGGAGCTGGCGAAGACACCGCATCCGGTCCTCGGCTGCCGGGTCCCCGGCGTGCAGGCCAACGTCCACACCGGTTGCCTCGGCTTCCTCGACGCCGAGGCGTTGATCGCCCTCGGCCTTGCGCTGCCCCGGGGGCTGACGCTCGATCTCACCCGCTGCAGGGACTGCATCAACGCCGCCGTCGTGGGCAAGCTGGAAGCCGCCGCCGCGCAGGCGCAGCGCGCGGAAGCGTACGTCAGAACGGCGCACGTGCGCCTCGTGACCGACCCCAAGGCGCTGGCGTATCAGGAAAGCGGGCTGTCGCGCCGCGAGTTCTTCTCGCTGGCGGGCAAGCGCGCGGCGCAGGCCGCGTCGACCGCGGCGGGGCTCGACCAGGCCGGGCCCCCGCAGAGGCCGTTCGGCGAACGCAAGAACCTGCCGTCGAGCCGCCGTCTCCTGCTGGAGAAGCGGGCGCCGCTGCCGGAGGGGACCCGCAAGCCGCTGGACGCGGCCCTGTTTCCCGGCCTCGTCTTCGGCCCGGCCTGCACCCGCTGCATGGGCTGCGTCGGCATGTGCCCCACCGGCGCCATCGCCACCAGCCGCAGCGATCCCCGGCGCCCGGTGTTCGTTCCCGCGCTGTGCACGAGCTGCGGCGTGTGCGAGGCGTTCTGCAACGTCAAGGCCATCGCCCTGACGGCGCCGCAGGGTAACGCGAACGCCGCGCGCGCGGCGCCCGACGCCGCTACTCCGACAGCCCCTGCAGCCGGTACATGAACAGCAGCCCCGGCGACGGGTCGCCCAGCGGGCCGAACCATTTCTTGTAGATTTCAGCCACTTCGCCGGTGCGGTAGAGAGTCGCCAGGACGCGGTTGACCGCGAGACGGAAGTCGGCGTCGTTGCGCGGCAGCGCGAAGGCGTAGGGCTCGAACGACAGCACGTCCTTCGTCATCGCCAGCTCCTGCGAATTTCCGGACTGGAGGATGAGGCCGGCCAGCAGGGCCCGGTCCGAGGCGTAGGCACCCACCGCGCCGGACTGCACCAGCTCGACGCCGTCGTGCGGCTTGCTCACCGGCACCAGCGTCGCGTTCACGAACGCCCGCTCCAATGCCGCCCGGAGCACGCCTTCGCTGGTCGTGCCATACATCACCGCGACTTTCATGCCGCCCAGATCGCCGAGCTTGTCCACCGGCCCGCCGCGCTGGGCCAGCAGGCCAACCCCGTCGACGAACGTCAGCAGGCTGAAGTCCACCCGCTCCATCCGCGACAGCAGGGCGGTAGTGGAACTGCACTCGATGTCCACCTTGCCGTCGGTCACCGCGGACATCCAGTTATCCGCGGTGACCGGAACGAACGCAACGTCCAGGCGGGCGAGTTTAAGCTGCTGGCGGATTCCGGCGGCGATGCGCTGACACAGGTCGATCGAGTAGCCCGCCGGCTTGCCATCCAGCTCGAACGAGAACGGCAGCGCCTCCACCCGGTACCCGACCGTCAGCACCATGCGCTGCTGGATGCGCGCCAGCGTGGGCGATCCGGCCTCGGCCGCGGTCGGTGCAGCCAGCAGGGCGAACACGGCGGTCGCCGCCGCGACGGATAACGCGAATCGCATGAAGTTCTCCCGGACCCGATTCCATAGCATACTCCAGCGCCGGACCGACGCCGATCCACCCATCCCGCACCGGCGGTCGCTCTGCACCCCCGACGCGAGCGGCTATAATCGCGTCTTGTCCAGCCGCATTCCCTCCACGCCGTGCGCTTCGACACCTACCTCCGCTACGAGGACCTGACGCGGGCGCTGCACGCGCTCGCCGCCGAGCATCCCCACCTCCTGCGGGTGGAGAGCATCGGCAAGAGCCACGAAGGCCGCGACATCTGGCTCGCCGCCGTCACCCGCTTCGACACCGGCCCGGGCCGCGACAAGCCGGCGCTGTGGGTCGACGGCAACATCCACGCCACCGAGGTCGCCGGCTCGATGGCGTGCCTCTACTTCCTGCACCACCTGGTCACGCATTACGGGAAAGACGACGACGTCGGCCGCTGCCTCGACAGCCGGGCGTTCTACGTCTGCCCGCGCCTCAACCCCGACGGTGCCGAGCTGGCGCTGGCCGACGTGCCGAAGATCATCCGCTCCAGCACCCGCCCCTGGCCCTACGACGAGGAGCCGGTGGCGGGGCTGAAGCGCGAGGACGTGGACGGCGACGGCCGCGTGCTGACGATGCGCATCGCCGATCCCAACGGACCGTGGAAGGTCTCCGGGCAGGACCCGCGCCTGATGGTGCGCCGCGACCCGGACGAGGCCGGCGGCCGCTACTTTCGCCTGCTGCCCGAGGGCACGATCGAGAACTGGGACGGCGTCACCTTCAAGCTGCAGCCGAAGAAGGAAGGGCTGGATCTCAACCGCAACTTCCCCGCCGGCTGGCGGCAGGAGCACGAGCAGTGCGGCGCGGGACCGTTCCCGACCTCCGAGCCCGAGGTGCGCACGGCGGTGCAGTTCGTCACGTCGCACCCCAACATCACCGGCGCGGTGCTGTTCCACACCTACAGCGGCGTGCTGCTGCGGCCTTACTCGCACCGCGCCGACGACACGCTGCCCGCAGAAGACTTGTGGACCTACCGGAAGCTGGGCGCCAAGGGCACCGAGCTCACCGGCTATCCCAATATCTCCGTCTATCACGACTTCCGCTACCACCCGAAGGAAGTCATCACCGGCTCGTTCGACGACTGGGCGTACGACCACCTGGGCCTGTTCGCCTGGACGGTGGAGATCTGGAGCCCGCAGCGCGCCGCGGGCATCGCCGACTACAAGTTCATCGACTGGTATCGCGAGCACCCGGTGGAGGACGACCTGAAGCTGCTGAAATGGAACGACGAGGTCCTCGGCGGCAAGGGCTTCGTGCCGTGGTACCCGTTCCGGCACCCGCAGCTGGGCGACGTGGAGCTGGGCGGCTGGGACGCGCTCTACACCTGGAGCAACCCGCCCCCCGCGCTGCTGGAGCAGGAGCTGGCGCTGTTTCCGCGATGGCTCACCTGGCACCTGCTGGTGTCGCCGCGCCTCGAAGTGCTGGACGCGTCCGCCGCGCGCCTCGGCGCCGACACCTGGCGCGTGCGCCTCGTGGTGCACAACACCGGCTGGCTGCCGAGCTACGTCACCAAGCGCGCGCTGGAGAACAAGGTCACACGCGGTGTCGTGGCCGAGATCGAGCTGCCCGCGGGCGCCCAGCTCGTCACCGGCCTGCCGCGCGAGGAACTGGGCCAGCTGGAAGGCCGCGCCTACACCCCCGCCACCCCCAGCGGCTGGGCCGGCTGGAGCGGCGACGCCACCGCCGACCGCGCCAAAGTCGAGTGGGTGGTGCGCGGCACCGAGGGCACGCTGGTCAAGCTCCGCGCGCGGCACGAGCGGGCGGGGGCGGCGGAGGCAGATATCACGCTGACCTGAAATTTATCGGAGCCACGCTCGCTGACTGAAGCCGGCTTCGCGCTGGTGGCGGATCGAAAGAATCTCGATCTGCGCCGGTCCGCCAGCGCCACCTGCGCTTCGAGCACCTCCACCATCCAGGCGTTCGGGGTCTTCCCCGCCGCCTCGGCAAGCGGCGTGATGCGGGATTTGAGTTCGTCGGAGAGCTTGAGCGTGGTCGTGGACACGGCGGCAGTATCGGAGAAAAGGTGACATCCAGGTAGCCCCAGCGCCGTGGTGGGTCAACCCGCCGCGAAACGAGGCGCTGTCGTCGGTCCCGTGGCCGTAGCGTCCTCGGATCCACCACCCCCCCCCCGGCGGCGCGACGCTTACGCCGCGATCGAGTACGCCGCCGCTGGCGACTCCGCCCGCGGCGGCTGCATGCGGTCGAGCGGGCTCACGACGCCGCGCCCGCCGCGATTCAGGACGTGGGTGTAGACCATCGTCGTGGAGACATCGGCGTGGCCCAGCAGCTCCTGCACGGTGCGGATGTCGTAGCCCGCCGCCAACAGGTGCGTCGCGAAGCTGTGCCGCCTATGCCGATGTCGGCATAGGCGGCACTATGCCGCGTGCCGGACTATGCCGAGTAAGGCGCGATGTGGTCTCGGGAAGCGCGCCACCAGCAACAGTTCGCGAGCAGTTTCGCGAGTCTCACTCGGCATAGGTTTTCCCCATTTAGAG
>JBMOQX010000066.1:0-2311 GCA_049322755.1 Pseudomonadota bacterium | reverse complement strand
AGAAAACCGCCGAGCGCCTCTTGCTCGAACTGAAGGGCAAGCCGGTGTTTGCCGGCGCGGTGGCCGGCAGCGCCGTCGCCGCGCCCTCCGACGACGTGCGCCAGGCCCTGCTGGCGCTGGGCTACAATGAGCGCGAAGCCGCCGAGGCGATTCGCCAGTTGCCCGCCGACCTGAGCGTGGGTGAGGCGATTCGTCAGGCCTTGCGCGCCCTGTCGAAAGCCTGACTGCCCTCGTGTCCCGCGTCGTCGCTCCCTCGTCCAAGACCGTCTCGCTGAAGCGCCAGTGGGTGCTGCTGCTCGCCGGCGTCGTCGGTCTGTTCGCGTTGGGGATCGCCCTGAGCCTGTGGGTGAGCCTGCGGGCCGGCACGCAAGGCGAGGAACGGCACCTTCGCGTGGAGGCGGAACAGGCGGCGGTCGGCCTGGTGAGGGTGATGGACTATCACCGCGCCGTTCTCGCCAACGTCGCGCGCGACCCGGAATTGGCCGAGCTCCTGCGCGCCGGGACGGCAGAGGAGCAACAGGCGTGGGCGGTTGCGCGGCAGCGCCTGTTGCCCGACGTGCTCGCTCTCGCGCTGATCGATGCTCGCGGCGAGGTGCTGGGCGATCCCCGAACCCTGCATGTCGGCCCGGCGTGTCTCGCCGACCTGCGCCGCGCGAAGGACCTCAATCAACTGCGGCCCGTCCTCCACAACGGCACGGGCGGCCCCGCCCACGTCGACCTCGTCGCCACCCTCCCGGGCGACGAGGGCGGCCGGCGTGGGGCGGTGTTCCTCAGCCTGCGCGTGGCGCAGTTCCAGCGGGTGATCGATGACGCGCTCGACCCGGGCCATGCGCTGGTGCTGCTCGACGGCGCGGGCCACACCCTCGTGAAAGCCGGCGCGGTCGAAGGGGCGGCGCGCGAGGTGCGCATAACGCTGCCCGGAACCGATTGGACCCTCGTTGCCCAGTCGCCGGTGCGGACGCTCACGCGCGACGGCGAGAAGCAGGCGCTGGTCGGATTGCTCACCCTGGTCGCCGTGCTCACCCTGCTCGGCATCACTCTCATGCGCTTGCGCCGCACCGTGCTGCGCGATGTCGACGCCACCCGTGATGCCCTCGCGGCCCTTGCGCGCGACGAGCCGGTGGCGGAGATCGTGCCGCACTACGCCGAATTCCAGCCTGCGTTCGCCGACATCCACCGCATCGCGCTCAACCTGCAGGACCAGCGCGTTCGCCTGGAGTACCTCAGCCTGACCGATCCGCTCACCGGGCTGCCGAATTGTCGTGCCTTCGAGAACCATTTCGCACAGGCGCAGGGCCTCGCTGCGCGCGAGCACCACGTCGCCCTGGTGCTGCTCGATGTCGATCATTTCAAGACCGTGAACGATACGCTGGGCCATGGCGTCGGCGACCAGGTGCTGCGCGCCCTGGCCGAGTCGCTCAAGACTCTCACCCGGCGCGCCGATCTCGCGGCGCGGCTCGCCGGCGACGAATTCGTCGTGTTGCTGACGCATGTCGAGACAGGCGGACTGGAAGCGTGGTACCAGCGTCTGGCCGACCACTTCCGCAATGAGCTGGCGGCGCTGGGACTCGAGGTGCCGACGGGCCTCAGCGCGGGGCAGACCTGGATACGGAAGACGCCGGACGAGACGATCGGCGACGCGTTGAGCCGCGCGGACCGCGCGCTCTACCAGGCCAAGGCCCGAGGACGCGGCCAGCTCGTGACGGAAGCGGCGGGGTAGAATCGGGGCTCGCACGCGCCACTCGCCATGATCGAAACCGACCGCCTCATCGCCCCCGTCGCCGCCAGCCCGCAGGAAGAACAGATCGAGCGCGCGCTGCGGCCGCGCACGCTCGCCGAATACGTCGGCCAGGCGAAGGCGCGCGAGCAGCTCGAGATCTTCATCCACGCCGCGCGCCAGCGCAAGGAAGCGCTCGACCACGTGCTCTTGTTCGGCCCGCCAGGCCTCGGCAAGACCACGCTCGCGCACATCATCGCGCGCGAAATGGGGGTGAACCTGCGCCAGACCTCGGGGCCGGTGCTCGAGCGCGCGGGCGACCTGGCGGCGCTGCTCACCAATCTGGAACCCAACGACGTGCTCTTCATCGATGAGATCCATCGCCTGAGTCCGGTGGTCGAGGAAGTGCTCTACCCCGCGCTGGAGGATTTCCAGATCGACATCATGATCGGCGAAGGCCCGGCGGCACGCTCGGTCAAGCTCGACCTGCCGCCGTTCACCCTGGTCGGCGCCACCACCCGCGCCGGCATGTTGACGAACCCGCTGCGCGACCGCTTCGGCATCGTCGCCCGGCTCGAATTCTATTCGGCGGAA
>JBMOQX010000065.1:0-34186 GCA_049322755.1 Pseudomonadota bacterium | reverse complement strand
GTCTCTCGGTGTTGTACTCCTTTCTCCACGCCTCGATCTTCTCCTTCGCCTCGGCCAGATTCGCGAACCAGTTCGCATTCAGGCACTCGTCCCGCAGCCGGCCGTTGAAGCTCTCCAGATAACCGTTTTGCATCGGCCGCCCCGGCTGAATGTGGACGACTTCGATGCCCTGCCTCTCGCACCAGGCCAGAAAATGGCGGCTCCTGAATTCCGGCCCGTTGTCGCACCGCAGCCGCTTCGGCGCTCCCCACCTGGCAATCATCCGCTCCAGCGCCCGCGTCACTCTCCGGCTGCTGATGCTCGAGCCCACTTCGATCCCCGGACACTGCCGCGTGTACCCGTCCAGCACCGTCAGAATCCGGATCCGCCCGCCGCCAGCCACCGCGTCGCTGACAAAATCCAGCGCCCATTCTTCGTTCGCGGCCCGCAGCGGCAACCCTGCCGGCGCCGGCCGCTTCAGCCGCTTCCGCACCGCCAGCCGCACGCCCAGCCGTGCTTCCCGGTACAGGCGGTAGACCCGCTTCAGGTTCACGCCGCGCCCTTCCCGCCGCAGCAGCACCCACAGCCGCCGGTAGCCGTAGCGCGGCTTCTTCTGCGCCAGCACCACCAGCCGCTTCCGCAGTTCGCCGTTTCGATCGGGACGAGCTTCATAGCGAACACTGCTTCGGTCCACTTCCAGGAGCTTGCAAGCCTGGCGTTCGCTTAACCCGTACTCGGCCATCACGAACGCCACGTCCCTGCGCGTGCTCACAAGCTCCACCCGTTTTTTCGGATCACCGCCTTCAGCGCTTCCTTGTCCAGGCTGAGTTCAGCCACCAGCGTCTTCAGCCGCCGGTTCTCCTCCTCCAGCGCCCGCAGCCGCCGCGCCTCACTTGCCTCCATCCCGCTGTAGCGTGACCGCCAGTTGTACAGCGTCTGGTCGGTCACTCCCAGCTCCCGCGCGACATCCCGCGCCGGCCGCCCGGCCTCCATCTGCTTGACCGCATCGATCATCTGCTCTTCCGTGTATCGGCTTCGCTTCATGCATTGCTCCTCTTCGCTCTTCATTCGAGGGCTCTCCAAATTATCTCTGGCTGAGTTTTCGGGGAGCGGGTCAACCCGACCCTCCGAGCGGACGTGCCAGCCGACGATAACGCAGTCGCTAGACTAAGCGATCCCAGTCTGTCAACGCAGTCCGCTCTTCGTTTCGAGTCGTCCGGCCTGGGCTTGGACAACCCCCGCGGTGCTGTTAACCAATTCCTGGTTTGGCCCGGAGACGGGGAGAAAACGGCCTCCGGTGAACGTTGCGGGGGCGCAGATCGGCGCGGCAGGCCGGACACGCGGCGCGAACCAGAGACGCGGAAGTGCCGAAAACACGGCCAGTTGCGGAGTTGCGGATGGAGAGAGGCGTTAACGGGTGGGCCGGAATCGTTGCGGGAAAATGAATTGGCTCCTCAGGCCAAACAAAGGGTATCGGGGGCGCAGAGACTCCAGCCAAGTAATTGATTTCACAACCACTTAGTCACAATCATCCGCCAGTGCCGGCTTCTGCTTAATCAGAAGGACACACTCAAGAGAGCTACAACTTGGTTCCGCTTTGTTCGTGAAGCAGTATAGTCCGGATCAGCCCCCCAATGAGTGTACCGGAGCAAAGGAGCAATTCTCAGCCCCAGGAAACGAGTTTCGATACCGAATCCTGCGGTCAGACCAAATGGAGAGGGTGCAGAACCGTTCAAATTCCCAGAAGCGCGGAAGGATGGCCCGAGTTCAATGACCGGCTTTGCGGAGCTACTGCCGAGCCGGTACTTTGCCAAGACTGGAAACTCCCACGTCACAACCGTGGCGGGAGAGACACTGTGAAATGATCCATCTGGTAGCACGCCTGCCATCGTCAGGTTCATAGGCCGGTAGAGCGCGCTGATTTCTATGGACAGCCCACGCCAAAGCATATCGACATCCACCATGGGGCCAATCACGTAGTCCTTCAGTGTCGAATATGAGCGTAAGCGGGTTGGCTGCGTTCCACCGCCGGGCAGGAGCATCAACCCATCAGCTTCATGCCCGAACGCATCAGTTAACGCTGCGCCACCGACCACACCGAACGAAACACGTCGGCTATTTGCCCCAGAAGTGGACATTCTCCCGGAGGTAAACACGATCCCACTCGAGAGCCTTACATTGTACTGTTGCCACCTGTTCGTTGCGCTGCTCCCGGAACGCGTGACGAACACTTCTGGCTCAAGAATTCGGTACGACAACCGGTCCGTGATGCGGTAATCCACGCTGGCGCCGAACGCCACGGCAAACGCGTTATCGGCAATCGGTAGATACCCTTGCGGCAGCGCAGTATTATTCGTGTGCGCTACACCCAGCAGGGCCCGGGCATTCAGCTTGACACGAGAACTTTGCAGCACAAGCGTTTCTGTCCCGAACATGTACGCATGTTGGCGTCTGAACACGCTGGTGCGGGTTAGCCCGTTTGGCGTCAACTGCATCTGCCCGTAGTTGCCGCTGAAATCTGCGAGCAATCCGATCCGGTGGGTCAGGTTGAACTTTAATGAGGCCTTCCAACCGCTCAGAGCGCCGGCTTCGAAACGCAACCTCGGCTGCTGACTCAAGCCCAAGTATGAATAGCCTGCAATAGCCTCTACCTTCGGCGTCTCCTGCGCGGCTGTGAGGACCGGAAATAGGAATACGAAAACCGCTACCGCACGTATAGCACCATTTAAGGTCATCCGAGCTAGACGTTCAGCAAGTGTACTCGGTTTCTGGCTTTGCAAAGGAATCTGTGGGAGCGCTGGACTTTTTCCAGTCCCGAGGAGGAGCCGACGGGGTGGTCCTGGAGGCTGCCAAGCAACAGGGAGTTCACCAAGATTCAAAGGTGGCCGGGCCATCAAGTGTGCCGACACGACATTGATGAGAAGGCCAAGATGCTGCGGCTGTGGGTGTGCCACAAGAGGGGTAACCGGCAGATCAAGTGTTCCGGATGCGCCTGGAAGTTCACCGAGATCTGTGACCTCAGTGAGAGGGCAGTGCGGGACTTGCCGTGGGGAGAGTTCCAGACTACGGTGTTGATCGAGATCTACCGGATGAACTGCCCGGAGTGCGGCGTCAAGAGGGAGAAGGTCTTGAAGCTGCCCACCAAGGTGCCTTCCTGCAAGAGGTTTGAAAACGCAGCGGGGCTGGCTTGCGAGAGCGACGCGGCCCTGCACGTGGCGCGGCACCGGGGGCTGCCAGCCAGCACGGTGTGTGCGATCGACCTGCGTTACCCGGAACCCCGCGGGGCAGCCCGGAGCAAGCCGGCGTTGTGGCCGATGAGGGGCGACGAAATCCTCCTCCCGGATCTTGAGCCCATCTTCGCCCGCCGCCAGGAGGGCCTCACGCCACTTTGACAGAGTCGCGGCCCTGACCCCATGCTTGCGGCTCGTCGCATCCAGATCAGCGCCGCGAAGCACCTGCAGAACCACGCTCATCTTGCGCCTAGCCGACCAACGACCCTTGCCGCCGAGCGCGGGGTCGAAATCCGAACACTTCGTGCTGGACATCCTGATTCCCCCTATCGCAAATCAGTAATCAGTGTCGAAGGAAAGCCTGGGGCGGCGACGTGCAGATCGTACACTAAAAGCCGTTCCTTGAATGGTGGCCTGCGAGTCAGCCTGTCTTGACGCGGGGCACCACAATGCGGTAGGCGGCCCATGAGAGAGCAGTCCAACCCCGTTCTGGCAATCTCGGCACCCCGCACGCAATTCAAATCCATGACAAGCACCTTATGCCCGCTTTGTACGGTTAATGGGCGAACATCCCAAATCCATTACCTGCTCAGCCTGACCAGCCATCATCTATACTTGGTAGATCCTTCAAACGCTTCAGCAGCGCGAAGCGCCGGAACCACGCTCACAGCCGCCCTTGCTAATGTATTGGCGCTGACTTCAATGGGTGTGCCGAACTCTTTTAGATGCTTGAGTGTCTCGGGAACCGTGACTGACGTGGCATCCAGCGACCTGAAAGCATATGCTCGATACCGTCCAGGCGGAATGTTCTTAAGAACGGCCCTTGTGTCCTCGAGCGTCACACTCATGTATACCTTCCCCGCACCCTCATCCGCCTCCGACTGCAATACCACATAGTGGAGTATTCCTCCAGATTGCTCTCTCTCCGACACCCGGACCCTCACCTCCACCTCTCCCGTCCCGGCACCGATGACAATTGCCAGATCACCAGCCAGGTCGGACAGATCTATGAGACCGTGCGTCACATCCTTACTCCCATAGAAAATACTCTTAATGTAGTAGCCCTCAGGGGTATTCACCACTACACGGTAGACGTCAGCCGGGATTGGCGTGTCAAATGTGACTCGGCCGCTATTACTAACCTTTCCAATATACACTGGACCAACCACCCGATCCTTACCTTGCCTCAGAGCTACCTTCACCTCTCCAACATCGCCATCCATGGAGTCCAGACTAATACGTCCCTTCAGTTGTACCCTTGAAGGCGGTCTAACAATAAGATCATCAATATCAGAGTTTGCAACACTTATAGGTATCTGCACGAATGTGGGGCCGGAATCCAAATAAGTGATGGTGTATTGTCCCGACGATATGTCGTCAAATACAAATGTATTGTCTTCCTTCAAATGTCCGCCACTGGCGACGATGATGGTTTGTTCCTGATCAGACGGAGAGATACTCATGACCGCCCCCATTCCGTATCCATCCAGCCCTAACAGTCTACCTCTTATCGAATAGGTGTTTTGAAGCTGCGCGGTTATGACAATATTGGCCATACTTTCGCCGGCCTGAAGAATAACCGGTACAGCCTGTGTGATCGTGACGGCGCTGGGATAAAATGTAGAGATGAGTCTAGGCATCTGGCGTGGGCCGGTGTCACTACCTCCGCTAAGTTGCTGAGGTGGGCGAGGCGGTGGCTGAAATCGAAGGTAATATCGCCCAGAAGGCAACTGCGATGCGCGAAACTCACCCAATTCGTTCAGAGGCACATTGCGTATGCCGATAGTCCGATAAGAGCCTCGGAGCGCAACGACCGAAAGAACAATTACGGATCCTTCATCCACAGGGTCTCCATCGGGATCGACGACTTGCCCTGTCACAACGGCCTGTGCGAAGAGATCTATCTCTATTTTCGGGTATGGTCCATCTTTCTTTATGACAACAATACTGCCACTTTCAAAAGAAGTTGTCGCGCCGAAGGCGGATTCCATGTAACCGGACTTCTTTGCTGACACGGTATAGTTTCCCGGTGCGATGTCAGAGATGCAAAACTCCCCGTTCTGATCAGATTTGACAGGCGGAAGCATAGGGTTCCCTACACTCACACTCCCGAGTCGCCGCGCTTCAGCTGAAATTACAAGTTCCTCCGGGGTCGGTGCCGGCTTGATGTGTATCGTGGCACCTTTTATTGGACTGCCACGATGTGTCACTTTCCCGGATATGACACAACTGCGATCCTGATTCACGCCGTGCCCTTGGAGTGCGTGGGCCACTGTGATGCTACCCATCCAAGGTACGATTGTGCACGCAACACAACAGATTGGCACTGCACCCTTAATCATTTGTCTGCTCTTCTTCCAGTAATTGTTGCGGGGAGGCGATCGATAATGTCAAGCCATTTCTGTAAATTCATTCTTCCTCGGCCTCGGTCAGGTTGCTGTCTTCCATTCTGAGATAGAGCTTTGAGGTTTCCCATTCTTCGCTGATTTCCATCAGCACGGCGCTGACCAAGCGCAGCAGAGAGGCCTCGTTGGGAAACAGGCCGGCCACGCGGGTGCGCCGTTTGATCTCCCGGCTGAGGCGCTCCAGCAGGTTGGTGGTGCGCAGCCGGCGGCGGTGCTCGGGCGGCAGCAGAAACACGGTCAGAGCCTCGGGCACATTGGCCGCCAGCCAGGCGGCCAGATTCGGCGCCGCCTTCTCATACCGCCTGACCGTCATCGCCAGCCGTCGCTCGGCCTCCCTGCGGTCGGGCGCGTCGAAGACCGCCCGCAGTTCAGCAGCCACTTCCTTCCGCATGGAAACCCGGGGCGCATGATGCAGCGCGTTCTGCTGCAGGTGGAACTGGCACCTCTGCCACGGCACGCCGGCCAAGCGCGCTTCCCGCGCCGCCTTCAGCCCTGCATGATCGTCGCTCACGATCAGCTTCACCCCGTGCAGGCCCCGCTGCTGCAGGCTGGCGAGAAACTCGCGCCAGTGCACTTCGGCCTCGCTGAGCGACACGCTCACCCCCAGCAGCACCCGCCGGCCTTCCGCCGTGATGCCGGCCGCGATCAGCACTGCGCACGACACCACCGAGCCGCCCTGCCGCACCTTCTCGTAGCGGGCGTCCAGCAGCAGATAGGCAATCTCGCCGACCGGCCGCTCCCGCCAGGCCGCCAGCTCCTCGTCCAGCAGCCGCACTGCACGGCTGACCTGCGCGCTGGACACCTCCAGCCCGCACAGCCGCTCCATCACCTCGGTCACCTTGCGCGTGGACACGCCCTGCACGTACATCTCGGCCACGGCCAGCTTCAGCGCCCGCTCGCTGCGCACGCCTTTTTCCAGAGCCGACGGATAGAAGTCCACGCCGCGCGTCTGCGGCACCTGCACCGTGAGCGGCCCCAGCCGGGTCCCGATGGTCTTGGGCTTGAAGCCGTTGGCGTAGCCCTGGCGCTGCTGGCTGCGCTCGTAAGGAGCGGCGCCGAGCACATGGCTCCGCTCGATCTTCATCGCCTCGTTGAGCAGAATGCGGACGGCCTCGGCCATGTGGGCGAAGCCGGATTCCGAAAGCAGTTGAACCACCGTGTCGATCACGCTAGAGTCGGTGTGGTGGGCCATGTCGGTCTCCTTTCCGGGCAATTCACTCTTTCTCAGAAAGGAAAACAGATATGGCCCGCCGAAACAAGGCTGGCGCGATTTGTTCCGGGCCTCGGCTGCGGGCCGCGCCGCCCGGCGCGCCCCTCCGTTCCGTCCCGGAACAAATCTTCTCCCCGTCCTTGCTGTCATTACGGCCACCTCTCCTGCCGCTCCCGAATCAAACCGAATTTACAGAAAGAAGGATGTTACACGAGCCGACGATCCGACCGTGCCGCTGCGCGAGGTAGCGGATGAGTGCGGTACCTCCCCATGGAACGTGTGTGCTATTCCTACCTTGAAATCCCGCTATTCGCACTGCATCAAGACTTTGTAGTACCGAGTTCCTGGGTTCCAGTTGACCTTAGAGGCGCTGCTGACATACCCGTTCGCAAGGGCTGTTGGTATGCACCTCGGGGGACTCTGATTCGGAGCGAAGCTGTACGTATCGTTTGTTGAGCCAATCACGACTATAAACCCCTGGGATTTGGCTGTGCTATTGGACGTGTACGTGACGTAGCCACCCCCATTTGTGGACACGAAGATTTGGTGGTTGCCGAGCCCCCCAGGGCCCCCGACGCTTGGGTCATATACACCGTCTGCCCCGGAGCAGTTGCCCCAATACTGCTGGCAGACCTGCGCTAGAATACAGACGTTGTTCGGAAACCTGTTGCACGTCGCGGCAGGATATCCTGGCGAGTAGTAACTCGTGGAGTGTGGGCCTGTCGTCTGAGCTTGTAGGCTGAGGCATCCGAACGCGGTGATAACGAGAGTCGCCAAAAGCTTACCCGTCATTAGTGTTCTCCTTTCTCGGTAGCGGTGCGAAGGCTGATGGAACCAACTTCCCGATTCAGGGCAAGGCTTTCAGATCCACCAGCACTTCTCCGTCGCGCTACTTACACCCGTATAGCACTACAGTGCACAAATCTGTATGCCGTACTTGCCGTTGTTGCCGTTGTTGCCGCTGGCTAGCGATTTTTTCTTGGGTTTTTCTGTCGGACAAGCCACTCTTCTACGTCTCTTCGCCAAAAGCGCCACTGCCGACCAGCCTTGACGGCTGGGATTTCCCCGAGTTCCGCCCAGAGACGGAGCGTGCGTGCTGGCACGCGGAGCATTTCGGATGCTTCCTTGAGGTTTAGAATCGCCAAGCCTGGAGGCGGCTGCGGACCTTCTGTCGCCGCCCAGCTGATCTCGGCCAACTCGATGCGCAGCAAGGTCTCCACGTTGCTCAGGAACAGCTCACGTTCGGCCGGGCTGGCCGAAGCGGGGACGAAACAGCGGTACGACTCGATTTGGATCCAAGTTCGTACGATCGTCTGACTGCTGCTTTGGAGGCTGGAGACGAACAAGTCGAAGTCGGCCTTCTGCCCTTCGAGATTCAGCTTCAGCCACCGCTGGAAAGACTCGGTGTGCAGCTGCTCCAGAACCCGATGGGCTTCTTGCGTTCGCGAACGGTCTGTAACAGTAGGGTATGAGTACACGCCCGTATTGGGATCGCGGAGTTGGGCGAGGTACGCGAGTTGGGCCAGAACCGAAGGCAGCGCACGGATGTCGGCCTCAATCTGGCTCAGCCGCTCGCGGTCTGGCGTCTGTGGAGGGACCACAGTTCGACTCCTTCGTCGGCGGCCATTGGTACACTTCCTTGTGCCGCGCGGTGCGAAGCGGTGGGGACACTTCCAGACTAAACCAGAAAATGCGCCGGACATATCGGCGATTTCACCTAAAAAGGGTTTCACAGCGATTACAGGTCGTCCTCAACGGGTCCTATTCCAGGGCTGGTGCCATTCTGCCGGCGGCAAGCCACTTGGTTGTTCTCAGACCTATCGAGACGAAGGATCGAAGGTCAGATGTGCTCGTAACCACCCTCATGGGTTCGAATAGAGGAGGATGTAGCCGAGGGTCGCACCAGCGGGCGTCTTCACTTTGAGCACACCCGCCCAGCCGGAGGGGTTGTTGGCGGCGCCCAGTTCGGCGAAGCGGTAGCCGTTGCCGGAGCCTCCGGCGAGGATGAGTTCGCCGTTGGGGGTGAGTTCAAGGAGGGTGCTGTCGGCGAGGTTGGAACCGGGGCCGTGGATCTTGAGGGGCGAGGCCGTGGTGTCCTGGGCGGCGATGATGGTCGGGCCGGCGGCAAGACCGGAGGCGAGGTGCGGCGTCTGAGACGCCCAGGTGCGGGCGTAGGCTTTCTGCGGGTCGTTTCCTTGCTGGAGGCAGGCGCCCCAGATGTGGATGTCGCCGGTGGTCCAGTTGTCGCCGTTAGCGGCGTACTGGCGGACGACGATCCAGAGGCCGGTCTGGCCTGAGGCGAGCGTGCCGGTGATCTTGAAGCGCTGCCAGGAGGTTGTGAGCGTGATCTGGGTTGGACCAGCCAGGTAGGCGGCGTACGGGTTGTCGACGATGACGAGCGAAACCTTGCGCGTGCCGGAAGCGACACGAGCCCAGATGTAGAAGGTGTACGTGCCGCCGTCGGCGAGCCCTGCGATCTGCTGTTGGATCACAGGCGTGTCCGTGACGGCAGTGATCAAGTCGGCAGTCTGGTTTCCGTCTGGGGCGATGATGGCATTCGACGTAACGGAGCAGGAGCCGCCGTTCTTGTCCCAGGTCGCCGCGGCGAAGTCCTCCGAGTGCTTCGCCATGTTCTCGAGCGGGCCGCCGATGGTCTGGTGCGGGCCGCAGTCGATGGGACCAGTGAAATGCTCGCCCGCGCGGTTGGCGGGGATGTAGCCGAGGGCGTTGGTGATTTCTCCTGCCTCCGGCGGACTCGCGCTGATGGTTACGCTTACTCGGTCGTTGGCCGGATCGTCGGCGGCAGCGAGTGAAACGCGCGTGCCCTGGACGAGGTTCAGGGCCCGGCGCGTGCCGACGTCGGCGCCGTCCTTCTGGACCTTGTGGGGGAGCTCGCCGGAGACGATATCGGTGGCCGTGTGCGTGTGGCCGGGCAGATCGCTTGCCGCGAGGTTCGCGCCCGCGGTCACGCGACCTTTGGCGTCGACGGTGACCTTTGGATATGTGCCGGGTGAGGCACCGGACGGTCCCATCGACAGCACGCCCGCTTCGACGGCGAGGCCTCCCGCGGCGTCGATCTGCACGATGCCCTTGTTACCGTAGCCGGCATCCGGGTAGGAGAACGTGCCGAACGTCTGCCCGGGTGCGAAGTCGATGATGGCGTCGGACACGAGGTGGTCGTTGGCGTTCAGCGCCAGGCCCAGATCGCCGGAGCCGTCCGCTTTGCGCCACTTGACCGCTCCGGTGTTGGGCAGGCGCACGAGCCCTGTGGCGGCCTTGTTGCCCGAGCCGAACTCCGCTCCGTCGACGAAGCTCTTCGCGCCGGTGATCGTCACCGGGCCGTCTTTGCGGACGTAGTTGCGGTTGGACGCGACCCCAAGCTCTTGCTCGACCGCGATCACGGCTTCCTGGAGCGCCTTCAGATACGCCGAGACCATGTTGGCGCGCACGGTTGCTCCCGAGGTGTGCTGCGCCGCGACGGTGCCGAACGCGCCGCGCTGGCAGCCGGTGAACTGCGTGGCGGTTTTGCCCGTGTAGACGATCAACTCGTCGTCGATCGAGAGAATCCCGTACTCGTCCGGGAAGCCCACGCCCGTGGACTCCACACTGATGGTCGTGTCGCCAGCGTAGACCGGAATTGTAGTGATCGTCTCGAGCGGCTTGGCCGAGAAGGCGTCCGCGGGCGAGTAGAGGCTCGATGCACCGTCGATCGCGTTCGGATAGTTGCTCATCCGTTCAATTTCCTTGCATTCAATCGGAACGTGTTCAGGCGGCTGCTGGGCTCAGGCGCATAAGCCACGGCAACGGGCGCTTCGGGCGAGCGCGCGGCGCGCGGCCTGTGATACGTGGCGAGCGTGGCGGCGGCCTGCTCAGGCACTTCCAGCGGTACTGGCCGCGAGCTCAGGCAGAACTGATCGAACGCCCAAAAGCAGAACGAATACAGCCCGCGGTTGCGCCACATGCCGTACGCCTCTCGCATCGGCGGGTCGGGCGGCCCGTAGATGCCGGCCAGGTACATGCACTCGGACGCCGGACGCCCGAGCTTCAGCGGGAACTCGAGCGTCTGCCGCATGAGCCGCGCGTTCTTCTGCCAGACGTCGTAATCGAAGCCTTCCGAGCGAAAGTACTTCACGCCGTAGGCCGAGGTCTTCCATTCGTTGGGCAGGTTGACGTGGAAGTTGAGCGCGCGGAACGCCGCGTCGGGCGCGGGCTTGCCCTGGTTTGCGTCGAGCGGCCAGAGGCACTCGAACATAGCCGAGGGATGGAAGCGCCGCACGTAATCTATCACCTCGGCGCAATACTCCCAGATGCGGTCGCGCAGGAAGTCTGCCGCTTCGATGTCGTCCCGGGGCGAGTCGGTGTTGCGCCGGAAGGGCCAGATCTGGCGGCCGTATCGCTGCTGAAACGCTTGAATGGTCTCCGCGTCGTAGAACGGCATCCCGCCGTTGGGGTCGAGGCCGTCCTCGACAGGTCCAATGTTGTCGAAGTACCACCACTGCGTCTCGCCGAACTGCAGCACGATCGGCATTCCTGCCGCGGCCAACTCATCCGCGCACTCCTTGTACATCTGCTTCAGGTAGCCACGGACGCGCGTGCCGAAGTGCATCTGATGGGACGGAACGGGAAGGAACACCTCCTGCCCGGGCGAGACCACGCCGTTTTCGTAGTGCAGATAACGGGCCCGCATCTCGGCCGGCGGCCGGTAGCACTCCATGGAGAAGGCGAAGGTGGCGCTGATGCCTGCCTGCTTAAACTCCCGCGCGAGATCCCGGATCCAGTTCCGAACCCCTCGTGTCATCACGGGCGAGATCGAGTCGATCATCTCCCAATCGCCCTCAGCGCCTGGCTGGCCAAGGGGCGGAGAGCCGTGGAAGACGGAGAACTGCGCGCTGGTGGAGATCGCGAACGCATAGCTCGGGGCGCGGGAGCGGAGGTGAATGGTATTGCCGTCGCTCGTACACCAGACGCCCGGGAAGGTGACGTTGATCATCGCGCGCAGATGCGCGGTGATGTCCTCAGTCGCGAGGCCCGCGCCAGGCGAGAAGTACAGCGTCGTGCCGGGTTGCTGCTCGAGCGGATCGCCCAGCGTGATCCAGAGGGGCTGGTCGGGCTCCCAGGAGCCGAGTACGAGCGTGCAATTCGGGTAGGCCGCTTCGACTCGGCGGCGCTTGTTGTTCCAGAAGACGCCCATGTAGACGTCGGCGTGGCCCATGAAGCCGAGCTGCTTCAGATGCCACACGTGCCAGGCTGGCGGCTTCTTGTACCCGTGGTCTGTGTCGAAGTCGATGGCGAGCGAGACGTCGGGATAGACCTTTGGCGGGTCCGGTGGATCTTGAGGCTCAAGCGGCCAGAGGTAGTCGAAGTAGAAGTAGTAGCCGTTGCTCGCCGGGTGCTTGTCAAACAATGCGCGGATCTCGACCGTGTGCGTCCCGCCAGGCAGCGCGGCGGCAAGCTTCCTCATCGCCGCGAGGCCGTTGTAGTCGCTGAGATAGAGATCGTGAACGGCGGGCGCGCCGCCGTCGATCCGCACTTCAATCCGGCCCGCATCGCGCCCGAGCCAGGTGCCGAGGTAGAGATCGTGCTCGCGCGGGTAGGAGTAGCGGCTTGTGACGGCCCGGTGATCCTGGGCGTCGTTCGGTGCACAGCGCTTGGCGTGGCCGAGCGACCACCATTGAGTGGGCCAGCCAGCGCCGTAGGCGTAGTCCTCCCAAAAACCCTCGTACCGGCAGCGGCCATCAGATTCTTCGATGCGCGGCGCATCGCCGCCGACCTTCAGTGTGCGATCGCCGGTGACTGCGAGGTTCGAGATGCGCACCTGCCACTCGATATCGGAGCGTGTGCCGGTGATGGTCGAGATCCGTTGGACGCGCGTGCCTGCGGGCCAGGCCTGCGGCGCCGAGGAGTCCTCGCCACGGCGCACAAGCGCGCGGTAGTACCAGGTGGCCGGGTCGTCGGGATCGGGCTTCACGAGGCCGAAGTTGGCGAGGCAGGCGATGCGTTCTTCGACCTCGGGCGTGCCGACGTAGTACTTGCGGCCCGCAAGCATCTGGTCGGCGTCGGTGAGGCGCCACTCTTCTTCGGTCCCAGGCGGGACGGCTGGAACAGCCTCCTTCAGCCGCCCGCCCTCGCGCAGGCCCGCCTCGACATCCTCAAATCGAGGTGCGAAGGTGAGGTGGACCTTGACGATGTCCGTGGCGGGCACGGGCACGAGCGCGCTGCGGTCGCCGTTCCTGTAGCCCGTGAGAGAATCGAACGGGAACGTGAATCGGTAGATGCGGTCGTTGCTCGCGCCCTGGACACCAGTGGCAAACACAGCCGCGCCATGCTTCAGGCCGACGATTTGATTCTCTGGTGCAATCGACACGCGAGCGGGGATCCCGTTGGCGTCGCGCCCGTATTCGCTGAGTTGGCCGGCCAATTTCAACTTGAGCTCTGCGGACGTGTGAGTGGTCGCAAACTGATCGACGGCGAGGCTGCTTGGCTGCACGCCGTAATCCGGCTGCGGCGCGTCCACCATGCGGCTCTTGAGCACGCGCCCGAAGTGCCGGGCGCGCGGCAGCACCCGGCACACCGCTCCGGCCAAGTGGCGTTTGCCGAAGTGCGCCGTGAAACTCCCGCTCGACACCGAGCGGACCTTGACGACCTCGTCGTTGGCACCCCCGATATCCAGTCCCACATAGTCGCCCTCGCGAATCTCGCCCGATGACGCCACGCGCGCGGTATAAACGCCCGGCACGAACCGGGTGAGCGTCGCCAGCGCCGACCCGCTGTTCGACCAGACGACGATTGGGCCAGTCACGCCGGGCTTCAGCGTCACGGCGACGACGTTGCCCGAGGCCGAGCAGGTGACGAGTTCGTTGACGTTCGGATCGTTGTTGAACCAGTTGGCGAAAAACTGGGCGATCTCCGCTGCGTCCGAGAATCCACTCTGGGGGCCGACCGCGACGGTCGTGTTGTTGATGAAGAAGTTGTGCCAGAACCACGGGTCGTCTTGCCACCAGATGGCCTGGTCGCAAGAGGGGGCATCAGGATTGCCGATGTCATGAGTGAGCTCGGTTTCGAGTTCGCAGAAGGTGATCGCCTCGGCCGAGGAGCAGGACCAGCGCGTGCCCATGAAATAGACGTAGGCCTTGTCGGTGAGCGCCGGCGTGGGCTTGCCGACGAGCAGTTCGTCAAGAGTATCGGTGTCGCGATCGTGAAGCGAAAAGCCGAAGCCGCCGGGCGTGTAGTCTCCGGAGACGGCTGCCGCGTGGTGCATCAACGGAACTTCGTAGATGTCGCCCGCGCCTGTCGTGACGGTGAGTTTGTCCCATCCGACCGAGGCGTAGCGCACGCAATCGGGCCGGACGTTGCCTTCCTCGCCGTTTACGGGCAGGATCTCCATGTCGTACTGGAGGGTCAGCCCGGAGAGATCCGTCACCGGCAGCGGCTTCAGGCGCAGGTGGTTGAAATAGTCGTAGGCCGAGAAGAGCTGGACGTTGGCGAAGTCCTCGGCCGCCTGGAAGATGCCGGAGATCTGGAAGCCGGTCTCGGTGGCGTCGTGGAGCGTGGTCGTCGCCGCGCGGCCGGAGAAGCCCTGGAGTTGGACGGTACGACGAGGATCGAAGAGCAGCAGTCGGTCATACATGGCAGACGTGGCAGAATAGCGAACGTATGTTGGTCACGCTCGGTCTGATTGGCCTAATCCTCATCGCTGCTTCAGTTCTCACGATCTGGCCGCATAATCGGACTCGTGACGACCGCGCCGGTGACCGCGAGATGAAATGGAACCGTGACTTCCACGACCCGAAGTTCAGGTCTGGATCACAAGGGTAAGGTCGTAGCCCGAATTTGGGGCCCCTACGGCCAGCACGTCGAAGGCCAGATCGTCCTCCTCGTTGAGCACCGGAGTCGGCCAGATCGTGGGGCGGATCCGCTCGCCTTCTGCATGATCCTTCCTGAAAACGGCCGTGATGGTCTGATTCACCGGATCGGCGGCCCACACGTACGTGTACTCTTCGTTCGGTCCGCCAGGATCGATGTGGATCGCCGTCCACTGCTCAAGACCGAGCTGGTTGGCGCCGTAACTGCTCGTCGCAACCGTCTGAAGATTGCCAGGATCTGCCGTCACATCCTGCGCCAGGGCGAGGCCATAGTCAGCGTATGGAAGTCGCCGAGTCGATGGAGCGCCGAGCCCTTGGTCGACCAGTGCGTCGTAGCTGGTGATGTATGGCTCTGGCGCGTGAGTCGGGATGCCCATCAGCTCAAGAGGATCCCAGGTTTCGCCGCCGTCACGGCTGCGCTTGACCAGGATGGAGATGTTCCCATCGCTCGTCCCCTCTTGCAGGTAGCCATAGACGCAGCGTATTGATGCGGCATCCTGCACCTTCAGCGGGATGACGACGTTTTCCTGGACGGTGAGCGGGCCTGGCACTTGAAAGGTGTAGGCGCCGCCGTTGCAGGTGCGCAGGCCCGGCATGTATGGCTCGTTATGCCGCGAGAGTGGGAAGACGGTGAAGGGGCCGTAGCCGAAGTGGTTGGCGACGCCTGCCACCGCCGCCACGATACAGGCGCTGGGCAGCCTCGCCTCGATCCGTGCCGGCAGCCCTGGCGTGCGGGAGAAGCCCTTCCGGACGCTGAAGGTGAAAGTCTTGCGGTCGAGCTTATAGAAGCGCACGCCGGCCAGGTGAGCGCAGCGCTTGGTGCCGAACAACGCTTCGGCGCCGGCGGAATCGCCGCGCGCAATATGGAACGTGCCGGTCGGCAGGATGCCGCCTGCGTCGCCCGGGCCTACAATCTGCGCCACCTCGTATGACCGGCGGCCAGGATTGTTCGCGTCTGCGGCTTCATCGTTGAAGACAATGAAATCGCCCACGCGGAAGACTCGAGTTGTGTTCGGGTTGACGGTGCAGTAGAGACTGATTGGAGAAGCCGACGCATCCATGTCTGCGCCTACCAGGCCCCATAGATCGGTGGTCAGCTCGTCCACGTAGTAGAGCGACAGCGTGATCTCGTGCGCGCCGACAATGTTGGCGTTGCCAGAGGCGTCGGGCTCGACTTTCATGTCATCGAGCGCGAAAGTGCCGTAGTCACCCAGGCGAGGAATGCCGGTCAGCACACCGGGGACGCCCGTGTCGATGAGCACTTCCTCGGCGGGCGGTTCCGGCACAACATCGGCGGGCTTCGGACCGGCAACGAGGTCGTACATCGAGTCCGTCGTCGTGCGGCCCTGAATGTCGATCGAGTAGTCCCAGTTCAGCCGCCAGCCGGTGACGCGGAACTCGCCCGCGCCGCCGGGCATGTCCGGATGGGTCATTGAGCACACCATGCCGGGTTCGGTGTTGAGGGCAAGGACCGTAGTGCGGAAACTGAGCTGGCGCGCCTTTTTCCAATCCGCCGGCGAGATGCCGCCCAACTCTTCGCGCAGCCGCACGGTGATGATGCGGGCTGCTTGGGACTTCGACGCCGTGCCGGAGAGATTCACGGTGGACTTCAGGAACAGCGGACCCGCGCCGCCGCCGATGAGCGTGGCGTGGTCGATGTCGTAGAGCGAGATGGAGTTGGCGACGAACTCGAAGTCCTCGTCGGCGAAGTTGGCCGTCAGGTGGTTGAAGGCGGGCTTGAGCGGTGCGAGTTGAAGGCTCCGGAACAGGATATTGCCTTCGGTGAACGCCTCGACGGCTGAGGAATTCACGCGGACGCCCAGTTTGAGCTTGCCGTTCGAGAACGTGTAGTAGCCCAGGCAGTTCATCATGACTTCCTGAAGCCAGTCGCGCAGCGGCTTCTCTTCCTGAAGCACGCCGCGGAACTTGAACTGGGTCTCCATGCCCGTGCCTACCAGCTTCGAGACCTGCTCGTCGCAGACCGCCGCCGCCGCGATAGCCGCATCGACATCGAACAGGGTCTCGGCGAAATCGAGTTGCTCCGCAGTGGCGTCTGCGCCCAGGCGCAGACCTCGGGCACGCAGGAGCATGTTGACCGCGATCCAGATGGGGTTGGTCAGCGGCGGGCCGTAGGCGCGCACGCCTGGGGAGGTCCACACCCAGCCGCTCAGCCCCTGCGCCACGACCGCCTCCATGGCGTGCTCGCTCAGGCGCGAGAGCTGCAAACCCTTGGCGTCCGAGCGCCGGATCATGAGGAACGCCGTGCCAGCCGCGCGTTCCGGGCCGGCATCCGTATCAATGCCGAATGTTGCCGGATTCGGATCCGGGCCCAAACTGGTCATCAGCCCGAGCGAACCCGGATAGCCGTGATGATACTGCCCGTCGAGCTTGTGGCCCGCACCGTATGCGCCCAGAGGGCCTTCGCCGACGATTCCCACCGCTGCGTAGAAGTCGCTCTCGTCGCGGCCCGAAGCGATCTTGCAGTTCACGGGCATCGCCGAATCCGTGTAGATCTCGGGCAGGATCTGATCGTAGATCGAGTCGGCGACGAGCGAGACGGAGGTGAGCGTCGAGCGGCCGAAGCCCCAGACGCCGGTCGAGTTGTCCTTGATGCGAACGCCCTGCGGCTTGGCCATGATGCCACCGTAGTAGTCGTTCATGCCGTGGGCGCGGCAGCCGTTGGGCGTGTCGAAGCCCTTGTCGCAGCGCGTGGGATCGGCATCGGGGAAGTTGACCAAGTCGAGCGCGCCTTGGGAGGCGAACGGGCATGCCGTGGAATTGAACGGCTTCCAGCAGGTGCGGGAGATCTTGCGCGTGGGGTAGGGCAGGTTCAATTCGTAGAGGCCATCAGCGGCGGTGACGCGGAACTCGGGGCCCGAGTCGCAGGTCCAGTTGACAATGTTGCCCTTCCAGAGATCGAGCCGGATGCCTGTGCCCACATGGAACAGGCTGAACGCGATCTCGGCCCGGAAGAGGTCGACGTCGTTGGCGAGATCGCGCATCACGCGGTCGGCGTTGCTGAAGGTGAACTGGGCCTCGTCGGACTCGTTGCCGATGGATTGCGAGATGCCGTCGAACTCGACGAGGCGAGCCTGGTAAAGCTGGCCGCCGATGGTGCAGCGGCGGTCGGAGACATAGATCGCCGGGTAGCCGGGCTGGAGAGGATGGATGCGAATGAGCGGGATGATCTCCTGGACCTGCGAGAGCAGTGCGGTCTGGAGCGCGGCGGGCGGGAAGCGGTTGACGGTCTGGTTCAGCGGATACGACGGGCTGTTCTGGGGGATTTCGATGAGCGTGACGCCGAGCGAGCAGGCCCAGTCGGCGACCATCTCCCAGGAGAGCGGTTCGTTGGCGAAACGGCAGATGACGGGCGTGGTCCCGGTGCCGGTGTCGTTGGGGGCGTGGTAGGTGAAAGCCCCGTAGGGACCGTACTTCGTCTCCCAGAAGTTCCGAAGCGAAATGCGATCGGCGTCGCGCAGCCAATGCTTGCGAATCGTGAAGCGCCGCGTGCCGGTGCCGAGGAGAATGCGCTGCTCCACTTTCGCATTGCCGCTTCCGAATTGGTGGACGACGACCTCATGGTCGCGACGCACGTCGAGCGGCCAGTCGGGCACGAGCGGAAAGACGCCCGACGGCACGATTTCCGGGACCGCGATGTTGCCGATATAGTCAGGCAAGCTCGATCAACACCAGCGTCAGATCAGCGCGCGCGAGCGAAGTGATCTGTTCCCACGGACCGGAGAAGCGCACGGCGTACCGACCCGCAACGGCTTGGCCGGTGGGGTCGTGCGAGAACTTCGGGCTGGTCTCATACGGGTCGTAAAAGTAGAACGGCTCGGCCGGGCCCTTGCGGGCGTCGTAGAAATCGCGGAGGGCCGCGAGTTGCGCCGGGGTGAGCCGCTTCGCCAGCCGCCAGCGCTTGCGGCTGTTGGCCGCCTGGACAGACCGCTGCGACTCGCCGTTGCGGTACTCGTTGTCGAGCGCCGGATACTCGCGCTCGTGGACGAAGGCGCGTGAGAGACTCGGTGGGAGCACCGTGAGCGGCGCGGCGTTCTGAACCGAGCCTGGCATCACGCGGTCACCAAGTCGAGGAGCCGCTGATCCGGCCGCGCGCCGATCTTGCTCGCGACGAAACGCGCATAGTTCGCCGGATGATTGCCGTCGGCCGAGGGCGCATACACCCGGAACATCTCCTCAGCGGTTGGAGGCTTACCCTGCGTGTAGCGCCCGTCAAGATACTGCCCGACCAGCACGCGCAGGATGCGCCAGCCTTCCTCAAGCGCCCGCCGGCTCATCTCCTCGCGGGAGGCGCCCGGGAACCGCTCGGACGCCCACGCGACGAAGTCGACGTAACCGCGATGGGTAGGATATGGCCGGCCTCCCGCGTCGCGCCACTGCCGGATGTTGCCGGGGTTCGCGTTCCGCTGGGCAAGGGTCGGCTTCGTGGCGGTGGCGTAGAAACCCTCCATCTCCGCGATCGCCCGCGCGATCTTCTCGATGAGTTCTGCTCGCGTCATGACAGGATCAACCCGGGGCTGAGTTGCAGCCCGGTCATCTCACGGCGGCCGGCGCTGGCTTTGGTCGCCGTCATCGCCGCCGATTGCACCGCGCGCGGATTCTCGACCACCACGCGCACCGTTTCCTTCTCGAAGAACTCCTTCGCTCCCGGCACGGTGATGTTGATCACCGTGGGTCCCGCCGCAGACGACGGCGTGCCGCCGCCGAGCGGCGCGAGCGTCAGGCCGCCGGAGCTCGACTGGAACAGCCCGCCGCCTTGCTGAAGGAGCGACACCGGACGCACGGTGGCCGGGAGCCCCGACGTGCTTTGACCCGTCGACAGCGCGTATAGTTCGACCAGATCGCGGATCTGCTGGCTGCGGATGGCCGCCTCCAGATTGCCGCCAAAACCTTGTTTGGCGATGTCGACGATCTGCTTCAGGACGCTGTTGTCGCGGATGTCGACGCCGTAGGTGGCCTTGATCTTCTCGCGGGCCTTCTCTTGCGCGCCTTTGACGAACAGCCGCACCAGTCCGGCGACCGAGCCGATTCCGGCCCCGATCGCCGCGCCGAGATGCCCGCCATACTTGAAGCCGATCATCGCGCCGCCGGCGGTGGTCATGGCGAGACCGGAAACGCCGCCGCGCTGGAGGCCCATCAGGGCGAGCGTCGCGCCACCAAGCAGCGCGGCATTGGACCGGCCCAGAGCCGAGAGCTTCTGGCCCATGGTCGCCGCTTCCCAGGTCACGGCCTTGCCAGGGGCGTACTGGACGCCGCCGCCGAAGCCGAGAAAATCCTTCCAGCCGCCGAGCAGGCCGCTCAAGCCGCCGCTGTTCGATGGGATGAATGGAGGCGTGCCCCACCCTCCAGCCGCGCCGCCGGGAATGGGGCCACCGCCGCCCTGTCCGAAGACCGGCGCCGCACCGATGCCGAGCAGTCCGCCAAGCCTGCCGAGCGCGCCGCTTCCGGAAGAACCTCCACCAGTCAACGACACTCGGGTGCCGGTGAATAACTGCATCAGCATCGCGGCCACGCGCGAGCTGACCACGTCCTTGATGGCGGTGAGCAGCGCTGTTTTGAGCGAGTTGCCGATGGCCGACCAGATAGACTGCGACTTGGTGAGCAGCGCGTCGAAGACTCCTTCGGCCTGGCGTTTGAAGGAGTCAAAGATCCGCTGGTTGTGGTCGCGCACCAACTGCGTCTGGCGGATTGCAGCAGTCTCTCGCGCGCCCTGGATCGCGGCGTCGGTGGCCTCCTGCTGGAACCGCCGGATCTCATCCCGTTGCGCAGTGAGTTCGGCGATCCGCGCCTGGATCTCGTCGGCCCGATAGCCGAGCCGCTTGAGTTGCGCCTCTTCCTCGATGGCCATTCGAGAGGTTTCGAGGTCAAACAGTCGCATGCGGATCTCGTGGACCCGCGTGAGGTACTCAACCTCGATCGCCGCCTTGCGCTGCTCGACAGCGACCTTCTGTTCCAAAGTCTGCGCGTTCGTGGCGTCGAGCGCACGCAGTTGGGCCTCGCGTGCAATCCCGGCCTGCGTCTCGTCAATGCCAAGGATCTGCTCCAGGTGATCGAGGTTTCGCTTCGCAATCTCCTCGTTGTAGGTCAGCCGCTGGCTAAACAGGTGGGACTCGATCTCCAGCCGCCGGCGCGCGGCTTCTTCCTCCGCGGCCAGATACTCATTGAGGTTCTTGCGGTTGGTCTCCTGGACTTCCTTTTGCCAGTTGGCCAGGCGCTCGCGCAGTTCGCCGATGACGTTCTCCCACGCCGCGCGCGTCAGCGCGATCCGCTGCTCGTTGCCGCGCTCGTCGACGAAGGTCGTCCACTTGCGAATCTGCTCCTGGACCTCGGCCACGTCCCGAGCGAAACCCGTCAGACTGCGCCGCCGCGATTCCTCCAGGGCCCGTGCGCTCTCCCGCTCCACTTCCAACTGGCGCTTCCGGATCTCGGCTGCTCGTTTCAGCGCTTCGAGGTCCGGCTCCGGCGACGTTTTGATGGTCAGCTTGGGCCCTTCATATTCGAATGGCTGCTCGCCAGGCAGCCACCTTCTGCCGCTGATGAGTTCGCGGATCTTTTCGTCGGTCATCCCCTGCTTGCGCAGGGCATCGACGCTCGTCCGCCCGCTGAAGAGATCCTCGCGCAGGGCCTTCCGCTGCATCTCGTCGAAGCGGGCCTGAAGCCGATCCTGGGTGTCCTTCCACTGCGAGTAGATGGCGAATCCCGCAGCGACGACGCCCACTGCGAGCAGAGCATAGGGGTTGATGCTGGCCAGTTGAAGCGCGGCGATGGACTTCGCGAGCGCCATGATCTTGTCGACCAGGGCATAAGCCGCCAGGATGCCCGACACCCACAGCGCGACCTCACCGAACTTCTGGAGCATCTCGGTATTCTCCCGCAGCCAGCCGACCAGACCTCGCAGGTTGCCAATCAGCGCCTTGAAGTCGTCCTGGAACTGAGATCCGATGTCTTCGCGGAGGTTGTTGAACTCACGCCGCAGCGCACCCAGTTGTCCTTCGACCGTCTGCGAGGCGGCCGCGTGTGCTCCCTGGATCTTGGCGCCTTCGCGGATCACCGCGTTGTAGCGGAGCTGCTTCTCCTCGGTCTCAGTTAGGGTGCGGCCGAGCTGAAGCTGGGCGATCTGAGCTTCCTTCTGGAAGTCGACGAACAAGCCCAAGGTGCGCAAGCCCCGCGAGGCGCCGGACTCGATGGCCATCACGATGGATTCCAGAGCCTCGCCGGCGGCGATGTTCTGGACCGCCGCTGCGTCTTTGGCGAGTTTCGCCAGACCCTGCGCCTTCGACAATTCCAGATCGGCCACGATCAGCCGCTGCACGGCGTGCGCCGCTTCGGTGTACTCGAAGCCGATCTCTTCGATCGCGGCGACTTGCCTGGCCGCAGCTGCCGCCCCCACGCCGTGCGCGTTGGCCAGCGCCTTGAGCGAAGCCTCGGCTTTGGCATTCTCGGCTGCCATCATGACGGAGCCGACCGTGAACTCCTTGGCCCAGGTGAGCGCGCTCTTGATCGCGTCGGCGAGCAGGTTACCCGCCGTGGCGCCCTTCACCATGGATGCGGTCATGCCATCGATTCCCTGCGCCGCGCCTCGGGCGGTCTTCACCGCCGACGCTTCCATGCTCGACAGACTCGCGTTGACGCTCTTGATGGACGCATTGGCCCTGTTGGTGTCGACTTCGACGACAAGCTCGAGCCTGTTATCGGCCATGTGCGTTCATCTGCTCGCGATCTAATGCGTCGCGTTCCTCTTCGAGCACCACCAACGCATGGAACTCATCTGCACGAATCTCATCGAGGCTGATGCGGATACCCAACTTCAGCGCTGCACGTAGGTCGATCGCGCGCCGGAGCAACAGTCCCGCCTCGGAGGATTGCGCCGCATCGAGTTTGTCGAGTGGGCAGTGATCACAGCGGCCGCCATCGTCGGGAGCGTCTGGGCAGAGGCCGGGGTCGCAGAGTTCCTCCCGGCGGAGCGCCCAGTGAATCAGGAATCGGAGGGAGGGTTTTTCAGGCCACTCCCCGGGCGTCAGTTTGGGTCGCTGGACTCCTGGAACGCGCCGTCCAGAGCGTCAATGGCGGCTTTCACCGCGACGGCCTGGTGAATGATCGGCACGTCGCCCGCGTAGCCCTCGGAGGATTCGAGCAGCTTCTTGAAGAGCGTGGCCGCAGGGGCGAGGTTGATAATCAGTTCCTGGCGGTTGTAGGGCAGATCGAGTACCCGCGCGAAGCCACGGCGGTATTCGAAGACGTCCTTGGCCGAAGGCATCTTGAGCAGGTGCGTCACTGTACCGCCCAGGACACGGAGGGTCACCCGGAAGGCGTCGCCGACTTGGGCCACATCATCCACATCCGCCTGGCTCAACTGCTCGATAATGCGGCTGGCCTCGAAGGCATCGACTTCCGGCGCATTCTCCTCAGGCACCCGGATCTTCGCGAGCAGGGCGGCGTCGGCTTCTGCCGAGTCGGGGATCGTCGTTTCCGACACGCCGCGCCCCAGTTGCTTCACGATGACCTTGCGCTTCTTCTGGCGGTCGATCCATTCCTCATCAGTCGGGAAGCGCACGCGGACCGTCTTCACGCCCTCGGGCGTGCGCAGGTGGATGGTGATGGGTTGCTTTGCGTCAAACATGAGAGTTCTCTCTACTGAGCGATTCCGTCCACATTGCATTTGGCCACCGCCGAGACGATGCCGTTGGTTTCGTCCCACATCGGCAGGCATTCGACCGACACGGTGACGATGCCGTCCGTCTCACCGACCTCGGCCGAGGCGAAAGAGACCCTGTGCCAGGTGATTTCGAGCGAGTTGTTCGCGTCGTAGGTGAGCGCCAGCACCGCCGTGCCCGTGGACTGGCTCTTGAGCTTCGTGAGTTCCGTCGAGCCATTCTCGAAGCGGGCGACGAATCGCAGCGTTCCTTGGCGGTTGCCGAACTCGAGGCGGCCGCGGATCGCCCCACTTGCGCCATCGCCAGGCGTCTGGAAGCCCGAGCCGGGATAGAAACCGCCATCGAGCCGGACGTTGTTCTTCCAGGAGGTCTCGAGCGAGACGATGTTCTTGTTCGAGACGTAGTTGACGCCGTTGATCGAGAGCGCGAGCGACGCCGATGGCAGGAGCTTTTCGACCGTCGCCGCCGGCATGGCGATGCCCGAAGGTTCCGTGGTCTTGCCCGAGCCCACGAACTCGACCGTGATCTTCGAGTTCGCCCGGCCGGGCCCCGAGCCGATCGAGATGGTCCAGCCCTCGATCGCGCAGCCCACAGCCATCCGGTCCACGACGGCACCCGCGCCCGGGCGGATCTGCTCGACGAAGGAGAAGTAGGGCAGTTCGGCCGCATCGCCGTTTGCGGGGAACAGCGGCGTGCAGGTGTAGGTGAAGTTCGGCGCCGTGCCCGACTTCACGACCTTCCCAAGGCCGAACGCCATCGCCCAGGCGCCGATCTCCGCGCCCAAGTATTTCTCGAGCGTCCCGTTGACGTCCCAGGAGGTCTGGAAGGACTGCGTCGGAAACTCGTGGCCCTTGCCGAACTCCTCGGCGTCGTTTTCGGTGTTGAGTTTCGGGTTGGCGAGCGCGGCGTTCAGTTTCCGCAACTGCCACATCTGGACGCCGGTGTTGGGCGTAGAGATGTCGGCCTGCTTCTGCTTACCGAAGCAGATCTGGATTTCCTGCATCCGCGCGACGGACATCAAGCGTTACCTCCTCTTCTGTGACTTGCCGCCAGCCGCGCACCATGAGGGGCACGATCTTGGCCGGCGTGGCTTTCACTTCCTGTACTTCGCCCTCAGGCGAGCGCATCAGCACGGTTTCAGTCATCTCCCATCTCCATGAAGCTGAGCGGCAGCTCGAAGTAATCGAGCCCCTCGGCGTCGGTCTGCCGCTGGATGAGCGGCAGGTCCATCGGGTGGCAGGACGGATGGACCGTAGCGTTGAGCATCGGCACACCCGCCGATGCCGGCACACCCTTCGTGATCAGCCGGAACAGCCGGTAGTAGGTGGTGGGCGGGTCGCCGTCAAAGGTCTCGCGCGCCCGCAGGTAAAGCGTGACCTGGTGCCGCCAGACGTCGACGCCGCCGAAGCTCGACGGCTGCGTGCCCTGCCATGCGGCCATAATCCCAGGGGCGGGCATGTCGTGGATTGCCGCCGCGAGACTCGCGCGCTTCGGATACTGATCGTGGTAGGCGAAGATCCGCTGCTCATCGCCGCCCATCTCGGCGACCAGTTCCGGGATGTCGCGTAGCAGAGCGACCAGGTTGTCGACCAGTTCCGCCGGGTTGATCATCGTTGCCTTCCTCCCAGGCCGCGTTCGAGGAGCAGACGGGGCTTCATGGCGTCGAGCATCTTCCGGGCTGCCTCCATGACCGCCGCTTTGTTCTTCGGCGAAAACACCATCCACGCCTCCCGCTTCTGGTTAGCCCAGGCCTTGATCCGGTCCTTGCGGGTCGACACGTTCGCCTTGGCCCGGTTTTCGCTCACCGTGCGGACCTGGAAGTTCCGCAAGAGGTCGCCTGAGAAGGTCAGGTTGCGGCGATTGCCCTTGCCTTTCCGCGTCTTCCAGATCGCATAGCGCTTGGTGAGCGGCTTGGCCGCGGAATCCTCCGGGCCCTGCGCGGCGGCAAGCCTGGCCTTCACTGCCGTGACGCCCGCCGCGCCCAGTTCATACATCTGCCGCTGGCGGAAGTTGAGCAGATCGAGCCGCAGTTGCCTCTTCTGGTAGACGCGGACGCTGGGCATCGATCGCCCCAGAGAACTTGTGCGCAATTGCCCACAAGTCGCACACCTCCGCCAGATTTGGCGGAAGTCCGACTTCCGGAAGATTTTCCGGAAGTCAGTCCGCCTTGCGGAGCCGGAGCACGGCGGCGCCCTCGGCGTCGGCCTCGATATCGAAGACCTTGTAGCGCACGCCTTCGATCTCGACCTCGTCGCCACGCACGGGCGCAGCGGGCAGGTCCGCGAGCCGCACCAACAGCACGGCATAGACGCCCGGCGAGGCGTCTTCGGCCTCCCGCGCCGGCTGGAACACCGCGCGGACCGTCGCCGCGCCGCCCGCCTCGGGCAGGTAGACGACCTCGCGGCCGAACGTGCTGACGACGGCCGCATTGAGATCATTCACCGCCGCTTCCCAGCCGCTCATCGTCAGGCCTTCGTCCCCTTGACCAGCACCTCGGGCCGCAGGCAGATCGGCAGCGGATTCTGCTGGGTGTGCAGGTCCGTCCCGCGCCCAAACTTCCGCGGTTCCTGCTTGGCGTAGAGCGGCAGGCCGAGGGTGTTCGCTGTCTCGTTGAAGTCGGCCGGCGCAAAGAACGTCCGGAAGGTGTTGGCGGTGCCGAGCGGGAAGAAGTGCGCCTCGTCGTCGGCGATGAACTTCCGCACGGCTCCCGAGGCGTCGGTCGCCTGGCCGCGGTACTCCTCGAACGTCACGCCGCCGAAGGTGAACCCCGTGCGGTAGTCGTTGCCGAGCTGCTGGTTGCGCTGGTAGTACTGGAAGGCCTCCTTCACCTTCGCGTGCGTCGTGAAGGCGTCGTAGAAGCCCGACGAGCACAGGCACAGGATGCCCGTCATGAACTCGCCCTTGAGGTTGTCCTCGATGTGGCGCTTCACTTCGAGCACCTTGAGCAGCACCTCGGTCGAAGCCGTGCCCAGCGCGAAATTCACCGTCTTGGGCGTGATGTCGAACTCGGTGTAAAGGTTGTAGAGCACCGAGCCGTCGGCGTCGAGGATCACGCCCTTGAGCGCGCCCATGCGCAGGTGCTCGAGGGTGATCGCGTGCTTGTTGCGCATGTTCTGGAGCTTCTGGGCGAGCAGTTCGGCGAGCGCCTCGGTCTCCGATTCCGAGCCGAAGGCGCGGATGCCCTGGACTTCTTCGGGCAGCACGGCATCGTCGTGCGGGATGTGCGGGATGACGAACGAGCGCACTTTCCGTTTGCCCTGGGTGCCGACGGTGCCGGGCGCGCCCACGGGCTGCGTGGGAAGCAGGTTCAGCACGCCGCTCATCTCCTCGATGATGATGGTGCGGGTGCGGACGCCGGTGGCGGGCATGAGGTTCAACTGCTCGAGCCGGCCGTAGGTGTTGGGGATCTTGTTGATGGCCGCCGTGAGAGCGACCATGTTGAAGGCATCGGTGGCGAATGGATTGAGCATCGGCATGGGGGATCAGGCTCCTTCCCGGACGAGAATGCCCAGGCTTTCAAGTTGACTGATGGCGGCGGTCTTCTGCGGGCCGGTGATGGAGCCGGGCCACACCAGACCTTTGTCCGAGCAGATGGCGTGACGAGCGACGATGACGCCCGGCTTGTCAGCCGTGCTCGCGTCAACGGCGTTCAACAGCACGCCGGCGGCCGTTTCCGAGCCGTCCGTGGCGCCCGGCGCAAGCTGCGTCACCTTGCCGCTCGAGGTGATGATGCCGACCACGGTGCCGGTCGCGAGATTCTGGCCGCTGGCGACGGTGACCTCGTCGCGGCTGTAGAGGTTGTCCTCTTCGAATTTCAGCCAGTCGCCGAGGTAGTTCGATTCGGATTGAACGGGCATGGGTTACTTCGCTCCTTTCGGGCCCGCCAAGGCCAGGCAGGCCTTGACGACCGGGTTTTCATCAAGGTTCTGCTTGGCCTTGGTGCTGGCCTCCGGCAGAACATGCGATCGGATTTCTTCTTGGTCAGCCTCGGCCCGCAGCGCGAGCAGTTCTTTGCGGACCTCGGCCGCCGACAGATGCCGGCTGATAAAGTCGCCGGCGAGCGAGGGCCGGCCGGCGATCGAGCACAGCACGACGATCTCGGCCGCCTCGGCGTAGCCCTGCTCGCGGGCAGCGGCCTCGATCGCGGCGAAATCGGGAACGGGCGGACTCGCGGCCGCCTGGGTTGCTTCAGACACTGGAGTGCCTCCTTTCGTTAACTTTGGTCTTGATAACGACTCGGTCATCGCGGCCAGGGCGTCGCGGAAGGTGCCGACGCGGTCGGCGAAGCCCTGCGCCACGCTGTCCTCGCCGTAGAGGATGCCGGCTTCGGTCGAGCGCACGGCTGCGGCGCTCAGGCCGCGGCGGCGCGCCACGGCATCGACAAACATGCCGTAGAGCCGATCGACCTCGGCCACGAGCACCGAGCGGGCGCCATCGGAGAGCGGCTCGTGCGGGTTGAAATCGTTCTTGCGGTCGCCGGCGAAGATCGTCGTGTAGCGCAGGCCGTTCGCCGCGTCCCAGCCGCTTTGATCGAGATGCATGGCGATGATGCCGACTGAGCCGACGCCGCCCGTGCGCGTGACCCAGATGCGGTCGGTGGCGGTAGCCAGCAGATACCCCGCGCTCAGGGCCCAGTCATCGACCGATGCCCAGACGGGTTTCAGCCGCGCGGTCTCCTCAATGAGGCTCGCCACATCCCAGGCGCCGTTGGCCTCGCCGCCGTAGCTGTCCAGGCGCAAGAGAATCCCTCGCACCTGCGGGTCGGTGGCGGCGTCGAGAATCTCGTTGCCCAACTGCTCATAGGAAGTGAGCCCCGACTGCGCATCCATCCCGGAGGCGCGATTCACCAGGCTGCCCGAGACTTCGATGACGGCGATGCCGGCGTCGGTCACGCCATAAGGCTTCCGCGAGCGCTGCTCCACAAGCATCGCCGCGTCCACGGCGGGCGGCTCCATGCCTAGGCGCGGAGCCAGCACGGCCAGGATCGCCGCGAGCTTCTTCTGATCGATCATCAGCGGCGTGTTAAACACGCGCGAAGCAACGTGTGCGAGGTTCGTCATTGGACTTGCGTTACAGCCTCTGGCTCGGCAACTCGCTTCCCGTTGGAAGTGGTCTTGCGGGGATCGGAGTCATAGGTCAGCCCGAGCGAGTCGGCGCGCGCGTTGTCGGCGGCGGCCTGCCGGTCGACGTCCTCCTCGTCGTAACCCATCTCGTTGATGACGGCGCTGCGCGGCTTGAAGCCCGCGCGCACGGCCGTGACCTCGGCGTTCATGTCCTTGAGCGGATCGACCCACGCCCATGAGGGCGGCCGCCACTCGACATCGAGATAGGCCTCCGGGCGGCGGGCGTAGTCGCGGGCATCGATCGCGCCGCTGAGAGCCGCCGCCTCGATCCAGGCCCGCCACACCGGGCGGCAGAACTGAAACACCATCACCTGGTGCTGGAACTGCTCGCAGCGGCGGCGGAACTCGAGCAATCCGGCGCGGATCGAGGAGTAGTTCACGCGCTCGAGGTCCCCTGTGAGCTGCTCGTAGGTGATGCCTAGGCCCGCGGCGATCGCTCGCAATTGCACGCGCATGAACTCCGTGTACATGCCGCCGACGTCGCCCGGCTCGGTGAACTTCACATCCTCGCCGGGCAGCAGCTTCACCATCGAGCCCGGCTCGATGCCGGCCAGCGGCGCGCCGCTTGCGTCCGTCTCGCCCTCGCCGGGCTTCGCGCCGATCACCGGGTCCTCGGGGTTGTTCTCGGTGATGAACGCCGCAAACATTGCCGCCAGCTTCTTGCGGACCAGCTCGGCGTCGTCGTACTGGTCGAGCTCGTGGAGCTTCACGAGCACCTGCGTGAGCCACGGCTGCCCGCGATGCTGACCGGGACGGAGAGGTTTGTAGATGTGCAGCACCGACTCCGCCGGCACACGCGTCGTCTCTCCGGCGTTGAAGAACATAAGCTTCTCGCCCGGGTGCTCGCGGTAGAGGTGGTACGCTACGCGGCGGCCGAGCTTGTCGAACTCGATTCCGGCGCGGATGACGTTCCCGTTGGGCAGATTCTCGTTCTTCGCCGCGGGCAGGTGCTCGGCTTCGAGAAGCTGGAGTTGCAGCGGCACGGTCAGCCCGTCCTCGCTCCGGCGGTCGCGCAGCCGCACCAGGCACTCGCCGCCTTCGATCGTCGAGCGGCAGACCAGCGCCTGAAGCCCGTAGAAGTCCGTCAGCCCGGCGGCATCGGCCTCGTCGGTCCAGCGTAGCCAGAGTTCCTGAAGCCGCCGCTTCACGGCCGGGTCCGGGTGTTTCGACTGCGGCTTGATGCCCGTGCCGACGGCGTTGCCGACGAAGCTGTCGACCGCGTTGCTGGCCCAGGCGTTGCGGCGCACCATGTCGCGCGAGCGGGACCGCAGGGCGTCGCCGCCTCCAGTGACCAGGGCGTTGATGCCTTCGTTCGATGGGCTCCACCCCAGCGTGCGGCGCGTGCTGGCGGCGGCTTCGTAACCTGCCAGCGCCCGCAGCGGAGCGAACGCCGCCCGCACGAGATTTCGCCAGTAGCCCATCAGAAACCCTTGCTCGTGTAAGTGCGGATCACGCGCGAGCGCGGCCGCGCTGGATCCGCCGCCGCCATTGCAGCTTTCACTTCGGCGATTGCTTTCTTGAGTTCATCCACGCTGCGGTACTCGAGGCTGCGGCCTTCGAACGTCACGCGCAACGTGCCGCTGGCCAGCGCCGCCTCGAGCGCTTCGAGTTGAGCTTGCGAGTAGGCCATGAGTCAACTTGCCGGAAGGCGATCACTCTGCAAGCCAGTGGTGACCGGTCTGATAGACTTGAGAGCGAAATCGATTCACTCGATGCCCACGATTGCGCGCGTTGGCCCTTACCGCATCTTCTTCTTCAGCAACGAGGGCGGCGAACCACCGCATGTTCACATTCAGCGCGAACGGGCTTTGGCGAAATTCTGGCTGGGGCCAGTCGCGCTCGCTGAGGCCAGCGGATTCGCGGCCCGTGAGTTGCGGGAGTTGGCTCGTCTGGTCGAAGATCATGAGGAGGAGTGGCTGAAGGCTTGGCATGAGCACTTCAAGCGTTGAAACACATCCCCGCGCCCAGCAAGTTCAGGTGACCGAAGACGAGTTGATCGTCTTTCTCGCCGATGGCCGCCGGCTCGCTGTCCCCCTCGCCTGGTTTCCCAGGCTATTGAACGCCACTGAGTCCCAACGGCGCAATTTCGAGCTTCTTGGCGATGGCCTGGGCATCCATTGGCCCGAGATCGACGAAGACCTCAGTATTGCGGGCCTGCTCCGGGGCACGGGCGCGCCCCAGCGATAGTTCTTTCCGCTACCGAACCATGTAGGGCGAACGGACCATCACTCGCCGGACAGGGCGAGGAGATGGCACTGTGTTCGTCGGTTCTGCATCAGTCTTGGGTCGAGGCAAACTCTCCGCCAACTCCCGCCAGTGCCGCTCCGTGAAACGGTCAATGCCGTAGATCGAGGCCGCCGCGCGCGCATAGACCCGGCAGTCCAGCGCCTCGTTGCGCCGGTTGGGCGCGATCACCCAGTGGCCCTTCACCAGGCTCTCCGCGGTCAACTGCCGGAAGTAGTCTTCCTCGTAGCGCGGGAAGTGGCAGTATCCTGCGGGGAACGGCTCGCCGCTTTCTTCAGTGGGAGGCGCCAGGCGCAAGCGGCTATAGAGTTCTGACTTGGCCACCGGTGTCCCGAGCGTCCACAGCCGCGTACCGCGCCGGCGGCTTGAGTCCACCGGTGAGGCATTCAGGATCAGCCGGTCGGTGCGCGCCGTGCCCTTCACCGCCACGGCGGTCTTGGGATGCGCCGCCCGCGCGCCAGCCGGACCCCAGGAGGCCTGGGGATGGCCGCGCACCCAATCGTAGGTGATGCGCGGGTTGAAGCCCGAGTCGACGCAGAGCACCCGAATCGGCAACCGCATGCCGTTCGCGTGAGGAAACTCCTCGTCGAGCAGCGCGTCGAGCTGCCGCCAGACATCGGCCCGCGCCGTGTCGCCCATGAGCACGCGGTAGTCGACCGACCACGACTCCTTGCCGCGGCCCCAGGCCACCACTTCGACCTCGATCCGGTCGCGCTGCACGTCGGCCCCGGCCGTGAGAAACAGCCCGCCCCGCGGGACCGTGCCGATCGTGTAGTCCTCTCGCCGGTCATACAGCGGCTGCCAGTCGGGCGCGTCGCCGCGCTCCTGCCACGACTCACCGAGCACGAGATTCACGAACGACTTCAGCCGCTCGACGTCGTTCTGCGCCTTCTCCCAGTCATCCGCTGCGCGCTCCCAGGAGTACCAACCCACGGGGCTGTACAAGCTCGACAGGTGATACCCGCGCGTGCGCCCATCGCCTGCCGCCTCGGGCCGCCACTCGCCGCGAGCGAGCATCGTGTTCTTCTGGTGATTGAAGATCGCCTGCTCGCAGGCGATGCACTGGTAAGCGGCTTTGCGCGGCTCGCCCTTGGGCCAGCGGAGCCGCTCGAACTTCAGCACCTGGAACTCGCCGCAATGCGGGCAGGGCACCCAGTAGCGCCGCTGGTCGCTTTCGGCGAACGCCGCTTCGATCCGGCTCAGGCCCGTGATGAGCGGCGTCGAACACATAAACACCTTGCGGCGCGAGAACGTGCGCGTCCGCGCGAAGGCCAGGTTGATCGGATCGCCTTCGCCGTCGACGTCGCCCGGGTAGGCGTCGATCTCATCCAGGAACAGATACCGCACCGCCATCGAGCGCAGCCCCACGGCGCTGTTGGCGCCGGTCATCACCAGCACGCCTCCGGGGAACTCCTTCGAGAGGACCGTGTTGCCCGAGTCGCGCGAGCGCGGGCTCTTCACCAACTCGCGGAGGACGTCACTCTCTTCGATCAGCGGATCGATGCGCTGCTTCGAGTTCCGCTTGGCCAGTTCGACCGTGGGCTGCACGACCATCATCGGCCCGGGCGACTTGTGGATCACGTAGCCGACCCAGTTATTGCCGGCTTCTGTGTTGTGAGTCGGGATCATGGACCGACCAGCCAAAAACAGATGGCTCGGCGAATCGACCGCAATACAGCGAACCGGAACAGACGGAATCGGTCTGATGTCCACCACGCGGCGGCGTTCGGTTTCCGTACAGCGTCGGCCATCACGCGAAGTCAGGCGCGCCAATTTGCGGCGTAAGCGGAAGACGGGCAGGTGATCGTAGACCATGAAGGAGATCCGCCAACCGTCCCGCACCCTACAGGGCCGGCCAAGGATACGGCGCTCATGCCCCTCCCGGTTGTAGATGGTCGCCTTGATCCCGAGGGTCATCAGAAGTTCATAAACGCCGTCCCGGAGTTTAAGGCTATGAGTCGTAAACTCACAGCGCCCGGCCTTGGTGATGTGACCGTCTGAGTCCATCAACCCCTGTAGCAGTGCCAATCGTTGCGGGAAACTGGCCCGCAAATAGCACGGCGGGATATGTTTGTTCCGTACGACCCCAAGATCCCGGAGGGCGCCCATGAAGTAGGTCTCGCCATCCGCGACCGCCACGGGGCCGAAAGATCCGTCCTCCTCGCGCAGCCGCCTGCGGCCGCCGTCGATCAGGATGTTCGCAGCTTTGCCTTTGCGCCACCAGGGCAGCCGGAATTCAACCTTCACGCCACACGTGCTGAGCAACCCCGCCACCTCGTAATCGTCCTCATGAACCGTGATGTGGTTCATGCCTGCACTCCCGTTGCCCAACCAGTAGCCCAGCAGGTACGGATCAACTGGCAAGTCCACCGGCGGAAGCATGAGCGGGCCAGCCACATCGATGGCATACCGGTTCGCCTTTCCCCCGCGTGCTTTGTGCCGCAGGAACATCACTGCGGTCGTGGTTCGGATCAGCCTCCGCTTCCGGCGGCCGAGATCGTCCCAGGCCACCCAGGGATGGTTGCCGTCAGCAATGATCGTCGAGCCATCGGAAAATGTGATCTCGTAACACTCCTGGTTCACGAGCACCGGTGAGACGTTGAGCACTCGACACGGGAAGCCGTTCTCGTCGAACACCTGGTCCCCGGGCTGGATCGTGCCCATGGTCGTCCAACCCTGCACAGTGGGTACTGGAGTGTCGAGACTGAGCGGGCCTCCGATCTGACTGCCCTTCATGAACACGACGCGTTCGACCGCAGACGACGGCGACAGCGCGTCCATGATCTCGCGCAAATACGGCGTGCGGTCCGTGCGCCACGGGCCCGGCTCGGCCGCGGCTTTGCCGGACAGCTTCCGGTAACGGTCCGCCCACTCGGAGACCGTCAGCACGGGGTCCGGCCGGAGCCCGGCCCGGAAGGCGTCGCTGTAAACCTCAGCCGCTGTGGGCATCCGCCAGTTCCTCCAGCGCCTTGCGGATCTCGGAGCTCAACAGGTGATGCACCCGGTCGGGGTCCGTCTCCGCGGCCAGCGTCGCCGCCAGACGGTCGGGGATGTTCAGCAGGTTGTCCCGGACCGTGCGCCCGTTGGTGAAGGCCGCCACCTGCACCTCGTCGCGGCTTACCAGCTTCGCCGTGCGCTCCTCGAACTCGATCTTGGCCAGCCGCGCCAGGTAGCTCTCGCGGATCGCCCGTGCGCGGAAGTAATCCAGGCTCCCGGCAGGCGCCTCGGCCGGCTGCGGCGGCGTGGGCGGACCGGTTTTCGCCCGCCGCTGCCCGGGCCTCGTCTTCGCCGTCCATTCGGCATCGGCGCGCTCGCTGTCGATCAGCCCGTCCGCGTTAGGCGTGATTCGGCCTGACTGGATCGCCTTTTGCACCGCCGCCAGGCTTACGCCGCGATGCTTGGCATACGCGCGCAGGCTCAGCAGAGGCATCGCACTTTCTCGCGATTCAAGTGCGGAATTC
>JBMOQX010000064.1:0-34756 GCA_049322755.1 Pseudomonadota bacterium | reverse complement strand
GGCGCGGGTTCGAGCTCGGGGGCCGCCGCCGGTTGCTGGCCCGCGCGCTGGGCGGGCGCCGGTGCGATCAGCTGCGGATCGACCTCAAGTTTGGGCAATCCCAAGGGCTCCGCCAGCGCCGGCGCGCAGAACAGTCCGGCAACTGCCAGCGCCAGCGGTCGGTGAAGGAAGCGGTGCATCCCCAGGTTCGTGTTGTGAAAATCCTGAACAAGCCCACGGCGTGGGATCGCGCGGCATTGCGCCGCTCGGCCGTGGAGCCGCTACGGGCCGGCGCACCCACCAACTGCCGCGACGGCGGCCTGCCGTCAAGGCATGGCGCGCGGGACGGACCTGCTCAGAGCCTTTCGGGTCCTGCTGCTAAAATCTCACAAAACCCGTGACCACAGCAATGACTGGCGAACGACCCGGCGATCGTGTAGAGCAATTGGGGGCATGGCTGTGCGCGCACTTCGACGCGGCGCCGGTGGCGCTGGCGCCGGCATCGGCGGACGCCAGTTTCCGGCGCTACTTTCGCTTCTCCGCCCGCGGCACGACCTGGATCGTCATGGACGCGCCGCCGGACAAGGAGGACACCGGGCCCTTCGTGCGCATCGCGCGCCTGATGGCGGAGGCGGGGCTGCATGTGCCGACCGTTCACGCCTGGGATCCGGCGCGGGGTTTCGTGCTGCTGTCGGACCTGGGGGAGCGCACCTACCTGGACGTGCTGCCGCAGGCCGATCCGGCGCCGCTGTTCGCCGATGCCACCGATGCGCTGGTGCGCTGGCAGCAGGCGACGCGCCCCGGCGTGCTGCCGCCTTACGATGAAGCGCTGCTGCGCCGCGAGCTCGACCTGTTTCCCGACTGGTACGTCGCGCGGCACCTGGGGCGGGCGCTGGCGGCGCCCCAGCGCGAAGCGCTGGAGTCCGTGTTCCGCCTGCTCATCGACAGCGCGCTGGCGCAGCCCTGCGTCTATGTTCACCGGGACTTCATGCCGCGCAACCTGATGGTGAGCGAACCCAATCCCGGCGTGCTGGATTTTCAGGACGCGGTGGTGGGGCCCATCACCTACGACGTCGTGTCGTTGTTCCGCGACGCGTTCTTGAGCTGGGACGAGGAGCAGGTCCTGGACTGGACCGTGCGCTACTGGGAGAAAGCGCGCCGCGCCGGCCTGCCCGTGGAGCCCGACTTCGGCGGGTTCTACCGCGCTTTCGAGTGGATGGGCGTGCAGCGCCACCTCAAGGTGCTGGGCATCTTCGCCCGCATCCAGTATCGCGACGGCAAGCCGCAGTACCTGGCCGACACGCCCCGCTTCATCGGTTACGTGCGCGCCGCCGCCGGCCGCTACCGGCAGCTGGCGCCACTGATCCGGCTGCTGGACGAGCTGGAGAACCGTGCGGCCCGCGTCGGGTACACGTTTTGAAAGCGATGATCCTGGCGGCCGGCCGCGGCGAGCGGCTGCGGCCCCTGACCGACCGCGTGCCCAAGCCGATGCTGGAGGTGGGCGGGCGGCCGTTGATTGAATGGCATGCGCGCCGCCTGGCCGCCGCCGGCGTGCGCGAGCTGGTCATCAATCACGCGCACCTCGGCGATCAGATCGAGCGCCACCTCGCCGACGGGGCGCGATTCGGCGTCACCATCCGTTATTCCCGCGAGCCCGAGGCGCTGGAGACCGCGGGCGGCATCGCGTTCGCGCGCCCGCTGCTGGGCGATGCGCCGTTCCTGCTGGTCAACGCGGACGTGTATACGGATTACCCGCTGGCGGAGCTGATCCCCGCGGCGGCGCGGCTCGCGGCCGGCGCGGCCGACGCCCTCATGGTGCTGGTTCCCAATCCGGCGCACCATGCACGGGGGGATTTCGCGTTGAACGGCGAACTCGCACGCTTGGATGGCGCGCCGCGGCTCACCTACGCCGGCATCGCGCTGATGCACCCGCGGCTGGTGGCCGATGTCGCCGCCGGGTCCCGGGCGCCGCTCGGCCCCCGGTTGAGGAGCGCGGCGGCGCAGGGGCGCCTGCTGGCGCGGCGCTACGACGGCTTGTGGTTCGACGTCGGCACCACCGAGCGCCTGGAGCAGGCCCGTGCCGCCGCCGCGGCGCAGGCGCAATGATGCCCATGGACAGCGACCAGGTGCGCCGGGCGGTGACGCTGGATCCGCGCTGGGCGGAAGAGGCCCGCACCGCCTGGCTCGCGCTGATGGATCTTTGCGTTTTCGGCGACGTCAAATCTTCGCGGCTCGGCGCGATGACCCGGCTGCGCAAACGCGTGCTGGAGAGCGGCGAGCGCCTGCGCTCCCTGACCGCGAGCCGGGACTGGATCCCCGGTCCCCGCGAGCAGCTGAAGAACGCGCTGGCTTCCGCGCTCAATCTGCGGGAGAGCCTGCGGAACGTGGACGCGGTGGCGCGGGATGTGGACGGGGGAAGCGCGCGCGACGAGCTGGCGCGGTGCATCGCCCGGCTCGACGCGCTGGTGGTGCAGCTCGAACCGCTGGAGAATGCCTGGGCGTCGATGCTGGACGCCCAGTACCACGATGCCCGGGAGGGCGCAGCGCCGCCGGGCGCGGAAGAACGCTGAAAGGACTACGTACGATGGACACGACGCCGTATCTCGCGCGCCGCCGCCGCCTCGCGCAGCAGCTGGGCGGCGCGGTGGCGGTGATCGCCAACGCGCCGGAGCGCGTGCGCAATCGCGACACCCTGCATCCGTACCGCTTCGACAGCTATTTCTATTACCTCACCGGATTCGAGGAGCCGGAGTCGGTGCTGGTGCTGGCGGGCGGCGAGACGCCGCGCGCGATTCTGTTCTGCCGCACCAAGGACCCGGAAAAGGAAGTGTGGGACGGCTTCCGCTGGGGGCCGGAGGCGGCGCGGGAGGCGTTCGGCTTCGACGAGGCCCGACCGATCGGCGAGCTGGACGCCGCGATGCCGGATCTGCTCGCCGACCGGCCGGCGCTGTACTGCGCCGTCGGCGCCGACCCGGCGTGGGACGCGCGCATCATCGGCTGGATCAACGCGGTGCGGGCAAGGGTGCGCAACGGCGTTGTCGCGCCGGAGGAAATCCGCGACGTGCGCGCGGTGCTGGACGAGATGCGCCTGGTCAAGGACGCCCACGAGATCGCCACGATGCGGCGTGCGGCGGCCATTTCCTGCGCCGCGCACCGGCGGGCGATGGCGTTCGCTCGCCCCGGGGTGCACGAGTACGAGGTGGAAGCCGAGCTGATCCACGAGTTCCGCCGCCGTGGCGCCCAGGGGCTGGCGTATTCGCCCATCGTCGCTTCCGGCGCCAATGCCTGCGTGCTGCATTACGTGGCCAATCGCGAGCGCTTGCGCGACGGCGACCTGCTGCTGATCGACGCCGGCTGCGAGGTGGACGGCTACGCCTCCGACGTCACACGCACGTTTCCGGTGAGCGGCGCCTTCAGCGCCGCGCAGCGGGAAATCTACGAGCTGGTGCTGGCGATGCAGACGGCGGCTTTGCAGACGATCAAGCCCGGCGCGGCGTGGGACGCGCCCCATCAGGCGGCGCTGGCGGTGCTGGCGCAGGGGCTGATCGACCTCGGCCTCGCGTCCGGCTCCGCGCAGGAAGTGCTGGAGAAGGAGGCCTACAAGCCGTTCTACATGCACCGCACTGGCCATTGGCTGGGGCTGGACGTGCACGATGCAGGCGATTACAAGCGCGCCGGCGACTGGCGGCGGCTCGAGCCCGGGATGACCTTCACCGTGGAACCCGGCTGCTACGTGCGGCCGGCCGAGGGCGTGCCGGAACGCTTCTGGAACATCGGTGTGCGCATCGAGGACGACGTGCTGATCACGGCCGGCGGGTGCGAGGTGCTCACCGCCGAGGCGCCCAAGTCAGTGGAGGAGCTGACCGCGTGGATGCGCGAAAGCCGGCGCAACGCCGCCTGATGCCGGTGGCCGCGGTCGCGGAGACCGATTTCGTCGTCGTGGGCGGCGGTCCGGTGGGTTGCGCGCTGGCGCTGTTGCTCGAGCGCGCGGGCGCGGACGTCGCGCTGCTCGACGCGCGCCGCTGGGACGAGCCGCCGCGCGATCCGCGGCTGCTGGCGCTGTCATGGGGCAGCCGCCTGTTGCTGGAGCGCGCCGGCGTCTGGTCCGAGCTCAAGGGCGCGACCCCGATCGAAACCGTGCATGTCTCAGAGGCCGGGGGCTTCGGCCAGACGGTGATCAAGCCGGCGGACGCCGGCGTTCCGACGCTTGGCTACGTGATCGAGTTCGGCGCGGTGCTGTCTGCGCTGCGGGCACGCTTGCGCCGCTCGGCGGTGATGATTGCAGAGGGGACCGTGGTGGACGCCGTCGCGACCGAGCCGGACGCGGTCACGGTCGCAGGCGGTGGGTCCGCGCGCGGGCGCCTCGCGGTATTGGCCGACGGCGGCGCCCACCTGGATCGGCTCGGGTTCCAGGCCGTCGAACGCCGCTACGGGCAGTCGGCGCTGGTGGCGCGGGTGGAAACCGATGCGCCGTCGCGCGGTGTCGCCTACGAACGCTTCACGCCCGAGGGCCCGGTGGCGCTGCTGCCGAGCGGGAACGGGTGGGGGCTGGTCTGGACGTTGGCGCCGGAGAAAGCGCAAGCGTTGCAGGAATTGTCGGAGCCCGACTTTCTCGCGGCACTGCAACAGCGATTCGGCGCGCGCGCCGGCCGTTTCGTTGCCGTCCACGGACGCGCAGCCTATCCCTTGGCGCGGCGCTGGGTGCGCGATCCCGTTGGCGAGCGCTGCGTGCTCGTGGGCAACGCCGCGCATACGCTGCATCCGGTGGCGGGCCAAGGCCTCAATCTCGGATTGCGGGACGCCGGGGCGCTGGCGGAACTGGCGGCGACGACGCCGCGCGCGGATTGGGGAAGCGCCGGCTGGCTCGCGCGCTATCGCCGCTCGCGGCGACTCGACGTGGGCGCGGGCATCGCGGTCACCGACGCGCTGGTGCGCGTGTTTTCCAACGATGTGGCGCCCCTGCGCGTGGCGCGCGATCTCGGGCTTTCGGTCCTGGGCTGTCTGCCGCCGGCGCGCGGCTTCCTCGCCCGGCGCATGATCTTCGGCGCCCTCGGCTGACCGGGTGCACGCCGGGCCCGGTGCTGCCGCCGCGTACCCGGAGTTGTAACATCCGGCGCGCGGCGCGTCCGTCGGCGGCGCGAAGATGCCGCGCCTGCCTATCGCTTAAATTGGCGGCTGTCCGCGTGCCCGGACAGCCCTCTCTCCGGCGACGCCTTTACAAGCGTCTTGAAATCTTCCGCTCACTACCCGATCCGGTTACAATCCAAGCTTTTCCCCTGAATTTTCGCAACGCCACGAAACCGTGCGGATCGGGTCGCATTCACTGGCCAGCAATGTCGTCGTCGCGCCGATGGCCGGCGTCACCGACCGGCCATTTCGCCAGCTTTGCAGGCGATTCGGCGCCGGTCTGGCGGTGTCGGAAATGATCTCGGCCGATCCCGGCCTGCGACTGACGGGAAAATCGCGGCGGCGCGCGAATCACGCCGGCGAAGTCGCACCGGTTTCGGTCCAGATCGCGGGCGCGGACCCGGCGCAGCTGGCGCAGAGCGCGCGTTATAACGCGGACCGCGGCGCCGAAATCATCGACATCAACATGGGCTGCCCCGCGAAAAAGGTGTGCAACGCCTATGCGGGCTCCGCGCTGCTGCGGGACGAGCCGCTGGTGGCGCGCATCCTGGAGGCGGTGGTGGCGGCGGTGGACGTTCCCGTCACGCTCAAGATCCGCACCGGCTGGGACCCCGCCAACCGCAACGCCCGGCGCGTGGCGCGCATCGCCGAGAGCGCCGGCATCCAGGCGCTGGCGATACACGGCCGCACCCGGGCCTGCGGCTTCGGCGGCCGCGCCGAGTACGACACCATCGCGGAAGTGAAAGCCGAGATCCGGATTCCAGTGATCGCCAACGGCGACATCGCCGACGCCGAGGCCGCGGCGCGCGTCATGGCCCGGACCGGCGCCGACGCCGTGATGATCGGGCGCGCGGCGCAGGGACGGCCCTGGATATTCCGCGACATCCGCGGATATCTCGAGGCCGGCGTGCTTCCAGCGCCGCCGACGCTGGCGGAGATCCGCGCCGTCATGCTCGGGCATCTGGCCGCGCTTTACGCGTTCTACGGCGAGTTCATGGGCGTGCGCATCGCCCGCAAGCACATCGGGTGGTACACGCGCGACCTTGGTCCGGATCAGGTCCTGAAGTCGCGCATCAACGCGGCCGAGTCGCCGCAGGAGCAGCTCAGGCTGGCAGCCGAACTCTTCGACCGGTTGGAAGCGGGGGAGACCCGGTCGTCGTACGCTGAGGAGCTCGCAGCATGATCATCGAGAATGAAATCGACCGTACGGTCCGGCGCGCCATCGAACGGTATTTCCGCGACCTGGACGGCGAGAAAGCCTGCGGCATCTACGACATGGTGATCGCATCGGTGGAGCGGCCGCTCATCGAGTCGGTGCTCCGCCACTCGGAAGGCAACCAGACGCGTGCCGCCGAGCTGCTGGGCATGAACCGCAATACCCTGCGCAAGAAGATCCGGGCCTACCGCATCAAGTAGCGGCAGCCCAGGTTCCGGCTCCAGACCGCGTTTCCTCAACCTTCTTTTCGATATTCGCGACTGCCATGGCCGTTATCAAGCAGGCGCTGATCAGCGTTTCCGACAAGACTGGGCTGATCGAATTCGCGCGCGGACTCCGGAAGCTCAACGTCGGCATTCTGTCCACCGGCGGCACCGCGCGCGCCCTCGGCGAGGCGGGAATCGAGGTGACCGAGGTGGGCGCTTACACCGGTTTCCCGGAAATGCTGGACGGCCGCGTCAAGACCCTGCACCCGAAGATCCACGGCGGCATCCTGGCGCGCCGCGATCTCGACGAACACGTCGCGGCGCTGGGGCGCGCAGGCATTCCCACCATCGACCTGGTGGTGGTGAATCTTTACCCCTTCGCCCGGACCGTCGCCCGCGAGGGGTGCAGCCTGGACGAAGCCATCGAGAGCATCGACATCGGCGGCCCGTCGATGGTGCGCGGCGCCGCCAAGAACTTTCGCCACGTCGCCGCGGTGACGGATCCCGCGGACTACGCGGCGCTACTGGCGGAGATGGAATCCAGCGGCGGCGCGCTCGCGCTCGAGACCCGCTACCGGCTGGCGCGCAAGGCGTTCTCCCATACCGCGGCCTACGACGGTGCCATCAGCAACTATCTCACCGCCACCGGACTGGACGGCACCCGGGCGCCGTTCCCGGAGCAGCTCAACCTGAGCTTCACCAAGGTGCAGGACCTGCGTTACGGGGAGAACCCCCACCAGAGCGCGGCGTTCTACCGCGAGCTGCGCGTGGTGCCCGGGGCTCTGGCCGGCTACCGGCAGGTGCAGGGCAAGGAACTCTCCTACAACAACATCGCCGACGCCGACGCGGCGTGGGAGTGCGTGAAGACCTTCGACGAGCCGGCGTGCGTCATCATCAAGCACGCGAATCCGTGCGGCGTGGCGGTCGGCAGCGGCCCGCTGCAGGCGTACCAGCGCGCGTTCACCACCGATCCGACCTCCGCGTTCGGCGGCATCATCGCGTTCAACCGCGCCCTGGGCCGCGACGCCGCCGAGGCGGTGGCGCAGCAGTTCGTCGAGGTGGTCATCGCACCGGATGTGGATCCCGCCGCCGCGGCGGTGTTGGCCGGCAAGGAGAACGTCCGCCTGCTGGTGGTGCCGGCGGGCCCCGAGCGCGACACCCTGGACCTGAAACGGGTGGGCGGCGGCGTGCTGGCGCAATCGCCGGATGCGCTCAACGTGGAGGCGAGCCAGCTGAGAACGGTGACGCAACGCCAGCCCACCCCGTCGCAGCTCAAGGATCTCCTGTTCGCCTGGCGGGTGGCGAAGTACGTGAAGTCCAATGCCATCGTGTTCTGCGGCGGCGGGCAGACGCTGGGTGTCGGCGCCGGCCAGATGAGCCGCGTCGACAGCGCGCGCATCGCCTCCATCAAGGCCCAGAACGCCGGGCTGGAGCTGAAGGGTTCAGTGGTGGCCTCCGACGCGTTCTTCCCGTTCCGCGACGGCCTCGACGTGGTGGCCGACGCCGGCGCGGTGGCGGTCATCCAGCCCGGCGGCAGCCTGCGCGACGAGGAAGTCATCGCCGCCGCCGACGAGCGCGGCATCGTCATGGTCTTCACCGGCGTGCGCCACTTCCGGCACTGAGGCCGGCCCCCGCCGCGGCGCCGGCATTCGACCGAGAGTTTTTCACCGCAAAGGACGCAAAGGGTGCGAAGAAAATCATGGAACATCACATGTCACGCGGACATCTTTGCGTCCCTTGCGTCCTTGGCGGTTCCGCTTTTTCCACGCTTGCTCCCCGCTCCCGCGCTGCCACGGTGAGGGCGCCGCGATGAAAGTCCTGGTGGTCGGCAGCGGCGGCCGCGAGCACGCGCTCGCCTGGAAGCTGGCCCAGTCGCCGCGCAACTCCAGGGTCTTCGTCGCGCCCGGCAACGCCGGGACGGCGATCGAGGAAGGGGTCCAGAACGTGGCGCTCACCGAGATTGCCGATCTGGTGGCGTTCGCCAGGCGGGAGGGCATCGGCCTCACCGTGGTGGGGCCCGAGGCGCCGCTGGCAGCTGGCATCGTCGATGCCTTCAAGATGGAGGGCCTGCGCATTTTCGGGCCGACGCGGCGCGCGGCGCAGCTGGAGAGCTCCAAGGACTACGCCAAGAGCTTCATGGTGCGGCACAGGATTCCCACCGCCGGTCACCAGACTTTCACCGACGCCGCCGCCGCCCACGCCTACCTGGACCGGCACGGCGCACCGGTGGTGGTGAAGGCGGACGGACTCGCCGCCGGCAAGGGCGTCGTGGTGGCGGCGAGCCTGGACGAGGCCCACGCCGCAGTGGACATGATGCTGGTGGACAGCCGCATGGGTTCCGCCGGGGCGCGCGTGGTGATCGAGGATTTCCTTGACGGCGAGGAAGCCAGCTTCATCGTCATCTGCGACGGCAAGCACGCACTGGCGCTGGCCACGAGCCAGGATCACAAGCGGCTCAGGGACGGTGACCAGGGTCCCAACACCGGCGGCATGGGCGCGTACTCGCCGGCGCCGGTGGTGACGCCGGAGATCCACGCCAAGGTGATGCGGGAAGTCATCAACCCCACCCTCGCCGGCATGATCAAGGACGGCGAGCCCTACGTCGGCTTTCTTTACGCCGGTCTCATGATCGGCCAGGACAAGCGCATCAAGGTGCTGGAGTTCAACTGTCGTCTCGGCGACCCCGAGGCGCAGCCGCTCCTGCTGCGGCTGAAGAGCGACCTCGTCGAGCTGCTGGAGCAGGCACTGGACGGCAAGCTGGATACCGCCGAGGCCGAGTGGGACCGGCGCACCGCGCTGGGGGTGGTGATGGCGGCAGCCGGCTATCCCGAGGATCCGCGCAAGGGCGACCCCATCCGCGGACTGCCCGAGGCGGACGCGGACTTCCACGTCTTCCATGCCGGCACCGCGCTCCAGGGCGATACCGTGGTCACCGCCGGCGGCCGCGTGTTGTGCGTGACCGCGCTGGGCGACAGCGTCGAGATGGCGCAGCGTCGCGCCTATGAAGTGGCCGAGCGTATCCGCTTCGACGGCTGCCAGATGCGCCGCGACATCGGTTACCGCGCCATTCGCACGCGCCCGGGGCGCAAGCCGAACTGATGCTGGCGGACGGGATGAATGCCGCGGCGGTCCTGGACTATCTGACCGGTCTGCAGAGGCGCATCGTCGGCGCGCTGGAGCAGACCGACGGCGGCCGATTCCGGCGCGACAGCTGGGTGCGCCCCGAGGGCGGCGGCGGCGACACCCGCGTGATCGAGGAAGGCAACCTGCTGGAGCGCGGCGGCGTCGCGTTCTCCCACGTCATGGGCTCGCAGCTGCCGCCGTCGGCCTCCGCCAGCCGTCCCGAACTCGCCGGCCGAGCGTTCGAGGCCATGGGCGTGTCGCTGGTGTTGCATCCGCGCAACCCCTACGTTCCGACGGTGCATCTGAACGTGCGCTTCTTTTGCGCCCATGGCTCGTCGGGCGACGCCGCACCGGTGTGGTGGTTCGGCGGCGGCATGGACCTCACGCCCTACTACGGTTTCGAGGAGGACGCGCGCCACTTCCACGCCGCCTGCAAGGCCGCGCTGGGCGTCTTCGGCGACGGCTACCACGCGAAATTCAAGGACTGGTGCGACCGCTATTTCTTCCTCAAGCATCGCAACGAGCCGCGCGGCGTCGGCGGCGTGTTCTTCGACGACCTGAACGAGCCGGGATTCGAGCGCAGCTTCGCGATGATGCAAAGCGTCGGCGACGCCTTCCTGCCGGCCTATCTGCCTATCGTCGAGCGCCGCCGCGACACGCCCTACGGCGAGCGCGAGCGCGACTTTCAGGCCTACCGGCGCGGCCGCTACGTCGAGTTCAACCTGGTGTTCGACCGCGGCACGCTGTTCGGGCTGCAGTCGGGCGGGCGCACCGAATCGATCCTGATGTCGCTGCCGCCGATCGTGAAGTGGCGCTACGACTGGCGCCCGGAGCCGGGCTCGCCGGAGGCGCGGTTGTACGAGGAGTTCCTCAAGCCGCGGGACTGGACATGAGCGCGCCGAGCAGCCGCATCGTCGTCACCGTCCTGGGCCAGGACCGCGTCGGCATCATCGCCGCGGTCTCCGCGATCCTGGCGGAGGCCAACGCCAACGTCCTCGACATCTCCCAGACCACGCTGCAGGAGTTTTTCGCCATGATCCTGCTGGCGGACGTGGCCCAGGCGAGCGTGCCGTTCGAGGAGCTCAAACGCCGGCTCAAGGCGCGCGGCGACGAGATGGGCCTCAAGATCGACGCCCAGCACGAGGACGTCTTCAAGTACATGCACCGGATATGAGCGCGCTGTCGTTCTCGGCCCAGGAGATCGTCGAGACCATCCGCATGGTGCAGATGGAGAGCCTCGACATCCGCACCATCACCCTGGGCGTGAGCCTGCGCGACTGCGCGCACCCGGACGCGGACCGTCTCGCGGCGCGCATCTACGACAAGGTCTGCCGTGCCGCCAGGCGCCTGGTGGCGGTGGGCGAGGCCATCGAGCAGGAGTACGGCGTTCCCATCATCAACAGGCGCGTTGCGGTGACGCCCATCGCGCTGGTGGCGGAGTCGGCTGCTGGCGCCGACTTGCTGGACATCGCCCGGGCGCTGGACCGCGCCGCGTCGGAGGTGGGCGTGAACTTCATCGGCGGCTTCTCGGCGCTGGTACAGAAAGGCCACACGCCCGGGGACACCGCGCTGATCCGCGCCATCCCCGAGGCGCTGGCGACCACGGAAAGGGTTTGCGCGTCGGTGAACGTCGGCTCGACCCGCGCCGGCATCAACATGGACGCGGTGGCAGAGATGGGACGGGTGGTAGTGGAAACCGCGCGCCTGACCGCGGCGCGCGACGACCTCGGCTGCGCCAAGCTGGTGGTGTTCTGCAACGCCGTGGACGACAACCCGTTCATGGCCGGGGCGTTCCACGGCATCGGCGAGCCGGACTGCGTGGTCAACGTCGGCGTCTCCGGCCCCGGAGTGGTGTACAACGCGGTGGCCAAGGAGCCCGGCGCCGACCTCGGCGCGCTCGCCACCACCATCAAGCGCATGGCGTTCAAGATCACTCGCATGGGCGAACTGGTGGGGCGCGCGGCGTCGCAGCGGCTGGGCGTGCCGTTCGGCGTGGTGGACGTTTCGCTGGCGCCGACGCCCGCCGCCGGCGACAGCGTCGCCCGCATCCTGGAGGCGATGGGTCTGGAGCGGGTCGGCACCCACGGCTCCACCGCCGCGCTGGCGCTTCTGAATGACGCGGTCAAGAAGGGCGGCGCCATGGCCTCCAGTTACGTCGGCGGCCTGTCGGGCGCGTTCATTCCGGTGTCCGAGGACGCTGGAATGATCGAGGCCGCCGCGCTGGGCGCCATCACCTTCGACAAGCTGGAGGCCATGACCAGCGTGTGCTCGGTGGGCCTCGACATGATCGCCATTCCGGGCGACACGCCGGCCGAGACGGTGGCCGCCATCATCGCCGACGAGGCCGCCATCGGCATGATCAACCGCAAGACCACCGCGGTGCGCGTCATTCCCGCGCCCGGGAAAAAGGTGGGCGAGTTTGTCGAGTTCGGCGGCCTGCTGGGGCGCGCGCCGGTGATCCCGGTAAACCGCTTCTCCTCGGCGGCCTTCGTGCGCCGCGGCGGGCGCATCCCGGCGCCGCTGCAGGCGCTCAACAACTAGTCCTCCTGTCCCTCGTTCCGCGCCTCGCGGGACGTACGGTTTCGTATACTTCGCGACGGAGGAAGGCGCGCCGATGACCACTGCACGTCGCGGCCACTGGTCCAGCCGCTGGGCGTTCGTCCTGGCTACCGCGGGCTCGGCGGTGGGGCTGGGCAACATCTGGAAATTTCCCTACATGGCCGGCGAGAACGGCGGCGGCGCGTTCGTGCTCGTCTACCTGGCGAGCATCGCGGTGGTGGGCCTGCCGATGATGATGACCGAGATCATGCTGGGCCGGCGCGCCCAGCGGAATCCGGTGGACGGCATGGCGCGTCTCGCGGCGGAGGCGGGCGCGGGCCCGGCATGGAAGCTGGTGGGCCTGATGGGCGTCCTGGCCGGCGTGCTGATCCTGTCGTTCTACAGCGTGGTGGCGGGCTGGATGATCGACTATCTGGTGAAGAGCGCGACCGGCGTCCTGGCCGGCCTCAACGCCGAGCGCGCCAAGGCGATGTTCTCGGCCATGCTGGCCGACCCCTACGAGCTGCTGCTGTGGCACACGCTGTTCCTGGTGCTGACCCTGGTGGTGGTGGCCTACGGCGTCACCAAGGGGCTCGAGCGCGCCAACAAGATCATGATGCCGGGGCTGTTCGCCATCGTGCTGGTGCTGGTGGGCTACGGACTGGCGGAAGGCGCGATGGACCGGGCCGCGGCGTTCATGTTCGCGCCGGATTTCAGCCGCATCACCCCGGGCGTCGTGCTGGCCGCCATGGGCCAGGCGTTCTTCAGCCTGTCGCTGGGCATGGGCGCGGTGATGGTGTACGGCAGCTATCTCCAGCGCCACGTCTCCATCGGCCGCACGGCGTTCTACATCGCGCTGGCCGACACCTCGATCGCCATCCTCGCCGGACTGGCGATCTTCTCCATCGTTTTTGCCCACGGCCTCGCGCCGGCGTCCGGTCCGGGGCTGGTCATGCTCACGCTGCCGATCGCGTTCGGCAACATGCCGGGCGGCGCGGTGATCGGCTCGCTGTTCTTCGTGCTGCTGGTGTTCGCCGCCTGGACCTCGTCGATTTCGCTGGTGGAGCCCGCCGCCGCGTGGCTCACGGAACGGATGGGCCTGCCGCGCGGGCGGGCCTGCCTGCTGATCGGCGTCGCCGTCTGGCTCGTGGGGGTCGCGGTGGCGCTGTCCTTCGGCGCCTGGTCGGAGGTGACGCTCGCCGGCCTGGGCATCTTCGATTTTTTCGACTACCTGACCAGCAACGTGATGCTGCCGCTGGGCGGATTGCTGATGGCGGTGTTCGCCGCGTGGGTGATGAAGCTGGCCCACGCCGAGGAGGAACTGGCCCTGCGGCCGGGGCTGTTCGCCGTCTGGCGCTTCGTGGTGCGCTTCGTCACGCCGGTCGCCATCGCCCTGGTGTTCCTCAACGTCACCGGCCTGTTGAAGCTTTTCGCTTGAGCGCCTATTCGCCGAGGTAGGCCTGCCGCACCTGCGGATTGGCCAACAGGTCCGGCGATGCGCCGGTGAGCGCGACCTGACCGCTGTCCATGACATAGCCGCGGCTGCTCACTTCCAGCGCCAGCTTGGCGTTCTGCTCCACCAGGAGGATGGTGACGCCTTCGCTGGCGACAGCGCGCACCACCTCGAAGATCCGCTGCACCATGATCGGCGCCAGCCCCATGCTGGGCTCGTCCAGCAGCAGCAGCTTGGGCCGGCTCATGAGCGCGCGGCCGATGGCCAGCATCTGCTGCTCACCGCCGGAGAGCGTGCCGGCGGTCTGGTGGCGGCGCTCCTTCAACCGCGGAAACAGCGAGTACACGCGGTCCAGATCGGCCTTGATCGAAGGATCGCGGGGCCGGGCGTAGGCGCCCATGTCCAGGTTTTCCTCCACCGTCAGGCGCCCGAAGATGCCGCGCCCTTCCGGCACCAGCGCCAGGCCCTCGCGCACCAGCTCGAAGGACGGCTTGCGGGTCACCGGCTGGCCGCGATAGTGCACCGAGCCTCCCGAGGACGGCAGCACGCCGGCCAGCGCCTTCAGCGTGGTGGTCTTGCCGGCGCCGTTGGCGCCGATCAGCGCCACCAGCTCGCGCTCGCGCACCTCCAGGTCGATGCCCTTGACCGCGGCGATGTGGCCGTAGCTCACCTTGAGGTTGCGCACCTCCAGCAGGATCACGCGACGGCCCCGCCCAGATAGGCCTCGATCACCGCCGGGTCGTGCTGCACCTCGGCGGGCGTGCCCTCGGCGATCTTCTTGCCGTAATCCAGGACCGCGACGCGGTCGCACAGGCCCATCACCAGCTTGACGTCGTGCTCGATCAGCAGAACGGTGACCCCGTCGGCGCGGATGCGCTCCAGAAGCCGCTTGAGCTCCGCGGTCTCGGTGGCGTTCATGCCGGCCGCCGGCTCGTCCAGCGCCAGCAGCCGCGGATCGGTGGCCAGCGCCCGCGCGATCTCCAGGCGGCGCTGATCGCCGTAGGGCAGGTTCTTCGCCAGCGCGTGGGCGTGGCGGTCGACGCCGACGTACCTGAGGATCTCCATGGAGCGGGCGTGGATCGCCGCCTCCTCGTCGCGGGTGGCGCGGGTGCGCAGGACGGCGCCGATCACGCCGGCGCGGGTGCGCACGTGGCGGCCCACCATGACGTTCTCGAGCGCGGTCATGTTGGCGAACAGGCGGATGTTCTGGAACGTGCGGGCGATGCCGGCGGCGGCCACCTCGTGGGGGGCGGTGACGTCCAGCGGTGCGCCCTCGAAGCGGATCTCGCCGCCGTCGGGCGGATAGAAGCCGGTGAGGACGTTGAAGAACGTGGTCTTGCCGGCGCCGTTGGGGCCGATCAGGCCGTAGATCTCGCCGCGGCGGATCGACAGCGACACGTTGGACAGCGCCTCCAGGCCGCCGAAGCGCTTGACCACGCCGCTGGCTTCCAGCAGTTCGCTCATCTGGCCTCGGCGAACTCCCGGCGGCGGATCTTGGACGGCCACAGGCCCGCGGGGCGGAACAGCATCATCAGCACCAGCGCCAGGCCGAACAGCAGCATGCGCAGGTCGGAGGGATCCACCAGCACGCGCCCGAACCAATCCTGCTGCAGCGGGCCGACGTAACGCAGCGCCTCCGGCAGCGCGGTCAGCAGGAACGCGCCCAGCACCACGCCGGCAACGTTGCCCATGCCCCCCAGCACCACCATGCACAGCACCATGATGGAATCCAGCAGCGTGAAGCTCTCCGGGCTGATGAAGCCCTGGAACGACGCGAACAGGCCGCCGGCCACGCCGCCGAAGGTGGCGCCCATGGCGAACGCCAGCAGTTTCACGTCGCGGGTGTTGATGCCCATCGCCTTGGCCGCCGACTCGTCCTCGCGGATCGCGATCCAGGCGCGGCCGATGCGCGAATCCTCCAGCCGCAGCGAGATGAAGATGGACGCCAGCGCGCACAGCAGGAACACGTAGTAATACGCGTGCACCGGCGCGAAGGTGACGCCGGCGACGGTGAAGCCCTTCGACAGCGACACGCCGCCCACCGTCAGGGGGTCGATCAGCGTGATGCCCAGGGGGCCGTTGGTGATGTTGAACGGCCGGTTCAGGTTGTTGAGAAAAATGCGGATGATCTCGCCGAAGCCGAGCGTGACGATGGCGAGATAGTCGCCGCGCAATCGCAGCGTCGGCGCGCCCAGCAGCACGCCGAACACCGCGGCCACCAGCGCGCCGATGGGCAGCAGCGCCCAGAACGGCCAGTGCAGGTCGAACTGCGGCGAGGCCAGCAGCGCGTAGGAGTAGGCGCCGACGGCGAAGAAGGCGATGTAGCCCAGGTCCAGCAGGCCGGCGAAGCCCACCACGATGTTGAGACCCAGCGCCAGCATGATGAACAGCAGCGCTACGTCGACGATGCGCACCCAGGCGCGGCCCAGCAAGGCGTCGATCACGAACGGCAGCACCGCCAGCAGTACCGCCAGCGCCAGCGTCAGCAGCGTCTTGCGGGTCAGCGGCGGGAGCGGCAGGCCGGCCACGGACGCCCTCTTACGCTCGCTCGCTCTGGGGCCCGCCCACCAGCCCCGAGGGTTTCAGCACCAGCACCAGCACCAGCACCAGGAACGCGAACACGTCGCGGTAGTTGCTGCCCAGCACGCCGCCGGTGAGGTCGCCGATGTACCCCGACGCCATGGCCTCGATGATGCCCAGCAGCAGACCGCCCAGCATCGCGCCGTTGACGCGGCCGATGCCGCCCAGCACCGCGGCGGTAAAGGCCTTGAGCCCCAGCATGAAGCCCATGAAGTAGTGGCCGAGGCCGTAATAGAGCACCACCAGCACGCCGGCGATCGCGCCGAGGCCGGACCCGATCAGGAACGTGACCGCGATGATGGTGTTGACGTTGACGCCCATCAGGCCGGCCACTTCGCGGTTCTGCTCGGTGGCGCGCATGGCCTTGCCCAGCCGCGTGTTCTTGATGAACCACAGCAGCGCCGCCATCAGCGCCACCGCCAGCAGGAAGATGAACACCTGCAGGTCGGTGACGTGGGCGCCGCCCACCTCGAACGTGGTCGGCGTGATGATTTCTGGCATCGGGATGTACTGCTTGCCCCAGATCAGCGCCGCGGTGTACTGCAGCAGGATCGACATGCCGATGGCGGTGATCAGCGGGGCCAGCCGCGGCGCGTTGCGCAGCGGGCGGTAGGCCACGCGCTCGATCGACACGCCCAGCGTCATGCACACCGCCATCGCCCCGAGCGTGGCAAGGAGCAGCACCGCCGGCGCCGGCAGCCCGGCTGCCGCCAGCAGGCTGGTGATGGTGAGCGCCACCAGCGCACCCACCATCACGATGTCGCCATGGGCGAAGTTGATGAGCCCGATGATGCCGTACACCATCGTGTAGCCCAGCGCCACGATGGCGTAGATGCTGCCGAGAATCAGCCCGTTGACGAGCTGCTGGAGGAAGATCTCCACGAAACCGGCGGGGGCTCAAAGGCAGCGCGGCACCGGGAAGGTGCCGCGCTGTCGGGATGGATTACTTGCCGGGGATCACGGTCTCGAGCGGCTCCCAGGCGCCGTTCTTCACCGCGTAGATGGTGATGGGAGCATCCTTGAGATCGCCCCGTTCGTCGAAGGCGATCGGGCCGATGACGCCGTTCAGGCTGGTCTTGCCGACCTCGGGGAGGAACTGGGCGGGATCGATGGAGCCGGCGCGCTTCATCGCGTCGGCGAACACCATCACCGCGTCGTAGGCCATGGGGGCGAACAGCTCGACCTCGGTGCCGAACTTCTGCTTGAAGCGCTGCAGGAATTCGGTGCCGCCGGGCATCTTGTCCTTGGGCAGGCCGGGAATGGAGGCCATCGAGCCCTCGGCGGCGTCACCCGCGAGCTTGATGAAGTTGGGGGTCTGCCAGCCGTCGCCGCCGAGGAACTTGGCGTCGATGCCCAGCTCCTTCATCTGCTTCCTCATCGGCCCGGCCTGCGGATCGATGCCGCCGAAGAACACCAGCTCGGGACCCTTGCCCTTGATCTTGGTGAGAATGGCTTTGAAGTCGGTGTCCTTGTCGGTGGTGTGCTCGCGCGCCACGATCTCGGCGCCCAACGCCTTGGCCTTGGCCTCGAAGGTGTCGGCCAGCCCCTGGCCGTAGGCGGTGGAGTCGTCGATCACCGCGATCTTCTTCACCTTGAGCGTGTTCACCGCGAACTGCGCGTTGACCGGGCCCTGCTGGTCATCGTTGGCCACCACGCGGAACGTGGTCTTGAAACCCTGCTGCGTGTACTTCGGGTTGGTGGACGACGGCGAGATCTGGGGAATGCCGGCGTCGGAGTAGATCTTCGAGGCCGGAATCGAGGCGCCCGAGTTGAAGTGGCCCACCACCGCGGCGACTTTGGCGTCCACCAGCTTCTGCGCCACCGTGGTGGCCTTGGTGGGGTTGGCTTCGTCGTCCTCGGCCACCAGCTCGAACTTCACCTTGGCGCCGCCCACCTCCAGCCCCTTGGCGTTCACGTCTTCCACCGCCAGCTGGGCGCCGTTCTTGATGTCGTTGCCGATGTGGGCCTGGGGACCGGTGAGCGGCGAGGCCAGGCCGATTTTTACGGTCACTTCCTTGGGCGGCGGGGGCGCCGCGGGCGCTTCGGTCTTGGCGGCCGGGGGTGGCGGTTCTTCCTTCTTGCCGCAGGCAACGAGTGCCAGCGCGGCGAACGAAACGGCGAGCAGGCGAAGCGGGGTCGAGCGAATCATGGAAACTCCTCGGGTGATGGGGCGGCGGCGCTGACCGGCGCCACAACGGGAAATCCGGGTCGAAACGTCGGAGATTATTGGAAATCATCCCCGGGGTGTCAATTTGCGGCAACGCAGCGACGCCCGTCGGGAACGGCGTCGGCAAAAAGCAAAGGCCGGCGGAGGCCGGCCTTCTTTGTTGGCGGGAGGAACCCGGCGGCTCAGTGCGCCAGGTACCACTCCACGAGCTTCTTGATGTCGTCGTCCTTGACCTGGGGGTGCGGGGGCATGGGAATCTGTCCCCAGTTCCCGGCGCCGCCCTTCTTCACCTTGGTGGACAGCGTTGCCACCGCATCCTTCTGGCCCTTGTACTTGGCGGCAATGTCCTTCATGGAAGGGCCCACCAGCTTCTTGTCCTCGGCGTGGCACGCCATACAGCCGCTCTTCTGCGCCAGCGCCTTGGCGTCCTCGGCCGCCTTCACGGCCCCGGTGGCGAACAGCGCGGCGGCGCCCAGAACTCCCATCCAAACTGCTTTCATGCTGGCTCCTTTGGTGAGGGGGCACGGCCCCGTGTATTAGAAAGATCTGAATTCTAGCCGACTGCCGGAGCGTTGCAAGTTTCCAGCAATGCATCCAGGTCCGTGATCGGCGGCAGGCAGCTAACGCCCCGGCACACCCAGGCGTTGACCTTGCCGAGGCGGGGGCGGACCAGCGTATCGGGCAGCCCATCCACGCCATCGGGGATGGCAAGGGTGATCCGCCGCGGGTCGGGGTGCTCGTCCAGCGTGCGCCGCCACGCTTCCGGCGCGCCGTTGTCGCCCCGCAGAATGACCACGGTGGAAGGCAGGATGTGCTCCTCCATCGCCCGCAGCAGGCTGGCGAAGGCGCTGGCGTGGCGCTGCATCGCCGGATAAAACACCGCGACCGTGCGGCGCGATGCCTCGAGATAGCGGGGCTCGCCCAGCAGGTGGCCGAGCCGCGCCAGCGCCAGGGCGGCAATGCCGTTGCCGGACGGCGTCGCATTGTCCGGACCGGGCTTGGGCCGGTGGATCAGCGTCTCGTGGTCGTTGCCGGTGAAGTAGAAGCCTCCCGCCGCGGCATCCTCGAAGCGCGCCAGCAACACCTCGGCCAGATCGCGGGCGAAGGCGACGTCCCGCGCGCGGAACCGCGCCTGGGCGAGTTCCAGCAGGCCGTCCATGAGGAACGCGTAGTCGTCGAGGTAGCCGTTGAGGTAGGACATGCCGTCCTTCCAGGCCGCGTACAGATGACCGTCGCGCCACTGGTTCGCCCGCAGAAAATCCGCAGCGCGCGCGGCCGAGTCGATCCAGTCGGCGCGCCCGAAAACCCGCCCGGCCCGGGCCATGCCCCGGATCATCAGGCCGTTCCAGGATGTGAGCACTTTCTCGTCCCGGCCCGGGTGCACGCGCGGCTCGCGCAGCGCGAACAGCTTGGCCTTGGCGGAGGCCAGCAGCCGTTCGCATTCCTCCACCGCCTGGCCGGTCTGCTGCGCCACCAGCTTCAGGCTCTTCGTCACCCGCAGGTGCCAGTGTTTGCCCTCGAAGTTGGCCGGCCGGTCGAGGCCGAAGTGGGGTGCCGTCACGGCGTATTCCGCGTCGGTCAGCGCCGCGCGCACCTCGTCCGGGGTCCAGACGTAGAATTTGCCCTCCTCGTGTTCGGAGTCGGCGTCCAGCGTCGAGTAATAGCCGCCCGCCGGGGACTGCATCTCGCGCATCACCCAGCCCGCGGTTTCGGCTGCGACGCGCTCCAGCAGGGGATCCCGCGTGATGCTCCACAGGTCGGCCACCAGTGCCAGCAGCGGGCCGTTGTCGTAGAGCATCTTCTCGAAATGGGGGATGGTCCACTCGCCGTCGACGCTGTAGCGGCAGAAGCCGCCCCCCAGCTGGTCGTAGATGCCGCCCTCGGCCATGCGGGTCAGCGTGTGCCGGGCCATTTCCACCGCGGCTGCGCCCTCCGGCAGGCCATGGCGCGAAAGGCACAGGTCCAGCTCGGCCGGATGGGGAAACTTGGGCGCGTTGCCGAAGCCGCCGTGGATCTCGTCGAATATCCCGGCCAGCTGGCCGATCGCAAGCCGGATCAGCTGAGGCTCGAAGGTCACGTCGCCGACGGGCGCGGCGGGCAGCGTACTCGCCAGGGCGTCCCGCAGCGAGGCGTTCTGCTGGCGGATCGCGTCCTGCTGCTGGTAGTAGACCTCGGCGACCCGCGGCAGCAGATCCTTGAAGCCGGGCAGGTTGTAGCGCGCTGTTTTCGGGAAGTAGGTGCCGGCGAAGTACGGCGCGTGGTCATCCGGGGTGAGAAACACCGTCAGCGGCCAGCCGCCCGAGCGTCCGGTGAGCATGGCGTGGGAGGTCTGGTAGATCTGATCGAGGTCGGGGCGCTCCTCCCGGTCCACCTTGATGTTGACGAAATGGCGGTTCATCACCGCCGCCACCTCGGGGTCCTCGAAGGACTCGTGGGCCATCACATGGCACCAGTGGCAGGCGGAGTAACCGATTGAAAGCAATATCGGTTTATTCTGCTCCCGGGCCAGTGTGAGCGCTTCCTCACCCCACTGGTGCCAGTCCACCGGGTTGTCGGCGTGCTGCTGCAGGTAGGGGCTGGCGGCGGCGGCGAGTCGGTTGGGCATGGGGCGGCCTCGATGTCGGAATCCAAATGAACAGGGCGCGTTGCGCGCCCTGGAAGAATTCTAACGTCGGCCCGGCCAAAGACCAAGCAATTTACTCAACTATCGGGGGCGCGGCCCAGGCCCCGAAAGAAGCGGAACCGCGAGCGCGGCGGCTGCACCAGCTCGACCGGCTCCGGCGGCATCCGGCTCAGGATCCAGCCCGGCGGCACCCGGCCGCGGCTGGGGCCGCATACCGCCCCGAGGCGTTTCGGGTCGTAGACCTTGATGAGCATCGGCGCAGCAAGGTCGTCGACGTAGACGATGCCGCACTCGTCGCGGTCGTGCTCCGCGCGCAGGCGAGCGTCCAGACGCCGGACGAACGCGGCGACCTCATCCCGGTTGGCCGGCGTCACCGGCGGTTGCTCGCCCACCGTGTACAGATACCAGCCGTCCAGCGCCGTCACCCGCTGCCACAGCGCGGCCAGCGCCTCCCAGGTCAGCACGCCGGTGAGCGGCGTGCGCAGCCGCTCGGCGAAGCTCGCCGGCACCGTGCGCCGCTAGCCGTCGGTGACTGCGCCGCGGCTGGCGGAGGTCACCAGCTTGGCGTACTTCGCCATCACGCCGCGGGTGTAGCGCGGCTTCGGCGGCTGCCAGGCCTTGCGCCGCTTTTCCAGCTCGGCGTCGTCGACGTGGAGCTGGATCAGCTGCCGGGTGGCGTCGATGGTGATGGAGTCGCCTTCCTGCACCAGCGCGATGGCGCCGCCGACGGCCGCCTCCGGGGCCACGTGGCCCACCACCATGCCCCAGGTGCCGCCCGAGAAGCGGCCGTCGGTGATGAGGCCCACCGAGTCGCCGAGCCCGGCGCCGATGATGGCCGAGGTGGGGGAGAGCATCTCGCGCATGCCGGGGCCGCCCCGGGGGCCCTCATAGCGGATCACCAGCACGTCGCCGGCCTTGATCTTGCCGGCGACGATGGCCTTCATCGATTCCTCTTCGGAGTCGAACACCCGCGCCGGCCCGGTGATGGCCGGGTTCTTGAGGCCGGTGATCTTGGCGACGCAGCCTTCAGTGGCGAGGTTGCCCTTGAGAATCGCCAGGTGCCCGTGCGGATAGAGCGGCCGGTCGAACGGCCGGATCACGTCCTGCCCCGCCGGCGGCGTCGCCGGCACCTTCTCCAGCAGCTCGCCGATGGTCTTGCCGGTGACGGTGATGCAGTCGCCGTGCAGCAGACCGTTCGCCAGCAGGATCTTCATCACCTGGGGCACGCCGCCCGCCTGGTGGAACTGGGTGGTGACGTAGCGGCCCGAAGGCTTCAGGTCGCACAGCACCGGCACTTTCCTGCGGATGCGCTCGTAGTCGTCCAGCGTCCACTCGACTTCCGTGGCATGGGCGATGGCGAGGAAGTGCAGCACCGCGTTGGTGGAGCCGCCCACCGCCATGATCAGCGCGACCGCGTTCTCGATCGCTTTCCGCGTCACGATCTGGCGCGGCAGGATCTGCTGTTTGATCGCCTCCACCAGTACCTTGGCCGACTCCGCCACGCTGTCGGACTTCTCGGGATCGGGATTGGCCATCGTGGACGAATACGGCAGGCTCATGCCCAGCGCCTCGAACGCGCTCGACATGGTGTTGGCGGTGTACATCCCGCCGCAGGCGCCGTGGGTGGGGCACGCGTTCTTCTCGATGCCGAGAAAGTCCTCGTCCGACATCTTGCCGTGGGTGTAGGCGCCCACCGCCTCGAAGGCGCTAACGATGGTGAGGTCCTGGCCCTTCCACTTGCCGGGCTTGATGGTGCCGCCGTAGCAATAGACGGCCGGGATGTTCATGCGCAGGATCGCCATCATGCCGCCGGGCATGTTCTTGTCGCAGGCGCCCAGCACCAGCACGCCGTCCATCGCCTGGCCCTGGGTGGCGGTCTCGATGGCGTCCGCGATCACCTCGCGCGACACCAGCGAGTACTTCATCGCCTCGGTGCCCATGCCGATGCCGTCGGTGACGGTGATGACGCCGAACATCTGCGGCATCGCGCCCGCCCCCCGCAGCGCTTCCTCCGCGCGCAGCGCCAGCGGCTGGATGCCGGCGTTGCACGGATTCATGGTGCTGTGGCCGTTGGCGATGCCGACGATGGGCTTGTCGAAGTCGCCGTCGCCGAAGCCGACGGCGCGGAGCATGGCCCGGTTGGGGCTGCGCTCGACCCCCTTCGTGATGAGCTGGCTGCGCTTGTTGTATCCCACGCGAACTCTCCTTGAAAAATTTGCGCGCGCGGGGCTCAGCCGCCAGCGCACTGTCCATTTCCCCCCGCCCTCGGGGAGAGGGGAAAGGGGAGGGTCAACCGGCGTGCCGCGCACTCGCTGTCCTCGATTATCCAGCGCAGTCGACGCCCCGCCGAAAAGCAGTAAACTGCGATTTTAGCCGAAACCGCTTTCCTTCCCGCCTTGCTCGTCCATCCGCAGTTCGATCCGATCGCGTTCCAGCTGGGCCCGCTGGCGGTGCGCTGGTACGGCCTGATGTACCTCGTCGGCTTCGTCGGCGGCCTGCTGCTGGGCCGCTGGCGCGCCCAGCGCCGGCCTGACCTGGGCTTCACGCCGGCGCAGGTGGAGGACCTGCTGTTCTACATCGTGCTGGGGGTGATCCTCGGTGGGCGCCTCGGCTACGTGGTGTTCTACAAGCCCCTGGAGTACCTCGCCGACCCGATCCGCATCTTCTACCTGTGGGAAGGCGGCATGGCGTTCCACGGCGGATTCCTCGGCGTGATCTTCGCCGTGTGGCTGTTCGCGCGCAAACACCGGATGCGCTGGCTGCAGGTCACCGACTTCGTCGCGCCGCTGGTGACGATCGGGCTCGGCGCCGGCCGCCTCGGCAACTTCATCAACGCCGAGCTGTGGGGCCGCCCGACCGACGTGCCGTGGGCGATGGTGTTCCCGGGCGTTGACAGCGTGGCGCGGCACCCGTCGCAGCTCTACCAGTTCGCACTCGAGGGCGTCGCGCTGTTCGTGATCCTGATGGCGTTCTCGGCGCGGCCGCGGCCGGTGGGCGCGGTCTCCGCACTGTTCCTGATCGGCTACGGTGCTTTCCGCTTCCTGGTGGAATTCACCCGCGAGCCGGACAGCTTCCTCGGGCTGCTGGCCCTCGGCCTCTCCATGGGCCAGTGGCTCAGCCTGCCGATGGTGTTGGCGGGTGCAGCGATGCTGGCGTGGGCCTACCGGGGGTCCCGCAATGCCGTCGGCTCCCGCTAACGACCATCACGCGTTCTGGGGCACCAACGACGATGCCCGGCGCTGTACGCGAACGTCGCTGATCGCCAATGGCGCGATCTATGCGCTGTTCGGCGCCGCCATCGGTGGCTGGTTGCCGTTTTGGGCGTTTGCCTGCGTGGCCCCGGTTCTGGTGGTGCGCTGGATGCTCTCTGTCCACGAGCTGTTCCACCTCAAGACCGAGCGGGAGGTGGACCCGATCACCCGGCTGCTGCCGCTGATGCTCACGCCGCTGTCGCTCGGGTACCGGGAGTTCCTCGAGATCCATCGCGGTCACCACCGCCACATGGCAACACGCGAAGACCCCGAGTATTTCCAGCTGCGCGGCGACCCGCTCACTGGGCTCGCCAACGCGATGACGGCGCCGGAGCAGGCGTTCTTCCGCTGGATCGCGCGCCGTGGCGTCGACCGCGCCCTGGTTGGCGGCATCGTGATCCGTGTGGCGCTGTTCGCCGGCCTCGTGACCGCGAGCGGTGCGGCGTTCTGGTGGTACTGGGTGCCGGTACGGCTGGGGTTCGGCGCCAGCTATTTTGCGTTCTTCTACTGCCTCCACCGCCGGGGGCCCGAGTACGGTGTCTACCGGCTCGCGCTGCCTGCCGGCCTGGACCGGGTGTTCCGGACCCTGTTCGGCCGTGATGCGGTGATGGCCATGTGCCATCACGACGTCCATCACAGCTATCCGCGCGTGGCGGCCGGCCACCTCGACCGGCTGAGCCTCCGCTAACCGCCCGTCCCGGCAGATAATTGCCGGCGGGGCGGCCTCTGTATTAGAATTTGCGGCTCTTTTGGGGACGTAGCTCAGCTGGGAGAGCGTCGCGTTCGCAATGCGAAGGTCGAGGGTTCGATCCCCTTCGTCTCCACCAAAACCAAGGGCCGCTCGTCGAGTGGCCCTTGGTTTTCTTGCGGGCCCGGGAGCGCCCGGCTTCGCGCTGCCGCCTCGGGATCCGGGCAAGGCCGGCGTGCGCGCCTCTGCCGATTGCGTTTCCGCAGGGGTCGGACGATATTCGGTCTTAATTCAATCCGACCCGCCAGCGACCATGCGCTACTCGTCCCAAATCAAACCGATCAGCTATCTCAAGGCCAACGCCGCGGAAGTGTTGCAGACCCTGTCCGAGTGCCGGCAGCCGCTCGTCATCACCCAGAACGGGGAGGCCAAGGCGGTCATCCAGGACGTCGCCTCATTCGAGGAAACTCAGGAAACGCTGGCGCTGCTGAAAACGCTCGCTCTGGGCAGCGTGGAGATCGAGGCGGGCAAGGTAAAGCCCGTGGGTGAAGTCATTGCCAGGTTGCGGGCCAAGCCGGCCGCCCGGTAATGCCGGTCCGCAAGTACGAGGTGCCGCTTACCGCGGGCGCCGAGGGGGACCTCGAATCGATCTACGACTCCATCGCGGAGTCCGACTGCAAGGCCAAGGCCGACCACGTGCTGGATCGTTTGCTGGAGGTCGTCGAGAGCCTGGCGGCCTTCCCGGAGCGCGGTGCCTATCCCAAGGAACCGATCGCGCTGGGCATCCGCGACTATCGGCAAACAGCGTTCAAGCCGTATCGTGTGATCTATCGGGTGATCGGGCAGGGGGTCTACATCCACGTCATTGCGGATGGGCAGCGGGACGTGCAGGGGTTGCTGGCGCGTCGCCTGCTCGGGGTCCGAGGACAGGCGCGCGGCGGCCCGTGGAAGATGGCGGATGGGCGCTCTTGCCGAGGAGGCGCCCTGGCCGGTCGTAAACTCCCCGCCATCGGGTGCACCAAAGACCCCTCAATGAGCGGCCTTTCTCATGGCCGAGCAGCTGCCCGCAAGCACCGCCATCTTTCCGCCCACTTTCGGCAGCGCCGCGGCATCGTGGCGCGGCTGCATCAAACCGGCAGCGTAGAAATTCTGCGGCAGCTCCAGCGCGACGCCCGAGCCCGCCGTCACCAGCTTGAGGTCGGCGCAGGCGGCGCCGACGGCCATCAGGTCCTCGTCGGCGAGCGCGTCCACGATCGCGTAGCTGGTGCCGTCCTCGCGCAGCCGGCGGAAATCCGCGCGGATCGCCGCGGCACCCTGGCGCACGACGCGATGCTGGGTCAGGCCCGCCTTGCGTCGCGTCTGCCGCTGCAGCACGCGCACCAGGCTGGCGTCGGTCATGGGGGTGAGCGGATGGTGGCGCATCGGCGAGTCCGAAAGAAGGGAGTCGCCGACGAACAGGTGACCCTTGTAGATCGTGCGGCCGTTCTCGGGGAACGCCGGGCAGGCGATGGTGAACGCTTCCCCCAGCGCGTCCAGCAGCGCGTCGGCCACCGGGCCGATGTTGCCCTGGTCGGTGCTGTCGAACGTGGAGCAGTACTTGAAGTAGATCTGCTGGGCGCCGCGGCCGCGCAGCCAGTCGAAGGCCGCCAGCGACTGCGCGACCGCGTCGGCGGCCGGCGCGCCGTATCAGTCGAATACGTTCTCGATGATCTCCTTGACCACCAGCGTCGCCGCGCCCACCAGGATCAGCGTGGTGCCGGCCCGGATCCAGTCGTGGCCGTCCACCTTCGGCAGCTTGTAGAGCAGCGGCCCCGGCACCGACTGCTTGGCGATGCCTGGCGGCAGCGGCTTGCCCCGCGCCAGGTTCTTCCGGATCCCCGGCGGCAGCGGTTTGGCGCCGACATGGACGACGCCCACGTTGGCGCCCAGCATGGCGTGGATCGACGCCGCCGTGAGGGAGGCGGCGACCGCCTCCGGGGTGCCACCCGCGCTGCCGCCGCTGCCGTTCTTGCTCTTGTCCTTTCCCTTGCCCGGGTGGTCGTCGCCGTTCTTCTTCGCCTGCGCGGCCGGGGGCAGCGCCGCCAGGGCGAGCCAGCAAACGCCGGTGCGCAGGAACGTGCGTCGCGAGTGACGGCCGATGGTCATCTTTTGCCTCCTTGTGTCGATGCGGTGACGGGCAGCAGCCGGGAAACCGGCTTCTCCGCCCTTGTATTGGCGGGCCTGCAAGTTGCTTGCCAGCCCGTTGACGAGGCGCCGGAAGGGCCCGCTTCGGGCCCCGGGCGCTCGCCGCAGAGGGCGAAAACGGCATGAACCGGTTGCAGATGTCGCTGGGACGCGCGCTGGCCCGCTACCTGAGCGAGCCCATCGCCGGCTATGCGCCGCCCACCACCGGCACACCGGAAGCACTACGGGCGGCGATCCAGCCCGCCGACGTGCTGCTGGTGGAGGGCAACACCCGCGTATCCACTGCCATTAAGTACCTGACCCAGTCTACATGGTCCCACGCCGCCCTGTGCATCGGCGAGGCGCCGACGAGGCCGGACAACGCCGGCGACCCGCCGATGCTGGTGGAGGTGGACATGGTGAATGGCTGCCAGGCGGTGCCGCTGTCCAAGTTCGCCCATTACCACACCCGCATCTGCCGGCCCGTGGGACTCTCCGCCGCCGACCGCCGGCGGGTGGTGGACTACGCCATCGGCCGCATCGGCCACGCCTACGACCTGAAGAACATCATTGACCTGGCGCGCTACCTGCTGCCGATGCCGCCCGTGCCGAGCCGCTTCCGCCGGAAGATGCTGGAGCTGGGCAGCGGCGAGCCCACCAAGGCCATCTGCTCGACCCTGATCGCCCAGGCGTTCCAGGAAGTCGGCTACCCGATCCTGCCACTGGTGAAGCGGCGCTGGAACCAGGACGTGGCGGCGGACGAGGAGCTGCTGTGCCCGCGTCATCACTCGCTGGTGGCCCCGCGGGACTTCGACATCTCGCCCTATTTCCAGGTGGTGAAGCCCACCATCGAGCAGGGATTCGACTACCGCGCGCTGCCGTGGGCCACGGAGCGCATGACGCCGGACGAAGTCGTGCGGCTGGTGTCGTTCACCTAGGCGGCGCCTCGCCGCCGAGCTGCTTCTCGATCCGGCGCGCGAAAACGGTCATCTCCTTCGCCGCCTGCTTGTCGCCCTTGGCTTCGGCCACGGCGATGCCGTCGCGATAGGCGGCGAGCGCTTCCGCCGGCCGGCCGCTTTCCGCCAGCGCCTTGCCCAGCAGCTTCCACGCCGCCGAGTAATTGCGGTCGAACTCCACCGCGCGTCGCAGGTGCTCGGCCGCCGCGGCCGGATCGCCCAGCTTGAGGTATTCGTTGCCCAGCCCGAAGCGCAGCAGCGCGCCGTCCTTGCCGGCGGCGAGCAGTTTCTCGAAGTTGGCGAGGGCGGGGGGTTGGTCGGCGGGCGGCGTCATGGTCGGCGGCCAGAGAGCGCGGGGCGATGAACGAGCCGCCATTATCGCGCGGCCGGGGGTGCGCGTTGAGCCGTTTCGGGATAGTGACTACCATTGCCGCGTTCCCTCATTCTCCGAAAAGTGCGCTCATGGCCAAGCAGCCCATCCACACCGCGTCGGCGCCGGCGGCGATCGGCACCTACTCCCAGGCGATCCGCGCCGGCGACACCGTCTACCTGTCGGGGCAGATCGGGCTCGACCCGAAGACCATGACGCTGGTGGAGGGCGTTGAGGCGCAGATCCACCAGGTGTTCCGCAACCTGCGCGCGGTGGCGCAGGCGGCCGGCGGCGATCTCGCCGACGCGGTGCGGATCACTGCCTACCTCACTGATCTCGCCCACTTCGGCAAGGTCAACGAGATCATGGCCACCTATTTCGGCGAGCCCTATCCGGCGCGCGCGGCCATCGGTGTGGCCTCCCTGCCGCGCGGCGCGGTGGTGGAGATGGACGCGATTCTCGTGCTCGGCAGCGCCTGAGCCCGGACCCGTGGCGCGGGCGGCCGCCTCAGGCGCGGGCGAAGGGAGCGCCCTGGAGGGCTGGGGTCTCGGTGACGCCGTGGTGGAGAAGCTGGCGCGGCTGGGCATCCGCTCGCCCGCCGATGCCGTGCTGCACCTGCCGCTGCGCTACGACGACGAGACCCGCGTGGTGCCCATCCGCGAAGCCGGCGCCGGCGCGCCGGTGCAGGTGGAGGGCACGGTGGTCGGCAACGAGATCCTCTACCGGCCGCGGCGCCAGCTGGTGTGCCGCATCGCCGACGCCAGCGGCGAAGTGTACGCCCGCTTCCTCAATTTCTATCCGAACCAGGTGAAGTCGCTGGCGGTGGGCCGCCGGGTGCGGCTGTACGGCGAACTGCGGCCCGGATTTTTCGGCGCGGAAATGATCCATCCGCGCTTCCGCGCGGTGACGCCGGACGAGCCGCTGCCGGAGGCGCTGACGCCGGTCTATCCCACCACCGCCGGCCTGCCCCAGTTCACGCTGCGCCGCCTGGCGGCGCGGGCGCTGAAGTCCGCCGATCTCGCCGAGACGGTGCCGGAGGAGATCCTGGCGCGGCTCGGGCTGCCGGCGTTCGCCGACGCCGCGCGCCGCCTGCACCATCCGCCGCCGGCGGAGCCCATCGGCCCGCTGCTGGAGCGCGAGCACCCGGCATGGCGGCGCATGAAGTTCGACGAACTGCTGGCGCAGCAGCTCTCGATGCGGCTGCATTACCGTGAGCGCCGCGCCCGCAGCGCGCCGCCGCTGAAACCGGCGGGCGAGCTCGCGCGGCGGCTCACGCAGTCGCTTTCATTCCGGCTCACTGCCGCGCAGCGCCGCGCCTTCGACGAGATCCGCCGCGACCTGGCCGAGCCGCATCCGATGCAACGCCTGCTGCAGGGCGATGTCGGCAGCGGCAAGACCGTCGTCGCCGCGCTGGCGGCGTGCCAGGCGGTGGAATGCGGCTGCCAGGTGGCCATCATGGCACCCACCGAGATCCTCGCCGAGCAGCACTATCGCAAGCTGGCCGCCTGGCTCGCGCCGCTCGACGTGGGCGTAGCGTGGCTCACCGGCAGCCAGAAGAAGCGCGAACGCGACGCCGCGCTGGCCGAGGTGGCAGCCGGACGGGCGGCGGTGGCCGTGGGCACCCACGCGCTGTTTCAGGAGCAGGTGACGTTCGCCCGGCTCGGACTCGCGGTGGTGGACGAGCAGCACCGGTTCGGCGTGCACCAGCGGCTGCAGCTGCGCGCCAAGGGACGGTCCCGCGACGGCGCCGGGTCCACGCCGCACCTGCTGATGATGAGCGCGACCCCGATCCCGCGCACGCTCGCCATGAGTTTCTACGCCGACCTGGACGTGAGCGTCATCGACGAACTGCCGCCGGGGCGCACGCCGGTGGCGACCCGGCTCGTCTCCGACGCGCGCCGCGACGAGGTGATCGAGCGCGTGCGCAGCGCCTGCACCGAGGGGCGCCAGGCGTACTGGGTGTGTCCGCTGATCGAGGAGTTGGCCGAGGCCGAGGCGGGCACCGAGGCTGCCCCCGGCGGCAAGCCGCCGCGCGCGGCGAGCGCACGTCAGCGCGCGCAGCGGGAGAAGCTGGAGCTGCAGAACGCCACCGAGACCTACGAGCAGCTGCGCACCACCTTTCCGGACCTGCGCGTCGGATTGGTCCACGGCCGCCTGGCGCCGGCCGAGAAGGCGGCGGTGATGGGCGCCTTCGGCGCCGGCGAGATCCAGCTGCTGGTGGCCACCACGGTGATCGAGGTGGGCGTCGACGTGCCCAACGCGTCGCTGATGGTGATCGACCACGCCGAGCGCATGGGGCTCTCCCAGTTGCACCAGTTGCGCGGCCGCGTAGGCCGCGGCTCGGCCCAGAGCGTGTGCATCCTGCTCTACAGCGGCCCGTTGTCGGAGACCGCGCGCGAGCGGCTGAAGGTGATCTACGAGAGCACCGACGGCTTCGAGATCGCACGCCACGACCTGCGCATCCGCGGCCCCGGCGAGTTCCTCGGCGCGCGTCAGAGCGGCGTGCCGATGCTGCGCTTCGCCGACCTGGAGCGGGACCAGGATCTGCTGGAGGCGGCGCGCGACGCCGCCCAGGTCATGCTGGCGCGTCATCCCGATGCCGCGGCGCGCCACCTCCAGCGTTGGCTGGGAACGCGGCAGGCGTATCTGCGGGTCTAAGTCCACTCAGCCATGCCGGGGGCGCCATTTTGGCATAATCGCGCCTTCAGCAGTCACATGGGACGACATGAGCTCCAATGCCGCGACCACCCGCTGGCGAGCCCGCCTCGCCGGATCGGCGGGCGGGTATCGCGGCTGGCTCACCGACCGGGGCTCGCTCACCGCGCGCATCCGCGGCGGCTGCGCGCAGTTCTCGGTGCGGCCGGTGCGCCAGGAGCTGGACCGGCCGTTCGGCGACGAGTGCGCGTGCCTGGGCCTGCGGCGCGGCGAGATTTCCATGATCCGGGAGGTGTATCTCTACTGCGGCGAACGGCCGGTGGTGTTCGCCCACTCGGTGGTGGCGCGCGCGGACCTGCGCGGGGCGTGGCGTTCCGTGGTCAGCCTCGGCAACCGGCCCCTGGGCCACGCGCTCTTCTCCAATCCCCGCGTCCGGCGCGCGCCGCTCGCGTTCCGGCGGCTGACGCCGCGCGATCGCCTGTTCCGCCGCGCGGTGGCGGTGCTGCCCGCCGCGCCGCGGGAGCTGTGGGCGCGTCGCTCACTGTTCCGGCTGCGCGGCCGGCCGTTGCTGGTGACCGAGGTGTTTCTGCCGGCGCTGCTGGAGGCGATACCGTGAGCCTCGGCGAGCGGCTGCGGGCCTACGTCCGGCTGGTGCGGCTCGACCGGCCCATCGGCATCCTGTTGCTGTTGTGGCCGACGCTGTGGGGCCTGTGGCTCTCCAGCGACGGGCGCCCGGACCTGGAGGTGCTGGCGGTGTTCGTGCTGGGCACGGTGCTGATGCGCTCGGCCGGCTGCGCCATCAACGATTTTGCCGACCGCGAGATCGACCCCCACGTCGCCCGCACCAAGGCGCGGCCGCTCGCCACCGGCCAGATCGCGCCGGTCGAGGCAGTGGCGGTGGCGATGGTGCTGGCGTTCGTCGCCTTCCTGCTGGTGCTGCGCCTCAACTGGCTCACGGTGGCCATGTCGGTGCCGGCGGTGATCCTGGCAGCGGTCTATCCGTTCACCAAGCGCTTCTTCGCCATGCCCCAGGCAGTGCTCGGCATCGCCTTCGGCTTCGGCATTCCGATGGCTTACGCCGCGCACCTGAACCACGTGCCGCCGGAGGCGTGGGTGCTGCTCGTGGCCAACGTGTTCTGGGCCATCGCCTACGACACGGAGTACGCCATGGTGGACCGGCCCGACGACCTCAAGATCGACATCAAGACCTCCGCCATCACGCTCGGGCGCTTCGACGTGATGGGGGTGATGATCTGCCACGGGGTGTTCCTGGCCATTCTCGTGGCAGTGGGCCTGCGCTACCGGTTCCACTGGATTTACTACCTTGGCCTGGCGGCGGCGGCGGGGCTCGCGGTTTACCAGCACACGCTGATCAAGGAGCGGGACCCCCGGCGCTGCTTCAAAGCGTTTCTGCACAACAATTGGCTGGGCGCTACGGTGTTCGCCGCCATCGCACTCGATTACCTCATGTACCGGAGTTGAAAGGGGATCATGGAACAGGCGCAAACGCGGCTGCCGGAAGCCGGGGAGCGCAGCGGGTCAACTCCCGCTCAGGCGTTCGAGGCGCTTGCGGGCGTTCTCGGACTGGGGGAAGTTCCCGTCGATCGCGAGGGCCTTCTTGTACGCGTCGACGGCTTCCTTCCGGTTCCCTTTCTTGTCATGCGCCAACCCCAAGCGGAAATAGAACTCGGCTTGGGGTGGCTTGCTCGCTGCCGTCTTCTGAAGCGGGGTGATGGCCTGATCAGGCTCGCCGCGGGCAAGGTAAACCGTGCCCAAGGTGTCCTGAAATTGAGCCGCCTCCGGCGCGAGTGCCACGGCCTTCTTGGCAAACCTGAGGGCGTCATCGAGTTTCTGTCTGCGTTGGACCAGCAGCCAGGCAAGGTTGTTGTAAGCCGGCGCGTATTTGGGATCCGCGGCAATCGCCGCCCGGTAAGCCTGCTCGGCTTCCGCCGGCTTGTTGTCCCCATGGTAGGCGAATCCCAATTTGTATTGGGCATGGGCGTTTTTGGGTTGAGTCTTTACGACCTCCGAGTAATCAGCGATGGCCTTTTCCATGTTCTCTTGGACGGAGTAGACGTCGCCGCGATCGATGCGGGCGGGCAAGAAGTCGGACCGGGCCTGGAGCGCCCGCGTGAAGGCGTCAACCGCGTTGTTCAGCTTGCCCTGGTTCACATGGAGTCGCCCGCGGGCCTGAAGCGGCAGCGGGTTCCCGGGCATGAGCTTTGCCGCTTGTTCGAGTTCGGCTGCCGCCTCGACGGCTTGACCCTGAAGCGCCAAAGCCAGTCCCAGGCCATAGCGCGCGCCGACCAGTGGTAGCGGCCCCAAGCCTGATGAACCTGGGCGCGATCCGGCGCAATGGAGAGGACCTTGCGGAGCCACGATTCGGCACCTTTCCCATCCTTCTTGAGGCGCGCCACCTCCGCGAGGCCGAACAACGGGGAAAGGGACTTCGGGTCCAGCTTGTGGGCTTCGCCAAATGCGGCGGCCGCCTTGCTCAGCTCGTTTTTGTTGAGGGCTTCATGGCCAGCCCGCAGCTTCGTCTCCAATGGAGTTTCGGGTGTGGAAGGCGCGGGCGAGCCGGGCAGGACGATCGGCACGCCGAACGTTGCTACCGGAACGCCGCCCGCGAAAAGGAAGCAAACGAAAACTACGAGGGCTCGAGGCAGCATCGGAGCCTCCACAAATCGAGGGAAGTAAAGATTCAGACCATTATCGCCCGGTGTGGACGATACGGAAAACCCGATTCGGCGGGGCGAAAGGGGGGTGCAGTACGAAGCCGTTCGCGCGGGCTCAAGATCTAGAAGAACTGAAAATAAAAGCGCCGGTCTCGTTTGATCGCGAGACCGGCGCTTTTCATTTGATGCTTGATGCCGCTCCCGGCTAGCACCTGTTCCACCGGCGCGTGGTGGCGAAGACCGCAGCAAGCGCGATTCCGAGCAACGGAAGCACAGGCGGCTCAGGCACCTGCTGCGGGCAGGCCGGCTGTCCGGGCTGGCCGCACTGAATCACCGTATTCGGACCGCCCCCGATGATATAGGATCTTTGCTGGCCATCCAGGGCCAACGCCACCAGGCCGCCGAAGTCCCCGGTGAAGTGGCTGTGGCACGGTCCGGCGTTGGCGTCGATGTCGCTGTTGCTCAGGCCCGGAAAAGCCGCCGCTCCCGCCGCCGTGAGGGTCGCGCCGGAGGACTGGCATGACAGAACCTCCACGATGCCGGGAAGCAGGGCCGACAGCCAGCCGTAGGCAGTGGTGCCGGAGCCGTGCGACATCAGCCCGCCGCCGGAGGAGACGAAGCTGTTGATGGCCGCCGCATTCGCGGTCAGCGCTGCGCCTTCCAATGCGTCGAGATCGTTGGCGGCGCCCGTTCCCGCAAGCCAGAGGACCCCGGGGTTGACCGTGCCCGCCGCCAGATCGGTGAAGAACTGGTTGATCGCCGTATCACCGTCGTAGTACGCCACCGTCTTGCCGAGCACGTCTGCGGCGGAGCCGATCGCCCCGCCTGCGTTGCCGCTTGTGAAAGTGGGATTGGCGGCGGAGCCGAGCGCCGCGACATCCACCGTGAGCGTACCGGGGCGCGTTTGCGTGGAAATCAGCCCGGAGATCGCCTTCTCGATATAGAGCCAGCCCTCCATGTTCATGCCGCCCGAGCGAGAGCCGTGA
>JBMOQX010000063.1:0-2586 GCA_049322755.1 Pseudomonadota bacterium | reverse complement strand
CGGCTGCATGGTGCACGCCGGCACCACCGATTCGATCGCCGCGTTTCTTGCCGCCGGCGTGCGCTGCAGCGGCGAGGCCGTCACCTCGCTCGGCAGCACGCTGGTGCTGAAGCTCCTCTCCGACACGCGGGTCGAATCGACCGCACACGGCGTGTATTCGCACTGGTTTGGCGAGCGCTGGCTGGCGGGCGGCGCGTCCAATGCCGGCGGCGCGGTGCTGCGGCAGTTTTTCGACGACGGTCAGCTCGCCGCGCTGTCCGCGCGCATCGACCCCGCCGCCGAAAGCCCGCTCGACTACGTTCCGCTGCCGAAAACCGGCGAACGCTTTCCGGTCAACGACCCCGCGCTCACGCCGCGCCTCGTCCCGCGACCGGCCGACGACGCCGAGTTTCTGCACGGCCTGCTGGAGAGCCTTGCCCGCATCGAGGCACGTGGCTACGCCCTGCTGGGCGAACTCGGCGCCACACCGCTGCGGCGCGTCCAAACCGCCGGCGGCGGCGCGCAGAATCCTGCCTGGACGCGCATCCGCGGACGCCGGCTCGGCGTGCCGGTTTCCCGGGCGGCCCACACCGAAGCCGCCTACGGCGCGGCCCGGCTCGCGCGGGACGGGGTGCGTCTGTTCGAGACGCCCGGCTGATCTCGACGAATTCGCGCGTGTTGCGATCCGTGTCAGGGCAGAGCCGCGCCGCGCGGGCCGACCGGCTTCAGTTTGTAGATCCGGATCGCGTTTTCGTAGCCGATCTTGCGCGCCAGATCGTCGGGCAAGGCGGCGAGCAGCGTGGAAACGCCGTCCCGGTTCTTGCTCCCCCCTATCGAGAGCGTCCTTGGCGCATCGTTGCCGGCGAAATCATGCGCCACGATGAAGCTGTCGGTGCCGATGACGAAGCGTTCCGGGTAGGCGTGCAGCAGCGGGAGCCAGTCGCGGTTGACGGCGCCGCGCGAACTGACCAGATCGGTCGTCTCGTTGCCGCCGAACGGACGGATGCTGAAATACAGGTTCGGGTGGCGTTCGAGCAGTTCGCCCGCGAGCTTGGGCGACAGGGCGTCGGTGGGGTGCGAGCCGAGATGCGCCCAGACGATCACCGCCTTGCGGTTGTGGGCGAGCAGGCGTTCCATCGCCGCCAGGTTGCCCCTGAGCTGCGGCGGGTTGCGCGGCGAAATGAACTTGCCGGGCGTGGCCATGTCTTCGGCCACCGGGTCGCAGTGCAGGTCGATCGGCACCCCATGGCGAACGGCGATGTCCGCCAGCAGCAGCATGAGCGGGTGGTCCGGCGGAGTCTGGATGAAATGATGGGTCGGGGTGTGCGAGACATGCAGCGCGGCGATCTCGCCAAAACCGATGGCACCCCGCGCGATCTGGGCCTCGGCCACGGCTTCGAATTTTTGCCGCAGTTCGTCCGGCACCGCCTCGAGCCGGCTGGCCTTGTCCAGCAGCATGTTCAGGGTGCCCGAGCCCAGGAAGGCGAGGCGCGGGGCGTGTTTCGCCCCGATGCCGGCGACATGCTCGTTGAGCACGGCCGCCGCCTGCGTGGGGCTGGGCAGCGGCATGATGACCGCCTGCCGGATGCCGTGGTTGTCCATGATCTGCAGCAGGGTCTGGGCGGTCTGATCGACGGACTCCGGCGTGGCGCCCTTGCCCACGACCGGGTGCACATGCACGTCGATCCATTCGCCGTGCGCATGCGCCTGTGCCGAGAGGCAGGCGGCCAGTGCAAGGGCGACCCAGCTTGCCGCCTGGCCGATGCCACGTGGGGACTCGCGGTTACGCATCGTTTTCTCCTGGGAAATTTGGCGTGTCTCAGGCCGCTTCCACCAGCTCCAGCGCATTGCCGTCCGGGTCGCGCACGAACAGCGCGCGCCGGCCCGAGCGGCTCAGCGTGTAGGCGATGCCTGCGGCGTCGAGCCTGGCCTTCAGTTCATCCCAGCCCTTTACGGCCAGGGCGGTATGGCGGTCGCGCCCGCCGTGCGCGGGCCGGCCCTCGACCGGATCGGGGTTGGGCAGGCACAGCAGATGGAGCTGGCAACCCCCGATGTCGTACCAGACGCCGTCGAAATCCATCCCGGGCCGGGCCGGACTGGGGGCGAGGCCGAGCACGCCCTCGTAGAAGGCACGCGCGCGCTCGAGGTCGGCGATCAGGAGCGACGCGTGCAGCAGCGCCGTGATCTCAGGCATCGGCGGCCTCCTTACGCTGCGCGTCCTCCATGTGGCCGGAAAACAGGCTGGCCGTGACGATCATCAGCGCGCCGATCCATTCCTGCCGGTCCATGTGCTCGTGGGCGAGGAAATACGACGCGACCGCCGCGACCACGAGTTCGAACAGGAAAATGACGATGGCCTGGTTGGCCGGCACGCGCGCGAGGCCATATTGCACGGCGTAGGTCACGCTCGCGATGGCGAGCCCCACGCCCGCGAGCAGCAGCCAGACGTGCCCGCCTGCCTCGGTAACGAAGTCGAGATCGCCGGGGAAGGCCACAAGCCCGGCCAGGGTCAGCAACAGCACGCCGAACCAGATCGAGACCGAGCGGGCGCCGTCGGCGACGCCGGCGAGATGGCGGCTGATCACGTTGCTCAGCGCGAACGCGACG
>JBMOQX010000062.1:0-37831 GCA_049322755.1 Pseudomonadota bacterium | reverse complement strand
AGTGGCAGGCAACGCCCGCCGCTGGTGGCACAACAGTCGGCTCGAATTGAACCGGATCATGCCCATTGCCTACTTCGATCGACTTGGCGTCCCTCGACTCTCATGACCTCAACTGCTCGAACCGCCCAGTGCGGACCCGCATGCCGGGTGGTGTGGGAGGGGATCGGTCAGGTATCCTGACCGCCCCTATCCCAATTGCGAGACGGGCCGCCCGCCGCTTTTTTCTTTTCCCGCGACGCTGTTTTGACGGCAACGGCCGGCGCGGCCGGCATCCCGGCGTCTCGGTTATCATCGTCGCATTCGCGGCGCGCCCGGAGACCCCGATGATCGACCTCTACACCGCATCCACCCCCAACGGTTACAAGATCTCCGTCGCGCTCGAGGAGCTCAAGCTGCCCTACCGCGTGATCCGCCTCGACCTGGGCGCGCGCGAGCAGAAAAAGCCGGACTACCTCCGGATCAATCCCAACGGCCGCATCCCCGCCATCGTCGACCACGACGCGGACGGCTTCGCGGTGTTCGAGTCCGGCGCCATCCTGATCTATCTCGCCGAGAAGGCCGGCAGGCTGATGCCCGCCGACCCCAAGGGGCGCAGCCTGGTGATCCAGTGGCTCATGTTCCAGATCGGCGGCGTCGGGCCGATGCAGGGCCAGGCCAACGTGTTCTTCCGCTACTTCCCGGAGAAGCTCCCCAGCGTGATTGCCCGCTACCAGCACGAAACCCGCCGGCTGTACGAGGTGCTGGAGCGGCGCCTGGAAGGCCGCGCCTACCTGTGCGACGAGTTCAGCATCGCCGACATCGCCCACTGGCCGTGGGTGCGCTCCCACGGCTGGTCCGGCGTCAGCATCGACGGGCTCGACAACCTCGCCCGCTGGATCGAGCGCGTGGGCGAGCGGCCGGCGGTGGCGCGCGGCGCCAGCATCCCGCCGCGCGCGGGGGCCGCGGAGACGGTGAAATCGGCGCAGGCGATGCTCGAGCGATGACGCCGGCGCGTCAGGCCGGCGCGGAGTCGCCGACGTAGGGATTGCTGCGGCGCTCGTCACCGAAGGTGGAGAGCGGTCCGTGCCCCGGGATGAACGTGACGTCGTCGCCGAGGGTGAACAGCTGCTCGCGGATCGAGCGGATCAGCGTGTCGTAGTCGCCGCGGGGGAAGTCGGTGCGGCCGATGGAACCCTTGAACAGCACGTCGCCGACGATCGCCAGGCGCGACGGGGCATGGAAGAAGATCACGTGCCCCGGCGTGTGGCCCGGGCAGTGGCGCACCGCCAGCTCGATGCCGCCGACGCCGACGGTGTCGCCCTGCCGCAGCCAGCGATCGGGCGTGAACGTCTCGGCGGGCGGGAAGCCGAACATGCGGCTCTGCTGCGGCAGCGCGTCGATCCAGAACTTGTCCTCGATCTGCGGGCCCTCGATGGGGACGCCGAATTCGCGCGCGAGCGTCGCCGTGCCGCCGGCGTGGTCGATGTGGGCGTGGGTCAGCAGGATCTTCGTGAGCGTCAGGCCTTCCCGCTCCAGCGCGCCCTTGATCTCTTCCAGATCGCCGCCCGGGTCCACCACCGCCGCCTCGCGCGTGGCCTCGTCCCAGATGATGGAGCAGTTCTGGGCGAACGGGGTGACCGGAACGACGAGCGCTTTCACGGCCGGACGAATGGCGCCGGAGCCCTCACGCGGCCGCCTCTGCCACCGTCATCAAGGCGCCGAGCGTTTCGGGTCGGCGGCGGGCCGCGCTCGCTTGACTGTCGATCCCCGCTGTCGCGGGGCCCCTCGCCAGGTAGCTCACGCGGCCGCCTCTGCCACCGTCATCAAGGCACCAGGCGTTTCGGGTCGGCGGCCGGCGCTCATTTTGCTCGCACGTGCCGAGGCTCGGTAACTCACGCCGCTGCCTCGCGGCCGGCCTTGGCGCGCGCGGCCATCAGCTTCTCGGCGTGCTTGAGCAGGAACTCGCGGAATGCCCGCGCCACGGTGGAAAGGCGTTTCTGCTCGCGGTGCACCAGGAACCAGCTGCGCTTGATCGGAAAGCCGGCCACGTCGAGGGTTTTCAGGCGCCCCGTCTCCAGCTCCAGCTCGATGGTATGGAACGACACCACGCCGAGGCCCATGCCGGCCTGCACCGCCTGCTTGACCGCCTCGTTGGTGCCCATCTCCATGCTGGTCTTGAGCCCCAGCCGGTGCTCGGCGAAGAAGCGCTCCATGGCGCCGCGGGTGCCGGAACCCGGCTCCCGGATCACGAACGCCTCGTCGGCGAGGCGCTTCAGCGCAATCCGCCGCTCCCGCGTGAGCACGTGCCTGGGCGGCGCGATCACCACCAGCGGATTCTCCATGAACGGCTCGGAAACCACGTCGAGCCCCTCCGGCGGCAGGCCCATGATGGCGAGGTCGATCTCGTTCTCGGCCAGCTGCTTGAGCACGGTCTCGCGGTTCACCACCGACAGGCTCACCTTTACCCCGGGATGCTGGTGCACGAAACGGGCGAGCAGCTGTGGCGCGAAGAAGTTGGCGGTGGACACGACCGCGATGGCGAGCCGACCCTTCTCCAGCCCCTTGAGCTCGTTCAGCGCGTGCTCCATGTCGGTGAGCTGCTGCGCCACGGCGCGGCTGTAATAAAACAGCTCCTTGCCGGCCTCGGTGAGGAAAATCTTCTTGCCGATCTGCTCGAACAGCGGCAGGCCGACGTGGCTCTCCAGCTGCTTGATCTGCATCGATACGGCCGGCTGCGACAGGAACAGTTCCTCCGCCGCCCGGGAGAAGGACAGGTGGCGGGCGACCGCTTCGAACACCCGCAGCTGGCGCAATGTCACATGCAGCATGGAGCGGATTCCGGCTGAGGAAAAACCTTATCATATCAATAAAAATGTCGATTTGTCCTTATGGTCTATCGCTTGTATAGTCCTTCCCATCGCCAGGCCGGAACGCTGGCCAACGATCGCCGCACGATCGCCGACACGCAAGGGGAGAAGTCGTGCAACGACGCCGTCCGGCATCACCGGCGGCGGCGCAGGCGGTGACGTCTTCGCGCCGCGCGACTCCCAACTTATTGAAACTGCCAGGAGGAAACATGGGCAAGCCAGATTCGGGCGGAGCCATCACGGACGCCAAGGAACGATACAAGTCCGGCGTCATTCCCTACAAGAAAATGGGCTACTGGGAGCCCGGCTACACGCCCAAGGATACCGACGTCATCGCGCTTTTCCGCATTACGCCGCAGGAAGGCGTCGATGCCGAAGAGGCAGCCGCCGCCGTCGCCGGGGAATCTTCCACCGCCACCTGGACGGTGGTATGGACCGACCGGCTGACCGCCTGCGAGCTCTACCGCGCCAAGGCTTACCGCGTCGATCCGGTGCCGAATACCGGCCCGGGGACCAAGACCGAACAGCAGTACTTCGCCTACATCGCTTACGACCTGGACCTGTTCGAGGAAGGCTCCATTGCCAACCTCACCGCCTCCATCATCGGCAACGTCTTCGGCTTCAAGGCGGTCAAGGCGCTGCGCCTGGAGGACATGCGCATCCCGGTGGCGTATCTCAAGACCTTCCAGGGCCCGGCCACCGGCATCGTGGTGGAGCGCGAGCGCCTGGACAAGTTCGGCCGTCCGCTGCTCGGCGCCACCACCAAGCCGAAGCTGGGCCTGTCCGGCCGAAACTACGGCCGCGTCGTCTACGAGGCGCTGAAAGGCGGCCTGGATTTCGTCAAGGACGACGAGAACATCAACTCGCAGCCCTTCATGCACTGGCGCGACCGCTTCCTGTACTGCATGGAGGCGGTGAACAAGGCCTCCGCCGCGTCCGGCGAGGTCAAGGGTCACTACCTCAATGTCACCGCCGGCACGATGGAGGACATGTACGAGCGGGCCGAATTCGCCAAGTCCCTGGGCTCGGTGATCATCATGATCGACCTGGTGATCGGCTATACCGCGATCCAGTCCATGGCCAAGTGGGCGCGCAGGAACGACATGATCCTGCACCTGCACCGCGCCGGGAACTCCACCTATTCGCGGCAGAAGAACCACGGCATGAACTTCCGGGTCATCTGCAAGTGGATGCGCATGGCGGGGGTCGACCACATCCATGCCGGCACCGTGGTGGGCAAGCTGGAGGGCGACCCGCTCATGATCAAGGGCTTCTACGACACGCTGCGGGAGCCGCACACGAAGATGAGCCTGGAGAACGGCCTGTTCTTCGACCAGGACTGGGCATCGCTCAAGAAGGTGATGCCGGTGGCCTCGGGCGGCATCCATGCCGGCCAGATGCACCAACTGCTCACCTACCTGGGCGAGGACGTCGTGCTGCAGTTCGGCGGCGGCACCATCGGCCACCCCATGGGCATTCAGGCCGGGGCCACGGCGAACCGGGTGGCGCTGGAGGCGATGGTGCTGGCGCGCAACGAAGGGCGCGACATCTGGAACGAAGGTCCGCAGATCCTCGAGACGGCCGCCAAGTGGTGCGCGCCGCTGCGGGCGGCGCTGGACACGTGGAAGGACATCACCTTCAACTACGAGTCCACCGACACCGCCGACTTCGTCCCCACCGCCACCGCCAGCGTCTGACGAAAGGGAGTTCCCATGCGACTCACCCAAGGCCAGTTTTCCTTCTTGCCCGACCTGACCGACGAGCAGATCGTGGCGCAGATCAAATATGCCCTGAAGAACGGCTGGGCCGTCAACGTCGAGTTCACCGACGATCCCCATCCGCGCAACACCTACTGGGAGATGTTTGGCATCCCGATGTTCGACCTGAAGGATCCGGCCGGCATCATGATGGAGATCAACAACTGCCGTAAGACCTTCCCCAGCCACTACGTGCGGGTCACGGCGTTCGACAGCACGCGCGGCTGGGAAACGCCGCGGATGTCGTTCATCGTCAACCGGCCCAAGGACGAGCCGGGCTTCGGGCTGGCGCGCCAGGAGATCGATGGCCGGCGCATCCGCTACACGGTGCACAGCTATGCCACCGACCGCCCCGAGGGCAGCCGCTACTGATCGCCGGCCCCGGCGCGCCGTGGCGCGCGCCGGGGCTGCCGCCAGCGGGTCCGGGGGGCGTCCGTGAACGAAGCCGTTTCCGGCGCTGCCGCGGCGGGTCTGCACGACGATACCCCCGTCGACCTGGACGCGGCGTTTCGCGATTCCCAGGTCAAGGAGGTGCTGGACAAGCTGGATCGCGAGCTCATCGGCCTCAAGCCGGTCAAGACCCGGATTCGCGAGACCGCGGCACTGCTGCTGGTGGACCGGGTGCGCAAGGGGCTGGGCCTCACCGCGGGGCCGCCGTCGTTGCACATGTGCTTCACCGGCAATCCCGGCACCGGCAAGACCACGGTGGCGCTGCGCATGGCGGAGATCCTGCACCGCCTGGGCTACGTGCGGCAGGGTCATCTGGTGGCGGTGACGCGGGACGACCTGGTGGGCCAGTACATCGGCCACACCGCACCCAAGACCAAGGAAGTGCTGAAAAAAGCGATGGGCGGGGTGCTGTTCATCGACGAGGCGTACTACCTGTACAAGCCGGAGAACGAACGCGACTACGGCGCCGAGTCCATCGAGATCCTGCTGCAGGTGATGGAGAACCAGCGCGACGACCTGGTGGTGATCCTGGCCGGCTACAAGGACAAGATGGACCGCTTCTTCCAGAGCAACCCGGGCATGTCGTCGCGCATCGCCCACCACATCGACTTTCCGGACTACACGCCGGACGAGCTGCTCGCCATCGCCAAGCTGATGCTGGAGGAAAGCCAGTACCATTTCAGCGCCGACGCCGAGCGGACGTTTCGCGATTATTTGGTGCGGCGCATGAGGATGCCCCACTTCGCCAACGCGCGCAGCGTGCGCAACGCGCTGGACCGCGCCCGGCTGCGCCAGGCCAACCGCCTGTTCGGCCGCGGCGGACGCGCGCTGACGAAGCGGGACCTGATGACCATCGAGGCCGACGACATCCTGCAAAGCCGGGTGTTCCGCGAGTCCGCTCCCGACGACGCCGAGCGCGGCTCCGCCGGCTGAGCCGCGCTCCGCCGGAGGCGGGAGCCATGGCGCCGATCCGCATCCTGCCCAAGCAGATTCCCCCGAGCTGCTTCAACGCCGTGCGTCTGGCCCTGAGGCGCCGAGGCGAGCCGCTGCGACTCGACCTACCGGGGCTGCGCGCGTTGAGCTGCGTTCTGGCGAGGGACTCCTGGCGGCTCGTGGACCACTCCGGAGGCAGTGCGCTGCTGCTGCTCGAGTGGACCGATTTCCGGACCGGCGGCAGGGGTCTGCACGAGCCGGTCGCCAGCGACCTGCGCGTATTCCACGTGCAGGCGGGACTGATCATGGGCGACGCGCTGGAGGCCATCGAGCGGGCCGCCGAGACGGTGGCGGCGGCGCCGTGACCGGAGAGCGGGACGCAACGATGCTTCGGGCGGCGATCTTCGACGTCGACGGCACGCTGGCCGACACCGAGCGCGACGGCCACCGCCCGGCATTCAACGCCGCCTTCGCCGGGGCCGGCCTGGCGTGGCACTGGGACGCGGCGCTCTACGGCGAACTGCTGGCGGTGACCGGCGGCAAGGAGCGCATCGCGCATTACGCGCTGCGCCACGACCCCGAGACGTTCCGGCGCGCGGACTTCCCGGCGCTGGTGGTGGAACTGCACCGGGCCAAGACCCGGGCCTACACCGCGCTGGCCGCCTCCGGCGCCATTCCGCTGCGCCCCGGCGTCGCCCGGCTGCTCGACGAGCTGCGGCGCGAGGGCGTGCGGCTTGCCATCGCCACCACGACGACGCCGGACAACGTCGCCGCGCTGCTGTCGGCGGCGCTGGGCGCCGACTGGTCCGAGCGGTTCGAGGCGGTGGGCGCCGGCGACGTGGTGCCGGTCAAGAAGCCGGCGCCCGACATCTACACCTGGGTGCTGGATCGGCTGGGGCTACCCGCCGGAGAGTGCCTGGCGCTGGAGGACTCGGAGAACGGGCTTCGCGCCGCGCTGGCCGCCGGCGTGCCGACGGTGGTGACGGTCAACGACTACACCCGGCACCAGGACTTCGGCGGCGCGGCGGCGGTGCTGAGCGGCCTGGGCGCGCCCGGGGATCCGATGCGCGTCTTGGACGGGCCGGCGCCGGGCCGGCCGCTGGCGGATGCCGCTGCGCTGCGCGCCTGGCACGCCGCCGCCGCGGCCGCCGAGCGGCGGCGGAACGCCGGGCGATGACGCACGCGAACCTGGACCATGTGCCGGTGTACGCCCGCCGCGCCGACGCGGTCAGCGCGCGCCACTACAACCTGTGGCGCCTCGCGCGCTCGCGCCTGGCGCTGCCGGGCCTGAAGGGCCTCGAGCTGATCGTCGCCGACGACGCCTGGGTGTGCGTCGATCCCGCGCTCGGCGACCTGCCGGTGCTGGCGTGGGCGGCGTTCGACATCGGCTCGCGCGACGCGCTGGACCGGTCGGTGGCGTGCGAGCTGCGCTACTACCACGTCGCCGCGTCGATGGTGCGCGCGCGCGTGCTGGAGATCATGGAAGACACGCTGTCCGCGCGGCTGGATGCCCGGCGCGGCAGCGACGACTGATTTCGACCAAGAGGGACAAGCCGCATGCTCAATGAAAAGACCACACTGACCCAGTTCATGATCGAGGAGCAGCGCCAGATCGGCGCCTCCGGCGATTTCACCGGTTTGATGAACGACGTGGTGACCGCGTGCAAGGTGATTTCCAACGCGGTGAACAAGGGCGCACTGATCGGTGTGCTGGGCGAGGCCGGCGCGCAGAACGTCCAGGGCGAGACGCAGAAGAAGCTCGACGTCATCGCCAACGACGTCATGCTGCGCTCCAACGAGTGGGCTGGCCACCTGGCGGCGATGGCCTCCGAGGAGCTCGACGACATCTCCCCGATCCCGGCGCGCTATCCGCGCGGCAAGTACCTGCTGCTGTTCGACCCGCTGGACGGCTCCAGCAACATCGACGTCAACGTCTCGGTGGGCACCATCTTCTCGATCCTGCGGCTGCCGCCTGGGGTCAGCGAGCCGGCGCCGGAGCATTTCCTGCAGCCGGGGGCGAAGCAGGTGTGCGCCGGCTACGCGCTGTACGGACCCTCCACCATGATGGTGCTCACCAGCGGCCACCGCGTGAACGGCTTCACGCTGGACCGGGAGGTGGGCGAGTTCATCCTCACCCATCCCGGCCTGAAGATTCCGGCAGACACGCGCGAGTTCGCCATCAACGCTTCCAACGAGCGTTTCTGGGAACCGCCGGTGCGGCGCTACGTGGAGGAATGCCTCGCCGGCACCACCGGAGCGCGCGGCGCCAATTTCAACATGCGCTGGATCGCCTCGATGGTGGCGGACGTGCACCGCATCCTGATGCGCGGCGGCGTGTTCATGTACCCGCGCGACACCAGGGACCCGGCCAAACCCGGTCGCCTGCGGCTGATGTACGAGGCCAACCCCATGGCCTTCATCGTCGAGCAGGCGGGCGGCCTGGCCTCCACCGGCTACGGCCGCATCCTCGACATCGAGCCGTCGCAACTGCACCAGCGGGTGCCGGTGATCCTGGGGTCGAAAAACGAGGTGGCGCGCATCGTCTCCTACCACGAGGGCCGGGCCGCCGCCTGACCCGGTCCGCCGCCGCCGCGTCGCGGCCCCGACCGCCGCGGGTATAATGGCGCCTTTTCTCTCGGGGAGCGGCGCGATGGGCAAGCCCCTGGTGGGGGTGGTGATGGGCAGCCAGAGCGACTGGGACGTGATGCGTCACGCCGCCCGGGAGCTGGAAGCGCTCGGCGTGCCCTTCGAGGCCCTGGTGGTTTCCGCGCACCGTACGCCGGATGCCATGTTCGAGTACGCCGAAAGCGCCGCATCGCGGGGCCTCGCCTGCATCATCGCCGGCGCCGGCGGCGCCGCCCACCTGCCGGGGATGCTGGCGTCCAAGACCACGCTGCCGGTGCTGGGGGTGCCGGTGCCCTCGAAGCACCTGCAGGGGCTCGATTCCCTGCTCTCCATCGTGCAGATGCCCAGGGGCGTGCCGGTGGCCACGTTCGCCATCGGCGAGGCCGGCGCCGCCAACGCCGGCATCTTCGCGGCCGCCGTCGTCGCCGCCGGCGACGCTGCGGTGCGGGCGCGGCTCGAGGGCGCGCGCGCGGAACTGAAGCGCGCGGTGGAAGCGATGCAGCTGCCTCCCGCGACATGATCGCGCCGGGCTCGACGCTGGGACTGCTGGGCGGCGGGCAGCTGGGGCGCATGTTCACCATGGCGGCCCAGAGCATGGGCTACCGGGTGGCGGTGCTGGACCCCGGCGATGACAGCCCCGCGGGCTCGGTGGCGGACGAGCACATCCGCGCCGACTACACCGACCCGGACGGACTGCGGCGCATGGCGGCCACCTGCCGCGCCGCCACCACGGAGTTCGAGAACGTTCCCGCCGACGCGCTGCGCTTCCTCGCCGCCCACTGCGTGGTGAGCCCGGCGGCCGAGAGCGTGGCGGTGGCCCAGGACCGGATCCACGAAAAGCAGTTTCTGCGCCGCGCCGGTTTCGATACCGCGCCGTTCGCCGTCATCCGCGCGGCGGCCGATGCGGCCGCCGCCGAGCGCGCCCTCTTTCCCGGCATCGTCAAGGTGAGCCGCTTCGGCTACGACGGCAAAGGCCAGGCATCGGTGGCGGACGCGGCGGAGGCGCTCAGCGCCTGGCAATCCATGGGCGGCGAGCCGTGCGTGCTGGAACGGCGCATCGATCTCGCTGCGGAAGTGTCGGTGGTGGTGGCGCGGGATTTCGCCGGCCAGGTGGTGACTTTCCCGGTGGCGGAGAACCATCATCGCCACGGCATCCTGGACGTCTCCATCGTGCCGGCGCGGGTGCCGGAGGCGGTGGCGGCGCGCGCCCGCGAGGCCGCCATCGGCGTGGCCCGGACGCTGGATTACCGCGGCGTGCTGTGCGTCGAGTTCTTCGTCGACCACGGCGGCCGCCTGCTGGTGAACGAGATCGCGCCCCGCCCCCACAACAGCGCCCACTACACCATCGACGCGTGCGTGACGTCCCAGTTCGAGCAGCAGGTGCGGGTGCTGGCGGGCCTGCCGCTGGGCGACACCACGCTGCACTGCCCGGCGGTGATGGTGAACCTGCTGGGCGATGCGTGGACCCGGGGCGAGCCCGACTGGACCCGGGTGCTGTCGCATCCGCGCGCCAAGCTGCACCTCTACGGCAAGCGCGACGCGCGCGCCGGGCGCAAGATGGGCCACTTCACGGTGCTGGCCGACCGCCGCGAAGACGCGCTCGCCACCGCGCTGGCAATCCGCGACGAGCTGGCGGCCGCGCCCATGCCCCGGACGGTGGGCGCCTGACCCGACCGCAGGTAAGATCCGGCGATGCCCGACCAGCCCCTGTTCATCTCCAGCGTCACCAGCCTGCCGTTCCTGCATCGCGGCAAGGTGCGCGACATCTACGCCGTCGGCGACGACAAGCTGCTGGTCATCCAGACCGACCGGCTCTCGGCATTCGACGTCATCCTGCCCACGCCGGTGCCCGGCAAAGGCCGGGTGCTGACCGCGCTCTCACGCTTCTGGTTCGACAAGCTCAAGCACGTGATCCCCAACCACATGACCGACATCGCGCCGGAGTCCGTGGTCACCGACCGGGAGCGCGCGCAGGTGGAAGGCCGGGCGTTCGTGGTACGCCGCCTCCAGCCGCTGCCGATCGAGGCCGTGGTGCGCGGCTACATCGCCGGCTCGGGCTGGAAGGATTACCGGAGCACCGGCGCTGTCTGCGGAATCCCGCTGCCGCCGGGCCTCGCGCAGGCGCAGCAGCTGCCGGAACCGATCTTCACGCCGGCCACCAAGGCGCCGTCGGGGGAGCACGACGAAAACATTCCGTACGAGCGCATGGCGGAAACCGTGGGGTGGGTCCACGCGCGCAGGGTGCGCGACGCCGCGCTGGCCCTGTACCGCGAGGCCGCCGCCTATGCCGCGGCGCGCGGCATCATCATCGCCGACACCAAGTTCGAGTTCGGCGTGGAGGATGGCGAGGTGGTGCTGATCGACGAGGCGCTGACGCCGGACTCGTCGCGCTTCTGGCCGGCCGCCGAGTACCGCACCGGCGCGAGCCCGCCGTCGTTCGACAAGCAGTTCGTGCGCGACTGGCTGGAGACCCAGCCCTGGGACAAGAAGGCGCCGGCGCCGGCGCTGCCGCCGGAGATCCTCGAAAAGACCGCCGAGAAGTACCGCGAGGCGCTGCGGCTGCTGGTCGGGTGACGGGAAATGAGTAACGGGCGATGGGTTTTCGGCTGATGCCGCAGGGGCGCTGACCATCCCCGCGCGACGGGGATTTGCTACAGCGGCGTTCTTCCCCTACGGTTTACCCATTCCCATGGCCCATCACGCATCACCCGATGACTGAACCGGACATCGCCAGGGCCGTCGCCATCCTCCGCGCCGGGGGCCTGGTGGCGTTCCCCACCGAAACCGTCTACGGACTGGGCGCCGACGCGGCCAACCCCGCGGCGGTGGCGCGCATCTTCGAGGCGAAGCGCCGCCCGGCGTCCCACCCGGTCATCGTCCACCTGGACAGCGCGGCCCGGGCGGCGGGCTGGGCGGCCGGCTTCAGCGCCGCGGCGCGGCGGCTGGCCGAGCGCTTCTGGCCGGGACCGCTGACCCTGATCGTGCGCCGCGCGGCATTCGTGACCGATGCCGTGACCGGAGGCCAGGACACGGTGGGCTTGCGCGTGCCCTCCCACCCCGTCGCGCAGCGGCTGCTGGCGGCGTTCGGCGGCGGCATCGCCGCGCCGTCGGCCAACCGCTACGGCCGCATCAGTCCCACCACCGCCGCGGACGTGGCGGCCGAACTGGGTACCGCGGTGGATCTGGTGCTGGATGGCGGCGCCTGCCCGGTGGGCATCGAGTCCGCGATCGTCGATTGCTCGGGGGAGCGGCCGGCGCTGCTGCGCCCGGGCTCGATCAGCGCAGAAGTCATCGCCGAGGTGCTCGGCGCGCCGCTGGATAATCCCGATCATCGCGCCCCCCGGGCCCCGGGCCGGCTGCCCTCCCACTATGCACCGCAGACACCGCTGGTGCTGGTGGATGCCGCGGCCCTGGTGGGCCTCGAGTCGCGCGCGTCCAGCGAGCGGATCGCCGTACTGGCGCGCGGCGCACCTCCGGCGCAGGCCGAGCAGCTCGTCTGGGTGACGGCGCCGGCCGAGCCGGCGGACTACGCGCGCGCGCTGTACGCCAACCTGCGCCGCCTCGACCGCCTCGGCTGCAGCGTGATCATGGTGGAAATGCCGCCGGACGAGCCCGCCTGGGCCGCGGTGCTGGATCGCCTGTCGCGGGCGGCGGGCGGGGCCCCGCCGGAAGCCGCCTGAGAAATCCGGGCACGGCGCCGTGGAACCCGTCGTCCTGTTCTTCGTGCTCGGCGCCGCCGCCGGGCTGCTGCGTTCCGATCTCAGGATTCCGGGCGCCCTCTACGAGGCGCTCTCCATCTACCTGCTGCTGGCCATCGGGCTCAAGGGCGGCGTCGAGCTGGCGCGCCACTCGCTCACCGCGATCGTGCTGCCGTCTTTGGCGGTGATCGCCCTGGGGCTCATGATCCCGCTGATCGCTTTCGCCGCGCTGCGCCTTGTCAGCCGCCTGCCGCGGGCGGATGCGGCCTCGCTGGCGGCGCATTACGGCTCGGTGAGCGTGGTGACTTTCGCCGTGGCCGCCGCCTACGCGGCGTCCCACGGCGAGGCGGTGGAGGGCGTGCTCACCGTGTTCCTGGTGCTGCTGGAGTTTCCGGCGCTCATCGTCGGCGTGCTGCTGGCCCGCTGGGGCCATGCGGGCCACGCGTTCGGACGGCTGGTGCGGGAAGTGATGGTGGGCAAGAGCCTGTTCCTGCTGCTGGGCGGGCTGGTGATCGGCTGGTCCGCGGGACCCGAGGGCATCGCGCCGCTGGACCGCCTGTTCTTCGACCTGTTCAAAGGCGTGCTGGCGTTCTTCCTGCTGGAAATGGGGCTGGTGGCGGCGGGGCGCATCGCCGACGTGCGGCGCTTCGGCGCCGTGCTGATCGGCTTCGCCCTGGTCATGCCGCTGGTTTCCGCGGCGCTGGGACTCGCGCTCGGCGTGGCGCTGGGGCTGTCGGTGGGCGGCACCGCGCTGCTGGCGACGCTGGCGGGCAGCGCCTCGTATATCGCCGCGCCGGCAGCGATGCGCCTCGCGGTGCCGGAGGCCAACCCGGCGCTGTCGATCGGTGCGTCCCTGGGAGTGACTTTCCCGTTCAACCTGCTGGCGGGCATCCCGCTCTACTTCGCGGCGGCGCGCTGGATCCACGGAGGCTGAGATGGAGCTTGCACGCCGCAAACTGCTGACCATCGTCTGCGAAGGCGACCTGGAGCGGGAGCTGGGCCGCGACCTGCTGCGGCTCGGCGCCCACGGCTACACCGCCGCGGAAGCGCGCGGCTGCGGGGAGCGTGGCGAGCGCGACGCGGCGTGGGGGCCGTCCGCCAACGTGCGCATGGAAGTCATCTGCGACGCACCCGTGGCCGAGCGCATCCTGCAGCACGTGCGCGACACCTATCTCGCGAACTACGCGGTGGTGATGTACCTCACCGACGTCGAGGTGCTGCGGCCGGAGAAGTTCTAGCGCGCCAGCTCGCGGTCGAGGAACGCCTTCACCGCCTCCAGCATCGCCGGCTCGCGCCCGGCGAAGAAGTGGTCGGCGCCGGCGATCTTCACCTGCCCCGAGCCGGGAATCCGCTTCACGTCCTTGGCGCGCCGGTCCGCGTACTTGAGCACGTTCTCCAGGTCCTTTTCCCCGTAGAGGTCCAGCACCGGCGCCTTCAGGTTCTGCGGCTCGGCCAGCTTGCCGGAGAGGCCCATGGCGACCCACGCTGCCACCGGGGACTCGCTGCGATTGACCAGGTAGTAGTTGGTCATGCGCGAGCCCAGGCTGTGGGAGACGATGGCCACGCGCGCGTAGCCCTCCTTGCGCAGGAAGGCCACCGCGGCGGCCAGGCGCTCGGCCGCCTCGGGGAAGGTCTTGTCGTAGGCTTCCGGCTTGGCGTCGACCGCGAGGATGGGCATCTGCACCGACAGCGTCGTGTAGCCGGCGTCGGCCAGGCTCGAGCGCAGCACGTTGATGATGCCGTGGTCCGGGTGGACGCCGATGCCGTGGACGGTGACCACCGCGCCCTTGGGTTTGGGCGCCTTGGTGTAGATCGCGAGAAACCTGTGGCCGGCCGAGTCCGTGAGCCGGAGCGCATCGCCCACCACGATGCCCGGCGTGATCTCGTCGGCCCACTTCTTCTCGCGCGCGTAATCGGATTTCGCTGCGGCGGCGCCCGCCACCGTGCACAGCACCGCCGCGACGAACAGACGCGTTCCTAACCGTTGCTGGCCCAGCATTGTTCCAGGACCTCCTTGATCCAGTGCTCGCCCTCGGGAAGCCCGCTGGCGAGCAGTCCGCCGTCCTTGCGCTGCGTCATGGCGTTGAGCTTCGCCGTCCTGACGTTCGCCTCCCGCACGGGAAAGCCGAGGCGCTCGTAGCGCTGGCGCTCCACCGCGATGTCCTCCGCGGGCGCCGACGCGAACCACAGCCACTCGCCCGCGAAGGCGTCGGCCAGCGCCACCAGTTCCCGGAAGTCGTCCTCGGCGATGGGCTCCCCGGGAGCCAGCGCGCTTTCCTCGAAACTCTCCGCGGCTAGGTCGACGACCCAGCGCACCTGCCACTCCGGCGCGGCACCGGCGGTCGCCACCAGCGTCGCCCGGCGCCGCGGCTCCTCGCGGCGGATCCGGAACAGCGCATCGCGGTCCGCGCTTACGACATACCCGCGCCACTCGTTCGGCCCCGCGCGCAGCAGCCGGATGCCGATTTCCAGGGCGCCCTGGCGATCGACGCCGACGAAAGCCGCGCCGGCGCCCGCGCCTCCCGGCGCCTCCGCGGCGTGGTCCACCAGGCGCCCGTTCTGGATCGCGGCACTGCCGCGGGCCGCGCCGTCGGCGCTGAACCACTCCACCGCCAGCGTGACCCGGGGGAACTCCTGGGATGCCGTGACGAACGGCGGGAACGGCACGCCGCCTTCCACCTTGAGGTCGTAATGCAGGTAGTCGTCGCCGTGATGCTCCGCCGCCTCCCCGGCCAAGTCCTCCTCGGCCAGCAGGTCGCGGAGCCGGGCCTGGAACGGCTCCAGATCCGCCGGCTCGCCGGTCACTCGCACCGTCGCGTGGGTGATCATGCGCCCTCCTGGCCGGCTTGCAGTTCGGCGACGGTGCGCGAGAATCCCTTGAGTTCCTCCTGGCTGAAGCTGAGCCCCAATGGCGTCATGCGATTCTCGTTTTTCGGGCTGGGCGCGGTCCGGCGTCCGCCAGCGCCGCCCTCTCGTGCCGCGGCCGTTTGCGAATCATAAAACAAAAACGCCGCCTGACGGACGGCGTGGGGACCGGATCAGAGCGCGTCGGCGAGCACGCGGGCGACGTGCATCGCCGCGCGACCGGCGCCGTCGTGGATCTGGTGCCGGCAGCTGCTGCCGTCGGCCACCACCACGGTATCGGCTGAGGCCTTGCGCACGGCGGGCAACAGCGCCGCCTCGGCCATTTTCAGCGACACCTCGATGTGACGGGCGTCGAAGCCGAACGCGCCGGCCATGCCGCAGCAGCTGGACTGCACCGTCTCCACCTCGAGCCCGGGCACGAGATTGAGCGCGGCAGTCACCGCCGGCATCACGCCGAAGGCCTTCTGGTGGCAGTGGCCGTGGATCAGTGCCTTCGCGTGTTTCGCCGCGCGCAGCGGGAGCTTCAGCCGTCCGGCTTCGCTCTCGCGCACCAGGAACTCCTCGAACATGAGCGCCGCGCCGGCGAGCCGCTCGCTGTCGGCGCCGGGAAGCAGCGAGCGGAACTCGTCGCGCAGCCCCAGCAGGCAGGAGGGTTCCAGCCCCACCACCGGGACGCCGCGCGCGACGAAGGGGTTGAGCGCGGCGAGCGTGCGCGCGGCCTCGGCGCGCGCCTCGTCCACCATGCCGGCGGCGAGGTAGGTGCGGCCGCAGCACAGCGGCCGGCTGCCGTCCTCCGGCGCGGCGACGCTCACGCGGTAGCCGCCCGCGGCCAGCACCTTCACCGCCGCGCGCAGGTTCTCGGGCTCGAAATAGGTGTTGAAGGTGTCCGCCAGCAGCATCACCTCGCCGGCGGCGCCGCCGGCCGGCACCTCGGCCTGGCCGCGGAAGAAGTCGCGCCGCCACACCGGCAGCGTGCGGCGGGCGGAGATCCCCGCGAGCCTTTCCGACAGCGCCGCCAGTCCGGGAACGCGGTCGCGCAGGTTGGCCAGCGGCGCGAAGCGCGCGGCCCAGCGCCCGTAGCGCGGCAGGTGCGCCACCAGCTTGTCCTTGAGCGAGCGCGGGTGATGCCGGTGGTACTGGTACAGGAACTCCACCTTCATCTTCGCCATGTCGACGCCGGTGGGGCATTCGTGCTTGCAGCCCTTGCACGACACGCACAGCGCCAGCGTGTCGTACATCTCGCGCGACGTGAGCGCGTCCGGCCCCAGCTGGCCGGACAGGGCCAGGCGCAGCGAGTTGGCGCGGCCGCGCGTCAGGTGCTGCTCGTCGCCGGTGGCGCGGTACGACGGGCACATGGTGCCGGCGTCGAACTTGCGGCAGTGGCCGTTGTTGTTGCACATCTCCACCGCGGCGGCGAAGCCGCGGCCGCGGTTCTCCGGTCCCACCTCGTGCTCGGACCAGTCCAGACCGGTCTGCACCCGCAGCGTTTCGTAGCCGGGCTTGAAGCGGAACAGCCGGCGGTCGTCCATCTTCGGCGGCGCCACGATCTTGCCGGGATTCATCAGCCCGAGCGGATCGAACGCCTGCTTGATCTCGCCGAAGGCGCGCGCCAGCCGCTCGCCGTAGACCGGCGCGATCCATTCGGAGCGCACCAGGCCGTCGCCATGCTCGCCGGAGTACGAGCCCTTGTACTCCTTGACCATCGCGCACGCCTCTTCGGCGATGGCGCGCATCTTCCTGGCGCCTTCTTCCGAACGCATATTGAGCACCGGCCGCACGTGCAGGCAGCCCACCGAAGCGTGGGCGTACCAGGTGCCGCGGGTGCCGTGTTTCTCGAATACCCGCGTCAGGCGGTCGGTATAGTCGGCCAGGTGCTCCAGCGGCACCGCGCAGTCCTCGATGAAGGATACGGGTTTGCCGTCGCCCTTCATCGACATCATGATGTTGAGGCCGGCCTTGCGCACCTCCCACACGTCCTTCTGCAGTTGCGCGTCCTCCACCGCCACCACGCTGCCGGGCAGGCCCAGGTCGCCCATCAACTCGCCCAGCTGCCGCACCTTGGCGCGCTGCTCGCCGAGGTCGTCACCGGCGAATTCCACCAGCAGGATGGCATCCGGATCGCCGCGGATGGTCTTCTCCACCGTGGCGCGGAACGCGGCGATCTCCCGCGACAAGCCGATCATGGTGCGGTCCACCAGCTCCACCGCCGCGGGCCTGAGCGCGACGATGTGGCGGGTCAGGTCCATCGCCTGGTAGAAGGTGGGGAAGTGGACGATGCCGAGCGCCTTGTGCTTCGGCAGCGGCGAGAGTTTCAGCTGCACGCGGCGGAAATAGCCCAGCGTTCCCTCGGATCCCACCAGCAGGTGGGCCATGTTGAACGGCCCGGCGGAGGCCATGTCCAGGTTGTAGCCCGCCACCCGGCGCTGCACGTTCGGCACGCGCGCGGCGATTTCGTCGCGTTCCCGGGCAAACAGCGCGCGCACCGTTTCCACCAGCTCCCGGTAGCGCGGGGGCCCGTCCGCGGGTCCGTCGACGCGGCCGAAGCGCAGGATCTCGCCGCTGGTGAGCCAGGCCTCGGCGGCCAGCGTGTTGTGCACCATGTTGCCGTAGTGCAGCGAGCGCGCCCCGCAGCTGTTGTTGCCGGTCATGCCGCCGATGGTGGCCTGGGCCGCGGTGGAAACGTCCACCGGGAACCACAGGCCGTGGAGCCTGAGCAGCGCGTTGAGGTGGTCCAGCACGATGCCCGGCTGCACCCACGCGGTGCGCGCCTCGGCGTCGAACTCCAGCAGGCGATTGAGGTGCTTGCTGTTGTCGATCACCAGCGCCTCGCCCACGGTCTGGCCGCACTGCGAGCTGCCGCCGCCGCGGGGCAGAATGGCGACGCCGGCGTCGGCGGCGATCTGCAGCGCCCGCAGCGCATCCTCCTCGCTGCGCGGCACCACGACGCCGATGGGCTCCACCTGGTAGATCGACGCGTCGGTGGAATAGCGCCCGCGCGAGAAGGCGTCGAACAGCACGTCGCCTTCCAGCTCGCGCCTGAGGCGCGCCTCGAGCGCAGGGTCGCCGGGCGTGACGGCGGAGCGGAGGGCGACGCGCGGCGCGTTCATCGGCGGCAGCCGCGCCCGCTCAGCCGGCTGCCCGGACCGGCGCGGGGTCGCCGGCCTCGGTGAGCGAAGCGCAGATGACGTCCAGCTTGTTCTCCAGGTGCGTCTTGAGCAGGGCCTTGAGCCGCTCGCCGTCGCGCTGCGCCAGCGCCGCCAGGATCTGCTCGTGCTCCTCCACCGCGTGGTCCCAGCGCTCCCGCGACAGGTTGGCCATGTAGCGTGCGCGGCGGATGCGCCCGGAGAGGCTGCGGTAGACGCCGGTCAGCGCCGCGTTGCGCGCGCACTCGATGATCTTCTCGTGGATGCGCTGGTTGAGCCGGAAGTAATCCGCCAGCTCGCCGCGGGCGTGGTGGGCGCGCATCTGGTAATGCAGCGCCCGCACCTCGGCGATGTCGTCGTCGCCGGCGCGCTGGCACGCGAGTTCCCCCCCCAGCGCCTCCAGCACCGCCATCACCTGGAACATGTCCTCGGCGTCGGCGCGGGTGATGCGCGTCACCGCCGCGCCGCGGTTGGGCAGCAGTTCCACCAGCCCTTCGGACGACAGCACCTTGATCGCCTCGCGCAACGGGGTGCGCGAGATGCCGAAGCGCTCGGTCAGGACGCGCTCGTTGAGCCGCTCGCCCGGCGACAGTTCGCCGCGGGTGATGAGATCGCGCAGGCGGGCGGCGACCTCGTCGTGGAGGGGGCGCCGGCCGATGGCATCACCGGTGACCGGGGAGAGGCGAGCGTTCATAAGGACTCCTGGATAAACTGCATACAATATACTCACCAGCGGCGACTGAAGCAAGAACGGTTTGAAACAATTACATAAGATCAATGAATTAAAAGTTCTTGCGTTTCGGCTGTTTTGTATACAAAATGGATTGCTCGCGGCCGCGGATTCGGTCGCATGCCCGAGTGCGCATCGAAAGGAGCCCTTATGAGCTACGCCAGCGGCCGGCATTTTCTGCAGATTCCCGGTCCCACCAACGTCCCCGACCGGGTGCTGCGGGCCATCGACCGTCCCACCATCGACCACCGGGGCCCCGAGTTCGGCGCCCTCGGCCGCGAGGTGCTGGCCGAGATCCGCAGGATCTTCAAGACCCGGAACCCGGTGATCATCTATCCGGCCTCCGGCACCGGCGCCTGGGAAGCGGCCCTGGTGAATACCCTGTCGCCCGGCGACAAGGTGCTGATGTGCGAGACGGGACACTTCGCCACGCTCTGGCACACGATGGCGACCCGGCTCGGCCTGCAGACCGAGTTCATTCCCACCGACTGGCGCCACGGCGCCGACCCGGCGGCGATCGAGGCCCGCCTGAAAGACGACCGGGGCCACGAGCTGAAGGCGGTGTGCGTGGTCCACAATGAGACCTCCACCGGCGTGGCCAGCCGCATCGGCGAGGTGCGCAAGGCGATCGACCGCGCCGGGCACCCGGCGCTGCTGATGGTGGACACGATTTCCTCCCTCGCCTCCATCGACTTTCGCATGGACGAATGGGGCGTCGACGTCACCGTCGCCGGTTCCCAGAAGGGCCTGATGCTGCCGCCGGGGCTGTCGTTCAACGCGGTTTCCGACAAGGCGCTGGCCGCCGCCGAGAAGTCGCGGCTGCCCAAGTCGTTCTGGGGCTGGGAGGACATGATCGCCGCCAACAGGACCGGCTATTTTCCCTACACGCCCGCCACCAACCTGCTCTACGGCCTGCGCGAGGCCATCGCCATGCTGCTGGAGGAGGGCCTGGACAACGTGTTCGCGCGCCACGCCCGCCACGGCGAGGCGACGCGGCGCGCGGTCGGGGCGTGGGGACTCGAAGTGCTATGCTTGAACCCGGCCGAATACAGCGGTTCGCTGACGGCGGTGCTGCTGCCCGAAGGCCACAACGCCGATGAGCTGCGGCGGGTGATCCTCGAGGCGTTCGACATGTCGCTCGGCAACGGCCTCGGCAAGCTGGCGGGCAAGGTCTTCCGCATCGGCCATCTGGGCAGCTTCAACGACCTCATGCTGGCGGGCACCCTGTCCGGCGTCGAGATGGGCCTCGGCCTCGCCGGCGTGCCCCACCGCAAGGGCGGTGTCCAGGCCGCGCTCGATTACCTCGCCCGGACCGCCGGACGCGCCGAGAAATCGCAGGCGCGCAACGCCGCGTAACCGTTTCGATTCCCCGCTCCGGCAGCCCACGATCCGCCGGGGCATCACACCACAAGACCTAGAGGAGGATGGCAAATGAAGTTATCCCGAATCATCGCATCCCTGGCGCTGGCCGCCGCGGCGGTAACGGTCACGGCGCGGGCCGAGCCGATCGAGCTCAAATTCGGCCACGTGGGCGAGCCGGGCTCGCTGTTCGCCGCCTCGGCAGAGGAATTCGCCAAGCGCGCCAACGCCAGACTGGGCGACAAGGCCAAGGTGGTGGTTTTCGGCTCCAGCCAGCTGGGTGGGGACAAGGAACTGCTGCAAAAGCTCAAGCTCGGGACCGTGGACTTCGCCCTGCCTTCCACGGTCATGTCCTCGGAAGTGGACGCCTTCGGCCTGTTCGAGATGCCCTATCTCGTGAAGGACCGCAACCACATGAAGAAGATCGAAAAGGACGTGGTGTGGCCGATGCTGGCGCCCAAGGTCGAGGCCAAGGGCCTGAAGATCATCGCCGTGTGGGAGAACGGCTACCGGCACATCACCAACAGCAAGCGGCCGATCAACACGCCCGAGGATCTGAAGGGCATCAAGCTGCGCGTGCCCGAGGGCAAGTGGCGGGTGAAGATGTTCCAGGCCTACGGCGCCAACCCGAGCCCGATGAAGTTCTCGGAAGTGTTCACCGCGCTGCAGACGGGGGTGATGGACGGCCAGGAGAACCCGTTCACCCAGATCTACAGTGCCAAGTTCCAGGAAGTGCAGAAATACCTGTCGCTTTCCGGGCACGTCTACACGCCCGCCTACGTGACGGTGGGCAAGAAGAAGTGGGACAGCCTGCCCGCTGACGTGCGCAAGATCCTGGAAGACACGGCCAGGGAAACCCAGGCCTTCGTCTACGAGACGGCCGCCAAGGCGGAGACCGACCTGCTGGAGAAGCTCAAGGCCGCCGGCATGCAGGTCAACACGCCCGACAAGGACGCCTTCATCGCCGCCAGCAAGCCCGTCTATGACGAGTTCGGGGCCGAGGTCAAGGGCGCGAAGGAAATGATCGAGAAGGCCATCGCGCTGGGCAAGTAAGCCCGCGCTGGCCGGGCCGCCCGTTCCGGGCGGCCTTCTTTTTCCGCCCCGAGGAGGAAGGCATGGAACTGGCGAAGACGCGCCGGACCTTCGAGCGCCTGATGGAGTTCGTCGTCATCGTCCTGATGGTGGCGCTGGCGGTGGTGGTGACGCTGGGCGTGGTCTACCGCAAGTTCGGCACCTCGCTGGTCTGGTACGACGAGATCGCCTCGATCCTGCTGGCGTGGATCACCTATTACGGGGCCGCCCTGGCGGCGCTCAAGCGGGCCCACATCGGGTTCCCCGGGCTGGTGGACGGATTGCCGCGTGGCCCCCGGGTCGCGGTGACCCTCGTGGCGGAGGCGTGCGTGATCGGCTTCTTCGTCCTGCTCGCCTGGGTCGGCTACAGCGTGCTCGAGGTGCTGGCCACCGACTCCCTGGTGAGCCTGCCGGAGATCTCGGTCAAGTACACCCAGTCGGTGATCCCGATCGGCGCTGCGCTGTTCGTCATCGCCGAGCTGCTGATGCTCCCCGACGTTCTCAGGGAAGCCCTCGAAAGCGACGGTTCGGCGGCCCGGAGCGGTCGCAGCGAGGTGAATCCGTAATGGCGATCCTGCTGCTGGTGATCTGCGTCCTCGCGCTGGTGCTCATCAACGTGCCCATCGCGGTGGCGCTGGGCATCGTCGCCACGGTGGCGATCGTGCTGTCCCAGGGCGTGGAGCAGCTGCCCAACCTGGCGATCGTGATGTACAACGGCGCCACCAACTTCCCGCTGATCGCCATTCCGCTCTTCATCCTGGCGGGCGCGATCATGAACACCAGCGGAATCTCGCGCCGCCTGATCGCTTTCGCCTCGGCGCTGCTGGGCTTCGTCCGCGGCGGGCTGGCCATGGTGAACGTCGGCACTTCGCTGTTCTTTGCCGAGATTTCGGGCTCCGCGGTGGCCGACGTGGCGGCGCTGGGCTCGGTGCTGATGCCGGCCATGAAGCGCAAGGGCTATCCCGGTCCCTTCACCGCCGCCATCACCTCGTCGTCGGCGTCGCTCGCCATCATCATCCCGCCGTCGATCCCGATGATCCTGTACGCGGTGATGTCCGGCAGTTCGGTGGTGCAGCTTTTCGTCGCCGGCATCATCCCCGGGGTGCTCGGGGGATTGATGATGATGGCGCTGTGCTATTACTACGCGCGCAAGTACCACTGGCCGGTGGAGGAGGCGTTCCAGCTCGGCCGGCTGTGGCAGACGTTCAAGGACGCCGCGCTCGCCTTCCTGCTGCCCCTGATCATCCTCGGCGGCATCTTCGGCGGCATCGTCACCGCGACCGAGGGGGCGGGCCTCGCGGTCGTGGCCGCCATCGCCGTCGCCATCGGCTACCGCGAGCTCGACTGGAAGGAGCTCACCCGCACCATCGTCGATGGCGGCGTGCAGACCGCGGTGGTGATGCTTCTGGTGGCCTCGTCGGCGCTGCTCGGCGTCTATCTGACCGAGGCGCAGGTGCCGCAGAAACTGGCGCAGTGGATTTCCCAGCTCACCACCAACAAGTTCTTCGTGCTGCTGCTGCTCAACATCTTCTTCCTGGTGATCGGCCTGTTCCTGCACTCGGCCGCGGCCATCATTCTGGTGGTGCCCATCGTCATGCCGGTGGTGAACGCCGTGGGCATCGACCCCGTGCATTTCGGCCTGGTGGTGACGCTCAACCTCGCCATCGGCCAGCAGACCCCGCCGGTGGCCAGCGTGCTGATGACCGCCTGCTCCATCGCCAGGGAGAACATCTGGGACGTCACCCGGGCCAACATTCCGTTCATCGGCGTGCTGGTGTTCGTTCTGCTGCTGGTGACCTACGTGCCGGCGATCCCGCTGGCGCTGGTGGAACTGTTCTACCGCTGAAAGAGGGCTGGAGATGAACGACCACATCCTCACGCTGCGCGACGCCGACGTCGCCACCGTCGTGCTGAACCGCCCGGAGAAGCTCAACGCCATGACCAAGGGCATGTGGCAGCGGCTCGGCGAGGTGATGGGCGAACTCGGCGCGGACCCTGGCGTGCGCTGCATCGTGCTGCGCGGTGCCGGCCACAAGGCGTTCTCCCCCGGCAACGACATCGGCGAGTTCGAAACCGAGCGCTCCAACTTCGAGCAGGGCAAGGCCTATGGGCAGGTGCTGCACGCGGCGCTGTCGTCGATCGGCGAGTGCCCGGTGCCGACGGTGGCGATGATCCACGGCATCTGCGTCGGCGGCGGGCTCGAGATCGCCGGGCTCGCGGACATCCGCATCTGCGGCGAATCCAGCCGTTTCGGCGTGCCCATCAACAAGCTGGGCCTGGTGATGGCGCATGCCGAGATCGGCGCACTGCTCAGGCTGGCCGGCCGCGCCACGGCGCTCGAGATCCTCCTGGAGGGGCGGGTGTTCGGCGCCCTCGAGGCGAAGCAGAAGCGGCTGGTGCACCGCGTCGTGGCCGACGACCAGGTGGAGGCCGAGGCCTACGCCACCGCCCGCCGCATCGCCGACGGCGCCCCGCTGGTGGCGCGCTGGCACAAGCAGTTCCTGCGCCGCCTCGAGCAGGGCGGGGCGTTGACCGAGGCGGAACGGGACGAGGGTTTCCGCTGCTACGACACCGAGGACTTCCGCATCGGCTACCAGGCGTTCCTGAAAAAGCAGAAACCGGAGTTCAAGGGACGGTGATGGGCGATGGGAAGCGAGGGATGAGCGCCGCGCAGCGAGCAGGGAGCGGGGGCGGGTGATGAGCGATCGGAAATGGGCGACAATCGGACTCGCCCATTCCCCATCGCCCATAACCCATTGCTGCGATCATGGCTGACAAACCCTACGGTCCCCTGGCGGGACTCAAAGTGCTGGAGCTGGCGCAGATCATGGCCGGGCCCACCAGCGGCATGCTGCTGGCCGACATGGGCGCCGACGTCATCAAGGTGGAGAAGATCCCCGGCGGCGACGACACCCGCAGCTACAGCGAGCCGCAGGTCAACGGCGAGGCCGCCCCGTTCATGGTGATGAACCGCAACAAGCGCTCCATCGCCGTCAATCTCAAGACGCCCGGCGGCCTGGAAGTGGTGAAGCGGCTGGCGGCGAGCGCCGACGTGCTCACCGAGAACTACCGCAAGGGGACCATGGAGAAGCTGGGCCTCGGTTACGAGACGCTGAAGGCGCTGAACCCGGCGCTGATCTACTGCTCCATCTCCGGCTACGGCCGCACCGGGCCCTACGCCGACAAGGGCGGCTTCGACCTCATCGCCCAGGGCGTGTCGGGGCTCATGAGCATCACCGGCCGGCCGGGCGAGGAGCCCATCAAGACCGGCAGCCCCATCGCCGACATCAACGCCGGCATCCTGGCGGCGCTGGGCATCGTCGCGGCGTACGTGCACCGGCTCAGGACCGGCGAGGGCCAGCTGGTGGACACTTCGCTCATGGAGGCGGGCATCCAGCAGACCTACTGGCACGCGGCGATCTATTTCGCCACCGGCGCCTCCCCGGCGCCCACGGGTTCGGCCCATCTGCTGACGGCCCCGTACCAGGCGTTCCCGACCCGCGACGGCTGGATCAACGTCGGCGGGGCCAACCAGTCCAACTGGGAGCGCATCGCGCGGCTGGTGGGCGGCGAGGAGCTGCTGGCGGATCCGCGGTTCCGCACCAACGCGGAGCGCATGCGCAACCGCGAGGCGCTGGCCGAATTGCTGGGGGGGCTGTTCCGCAAGCGCAGCACCCGCGAATGGGTGGAGGCGCTGGACGCGGCGGGCGTTCCCGCCGGCCCGGTGAACACGATCGCCGACATGGTGAAGGATCCGCAGACCCGGGCGCGCGACATGGTGGTGGAGCTGGAGCACCCGCGCGCCGGCCGCACCCGCGCCATCGGACTGCCCATCAAGTTCTCCGCGACACCGGGAAAAGTGGCGCGGCCGGCGCCGCTGTACGGTCAGCACACCCGCGAGGTCCTGCGCGAGCACGGGTTCGCGGACGGCGAAATTGACGCGCTGCACCGTGACGGCGCGGTGATCTGCGGAGATGATTGAATCATTCGCGCCGCTTGACCCTGCGCATTGACGGGGTCCGGGTCATCCAACACAATTGCCCCGACCTTCCCCGGACCGGGTCCGTCACAAGACAAGCCATGAGCGCGCGGCGACCGACCGCGCGCCGCATTGGAGGAAACATCCGTCATGCCCCGTCTCCGCCGCATCCGGGTCTGATCGCGTAGACCGCATGGACGCCACGACCTTGTCGAACGAATCGACGACACGCCGCCTGTACTCCCATGTGGGCGACGTGCTGCTCGACGTTCAGAACCTGCACGTGCACTTCGTCACCTCGCGCGGCGTGGTGCGGGCGGTGGAGGGCATCTCCTATCAGGTGCGGCAGGGCGAAGTCGTGGCGCTGGTGGGCGAGTCGGGCTGCGGCAAGTCGGTCTCGGCGCTCTCGGTGATGCGGCTGCTGGCCAAGCCCACCGGCCACATCGTCGGCGGGCGCATCCTGTTCGAGGGGCGCGACCTGCTGCGCCTGTCGGAAGACGAGATGCGCGCCCTGCGCGGGCGCGACATCGCGATGATCTTCCAGGAGCCGATGACCTCGCTCAACCCGGTGCTCACCATCGGCTTCCAGATCATGGAGCCGCTGCTGATCCATCTGAACATGAGCGAGGAGCAGGCGCGCACGCGCGCCCTGGAGCTGCTCAAGATGGTGGGCATCCCGGATCCGGCGCGGCGCCTCGACCAGTACCCGCACCAGTTCTCCGGCGGCATGCGCCAGCGCGCCATGATCGCCATCGGGCTGGCGTGCAATCCCAAGCTCATCATCGCCGACGAGCCCACCACCGCGCTCGACGTCACCATCCAGGCGCAGATCCTGGAGCTGATGAAGGAGCTCTCCCGCGATCTCGGCATTTCGATGGTGGTGATCACCCACAACCTGGGGATCGTGGCCCGCTACGCCGATCGCGTGAACGTGATGTACGCCGCGAAGATGGCGGAGCAGGGCAGCGCGGAGGACATCTTCGCGCGGCCATCGCATCCGTACACCGCCGGGCTGCTGCGCTCGGTGCCGCGCCTGGACAAGCCGCGCGGCAAGAAGCTCGAGACCATCGAGGGCATGCCGCCGAACCTGATGCACCCGCCCCACGGCTGCCGCTTCGCCCCGCGCTGCGCCGCCAAGGTGGCGGCTTGCGAGCAGGCCCCGCCGCCGGAACGGGATGTGGGGCCCGGCCATCGGGCCGCCTGCCTGCGCGCCGACGAGCTGCTGTCCAAAGGCGCGCGGGCGCTGGGTCTGGCGGACACCTCCGCCGACCTGCCCCTGGTCAAGTCGATCGACCGCTCGGTGCCCCTGCTCAACGTGTCCGGATTGAAAACGCATTTCCGCGTCGCGGCCGGGATCAAGGCCATCGGCGCCCGGGCCGCCGTGGTGAAAGCGGTCGACGACGTGTCCTTCAGCGTCTATCCGGGCGAGACGCTGGGACTGGTGGGCGAGTCCGGCTGCGGCAAGACCACCGTCGGGCGCACGCTGATGCGCCTGGAGGAGGCCACCGCCGGCGAGGTGCGCTTTGGCGAGCTCAACGTGCTCACCGCCAAGGGCGCCGAGCTCAAGGGCTACCGGCGCAGCGCCCAGATCGTGTTCCAGGATCCGTATTCGTCGCTGAATCCGCGCATGACCATCGGCGAGATCATTGCCGAGCCCATGCGCGTCTACCGGCTGCAGCCCAGCAAGAAGGCGGCGCGGGTCCGCGTGGAAGAGCTGCTGACGCAGGTGGGACTGTTTCCGTACATGGCCGATCGCTATCCGCACCAGCTCTCCGGCGGGCAGCGCCAGCGGGTGGGCATCGCCCGGGCGCTGGCGCTGGAGCCGAAGTTCATCGTCTGCGACGAGCCGGTGTCGGCACTGGATGTCTCCATCCAGGCCCAGATCATCAACCTGCTGGAGGACCTGCAGGAAAAGTACCGGCTCACTTTCCTGTTCATCGCCCACGATCTCGCCGTGGTGCGGCACATCTCGGACCGGGTGGTGGTCATGTACCTGGGCAAGGTGATGGAAATCGCCGGGCGCGACGCGCTCTACGCCGATCCCCAGCACCCCTACACCAAGGCGCTGCTGGAAGCGGTGCCGATTCCCGATCCGGTGCTGGAGCGGCGCCGCACCAGCCGGCCCCTGGGCGGCGAGGTGCCGAGCCCGCTCAAGCCCCCCGGCGGCTGCGTGTTCCACACCCGCTGCCCGCTGGCGGACGAGGAGTGCCGCCAAACCGTGCCGCCCCTGCGGGAGGTCAAGGCCGGGCAGTACGCGGCGTGCATCAAGCTATAACGGCAAGAAGGACGCGCTCCCCCGGGACCAGCGGCCCAGAAGAACGACCCAGGAAACTTCGACTCACCTTGTAGGAGGAAACGAGCATGAAAAGACCCACCCTGCTTCTCGTAGGCGCTCTGGCGATGGCGATGGGCGCCGGCCAGGCGCTGGCCCAGGCGCCCAAGCGCGGCGGCGAACTCAAGTTCGCGGTCAGTGCCGAGCCGCCCAACTACGACTGCCATGCGAACTCGTCGTTCGCCTTCATCCATCCGGTGCGACCTCACTACAACACGCTGCTGCGCTTCGATCCCAAGAACTACCCGAAGGTGGAAGGCGACCTGGCGGAGTCCTGGAGCGTCGCCGCCGACGGGCTCACCTATACCTTCAAGCTGAGGAAGGGCGTCAAGTTCCACGACGGCTCGGCGTTCACCTCGGCCGACGTGAAGGCCACCTACGAGCGCATCGCCAACCCCCCCGCGGGTGTGCGCTCGCTGCGCAAGGCGGCGTACGACGACATCGGCTCGATCGAGACGCCGGACGCCCATACGGTGGTGTTCAAGCTCAAGAAGCGCAATGCCTCGATGCTGTCCAACTTCGCGAGCCCCTGGGACTGCGTCTACAGCGCGGCGAAGCTGAAGCAGGATCCCAAGTTCCCCGAGCGCAACATCCTGGGGACGGGTCCCTTCAAGTTCGTCGAGCACGTGGCGGGCTCTCACTGGGTGGGCAAGCGCAACGACGAGTACTTCCGCAGGGGCCAGCCCTACCTGGACGGCTACCGCGCCATCTTCATCAAGGGTGCGCCGATGGTGAACGCGCTCGCGGCCGGCGAGGTCTACGCCGAGTTCCGCGGCCACTCGCCGGCGGACCGCGACCGGCTGGTGAAGGCGCTCGGCGACCAGGCCCGGGTGGAGGAATCGCCGTGGGTCTGCGCCCTGGTGGTGAGCTTCAACACCACCAAGAAGCCTTTCGACGACGAGCGCGTGCGCCGCGCCCTGTCGCTGGCGGTGGACCGCTGGGGCGGCGCCGAGGCGCTGTCGCGGGTGGCGCTGGTGCGCCACGTGGGCGGCCTGCTGCGGCCGGGCTACGAGTTGGCGGCGAGCGAGAAGGAACTCGCGTCGTATCCGGGGTTCTGGAAGGACCTCAACAAGTCCCGCGCCGAGGCCAAGAAACTGCTCAAGGAGGCCGGCGCGGAGGGCGTCAAGTTCAAGCTCACCAACCGCAACGTGGCGATGCCCTACACGCCGGTCGGCGTGTTCCTCATCGACCAGTGGCGCCAGGTGGGGCTGCAGGTGGAGCACGAACAGATCGAGACCAAGCAGTACCTGGCCAAGCAGCAGGGCGGGGACTATGACGCCGCGCTGGACTTCAACTGCGACTTCATGGACGAGCCCAACCTGCAGCTGATCAAGTACCTCTCGGCCGACCGGTCCAGCATCAACTACTCGGGCTACGTCGACCAGAAGGTCAACTACCTCTACGACAAGCAGGCCGGGGAACTGGACAAGAAGGAGCGCTACAAGACCCTGCGCGAGCTGGAGCAGTACGTGCTGGAGAAGGCGTACATCATCCCCACCATCTGGTGGCACCGCATCATCGTCACCAACAAGAAGCTGATGGGCTGGGAGATCACGCCGTCGCACTACCTCAATCAGGACCTCGACGACGTCTGGCTGAACGAGTGACGCGGGTGCGGCGGGGGTGCGGCCCGGCCCCCGTCGCGCTTTTCCCGGCTCGCAAATCCCCACCGTCGATGGCTGAACCGTGCTGCGCTACACGCTGAACCGCATCCTGCTGATGATTCCGACGCTGCTGGGCGTCGCGATCCTGGTGTTCCTGATGCTGCGGCTGATGCCGGGGGACATCGTGGACGTGATGCTGCGCGGCGAGGGCGGCAGCGTGCCGCCGGAAGTGCTCGCCGCCGAACGGGCGCGGCTCGGCCTGGACCAGCCGATCTTCGTCCAGTTCCTCAAGTGGATCGGCGGCGTGCTGCAGGGCAACCTGGGCTACTCGATGTGGACCGGGCAGCCCATTACGTACGAGATCGGCATCCGCCTCGAGCTGTCGCTGCAGGTGGCGGTCATGGCCACCATCCTGGCGGTGCTGATCGCCATTCCCCTGGGCACGCTCTCGGCGCTGTTCAAGGACACCTGGATCGACCACGTGATCCGGGTGTTCTCGATCGCCGGCCTGGCGGTGCCCTCGTTCTGGCTCGGGATGGTCATCATCCTGCTGCTGCTGTCCTACTTCCACTGGCACCCGCCGCTCACCTTCACGCCGTTCCTGGAAGACCCGCTGACCAATCTGTCGCAGCTCATCTGGCCGGCGCTGGCGGTGGGCTACCGCTACTCGGCGGTGGCGACGCGGATGATGCGCTCCACCATCCTGGAGGTGCTGCAGGAGGACTACATCCGCACCGCGCGTGCCAAGGGCGTGCGCGAGCGGCTGGTGGTGATGCGCCATGCCATGCGCAACGCGATGCTGCCGGTGGTGACCGTCATCGGTCTCGAGTTCGCCTTCCTGATCGGCGGCCTGGTGGTCACCGAGCAGGTGTTCAACCTGAACGGCATCGGCAAGCTCTTCGTCGAGGCCGTGGGCCGCGGTGACTACACGCTGGTGCAGGGGCTGGTGCTGCTGGTGTCGTTCTTCTTCATCTTCGTCAACTTCGTGATCGACCTGCTCTATGCGGTGCTCGATCCGCGCATCCGCTACCGCTGAGCCCGGCCATGTCCGAATCCGCCGTCCCCGTGATCGCCTACCGCGTGCCCAAGCAGCACCACCCGGTGCTGGCGTTCATCGTGCATCAGCCGATGGGCGCGTTTGGCCTGCTGGTCATCCTGGTGATGATGTTCGCCGCCGGGTTTGCCGGGCTGGTGGCCCCGTACGATCCGCTGGCGGTCGATTACGAGGCCCTGCTGCTGGCGCCCTCGCTCGCGCATCCGCTCGGCACCGACAATTTCGGCCGCGACGTGCTCTCGCGCATCATCTACGGCTCCCAGACCGCGCTGTCGGTGGGCTTCCTGGCGTCGTTCTGGGGCTCCACGGCCGGGGCCATCATCGGCGTCGCGTCGGCCTATTTCGGCGGCCGCATCGACATGGTGATCCAGCGCTTCATGGACGTGCTGCTGTCCTTCCCCATCATCGTGCTGGCGCTGGCGGTGGTGGCCATCCTGGGCCAGAACATCGTCTTCGGCATCGACTTCAACCTGATCTTCGCCATCGGCCTGCCGATGGTGCCCAAGGTGGCGCGGGTGGTGCGCTCGTCGGCGCTGGCGATCCGCGAGCTGCCGTACATCGACGCGGCGCGGGCGGCGGGCTTTTCCCACACCCGCATCATCTTCCGCCACATCGTGCCCAACGTGGTGGCGCCGTTCCTGATCATGCTCACCGCGTTCGTCGGCCAGGCGATCCTGCTGGAGGCGTCGCTGTCGTTCCTCGGCCTCGGCGTGACCGAGCCGACGCCGGCCTGGGGCCTGATGCTCTCGGGTTCCGCGGCGGACTTCTACCAGGAGGCGCCCTGGATGATCATCTTCCCGGGCTTGGCCATCAGCCTCGCCGTGTTCGCGTTCAACCTCTTCGGCGACTCCCTGCGCGACTGGCTCGATCCCAAGATCAAGCTCTGAGCGGTCCCCGGCGGGAAACTGCGACAGATCCACGTACCCGCATCGCGACGGCCAGGAACGCGTCCAACGCAGAGGACGCCGAGAAAGGCGCATGAGCATTGAAACGCAAAGGGCGCGAAGGACGCAAAGGAAAATCGCGACACGAGGACGGACGGCGGTTTTTCTTTGCGCTCCGCGGTGAGAAAGGTTGCTCGGTGCCTTGGTGTTTCTGTGGTAAAACGCCGTTCGGGCGTCGACCACCGCGCCATAGGATGGGAACATCAGGCCGGGCGAGCCGCCTGCCCATGACCCCCATAACGAAACCCCGATGACCTTTTCTGCGATGACCCGCGACGAGCGCGTCGCCTGCGTGTTCGACCCGGGCAGCTTCGCGCCCCGCGACGATGGCGGCGCGGTGATGGCCGGCGAAGCGCGCCTCGCCGGCAAGCCCGTGGTGGCGGTGGCGTTCGACCGCTCCCGCCGGGGCGGCTCCATCGGGCGCGTCGAGTCGGAGTGCCTCGCCGGCGCGTTCAGACAGGCCGCGGACGCCGCGATTCCGGTGGTGCTGTGCGTCGACTCGGCGGGCGCCCGGCTCACCGAGGGCATCGAGGCCCTGGGTGCGTTCCGCGCCATGTTCCGCGCCGGGCTCGACGCAAAGGCGCGGGGCGCGCCGATGCTGGCGCTGCTGGCGCGCAACGCGTTCGGCGGCGGCAGCATGGTCTCGTTCCTGGCCGAGGCGCGCGTCTACTCGGATGCGACGCTGCTCGCCATGTCCGGCCCGGCCATCATCGAGGTCTTGGGCGGTGCCGTCGAGCTGAACGCCGAGGACAAGAGCGCGGTGCGCGCGCTGATGGGCGGGGTTGCCCGCACGCGGCACGGCGGCACCGAGCGGCTGGTGGCTGACGACGGCGGCGCGTTCCGTGCCGCGGCCGTGGAGTGGATCGGCGCCCTGCCGCAGCGCCCGGCGCCGGATCTGGCGGCGCGCCACGCGTTGCTGGGGGCGCGGCTCGCCGCCGCCGGGGCGCCGCCGTCGCCGCCGCTGCCGAACCTGGACCTGCCTGAGCCCTTGGCGCGACAGCTGGATGTTCTCCTGCCGGAGGGATACACGGCGAACCTGAACGGCGGCGTGCTCTGGGGCGCGGCGCGTTCGGGCGGCGCGATGTTCAGCCTCGCCGGTCTCGTCGAAGGCCGCCAGGCCGGCGCGCGGGCGTGCTGGGAGCTGGCCGAGGCGGTCCTGCGGCTGGAGCAGGCCGATCCGCGCGCGGTGCTCGTGCTGCTGGACGCGCCCGGGCATGCCACCCGGCGTTTCGACGAGAGCGTCATCCTCTCGGCCTACATCGTGCACCTGGCCGAGGTGCTGCACGCGGTGGGCGGCCGGCGGCCGCTGGCGCTGCTGGTGACGGGCGCCGCTGCCGGCGGCATCGTTCCCGGCCTGGCCAGCCCGGCGCGGCGCGCGTGGGCGCTCACCGACGCGTTCATCCGCGAGCTGCCGCCGGCGGCGGTGGCGGTGGTGCTGGGCGACGTCGAGGAGGAGACGGTGCCGCCGGCGGCGCTGACGGGCGCCGGCGTCGTCGAGCGCGTGCTGAGCGCGGACGAGTTCGCCCGCTGCGCCGCCGACATCTTCGACTGAAGCGCGGACCTCGAATCATGAACGCCAACCTCTACGGCATACTCAAGCGCTGTTTCCCTGCGTCCGCCGGGGCGCCGCTCCTGGAGAGCGACACCGGCGAGCGCTACACCTACGGCGACCTCGACCGCGAAACCGCCCGGCTCGCCCGGTTCCTGCTCTCGCTGGGCCTGAAGGCGGGCGACCGCGTCGCGGCCCAGATCGACAAATCGCCGCAGGGGCTGTTCCTCTATCTCGCCACGCTGCGCGCCGGCATGGTGTTCCTGCCGCTCAACACCGCCTACCAGAAGGGCGAGATCGGGTATTTCCTCGGCGACGCGGAGCCCGCGCTGACGGTGTGCCGGCCCGAGGCGGAGAGCTGGATTGCGCCGCTGGCGCGGCAGGCGGGCACGCCGCACCTGCTGACGCTGGACGAGCAGGGACGAGGCTCGCTGACGGACGCGGCGGCCGGCCAGGAAGCCGATTTCGGGATCGCCGAATCCGCGCAGAGCGATCTCGCCGCCCTCATCTACACTTCCGGGACCACCGGGCGCTCCAAGGGCGCGATGCTCTCCCACGGCAACCTGTCCTCCAACGGGCTCACCCTGCGGGACTACTGGCGGTTCAGCGCCGGCGATGTCCTGATCCACGCGCTGCCGATGTTTCACGTGCACGGCCTGTTCGTCGCGCTGCACACGGTGCTGGGCGCCGGGGCAAGGCTGCTGTTCCACCGCCGCTTCGACGCCAAGGCCGTGCTGGCGGACATCCCGCGCGCTACCGTGCTGATGGGCGTGCCGACGTTCTACACGCGGCTGCTGCAGGAGCCGGACCTGACCCGCGACCTCTGTCGGCGCATGCGCCTGTTCGTCGCCGGCTCGGCGCCGCTGCTGGCGGAGACCCACCGCGCGTGGTCCGCGCGCACCGGACACGCGATCCTGGAGCGCTACGGCATGTCCGAGGCCGGCATGATCACCTCCAACCCCTACGACGGCGAGCGCCGCGCCGGCACGGTGGGCTTCCCCCTGCCGGGCGTGAGCCTGCGCATCGCCGGCGACGACGACCGGCCGCTGCCGGCCGGCGAAACGGGATCGATCCAGATCAAGGGCCCCAACGTGTTCCTTGGCTACTGGCGCATGCCGGAGAAGACCGCGGAGGAGTTCACCGCCGACGGCTGGTTCCGCACCGGCGACGTCGGCATGGTGGGACCGGACGGCTACATCAACATCGTCGGCCGCGCCAAGGACCTGGTGATCAGCGGCGGCTACAACGTCTATCCCAAGGAGATCGAGCTGCTGATCGATGAAATTCCCGGCGTGCAGGAGTCGGCCGTGATCGGCGTCCCGCACCCGGATTTTGGCGAGGCGGTGACCGCGGTCGTCGTGCGCGACGCCGGCGGCGCGGGCCTCACCGAGGAGAGCGTCATCCGGCAGCTGAAGGGCCAACTGGCGGGTTTCAAGATTCCCAAGCGCGTGTATTTCGTCGAGCAGCTGCCCCGCAACACCATGGGCAAAGTCCAGAAGAACGTCCTGCGAGAGCGGTATTCGCCAATGTCCTAGGCGGGGCAGCCTGCGCCCGCTCCCGCTCTCGACCGCGCTGCGGATTCCGTGTCCGCGGGCGCCCCCGCAACACCATGGGCAAAATCCAGAAGAACGTCCTGCGGGAGCGGTACTCGCCAACGTCCTGATGAGCGGGGCAGCCTGCGCCCGAGGCGGGCAATGAGCTATGAGCAATGGGGGAATGGGTGGTTGGGCAGGGGTATTGAGGTACGCGTTATGAGTAAGGAGGCGCCGACTAGACTCTGCCCATCACCCATCACCCATCACCCATCACCCATCACCCATCACCCATCACCCATCACCCATCACCCCCACAGGCCGGTCAGCATCTTCGTCGCCAGAATGTAGAGGAATACCGCGAAGACCCGCCGCAGCAGCTTCACCGGCATGCGATGGGCGGCGCTGGCGCCCAGCGGCGCGGTCAGCACGCTGGCCACCACCACCCCCGCCAGCGCCGGCAGGTGGACGAACCCCACGCTGCCGGCCGGCAGGCCGGATTCGAAGTAACCGGTGATGACGTAGCCCAGCGTCCCGGCGGCGGCGATGGGAAACCCCAGCGCGGACGAGGTGCCGATGGCCATGAGCAGGGGAACGTTGCAAAACAGCAGAAACGGGATCGTCATCACCGCGCCACCCGCGGCGACCCAGCTGGAAATCGCGCCGATGCCGGCGCCCACGCCCGCCAGGACACCCGGCCCCGGCAGGCGGCGGGAGGCTTTCGGGTTGAGGCCGATGAACAGCTGGGTGGCCGCGATGTAAACGAACACTGCGAAGAACAGGGTCAGCGCGCGCGTCGACAGGGCACTCGCGATCAGCGCGCCGCCGAAGGTTCCCAGCAGCACGCCCGGTGCCATGGCCCTGGCCACCTTCCAGTCCACCGACTTGCGCCGGTGATGCGCGCGCACGCTGGAAGCGGCCGTGAACAGGATGCTGGCCATCGCGGTGCCGAGCGCCAGGTGCACGACGTGCTCGACCGGGAAGCCCTGGGAGGTGAAGAAGAACACCAGGAACGGCACCATCGTCATGCCGCCGCCGATGCCCAGCAGCCCGGCGAAGAAGCCGACAAACGCGCCCACCGCAACGTAGGCGAGCAGCCATTCCATTCAGGAGTCTCTCACCGACAATAACTGCAAAGCGTGAACCGCCAAGGGCGCAAAGGACGCGAAGGAAGTGCCCACCATGGGGACCCTGATTTCCTTGGCGTCCTTCGCGTCCTTAGCGGTTCGCTCTTGCCGGCGTCTGCCTGGCGGCCGCCGCGGCGGGCACTAGGAGTGCCCTTTCAGCCGCAGCGCCTCGTCGTTGAACGCGCCGTCGATGGCGTGGACGATTTTCTCCACCATGCGGAAGCCTTCCACCGGCGCGTCGTCCCTCATGTACTCGAGCCGGATCGGACCCAGCGCGGCCACGGCCTGCGCGCGCTCGACCGGCGCGCTCGCGCCGGTGGCGCCGCTGCGGTCGAACAGCGCGGTCAGGATGGCCCCCGCCACCGGATCGCGGTGCGCCCCGGAACGGGCCTTGGCCAGCGTCTCCTCCGGCGTGCCATCCAGCAGCCGGTAGGGCGTGTGGGCGTCGAGGTAGTCGAGCAGTTCGGCGAACGTCATGGCGGTGATCTCAGGCGGCGATGAGCAATCCTTCGCGCGGGCTCGCGCGGCAGGCCGTCTCGACGCGCTGGATGTAGTACATCAGGTCGATGGGCAGCGTGACCCCGTCCAGCAATTGTAGCGGAAACAGGTCGCACGCCAGGACGCAGTCCGCGGCGGTGGGCTCCGCGGCGACAAAGTAGCGTTCCCTGGCGAGGCGCCGCGCCAGCCCCTTGAGGTCGCCGGTGCGCTCCAGCTGGCGGTAGGCCTCGTAGCGGTCGTTGGACAGCGCCTCGACCGACGCACCGTAACGCCTCTGCACCTCGGCTTTGTACGCGGCAAGGCTGCCCTCTTCGCCGCCGATGTCGACGAAGGCGGGCAGCACCGGCGCCGTCAGCCGCGCCAGCAGCGCGGCATTGCGGGCGCGCCACGCCTGCAGCACGTTCCAGGTCTCCAGCGGAACGCGCCCGTCGAACACCGGCCGGCCGCCGGTCCAGCGGTCGAGATTGACCAGGATCTCCTCGGCGTCGGTGTGGACGCCGCCGTCCACCCGCAGCACCAGCGGCGACACCGCGATGCCGAGGTCGAAGAACAGCGCGTCGCCGTCCGCGCCGATGGGTTCGGCACGGTGGGCGACGCCCTTGAACGCCAGCGCCAGGCGCACGCTCTGGGCGGGCATCGACGACCACGCATGGTGGAGGACGATCTCCATGGCGATGGGTGATGGGGAATGCGTAATGGGCGATGGGCAATGGGCAAGCGGTGATGGGTAACCCGTCAGCGAGAGCGGGTGTCCGCCCTTGCCTCACGCATTACCCGTTCCCCATCACCCGTTACCGATCGCTCGTCACCCATCGCTCATCGCTCATTACCCATTCCCCATTAACTCCCGGCCGCGAAGCAGCCGCGTGGTGATGAACTTCCACTGCGCCGCGGTGACCGGCGTGATGGACAGGCGGTTGCCGCGGCGCAGAATCTGCAGGTCCTTCAGCTCCGCGTGCCGGCGCAGCTCGGCCAGCGGCAGCAGCGGCGTCTTCTGCACCAGCTTCACGTCGACATGCACCCACCGGGGGTTGTCCGGTGTGGCCTTGGGGTCGTAGTACTCGCTGGCGGGGTCGAACTGGGTGGCGTCCGGGTAGGCGGCCTTCACCACTTCCACGATGCCGGCGATGCCCGGATCGGGACAGCTGGAGTGATAGAAGAACGCCCGGTCGCCGAGGCGCATGTCGTCGCGCATGAAGTTGCGCGCCTGGTAGTTGCGCACGCCCTCCCACGGCGTGCGCCGCCCCGGCGCCTGCTCCAGGTGATGGATGCCGAACACGTCCGGCTCGGATTTCATCAGCCAGTAACGCAAGGTTCACGCTCCCGCTAAACAATATGGCGAGTGACGAGGGCTTCCAAAAGGGCCGGTGCTACTTCTTGCTGGGCTACTATAGTCGGGAGTTTCGGTTCGCGTATCTCCAGACCTTCGTGTACATCGGAAAGAACCACGAAACCGCCGAGCCCACTAGGCCAAGGACCGATGGTACCTCCAGAATCCCCGGTTGTTTCTCAAAAGAGGCGCTGCTCTGTTACAGGACTTCTCCGAAGACTCGGGAATTATGACAGCCATTTAAGAGGCCCTCGAAGGCATCGTCAACTGGCAGGAGTTGATTAGAACCTATCTCAAAATTGCCTGAGCAACATCGTGATGCATCCGAGCTGCACGAAGCCCAGGAAGTTCGTGGCGTAGTACTCCCAACGGATCAGCAGCCGACGCTTCCATTGCAACCACGCG
>JBMOQX010000061.1:0-2788 GCA_049322755.1 Pseudomonadota bacterium | reverse complement strand
AGGAAGGAGGAGGCCGAACGCAAGCGCAAGGCGGAGGAAGCCGAGCGCCAGCGCCAGATCCAGGCGTCGATCCAGCGCGAGCAACAGATGCTGGCGGCCCAGCGGGCGCAGCAGGAAGCGCTGGCGCGGGCGGAGCAGGCGCGGCTGTCCGCGCTCGCCAACCTCAGGAACGAGACGATTTTCCGCATCCGGGAGAAAATCAAACGCAACGTCGTGATGCCGCCGGACGTTTCCGGCAACCCGGAGGCCCAGTTCGACGTGGTGCTGCTGCCGGACGGCGGCGTGCTGTCGGTGCGCTTGCGCAAGTCGAGCGGCGTGCCGGCCTACGACGCGGCCGTGGAGCGCGCCATCAGGAAATCCGAGCCGCTGCCGCTGCCGGCGGACCCCGCCATGTTCGGCGAGTTCCGGAACCTGACGCTCAAGTTCCGTCCCGTCGAGTAATGAACCCGACCACTTTGTTATACTTTACAAATTGATGAGCATGATCCCTTTCCTGCGCCGCCTGGTGCGGCTCTCCCTCGCGGTTCCCCTGCTGGCGCTGGCGCCTGCGGCCCAGGCCTCCCTCACCATCGAGATCATCGGCGGCGGGGCGAACCAGATCCCCATCGCGGTGGTGCCGTTCGCGCGCGAAGGCGTGCTGCCCTCCAGGGTCACCGAAGTGGTGGGCGCCGATCTGACCCGCAGCGGGCTGTTCCGCCTGGTGCCGCCTGGCACCAGCCAGCCGTCCGAGCCCGGCGAGGTGGCGTTTCCGGAGTGGCAGGCGCGCGGCGCCGAGGCCATCGTCATCGGCGCGGTGAATCCGCTCCCCGACGGCCGCTACGAGCTGCGCTTCCGGCTGATGGACGTGGTGAAGCAGCAGCAGCTGGCCGGATTCACCTACACGGTGCCGGCGCAGCAGCTGCGCCAGACCGCCCACCGCATCGCCGACGTGGTGTACGAGAAGCTCACCGGCGACAAGGGCGTGTTCTCCACGCGCATCGCTTACGTGATGCGCCAGGGCAAGCGTTACGAGCTGCAGGTGGCGGATGCCGACGGCGTCAACGCCCAGACGGTGGCGGCCTCGGGCGAGCCCATCATCTCGCCCTCGTGGTCGCCGGACGGCACCCAGCTGGCGTATGTCTCGTTCGAGAACAAGAAACCGATCGTCTATGTGCAGAACCTGGTCACCGGCCAGCGCCGCCAGGTGGCCAACTTCAAGGGCTCCAACAGCGCGCCCGCCTGGTCGCCGGACGGCAGGCGTCTGGCGGTGGTGCTGACCCGCGACGGCATCTCCCAGGTCTACGTCATCAACGCCGACGGCTCGGGCCTGAGCCGCGTCACCACCTCGGGTTTCATCGACACCGAGCCCAGCTGGTCGCCGGACGGCGAATGGCTGCTGTTCACGTCCGACCGCGGCGGCAGCCCGCAGATCTATCGCGTGGCCGCGCGGGGCGGGTCCGTGGTGCGCTACACGTTCGAGGGCGACTACAACGTCTCGCCCGATTACGGCCCGGACGGCAAGAGTTTTGCGTACGTCACCCGCCGCGGCGGGCGCTTCAACGTCGCGGTGCAGGACATCGTGACCGGGCAGGTGCAGGTGCTGACCGACTCGACCCTGGACGAGTCGCCCAGCTTCGCGCCCAACGGCAGGATGATCGTCTACGCCTCGGAGGTGAACCGCCGGGGCGTGCTGGCCGTCGTCTCCAGCGACGGCCGTGTCAAACAACGGCTCTCGACCCAATCCGGGGACATCCGGGAGCCTGCTTGGGGTCCATTCGTCAAATAACCCGTTAGGAGTTCGGTAATGAAAAAGATCATCTTGACCTGCCTGCTCGCCGCGCTGGTGGCCGGTTGCAGCGCCACGCCCACCAAGGAGCAGGAGCCCGCCGCCGTCGAGGATCGGGCCGGCCAGGGCGCCGGCCAGGCCGGCACCGGCACCGAAACCCGGCCGCTGGGCGGCCCGGGCGTGGGGGGCGATCCGCTCAAGGATCCGGCCAACATCCTGTCCAAGCGCAGCATCTTCTACGACTACGACAGCTTCCTGGTGAAGGACGAGTACAAGCCCATCGTCCAGGCCCACGCCAACTACCTGCGCGCCAACCGCTCGGCGGCGGTGGTTCTCCAGGGCAACGCCGACGAGCGCGGCAGCCGCGAGTACAATCTGGCGCTGGGCCAGAAGCGCGCCGAGAGCGTGCGCAAGTTGATGGAGCTGCTGGGCGTGGGCGCAAACCAGATCGAGGCGGTGAGCTTCGGCGAGGAGAAGCCGCGCTGCACCGACTCCACCGAGGCGTGCTGGGCCGAGAACCGGCGCGTCGACATCGTCTATCGAGGTGAATGAACGTGACTAGCGTGATCCGCCGGCGCCCGGCGCCCGGCGCCCGGGCCGCGGTGGCGGTGCTGCTGCTGGGAGCGCTGGCCAGCGCTCCGGCCCACGCCCTGTTCGGCGACGACGAGGCGCGCAAGCAGATCCAGGAGCTGAAGGCGCAGAACGGCGCGCTCGAGAGCCGCATCAGGCAGCTCGAAGAGCAGCTCAACTCCCAGGGCCTGATCAATCTCTACACCCAGATCGAGACCCTGAAGGCCGACATGGCGCGGCTGCGCGGGCAGATCGAGGAGCTGGCCAACGCCAACGACCAGACGGGAAAACGCCAGCGCGATCTCTACGTCGACCTCGACAACCGCCTGCGCCGGCTGGAGCAGCCGGTGCCGACGGCGGGCGTCGCGGTGCCGGGTGCGGCGGACCCGGCCGCCGCCAGCGGTGCTGCGCCGGCGGGCGCGGGCGCCGTAGCGGCTGCGGCCCCGGCCGCCG
>JBMOQX010000060.1:0-42025 GCA_049322755.1 Pseudomonadota bacterium | reverse complement strand
CTGGCCGGGGCCTTCTTCGCCGGCGCCTTCTTCTTCGCCGGGTTTTTCTTCGCGGCGGGTTTTTTCGCCGGCTTCTTCTTGCCTGCAGATTTCGATGTGCGAGTCGCCATCTCTCCGTCTCCTGTCGAGTTGTGATTAACGACGCAGCTCGAACATGCCTCAACCTCCTGAAGCCGGTCCGATGCGAACGCCTGCGCGTGCCGTGTTCCGCAACGCGCTGCGCGACGTGCTGCGTCGCCGGGTCGCGCTGTCCGCTGAGCGCATTCTATGGTCTGGAACGTCAACGAACAACGGCGCGTGCAAATGAATTGCAATTTGCGTGCCCGTTTGTTGTTTTTACGCACGCCGCGAACGCGGCGCACGATCACGCCGGCAGGCGCTTCTCGAGCGCGTAGAGCTGCTCGACGGTTTCCCGCTCTCGCACCAGATGCGCCTCGAGTCCGTCCACCATCACCTCGGCCGCGCGCGGCCGGGTGTTGTAGTTGGAACTCATGCTCATGCCGTAGGCGCCCGTGGAGCGCACGGCGAGCAGCGCACCGGCGGAAACTGACAATTCGCGGCCATGGCCGAGGAAGTCGCCGGTCTCGCACACCGGCCCCACCACGTCGTACATCGCGGGCGGCGCAGTGCCGGCGATCACCGGCTCGATGGCGTGGTAGGCGTCGTAGAGCGCCGGGCGCATGAGATCGTTCATCGCCGCGTCCACCACCGCGAAGTTCTTCTCCTCGCCGTGCTTGAGGTACTCGACGCGGGTGAGCAGCACGCCGGCATTGCCCACCAGCACCCGGCCGGGCTCCAGCAGCAGCTTCTCGCGCCGCCCGGCCAGCAGCCCCGCCAAAGCGTCACCGTAGGCGGCGATGGCGGGCGGCGTCTCGTCGCCGTAACGGATACCCAGCCCGCCGCCCAGGTCGATGTGCGCCAGGCGGATGTTCTCGGCAGCCAGGCGGGCCACCAGTTCCAGCACCCTGGTCACCGCGTCGACGAACGGTGCCAGCTCGGTGATCTGGGACCCGATGTGGCAGTCGATGCCGGCGACTTCCACGTTGGCGAGGCCGGCGGCCCGGCGGTAGAGCGGCAGCGCGTCGGCGAACGGGACGCCGAACTTGTTCTGCTTGAGCCCGGTGGAAATGTACGGATGGGTCTTCGCGTCGACGTCGGGATTCACCCGCACGCTCACCGGTGCGCGGGCGCCCGCGGAACCGGCGATCCGGTCGATGCGCTCGAGCTCGGCCTCGGACTCGACGTTGAAGCACAGGATGCCGGCGGCGAGCGCCAGCCGGATCTCTTCCTCGGTCTTGCCGATGCCGGAGAACACCACCCGCCGCGGGTCGCCGCCGGCGGCGACGACGCGCTTCAGCTCCCCGCCCGAAACGATGTCGAAGCCGCTGCCCAGGCGCGCGAACAGGTCCAGGACCGCCAGGTTGGAGTTGGCCTTCACCGCGTAGCACACCAGGTGCGGATGGGCCGCGAAGGCCGCGTCGAACTCGCGGTACGCGCGCTCCAGGGCGGCGCGGGAGTAGACGTAGCACGGCGTGCCGAAGCGCTCGGCGATGAACGGCAACGGAACGCCTTCGGCGTGGAGCACGCCGTCACGGTGTTGAAACTCGCTCATCGGCTTTTCCCGGGCTTGTCGGCCGCGGCCGGCTCCGGCTCGGGCAGGTACAGCGGCCCCTTCACGCCGCAGGCGGACAGGAGCAGCGTGAGCAGGGTGATGATGACAGTGGCGCGCATCGCATCGGCTCGGGACGTCTCCGCGATGATAGCCGATCGGTGTTCAGCCGTAACGGCGCAGTTCCCGCCGCAGCGCGCGATGCTCCGGGCAGGCCCGCGCCACCAGGTCCCAGAACCGCGGCGAATGGTTGAGCTCGCGCAGGTGCGCCAGCTCGTGGGCGATCACGTAATCGATCAGGTGCGGCGGCACGTGGATCAGGCGCCGGTTGAGCAGCACGCGGCCGCCGGAAGAACAGCTGCCCCATTCGCTGCGCGAGCTGGACAGCCGGATCGGCGGCAGTGGGACACCCAGCACCGGCGCCAGCGCCGCAGCGCGCTGCTGGAACAGCGCCAGGGCCTGCTCGTCGTACCACTGCGCCACCAGGCGCCCGGTCAGGACGGGGTCGCCGGCGCCGGGATGGGCCACCACCAGCATCCCGCCGACGCGCTCCACCGGCCAGAGCCGCGGCGCGGCCTCGATGCGCAAGGTCAGCGCGCCGCCGAGCCAGGGCAGCGCCTCGCCGTCCGCCCAGACCGGATCGAAGCGCGGCCGCGCCGCGTTCTCGGCCAGCCGCTTGAGGATCCAGCGCGCCTTCTCCGTCAGCACCGCCTCGATGGCCGACACCGAAGCGGAGTGGGGCGCGCTCACCAGCAGGCCGTCGCCGTCGATGCGCATCACCACGTTGCGCATGCGGCGGCGGCGCGTCAGGACGTAGGGAACCTCCCGGTCCTGGAGCCGGGTGACGCGCAGGCTGGCGGAAGGGCGGACCGGCATGTCAGGCCTGCGCGGCAGGCGGGTCGATGCGCGCCATCTCGCCCTCGATCCAGTCCTCGACCTCGCGCATGACGTCGCCGGGGTCGCGGCCCTGGGTGTCGATTGCCGGGCCGATGCTGACGGTGACGGTGCCGGGATGCTTGACCAGCGAGTTCTTCGGCCAGAATCGGCCGGCGTTGTGGGCCACCGGCACCACCGGCGCGCCGGTTCCCACCGCCAGCGCGGCGCCGCCGGTCCGGTACCTTCCGCGCTCGCCCGGGCGCACCCGCGTACCCTCGGGAAAGATCACCACCCAGAAGCCGGCCTCCAGCCGGTGGCGGCCGAGCTCCACCGTGTGCTTCATCGCTTCGCGCACGCGGCTGCGGTCGATGGCGATGGGGCTCATCATCGCCAGCCCCCAGCCGAGAAAGGGAATGGAGAGCAGGCTCTTCTTCAGCACCCATACCTGCGGCGGGAAGATCTCCTGGAACGCCAGCGTCTCCCACGCCGACTGGTGCTTGGCCAGGATCACGGACGGGCGCTCCGGGATGTTCTCGCGGCCCAGCACCCGGTAGCGGATGCCGAGGATGCTGCGCACGAAGAACAGCGTCAGGAACGACCAGCGGCTGATGATCCAGTGCCGGGTGAAGCGCGGCAGCGGGAAGGTCAGCAGCGCGATGATTCCGAACACCGGCGTCGTCACCAGCTGCACCAGCAGGAACAGCGCCGAGCGCAGGGCGTCCATGCGCCGGGCGCGCCTGCTCAGGCCGCCAGCAGGCGGTTCACCGCCTCGGCCAGGTCGGCATAGACCTCGGTGTGCTTCGGCAGGCCGCCGTCTTCGCGGGTCTTAGCGCCCTTGCCGGTGAGCACCAGGATGGGCCGCGCGCCCACCGCCACCGCCGCTTCCAGGTCCCGCCGCGAATCGCCGATGGCCGGCACGTCCTTCAGGTCCGCGTTGTAGCGCGCCGCGATCTCCTCCAGCATTCCCGGCAGCGGCTTGCGGCAGGCGCAGCGGGTCTCGGCCGTGTGCGGGCAGAAGAACAGCGCGTCGATGCGCCCGCCCGCGGCGGCCACCGCCTTGTGCAGCTTGTCGTGGATGGCGTTCAGCGTCGCCATGTCCAGCAGTCCGCGGCCGACGCCCGACTGGTTGGTGGCCACCACCACGCGATAGCCGGCCTGGCTCAGGCGCGCGATGGCCTCCAGGCTGCCGGGAACCGGCCGCCACTCCTCGGGCGATTTGATGAAGTTGGCGCTGTCGAAGTTGATGACGCCGTCGCGGTCGAGGATGACGAGTTTCGGGCGGGTGAAATCGGGCATGTTGTTTAACGAAATAACGCGGGGGAGTTGTTGGGGAGAAGGGCGCCGCCGTGGCGAACGGCGCCGCCGGGATTCGCGCCTGCGATCTGCATCGCCGTCAAGCCGACCCGCCGTGAACGGAGACTGCCCCAGGCAGAAGCGGCGGGGCGGTACGGTTTACGGTCGGGTTGAGCACGAGGTCCGCCACAACGCCAATTATGAGGCCAGCTTGGCGATGTCGGCCACCTGGTTCATCATCCGCGACAGCCGCGTGAGCAGCGCCAGGCGGTTGGCGCGGATCAGCGGCTCGTCGGTCATCACCATCACCTGGTCGAAGAAGGCGTCGACCTCGCCGCGCACCTGCGCCAGCGCGCACAGCGCGTCGGTGTAGTCGCCGTTCTCCAGCAGCGAATCCACCACCGGGTCCAGCCGGGCGGTGGCGGCGAACAGGTTCTTCTCCGCCGCCTCCTGCATCAGCGACATGTCCGGCTCGGCGGCGGCGGCGTCGGCCTTCTTGAGGATGTTCTGGATGCGCTTGTTGGCCGCCGCCAGGCTCTCCGCCTCCGGGAGCTTGCGGAACGCGCGCACCGCCGCGAGCCGCGGCACCACCAGGTCGATGCGCGCCGGACGCTGGCTCACCACCGCCTCCACCTCGTCGACGCCGTAGCCCTGGCCGCGCAGCACCTGGCGCAGCCGCTCCAGCATGAACTCGTAGACGTCGACCGTGACGCTGTCGGCCACGGTCTCGCGCGGGAACTGGTTGTGCGCGATCTGCAGCAGCCGCGGCAGGTCCAGCGGCAAAGCACGCTCGGAGAGGATGCGCAGCACGCCCACCGCGGCGCGGCGCAGCGCGTACGGATCCTTGTCGCCGGTGGGTTGGAGCCCGATGCCGAAAATGCCCACCAGCGTCTCCAGCTTGTCGGCCAGCGCCACGGCGGCCGCCACGTTGCCCTCCGGCAGGCGGTCGTTGGCGAAACGCGGCCAGTAGTGCTGCTCGATGGCGTCGGCCACCGCGGGCGGCTCGCCGTCGTGCAGCGCGTAGTAGCGGCCCATGATCCCCTGCAGCTCGGGAAACTCGCCCACCATTCCCGTCACCAGGTCCGCCTTGGCGAGCCAGGCTGCGCGCTCGGCGGCCGCCTGATCGGCGTGCAGCATCGCGGCGATCTCGCCCGCGAGCTTCTGGATCCGCTGGACGCGCTGGAGCTGACTGCCGAGCTTGTTGTGGTAGACCACGCCGGCCAGGCGCGGCACCCGCGCCGCCAGCCGCTCCTTGCGGTCCGTGTCGTAGAAGAAGCGCGCATCGGCGAGCCGCGGCCGCACCACCCGGCGGTTGCCGTCGACGATGTTGGCCGGATCGGCGGCTTCCATGTTGGACACCACCAGGAACTTCTCGGTCAACTTGCCCCGGGCGTCGAACAGGGGGAAGTACTTCTGGTTGGTGCGCATCGTGAGGATCAGGCATTCCTGCGGCACCGCCAGGAACTCGCGCTCGAAGCTGGCGACGTACACCACCGGCCACTCCACCAGCGCGGTGACCTCGTCCAGCAGCGCGTCGTCGTGATCGAGAACCGCGTTCAGCTCGGCGGCCTTCGCCTTGAGCTGCGCTTCGATCGCTGCGCGGCGCTTGGCGAACGAGGCAATCACCTTGCCTTCGCGCTCGAGCCTGTCCTCGTATTCGCCGGCGTGGGCGAGGTCGATGTCGGCGCTGCCGAGGAAACGGTGGCCGTGGGTCGTGCGGCCCGACTCGAGCCCCAGGGCGGTCACCGGCAGCCGCTCGCCGCCCCACAGCACCGCCAGGCCGTGGGCCGGGCGCACGAACTTGACCGTGGTGAGTCCGTCGTCCAGCTGGTAGGTCATGATCTTGGGGATCGGCAGCCGCTCGATCGCTTCCTCGAGCGCCGCCTGCACGCCGTTTGGCAGCGGCTGCCCGGACGCCACGTCCACCAGGAACAGCTTCTCGATCCTGCCGTCCTGGGTGCGCTTCACCTTGTCGAGATCAGCCGCGCTGGCGCCGAGAGCTTCCAGCTTCTTCAGCAGCGCCGGCGTCGGCTGCCCGGAGGCGTCGAAGCCGACGTTGGCCGGCACCAGCGCGCGCTCCCGGGGTTGGTCCGGAGACTTGCCGCGCACCTTCGTGATCCGCGCCGCCAGCCGCCGCGGAGTCGCGTACCACGCGAGTTCGCTGCCCCTGTCCAGGAACTCGCGCGCAGCCAGTCCGTCGCGCAGCGTGGCGGCGAACGCCTCGCCCAGCGTCTTCAGCGCCTTCGGCGGCAGCTCTTCGGTGAATAGCTCCACCAGCAGCATGCCGGTGCTCATCGCGCCGCCTCCGCCGCGAGGCTGCGCCGCGACAGGACTTCCTCCAGTTCGTCGGCGGCAAGGAAGGCCTGCACCGCGTTCGGCGCGGCGCCTGGAAACCCCAGCGCCTTGCGCGACGCGTAGTAGGCCTGCGCCGCCATCCGCGCCAGCGCCCGCACCCGGCCGATGTAGGCGGCGCGCTCGGTCACCGAGATGGCGCCGCGGGCGTCCAGCAGGTTGAAGGTGTGGGAGCACTTCATCACCATTTCGTAGCCGGGCAGCGCCAGTTTTGCGTCGAACAGGCGCCTGGCCTCGGCCTCGTAGTGGACGAAATGCTCGAACAGCACCTCGGTGTTGGCCTGCTCGAAGTTGTAGGTGGACTGCTCCACCTCGTTCTGGTGGTAGACCTCGCCGTAGGTGACGCCCGGCGTCCAGGTCAGCTCGTAGACGCTTTCCACGCCCTGCAGATACATCGCCAGGCGCTCCAGGCCGTAGGTGATCTCGCCCATGATGGGCTTGCAGGCGATGCCGCCGACTTCCTGGAAATAGGTGAACTGGGTGATCTCCATGCCGTTCAGCCACACTTCCCAGCCCAGGCCCCAGGCGCCCAGCGTCGGCGATTCCCAGTCGTCCTCGACGAAGCGGATGTCGTGTTCCCGGGGGTCGATGCCGATGGCCCGCAGCGAGTCGAGATAGAGGTCGAGGATGTCGGTGGGCGAGGGCTTGAGCACCACCTGGTATTGGTAATAGTGCTGCAGCCGGTTCGGGTTCTCGCCGTAGCGGCCGTCCTTGGGCCGGCGCGAGGGCTGGACGTAGGCCGCCTTCCACGGCTCCGGGCCGACGGCGCGCAGGAAGGTGGCCGTGTGGAAGGTGCCGGCGCCCACTTCCATGTCGTAGGGCTGGAGCAAAACGCAGCCCTGGCGGTCCCAGTATTGCTGCAGCCGCAGGATCAGTTGCTGAAACGTGATCATGGAGAAAAACCGAAAAACCGCTATTTTACGTTTTCCGGCGGCCCCGCCGATAGCCGCACGCGCGGCGGCCGGATTTCGGCACCGCCTTGCTCCCGCGTAGAATCCCGCGCTCGTACCCATGTGCCGCGCCCCATGAACCGCCGCCACACCCGGCCCGTCCCTGCGCACTCTCGGCTTCGCGGGGCCCTGGGGGCGCGCATCCGCCGCGCCGCGCTCGCCGCCGCGGCGCTGCTGCTGGCGGCGTCGAGCGCGCTGGCCGGCGCGCCGCTGCTGGAGGGCATGGGCCGCCACACGCACCCCGTTTCCACCCAGGCGCCGCTGGCGCAGCGCTACTTCGACCAGGGACTGCTGCTCTACTGGGCGTTCGATTACCCCGAGGCCGGGCGCTCGTTTCGCGAAGCGGCGCGGCTCGATCCCCGCTGCGCGATGTGCGAATGGGGCATCGCGCTCACCCTCGGCCCCAACGTCAACAACGAGATGAGCGCAGCGGCGCAGGCCGAGGCGCGGCGGCACGCCGCGCGCGCGCTGGCGCTGGCGGGCGGGGCGACGCCGCGGGAGCGGACCTACATCGAGGCGCTGGCCCTGCGTTACGGCGTCGATGGCCCGCTGCCGGCGCCGCTGCCCGCCGGCAATGCCGCGCTCACGGCGCCCGAGATCTGCGGAGCCGCGCGCCCGAAGGTGGCGGCCGACCGCGCCGCGCTCGACCGCCGTTACGCCGATGCCATGGGCGCTGTCACGCGCCGCTTTCCCGACGACCTCGACGCCGCCGTGCTGTGGGCGGAAGCCTTGATGGTGCTCTCGCCGTGGGACTACTGGGCGGAAGACGGCTCGCCGCGCGCGGACACGCCGGCGATCCTGGCCGCGCTCGAGGCGGTGCTGAAAAAGGCGCCGGCTCATCCGGCCGCCAACCATTTCCATATTCACGCGCTGGAGGAGTCGCCCGATCCCGAGCGCGCGCTGCCCGCCGCCGATCGGCTCGGCGCGCTGGTGCCGGTGGCGGGTCACCTGGTGCACATGCCGGCCCACATCTACCTGCGCGTGGGCCGCTACCACGACGCCACGCTGGCCAACGAGCGCGCCAACGCCGCCGACCGCTGGTATGAGGAGCAGCTGCGCGCCCAGGGCTATGCGCCGCTGGGCCGCGTTGCCCACCATGATCATTTCCTGTGGGCGTCCGCCGGCATGGAGGGCCGCGGCGCGCTGGCGATTGCCGCCGCCGACCGGCTGGCGGCCGTGGCGGCGGCGCCGGAGCAGCCTTTCGGGCGCGCCGGCTCCAACGACTACTTCCGCGCGCTGCCCCTGTTCGCCCGGGTGCGCTTCGAGCGCTGGCCGGAGATTCTGGCCGCACCGCCGCCGCCGGGGGAGTCGGCGTACCCCGGTGGCGTCTGGCGTTTTGCCCGCGGCGTGGCGCTGGCGCGCACCGGCGAGCCGGCGCGGGCGCGGGCCGAGGCCTCGGCACTGCGAGCCGCGGCGGGCGATCCCCGGCTCGAGGACCTGCGCCTCAAGGGCATCGATTCGCTGGCCGAACTTCTGGCCGTGGGCGTGAAGGTTCTGGAGGGGGAAATCGCCCTGGCGGAAGGGCGTGCCGATGCCGCGGTCACGGCGCTGCGCGCCGCCGCCGCGTTGGAAGACCGGCTGGAGGACAACGAGCCGCCGGCCTGGGCGGCGCCGACGCGGCATCGGCTGGGCGCGGCGCTGCTGGCCGCCGGCCGTCCGGGCGACGCCGAAGCGGTGTTCCGCGACGATCTGGCGCGCCATCCCGAGAATGGCTGGGCGCTGCGGGGGCTCGCGGAAAGCCTTGAGCAGCAGGGGCGCGAGGCCGATGCGAGCGCCGCGCGCGAGCGGCTCCGCGCCGCCTGGCGCCATGCCGACTTCAAGCGCTTGGCGCGCCGTTAGCCCGCGACGGGGCCGGCGGGTCCCGAGGCGCTTCTCCCCTCGGTTCGCAGGGGAATATTAGCCAACCTTGATATAGATCAGAACGGACGCGGACGCCGGACGGTTTAATGGCGGTGAGCGTCCCGCGCCGTTTCGGGCGATAGCCTGCCGGCGCGGGACGGCGAGTTCCGTCGACCGGAGTCCGTCCATGCGACCTGTCACCCGCCGCCAGTTCCTGAAAATCTCCGGCGCCACCTTCGGCGCCGGCGTCGCGTCCCAGTTCCTGCCGCTCTCGGCACTGGGTCTTGGCAGCAAACCCGCCGCCGCGCAGGTGGAGGTGATCCCCACGTTCTGCGAGATGTGCTTCTGGAAGTGCGGCGAGTTTGCCTACGTGCGCGACGGCCGCCTGTGGAAGCTGGAAGGCAATCCGGTGGACCCCCAGTCCCGCGGCCGGCTGTGCCCCCGCGGCACCGGCGGCGTGGGCGCCCATACCGATCCCAACCGCCTGCAGAAGCCGCTGATGCGCAAGAACGCGCGCGGCCAGGCCGAGTGGGCCACCGCGACGTGGGAGCAGGCGCTCGACGAGACCGCGGCCAGGCTCAAGGCCATCAAGGACAAGTACGGCCCCGAATCGATCGCGCTGCTGACCCACGGCGCCGGCGGCAGCTTCCTGCGCCAGGCCATGCAGGCGTACGGCGTGGTCAACGTCGGCCTGCCGTCGTTCGCCCAGTGCAAAGGCCCGCGCGACGTGGGCTGGGAACTCACCATCGGCGAAGGCCTGGGCTCGCCGGAGCCGATCGACTTCGCCCACACCGACTGCCTGGTGCTGATCGGCTCGCATCTGGGCGAGAACATGCACAACAGTCACGTGCAGGAGCTCGCCGACTGCGTCGGGCGCGGCGTGCCCATCATCGTCGTCGACCCGCGCTACTCGGTGGCCGCCAGCAAGGCGCGGCACTGGCTCCCGATCAGGCCCGGCACCGACCTGGCGCTGATCCTGGCGTGGATGAACGTCATCGTCACCGAAGGCCGTTACAACAAGGCGTTCGTCGAGGAGCACGGCGAGGGCTTCGAGGAGTTCGCCGCCGAGATCAAGGACGCGACGCCGGAGTGGGCGGCGCAGGAGACCGGCGTCGACGCCCACCTGATCCGGATCACCGCGCGCGAATTCTCCAGCCATGCGCCGCGCACCATCATCCACCCGGGGCGCCGCGTGGTCTGGAACGGCGACGACACCCAGCGCTCGCGGGCGATCGCGCTGCTCAACATGCTGATGGGCAACTGGGGTCGCAAGGGCGGTTTCTACGTCTCGACGTCGATGAAAGTGCCGCCGTACCCGGCGCCCAAGCCGCCGAAGCCGGCTGCCAAGCCGGTCTTCGCGCGCGACATCGCCTATCCGTTCGCGGACATGGGCGAGGGAGTCACCACCGCCATCCGCGAGGCGACCCTCACCGGCAAGCCCTATCCGATCAAGGCGTGGGTGGTGTACGCCACCGACCTGCTGCACGCGCTGCCCGGGGCGCAGGAGACGCTTGAGGCGATCGACAACCTGGACCTGCTGGTGGTGATCGACACCATGCCCAGCAACATCGCCGCCTACGCGGACGTGGTGCTGCCCGATACCACGTTCCTCGAGCGCCACGACGACCTGTTCGTCGGCTGGGGCCGCAAGGGCTGGATGTCGTTGCGCCAGCCGGTGGTGAAGGCGCCCCACGACCAGAAGCCCGCATGGTGGATCGCCAAGGAGCTGGCGAGCCGGCTCGGCGTCGGCGAGTACTTCCCGTGGAAGGACATGGAGGAATACCTGTCGACCCGCGTCAAGGCGGCCGGCCACGGCTGGGACGAACTCAAGCGGCAGGGCACCATCGTCGCCGGCGGCGCTCCGGTCTACGTCGAGGACGGCCTGGAGTTGGAGTTCGCCACCGAGTCGGGCAAGGTGATCTTCTATTCCCACGAGCTCAAGGAGAAGGGCTTCGACCCGGTGCCGAAGTACACGCCGCCGGACGCCGCACCGCCGGGCTACTACCGGCTCATCACCGGGCGCGCGCCGGTGCACACCTTCAGCCGCACCCAGAGCAACCCGTTCCTCGCCGACCTGATGCCGGCGAGCGAGGTGTGGGTCAACGCCGCCCTGGCGAAGGAATTGGGGCTCAAGGGCGGGGAGCGGGTGAAACTGAAGAACCAGGACGACGTGGTGAGCGCGCCGGTGCGGGTCAAGGCGACGCAGCAGATCCGCCCGGACTGCGTCTACATGGTGTACGGCTTCGGCCACAACAACCCGCTGCTCAGGGGCGGCGGCCAGCAGGGCGCCAGCGTGGCCGAGCTCACCACCCGCTACAAGGTGGACCCGCTCATGGGCGGCACCAGCATTCACAGCAACTTCGTGACGTTCGTGAAGGAGGCGTGAGATGGCACGCTACGGAATGGTGATCGACACCCTGCGCTGCGTGGGGTGCAAGGACTGCGTGGTGGCGTGCCAGACGGAGAACGACGTTCCCCACGGGTATGCGCGGGACTGGATCACCACGGTGGTGCGGGGCACTTTCCCGAGCCTGACCATGGAAATCCGCTCGGAGCGCTGCAACCACTGCGACAACCCGCCGTGCGTGTACTGCTGCTCCACCGGCGCGAGCCACATCTCCGACCTGGGCGGCATCGTCAAGGTGACCGCCAACAAGTGCATCGGCTGCAAGGCCTGCGTCGCCGCGTGCCCGTACGGCGCGCGTTATATCCACCCCGATGGCTATGCCGACAAGTGCACGTTCTGCGACCACCGGGTGAAGGAGGGCAAGGATCCCGCCTGCGTGTCGGTGTGCCCGACCCACTGCATGCATTTCGGCAACCTGGACGACCCGGCGAGCAACGTGAGCCGGCTGCTGCGCACCCGCAAGTTCCACACCCTGCTGCCCGAGGCGGGCACGCGGCCGCGGGTGTTCTACCTGATCTGAGGAGCGACGACCATGATCGAAATCACCACCACGCGCCACAATCCGCTGGTCGACCCGGTCCTCCACGTCTGGGGCTGGGAGATCCCGGTCTACCTCTTCGTCGGCGGCCTGGTGGCCGGCATGATGATCCTGGCGGGATTCAACATGCTGCGCGCGGCGCGCGGCGAAGACACCCGCCGCTTCTTCAGCCTGCAGACGCCGCTGCTGGGCTTCATGCTGCTCAACCTCGGCATGCTCGCCCTGTTCCTCGACCTGGCGCACAAGCTCTACGTGTTCCGCGTCTACATGGCGTTCGAGCCGCTCTCGCCGATGTCGTGGGGCTCGTGGATCCTGCTGCTGGTGTATCCGGTGCTGCTGGTTTCCGCGCTGATCCGACTCGACCAGGCGTGGCCGTGGCTCGGCGCGCAGGTGCCGCAGCTCAGGCGCATCTCCGACGGCATGCTGGCGCACCCGGGCCTGTTGCGGGCGCTGGCGGGAATCAACATCGTCCTGGGCGTCGGACTCGGCATCTACACCGGCATCCTGCTCAACACCATGGTGGCGCGGCCGCTGTGGAACAGCGCCATTCTCGGCCCGCTGTTCCTGTTCTCCGGCCTGTCGGCTGCAGCGGCAATGGTCCACCTGGCCTCGGCGGTGTTTCCCGGGCGGCCCGCGCCCAAGGGGCTGATTGGCGGGGCCCTGGCGTCCATGGTGCTCACGCTGGGACCGGCGTATCCGGAAAAAGGCACGGTCAACCAGGTGATCCGCGTCGACCTGGTGTTCCTGACGATCGAGCTGGTATTGATCGGGCTGTTGTTGATCGGCCTCGTGACGTCGACCGAGTCCCACATCGCCGCGGCCCGGCTGCTCACCACCGGCCAGTTCGCGCCGGTGTTCTGGGGCGGCGTGGTGGGCGCGGGGATCCTGCTGCCGCTGGTGTGGCAATGGCTGGAGCTGAATCACTGGATCCCGCATACCGTGATTCCCGCGGTGCTGGTCCTGGCCGGGGGCTTCGCGCTGCGCTGGGTGATGGTGAACGCCGGGCAGTACAGCACCTTCGTGCAGACGGCGGGGTTCTGACATGGCGGCCGTCAGTCCCAATCCGGAGAAGCGGGCCGCGCTGGCGGCCGCCGCTGCGGGACCAAGGGCGGGCGCCCGGCCGCTCTGGAATCCCTACCTGGTGGGCGTGATGCTGGGCCTGGTGCTGCTGGCGTCCTATGTCCTCGTCGGTCAGGGACTCGGTTCCACCGGCGCGTTCTCGTCGGTGACCGCGGTCGCGGTGCAGGCCGTGGCGCCCGAGCACGCCAGGGAAAATCCGGTTTACTGGTATTACCTGGAGGACGGCGAGCCGCTGAAGGCGTTCCTGGTATTACTGGTGGCCGGTGCCTTTGTCGGCGCCCTGGTTTCCGGGGCGCTGGGTCGCCGCATCGGCCTGACGGTGGAGAAGGGGCCCCGTGTTTCCATGCCGGTGCGCCTGTCTTTAGCCTTCGTCGGCGGCGCGCTGGTCGCGGTGGCCGCCAAGCTGGCCAAGGGCTGCACCAGCGGCCAGGCGCTCTCCGGCGGCGCGGTACTGAACGTCGGCAGCCTGCTGTTCATGGTGGCGGTCTTCGCCTCCGGTTACCTCACCGCTTACCTGGTGCGCAAGCTATGGACATGACCCTGCCGCTCTATCTCGCCGCGGACTGGAGCGCGGAAAACGACATGGCGATCGCCTTCGCCATCGGGATCGGTTTCGGCTTCCTCCTGGAGCGCGCGGGCTTCGGCGGCGCGCGCAAGCTCACCGCGGTGTTCTATTTCTACGACATGGCCGTGCTGAAGGTCATGTTCACTGCCATCGTCACCACCCTCGCCGGGCTGTTCCTGCTCTCGGCAGCGGGCTGGCTCGACCTGTCCGAACTGTGGGTCACCCCCACCAACGCGGTGGCCCAGATCGCCGGCGGGCTGCTGTTCGGCGTCGGTTTCGTGGTGGGCGGGTACTGCCCCGGCACGTCGGTGGCGGGCATCGCCACCGGCCGGCTCGACGCGCTGGTGTTCGCGCTCGGCCTGGTGACGGGTCTCATCGCCTACGCCGAGCTCCTGCCGGGACTGGACGTGTGGATCCGCGACAACAGCCAGGGCGATCTGACGCTGCCCGGCGTCACCGGCATCGGCATGGGGTGGTGGGTGCTGGCGTTCCTGGCGATCTGGGCGCTCACCGCCTGGGGCATCAGTGTCCTCGAACGGCGTTTCGCCTGCCTGAACCCTGCCGTGCGGTAGCGCCGCGCGGCGGGTCGCGCCACCGTACGCCCCCGCCCGCAGGCCCGGCGCTCCGCCCGGGGCGGGCCCCGCGTCCGGCACGTGGGAACGCGGAAGCTTCCGATCTGGCAAGTCCTTTTTCATCGCTCGCGCTGCCGCTTCCATCCCCGGGTGGGATTCGCCCCTTCGCCGGCGGCGTCGCGGCCGCCGTGCGGGCCTGGTAACGCCGTTTCCATTCCGACGATGCGGTGTGTTGACCTGCGGGCGACAATTGTCGCGCGAGCGAGGTTTTCCCTTGACGCTCGGGTCCGGTTATGGGGAAGATGATTCTCGTGCGCATTCACGCACGGAAATCCCCCAAATCGTTTCGAGGAGTGTAGGAGCATGAAAAAGCTTCTGGCAGCCCTGTTCGCGGGCCTGTTTGCCCTGACCCACGTCTCGGCCATCGCCGCCGAGGAAAAGAAGGAAGAGAAGAAGGAAATGAAGGCCGACGACAAGAAGGACGGCGAAAAGAAAAAAGAGAAGAAGAAAAAAGGCGGCTGCGGCTGAGCGCCGTCAGCGCCTGACGGCAGTTCCGAGAGCGGGTCGGCATCCGGCCCGCTTTTTCTTTGCCGGTGGCCGGAATTCGCCCCGTATTCGACCCGTTGTTCTAACCACCGAGACGCAGAGACACCGATCTCTTATAAAGGCGCGATGGATCAGCGGGAGCGACGGGGAGAATCCTGGAGACGCCGCCGATCTGCATCGCGGGCCCTGCCCCGTCCGGACGCAAAAAAAGGGCGCCTGCAGGCGCCCCGCCTCTGGAGGAGGAAAGAAGGTTATTTCTTCAGAGCCTTTTGCAGTTCTTCCACCTGGGCTTCCAGGTCCGCCACGTCGGATTCCAGGCTTGCGATCTTGCCCTTCAGTGCGCCGACGTTCACGAACTGCACGCTCTGCGCCGGGGCGTCGAGGCGGTTGCCGTAGCCGAGCCAGGACTCCTCGAACACCTTGACGTTCTTGAACCCGAGCTCGCGCAGCACGTTGGTGGTCTGCGAGGCGCGCACGCCGCTCTGGCACATGACGATGGTCTCCTTGTTGGGATCCAGCTTGGCGTAGAGCTTGGCCAGGTCGTCCTTGGGCTTGAGTGCCATGCCGTCGCGGCTCTTGACCTCTTTCTTCGCCAGCTTCTGGCCGGTGGCGGGATCGACCCAGTTCTGCTCATAGGGAATGTTGACGGCGCCGGGCACATGGCCGCCGCGCAGCGCGCGGATGTCGTCGCCCGAGTACTCCTTGGGCGTGCGCACGTCGACGATCTGCACGCTGGGATTGTTGAGCGCCTTCAGCACGTCGTCCATGTTCACCTGCACCCCGGGCGCCACGGTGAGCGTCTGCTTCACCGGCGCCAGCCTGGTGGGCTCGGTGGAAACCGGCAGCTTGTTGGCGATCCAGTCGTCGAGGCCGCCGTGGTAGACTTTGCCGTTCGTGCCGCCGAAATAGCGCACGGCGGTGAGGCCCCAGTGGGCGAACGGGCTGCCCTTGCGGTCGTAGACGATGACTTCCTTGCCGAGGTCGATGCCGGCCTCGTTCAGGATCTTCTCGATCTGCGGTGTCGGCAGGAAGTCCTCGGTGTTGGGGTTGCGCAACACGTCGGCGGCGTTACCGATGTTGACCGCGCCGGGAATGTGTCCCTTCCTGTAGTCGCCCGCACCGCGCAGGTCCCAGATGATGGCGCCGCGCTTCGACGCCTCGGCCACGTAGGCGGTGTCGACGATATCGCTCGCAAAGAGCGGCGACCCCGCCATCAACAGCGCCGCGCCGGCAACGGCACTGCGCATCAGTTTGCTGAGCATCTCGAGCCTCCTTTCAAAGTGAACTCCTCGCCCGAATGCGGCCCGGCGAGAACGACCCAATTATTAGAGAAACCTTATGCTCCCGTTTTGACCTAGGTCAAGGGTACTGCCGGGCGCCGCCGGTGGGGGAGCGGGGGCGCACCAGCAGGGGAAACGCGATCAGTGCCACCGCGAGTCCCAAGACCGCGGCGTTTCCCCATCGGACGTAGGGTGTTTCGCCCTGGTAGCCCTGGGCCCGGGCTTCCAGCACGCCGGTGGTGTGCTTGGGCAGGCTGGCGCGGACTCTTCCGTCGGGCCCGATGAGCGCGGTGACGCCGGTGTTGGTGGTGCGCAGCATGGTGCGCCCGGTTTCCAGCGCCCGCGCCTGCGAGATCTGCAGGTGCTGCGACAGCGCCAGCGAGTCGCCGAACCACGCGACGTTGGTGACGTTCGCCAGCAGCGTCGCGTCCGGCAGCTGGCGGATGATCTCCTCGCCGAAGGCGTCCTCGTAACAGATGTTGACCGCGACGCGCTCGCCGGCAATGGCCAGCGGCTGCTGGAAAGCCGCGCCGCGCGAGAAATCCGACAGCGGAATCTTCAGGATCGAGTTGACCCAGCCGAACCCCGGCGGAATGAACTCGCCGAAAGGCACCAGGTGCACCTTTCGGTAGATCTGCGGCGGCGACGCGCCGCGGCTGACGGCGCTGTTGAAGTACTCGGACGCGCCGGGGCCGCGCTCGGGCACGCCCACCAGAACGTCGCCGCCCCGCGCCCGCACGCCCTCGGTGAGGGCGTCCCAATACTCGTCGGGAATGCTGCCCAGGTACACCGGCAGCGCCGTCTCCGGGAGGATCACCAGCTTGCCCCGGGCCCGTCGCGCCAGGCCCAGATAGCGCTCCAGCGTTTCCCGGGCCCGCTCCGGCCGCCACTTCATCTCCTGCGGCACGTTGCCCTGCAGCAGGCTCACCGCCACCGGCGGGCCGGACGGCGTCGTGAAGCTGAGTTGCGCCGACCACAACGCGCCGCCGAGAACCGCCGCGGCCACGATCACGGCTCCCGCAGTTCCCGGAAGTCCGATGCGCAGCGGACCCGCCAGCGCCAGCATCACCGTCGCCGCGCAGCCGGACAGTGTCGCCGCGGCCAGGCTGGCCCCATACACGCCCAGCACCGGCAACAGCGCCGCCAGCGGCGAATCCGGCACCTGCGAATAGCCCAACGCCAGCCACGGAAAGCCGGTGAACAGCCAGCTGCGCACCCACTCCAGCACCACCCACAGGCCGGGCACCAGCAAGGTGAAACGCAGGGCCGGGCCCACCGGGACTGCCGCCTGCAGGAAACCGAGCAGCGCCGGAAACAGCCCCAGCAGCGCGCAGAACCCGGCGGTGGCGATCACCGCCAGCGCCACCGGCATGCCGCCGAACGCGTGCAGGCTGATGTAGACCCAGCTCACGCCCGCCCCGAACAGGCCGAGGCCGAAAGCGAAACCGACGGCGGCGGCCTGGCGCGGCGTTGACACCGCCGCCCACAGGCTGAACAGCGCCGCGAGGCACAGCAAGGCGATCCAGGGCTGGTAGAAGGGCGCGAAACCCAGGACCGTCAGCGCCCCAAGGACGGCCGCCAGCAGGAAATGCAGCCGCCGGCCGCGCGGCCGGCCGTCCCGCCTGCGGCCCGGGGACCACGCGGCGGCGGGGTTCATTCCGCGGGGGCGAGCTTCTCGACCAGCAGCGCGTGCAGCCGCCGGCTGTCGGCCCGCAGCACCTGGAAGCGGATGCCGTCGGCGACGATGGTCTCGCCGCGCTTGGGCAGCCGCCCGAACAGCGACAGCACCAGCCCGCCGACGGTGTCGAACTCCTCGTCGCTGAACGCGCACCCGACCGCGGCGTTGAAATCGTCGATCTCGGTGGTGGCCTTCACCCGGAAGCGCCCGTCCTTGTCGAGGATGATGTTGTCGCCGACTTCGTCGAAGTCGTACTCGTCCTCGATCTCGCCGACGATCTGCTCCAGCACGTCCTCGATCGTCACCAGCCCGGCGACGCCGCCGTACTCGTCCACCACGATGGCCATGTGGTTGCGGTTGGAGCGGAAATCCTTGAGCAGCACGTTGAGCCGCTTGGACTCCGGAATGAACACCGCCGGGCGCAGCATGGAACGCACGCCGGTCTCCTCGCCCGCGTGCAGGCGCAGCAGGTCCTTCGCCAGCAGGATGCCGATCACGTTGTCGCGGTTGCCGTCGTACACCGGGAAGCGCGAGTGGGCGGTCTCGATGGCGATCGCGGTCATCTCCGCCAGCGTGCGGTCGATGTCCACCATCTGCATCTGCGAGCGGGGGATCATGATGTCGCGCACCGGCATCTCCGAGACCTGGATCACGCCCTCGATCATGGACAGCGCGTCGGCGTCCAGCAGATCGCGGCGATACGCCGAGTGCAGCAGCTGCACCAGCTGCTCGCGGTCCTCGGGCTCGCGCAGGATCAGCGCCCCGAGGCGCTCGAGCCATGACGGCTTGTCGTTGTCGTCCATGGTTTGCGTGGTTTCCCCCGGATCTGGCCGCCGGCGCCGGCAGCGTACGGGTCGGCGATGCGGAAGCGCCGCAGGATTCGCGTCTCCAGCGCTTCCATCACGCCGGCGTCGGCGTCGGCTTCATGGTCGTAGCCCTGCAGGTGCAGCACCCCGTGCACCGTGAGGTGGGCGTAATGGTCGCGCAGCGCCTTGGACCGGGCGCGGGCCTCGCGTTCCACCACCGGCGCGCACAGCACCAGGTCTCCCGCCAGCGCCCGGCCGTTGCGGTAGGCGAAAGTCAGCACGTTGGTCGCGTAATCCTTGCGGCGATAGGCGCGGTTGAGTTCGCGACCCTCGGGCTCGTCCACCACGCGGATGGTGATCTCCGCCGCGCGCTTCAGCGCGCCGGCGACCCAGCGCCGGAACTGGCCGCGCCCCGGAACGCCGGCGGCGCCGGTGGCGTACTGGACCGCGAGACGAAAGCGCGGCCGCCGGCTAGCCGCGCTGGCCATACTCGTCGTAGGCGTTGACGATACGCTGGACCAGCGGGTGGCGCACCACGTCCTCGGCCTGGAAGAAGGTGAACGCGATGCCGCGCACGTCGGAGAGCACCTCCCGCGCCTCCACCAGACCGCTCTTCTGGCCCTTGCCAAGGTCGATCTGGGTGACGTCGCCGGTCACCACCGCCTTGCTGGCGAAGCCGATGCGGGTGAGGAACATCTTCATCTGCTCGGGCGTGGTGTTCTGGGCCTCGTCGAGAATGATGAAGGAATGGTTGAGCGTGCGCCCGCGCATGAACGCCAGCGGCGCGATCTCGATGGCGCCGCGCTCGAACAGCTTGGCGACGCGGTCGTAGCCCATCAGCTCGTAGAGCGCGTCATAGAGCGGGCGCAGGTAAGGGTCCACCTTCTGCGCCATGTCGCCCGGCAGGAAGCCGAGCCGCTCGCCTGCCTCCACCGCCGGCCGCGTGAGCACGATGCGCTTCACCCGGTCGCGCTCCAGCGCGTCCACCGCGCACGCCACCGCCAGGTAGGTCTTGCCGGTGCCCGCCGGGCCGATGCTGAAGGTGACGTCGTGATCGAGGATCTGGTTCAGGTACTGCACCTGGCGCGGCGTGCGCCCGTGCAGGTCGGCGCGGCGGGTGACCAGCGGCGGGGACTCCAGACCCTGCGCCGCCGCCGGCGCCGGATTCATCACTTCCACCAGGCCCAGCTGGATGTCCTCCGCGGAAAGGTGATGGCTGGCCTGGTCGTAGAACGACTTCAATGCCCGCGACGCCAGGCCGGTGCGCTCCGGGGCGCCGGAGACGCGGAAGCTCTCGCCGCGGCGGGCGATGGCGACGTCGAGGGCGTTCTCGATCTGGCGCAGGTTCTCGTCCAGCGCGCCGCACAGGTTGGCCAGGCGCTGGTTGTCCGCCGGCGTGAACGCGAACTCGACCGAGTTGGCCTTCAACTTGGGACTTCCGCCAGTTCCCCGCGCAGGCAGTGGGGGAGCGAGGCGGTGATGCCGACATCGACGCAACGGCCGATCAGCCGGCGATGGGCGGGAAAATTGACCACGCGGTTGTTGCCGGTGCGGCCGAAGATCTCGCCGACATCCTTGCGCGAGACGCCCTCCACCAGCACGCGCTGGCGCGTGCCCACCATGGCGCGGCTGATGGCCCGGGCCTGCGACTCCACCAGCGCCTGCAGCCGCTCGAGCCGCGCCTGCTTGACCGCGTGGGGCGTGGCGTCGGGAAGTTCGGCCGCCGGCGTGCCGGGGCGCGGACTGTAGATGAAGCTGAAGCTGGCGTCGAAGCCCACGTCCTCGATCAGCGCGAGCGTGGCGTCGAAGTCGGCGTCCGACTCGCCGGGAAAGCCGACGATGAAGTCGGAGGAAATCGAAACGTCCGGGCGCGCCGCGCGCAGGCGGCGGACGATGGATTTGTATTCGAGCGCGGTGTAGCCGCGCTTCATCGCCGCCAGCACCCGGTCCGAGCCCGACTGCACCGGCAGGTGAACGTGATTCGCCAGCTTCGGCACCTCGGCGTAGGCATCGATCAGGCGCGGCGTGACCTCGCGCGGATGGGACGTGGTGTAGCGGATGCGCTCCAGGCCCGGCAGCTCGGCCAGGTAGCGGATCAGCAGCGCCAGGTCGGCGCTCTCGCCGTCGCCCATCGGGCCGCGGTAGGCATTGACGTTCTGGCCCAGCAGGGTGACCTCGCGCACGCCCTGGTCCACCAGCGACGCCACTTCGGCCAGCACGTCCTCGAACGGGCGCGAGACCTCCTCGCCGCGGGTATAGGGCACGACGCAGAACGTGCAGTACTTGCTGCAGCCCTCCATGATGGAGACGAACGCGGTCGGGCCGCGCACGCCGGCCGGCGGCAGGGCGTCGAATTTCTCGATCTCCGGGAACGACACGTCCACCTGGGCGGCGCCGGTCTCGCGCCGCGCGCGGATCAGCTGCGGCAGCCGGTGCAGCGTCTGGGGGCCGAACACCAGGTCGACGTAAGGCGCCCGGGCGATGATGCTGCCGCCCTCCTGGCTGGCGACGCAGCCGCCGACGCCGATCAGCAGGCCGGGATTGTCGCGCTTCAGGTGCTTCCAGCGGCCGAGATGGGCGAACACCTTTTCCTGCGCCTTCTCGCGCACCGAGCAGGTGTTGAACAGAATCAGGTCCGCCTGGACGGGATCGTCGGTGGGCTCCAGGCCCTCGGCCGCCTTGAGCACGTCGGCCATCTTGGCCGAGTCGTACTCGTTCATCTGGCAGCCGAACGTCTTGATGTAGACCTTGCCGGGCACGGGCGGAACGCGCCTAGCGGCGCCGCTGCTCGACCGCCGCCAACTCCTCCGGCGTGAGCAGCCAGACGCGGACGATGTTGCCGTTGGCGTCCAGCAGGAACAGCGCCTTGGCGCCCACCGGCAGCCGCGGCGGCATCACCACCCGATTCCACTGATCGAAGATTTTCGCGCCGGGCGCGAGGCGATACACCGAGCTGCCGACCGCCACTTCCGGGTAGTAGAACCCGGAAATCTGGGCGAGCCGGCCGGCCTCCGGCAGTGTGCGCCCGGCAATGGCTCCGGCAGTGAAAAAAAACGCCAAGACAAACAACAGGATGCGAGTGAAACGCATGGCGCTAACATACCACGGCGGGAAACCGTCTCGCAATCGCGGTCGGGTGGGTGAGGGGGAGATGGTGGCGAATCTGTGATTCGAACACAGGACCAACGGATTATGATTCCGCTGCTCTAACCACTGAGCTAATTCGCCACGCAGGAAACTTTGGATAATGCCAGCGAAGCCCTTGATCTGTCAAGAATGCTTCGGTATCAAGCGCTTGGCGCAGGCGCGGCGATAACTGCAGGTTATCGCTAGGATAAGAACATTTGAATGCCGCGCCGACAAAAACTTGACCGCGGTCAATTATTGGCCTCAGGATTTCCAGAAAACTGCGGCAATACACAAAGTTACCGCAGCATTGCGCTCGCAACCCGACGCAAGACCCTGTTCGGTAAATGATGTTGCGCCGCGTCATACTCGGACGCGGTGGGTGAGCCGGGGGCCGTCGCGCACGGTTACCCAATCCGGGCGAGCCGTTGAGGTCCCAAGGGGAGTTTCGTGCCTGCGGCCGCCGGCCCTGGCGCTGCCATGCCGCGCTGGGCCCGCGTTACCGCGTCCCCGCCGCCGCGCCGCTCCCCGAAGAGATCCGGATGCCCGCGTCTTGCCGCACGGGAGCGCGGGCCATGACCCAACGCTTAGCCAAAGCGAGGACTGAAATGAACATTTGCATCGTCGGCGCCGGCGCCATCGGCGGTTATCTCGGGGTGAAGCTCGCCCTGGCCGGGGAGGACGTCACTCTCATCGCCCGCGGTGCCCACCTGGAGGCGATCAAGAAAAACGGCCTCAGGCTGATGATGAACGACGGCACCGAGCACGTGGCGAAGAACGTCCGCGCCACCGCCAGCATGAAGGAAGCCGGGCCCCACGACATCGTCATCCTCGGCATGAAGTCGCACCAGATCGAGCCGGTGGCGGCCGACCTGCGGCACCTGTTCAAGGAGGGGACGATCGTCGTCACCACCCAGAACGGCATTCCCTGGTGGTACTTCCATAAGCACGGCGGCGAGCTGGAAGGCAAGCCGGTCACCAGCGTCGACCCCAGAGGCGCCATCGCCGCCAACATCGAAGCCGACCGGGTCATCGGTTGCGTGGTCTATCCGGCCACCGAGATCGCCGAGCCGGGCGTCATCCGCCACATCGAGGGCGACCGCTTCCCGGTGGGCGAGCTGGACGGCCGCGAGAGCGAGCGCGTGAAAATGGTGAGCGAGCTGTTCGTCAAGGCCGGATTCAAGTCGCCGATCCTGCCCAACATCCGCTCGGAGATGTGGCTCAAGCTGTGGGGCAACCTGACCTTCAACCCCATCAGCGCGCTGACCCACTCGACGCTGGTTGACATCTGCCAGTTCCCGCTCACCCGCGACCTGGCGGCGAAGATGATGACCGAGGCCCAGACCATCGCCAACAAGCTGGGCGTGGAGTTCCGCGTGCCGCTGGAGAAGCGCATCGCCGGCGCGGAGAAGGTCGGCAAACACAAGACCTCGATGCTGCAGGACGTGGAGAGCGGCCGCGCCATCGAGATCGATGCGCTGGTGGGCGCCGTGGTGGAGCTGGGCCGCATGACCCACACGCCGACGCCCCACATCGACGCGCTCTACGCCTGCGCCAAGCTGTTGGCCAAAACCATGGACGAAGAGCGCGTCTGCGTGCGCGCCCTCAAGTTGAACTGACCTTCGCCCACGGCGCCGTATAATCTGGCGATGGATTGCGACGTCGTCATCGTCGGCGGGGCGCTGGTGGGCACGGCGGCCGCCCGCGCGCTGGCGGGCACCGGTCTGCGCCTGGTGCTCCTGGACGCGGCGCCGCCGCCCGCCGCTCCGGCGGGGGCGTTCGATCCCCGGGTCTACGCCATCAGCCCGGGCAGCCAGGCGCTGCTCGCCGAGCTGGGCGCGTGGCCCGCCATGGATCACGAGCGTATCGCGATAGTCGAGCGCATGCGCATCTTCGGGGACGATGGGAGGGCGGAGCTTGCCTTCAGCGCTTTCGATGCCGGCCGCGCCGAGCTGGCGTGGATCGTGGAGGCTGCGGCGATCCAGGCGGCGCTGGAGCAGGTGCTGGCCGGCCAGCCGAACCTGACGGTCCTGCGGCCCGACCGGCCTGCCGAGCTGGCGTGGACCGCCGACGGCCTGCAGCTCACCACCGAGGGCGGGGCCGCGATTCGCACGCGCCTCGTGCTCGGTGCCGACGGCGCCGATTCCTGGGTACGGGACCGGGCCGCCATCTCCGTGTCCCGCCGCGACTACGCCCAGCAGGGCGTGGTGGCCCATTTCCGCTGCGAGCGTCCCCACCGCGGCACCGCCCACCAGTGGTTCCGGCCCGACGGCGTGCTGGCGCTGCTGCCCCTGCCGGGGGACCACGTATCCATGGTCTGGTCCGCCGCGGACGACCTGGCGGAGGAACTCAAGGCGGCAGGCGACGCCGAGCTGGCCGAGCGGGTCACCGCGGCGTCGGGCGAACTCCTCGGGCGCCTGGAGCCCGCCTCGCGACCGCTCGGTTTTCCGCTGCGGTTGATCAAGGTCGATACGCTGGTGGCGCCGCGCGTGGCGCTGGCGGGCGATGCCGCCCACGCGGTGCATCCGCTCGCGGGCCAGGGGGTCAACCTCGGCTTTCAGGATGTGCGCGAGCTGGCGCGGGTGCTGGCCGGGCGCGAGCCCGGCCGCGACTGCGGCGATTACCTGCTGCTGCGCCGCTACGAGCGCGCGCGCCGGGAGGACATCCTGCTGATGCAGACCGTGACCGACGGCCTGCAGCGGCTGTTCGGCCGGCCCGAGCCCGCCGTTTCGGCCGTCCGTAACTGGGGCCTGCGGCTGACCAACGCGTTGCCGCCGCTCAAATCGCTGTTGATGCAACACGCACTCGGCTAGCGTGTCCAATTGTTTTTTCCGGACCCGAGAGGACTCGATGAACCCGTTCCGATCCCTGGCGGCCGCCCTGCTGGCACTGGCCCTGACCACTCCGCTGACCGCGCTGGCGGACCCCGCCGCCGCCAAGAAGGCGCTCGAGGGGCGCTTTCCCAACGACCGCGTCGAAAGCGTGACCGCCACCCCGTTCGCGGGACTGTACGAAGGCGTCATCGATGGGTCGCGGGGCAAGGTGATCGTCTATACCGACGCGAACGCCGAGTACCTGATGGTGGGCGGAACCCTGCTGGATCTGCGCTCTCAGCCCTACAAGGACCTGACCGAGGTGTCCATGGACCGGCTGCGCGCCGCCGCGGCCAGGGAGAATTCGGCGTTGCTCAAGACCGCCCTCGACATGGCGGTGAAGCGCGTCCGCGGCACCGGCAAGCGCACGCTCATCACCTTCGAAGACCCCAACTGCGGTTATTGCAAGCAGTTGCAGAGCGAGCTGGTAAAGCTGAACGATGTCACCATCTACACCTTCCTCTGGCCGTTCCTGGCGGAGAGCTCGCTGACCAAGTCCCAGGCGGTGTGGTGCGCCAGGGACCGGGGCGAGAAGTTCGAGGCGGTGATGCTGAAGAACGATCCGGCAAAACCCGCCGCCGGCTGCGAGTATCCCCACGCCGCGAAAGTCGCGCAGATGGCGCAGAAGCTGGGGCTCAACGGCACCCCCGGCATTTTCCTCGCCGACGGCACCGAGTACGCCGGCCCGCGCACCGCCGCGGCGATCGACAAGGCCCTGGGCGCCAACTGATCGCGCCGTTCAGTCGCGCTCGCCGGCCGGCAGCAGCACCCACATCGCCAGGGGCTGCATCGTCCGGCCGGCCAGCTCGCCGGCCTCCGGCCCGAATCCCCAGAAGAAATCCGCGCGCACCGGCCCCTTGATGGCACCGCCGGTGTCCTGGGCCATGGTGAGCCGGGTGAGCGGCCGTGCCTCGCCCGGCCAGCTGCTGGCGATGTAGACCGGCGCGCCCAGAGGCACGAACGCCGGGTCCACCGCAATGCTGTAACCGGCGGTCAGCGGCACGCCGAGCGCGCCCTTCGGACCCTCGTCGCTCCCGGGCTCTTCACGGAAGAACACGTAGCGCGCGTTCTCGTTCAGCAGGTCCTGCAGCTTTGCCGGATGGCGCTTGCCCCAGTCCCGGATCGCCTGGGCGGAGGCCTCGCCGGGCCTCAGTTCGCCGCGCTCGATGAGCCGCTTGCCGATGGACGTGTACGGGTGACCGTTCACGTCGGCGAAGGCCAGGCGCACCACGGCGCCGCCGGGCAGCCGCGCCCGGCCCGATCCCTGGACGTGCAGGAAGAACAGGTCGATAGGGTCGTCCAGCCAGACCAGCTCGTGACCGGCCAGCGGCGAGGGCCGGGCCTCGATCTGGGCGCGGGTCCAGTACGGCACCAGTCGCCGGCCGTCGAGGCGTCCGCGCAGTTTCAGTTTTGCGGCTTCCGGCGCCACCGCGCCGAGATCCACCGCCACCAGGTCGGGCGGCGTGGCGTAGACGGGGTAACGGAAGCGGCCGGCGCGGGTGCGGCGGGCGCTGACCAGCGGCTCGTAATAGCCGGTCAGCAGTCCGCTGCCCGCGCCGTCCGGCGCGGTGGCGCGGTGCGGGCGCAGCTGCGATTCGAAGAACGCGCGCGCCGCTGCGGCATCGGGCGCGCCCAGCCGGGCCGCCTCGGCGCAGGGCGCCTTCCATTCCGGTTGGGCGGCGATGGCGCGGCAGCTCGCCAGGAAGGCGCTCCACGCCGGGGACGGGTCGGCGTCGCGCCAGCCGGGCAGGTCACCCCAGGCGGCGGGCACCAGCTTCGGCTCCCCCGGTGCCGGCGCGGGGGCGGGGACCGGCGCGGGGGCGGGCGGGAGTGCCGGCTTCGGCACCTCGGCGCAGGCCGCCAGGGCCAATGCCAGCACGAGTGCGCAGCGTCCGGGCCAGCCGAAGCGCAGCCCGGTTAGAATGGGCGCCTTCTCCGTTCCATCACAAGGTTCAGGCACTCCCGTGTGGTTCGTATTGCTGGAAGGCGCGCTGGCGCTGGGACTGTTCATCTTCATCGTGTGGTGGACGCTGCCCAAGAAGCCCAAGGACGATCGCCGCGACCGGGACGGCGCCGGGTAATCATCGCTTCTCCAGCCGGATGCGCCGGAACCAGCCGTTCAGCAGCAGCGGCGCGTTCTCGGCGACGCGCAGTTCCGGCACCGCCTGCATCACCTCTTCGAACACCACGTCGAGCCGCGTCGCCAGCCGCCGCGCCACCGGGTTGAGCGCGCGGCGCACGTGGGCGCGCGCGCCCGGGCGCAGGAACTTGTCGATCAGCAGCACCGTGCCGCCGGGCTTCAGGACCCGCGCGGTTTCCCGCAGGCAGGCCGCCGGATCCGGCACCACGGCGACGATGAGATGCAGCACCGCGGCGTCGAAGACCGCCGCGCCGAACGGCAGCCGCTGGCTGTCGCCCTCCACCAGCCGCAGGTCGAGGCCGGCGGCGCGGGCCGCCGCCCGCCGCAGCATCGCCCGCGTCAGGTCGACGCCGGTGTAGCGGTGGTGGCGCGGCAGGTGGGGCAGGTCGAGGCCCGTGCCGATGCCGGAGAGCAGCACGTCGAGCCGGCCCTCGCGCGGCAGCGCCGCCAGACTTTCGCGGCGCGCGGCGCGGGAAGCGCGATCGACGAAGGGATCGTAGAGCGGGGCCAGGAGCCGGTAGCTGCGCCGCAGGGACATGGCGCTTCAGCCGCCGGAGGTCATCGGCCGGAGCCGGGCGGCCGGAGGATCAATGCAGCACGCGCGGGGCGCTCAGGGTGAACTCCGGGATCGACGCGTCGAACGACACGCCGTCTTCCGCCACCATCTGATAGCTGCCGCGCATCGATCCCACCGGGGTCGCGATTGCGGTGCCGCTGGTGTACTCGAAGGACTCCTGGGGCTTGAGCACCGGCTGCTCGCCGACGACGCCCAGGCCCTTCACCTCCTGCACCCGGTTTTCGAGGTCGGTGATGATCCAGTGCCGGCTGATGAGCTGCGCCGTCACGGTGCCGGTGTTGGTGATGGTGATGGTGTAGGCGAAGACGTAGCGGCTCGCCGCCTCGTCGGACTGGTCCGGCAGGAACGTGGTCTTCGACTTCACCTCGACGCGGTAGCGTTTCGCTTCGGCCATGCGTTCGTCCTTCGCGGTATTGCACACGAATCTTCCGGCTGCGGCAAGCCGGATGGCGGCATAAGCCGCCCTGCGCCCGGGCATCAGCCGTCGTTATGCTGCCCGCCGACCGATGCCGCTAGAATGCGGTTTTTTCATGCGGGGAAACACCATGGGGACCTACCGGATCGCGCCCAGCATCCTCTCGGCCAATTTCGCGCGGCTGGGCGACGAGGTGACCTCGGTGCTGGCGGCGGGCGCCGACGTCATCCACTTCGACGTGATGGACAACCATTACGTTCCCAACCTCACCATCGGCCCCCTGGTGTGCGAGGCGATCCGGCCGCTCACCGACGCGCCCATCGACGTGCACCTGATGGTGAAGCCGGTGGACCGCATCGTGCCCGATTTCGCCAAGGCCGGCGCCAACATCATCTCGTTTCACCCGGAAGCCTCCGAGCACATCGACCGCACCATCGGTCTGATCCACGAATGCGGCTGCAAGGCCGGGCTGGTGTTCAACCCCGCGACGCCGCTCGCCTACCTGGACCACACGCTGCACGCGCTCGACCTGGTGCTGATCATGTCGGTGAACCCGGGCTTCGGCGGGCAGAAGTTCATTCCCGGGGCGCTCGACAAGCTGCGCGACGTGCGCCGGCGCATCGACGCCAGCGGCCGCGACATCTGGCTGGAAGTGGACGGCGGCGTGAAGGTGGACAACATCGCCGAGGTGGCCCGCGCGGGCGCCGACACCTTCGTTGCCGGGTCCGCCATCTACGGCACAGGGGACTACAAGGCCACCATCGCCGCGATGCGCGCCGAGCTGGCGAAGGCGGGGTGAGCGTGGAGCGCCGCGCCGCCGCCGCGTTCTCGCCGCCGGTGCTCGATTCGAGCGCCCCGGGTTTCGCCGCGCAGGCACGGGCGCTGGGGTTCCCGTTGCCGGTGGGCGCGGTGGCGTTCGATCTCGACGGCACGCTGCTGGACACCGCGGAGGACCTGGCGACCGCTGCCAACGCGATGCTGGCGGAGCTCGGCCACGCTCCGCTGCCGACGGCGACCGTGCGGGACTTTGTCGGCAAGGGGCTGGTGAACCTGGTGCGCCGCTCCCTCGCCGCCGCCTCCGGCTCGGACCCGGATGCCGCGTTGATGGAGCGGGCGACGGCCGCTTGCCGCAGCCATTACCGCGACCGCCTGTGCGTCGATACCCGGCCGTTCCCCGGCGTGGTGGAGGGCCTGAACGCGCTGCGCGCCGCCGGCTTTCCCATGGCGGTGGTCACCAACAAGCCGGACGAGTTCACCGGGCCGTTGCTGGAGCGGACCGGCCTGGCGGCGTACTTCGGCCTGGCCATCGGCGGCGACACCCTGGCGCGCAAGAAGCCGGACCCGCTGCCGCTCACCCATACGGCGCGGCATTTCGGCGTCGCCCCTGCGCGGCTCCTGATGGTGGGGGACTCCGCCAACGACGCGCTCGCCGCTCGCGCCGCCGGCGCCCCGGTGTTCTGCGTCCCCTACGGCTACAGCGAGGGCGCCGACGTGCGCGCCCTCGACTGTGATGCTATAGTAGCGTCGCTTTGCGACGTGGCCAGGCTGGTCACCAAGGCCCATCCATAAAACTCATCCGTGAACCACAAGGATCAACTTTCCGGAATCGAACGCGGCATGCCCGCGCGCCGCTGGCGCCGCTGGCGCCCTATGCTCGCGCGTTGAGGCCGGGGCAGCGCCCCGCCGGCGGTTTCGGATTGGTCCTTTTGTGGAGTAGCGAATGAACGAGCAGCAGTTTCGCGAGCTCGGCGCGCGCGGCTACAGCCGCGTGCCGGTGGTCCTCGAGACCCTCGCCGACCTCGACACCCCCCTGTCCATCTACCTCAAGCTGGCGAACCGGCCGTACTCCTACCTGCTGGAGTCGGTGATCGGCGGCGAGCGCTTCGGCCGCTATTCGGTGATCGGCCTGCCGGCGCAGACCCGCATCGAGGTGCGCGGGCACCGCGTCAGCCTGCATCACCAGTCCATGGTGCTGGAGCAGGTGGACGTCGAGGATCCGCTCGAGTACGTGCGCGCGTTCCTCGGCCGCCTCAGGACCGCGACGGTGCCGGGCCTGCCGCGGGTGAGCGGCGGGCTGGCCGGTTACTTCGGCTACGACACCGTGCGCTACATCGAGTCGCGCCTCGCTGCCACGAAAAAGCCGGATGCCATCGACGCGCCGGACATCCTGCTGCTGCTCTCGGAGCAGCTGGCGGTGGTGGACAACGTGCAGGGCAAGCTGTTCCTGGTGGTGTACGCCGACCCGCGCGAGCCCGGTGCCTACGCCGCCGCGCAGCGCCGCCTCGGCGAGCTGCTGCGGCAACTGCGGCAGCCGGTGCAGATTCCCGAGAGCCCGCCGTGCGCAAGCGGGCGCGCGCTGTGCGAGGTGAGCGAGGACGCGTTCATCGAGGCGGTGGAGCGCGCCAAGCGCTACATCTACGACGGCGACATCATGCAGGTGGTGCTGTCGCAGCGCATGAGCCAGCCGTTCAACGCATCGCCCCTGGCGCTGTACCGGGCGCTGCGCGGCCTGAATCCTTCACCTTACATGTTTTACTTCGACCTCGGCGGCTTCCACGTCGTCGGCGCCTCGCCCGAGATCCTGGTGCGCCTCGAGGGCGAGACCGTGACCCTGCGCCCGATCGCCGGCACCCGCCCCCGCGGCAAGACGCCGGCAGAGGACGCCGCGCTCGCCGCCGACCTGCTGGCCGATCCCAAGGAGCGCGCCGAGCACGTCATGCTGATGGACCTGGGCCGCAACGACGTCGGCCGCGTCGCCCGCACCGGCACCGTGCGCGTCACCGAGAACATGGTGATCGAGCACTACTCCCACGTCATGCACATCGTCTCCAACGTCGAGGGCGCCATCAAGCCGGGGCTTACCGCGATGGACGTGCTCAAGGCCACGTTCCCGGCGGGCACCGTGAGCGGCGCGCCCAAGGTGCGGGCGATGGAGATCATCGACGAGCTGGAGCCCACCAAGCGCGGCGTCTACGCCGGAGCGGTGGGCTATCTCGGCTTCAACGGCGACATGGATGTCGCCATCGCCATCCGTACGGCGGTGGTGAAGGACGGCACGCTCTACGTTCAGGCCGGCGCCGGCATCGTCGCCGACTCGGTGCCGAAGAACGAGTGGGTCGAGACCCAGAACAAGGCCCGCGCCATCCTGCGCGCCTCGGAGCTGGCGCATGCGGGGCTTGATAGCCGGGTCGAGGAAGATCTTGAACCACAGAGACACAGAGACGCAGAGAGATCCGCTCACTGAGAAAGTGATCGGCGCGGCAATCGAGGTCCATCGCGCCCTCGGGCCGGGGCTGCTGGAGTCCGCCTATGAAGAGTGTCTGTGTCACGAGTTCGGATTGCACGGTATTGCCTTTCGGCGCCAGGTGCCATGGTCGGTTCGATACAAGACCGTGAACCTGGACTGCGGGTACCGAATCGATTTGGTGGTAGACGACAAACTGATATTGGAGCTCAAGACGGTCGAGAAGATACTTCCCGTACACCAAGCGCAGTTGCTCACGTACCTACGGCTCAGCGGGATTCAAACGGGACTTCTGATCAACTTCAACGTGCCGGCGCTCAAGAACGGCGTTCGGAGAATGAGGCTTTGAAAGGAATTCCTCTGCGTCTCTGTGCCTCTGTGGTGGATTGAAAAATGCTTCTGATGATCGACAATTACGACTCCTTCACCTACAACCTGGTGCAGTACCTGGGCGAGCTCGGCCAGGAGGTGGTGGTTCACCGCAACGACGAGATCACGCTGGATGCCATCGCGGCGCTGAAGCCCGCCTACATCGTCATTTCGCCGGGGCCGTGCACGCCCAACGAGGCGGGCGTGTCGGTACCTTTGATCCAGCGCTTCGCCGGCCAGGTCCCGATCCTCGGCGTGTGCCTCGGCCACCAGAGCATCGGCCAGGCCTTCGGCGGGAAGATCGTGCACGCGAAGCAGCTGATGCACGGCAAGACCTCGCAGATTCACCACGGCGGCGTCGGCGTGTTCCGGGGCCTGCCGAATCCGTTCGAGGCCACCCGCTACCACTCGCTGGTGATCGAGCGCGCCTCGCTGCCGGACTGCCTCGAAGTGACGGCGTGGACCGACGACCAGGAGATCATGGGCGTGCGCCACAAGACCCTGCCGGTGGAGGGCGTGCAGTTCCATCCGGAGTCGATCCTGACCCAGCACGGCCACGCCATGCTGCGCAACTTCCTGGCCCGGCGCGAAGCCCCCGAGCCCGCGTTGATCTAGTTCACTATATGGTTTAAAATTAATCTATGATCAAGCTCAATATTCATCAGGCGAAGACCCATCTCTCGGCCTACCTGGAGCGGCTCAGGCAAGGGGAGGTCATCGTGCTGTGCAAGCGCAATCAGCCGATCGCGGAGATCCGCGGGCTGCCCCCTGCGCCGCAGACGAAACGCCCGCTCGGCCTGGCCAAAGGCAAGGTGAAGATCCACGCGGGCTTTTTCGAGCCGCTGCCCGAGGAGGTTCTGGAGGCGTTCGAGGGCCGCGGCCGTTGAAGCTGCTGCTGGACACCTGCACGTTTCTCTGGGCGATCGCCGAGCAACGCCGGCTCTCCAGGACCTGCCGCGAGCTGCTGGTGGACCCCGGGAACACCGTGTACCTCAGCGCTGCTTCGGCGTGGGAAATCTGTCTCAAGGCAGGCAACGGCACGCTGACGCTGTCCGAGCCGGCGGCGCAGTTCGTGCCGAAGTACCGGGAGGCCCACGGCTTCGATGCCTTGCCGATCGACGAGCGGGCCGTGCTGCAGCTGCCGCGGCTGCCGAACCACCACCGGGACCCGTTCGATCGCATCCTGGTCTGCCAGGCGGTGGCGCACGGGCTGACGCTGCTCACGCCTGACCCGCTGATCGGCCAGTATCCGGTGGCGTTGGCGTGGTAGCCCGCCCGGCCGCCTTTTCGCCGATTTCCGGATTTCCCTGCAGGAGGACAACCGCCATGACGCCGCAAGAAGCGTTGAACCGCCTGATCGACAGCCGCGAGATCTTCCACGACGAAATGCTGGCGGTGATGCGCCAGATCATGAGCGGGCAGATGACGCCCGCGCAGATCGCCGGCATCCTGCTGGGCCTGCGGGTGAAGAAGGAGACGGTCGGCGAGATCACCGCAGCGGCGCAGGTGATGCGCGAGTTCGCGACGCCGGTGCCCGTGTCTGACCCAACGCACCTGGTGGACACCTGCGGCACCGGCGGGGACCAGGCCCACACGTTCAACGTGTCGACGGCGTCGGCTTTCGTCGCGGCGGCGGCCGGCGCCAAGGTGGCGAAGCACGGCGGGCGTTCGGTGTCCAGCAAGAGCGGCAGCGCCGACGTGCTGGAGGCCCTCGGCGTCAACGTGAACCTCACGCCGGAGCAGGTGGCCCAGGCCATCGACCAGATCGGCATCGGCTTCATGTTCGCGCCCAACTACCACAGCGCCATGAAGCACGCCGCGCCGGTGCGCAAGGAGCTGGGCGTGCGCACGATCTTCAACATCCTCGGTCCGCTCACCAACCCGGCCGGCGCGCGCAATCAGCTGCTGGGGGTGTTCCACCCGGATCTGGTGGGGATACAGGTGCGGGTGCTGCAGCGCCTGGGGGCGCGGCACGTGATGGTGGTGCACGGCACCGACGGCATGGACGAGATTTCCATCTGCGCCGAGACCCTGGTGGGCGAGCTCAAGAACGGCGAAGTCTCCGAGTACACGCTGCACCCGTCCCAGTTCGGTATGAAACTGGGCGAGGCCCGGCACATCCGCGTCGAGGATGCCGTTCAGGCCAAGGCCATGCTGCTCTCGGTGCTGGACAACCTGCCGGGCGCGGCGCGCGACCTGGTCCTGCTCAACGCCGGCGCCAGCGTCTACCTCGCGGGCGTCACCAAGACGCTGGAGCGCGGCATCGAAAAGGCCGCCGGCGTGGTCGAGTCCGGCGCCGCCCGCGCCAAGCTCGAGCAATTGGTGGAGTTTTCGAACCGGTTCAAGGCGTGATGAACCGCGAAGGGCGCCAAGGACGCAAAGGAAACCATGAGGGAAGGGGAGCTTGGGCGACTCGTGGTCGATGCCGCGCTCAAGGTTCATACAGCCCTGGGACCCGGCCTTCTGGAGAGCGCTTACGAGGCTTGTCTCGCCCACGAGCTGGATAAGCGCGGAGCTCGCGTGCTTCGCCAGCATCCGATGCCGATCTCGTATGACGGAATTCGGCTCGATGTCGGCTACCGGGTGGATCTCCTCCTGAATGACCTCGTTGCTGTGGAGCTGAAGTCTGTCGAGAAGATGATGCCAATTCACAGCGCCCAGCTATTGAGCTATTTGAAGCTGGGGGGATGGAGGCTTGGTTTTCTTCTGAACTTCAACGTGGCCCATATGAAAGACGGAATCAAGCGTTTGGTTAACACGCAGTGATCCCTTCGCGTCCTTTGCGTCCTTAGCGGTTCAATAATCCATGTCGGACATCCTCGATCGCATCCTCCGGGTAAAGGCGGAGGAGGTCGCCGCCGCCAAGGCGGCGCGGCCGCTGGAGGAGGTCGAGCGCGCCGCGCGCGAAGCGCCACCACCGCGGGATTTCGCCGGCGCGATCCGCGCGAAGCTCGACGCCGGCGACGCGGCCGTGATCGCCGAGATCAAGAAGGCGAGCCCCAGCAAGGGGGTGCTGCGCCAAGACTTCGACCCGGCTGCCATCGCCCGCAGCTACGCCCGGCACGGCGCCGCCTGCCTGTCGGTGCTGACCGACGCGCAGTTCTTCCAGGGAAGCCCGGAGTACCTGCGGCAGGCGCGCGCAGCGTGCGATCTGCCGGTCCTGCGCAAGGACTTCATTGTGGACCCGTACCAGGTGTACGAGGCGCGGGCCATGGGCGCCGACTGCATCCTGCTCATCATGGCCGCGTTCAAGCGTCCCTCTCCCGCCCTCTCCCCTTACCCCTTCCCCCAGGGGGGGGATGGAGAAACGGGAGGGGTCGGGGGAGGGGGGGAAACACTCCCCTCTTCCTCGGGGAGAGGGGAAGGGTCCGCGCCCAGCATCGTGATCGTCGCGCCGGAAACACCCCCCTCTCCCTCGGGGAGAGGGGAAGGGGAAGAGGGCCAGGACCTCCCAAAAATGCAGGAACTGGAATCCCTCGCCCTTTCCCTCGGCATGGCGGTGCTGGTGGAAGTTCACGACGCCGCCGAACTCGATTGCGCGCTCCGGCTCGACACCCCACTCATCGGCATCAACAACCGCGACCTGCGCACTTTCGAAGTCCGGCTTGAGACCACCCTGGATCTTCTGACCCGGGTCCCCTCCAGCCGGACTGTGATCACTGAAAGCGGGATTCTGTCCCCCGAGGACGTGGTGCTCGTGCGCGGCCGGGGGGTCAACGCCTTCCTGGTGGGGGAGGCGTTCGTGCGCGCCTCTGACCCGGGGGCGGAACTGGCGCGCCTGTTCTTCCGCTGAAACCCCGCCAAGCGCCTGAACCCAAAATTCTTCTGAAGTGCGTTCAGCCTGTTGCAAAAATACAACAGATTTCGGCCGGAATTGAGCAAAATCAGGCGATTTCGTTGTGGCATCCATGCAGCGCTGGTCACAATATGCCTGACCGCTCTACATAGGGGGTCAGTAGGAAGGTTCGCGAACCGTCCCTACCCATCAATCTTCAGAGGAGAAAGCGCATGAACAAGAAACTGATCGCTCTGGCAGTCGCGGGGGCGTTTGCTGCCCCTGTCGCTGCCACTGCAGCCGACAACGTGAACATCTACGGCACGTTGAACGTCAACTTCCAGACCACCGAGGCGAAGGGCGCCACCAACCCGGCGCTGAGCGTGTCGAGCCGCACCGCGCTCTCCACCGACTCGTCCAACATCGGCTTCCGCGGCGTCGAGGATATGGGCGGCGGGCTCAAGGCCATATTCCAGTGCGAGACCAGCGCCAACGTGGACGGCATCGGCGTCTCCGGCATCTGCAACCGCAACAGCAACGTGGGCATCAGCGGCGCCTGGGGCACGGTGTTCTACGGCAACTGGGACACGCCGTTCAAGGCGGTGACCTACGGCACCAAGGTGAGCGACCCGTTCCTGTCCACCGACGTGTACGCGTACCAGGGCATCATGAGCAGCCCCGGCTTCAACTACCGCAGCAGCGCATGGAAGACGGCGACCAACACGGTGGTCACCGGCTTCGACGTGCGGGCGAGCAACAGCGTGGCCTACTGGACGCCGAATTTTGGCGGGCTGTCGGGCAAGGTGCAGTACTCGGCCACCGAGTTCGAGAGCGCCAACGGCGCCATCAGCCCGGAGTTGTGGTCGGTGGCGTTGAACTACGATATGGGCGGCCTGTCGGTGCTCGCCGCCTACGAGCGCCACGACGACGCCTTCGCCCTCGCCGGGGCGAACGGTGCGGCGGGGGCGGCATTCGGGTCGACCGCGGCTAACAACACTACGGCCAACTCGGAGGACACGGCGTGGCGGCTGGGCGCCGGCTACCAGTTCAACTGGGGCGGCGCCGGGGCGACCACCATCAGCGTCCTGTACGAGAACCTCACGCTCGAGCAGTCGGGCGTGGCGGCGGGAGCTGTCACCGAATACGAGCGCGACGCGTGGCAGGTGGCGCTCACGCACCGCATCGGCAACCACGAGTTCCGCGCCCGCTACAACGACGCCGACCAGGGCGACTGCACGCTGGCCGGCGGGGCGGCGTGCTCCACCTCCGGCTACGCCGCCAAGATGTACGCGCTGGGCTACGCCTACCACTTCTCCAAGCGCACCCAGGGCTATATTTCCTACGCCAAGATCAAGAACGAGGCCAGCGCGCAGTACACGCTCTCGATCGGCGGCTCGCCGAATGTGGCCGGCGCCACGCCGGCCGGCGCCGACCCCGAGGCGCTGGGCCTCGGCATCCGCCACAGCTTCTGACCGTTAGGATTCCAGCGGTGCCACAAGCACTGCCAGAACGGAACGGGCGCCTTCGGGCGCCCGTTTTTTGTTCCTCGATCGGCGGCAGGATCCGAGGCGGCGGGAGGCCTCGGGCGCGCCGAGGGACGATCCGGGCTCGCAAGGATGCGCACCCGGTGCGCGCAGAGCGGTCCGCGCCGTTTGGTGACCGATCGGTGCCCCTTTTTTGCTAGGCTCGGCCTGGCTCTGGGTCCGCCCGGCAGGGCGGCGATCAGGAGGCATGCGGGACAGTGTTTCAACCATGGAGGAGGTAAGGGACATGAAAGGCATTCGGGTTGCTTTTGCGATCGCGGGGATGCTGGCGGTGCCGGTCTTGGCCAACGCAGCGGATAACGTCACCATCTACGGCACGTTGAACGTCAACTTCCAGACCACCGAGGCGAAGGGCGCCACCAACCCGGCGCAGAGCGTGTCGAGCCGCACCGCGCTCTCCACCGACTCGTCCAACATCGGCTTGCGCGGCATCGAGGATATGGGCGGCGGGCTCAAGGCCATATTCCAGTGCGAGACCAGCGCCAACGTGGACGGCATCGGCGTCTCCGGCATCTGCAACCGCAACAGCAACGTGGGCATCAGCGGCGCCTGGGGCACGGTGTTCTACGGCAACTGGGACACCCCGTTCAAGGCGGTGGCCTACGGCACCAAGGCGGACGATCCGTTCCTGAACACCGACGTCTACGGCTTCCAGAGCATGATGGGCAGCCCCGGCTTCAACTACCGCAGCAGCGCATGGAAGACGGCGACCAACACGGTGGTCACCGGCTTCGACGTGCGGGCGAGCAACAGCGTGGCGTACTGGTCGCCGAAGTGGAACGGGCTCGGTGTGAAGCTCCAGTATTCGGCCGCCGAGTTCGAGAGCGCCAACGGCGCTCTGAGTCCGGAGCTGTGGGGTGCGGCGCTCAATTACGACATGGGACCGCTTTCGCTGCTCGCCGCCTACGAGCGCCACGACGACGCCTTCGCCCTCGCCGGGGCGAACGGTGCGGCGGGGGCGGCATTCGGGTCGACCGCGGCTAACGGCACTGCGGCCAACTCGGAGGACACGGCGTGGCGGCTGGGCGCCGGCTACCAGTTCGACACCGGTGCCGGCGCGACCACGGTGGGCGTGCTGTGGGAGGAACTGACGCTCGAGCAGTCGGGCGTGGCGGTGGGGGCTGTCAGCGAGTTCAAGCGGCGGGCATGGCAGCTGGCGCTCAAGCACCGGATCGGCAATCACGAGTTGCGGGCGCGCTACAACGACGCCGACGAAGGCGACTGCTCGCTCGCGGGCGGGGCCGCGTGTTCCAGTTCCGGCTACGGTGCCAAGCAGTACACCCTCGGCTACGCGTACCATTTCTCCAGGCGTACCCAGGGCTACCTCTACTACACCAAGATCAAAAACGACGCCAACGCCCAGTACACGCTTACCATCGGCGGCTCGCCCGCCGTGGCGGGAGGAACGCCGCGCGGCGCCGATCCGCAGGCGCTCGGCCTCGGCATCCGCCACAGCTTCTGATCTGCCCGCATCGGGCCCGTCATGACACCACGGGCACCCGAGGGTGCCCGCTTTTCGAACGCTCTTGCGCGCCGAGGGTAACAAGTACCGCCACGACGAGCGGCTTGCCGGTGACATAGAGCGCGTGTCTTGCGGTCCTCGAACGAAACGGTCGCGAGCTGCACGCCCGCCTCGCGCTCGATCAGCGCCTTGACCGTTTGCGCGCAGCCCCCGCTGAATACTTCCACTTTACGTTTTGCAGTCACTTCATTGCTCCTTCAGCCAAGTTGTCTGCCCTCGACTTTTCTTGGCTCAACCGGAGGGCGAACACGGGTGAGCCGTATCGCGATGGTTGAAGGATAAACCTTGGAGTTAGCCCTCCAAGTCAAGAGGGGCCTCAAGATGAGCCGGGGGAGTGGCGGTGGCTTCCAAGCTTTCCGCTCATTCTTCAACGCCCCTTCTGTCGCCTATATTGGCGACTGCTGAGTAACGGTGTCCGGGAGCCTCCATGAAACTCGCCGTGGTTGTTGCCTCGATCGCCCTCACCATCCTGCCTGCGCATGCCCCCCGTGCCGCGGAGGCAGCGCCGTCACCGAAGAAAATCAGTAAGAAGGGAGAAAAGGCCCACGGCCTTGTCATTCGGGTGGCCGACGGCTGGAACCTGTCATCGTGTCCCATGACAGGCGTGCGCCGATTGTGCTCTACGAGAAGGCGCCGGGTGGCGAGTACCAAGTCTATCTCGCCGCCAAGGACAAGCGGGGGCGGAGTTCGTCTACGAGTTCTCCCACGAGTTGTGCCACATCGTCTCCAATTACGAGCACCACGCACCGCCGCACCGGGTTGGCCATCAGTGGTTCGAGGAAGCGATGTGCGAGACGGCTTCCCTGTACACATTGCGGCGGTTTTCCGCGACGTGGGGCGAATCACCACCACGCATGGAGTGGGCGCCCTACGCACCCTCCCTGCACCGCTACACCGAGCAGGTGGTGAACGAGCCGCACCGGCGGCTCCCGGAAAACACCACGCTGGCCGCCTGGTTCCGGGAGAACGAACCTGCTCTGCGTGATAACCCCTACCTGCGCGACAGAAACGAAGTGGTCGCGAACCAATTGCTGCCTATCCTAGAGCGGAATCCCGGCAGCTGGGAGGCAATCGGCTTCCTCAACCTCGATGTCCCCGACGGGGAAACGAGTTTTCAGGAATATCTCCAACAGTGGTACCGCCGGGTGCCGTTGCAGCACAGGCAATTCATCCGCCAGACGCTGGGCCTGTTCCAACTGGCAGCCCCCGATGCCGGCGACGAATCCCTGGCCCACACGGAAGCCCGGCCAACAACACCTGACAGAACCATCGCCGCTGAGCCCTCGATTGGTGCCGCGGGTTCGACAACCCGTTAGACCGACTCATATTCTCACCTGAAGACCTTCGCTCGAACAGGGGCGGGGAATAGGGACAGTCTTGCCGGCTGCCTCTAGCCGTCGCTGAGCGTCAGTTGCTTTTCGAGCCACGCATCGTTCGTGGATTTATCGTCCGTAGATTTTCCGGGCCGACCCGCCGCGCCAAGTCGGGATGCCGGGACAGCCGCCGGCTCGCTGTAGCCGTCGGTCATCAGGCGCTGCTTTTCAAACGAGTTTTCGAACGGGTGTTCCGCCAACGCCGGAACGGCCATCGAAGCGAGCAGTCCGACACCGAACATCGTCAACACGGTTTTGGGTTTCATCACTTTCTCCTTTAGTGGTTGCACAGGCGACCTTGCCTATGCAGCCAGAATAGGAGAACACCACGGTCGCGGCGATGACGCGCAGATTACGTTACTGTAAGGTCACGGCGTGGGGAAAGCGCAGAGTGAAGCGCACGCCGAAGTCGCCGCTCTCTGCCTGCGCCGAACCGCCGTGCAATCGCATGATGGAATCGACGATGGCCAGCCCCAACCCGGCGCCCTCGGCGTCTTCGTCGCGGGCATGGTCGCGCCGCGCGAAGCGGGCAAAGAGCCGCGGCAACTCCTCCGCGGGAATCGGCGCGCAGGAGTTGGTGACTGCTACCAGGGCGACATCCGGCCTGGATTCGATACTCACCTCGATTCGCCGACCGGCTGGAGCGTAACGAACAGCGTTGGACAGCAGATTGGTCAGCGTCCGCCGGATCATCAGGCGGTCGCCGCGGGCGGCGGCGTGGCCCGTGATCACGATATCCTGCGACTTCTCGGACGCGGCCGGCTCGAAATACTCGGCGACGTTGGCTGCCTCCTGGGCAAGATCGACGGTCTCCATGTCCAAGGCCAGCATCCCCCGGTCCGCGCGCGCGAGAAATAGCATGTCGGAAACCATGCGGTGCAGGCGCCGCAGTTCTTCCAGATTGGACAACAGGGTTTCGCGGTATTCCTCTGCCTGCCGTGGGCGATTCAGCGTCACCTGGGTCTGCAGGAGCAGGTTGTTGATAGGCGTGCGCAGTTCATGGGCGATGTCGGCCGAAAACTGCTCGAGCGCCTGGAAACTGTCGTTCAGCCGCCCGAGCATATGGTTGATGCTCTCCACCAGACCACGGATTTCCGCCGGCGCATCTTGGACCGCGAGGGTGGTGCCGAGGCGCTGCGCGGTGATCCGCTCGGCGCGCGCTGCCACCTGGGCGATGGGGGCAAGGCCACGTCGGGCAACGAACAGGGAGAGTACGCCGGAGAGCAGGGTGCCGAGCACGGTCACCAGTACCGCTGCAACGGCATGCCCCCTGAGCAGACGCTGGGTATCGCTCACGTCGACGGCGAGCACCACATCGACTGCGCCCGCTGACGGTCCCGGCCATTCGTGGTAGATCCGGCGCAGCCACCACGTATCTTCAGCCGCTTGCGCGGTCACGATGGCCGAGGCAGAGGCTGCCGGGCTGGAAGCCACACGGCTCGCGACTGCGACGATCTCATCCCTCGGCTTCAACAGCCATTCCCCGCCGACGCGAACGCCGACGCTCAAATGAGCGTGGCCTACCGGGATATCGCGGAACCGCTGCAAGTTCGCCGCCAACTGCTCGGAAGTGCCGATCTCACGCAACAGATGCTCAATGACTTCAGTCTTGCCGGTCACTTCGGCAAGGTCGCGGGCTTCGACCTGCACCCGCAGGGCATGATAGAGGGTGTAGCCAACCGCGGCCATGATCAACGCGGAACCGACGCAGAACAACGCCATCAGCCGCAAGGCCAGCGATGAGCGAAGCTGTGGGGGGGCAAGCCTCACGGGCGCTCTTCGAAGACGTAGCCGAAGCCGCGGACGGTGTGAATCAGTTTGTTCGCATACGAATCATCGATCTTTGCGCGCAGCCGGCGCACCGCCACCTCGATCACGTTGGTGTCGCTGTCGAAGTTCATGTCCCAGACTTGCTCGGCGATCATGGTGCGCGACAACACCTCGCCCTGCCGGCGCAGGAACAGGAGCAAGAGGGCATACTCCTTCGCCGTGAGGTCGATGCGGCTCCCGGCCCGCTCCACCCGCCGGCGCAGCAGGTGCACCTCCAGGTCGGCCACGCGTAGGATGTCCGCCTCCTGGATCTTGCCTCGCCGCAGCAGCGCCCGGATGCGCGCGAGCAGTTCGGAGAAGGCATACGGTTTGACGAGATAGTCGTCCGCGCCGATTTCCAACCCGCAGACACGGTCTTCCACACGATCACGGGCGGTGAGAAACAGGACGGGGGTCTGCCGGTCCTGCCGGATGCGCTTCAAGACTTCCCAGCCGTCCAGGCCCGGCAGACCGACGTCGAGGACAATCAGGTCATAGTCGCCGGTGTGCGCATAGTGCAGGGCGTCGATGCCGTTACGCACCCAATCGACCACGAAGCCATTCTCGCCCAGCCCCTTGACCAGGTATTCGCCAGCGAGTTTCTCGTCTTCAGCCAGCAGCAATCGCATCGATGATTCCTCCAGAGCGCCGATGCTACCGCAGCCGCGCGCCTCTGACAGCAAGATTACAAACTTGTAATGAATCTGTAAGCCGTTCGATAATCGCAAGGCCGTAAAATGAGGCTCTGTTGAATTCCAAGTGGGTTGCCGGGCATGAGGGTTGATTGCGTTGAAGTCGAGCTTGCCGGCGATCAAGAAGATGACGGTCTTGATCGTGTCGAGGCGAGTGAAGCCGCGCGCGCGCCGC
>JBMOQX010000059.1:0-42708 GCA_049322755.1 Pseudomonadota bacterium | reverse complement strand
ACGCCGGCATGGTGGTGCGCCATGGCAGCGGCGTGATCGAGGGCGCCGCCGACCCGCGCTCCAACGGCGGCGCGGCCGGGTTTTGATCCGGGCCCGCACCTGCCGCGGCGCCATCGCCGTCGCGCTCTCGGGCGCGACGCGGGTGTTGCCGCACGCAAAAAGGCGCGCCCGCGCAACGCCCACTTTTGGCGCATCCGCCGGGCCGACACCGGGCGCCGCGCACCAAAAGCAGGCGTCGCGATTTTCCCGGCTCCTTCTCCGGACGCCGCAACCGTAATCCGTTCATCAGCTTAGAGCGAGGCGCGAGCGCCTGGCACGCTCGCTGCTAAACAGGGGCAGTCCTTCCATCGCGCCCTGAACGGAGAACAGCCATGTCCATCTTTGACGACGCATTCGATCCCGGCCGAAAACTCTCCACCGCCTGCAGCTGCGGGCGGCACGCCACCCGGGCCGACCACGACGCGGCGGAGAAACTGGAGAGCGAGGCGCTTTCGAATCGGGTCGTCGAGCAGGCGGTGATGCGCGCGGTGTTTCCGCACGACGAGACGCGGCGCGCGTTCCTGCGCACCGTTGGCGCCGGCACCGCGCTCGCCGCGATCTCCCAGTTCTTCCCGCTCGGGCTCGCCAAGGAGGCCTTCGCCGACACCGGCGGCAAGCTGGAGAAGACCCAGCTCAAGGTGGGCTTCATTCCCATCACCTGCGCCACGCCCATCATCATGGCGCACCCGCTGGGCTTCTACGGCCGGCACGGCCTCGACGTGGAGGTAGTGAAGACCGCCGGCTGGGCGGTGGTGCGGGACAAGGCGCTCAACAAGGAGTACGACGCCGCCCACATGCTCTCGCCGATGCCGCTGGCGATCACCCTGGGCGCGGGCTCCAACCCGATCCCCTACACCATGCCCGCGGTGGAGAACATCAACGGCCAGGCCATCACGCTGGCGATGAAGCACAGGGACAAGCGCGACCCCAAGTCCTGGAAGGGCTTCAAGTTCGCGGTGCCGTTCGACTACTCGATGCACAACTACCTGCTGCGCTACTACGTCGCGGAATTCGGCATCGACCCGGACAGGGATATCCAGATCCGCGTCGTGCCGCCGCCCGAGATGGTGGCCAACCTGCGCGCCGACAACATCGACGGCTTCCTGGCGCCGGACCCGGTGAACCAGCGCGCGGTCTACGACGGCGTGGGCTTCATCCACGTCCTGTCGAAGGACATCTGGGAGAACCATCCGTGCTGCGCGTTCGCCGCCAGCAGGGAGTTCGTCACCACCATGCCCAACACCTACAAGGCGCTGCTGAAGTCCATCATCGACGCCACCGCCTACGCCAGCAAGCCGGAGAACCGCAAGGAGATCGCCGCCGCCATCGCCCCCGCCAACTACCTCAACCAGCCGGTGACGGTGGTGGAGCAGGTGCTCACAGGCACCTTCGCCGACGGGCTGGGCAACGTGCAGAAAGTGCCCAACCGGATCGACTTCGATCCGTTCCCCTGGCACTCGTTCGCGGTCTGGATCATGACCCAGATGAAGCGCTGGGGGCAGATCAAGGGCGAGGTCGACTACGCCAGGGTGGCGCAGGAGGTGTACCTCGCCACCGACACCGCCCGGATGATGCAGGAGGTGGGCCTCAAGCCGCCGGCGTCCATCAGCAAGAGCTTCGTGGTCATGGGCAAGAAATTCGACCCCGCCAGACCCGAGGAATACGTCAGCAGCTTCGCCATCAGGAGGGCCTGAGCGTGGCCGCGAAGCCCTGGGGCCCCCGGCTCCTGTCCCTGCTGATCCTGGCGCTCTTTCTCGGCGCGTGGCACATCGCCACGCTGCCGGAGAAGGGCACCCGGGTGGTGGACGACGAGTACGCCAAGCTGGTGGGCGCCGCCGCGGCCAGCGGGCAGAAGTCCGCGATGCCGGGGCCGGCGGACGTGGCGCGGAAGGTCTGGTCCCACGTCACCGATCCGTTCTACGTGCGCGGCACCAACGACAAGGGCATCGGCATCCAGCTCGCCTATTCCATCATGCGGGTGCTGGTGGGCTTCGCGCTGGCCGCCCTGGTGGCGATTCCGCTCGGCTTCCTGATCGGCATGTCGCCGACGGTGTACCGGGCGCTGGACCCGTTCATCCAGGTGCTCAAGCCGGTCTCGCCGCTGGCGTGGATGCCGCTGGCGCTGTTCACCATCAAGGACAGCGGCCTGTCGGCGATCTTCGTCATCTTCGTCTGCTCGCTGTGGCCGATGCTGGTCAACACCGCGTTTGGCGTGATGTCGGTGCGCAGGGAGTGGCTCAACGTGGCGCGCACGCTGGAGGTGGGTCCGCTGCGCAAGGCGTTCCGCGTCATCCTGCCGGCGGCCGCGCCCACCATCATGACCGGCATGCGCATCTCCATCGGCATCGCCTGGCTGGTGATCGTCGCCGCCGAGATGCTGGTGGGCGGTACCGGCATCGGCTACTTCGTCTGGAACGAGTGGAACAACCTCTCCATCAGCAACATCCTGACGGCGATCCTGGCTATCGGGCTGATCGGCATGCTGCTGGACGCCGTGCTGAACCGCCTCGCCAGGGCGGTCACCTTCCCGGAATGAGCGCCATGTCCGAGCAGCCCTTCATCAAGCTGGAAGGCATCGCCAAGCGCTTCCGCGCCGGCGGCGGCACCAACACGGTGTTCGAGGACCTCTGGCTCAGCTTCGGCCAGGGCGAGTTCGTGTGCGTGATCGGCCACTCCGGCTGCGGCAAGACCACCATCCTCAACATCCTCTCGGGCCTCGAGCAGCCGAGCGAAGGCTATGTCTTCATCCAGGGCCGCGAGATCGCCGGCCCCAGCCTGGACCGGGCGGTGATCTTCCAGAGCCACGCGCTGCTGCCCTGGCTCACCGTGATGCAGAACATCGCGTTCGCGGTGAAATCGAAGTGGCCGGACTGGGACAAGGCCCGGGTGCGTGCCCACTGCCAGAAGTACATCGACCTGGTGAACCTCACCGGCGCGGAAAGGAAGCGCCCGGCGGAGCTCTCCGGCGGCATGAAGCAGCGCGTCGGCATCGCCCGCGCGCTCGCCATCGAACCCAAGATGCTGCTGATGGACGAGCCGTTCTCGGCGCTGGACGCCCTCACCCGCGGCGTGCTGCAGGAAGAAGTGCTGCGGATCTGCGCCCAGACCCGGCAGACGGTGTTCATGATCACCCACGACGTCGACGAGGCGATCCTGCTCGCCGACAAGATCGTGCTGATGACCAACGGTCCCGGCGCGCGGATCGCCGAAGTGGCGCTGAACACGCTGCCGCGGGACCGCAACCGCCACGACATGCACCGGCATCCGCACTACTACCCGATCCGCAACCACCTGCTCGATTTCCTGATCGACCGCTCGAAGAACTTCGCCCGGGAGATCGAGGGCAAGGCCTACGATCCCAAGAATCCCCCGCTCGTCATGCCCGGCATCAGCGAAGCGCCGGCCGAGCGGCGCCCCGCGCCGGCCCTGGCCGGCGTCTGAACCCACCGAAGGAGACTCCGATGAAACATGCCCCCAGCGAAGGAATGACCGTGATGGCCAAGCCCATGACCCGCGCCGACGTGACCGAGATGATCGTCGCCGCCAAGATCCGGAAGGGGCTGACCTGGAAGGACGCCGCCGCCAGGATCGGCAAGAGTCCCGAGTGGACCACCGCGGCCCTGCTGGGCCAGATGCAGCTCTCCAGGGAGCAGGCGGAGGCCGCCGGCAAGCTGTTCGATCTGCCCGAGGACGCGGTGAAGCTGCTGCAGGTGGTCCCCTACAAGGGCTCGCTGCCGAGCGCGGTGCCCACCGACCCGCTGATCTACCGCTTCTACGAACTGGTGAGCGTGTACGGCACCACGTTCAAGGAGCTGATCCACGAAGAGTTCGGCGACGGCATCATGAGCGCCATCGATTTCGAGATGAAGCTGGAGCGGCTGCCCGATCCCAAGGGCGACCGGGTGAAGATCACCATGAGCGGCAAATACCTTCCCTACAAGTCGTATTGATCGCGACGCCCCAACAGCGCGCGATCAACTCCGCCCGATCGAGACCCCGCATTCGCAGGGCTCATCGGGCGGGTTGAGCGACGGCCCGTTAAATAGGGTCAGACTCGATTTCTATCCCCTTGCGCCTGCGTGATGGGAAGCGGGGTGGAGAAAATCGAGTCTGACGCTATTTAACGAACCAAAGGGGCGGCGCGCGGCTCGAAAGAGCATGCTGGCGCCAATCCGCTTTTCCCTGCCGATCCTGCTCGTGCTCGGAAGCGCCCTTCCCGCTGCCGCCGAGCCCTCCCGTGACGCCGTGCAGCGCGAGCTGCAGCGCCGCGAGCTCCAGCAGCAGCAGACGCAGCAGCGCATCAACCAGGGCGTCGACGTGCGCGACGCGGGCACGCCGGCGGCCCGGCAGCAGGACCAGCTCCGGCTCGAACAGGACCTGCGGCTGCAGCAACTGAAGCAGCGTCAGCAAAGGGCGCTGATCGAACGCCAGCAGGCGGGATCCGAAAGCGGCGGCGCCCTGCCGCCGCGGACGCTCGGCAGCGCCGCAAGCGCCTGGAGCTGGAGCAGCGCCACCGGCGCGAGCTCACGCCCGCCACGCCGCCCCCGCGCAGGACGAAATTAGGCGCTGACGCGGACGTTGCTGCCGGCGAGGCGCGCCAGCAGCTTGTCGTGGATGCCGCCGAAGCCGCCGTTGCTCATCACCAGCACATGGTCGCCGGGGCGGGCCGCCGACGCCACGGCTTCCACCAGCGCCTCCAGGTCGTCCCGGCATGCGGACTTGGCGCCGAGCACGGCCAATGCGCCCGCGGCGTCCCAGCCCAGCCCGGCGGTGTAGCAGTAAACGGCGTCCGCGCCTTCCAGGCTCGGCGCCAGCGCGTCCTTCCACACGCCCAGCTTCATCGTGTTGGAGCGCGGCTCCAGGACCGCCAGGATGCGCGCCGCGCCGACACGGCCGCGCAGCGCCTCCAGCGTGGCGCGAATGGCCGTGGGGTGATGCGCGAAATCGTCGTACACGGTGACGCCGGCGGCGATCCCGCGCTGCTCGAGCCGGCGCTTGGCGTTGCGGAACTCCCCCAGCGCTTCCGCCGCCAGCACCGGGGGCACGCCGGCATGGCGCGCCGCCGCGATCGCCGCCAGCGCGTTCATGCGGTTGTGCTCGCCCGGCACATCCCATTGCACGCTCGCCTGTGCTTTTCCGTCCAGCCGCACGTCGAAGCCCGTGCCGGTGGCTTCCGCGTCCCAGCCGTCCGCAGCGCCGAAACGCTCCACCGGGGTCCACGCACCTTTCGCCAGCACCCGTTCCAGGGCGGCATCGCGGGCGTTGGAAACCAGCAACCCGTTGCCGGGCACGGTGCGCACGAGGTGGTGGAACTGGGTTTCGATCGCGTCCAGGTCGGCAAAGATGTCGGCGTGATCGAACTCGAGATTGTTCAGGATCGCCGTGCGCGGCCGGTAATGGACGAACTTGGAGCGCTTGTCGAAAAACGCGGTGTCGTACTCGTCCGCCTCGATGACGAAGAAGGACGAATCGGTAAGCCGCGCCGACACGCCGAAGTTCTGCGGCACGCCGCCGATGAGAAATCCCGGCGCGAGGCCGCCGTGCTCCAGCATCCACGCCAGCATCGACGCGGTGGTGGTCTTGCCGTGGGTGCCCGCGCAGGCCAGTACCCACTTGCCCGCAAGCACCCTCTCCGCCAGCCAGTGCGGTCCCGAGGTGTACGGCAGACCGGCATCCAGCACCGCCTCCACCAGCGGATTGCCGCGCGATATGACGTTGCCGACGACGAAAGTGTCGGGATTCAACGACACCTGCGCCGCGTCATAACCCTCGATCAGATCGATGCCCAGCGCCGCGAGCTGATCGCTCATGGGCGGATAAACGTTGGCGTCGCAACCCGTTACCCGGTGCCCCGCGGCGCGGGCGATGGCGGCGACGCCGCCCATGAACGTGCCGCAGATGCCGAGGATGTGGATGTGCATTTTCGAAACGCGCCGCACCGGAAAGTGCGTCCGATTCTACCGGCAACTCGCCCCGGTGCCGAGACGGATCGCGCCGGCGCTTGACATCGCCGCGGAAAACATCCCGCGTCGCTTGCGTTTCAATTGCACCGCGCCGGACAAAGCCCTTATCATTGCCGAGCGAGCACCGGACCAACACCAACACCACCGGATGTGAGTTTCCACGGAGCCCGCAGCCGCGGGCTCTTGCGCCACAACCAACACGAGAAAGAGAGGAGTAGCATGGCTAAAGTCGTAAGCAAGGCGGATCTCGTCGAAGTCGCCGCCAAAGAGGCGGGCATCAGCAAGACAGCCGCGGCGGAAGCGATCAACGCGGCGATGAACGCGGTGGTGGCCAACGTGGCCAAGGGCAATCGCGTGACGCTGGTGGGCTTTGGCTCGTTCGAGGCGCGCAAACGCAAGGCGCGCACCGGCAAGAACCCGGCCACCGGTGCCAGCATCAAGATCCCTGCGCGCACCGTGCCTGCGTTCTCCGCCGGCCAGGCGTTCAAGGACGCCGTCGGCAAGAAGAAGTAACCGCCTTGCAACGGCTGCCGGACGGCGTCCGGCGGCCGCTCTCTCTCCCGGGCCCGCTCGCGGCCTGCGCCGTCCCCAGGATCAGCTCTTCCCGTCGAGGTCCACCTGCAGGGCCTCGAGAAACCGCGACACCATGTTGTACGCAGCCACCGTCACCGTAAGTTCCACCAGTTCCTGCGCGCCGAAATGCGCGCGCAACGGCTCGAACACCGCGTCCGGAACGTGGATGTCGCGCGTCATGCTGTCGACATACGCCAGCACGGCCATGTAACGCGCATTGAACAGGCCGCTCTCCCGCCACGACCCGAGCGCGTCGATCTGCGCCTGCGCGAATCCCTCCCTGAGCGCAAACGGCACGTGGGTCCTGAACTCGTAGTCGGCGCCGTTGACCAGCGCCACCCGCAGGATCGCCAGCTCGCGCACGTCGCCGGCGAGGCTCGCCTGCTGGCGCACCGCCGTCAGCAGCCTGAGCCAGCCCTCCGCCACCGGCGGGCTGTGCAGCAGCGTGCCGTAGAGATTGAGCAGCCTGCCGCGCTCGGCGCGGATGCGGCCGATCAGCTCGGCACGGTCGGGATGGGTTTGCTCGCTCACGAGCGGCAGTCTTGCCATGATCGCTCCCTCCAAAAGAGCTATTTAACCGCGAAGGACGCAGAGGACGCGAAGGAATATCTCCTCAATTCCTTGGCGCCCTTCGCGTCCTTCGCGGTTCAAGACTTGATATGAAACCTCAGACGTCGTCCAGCGCCCGCTCGCCGAGGTGCGAGACGTCGCCCCACACCCGGAGCTGCCAGATGCCGCCGGCGTAGCGGAACAGATTGACGCTGGCGTTGAGGATGGTGAACATGCGCGGCCCCTCGTGGGGCAGGCCGAGGGCGGCGCGGTAGAGCACGTCCAGCACGCCGCCGTGGGCCACCACCACCGCGCGCTCGCCGGCGTGGCGGCGGGCGATCTCCTCCAGCGCCGCCAGCACCCGCGCCGAGCACTGCGCCGCGCTCTCGCCCGACGGAATCACGTAGTCCGCGCCGCCGTTGCGGTAGCCCTCGTAGACGTCGGGAAGATCGCGGCTGGCGTCGATCCGCGTCAGCCCCTGCAGCACGCCCAGGTGCCGCTCGCGCAGGCGCGGGTCGGCGACAACGCGGTGTCCGCTGCGCGCGGCGATGCGCCGTGCGGTGGCGAACGCCCGTCCGAGGTCGCTGCTGTAGAGGGCGGCGAAGGCTTCCGTCGCCAGCCGCGCGGCCACCGCTTCCGCCTGCTCGACGCCGGCGGCGTTGAGCGGGCTGTCCAGGTGGCCCTGCATGCGGCCTTCCTGGTTCCAGGTGGTTTCGCCGTGGCGCACCACCACCAGTTCGGCGGCCGGCAGCGACGCGGCGGGCTCGGGAGCGGCTGCGCTCAAGGGGATGCGCTTACGCCTTATGCTTGAGCACGTCGCGGATCTCGGTGAGGAGCTTGACGTCCTCCGGCGGCTCGGCCGGTGCCGGCGCCGCCTCATCTTCCCGCTTCAGCCGGTTGATGACCTTGACCATGATGAATATCGCCCACGCGACGATCAGGAACGACACCAGCGTGTTGACGAAGGCCCCGTAGTTGAGCGTCACTGCGCCGGCCTTCGCCGCCGCGTCCACCGTGAGGTACGGCCCCGGCGTCGGGGCATCCTTCAGCACCAGGAACAGGTTGGAGAAATCCACCCGTCCCAGCAGCAGGCCGATGGGCGGCATGATGACGTCCCGCACCAGCGAGTCGACGATCTTGCCGAACGCCGCGCCGATGACGACGCCCACCGCCAGGTCGATGGCATTGCCCTTGACCGCGAACTCCTTGAATTCGGAGATGATGCTCATGGGATTCCCCTTTCGGAAGTGAAGCCGGGCGGAGCCCGGGCTGCAGGCCCGGTGCTCCAGGATGCGGATTATATCGGCGGTGACGCAGGGCCGCCCTGTCGCGGCTTCCGGCTACTCGAGCAGGTCGGTGTCGCCGTGCGCGTACGCGGGCGATGAGCGGCACAGAATCGCCAGCGGCGCAGTGCCGGTGTTGCGTACGGCGTGAGGTGTCCCGGGCTCGCGCACCATCGAGCCATCCTTGGTCACGAATGGCTCGCACTCGGCGTGGCGCGTGCGGGAGATCATCGGCCGGCTCGCCGTCGCGTCACTTGACCGGGTGCGTGGGCCGCGCGCCGCCCTGCTGGTAGTACGGCATCATCTGCGGCACCAGCTTCTCCAGCGCGGCCGTTCGGTTCTCCGGCGACGGGTGGGTGCTGAGGAACTCGGGCGGGCGGCCATCGCCCAGCCTGCCCATCTTCTGCCACAGCGTCACCGCGGCGCGCGGGTCGTAGCCCGCCTTCGCCGCCAGCTCGATGCCGATGCGGTCGGCCTCCGACTCCATGGCGCGGCTGTTGGGCATCTGCACCGCGTACGCGGCAGCGAGCGCCGCGCCGGTCATCGCCAGCCCCTTGCTGTCGGTGGCGACGCCCACGCCGATGACCGCCAGGTTGCTGGCCATCGCCACCGACATCTTCTCCGCCGTGTGCGCGGAGAGCGCGTGGGAAATCTCGTGGGCCAGCACCTGCGCGATCTCGTCGTCGGTGGCCTTAACCTTGTCGATGAGCCCGGTGTAGATCGCCATCTTGCCGCCCGCCATGGCCCAGGCATTGACGGTCTTGGGATCGTCGATCACGTTGATCTCCCAGTCCCACTTCGCGGTTTCGGGCCGGTACTTGACCGCCTGCGCCACGATCCGCTCGGCGATCTTGTCGATGCGCGCCTTGACCGCCGGATCGTCGTTCAGCTTGCCCTGCTTCGCCGCCGGCGCCAGCATCTGCGGGTAGGCCTGCAGCGACGACTGGATCGCCTGCTGCTCGGACACGATCATCAGCTGGCTGCGGCCGGTGACGGGATTGGTGGTGCAGGCGGCCAGCAGCAACGGCAACGCGGCCAGCAGTGCGAGTGTGCGAATCATCGGTTGATCTCCATTCGGCGACCCGGCGTGGGATGTATGTTCGACCGCGGCGCCACGCCGGCGTTTTCCGGCAGGCGCCATGAACCCGGCGCCAGCCCGTCCAGATTCCATTCCCCGACAGCGTAGCGAATCAGGCGCAGCGTGGGGAAGCCCACCGCCGCCGTCATGCGCCGCACCTGGCGGTTGCGGCCCTCGGTGAGCGCCAGCTCGACCCAGGCGGTGGGGATCGCGCGCCGGAGGCGCACCGGGGGGTCGCGCGGCCACAGGCTCTTGGGCTCATCAATGCGGCGCACGCGCGCCGGGCGGGTGCGCCGGCCGTCGATCTCGACCCCGGCGGCCAGCCGCGCCAGCGCCCGTGCGTCGGGCTCGCCTTCCACCTGCGCCCAGTACACCTTCGGGAGCTTGTGCCGCGGATCGCTGATGCGGTGCTGCAGGACGCCGTCGTCGGTGAGCACCACCAGGCCCTCGCTGTCCAGGTCGAGCCGACCCGCAGGATACACCCCGGGCAGGTCGATGAAATCCCCGAGCGAGCGCTTCCCGGCCGGCGCCGTGAACTGGCACAGCACGCCGTAGGGTTTGTTGAACAGAACGATGCGGGTCATGTCGCGGGCATTAACCGCAGAGCAACTGTGTTTGAACTAACCGACGGCGAGCTGATGTTCATTCCGCGGGGTGTTGGTCTTAACCATCGCGCAGAGACACCGGGAAAAACGTTTCACCGCAAAGGACGCGAAGGAATTCCTTGGGGAACTCGAGTTCGCTGTTCCTTTGCGTCCTTCGCGTCCTTCGCGGTTCAATGGTCTTCAGAGGTCCTCTGCGCCTCAGCGCCTCCGCGGTGAAATAACGTCGGATACCCGCCGACGGTCACTCCACGGTGACCGGCGCGCGGTCGTAGGCCAGCACCGGCGCGAGCCAGCGCTCCGCGGTTTCCAGGTCCCAGCCCTTGCGCCGGGCATAGTCTTCCACCTGGTCCCGGTCCACCGGGCCGGTGGCGAAGTACTGCGACTGCGGATGGGAGAAGTAGAAGCCCGACACCGCTGCCGCGGGCAGCATGGCGTACGCGTCGGTGAGCTGCATGCCCGCATTGGCGGGGGCGTTCAGCAGCCGGAACAGGTCGCCCTTCTCGGTGTGGTCCGGACACGCGGGATAGCCCGGCGCCGGGCGGATGCCGCGGTAGCCCTCCTTCACCAACCGCTCGTTGTCGGCGTCCTCGTCCGGCGCGTAACCCCAGAACTCGCGCCGCACGCGCCAGTGCAGGTGCTCGGCGAACGCCTCCGCCAGCCGGTCCGCCAGCGCCTTCAGCAGGATGGCGTTGTAGTCGTCGTGGGCGTCCTCGAACGCCTTTACCCGGGCGTCGATGCCGATGCCGGCGGTCACTGCGAACGCGCCGATGTAATCGTCCACGCCGGCGCCCTTGGGGGCGACGAAATCGCCCAGGCACAGGTTGGCGCGGTCCGCCGGCTTCACCATCTGCTGGCGCAGGTTGTGGAAGGTCATGGCCGCTTTCGAGCGCGACTCGTCGGCGTAGATCTCGACGTCGTCCGCGTTCACCGTGTTGGCCGGGAACAGGCCGAACACGCCGTGGGCGGTGAGCCACTTCTCGTCGACGATCCTCTGCAGCATCGCCTGGGCGTCGGCCCAGAGCTGGCGCGCGGTCTCGCCCACCACCTCGTCGTCGAGGATCGCCGGATAGCGGCCCCGGAGCTCCCAGGTCTGGAAGAACGGCGTCCAGTCGATGAACGGCACCAGGTCCGCCAGCGGGTAGTCCCGCAGCGCCTTCACGCCCAGGAACTTCGGCCGGGGCGGCGCGTACTCGGTCCAGTCGGTCTTGAGGCCGTGGCGGCGCGCGTCCGCCAGCTTGTGGCGCGGGCCCTGGCCTTTCTTGCCGGCGTGCTGGGTGCGCACCTTCTCGTACTCGGCCTTCACCTCCGCCAGGTAACGGTCCCTGATCTCGTCGGAGAGCAGGTTGGACATGACCCCCACCGCGCGCGAGGCATCCGGCACCCAGATCACCGGGCCCGAGTAGTTGGGCGCGACCTTCACCACCGTGTGCACCCGCGACGTGGTGGCGCCGCCGATCAGCAGCGGAATGGTGAAACCCTCGCGCTCCATCTCGCGCGCGACGTGGCACATTTCCTCCAGCGAGGGCGTGATCAGGCCCGACAGCCCGATGATGTCGGCGTTCTCGTCGCGCGCCACCTGCAGGATCTTCTGCGCCGGCACCATCACGCCGAGGTTGGTGACTTCGTAGTTGTTGCACTGGAGCACCACGGCGACGATGTTCTTGCCGATGTCGTGCACGTCGCCCTTGACCGTGGCGATCACCATCCTGCCCTTGGCCTTGGAATCGCCGAGCCGGGCCTTTTCCGCCTCGATGTAGGGCACCAGGTGCGCCACCGCCTGCTTCATGACGCGCGCCGACTTCACCACCTGCGGCAGGAACATCTTGCCCGAGCCGAACAGGTCGCCCACCACGTTCATGCCGTCCATCAGCGGGCCCTCGATCACCTGGATCGGGCGCTCGTACTGCAGGCGCGCCTCCTCGGTGTCCTCGACGATGTAGTCGTTGATGCCCTGCACCAGCGCGTGGGTGAGGCGTTCCTGGACGGACGCGTTGCGCCACGCCAGGTCCTGCTCCTTGGCCTTGCCGCCGCCGCCTTTCACCGTCTCGGCGAACTTCACCATGCGCTCGGTGGCGTCCGGGCGGCGGTTGAAGATGATGTCCTCGACGTGCTCCAGCAGGTCCTTGGGGATCTCGTCGTAGACGCCGATCTGGCCGGCGTTGACGATGGCCATGGTGAGGCCGGCCTGGATCGCGTGGTAGAGGAAGGCGGTGTGGATCGCCTCGCGCACCGGGTCGTTGCCGCGGAAGCTGAACGACAGGTTCGAGAGCCCGCCGCTCACCTTCACGTAGGGCAGCGTCTGGCGGATGATGCGCGTGGCCTCGATGAAGTCGATGGCGTAGGTGTTGTGCTCCTCCAGCCCGGTGGCGATGGCGAAGATGTTGGGGTCGAAGATGATGTCTTCGGGCGGGAAGCCCAGCTCGTCCGCCAGGATGTGATAGGAGCGCTTGCAGATCGCCACCCGCCGCTCCAGCGTGTCGGCCTGGCCCTTCTCGTCGAAGGCCATCACCACCACCGCAGCGCCGTAGCGGCGCGCCAGGCGCGCGTGGCGGCGGAACTCGTCCTCGCCCTCCTTCATGCTGATGGAGTTCACCACGCACTTGCCCTGCACGCACTTGAGGCCGGCCTCGATCACCTCCCACTTGGAGGAGTCGATCATCACCGGCACGCGCGAGATGTCCGGCTCGGCGGCGATCAGGTTGAGAAACTTCACCATCGCCGCCTTGGAATCGAGCATGCCCTCGTCCATGTTGACGTCGATGATCTGGGCGCCGTTCTCCACCTGCTGGCGCGCCACCGACAGCGCCTGGGCAAAGTCGCCGGACAGAATCAGCCGCGCGAACGCCTTGGAGCCGGTCACGTTGGTGCGCTCGCCGATGTTGACGAAGAGCGAGTCGTCGCCGATGTTGCACGGCTCCAGTCCCGACAGGCGCAGCTTCTTCTCGATCACCGGCACCCGGCGCGGCTCGCACTCCAGCACCGCGTCGTGGATCGCCTTGATGTGGGCCGGCGTCGTGCCGCAGCAGCCGCCGACGATGTTGATCAGCCGCTCCCTGGCGAACTCCTTGAGGAGGCCCGCCATGTACTCCGGCGTCTCGTCGTAGCCGCCGAACGCGTTGGGCAGGCCGGCATTGGGGTGCGCCGAGACGTAGACGTCGGCCACGTTCGAGAGTTCTTCCACGTGGGGGCGCAGGTCCTTGGCGCCGAGCGCGCAGTTGAGCCCGATGGAGATCGGCCGGATGTGGCGCACCGAGTTCCAGAACGCTTCCGGCGTCTGGCCGGTGAGGGTGCGCCCGCTCTGGTCGGTGATGGTGCCGGAGATCATCACCGGCAGGCGGTTGCCGGTCTCCTCGAAGTAGCGGTCCAGGGCGAACAGCGCCGCCTTGCAGTTGAGCGTGTCGAACACCGTCTCCACCATGATCAGGTGGGAGCCGCCGTACACCAGCCCGCGGATCGCCTCGTCGTAGGCCACCACCAGTTCGTCGAACGTGATGGCGCGGAAGCCGGGGTCGTTGACGTCGGGCGAGATCGACGCCGTCTTGTTCATCGGGCCGAGGATCCCGCAGGCAAAACGCGGCTTGTCCGGCGTCTTCGCGGTCCACTCGTCCGCCACGGCGCGGGCCAGTTTCGCGGCCTCGCAGTTCAGCTCGTACACCAGGTCTTCCATGTGGTAGTCGGCCATGGAGACCCGCGTCGAGTTGAAGGTGTTGGTCTCGACGATGTCGGCGCCCGCCTCCAGGTACTTCGAGTGGATCTCGCGGATGATCCCGGGCCGGGTCAGCGTCAGCAGGTCGTTGTTGCCCTTGAGGTCGTGCGGGAAGTCGGCGAAGCGCTCGCCGCGGTAGTCGGCTTCCTGGAGGCCGTAGCCCTGGATCATGGTGCCCATGGCACCGTCCAGCAGCAGGATGCGCTCGGCGAGGAGCCGGGAAAGGAGTTCGTGGGTATTGGCAGGGTTCATGTCACGAGACCTGGCGCTGCAGTGTAAAGCCCGGCATTTTACCACGCGACGGCCGCCGGATCGGGCTATAATCTTGGTTTGGCAAGGAATTTCCAGTCGAACCCATGGATCACCTGACACCCAAAGCGGCCCACGAGTTTCTCAAGGCGCATCCCGACGCGCTCTTCATCGACTGCCGCAGCGAGATGGAGTACCTGTTCGTCGGCCATCCCGCCGGCGCCTTGCACGTGTCGTGGAACGACGGCCCGGACTGGGAGGTGAACCCCCACTTCGTCGGCCAGGTGAAGCGGCTGGCGGGCACCGACCACGCCACCCGGCCCATCGTCCTCATCTGCCGCAGCGGCAACCGCTCCCGGGAGGCCGGCGAGGCGCTGGAGAAGGCGGGGTTCACCAACGTCTCCAACGTGCTCTACGGCTTCGAGGGCGAGCTGGACGAGAAGCACCACCGCAGCACCAAGAACGGCTGGCGCAAGGAAGGCCTGCCGTGGGAGCAGTGCTGATTCCCGGGATCAGGCGTCGGGAATCAGGGATCAGAGAAGGCCGGCGGCCGCGCTGATCCTGCCGGTTTCCTCCGCCCTCAGCCCCGGTCCATCCGCCGGTACTGGATCGCCTCGGCCACGTGGGGCGCCGCCACCTCTGCGGCGCCGGCCAGATCCGCGATGGTGCGCGCCAGCTTCAGAACCCGGTGATAGGCCCGCGCCGAGAGATTGAGCCGGGCGATGGCCCGCTTCAGCAGTTCGACGCCGCCGGCGTCGATGCCGCAGTGAGTGTCCACCTCCTTCACCGCCAGCCGCGCGTTGGGCCGGCCCTGGCGCTCGATCTGGCGCGCGTAGGCCCGGCTGACCCGTTCCCGCACCGCATCGCTGCCCTCGCCGTCGGGCTGGCCCATGAGCTCGCTCTCGGGCACTGCCGGCACCTCGATCTGGATGTCGATGCGGTCCATCAGCGGTCCCGAGATCTTGGACCGATAGCGCGCCACCTGATCGGGCGTGCAGCGGCAGCGGCCGCTGAAATGGCCCAGGTAGCCGCACGGGCACGGGTTCATCGCCGCCACCAGTTGGAACTCGGCCGGAAAGTCGGCCTGGCGCGCGGCGCGCGACACCGACACCCGGCCCGACTCCAGCGGCTCGCGCAGCACCTCCAGCACCTTGCGGTCGAACTCGGGAAACTCGTCCAGGAACAGCACGCCGTGCAGCGCCAGCGAGATCTCGCCCGGCCGCGGATTGCTCCCGCCGCCCACCAGCGCGACGCCCGAGGCCGTGTGGTGGGGCGAGCGGAACGGCCGGCGGCGCCAGGCGTCCAGCGCGAAACCCTGACTGCCCAGCGACTGGATCGCCGCGGCCTCCAGCGCCTGGTCATCGGTCATGGGCGGCAGGATCCCGGGCAGGCGCTGCGCCAGCATCGACTTGCCGGTGCCGGGAGGCCCCAGCATCAGCAGTGAATGGCCGCCGGCGGCGGCGATCTCCAGCGCGCGCTTGGCGGGCGCCTGCCCGCGCACTTCGCGCAGATCGGGATAGGCGGGCAGCGCGGCCGGGTCCGTCGGCGCCCCTCGCGGCAGCGCCCCGCGCCCGGCCAGAAAGGCGCACACATCCAGCAGGGTACGGGCGGCGTAGACCTCGGAGCTCGCCACCAGCGCCGCCTCCGCCGCGCTGTCTTCGGGCAGCACGAACGCCCGGCCGTCGCGCTGCGCGCGATAGACCATCGCCAACGCGCCGCGCACCGGGCGCAACTCGCCGGTCAACGCCAGCTCGCCGGCCCATTCATATAAGGAGAGCTTCTCGGAGGGCACCTGGCCCGACGCCGCCAGGATGCCCAGCGCGATCGGCAGGTCGAAGCGCCCGCTTTCCTTGGGCAGGTCGGCCGGCGCCAGGTTGACGGTGATGCGTCGGGCGGGAAACTCGAAGCGGCAGTTCTGCAGCGCCGCCCGCACGCGGTCCTTGGCCTCCTTCACCTCGGCCTCGGGCAGGCCGACGATGGTGAAGCCCGGCAGGCCGTTGGCGAGGTGCGCCTCCACGGTCACCAGCGGCGCCTCGGTCCCGGTCAGCGCCCGGCTATAGAGGACGGCGACGCTCATACGGCCGTCAACGCATCACGGGCGCCCCGGGATGACCCGCCACGCAAAGCGGCGGCCGCAGTCCCCCGTCAGCTTTCGCGCTTGCCCGCCTGCTCCAGCTCCACGAGCCGCTGCTCGAGTTGCGCGAGCTTCTCCCGGGTGCGCGCCAGCACCGCCTGTTGGACGTCGAACTCTTCCCGCGTCACCAAATCGAGCCGCCCGAAAAAACTGGTCATCAGCGCGCGCAGGTTTTTCTCCACGTCCGTGGCAGGGCTGCGAGCCAGTGCCTCGCCGATCTTCGCGTTGATGTCCTCGAGCAATTCTTTCTTGAGCATCGCCGGATAACCGAACCATGGTAAAAGAATCGTAAGTTTCATCCATGTCTTATGCGCATGCAACAACCGCTTCGGGACTCGCCGATGGTGCATGACGAATTTACTAACTAGTCCGCAGTATAGGCTACAGTCGGCGCTTTGAAGAACGAGCGAACAAGGCTCGGGGGCGATTGTATGTCAGTCAAATCGGCGTGGACGCGTTGGCGGAGCGATTCGTTTTGGAGCAGCGGCTTCTTGCTCACGCCCTTCCGCTTGAGATGGTTCCAGACAAACTCGTCCGGATTGAGCTCCGGTGCATACCCCGGCAGAAAATGCAGTTCGAGTCGTCCTTTCAGGCTCTGCACATAGCGCGCAACGCTCTTCGCTACATGAGCCGGATGACCATCCAGGATCAGTAACACCGGAGTCTTGCGAGCACGCATGAAGTGGGTAAGCAGCTCAATGAACTTGGTGGCATTTAGCCGCTCGGTGTAGATCTCGAACCAGAATTCGCCCCGGGCGTTGATGGCAGAAATCGCGCTCACGCTTTGCCGCTTGCCACTGGTGGGCACCTCCGGTGTGTGTCCGCGCAGCCCCCAGGTGCGCCCCAACACCTGATCCGAGCGCACCCCCGTCTCGTCCAGGAAGAAAATCTTCGCCCCTCGACGTTTGGCTCTGGCGCGTAGCCGCGGAAACGTCTGCTGCGTCCAGCGTTTGATCGCCGCGGGGTCGCGCTCGTAGGCTCGGCGCAGCGGCTTCTGCGGGGTAATGTCGAGCGCGGCCAGCAACCGTCCGACCGCCGTCACACCCAGCTTGATGCCGAAGCGCTGCTCGATCAGTGCCGCGACGATCTGCCGCGACCACAGCCCGAAGTCGAATCCGTACTGGCGCGGATCCTTGCCGTTGATCCAGTGGCGCACCTTCAACTTCTGCGCCGCCGTGAGCTTCGCTTGCGGCCCCGGGTGCTTGCGCGCTCGCAAGGCCTTCTCGCCACCGCTTCTCTCCGCCCGCAGCCAACGGTAAATCGTGGTCCGACACATGCCATAGCTCTTCATCACGCTGCTCGGACTCTCGCCAGCTTTGACCCGACGCACCGCCCAGCACCGAATCATCTCTGAGGTCTCGTGCGGCAGCGTCCGACCATCAATCTTCAGTGGTTTCATGGAACGAAGTATAGACCAGCAGAGCCTCCATGTGTAGTCTAAACAACGGACCGGTTAGTAATGCGTCGAATTGGTGCATCCCACCGAAAGGCGCCCTAAATTTGTGCATTAGCCACCCCGTGCTCCGCCTGGAATTTCACTAACTCAATGAACATATTTTATTTTTTGATTGGCACAAATCATGCTGATGGGCCGGTAGCTTAACCGTTCGCCGCTTACTTACTGAGAAAGGACATTTTTATGCGAATGCTTGCTCGTGCTTTGGCCTTGGCCGGATGGATTTCCCTGCCTGTTGCTGGTTTCGCCCAAACGCGGGCGGCAGACACCACCAAAATGCCGGAAAAGCCGGGGAATGCGCTAGCAGAAACTACGCTAAATTCGGCGGCAGACACCACCAAAATGCCGGAAAAGCCGGGAGTCCCTACACTCGCCGCAATCATGGGCGCTGAGGGCATCGACTTCAACGGCTACATCGACGCAACCTATACCAACCTGTCCGGCAAAGGCGTATTTACCAGCGGCGTGGCGAACCGGGTGTTCGACGTGGAGCGCAATTCCTTCAACTTGCAGCAGGTGGGGCTCGTCGTTTCCAAGCTGCCCAGAGAGGGTCTGGGAGGTCTTGTCAATGCGACCTTCGGAAAGGATGCCGACGTCGTCGCTGCGTACGATACTAACCCGAACAACGGCACCGGCACCGGCACCAAGGACAATTTCGACGTCACCCAGGCCTACGTGCACTACGGCTTCAAGCCGTTCATGCTCATCGCCGGCAAGTATGTGACCTTAAGCGGGGCCGAGGTCATCAACAGCACGGCCAACGTGAACGTGTCGCGCTCGATTCTGTTCGGCTACGCCATCCCGTTCAGCCATACCGGCGTGCGGGCTATTGTTCCGGTGAACGACTCGTTCAGTTTCATCGCCGGCGTAAATAACGGGTGGGACGACCTCAAGGACACCAACAGCCAGAAGACCCTGGAGCTGTCGGCATCGCTGACCCCGAACAAGTCCTTTTCGCTTGCGGCCCAAGGGTATTTCGGCAAGGAGCAAGTCGCGGGCCCCCTCGATCCTGCGGGCGGCCAGCGAAATCTGATCGACGTGGTGGCCACCATCAACGCGACGGAAAAGCTCACGTTCGTGCTTAACGCCGACTACGGGACCCAGAAGAACTTCACCTCGCTGGTCGATGGAAGCATCATCAAAGCCGAATGGCAGGGCATTGCCGGCTACGCCAATTACCAGTTCCACGACCAGTGGCGCGTGTCTCTGCGCGGCGAGTATTTCGACGACAACGACGGTTATCGCACCGGGGTGATCCAGAAATGGAAGGAAGCGACCCTTACCCTGGCCTACCTGCCCTACAAGAATGTCGAATTCCGCGCCGAAGCCCGACGGGACTGGTCCGACGTGCCCTCCTTCGTCAAGTCCGACGGGGTGAGCACCAGCGATACCCAGACTTCGTTCGCCGCGCAGGCGATTTTCAAGTTTTGAGGGGACACCCGTCGGGTGAACGTCCTTTGAACACAGGAGCCATTAATGAAATTCGTCACCGCCATCATCAAGCCGTTCAAGCTTGACGAGGTGCGCGAGGCCCTCTCCGCCATCGGCGTGCAGGGCATCACGGTCACCGAGGTCAAGGGCTTCGGACGGCAGAAGGGGCATACGGAGCTCTATCGCGGAGCCGAGTATGTCGTCGACTTCCTGCCCAAGGTGAAGATCGAGATCGCCATCAAGTCGGACATGCTGGACCAGGTGGTGGAAGCCATCGAGAAATCCGCCAGCACCGGCAAGATCGGCGACGGCAAGGTCTTCGTGTTCGACCTGCAGCAGGTCGTCCGCATCCGCACCGGCGAGACCGGCGCCGAAGCGCTCTAGGGGGCCCACGATGAAAAAACTCTACGTTACGTTCGCGCTGCTGGCAGCCACGCTGCTGGGCGGTCTCGCCCACGCCGCGGATGCGCCCGCGGCCGACGCCGCGGTCGAAAGCGCCGGGATCCTGCTCGCGCAGGCGCCGGCGGCCGAGGCGCCCGCGGCCGCTCCGGCCGCGGAAGCACCCAAGCTCGACTCCGGCGACACCGCCTGGATGCTCACGTCCACCGTGCTGGTGATCATGATGATCATCCCCGGACTGGCGCTGTTCTACGGCGGCATGGTGCGCGCCAAGAACGTGCTCTCGGTGCTGATGCAGGTGCTGGTCACGTTCTCGCTGGTGTCCATCCTGTGGGCCGTGATCGGCTACAGCCTGGCCTTCACCGACGGCGGCGGCCTGCAGAAGTTCATGGGCGGCTTCGGGAAGATGTTCCTCGCGGGCATCACGCCGGACTCGCTTCAGGGCACCATCCCCGAGTACCTGTTCGCGGTGTTCCAGCTGACCTTCGCCGCCATCACCCCGGCCCTCATCATCGGCGCGTTCGCCGAGCGCATGAAGTTCTCGGCGGTGCTGTGGTTCGTGTCGCTGTGGCTGATCCTGTGCTACGCGCCGATGGCCCACATGGTGTGGGGCGGCGGCTGGATCGCCGGCATGGGCGCCATCGACTTCGCGGGCGGCACCGTGGTCCACATCAACGCCGGCATCGCCGGCCTGGTGGCGGCCATCGTGCTGGGCAAGCGCAAGGGCTACGGCACCCTGGCCATGCCGCCCCACAACCTGACGTTCACGCTGATCGGCGCCGCCCTGCTGTGGGTGGGCTGGTTCGGCTTCAACGTCGGCAGCGCGCTGGCCGCCAACGGCAGCGCGGCGCTGGTGATGGTGAACACGCAGCTCGCCACCGCTAGCGCAGTACTGGGCTGGCTGTTCATCGAGTGGATGGCCAAGGGCAAGCCGAGCCTGCTGGGTGCGGCCTCCGGCGCCGTCGCCGGCCTGGTGGCGATCACCCCGGCCTGCGGCAGCGCCGGTCCCATGGGCGCCATCGTGCTGGGCATCGTGGCCGGCATCGTCTGCTTCTGGGCGGTGAGCAGCCTCAAGCGCTCGCTCGGCTATGACGACTCGCTGGACGTGTTCGGCGTGCACGGCGTGGCCGGCATCATCGGCGCAGTCGGCATCGGCATCCTCGCCTCCCCGGGTCTGGGCGGCGTGGGCTACGCCGAGGGCGTCACCATGGGCGGCCAGGTGATGACGCAGGTCATCAGCGTCGTCTTCACCCTGGTGTACACCGGCGTGATCAGCTTCATCCTGCTCAAGATCATCGGCGGGATCGTGGGCCTGCGCGTCACGGAAGAGGAAGAGACCCAGGGTCTCGACATCTCCGATCACGGCGAAAGCGCCTACAACTGATACACCGCTCCTCCTCTGAAAACTCGAGGGCGCCTGCGGGCGCCCTTTTTTTCCTGATGAACGGGGCCGGTGCGCAGCGCGGATTCGCAAATTTCTTGTCGTTATCGTTCGAAATTCACGCGAACTTCTCTATAATCGCGCCCGGCGCGGGCTCCTCCGCCGACTAAAACCACACACGTAAAGGTGTTTTGACGATGACGACTTACATTCTGATGCTGGCTCCCGTAGTGCTCATGTTCGGCGGTATCTGGTTTGCGCTGCATCCGTGGCACGAGAACAACAAAGGCTTCAAGGAGCGCACCCGCGCGGCGCGCGAAGCCCTGAAGAGCGGCGACGCAGCGATGCGCAAGGCCGCCTGAGCAACGGGATCGTCGGAGCGCCGCGGTGCGCTCCCGAGTCAGGCCAGCGGGCGCCAACGGCGCCCGTTTTTGCGTGCGCTCCCGGGGCTTGGGCCGCCCGGTGGCGGCGGGGGTATCATTTGCCCTCGCGGGCCACGCGCCGGGCGCGGTCGCTCGCGACAAAACACAGAAGCACGCAGAGGAGACTTGCCATGATTTCCGCCCTGAAGGCAGCCGCCATCGTTTCCGCCGTCCTGCTGGCAGCGGCCCCCGCCGGTGCGCTGGCCTGGGAGTTGCAGTGGTTCGGCCAGTCCGCGTTCAAGATCACCACGCCCGGCGGCAAGGTGATCGTCATCGACCCCTTCATCACCGGCAACCCGAAGACGCCCGACGAGCACAAGGACCTCACGAAACTGGGCAAGGTGGACCTGATCCTGGTCACCCACGGCCACAGCGACCACATCGGCGACACGCCCAAGCTGGCGGAGATGACCGGCGCCAAGGTGGCGCTGAACGCCGACATGAAGTTCATCGGCGAGTACTACAAGCCCGACCTGGCGCTGCTGCCCATCGGCGGCCACTTCACCATGGACCCGGCGCACGCCGCGTACGCGGTGAAGGAACTGCTCAAGACCCGGACCGTGATCCCGATGCACTACGGCACCTTCCCGCCGCTCAAGGGCACGCCCGAGCAGTTCAAGCAGGCGCTGGGCGATTTCCCCACCACCGTCATCGTCATGACGCCGGGCGAGAAGAAGAACTTCTGAGGCGACCGTGACGACCCAAGCTGAGCGCGCCCGCGCTTTCCGGGCGCTGCACGAGCGGCCCGGCATTTTTGCCATCCCCAATCCATGGAACGCCGGCTCGGCGCGCATGCTCCAGGCGCTGGGCTTCGAGGCGCTCGCCACCACCAGCGCCGGCTTCGCCTTTTCCATCGGCAAGCCCGACGTCGAAGGCGCGGTGACGCGGGAGGAGACGCTCGCCAACGCGCGAGAGATCGTGAACGCGACGCCGCTCCCGGTCTCGGCCGACCTGGAAAACGGCTTCGGCGACGAGCCCGCGGTCTGCGCGGAGACCATCCGCCTCGCCGCCGCCGCCGGGCTCGTGGGCGGCTCCATCGAGGACGCCACCGGCCGCGCCGCCGATCCGATCTACGCGTTCGATCACGCGCTCGCGCGCGTGAAGGCGGCGGTGGCGGCGGCGCGCAGCCTGCACTTCCCGTTCACGCTCACCGCCCGCGCGGAAAACTTCCTCAACGGGCGGCCGGATCTGCCCGACACCATCCGCCGGCTGAAGGCGTTCGCCGCGGCCGGCGCCGACGTGCTCTACGCCCCCGGGCTCAAGACCGTCGAGGACATCGCTGCCTTGGTGCGCGCCGTGGCGCCCAAGCCGGTCAACGTGGTGATGGGGCTCGCCGGCGCCGCGTTCTCGCTGGCGGAACTGGAGCAGCTGGGCGTGAAGCGCGTGAGCGTCGGCTCCGCGTTCGCCCGCGCCGCCTACGGCGCCTTCCTGCGCGCCGCGCGCGAAGTGAAGGAGCAGGGCACCTTCTCGTTCGCCGCCGACGCCGTCCCTTACGCCGAAATCAACGCGCTGTTCAAGCGCTAGCCGGCGCGCCGGCGCCCCGCCCGATCCGGACCCGCCGTAAGTTCCGGGCAGGCCACGACCAAGGGGTCGCGCGGGGCAACCCCGACCCAATAAAAGGAAAGCAACGATGTCCTGGTTTGTCCTGTTTCTCGCCGGCCTGTTCGAAGTCGTGTGGGCCGTGGGCCTCAAGTACACCGCCGGGTTCACCAGGTTGTGGCCCAGCGTCGGCACCGTCGCGGCCATGCTCGTCAGCTTCTGGCTGCTGGCCGTGGCGATGAAGACCCTGCCGCTCGGCACCGCCTACGCCGTGTGGACCGGCATCGGCACCGTGGGCACCGTGATTCTCGGCATCGTGCTTCTGGACGAGTCCGCCTCGCCGGTCCGGCTCGCGTGCATCGGGCTGATCCTCGCCGGCATCGTCGGGCTCAAGCTCACGACAGGCCCGGCGGCCTAGCGGCGCGCTCGCGCTGTCCAGGGGCTCTGAGCGGCTGCCGCGCCAGGATCGCCTCAGGAGGCCAGCCCCATGCCCGACGCTTCGCCCGACGCCGTCCACCCCAAGTCCCGCGCCGACTGGCGCCGCCGGCTGGAGAAGCACCACGCGCGGCAAGGGCGCGTGGTTGATCACGCACAAAAAGACCACCGGCAAACCGCGCATCGAGTGCGAGGACCGGTGGAGGAGGCGCTGTGCTTCGGCTGGATCGACAGCAAGCCGCGCGCGCTGGACGCCGGGTGCCCGGCAGATAATCGTTATACTGGGGATCTGACAAGGAGACGGGCATGGACAAGGTGGAGACGATCGAAAGCGGAATCGGGGCCCACGCCGAATACGACAAACTTGTCGGCTGATCGAACGACGCGCGGATCCATGCCATGAACGACAAATCGCAAGCCCGCGCCGCGCGAACCTGGCGGCTGGAAGACGCCGAAGCCACCGCCAAGGCGCATCCCTACACCTTCTACAAGCCTAGCCCCGAGCGCGTGGCCCAGCTCAAGCCGGGCCACCACGCCAAGGTGATCTTCACTTTCGATACCGACGATCCCGCCGCCCCCCGCGCCGAGCGCATGTGGCTGATCGTCGAGTCGGTCAAGAACGGCCGCTTCGTCGGCAGGCTGGACAACGACCCCATCTATATCGCCGACCTCGAGCCCGGCGACCTGGTGGAATTCGAGGCCAGGCACGTGATCGACACCGACCTCCCCGGCAAGGAGGACAGCCCGGTGGATCGCTACATCAAGCGCTGCTTCGTCAGCCACCGCGTGCTCTACGACGGCGAGAAGGTGGGCTACCTGTACCGCGAGGAGCCCCTGCACGACGACGACAGCGGCTGGCGCATCACCGCCGGCAGCGAGAGCGAGGAATACATGGACGACGCCGGCAACGTGTCCTACGTCTCCCTCGGCGCGGTGCTGAACCTGGACGACCGCATCATCGGCCTGCTGGACTCGCCGCCGGGCGCGGAGTTCGGCTTCGATCCGGCCAGCGGAAAGTTCGTGCCGATCGAGGACTGACGCCGCCGCGCGCACCCATGGGCTGGTACGTCGTCAAGGTCGCCATCACCACGGTCCTCATCGTGCTGATCTCGGAGATCGCGCGGCGCAGCTCGCTGGCGGCGGCGATCCTGGCATCGATCCCGCTGGTATCGGTGCTGGGCATGACCTGGCTTTATGTCGACACCAGGGACGTGGCCGCCGTGAGCGCGCTCGCCACCAGCGTATTCTGGCTGGTGCTGCCGTCGCTGGTCCTGTTCGTCGCGCTGCCGCTGCTGCTCCGGCAGGGCGTCAACTTCTACCTCAGCATGGCGCTCTCCATCGCCGCCACCGCGCTGGCGTACGGCGCGATGATCGCTGTCCTCAGGCAGTTCGGCATCAGGCTCTAGGGCGCAGCCGAACCCGGCGGCGTTGGGCAGGGCCGCCGGTATTGGCTACACTTTGGGCACGGCCCGCGCTTGGCGGCCCGCGACAATAAACCGAGCGCCCCATGACCCTCGACGCCAAAGCCACCAATACGCTCGCCGCCGTCACCACGGCCACCATCACCACCATCCTGCTCAAGAAAGGGTTGCGCAACGTCTGGATGCGCGGCACGCGCCCGCTGCGTCCCGGCGAGCCACGCCGCGTGGGCCGCGCGTTCACTCTGCGCTTCGTGCCGGCGCGCGAGGACCTGGCGACGCCGGAATCGTGGGCGAGCCCCAAGTCCACCCGCGCCGCCATCGAGGCCATGCCGGCGGACTGCATCGCCGTGGTGGACGCCATGGGTGTCACCGACGCCGGCATCTTCGGCGACATCCTCTGCGCGCGCATGGCGAAGCGCGGCGTCGCGGCACTGGTCACCGATGGCGTGATGCGCGACGTGGCCGGCGTGCTCGGCACCGGGCTGCCGGTGTGGTGCCAGGGCGGCGCGGCGCCGCCGTCCGTGGCGGGCCTCACCTTCGTCAACTGGCAGGAGCCCATCGGGTGCGGCGGGGTTGCGGTATTCCCCGACGACGTGGTGGTGGCCGATGCCGACGGCGCGGTAGTGATCCCCGCCGCGCTGCTCGATCACGTGCTCGCCACCGCGCCCGAGCAGGAACGCATGGAAGGCTGGATCATGCACGAAGTGGAGAACGGCGCGCAGCTGCCGGGCCTGTACCCGATGAACGCCGAGACCAGGGCGCGCTACGAGGCCGATCGCGCGAAAGATGCGAAAGCCTCCTGAATCACCGTCGGGGAGCGCCCGCGTCGCGGCGGATGCCGTCATTTCGGGGCCGCGCAGCGCCCCCCGGAATCCAGGGGGCGCTGCAACGAGCTGGATTCCGGCCTGCGCCGGAATGACACCTTTCCGGTCCGCGGCCGGCTCGTCCGCGGACATTTGAATACGAAACCGACCCACTGACACGGAGCGACCCAAGCAAATGATCACCTATCTCTACTGGGGCGTCGTCATCGCCCTCGTCGTCGCCGCCATGACGCTGCTCGCCGGCAAGATGAACAACATCCGCGCGGCGCTGGTCTCGTCGGCCGTCATCCTCGTCGTCGGCTGGGCGGCGTACTACTTTCACTTCCAGCAGATTTTCGTGAAGCGCTTCGGCGGCGTGATGTCGGTCACGGTGCCCGACGGCCAGCACCACATCGCCGCCACCTGGAAAGAGGACAACCTCTGGATCGAGAACTACGACCCCGCCACCAACACCTGCATCTTCTCCGAGTACTCGCGCGGCAACCTGCTGGAAGGCCAGGTGAAGATCAGGAACTGCAATCCGCTCACGCCCAGGCAGGCGGTGGCACCCGCCCCGGCCACGGCACCGGCGAATCCCGCGCCGGCCCAGTAACCCGACAACGACCAGCCCGAAAGGAGAATTCCCCATGTCCAGCACCACCACCCCCAGCGGCCTCATGATCGAAGACCTCGCCGTGGGCGCCGGCGCCACCGCCGGCCAGCATGTCACCGTGCACTACACCGGCTGGCTCACCAACGGCACCCAATTCGACTCCAGCAAGGACCGCGGCGACCCGTTCTCCTTCCCCCTCGGCGCACGCCGCGTGATCGCCGGCTGGGACGAAGGCGTGCAGGGCATGAAGGTGGGCGGCAAGCGCAAGCTCACCATCCCGCCCGAGCTGGGCTACGGCCCCCGCGGCGCCGGCGCCGTCATCCCGCCGAACGCGACGCTGGTGTTCGAGGTGGAATTGCTGGGAGTGGGGTAAGAGATGTAGGCGGCGCACGATTGAGGAGCGATCTTTGGCGGATTACCGGGGCTTCACGATCCCGGGAAGGAACCCGATGACCCACCCGATCGGCTGTTCGTGCGGATCGCTCAAAGGCACGGTGAGCCGAGGCGGCCCGGTCAACCGGGCCTTTTGCTATTGCACGGACTGCCAGGCGTTCGCCCGCTTTCTCGGGCGCGATACGGAGATTCTGGATCCGCAGGGAGGGACCGATGTCATCCAGGTTCTTCCCCGCTACCTGAGCTTCACGCAAGGCGCCGACAAGCTCGCATGCGTACGCCTCACGGAGCGGGGGCTGCTGCGCTGGTACGCGAGCTGCTGCCGCACCCCGATCGGCAACATGCTGCCGAACTTCAAGCTCTCCTTCGTCGGTCTGATCCATACCTGCCTCGAGCACGGCGGCCGCCCGCCGGATGATTTCTTCGGGCCGGTCCGCATGTGCGTCAACACCCGTTATGCCCGCGGCGGCACAGCCCGGTCCATGGGCCTGACGGCGGGCATCCTGCGCGTCGCGGGCATGGTGCTGAAGGCCCGGCTCGACGGCAGCTACCGGAAGACGCCGTTTTTCGATACAACGACCGGCGCGCCGGTGGTGACGCCGAGCGTCCTGAGCGCCGCGCAGTTGCAGGAGCTCAAGCGCGCGATTAGAGACGTTCATCATGCTGTCTAAATCAAGTTGGCCGGCGAGGGGTACGGTCGTGAACAAGTGGGACATCTACCTCCAAGAGGCCAATACACAGGTCGAGTTCGCGAAACGCTCGCACGCAGCGTTTCGCGACGCGGAGAACGCACGCGCAGTGATAGAGGTGTTCTTCCACCTTCACCACTTTCTCGTGCACGCCACGAACATCGACCGGATTCTCGATACAAAGCCTGGAAGTGAGCGGCACGCCATACTGGATGGTCATCTCGATCCATCAGGTGTCGATCTCAAGCTGTTCCGACGCCTGCGGAACCACCTTGAGCACTTCGACGAGCGGCTGGACCGGTGGGTGCGAGACTTCGAGGGCCACGCGTTTTTCGACATGAACATCATCACCGGTGCCAAGGGCTTCCCAGAGAAGGCTTTCCTGCGGGCGCTCGACGGGGATACGTTCAAGTTCCACGGCGAGTCCTACAACATGACCGAGCTGTACTCGGCGGTGGTCGAGATCGATCGCCGGCTAACGACAGCATGCAGCTGATGGCGCTTCGCGCCGCAGCTGATGCTGAGCGTTCGGCGGCAATGGTGGCGCCTCGAGAACAATCATTCCTGCCGAGATATTGCAGGGGCCCGGTTCGATACTCTCGTCGATCGCGGCCGACCGCCGCGCCGGCGCCTACTTCTTCGCCGGCTCGCGCAGCTCCCGGCGCAGGATCTTCCCGATCGGCGACTTGGGCAGCGCGTCGCGGAACTCGACGTGACGCGGCCGCTTGTAGGCGGCGAGGTTCGCCGCGCAGTGGGCGATCACCGCTTCCTTGGTCAGGCTCGGATCCTTCTTGACGATCACGGCCTTTACCGCCTCGCCGGTTTTCTCGTCGGGAACGCCCACGACGCCGCACTCGAGTACGCCCGGCAGCGTCGCGATGACGCTCTCGACCTCGTTCGGGTAGACGTTGAAGCCCGACACCAGGATCACGTCCTTCTTGCGGTCGGTGAGCGTGACATAGCCGCGCGCATCCATGTAGCCAACGTCGCCGGTCTTGAGGAAACCGTCGGCGGTCATCGCGTTCGCCGTCTCGGTCGGATTGTTCCAGTACCCCTTCATCACCTGCGGGCCGCGGATGCAGATCTCCCCGGTGTGCTGCTCGATGTCGCCCTCGCCGCTCCACACCGGCAGCTCGTTGCCGTTGTTGTCGCGGATCGACACCTCGGTGGAGGGAAGGGGCAGGCCGATCGTGCCGTTCCAGGGCGAGCCCAGGGGAATGGCGCAGGCGCCCGGCGAGGTCTCGGTCAGGCCGTAGGCTTCGGTGATGTAACGGCCGGTCACCTTCTGCCAGCGCTCGGCCACCGGCTTCTGCACCGCGGCGCCGCCGCCGACCACCACTTTCAGCGCGGAAAAATCCAGCTGGTCGAATCCCGGCGTGCTCAGCAGGCCGTTGAACAGCGTGTTGACGCCCGTCATCGTGGTGAACTTCCAGCGTGCGAGCTCCTTGACGAAGGCCGGCAGGTCGCGCGGGTTGGTGATGAGCACGTTCAGGCTCCCCCACTTCATGAACGACAGCGTCGCGGTGAGGCAGAAGATGTGATACATGGGCAGCGGCGCGATGGCGACCTCGGCGCCTTCCTTGAAGCTGACCGAGATCCAGATGCCTGTCTGCTCGATATTCGCGAGGACGTTGCGATGGGTGAGCATCGCGCCCTTCGCGCCCCCCGTGGTGCCGCCGGTGTACTGCAGGAACGCGAGGTCGTCGCGCTTTATCTCGACCGGCTTGAACTGCGCCGCGGCCCCTCGCGCGAGCGCCTCGCGGAAGCTCACGGCGCCATCGATGCGCCAGGCGGGCACCATCTTCTTCACGTGGCGGAGGACGAAGCTGACGATCCAGCGCTTCGGGACCGGCAGCAGGTCGCCGACCTCCGTGGTGATCACGTGCTGGATCGGCGTGTCCCCGATCACCTGCTGCAGGACGCTGGCGAAGTTCTCGACGATGACGATGGCCCTGGCGCCGGAGTCTTTGAGCTGGTGCTCCAGCTCGCGCGCCGTGTACAGCGGATTGACGTTGACCACGGTCATCCCGGCGCGCAGGACGCCGAACAGCGCCACCGGGTATTGCAGCAGGTTCGGCGACATGATGGCGACGCGCTCGCCCTTGCCCAGGCCCGGCAGGCTCTGCAGAAACGCGGCGAAATCGTGCGACAGGCGATCGAGTTCCGCGTAGGTCAGCGTGCGGCCGAGGTTGTGGAACGCCGGCTTGTCGGCAAACCTGGCGACGGTCTTTTCGAGCAGATCCGGGATGGAGCCGAAGCGGTCGGGGTCGATCTCGGCGGGAATGCCCGCGGGATAGTGCTTCAGCCAGATTTTTTCGCCCATGACCCCTCCCCGATGCTGCTTGTCGAACGTCCCCCGCGGGGGCTCGCGGCCGTACCCCGCCGGCGTTGCCCGCGCCCGGGCGTTTTCTCTGTGCCGGCCCGACCCAACACCCGCCGCCGGCGAAGCCGTGCTTCGGCATTAGGGTAACGCGTTCGCCGGCAATCGCGCGAAAATTGTCCTGAGCCTGGAGGACAAGCGGGGCAGGCGGGATTCGGCGCGACACGGCAGGGAGCCGGCTCCGGGCCTGACCCGCATGGATCCCGGTCGTGCGCGCCGCGCCGCTGCCCGCCCGGCCCCTTGAACCCAACCCGGTGACCACGGTCTCAGCCCTCGGATAGCCACATGCGCCTCGCCTTTCCAGCGACGAAGCCCGTTCGGACTGGCATTACACGCCGCGCAGCCGGGCCGGTGTGCCGTTCAAGGAGATGAGCGCCGCGCAGCGGCGGACGGCGACGTTCAGCGCGCGGAGCTACGGCGGCATCGTCATGCGCAACGCGGCGAAGGCGGACCCGCCGGAGCCGGTGGGCGTCGCTTTCAAGGACCTGGACCGCGGGCAGCAGGCAGCAGCAGCTGCGCATCGTCGAGGCGTTCGCCAGCCTGGTGGAGCCGGGGCTGACCGAGCAGCGGCGGGAACGGGTGCGCGCCGGCGGGCACGCCAGGTATCCGCGCCGCTACTGGATCGGGCTCGCCGCCTTCTCAGCCGCCTGACGCGGTTCAAGGCGTACCGCTTTCGCCAAGGCAGCCGCCTCGGCGCTGGCGCCGAAACAGCAGTACGCGTCTTCCGCCACCCCGGCATCCGACGGCGCCTCCCCGTGCGGCGCGACCAGCAGACCCAGGTCGCCGCGCAACGACGTCAGCAGCAGGGGATCCTTCCCCACCCAGGTGTCGCTCCGCGCACTCCTTGAGAAAGTTGAAATCCGCGAACACGGGGCCGTGACCGAAGAACATCGCCTTCCCCGCCCCCTCCGCCGGATGGCACAGGTGGCCTGGTCGGCGACCCATCACCGCGATGACGGAATCCACGTTGCCGGCGAGCGCCGCGGCGCCGGCGCCGTCCAAAAGCTCCGCGACGTTGGTAAGCGGCCCGAGCGCTACGATGGTGAGCGACCCCGCGCGCAGGGCGTCGCGCATGGCCGCGACGGCTGGCGAGGCGGGCAACGGCTGCGCGCCCCGGCGCAGGCGCCCGTGCTCCGCCGCGAGTCGCTGCCGGGCGCGCCGCGGCTCGGTGCGGAAGCGGAAGAAAGTATAATGCCTGCCCACCCGATTACCAATGAACTCCGCCACCGCTTCCCGCGCCCGCGCCGTCGCGCTGATGATCTGCGCCGCCACGCTGTGGAGCACGGCGGGCGTGGTGACGCGGCACCTCACGCCGGAGCTGCTGGCCGAGGGCCGCTTCGAGATCACCTTCTGGCGCAGCCTGTTCGCGGCGATGTTCGTCGCCGGCTACCTGGTGCCGGTGCGGCGCGAGGGCCTGGGTCCGGTGCTGGCGACCGGCTGGCCCGGCATGCTCTCCGGCGCGATGTGGGCGGTGATGTTCATCTGCTTCATGCTGGCGCTCACGCTCACCACGGTGGCGCGCACGCTACTGGTGATGAGCGTCGGCCCGCTGGTGACGGCGCTGCTGGCGTGGGCCGTGATGCGCTCGCCGCTGCCGGGGCGCACCTGGGCGGCGATCGCGGTGGCCACGGTCGGCATGGTGTGGATGTTCTCCGGCAAGGGCAACGCGCCGGAGGGGCAGCACATCCTCGGCATGCTGATCGCCTTCGCCGTGCCGCTGGCGGGCGCGGTGAACTTCGTCACCCTGCACAAGGCGGGCGCGCGGGTGAACCTGATTCCGGCGGTGTTCCTGGGCGGCGCCTTCTCCGCCGCGCTGATGCTGCCGTTCTCGCTGCCGTTCCAGGCCACGGCACGGGACATCGTGCTGCTGGGCGGCCTCGGCTTCTTCCAGCTCGGGCTGCCGTGCATGCTGCCGGTGGTGGCGGCGCGCCACCTCTCCGCGCCGGCGCTGGCGCTGCTGGCGCTGCTGGAGGTGGTCCTGGGTCCGCTGTGGGCGTGGCTCGGTGCGGGCGAGGCGCCCGCGCCGCGCACCCTCGCCGGCGGCGCGCTGATCCTGGCCGCGCTGCTCCTCAACGAGGTGGCGGCGCTGCGCCAGCGGGGCGTGGCGCAGTAGGATCCCCGCTGCGGCGCGCCCGGCCCCGGAACAAAAAAAGCCTGCAGGTCGCCCCGCAGGCTTCACCCTAATCGCCGGCCAGCCATGAGGCCGGCGACCTCACAGGATTCTCAATCGTCGTGCTTGTGGCGTTTCTTGTTCTTGTAGTGCCCGCGGTGCAGGCCGTTGTCGTGGCGATCCTTCTCGACGTAGATCACTTTCTCCCTGACCACCGTCTTTTCGCTGGTGGCGCTGCTGCCGATGGCCGCACCGGCACCGCCGCCGATCGCGCCGCCGATGATCGCGCCTTCCTTGCCGCCGATCGCGGAGCCCACCGCCGCGCCGGCGCCGCCGCCGATCGCGCCGCCGAGAACCGCGCCGCCATCGATATCGCCCGCGTACACGGGGGCGGCCAGCAGGGCCGAAGTCGCCAATATCAGCATTCGGTACTTCATGTTTATCTCCTAGCGGGATGCGACGGTAGGCATCCGAAGCAGGAGCCGCGCCAGATCCTGTAACCCGCTGATTACTCGGGTGTGTCGATGATTGCTGCGTTGCCGCCGGGTGGCGCCGACGAACCATTTGCGGCACCAGCGGACACCCCACGGAATCCCCGCTGCCTGCGTCGCCTGCCGAGCCTGACGCCCGAAGGCTTCCAGCAGCACTGGCACGAAGTTCACCCGCCGCCGGTGCGCCGACACCTCGCGACGCTGCGCGTCGCGCGCTACGTCCCGTTGCACACCGAGCACGGCGCCCGCACCGATCGCGTGCGGGCGTTCCGCGATTCGCCGGAGCCCTCCGACGGGGTGGCGGAGATCTGGTACGAGAGCCGCGAAGCGCTGGCTGCTAGGCCGGATCCCAGACCTGTTGCGGCATCGGCAGGTCAACCCAGGTCTCGGGCCCGAGCGGCCCGTCGGGCGCGATGCCGCGCTGCTCCAGCACCCACTGCAACTGGCGCGTGTGCTGGCCGGCGTGCCAGGTGGTGCGCTCGAAGAACTCGCGCATGGTCTGGCGGCCGTAGTAGACGTTGGCCGGCGCCGACCAGTCGCGCGTGCGGCCCGGCCCGTCGAACCATTCGCTCATGCGCCTCTGCACGTCGCGTCCGTAGGCGGCCAGCGCCGCGGTGCTGCGGCTACCCGGCGCGGCGACGCGGTTGTAGGCGTCGTACACCAGCGGGATGCCGGCCTCGTGTTCGAGGAACGCGTCCGGGATGTTGAAGATGTGATAGGCGAGGTCGGCATAGCTGCGCGGGCGGTTGGGCAGCAGCGTCTCCAGGTCGCCTTCGGGCACCTGCGCGAGGAAGCGCTGGGCGCCGTCCAGGATCACGTCGAGCCGGTTGCGCAGTTCCGCCACGGTCAGCGTGCGATTGCCGCCGTAATCGATGCCGGCGAGGCGCGCCACGTCCTTCAGCACCTGGCCGTCGACCCACTCGCCGCCGCGGGTGACGATGGGCACCTGCCGCAGCCCGAGGCGCGCGAGCTCGGGAATCGCGCTCTCGTCCTCCAGGATGTTGCGCGAGACGAACGCGACGCCGTGGCGGGTGAGGAATTCCTTGGTGCGCAGACAGCTGGTGCAGCCGGGCTGCCAGAAGACGTGGATTTCGGGACCGGGCGTGATCATCGGGACTGTTCGAGGTGACGCGTCGACGCGATTTTACGCGCCGCGCCCGTGTTTCGCGAATGCCCGACGCGTTCCGGAGCAGCCCTAGAGCAAGCTGACGAGCATCTTCCCCGCCAGCAGGAACAGGAGCACCGAGAACACCCGCTTGAGCGTCGCGACGGGCATGCGATGCGCCGTGCGCGCGCCGAGCGGCGCCAGCAGCATGCTGGGCACCACCACCCACGCCAGCGCCGGCAAGTACACGAAGCCGAGGCTGTGGGGCGGCAGCGCGCGGGTCCCGTAGCCGGCCAGCGCGTAGCCGACGGCGCCGGCAGCCGCGATCGGCAGGCCTACCGCCGCTGCGGTGCCCACGGCCTGCCGCAGGTCCACGTTGCACCACGTCAGCCACGGCACCGTGAGAAAGGCCCCGCCGCCGGCGACCAGCGTGGAAATGAGACCGATCAGGCCGCCGCCCGCCATCAGGCCCGCAGCGCCGGGCAGCTGCCGGCTCGCCTTGGGCTTGATGTCGAGCCACATCTGTACCGCGGCGTAGAACACGAACACCGTGAAAACGATGGCGAGCGGCTGGCGCGGAAGCGCCGCGGCGAACGCGGCCCCGGCCAGGGTGCCGACGACGACGGCCGGCGTCATGGGCTTGAGGATGTCCCAGCGCACCCCGCCGCGCCGGTGATGCGCGCGGATGCTGGAGAGCGAGGTGAAGACGATGGTGCTCATCGCGGTGCCGAGCGCCAGATGCAGCACTTCCGCGGCGGGAAACCCCTGGGCGTCGAACAGGAGCACCAGCACCGGCACGATCACCAGCCCGCCGCCGATGCCCAGCATGCCGGCGAAGAAGCCGACGAATGCACCCAGCGCGAGATACGCCAGCCACCACTCGGATGCGCCGGGCACGGCCTACCTCGGTCGGTGGCGGGGCGGACAGGCGCCGGCGCGCGGCCGCATCACCAGACCGCCGTTGCTTGCGCCTCCGGAGCCTTGAGGTCCAGCCGCGCCGGGTTCACGCCCCAGCCCTCGACCTTGCGCACCGCGCGCGTGGGCAGCCCGTGGAAGCGGGAGCGGTCGAACAGCCGCACGCCGGGGGCCAGCATGGAATGAAAGAACCACATCAGCGCGTCGGTCGTTTCCCGGGGCAGTTCGCTGGTGACGAAATGTCCGCAGTCCAGCAGCATCACCCCTTCCAGTCCCGGGACGTGCTCCTCCATACCGCGGGCGTAGTCCACCGGCTGGCGGGGATCGTGCTCGCCCTGGATGTAGAGCACCGGCATGGTGAATTTGCCGTAATCCACCGGCGCGCTGCGGCGGATGTCCCGGAAGTAGCGGGGCACCGCCTCGGCGACGCCGGGACGGGAAAGCTCCTCGGCGATCTCGCGGATGCGCTCGTCGCTGGGACGCGTCTGCGGCTTGCACGAGCTGTCGAACCAGACCTTCACGTAGGCGTGCGCGTTGCGCAGCAGCCGGGTCATGGCTTCCGGATTGTTGGCGTTCCAGTGGTGGTGCGGCGCGTTGCGCGGATCGTATCGATGCAGCGACAGGCAGCAGCGCGCGTAGCGCTCGACACGGTGGGGTATCTGGTCGCAGACGTGGTCCCCCACCATCACGCCCCAGTCGTGCCCCGCCAGGCGGAAGCGGTCGATGCCGATGGCGTCCAGCGCGGCGATCAGCTCGCGCGCGACGTTGCTGCCGGAGTAGTCCCCTTCCGCAGTATCGGACTGGCCGTAGCCCTTGAGGTCGAACGCCAGGACGCGAAACTGGGTCGCCAGCACCGGGATCTGGTCCTGCCAGCAGCGCCAGCTTTCCGGGATGCCGTGCAGGAGGACCACCGGGTCGCCGGAACCGGCCTCCGCCCAGTGCCAGCGGACGCCCGCCGCCTCGACGAAATGGTGCGTAACGCCCGGCGCGCTCATTTCGCGGCCGCCAGCCGCGGCGTCTCCTCGGCTTCGCCCGCGGCGGCGGGTTCGGCCCGGGTGCCGTCGCCCTCGAACCAGGCCGGCTTGTTGGGCGTGCGGTCCACGCTCAGCCTGAAGACGTCGAAGCGGTTGTAGTAGCCGGCCACATCCTGGAGCTGCCGCGGCGCGACGGTCTGCCCCAGGTCGATGTCCGCGTAGAGGATGCCCTCTTCGTTCTGCAGCTCCTTGCCGATGACCGCGCCCATGGGGCCGACGATGAGCGAAACGCCGCGCGGGCTGTCGCGCAGGATGCGCTCCAGGTTCTTGTCGCCCGCGGCGAGCCCGTTCACCATCGCGTCATCCATGAACGCTGCCGAGACGATGTTGAACAGCTTGCCCTCGAAAGCGTGGTTGCGCACGCGGATGCGGATGGCGTCGGAGACGTCGTAGGCGTCCGCCTCCTGGGGGTCGTTGGCCGGCCACACCGGCGGAAACGACGAGATGTGCACCTGCTCGCCCTGGGCCATGAGTGCGAAGCGCGCCAGCGGATTGGTGTTCTCGCCGCAGATCAGCATGCCGATCCGCCCGAGCGCCGTATCGCACACCCGCAGCCCGGCGCCGTCGCCCGCCGCCCACACCAGCTTCTCCCAGAAGGTGGGCACCAGCTTGCGGTGGTGGTTGATGATGCCGCCGGTGTCGTCGATGAGGACGTTGGAGTTCCACAGGCAGCCGACGCTGGCATCGGTGCCCTCGTTGAAGCCGTAGGACACCATCACGCCGTGGCGGCGGGCTGCGGCGCAGATCTGGCCGATTTCCGGGCCGTCCACTTTGGCGGAATTGGCCGCCAGACGGCGGAAGAAGTCGTGGTTATACAGCGGCGCCCGCAGCGCCGACCAGAGCGGAAACGCCGGCAGGTACACCTCGGGAAACGCCACCAGCCGCGCGCCGTTCTTCGCCGCCTCGGCGATGAGCGAGCAGGATTTCTGGACCGTGGCTTCCGCGTCCAGGAACACCGGTGCGACGTGCATGGCCGCGGCCTTGAACTTGGGATAGGTCGTCATTGCTTGCTTTCTCCGGCTACGAATCTCGGGAACCCGGCGGCGGCGCGACCGGCGGTCCCATCACATCCCGGGCATCGTGGTGAACCCGGGCAACGCTTTCAACCGCGCGACCCAGCGGGTGACGTTCTAGGCGTCGATCCCGATGCCGCCCTAGTGCGCCAGCGCGATCCTGGCAGGACAGTTTCAGGAAGCCCAGCAGCAGCCGCACCTGGTGGGCGTTGCCGGACAAGGGCCGCGCGTAGAGGGTGGGCTCGGCGTTCGTCATCATGATGTCGGTCCTGAGCCGGATTTCGTCAGCCGGTCGCTGCCTTGCCCAGGTCGCGCTGGCGCGCGCGCCGGAACAGCCAGAACCCGATCAGCAGCGCCATCGGCAGCCAGGCGATCCAGGGGTCGCGCGTCTCGTAAAACACCAGCGCGGCGATCGGCCCCGAAAGCATGAAGACCCGCTCACCGCGGGTGAGCCTGCCCATGAAGCCGCCAAAGATGGCCGCCGCCAGCATCAGCGTGCTGACGCAAAGCAGCACCGTCGCGACCAGCGTCTCGACGGTGTAATTGGGGAACTGCAGCGAATTGGGGAAGGCGACGAAGAAGAACGGCAGCAGCATGCAGATGCCGCCCAGCTTGAAGGTTTCGTAACAGGTGTTCTTGAACGAGCCGCCGGCGATGCGCGAAGCCATCATCACCCCTACCGCGACCGGCGGCGTGAACGACGAGAACACGGCGAAATAGAAGCCGTAGAAGTGCGCCGCCAGGGGATTGACGCCGACATCGATGAGAGAGGGAATCACCACCACCGCGGCGAGGGAGTAGGCCGCCGGGGTCGGCAGGCCCATGCCGATCAGCAGGCAGATGCCCATGCCCAGCAGCAGCGCCAGCTCCAGGCTGTTGCCCGAGACCCGGATCATGAGGTCGGAGAACAGCGTACCGAGGCCGGTGGTCACCAGCATCTGCACGATGACACCGATGGCGGCGAGAATGATCGCCAGCTGGGCGCCCGCCAGCGCGCCGTCGCGCAATCCCTGGACGATGCGGCCAATCGACGGACGAAAGCGGGCCGGCCGGGCGAAACTCAGGACCACCATGGTGCCGATGCCCCAAAGGGCCGCCATGCCCGCCGAGTAGCGCATCGACAACAGCGCCACCACCAGGACGATGGAAGGCAGGAAGCCGGGCAGGATCCAGGCGATCTTTTCCCAGTTCACCTTCTGGCGATCATAGGGCACATGGGGCGAAGCCTGGATCAGCGCGTAGACGCCGATCGCCAGCGTGAACATATAGAGGAAGGCCGGCAGCACGGCGGCCGCCACCACCTCGATGTAGGAGATGCCGAGGATCACCGCCATCAGGAAGGCGCCGAGGCCCATCACCGGGGGGATGATCTGGGCGCCGTTGGCGGCCATGACTTCGATGGCGCCGGCCTGCTCCCGGGTGAAGCCGCCGCGGATCATGGTGGGAATGGTCATGGAGCCCGAGAGCGCGATGCAGCTCACCGTCTGGCCGGTCACCATGCCCACCAGGGAGCTTGCGGCGATGCAGGAATAGGAGACGCCGCCGCGCACCAGGTTGCCGATGGCCTTGCCGATCTCGTCGAACATGTCCAGCACATGGGTGCTGGTCATGAGGCCGCCGTACACGAGGAGCAGCAGGATGGTGTCGGCCGAAAGCGGGATGAAAGTGTAGACCCCCCGCGGCCCGCCCATGCCCGCGAGGTAGCTCATCACCGTTTCGGGCGAGAACCGGAGTTCCACCACCGGGCTCGGAAACAGGTGCCCGAGGCCGAAGTAAAGCGCCGCGGACAGGCACACCACGGTGAGCGCGGTGCCCCACACCACCCAGTTGAGGCCGAACACCGCGATCAGCAGCGTGAGGCCGATGAAGTACTGGAACGTCGTCAGAAACGGCTGGCTCAGCTCCAGATCCTGGGCGAAGACGTACAAATAGGCCGTGGAGACGAGCGCGGCAAGCGCCATCAGCCCCGCGAACGCAAGCCACGCCGCGCGCCGGCCTCCACTGGCATTCCCGCCCCGGTCGATGGCGGTGTGCATCGCGATCAGGAGCAGGATCGCGCCAAGGTGCACCGTGTAGTGCTCCATCGCGCCGTGGAAGGTGAAGAAGATCATCAGCGCGTGGTAGGCCACCGTCGCCAGCGCCAGGACGGTGTACGCAATCCCGACGAGATGCAGGACGCGCGAAGATGAGGCGGAGGTCATCGGGTGTTCAGTCCCATGAAGTCGGCGCGCATTGCTACGCCGAAAGCGCTCGCACGACCGGAGCCCGGTGTCCCGCCGAGGTGCGGGGCCGCCGGGCGGTTTGGCAAAAATCCGGCGATCTACTTAACCAGCCCCAGTTCCTTGTACGCGCGCATCGCGCCGGGATGGACCTTGTCGGGCGTCGCACGCGCAGCCGTGGCGATGCTCTCCGGCGTCCAGATTTTGCCCATGGCGTTGTACTGGGCGACGACCGGTCCCATCTTGACCCAGAGCTTGGCCAGCTCGTAGGCCAGCTCCTCAGGGAAGTCCTTGTGCGCCGAAAGCAGCAGGTAGTTGCCGAACGTGGTGAACTCCTCAGGCTGCTTGGGCAGCGTGTTGGGGGGATAGACGCGCACGTGGAAATTGGCACCGGTCTTCTTGTTGTAGCCCTCGATCGTCTCCCGAGGCACGTTGATGTAGCGGAACGGCCGGTTCGACGCCTCCAGCAGCTTGAACGGGCTCGGCTGAATCGTGGTCTTGAATCCCTCGTCGGAAAACATAACGATCGTCGCCACGTCGGCGCGGCCGTCCAGCAGCGCCTCAACGTTGGGATCGGTGCCCAGCATGTTAAAGCCCTTCACCTTCTTCAGCATGCCGGTGCCCTCGAGGATCATGCGCGGGTACATCCCCCACTCGTTCTGGGTGATGAGCCCCGCAGCGATGCGCTTGCCGGCGAAGTCCTCGAACTTCTTGATGTTGGGATCCGTGGTGACGAAGGCGACGCCCGTCACACCCATGACGCCGATGATGCGGAAGTCCTTCACCGGCGGCAGAGGCTCAGGATAGTACGGTTTGAGGCCGGCATCAGCGGTCCACTCCAGCACCGATCCCGAGCCGATCACGGTGTTCTTCCAGAGATTCGGGTTCTGGGCGAGATACTTCACGTTGTAGTTGAACCCGGGCGTCTCCACCGCGATCGGCCTCAGCCAGGGATGGTTCTCGGCGGCGCGGGTCTGGACCACCGCCCAGGCGTTGTACGGTCCGGATCCGGCGGGCGACACCAGCACGGAAACCTTGGTCTCCTGCTGGGCATGGGCAGGCGAAAACGCGAGCGGGATGGCAACACCGAGGAGCGCGGCTGCGGCAAGCGACAACAGGCGGTGCCTCGCCGAGATGCACACGGTATCGCGAACTTTCTTGGATTTTGAATGCGCGTTCATGATTCCCCCTCCTGGATGAAATGAAACGGCGTATGGTGGTATGGTGTTCTGGAGCAGATAGTCGATGGTCGCCTCCGGAAAGACGGATATCTGTCAAGTTGTTGACATTGGCTTGAGCAGGACATTGCAGCAGCGGATACTTCAGTCTGGTTCACGCGAGCGCACCTTCCGATGCCACGACCAGAGAGAGGTCCCCGTCAATGCAGGCCAAGGACGTAATGACCACCCGCGTCATCACCGTGTCGCCCGACACCAGCGTACAGTCGATTGCGCGGCTGCTCATGGATGAGCGCATCAGCGCGGTGCCGGTGGTGGACGAACGCAGCCGTGTCGTCGGCATCGTCAGCGAGGGCGATTTGATGCGACGCAGCGAATCCGGCACCGAGCGGCGGGGCTCGCCATGGCTGTCATTGCTGGCGACCCCCGCAGAGGCCGCGCGCGCCTATGCCAAGTCCCACGGCCGACGCGCCGGTGACGTGATGACCCGCGACATCATCAGCGTGAAGGAGAACGCGTCGCTGGCCGACGTCGCCGCGCTGCTCGAGCGCCATCATATCAAGCGCGTGCCTGTGCTCCGCGACGGCGCCCTGGTGGGCATCATCAGCCGCGCTAACCTGCTGCAGGGCCTGGTGGCGCAGGCGTCCGGGCAGCCGGGTTCCGCCGACGATCTGGACATCCGCGCCCGGATCCAGGCCGAACTGCGGGACGCCGGCCTCGACGCGCTGCGAATGAACATCGTGGTGTCGCGCGGCTCGGTGAGCCTTTGGGGCATCGTCGATTCGGAAGACGAAAGGCGGGCAATCCGCATCGTGGCCGAGAACACGGCGGGAGTGACCGGCGTCGAGGACCATCTCAACGTGATGTCGGCGATGCTGCGCGGCACCTGGCCCGCCTGATCCCCCGGGCCAGCGGGCAAGAGCGGCGGCGAAGGCGACGGAGGAACCCATGTCCGGCGGAACCATAATCCCCATGCGCCCCGCGCGGGCAAGCGCGGGACGGCACCCCGCCGCATCGGCGCGCGAGCGCACACAAATGTCGGCGACAGCCGTTCCGGCGCGCCCTCCTTCCGCGCCTTTTGCCGCGCTTCCGGCCGAGGAGCGGGCGCTGCTGCTGGCCAAATGCACGCGCAAGCGCTTTCCCAAGGGCGCCCCGATCTTCATCCAGGGCAAGCGGCACCTGGCGAGCTTCATCGTCGACAGCGGGTTGATCCGGACCTATTACACCTCGTCCGCCGGCAAGGAAGTCACGATGGCTTACTGGTCGGAGGGCGACCTCCTGGGCGGCCCCAATTTCCTCACCGCGGATACCGCGCACGTCTGGTCGGCCCAGGCGGTGGAGGATTCTGCCGTGTGGGTGATATCGGCCGAGGACCTGGACAAGCTCGTGTACAGCCGGCCCCTGATCGCCCGGTTCATCATCGACTCCATGACCGTCAAGCTGTTCTGGGTGTCGTCGCTGCTGCAGGCGTTCGGCACGCAGTCGGTGTTCCTGCGTCTCGCCCACCTGATGCTGAAACTGGCGGAGATGTACGGCGTGCCGACCCGCACCGGCATTGCCATCCGCCACCACTTCACCCAAGAGGACCTCGCCAGCATGGTGGGCGCCACGCGCCAGTGGGTGAGCACCACGCTGCGCCATTTCCAGCGCGACAACATCGTCATCTGCCGCAAGCGTTACCTGGAGATCCAGAACATCGACCTGCTGCGCCGCCTGGTGGGCGAAGGCAGCCACGGCGGCGAGCGGCCTCACCAGTAGCTCCGGCGCCGCCCGCCGCGTGTCAACGAGTTGACAGACGGCCCTCGCACCTCCTTGCATGATGGGGTCCCCAATCGCCCGAACCGTCAAGGAGGACATCATGCCAAAGACACTGCTTTTCGACACGTGGGGAACACTGGTCGACAACTACACCATCGCCGACGTCATCGAGCCCTACGTCTTCGAGGCCCACCTGGCCCAGGACATCGCCCAGGACTGGCGTTTCCAGCAGAAGTGGGCGATGTTCTACACCACCCTGTCCGACAACTTCGTCATCCATCCGGACCTGAACGAAGCGTGCCTGCGCTGGGCGCTGGAGAAGCACCACATCGATCTGCCCGAGAGCGCGATCAAGGACATCAACGCCCAGTACCACAAACTGCGCGCTTACCCTGACGTGGTGGAGGCGCTCAAGTCGATCAAGGCCCAGGGGCACACGGTGAAGATCGTCGCCAACCCGACGAAAAAGATGATCGAGGACCACAGCCGTTACGCCGGCACGCTGCCGTACATCGATGAAATCATCAGCAGCGGCGAGGAAGCCCACGCGTTCAAGCCCTCCCCCAAGGTCTTCCAGCTCGGCATCGAGCGCGCCGGCTGCCCCAAGGAAGACATCCTGTGGGTCACCGGCCACTTCTGGGAAATCGTCGGCGCGAACCGCCAGGGCCTGAAGACGGCGTGGACCAACCGCGCGCGCCAGCCGATGCTCAAGATCGGCGTGACGCCGACCTACACCACCACCACGCTCAAGGAGCTGGCCGACATCCTCGCCAAGGAGCACGGCAAGCAGCGCGCCGCGTGAGCGGACACGAGCACGCCGGGGGCACCGCCCCCGGCCTCCATGGCCATGCCGCGGATGCAGCGGCATCGGCACCCGCGCGGGGCGAAGGCGGCGACACCCTGCGGGCGATCAGCCGAACGCTCGCGGTGTGCGCCGCGCCCCGCCATCTGCGGCGCACCGCCACCATCGGAGTAGTGGTCGGCACCTGGCTCACGTTCATGAACCATGGCGACGCCCTTCTGTATGGGTCGCCGTCCTGGGAGCTCGCCACCAGGGTGGCGCTCAACTACCTGACGCCGTTCGTGGTGTCGAATCTGGGACTGCTGTCGCGGCCGCCGTCGCAGGAACCTCGCCGCCAACGCGACTGATCTGGGTAACGACCCGCCGGAGCCGCGGACGCCGCGGCGATGGTGTACCCGCCGGCGGACGCCGCCGCGGCGTCAGACCTTCGCACCGCGCATGATGATGGTGTGGGCGCCGAGGCCGTGGACCACGCGCCGGGTTTCGCGGCTCGCGCTGCCGGCGATCAGCGTATCGGTGCCGGAGCCCGAGCCGATGTCGAG
>JBMOQX010000058.1:0-2971 GCA_049322755.1 Pseudomonadota bacterium | reverse complement strand
AGTAATTGACTCGCTCCAGGTCGCCTGTGAGTTGCTCGTAGGTGATGCCGAGCCCTGCGGCGATGGCGCGCAACTGCACCCGCATGAACTCCGTGTACATGCCGCCCACGTCGCCCGGCTCGGTGAACTTCACGTCCTCGCCGGGCAGCAGCTTCACCATCGAGCCGGGTTCGATTCCCGCTAGCGGCGCGCCGCTTGAGTCCGTCTCGCCCTCGCCGGGCTTCGCGCCGATCACCGGATCGTCGGGGTTGTTCTCGGTGATGAAGGCGGCAAACATCGCCGCCAGCTTCTTGCGCACCAGTTCGGCGTCGTCGTATTGGTCAAGCTCGTGGAGCTTCACCAGCACCTGCGTGAGCCACGGCTGGCCGCGATGCTGACCGGGCCGCAGCGGCTTGTAGATGTGCAAGACGGAGGCGGCCGGCACGCGCGCCGTCTCGCCGGCGTTGAAGAACATGAGCTTCTCGCCCGGGTGCTCGCGGTAGAGGTGGTACGCCACGCGGCGGCCGAGCTTATCGAACTCGATCCCCGCACGGATGACGTTTCCGTTCGGCAGATTCTCGTTCTTCGCCGTGGGCAGGTGCTCGGCTTCGAGCAGTTGAAGCTGAAGCGGCACGGTCAGCCCGTCCTCGGGCCGGCGGTCACGAAATCGCACCAGGCACTCGCCGCCTTCGATCGTCGAGCGGCAGACCAGTGCCTGAAGCCCGTAAAAGTCGGTCAGACCCGCTGCGTCGGCCTCGTCCGTCCAGCGGAGCCAGAGTTCCTGGAGCCGGCGCTTCACTGCCGGGTCCGGATGTTTCGACTGCGGCTTGATGCCCGTGCCGACGGCGTTGCCGACGAAGCTTTCCACCGCGTTCGTGGCCCAGGCGTTGCGGCGGACCATGTCGCGCGAGCGCGAGCGCAGCGCATCGCCGCCTCCAGTGACAAGGGCGTTGATGCCTTCGTTCGATGGGCTCCACCCCAGCGTGCGGCGCGTGCTGGCGGCGGCTTCGTAACCTGCAAGAGTCCGCAGCGGAGCGAAGGCCGCCCGCACCAGATTCCGCCAGTAGCCCATCAGAAGCCCTTGTTCGTGTACGTGCGGATCACGCGGCTGCGGGGCCGGACCGGGTCCGACGCCGCCATGGCAGCCTTCACCTCGGCGATCGCCTTCTTGAGCTCCTCGACGCTGCGGTATTCAACGCTCCGGCCCTCGAACGACACGCGCAGCATGCCGCTGGCCAGCGCCGCCTCCAGCGCTTCGAGTTGGGTTTGCGAGTAGGCCATGGGTCAACGCGTCATCGCTTCATCCAGTTCGATCTCACGGTCACGCGGCGCACGGGGCGCGGCTGAGGGGAGGCCGGTGACTCCGGTTGCGCCACGGACGCGGGCAAGAGCTGCTCGATCTCGCGCCAGTGCTTCTCGGTGAAGCGGTCCATGCCGTAGATGGAAGCCGCCGCGCGGGCGTAGACCCGGCAGTCGAGCGCCTCGTTGCGCCGGTTGGGCGCGACGACCCAGTGGCCCTTGACCACGCTCTCCGCGGTCAACTGCCGGAAATACTCTTCCTCGTAGCGCGGGAAGTGGCAGTAGCCCGCCGGGAACGGCTCACCGCTTTCCTTCGTTGGCGGCACGAGACGCAGGCGGCTGTAGAGTTCCGATTTCGCCACAGGCGTGCCGAGCGTCCACAGCCGCGTGCCGCGCCGACGGCTCGCATCCACCGGCGAGGCATTCAGAATAAGGCGGTCTGTCCGTGCGGTTCCTTTCACCGCCACGGCCGTCTTCGGATGCGCCGCCCGCGCGCCGGCAGGCCCCCATGAGGCCTGCGGATGCTGGCGCACCCAATCATAGGTGATGCGCGGATTGAAACCCGAATCCACGCACAGCACCCGGATCGGCAGCCGCATGCCGCTGGCGTGGGGAAACTCCTCGTCGAGCAGCGCGTCGAGCTGCCGCCAAACATCGGCCCGCGCCGTGTCCCCGACAAGCACGCGGTAGTCGACCGACCACGATTCCTTACCGCGGCCCCAGGCCACCACTTCGACTTCGATCCGGTCCCGCTGCACGTCCGCGCCGGCGGTGAGAAACAGTCCGCCCCGCGGGACTGTTCCGATCGGATAATCCTCGCGCCGGTCATACAGCGGCTGCCAGTCGGGCGCGTCGCCGCGCTCCTGCCACGACTCGCCGAGCACGAGATTCACGAACGACTTCAATCGCTCGACGTCGCCCTGCGCCTTCTCCCAGTCTTCGGCGGCGCGCTCCCAGGAGTACCACCCCACCGGACTGTAGAGGCTCGATAGATGATAGCCGCGCGTGCGGCCGTCGCCGGCGGCCTCGGGCCGCCACTCGCCGCGCGCGAGCATCGTGTTCTTCTGGTGGTTGAAGATCGGCTGCTCACACGCAATGCAGTGGTACGCCGCTTTGCGCGGCTCACCCTTGGGCCAGCGGAGCCGCTCGAATTTCAGCGTCTGGAACTCGCCGCAGTGCGGACACGGCACCCAGTAGCGCCGCTGGTCGCTCTCGGCGAACGCCGCCTCGATCCGGCTCAAGCCTGTGATGAGCGGCGTCGAGCACATGAAGACCTTCCGCCGCGAAAACGTCCGCGTGCGCGCGAAGGCCAGGTGGATTGGATCGCCCTCGCCATCGACGTCGCCCGGATATGCGTCGATCTCATCCAGGAACAGATACCGCACCGCCATCGAGCGCAGGCCCACGGCGCTGTTGGCGCCGGTCATCACCAGCACGCCGCCCGGGAACTCCTTCGACAGAACCGTGTTGCCCGAGTCGCGCGAGCGCGGGCTCTTCACGAGTTCCCGCAGCACGCCGCTCTCTTCGATCAGCGGATCGATGCGCTGCTTCGAGTTGCGCTTGGCCAGCTCGACCGTGGGCTGCACGACCATCATCGGCCCGGGCGATTTGTGAATCACGTAGCCGACCCAGTTGTTGCCCCCTTCCGTGAAGCCAAGCTGCGCCCCCTTCATTACCACCACGCGCTCGACCG
>JBMOQX010000057.1:0-2972 GCA_049322755.1 Pseudomonadota bacterium | reverse complement strand
AGTAATTGACTCGCTCCAGGTCGCCTGTGAGTTGCTCGTAGGTGATGCCGAGCCCTGCGGCGATGGCGCGCAACTGCACCCGCATGAACTCCGTGTACATGCCGCCCACGTCGCCCGGCTCGGTGAATTTCACGTCCTCGCCCGGCAGCAGCTTCACCATCGAGCCGGGTTCGATGCCGGCCAGCGGCGCGCCGCTCGCGTCCGTCTCGCCTTCGCCGGGCTTTGAGCCGATCACCGGATCCTCGGGATTGTTCTCGATGATGAACGCCGCAAACATGGCGGCCAGCTTCTTGCGCACCAGTTCGGCGTCGTCGTATTGGTCGAGCTCGCGCAGTTTCACCAGCACCTGCGTGAGCCATGGCTGGCCGCGATGCTGCCCGGGCCGCAGCGGCTTGTAGATGTGCAAGACGGAGGCGGCCGGCACGCGCGCCGTCTCGCCGGCGTTGAAGAACATGAGCTTCTCGCCTGGGTGCTCGCGGTAGAGGTGGTAAGCCACGCGGCGGCCGATCCTGTCGAATTCGATCCCGGCGCGGATGACGTTTCCGTTCGGCAGATTCTCGTTCTTCACCGTGGGCAGATGCTCGGCTTCGAGCAGCTGAAGTTGCAGCGGCACGGTCAGCCCGTCCTCGGGCCGGCGGTCCCGCAACCGCACCAGGCACTCGCCGCCCTCGATCGTCGAGCGGCACACCAACGCTTGAAGCCCGTAGAAGTCCGTGAGCCCCGCTGCGTCGGCCTCATCCGTCCAGCGGAGCCAGAGTTCCTGAAGCCGCCGTTTCACCGCCGGGTCCGGATGTTTCGACTGCGGCTTGATGCCCGTGCCGACGGCGTTTCCCACAAAGCTGTCCACCGCGTTGCTGGCCCACGCGTTGCGGCGCACCATGTCGCGCGAGCGCGAGCGCACCGCATCGCCGCCTCCAGTGACGAGGGCGTTGATGCCTTCGTTCGATGGGCTCCACCCCAGCGTACGGCGCGTGCTGGCGGCGGCTTCGTAACCCGCAAGAGCACGCAGCGGAGCGAACGCCGCCCGCATCAGATTCCGCCAGTAACCCATCAGAAGCCCTTGTTCGTGTAGGTCCGGACGATCCGGCTGCGGGGCCGGACCGGATCCGCCGCCGCCATGGCGGCTTTCACCTCGGCGATCGCCTTCTTGAGCTCCTCGACGCTGCGGTATTCAACGCTCCGGCCTTCGAACGTCACGCGCAGCATGCCGCTGGCCAGCGCCGCCTCCAGCGCTTCGAGTTGGGTCTGCGAGTAGGCCATGGGTCACGCCCGTTATCGCTTCATCCAGTTCGATCTCACCGTCACGCGACGCACCGGTCGTGGCTGCGGCGGCGCTGCCGGTTCCGGCTGTGTGGCCGGTGCAGGCAAGAATTGCTCGAGTTCTCGCCAGTGCCTCTCGGTGAAGCGGTCGATGCCGTAGATTGAAGCGGCGGCGCGCGCATAGACCCGGCAGTCGAGCGCTTCGTTCCGCCGGTTGGGCGCCACGACCCAGTGGCCTTTGACCACGCTCTCCGCGGTCAACTGCCGGAAGTAGTCTTCCTCGTAGCGAGGGAAGTGACAGTAGCCCGCTGGGAAGGGCTCGCCGTTTTCTTCAGTGGGAGGCGCCAGGCGCAGGCGGCTGTACAGTTCCGACTTCGCCACCGGCGTCCCGAGCGTCCACAGCCGCGTGCCGCGCCGACGGCTCGCATCCACCGGCGAGGCGCCCAGAATCAGCCGGTCGGTGCGCGCCGTGCCTTTCACCGCCACGGCCGTCTTGGGATGCGCGGCCCGCGCGCCGGCCGGGCCCCAGGAAGCCTGCGGATGCTGGCGCACCCAGTCATAGGTGATGCGCGGGTTGAAGCCGGAGTCCACGCACAGCACGCGGATCGGCAACCGCATGCCGCTCGCGTGGGGAAACTCCTCGTCGAGCAGCGCGTCGAGATTCCTCCACACATCGGCCCGCGCCGTGTCCCCGACAAGCACGCGGTAGTCGACCGACCAGGATTCTTTGCCGCGGCCCCAGGCCACTACTTCGACTTCGATCCGGTCCCGCTGCACATCGGCGCCGGCGGTGAGAAACAGCCCGCCCCGCGGGACCGTGCCGATCGGATAATCCTCGCGGCGGTCGTAGAGCGGCTGCCAGTCGGGCGCGTCGCCGCGCTCCTGCCAGGACTCGCCCAGCACGAGATTCACGAACGACTTCAGCCGCTCGACGTCGCCCTGCGCCTTCTCCCAGTCCTCGGCGGCGCGCTCCCACGAGTACCAGCCGACCGGGCTGTACAGGCTCGACAGGTGATAGCCGCGCGTGCGGCCGTCGCCGGCGGCCTCGGGCCGCCACTGGCCGCGCGCGAGCATCGTGTTCTTCTGGTGGTTGAAGATCGGCTGCTCACACGCGATGCAGTGGTAGGCCGCCTTGCGCGGCTCGCCCTTGGGCCAGCGGAGCCGCTCGAATTTCAGCGTCTGGAACTCGCCGCAGTGTGGACACGGCACCCAGTAGCGCCGCTGGTCGCTCTCGGCGAACGCCGCTTCGATCCGGCTCAGGCCCGTGACGAGCGGCGTCGACACCATGAAGACCTTCCGCCGCGAAAACGTCCGCGTGCGCGCGAAGGCCAGGTGGATTGGGTCGCCCTCGCCATCGACGTCGCCCGGATAGGCGTCGATCTCATCCAGGAACAGATACCGCACGGCCATCGAGCGCAGCCCCACGGCGCTGTTGGCCCCGGTCATCACCAGCACGCCGCCGGGGAACTCCTTCGACAGAACCGTGTTGCCCGAGTCGCGCGAGCGCGGGCTCTTCACGAGTTCCCGCAGCACGCCGCTCTCTTCGATCAGCGGATCGATGCGCTGCTTCGAGTTGCGTTTGGCGAGCTCGACCGTGGGCTGCACGACCATCATCGGCCCGGGCGATTTGTGAATCACGTAGCCGACCCAGTTGTTGCCCCCTTCCGTGAAGCCAAGCTGCGCCCCCTTCATTACCACCACGCGCTCGACCG
>JBMOQX010000056.1:15190-44444 GCA_049322755.1 Pseudomonadota bacterium | reverse complement strand
CCTCCCGGGCGCGACGCTGCGCCTCGTCGCGCGCGCGCGCTTCCGCTTCTTCCTTGGAGCGCCGCTGCGCTTCTTCCTTCCGGCGACGATCCTCGTCGGCCTTGGCGTCCGGCGGCTCCGGGATTAACGGCCGCCTGAGAATGACGGTGAAATCCAGATCGTCGCCCTCGTCCTCTTCGGGAGCGGGCGCGGCGGGCTTCTCCGCCGCCCCGGCCGAGGCGGCCCGGGCGGCCGCGCCGCCGGGAGAAAATTCCTTGACGTAGCCGTCCTTCTCCAGCTTCTCCATGGTGGCCAGCAGGCCCGCGGGATTGGATCCCGAGGAGTCCGCCAGCTGGCGCACGGTGGATTTGCCGTCCACCAGCTTCAGCACCTTAAGCAGATCCCGCGGCAAACGGTTGGAGCGGCTGTTGAGCTCCATCATCCCCTTGGCGCTCTTGGTGAAGATACTGTTGAGATTCATGCGTGTTAGCCGATCCGGAACGACACAAGGTGGGCGGCGGCCGGCGTCGGGACGCGCCGCGGGGTACCGTCCTGCTGGTTCGCGGTCATTATAGGGACCTCATCTCGCGGCTGAAAGCGGCGTTTCCGGATTGTCCACCAGGACGACGAACGGCACGCCCTGCTGACGCCAGAATTCGGCCGCTTCGGTCAGCAGTTCCAGCGCCGCTGCGAGTTCCGGAGCGTTGCGCCGGGCCAGCTGCTGCGCGTTCCGAATGCGCAACAGATACCCCGGAGCCGGGTGCCAGCCAAAATCGGTGATGCAATCGTAAAAAGCGTCCCAGTTGGCGCCGAAGTAATCCGGGAACCCCAGCGCGTCCGCCGCGCGGCGCAGGAACGCCGGCTTGGAGCCGACGTCCGCCAGATCCAGAGTGAGCACTGCCAAACCCCGGGCGCGCGCCCGGCGCTCGAGCTGGCGCGCCCGTCGGCGCCCGGCGGGCGCCACGCGGTATACGCCGTTGGCGAGCGAGATGGACGAGACGCTCATTCCCGTATGCGCCGGAAGCTGCGGTAGTGGTCGTCGGTGTAATAGAACTCACCGCCCCGCCCGGTGACAATGCGGCGCGCGCCCCGGTCGCGGGCGCCGGGCGTGGGCACGGTGTACTCCCGGTAATAGCCGCGCGGCCTTTCCGGCAGAAGCCGCTCCCGGTTCATGAAGGGGGCGCCGTCCTTGCGGTAGGGAAAGGGCCCGCCCGCGCGGATCAGTTCCAGGGTTCGGCGCGCTTCCGGCGGCAGATCCGCCGGCGCCACCTCGACGCTGCGCTCCCGGGCCTCCGCCTGTTCCGTTTCGCCCGGCGGCGCGGAATCGCTGCACGCGCTGCCGGCGCAGGTCAGCGCCAGCGCCAGCAGCAGCCGCAGCAGGACGCGCATGCAACGCGGCGTCAGAGCGGCGCGAGGTCAAGATCGTCCTGGATGGCCTTCAGCCCGGCCGCCGCGCAGCGCTCGTCCTGCTCGCCGGTGGGCGCGCCGGAGACGCCGACGCCGCCGAGAATGTTGGACACCGCCGAGATCGGGAGCCCTCCGGCCGAGAACACGATGCCGTCCACCTTGCCGATCTGGAACGGCTTGGTGAAGCGGTTTTCCATCGACGAGGTGGCGGCGTTGAACGCCATCGCGGTGTACGCCTTCTGGCGGCTGATCTCCAGCGTGAGGTCCGGCGCCAGGGTGTCGCGCAGCACCACCAGCGGATGGCCGCCGCGGTCCACCACCGTGACGGCGATCTGCACGCCTTCCTTGCGGCACGCGGCCAGTGTGGCCTGAGCCACGCGCTGAGCCGCCTCCACGGTCAGGCGCGGAATCTTGATCAGCACCGGATCCGCCGCCTGCACCGTTCCTGCGGACAACAGCGCCGCGCCCGCAAGCCGCCTCCACTTCGTTTTCATCGCCTTCCTCCTCTGATTGGTCCGGCGCGGCGGCGCCATGCTCAGCAGCCCACCCGCACCGCCGCGTTGACGACATAAATGAGGTCGTTGCGGTCGCCCCGTTCCGGCAGCAGGGTGCCGCTGGACGCGGTCATGCCGCCGTCCACCACCTCGATGTCCACCATGCCGTAGGGAAACGCCCGTCGGACTCGTTCCAGGTCCAGCGCATCGCGGTCGCACGGCACCGCGAGCCGCACCTCGATCTTCATGTTGCGATAGTCGCCGCCCGGGAGCAGCGACTTGAGCCCCGGCATCGCCACCGGCCGAATGGCCGCCTCGACGGCGCGCACCGCAGCCGTCGTGACATTCTGCCCGTGCTGGTCGATGCCCGTTCCCACTTCCACCAGGAAGACCCTGTCCATGGCACCCGAACCCTCGCATCCATTTGTTTAGATGATGGAATTCTACCCAGTCAGGGGCCGGGAAAGGCAATTTTGTACCAATGCAGTTGCGTGGCGGGCGCCGGGTTGATTTGAATGACGTCATAATACTGACAAATTAGAAGTTTTCGGCTGCCTTGGGGGGCGCATGGACGAGCGGCGCAGCGATTACGACGTCACGGACACCGTGCGCACCACCGACGCGCAGTCCGTGGGCAGCGAGGTGCAGCGCATCTTTCGCGAGCTCTACCAGTCCGAAGCGTCCTCGGTCCTCGCGCAGTCGTTCCAGGATGCAGCCCGGCTCTTTCGCGGCGAGTATCCCGGCCATCACCCGTGCGACACCGATTACCACGATCTGCAGCACACGCTCGACGTCACGCTCGCCATGTCGCGCCTGATGGCGGGCTTCGAGCAGGCGCGCCGCGGCGCCACGCGCCTGAACCCGCGTCTGTTCGAGCTCGGCGTGATCACCGCGCTGTTCCACGACTGCGGCTACATCCGTCGCGAGAACGAGTCCACGGTGGCGACGGGCGCGGCGTTCACCAAGGTCCATGTGAGCCGCGGCGGCGAGTTCCTGCAGCACTACCTGCACGCGATCGGGCGCGACGCCGACCGGGCGCTGGCGGTGCAGCTCATCCATTTCACCGGCTACGAGATGCCGGTCAACGAAATCGCCGTCTCGGAGCCCGCGCACCGGCTGCTGGGCAACCTGCTGGGATCGGCCGACATCATTGCCCAGATGTCCGACCGCTGCTACCTGGAGAAGGTGCGCGACCGCCTCTACGACGAATTCGTCGCCGGCGGCATCGCCCGGCAGCGCCGGCCCGACGGCGGCGAGCAGGTGCTGTTCGGCTCCCCCGAGGATCTGGTGTTCAAGACGCCGGCGTTCTACGCCACGGCGCTCAAGCGCCTGCAGGAAATGCTGGGGGGTGTGCACGCCTACGCCGAGGCCCACTTCGGCGGCCAGAATCTCTACGCCGAGGAGGTGGAGCGCAACGTCCAGTACGCGAAGCAGGTGGCGCAGCAGGGCGACGCCAGCCTGCTCCGCCGCCACCCGCCGGCTCCCGTCCATCGCGCGCCGGACGCGAACGCCGGCGACCCGAAGCCCGGCCTGGCCGCCCCGAAAGTCTCGGCGCTAGCGTCCTGTTCCGACAATACTTAGCCGAAGAACCGCGCCCCAGAATCCGCTCAAATCTCGAGCACGATCTTGCCGATGTGCGCGCTGCTCTCCATCAGCGCGTGGGCGTCGGCTGCATGCGCGAGCGGAAACGTGGCGTGCACCACCGGCTTGATCTTCCCCGACTCCACCAGCGGCCAGACGTTCTGCTCCAGGGCGCGGGCGATGCCGGCCTTCACCGCCACCGGCCGCGCCCGCAGCGTGGAGCCGGTAATGGTGAGCCGGCGCAGCATCACGTCGGCGAAGTTCACGGTGGCCTTGGCGCCGCCGAGAAACGCGATCAAGACCAGCCGTCCGTCCGCGGCCAGCGCCTTGAGCTCGCGCGGGATGTAATCGCCGCCCACCATGTCGAGGATGACGTCGACGCCCTTGCCGCCGGTTTCCTGCTGCACTGCCTCGACGAAGTCCTCGGTCCTGTAGTTGATCGCGCGGTCGGCGCCCAGCCTCACGCAGGCGGCGCACTTGTCGTCGGACCCGGCGGTGGCGAAGACGCGGTGGCCGAACGCCTTCACCATCTGGATCGCGGTGACGCCGATGCCGCTGGTGCCGCCCTGGATCAGGAACGATTCGCCCTGGGCTAGGCGTCCGCGCTCGAACACGTTGTGCCAGACGGTGAAGAAGGTCTCCGGCAGCGACGCCGCCTGCGCCAGGGACAGGCCCTTGGGCACCGGCAGGCATTGATCCGCGGGCACCGCGACGTACTCGGCGTAACCGCCGCCGGTGAGCAGCGCGCACACCGCATCGCCGGCCTTCCAGCGGCTGACCCCTTCCGCCGCCTTTGCCACGGTACCGGCGATCTCCAGGCCCGGCAGGTCGGATGCGCCCGGCGGCGGCGGATACTTGCCCTGGCGCTGCAGCACGTCGGGACGGTTCACGCCGGCGGCGGCGACTTTCACCAGCACCTCGCCGGCCTTCAGCTCCGGCACCGGCCGCTGTGTCAGCGCCAGACCCTCGGGCGGGCCCGGCTGCCTGATTTCGATTGCGCGCATCGCTGTCGGAATCGCTTCGGTCATTTCGTCCTCGGTTCGGGAATTCACCACCACAGAGACACAGAGGCACAGAGAAATGCATTGGAACCGCAAAGGACGCAAAGGACGCGAAGGAAAAATCGAAAACTTGTACGGTGTTTAGGAATTACTTTGCGTTCTTTGCGCCCTTTGCGTTTAGAAAGCCTTTTCTCTCTGTGCCTCTGTGTCTCTGTGGTTAAACAAGGTCACGACGCCGACCGGAACGCGCGTATGCGCTCCTTGAGCCCCGGCACGCTCACCGAGCGCGCCAGTTCGGCCATGTCGGCGTCGCGGGTGTCGGTCACGGTCAGGCGGTTGAGGCCGACAGCGCTGGTCTGCGGCAGCTCGCGGGCGGCGGCGAGCGCGCCGGCGACGATCGCCTCCCAGCCGTCGCGGTCCGCGATGCGGGTGACGAACCCCAGTTCGAGAGCGCGCACCGCGTCGAACGTCGGCGTGTCGATCAGGAGCGTGCGCGCGTTCTCGGCGCCGACCCGGTGCGCGAGACGCCGCGTCCCCAGGACGACGCCGAAGCGCAGCCCCGGCATGCGAAACGTCGCTTCCGGCGACGCCACCCGCAGGTTGCACGCGGCCAGCAGGTCGGCGCCGGCGCCGAAGTTGCGGCCGTGGGCGAGCGCCAGCGTCTGGAACGGCGCGTGGTACACCGCCTGCAGCAGCGTCTCGATGCGGATGAAGCGCAGCACCAGGTCGCCCTCGCTGGCGTCCTCGAACCCGGTGAAATCGAAGCCGCCGCAGAAATGCCGGCCTTCGCCGTCCAGCACCAGCAGCCGGGTGCCGTCGCCGGCGGCGGCATCGACCGCGGCGATCAGCGCCTCCACCAGCTCGGCGTCGAGAGCGTTGGCCCGGGCGGGGTGGTTCAGCGTCAGGCGCGTGAGGCCGTCCCGGCGCTCGATCCGCAGCGATGCGCTCACGGCCGCAGGGACGCGCGCACTTCCGCGGAGCGGTCCCAGAAATTGGGCACCACCGTGTTGGTGTAGCCGGACACGAACGGCCTCGCTTCGCCCGTGGCTTCGTCGTAGACGTGGCGCGCCACCGCGCCGATGTTGGCGCCATACACGTGGATCGACACCGACGGGCGGTCCTCCAGCGCGTTGGAGACGCGGTGCACGTCGCCGATGCGCGGGCTCACCAGGTCGATCTGGCCCGGCTTGAGCAGGTGCTGGTGGCCGCGGCGCAGCCCGGCGCCTTCGAGGGCGAACTCCTCGCAGCGCTCGGCGCCGCGCATCATGCCCACCATGCCCCACACCGTGTGATCGTGCACCGGCGTCGTCTGGCCCGGACCCCAGACGAAGGACACCACCGAGAACCGCTCCAGCGGATCGCAGTAGAGCAGGAACTGCTGGTAGCGCTCGGGGTCCGGCATCGCGAACTCCTCCGGCAGCCAGTCGTCGTGGCGGATGAGGTCCCCCAGCAGCCGCTTGCCCTCGGCCAGGATGCGGGCCTCGTCGCCGCCGGCGGATTCCACCAGCACGGTCATGTCCCTGATGAAGTCGCGGAAGCGGGCAGCGCTGCTCATGATCGGCCTCCTGGTTGCGTTTGCGTTGCGGCGGCGCCGGCGTCGATTTCTTCCAGCACCTCGCGGGTGTGCTCGCCCAGGGCCGGCGGCCGGCGGTAGATGCCCGGCGTCTCGCCGGAGAGCTTGAGCGGGAAGACGAAAGTGCGCGTCGAGGCGCCGCCCGGCAGGTCCACGCCCTGCACCCAGCCCATGTGGGCCACCTGGGGATCCGCCAGCACCTGCGAGTAGGTGTTGATGGGCGCGCACGGCACGCCGCGGGCGGCGAACACGTCGAGCCATTCGGCGGCGGTGGCGCGGGCGAACTCCTGCTCCAGGATATCGCGCAGCGCCTCCTGGTTCTGCGCGCGCAGCGCGGTGGAGGCGAAGCGCGGATCCGCGGCCAGGTCCATGCGCCCGACCCCTTCGCAGGCGCAGCGCCAGAGGCGGTCGTTGCCGGCGGCCATGGCGAACCAGCCGTCGCTGGCGCGGAACGCCTGGTACGGCGCGTTGCGCGGATGGGCCGAGCCCAGCTTGCGCGGATCGCGGCCGGTGCCGAAGTATTCGCTGGTCTGCAGCGCGGCGACGCCCAGCGTCGCCCCCAGCATCGATACGTCGATGTGCTCGCCGCGGCCGGTCTGCCGCACCCGGTAGAGCGCGGCGGCGATGGCGTAGGCGGCGTAGAGGCCGGCGCAGAAGTCGGACAGCGGCACGCCGCATTTCACCGGGGCCCCGTCCGGCTCGCCGGTCACGCTCATGACCCCGCCCATGGCCTGAATGGTGAGGTCGAAGCCGCCCTCCTGGGCGCGCGGCCCGGTCTGGCCGAGCGCGGAGATCGACGCGTACACGAGGGCGGGCCTATCGGCCGTCAGCGCAGCGTGGTCGAGCCCGAAACGTCCCAGCACACCGGGGCGGAAATTCTCCACCACCACGTCGGCGGACAGGCTCAGGCGCCGCGCCGCGTCGCGGTCGGCGGGATCCTTGAGGTTCAGCACCACCGAGCGCTTGTTGCGGTTGAGCGAGGCGAAGTTCTCGCTGTAGCCGCCGTTGATCGGGGGCCACTCGCGCATGCCGTCGCCTTCCGGGCTCTCCACCTTGATCACGTCGGCGCCCAGATCGGCCAGCAGCATGCCGCAGAACGGCCCGGCCGCCACCTGGCAGAACTCGACGACGCGCACGCCTTGCAGAGGAAGCATGATGGCCGGCCGGTACGCGGCAACCCGCGCCGACCCGATGCAAAAAAACGGAGCGTTAGGATAGCACAGGCGCAGGCGCGGCCCGGAGCGGGCCAAGGCGGCGCCGGGGCGCAGGGCGCCGCACGCCGGTGGGAGCCCGCCTCAGGCGGGCTCCGGCTCCATGACGATGGCGCCGCAGGGGCACTCGGCCGCGCACAGGCCGCAGCCCTTGCAGTAGTCGTACTTGAACTGGAAGCGCTTGCCCGGGCCCAGCTTGGTCACCGCGTTGTCGGGGCACACGCCGTAGCAGTTGTCGCACTCGAAGCAGTTGCCGCACGACAGGCAGCGCCGCGCCTCGAACAGCGCGTTGGACTCGTCGAGCCCGCCCACCACCTCGTCGAAGGTGGACTGCCGCCGCACCTCGTCCAGCCTCGGCTGCACGGTCTTGGGCGCGTCGGCGTAATACCAGGTGTTGAGCTTGTCGAAGCTCGCCAGCTCGTGCTTGGGCGCCGGCCGGTACTCGGTGCCGCGCAACCAGGCGTCGATGTGACGCGCCGCCTTCTTGCCGTGGCCCACCGCGACGGTGACGGTGCGCTCGGAGGGCACCATGTCGCCGCCGGCGAACACGCCGGCGCGGCCGGTCATCATGTTGGGCCCCACCTGCAGGGTCCCGTCCTTGATCTCCAGTCCCGGCACCCTGCCCAGGAACGAAAGGTCCACGTCCTGGCCCAGCGCCAGCACCAGGGTATCGGCCTCGATGGTTTCGAACTCGCCGGTGGGTTGCGGGAAACCGCTCGCGTCCAGCTTCATCTTCTCCACCGTGAACGTGGACTCGCCCGCTTCCTTGATGGTGGAGAGCCACTTCATCATCACGCCTTCCTCCAGCGCCTCCTCCACCTCGAAATCGTGGGCCGGCATCTTCTCGCGGGTGCGGCGGTAGACGATCAGCGCCTCCTCCGCGCCGAGGCGCTTGGCGGTGCGCGCCACGTCCAGCGCGGTGTTGCCGCCGCCGTAGATCACCACGCGCCGGCCCAGTTTGGGCGGCGCCTCGCCTTCCATGCTGCGCAGCACGGAGACGGCGTCCAGGATCTTGCTCGCCTCGCCGCAGGGGATGTAGGCGCGCTTGGCCAGGTGGGCGCCGACGGCGAGGAACGCGGCGTCGTAGCCGCCCTCGTTCATGACCGCCTCCAGGTCGTCCACCTTGGCGTTGAACTGCATGACGACGCCCATGGCTCGGATGCGCTCCACCTCCGCGTCCAGAACCTCGCGCGGCAGCCGGTACTTGGGAATGCCGAAGCGCATCATGCCGCCGGCCAGGGGACCGGCGTCGCGCAGCGTCACCCGGTGGCCGAGCCGCGCCAGGTGGTAGGCGGCCGACAGGCCCGACGGGCCGGCGCCCACCACCAGCACGTGCTTGCCGCTGGGCGCGGCGTCCACTTTCACTTTCCAGCCGCGGCGGATGGCCTCGTCGCCGAGGAAGCGCTCCACCGCGTGGATGCCCACGGCCTCGTCCAGCTGGCCCCGATTGCAGGCCGACTCGCACGGGTGATAGCAGACGCGGCCCATGATCGCGGGCAGCGGGTTGTTGACCATGATCTCGCGCCACGCCGCCTCGTAGCCGCCTTCCTCGGCGTGGTAGAGCCAGCGCTGGATGTTCTCGCCGGCGGGGCAGGCGTTGTTGCACGGCGGCAGGCGGTCCACGTAGACCGGGCGCATGGTGCGCCAGTTGCCGGTGCGGTTGGCGAGGCTGGTGCCGACGTCCAGCGTGATGGCGAACGGTTTGGGCTCGCTCATGCCGCGCCTTCCGGCAGCAGGCCGAGCCGCGCGATGTTGCGCTCCGCGATGGCCTGGATGCGGGCGATGGTTTCCTCGTCGCGCTTCGGCGCGAACAGGTGCGCGTAGCGCTTCTGCGGCTTGAGATACTCCTCCACCGCGACCCGCCGCCGGATCGGCCGCCGGCCGGTGACCTCGCCGTGCTCGGCCTCGTACACCGGGAACAGCCCGGACTCGATCGCCAGCCGCGCCAGCTTGATCGTGTCCTCCGGCTTCGAACCCCAGCCCAGCGGGCAGGGCACGAAGATGTGCAGGTAGCGGGCGCCGCGGAATTCCATCGCGCGCTGCACCTTCGCCTCCAGGTCGCGCAGGTCGGCCACGGTGGCGGTGGCGACGTAGGGGATGCCGTGGGCCATGGCGATGGCGGGCAGGTCCTTGCCCTGGCCGAAGACGTTGCCGGGCCGGGGCCCCACCGCCGGCGTGGTGGCGGTGCGCGCCGCGGCCGGCGTCGCGGACGAGCGCTGCACGCCGGTGTTCATGTAGGCCTGGTTGTCGTAGCAGATGTAGAGCACGTCGTCGTTGCGCTCGAACATACCCGACAGGCAGCCGAAGCCGATGTCGGTGGTGCCGCCGTCGCCGCCCTGGGCCACCACCCGCACGTCGCTGCGGCCCTTGGCCTTCATCGCCGCGGCGATGCCGGTGGCCACCGCCGGCGCGTTGCCGAACAGCGAGTGGATCCACGGCAGCTGCCACGACGTCTCCGGGTACGGCGTCGAGAACACCTCCAGGCAGCCGGTGGCGTTGGCGGCGATCAGCTTGCCGTCGGCGGCCGCCAGCGCCGCGTCGATGGCGTAGCGCGCGCCCAGCGCCTCGCCGCAGCCCTGGCAGGCGCGGTGGCCGGAGGTGAGGGCGTTGGCGCGCTCCCGGTCGGCCTGCACCGAGCGCTGGGATTCGTCCAGCAGCCGGTTGCCGACGGTGAAGGTGCCGGTCTGATAGAACTTGATCGTCGTCACGGCCATGGCGTTCTCAATCCTTCACCACAGAGGCACAGAGACACAGAGAAAACCTCGCTTTCGAACCACACAGGACGCAAAGGACGCAAAGGAAACCGCCACGAGGGACCGACTCCACATTTCGAATCGCATTCCTTTGCGTCCATTGCGTCCTTGGCGGTTCAAGATTCATTGCGCTTTTTTCTGTGGCTGCGTGGTGCAACGATGACTTAGCCGATGCGGTGCGCCACCGCGCCCATGTCGCGCAGGATGTTCTCGGCGATGGGGCCGGTGGCGCCGCTGGCGGCGAGGCGCGCGAGCTCGCGGTCCACCACCGCCCGGTTCAGGTCGAGGAACGTCACCAGCTCCAGCTGGTCGTGGCGCGCCTGCTCGATCATTTTGTGCAGCGAGGCCTTGGTGATGGCGCGGCCGCCCAGGCCGGCGATCACCGTGTAACCCTTGAGCTGGACGCCGGAGAGCGCCTTGCGCACGTCGCTCGCCAGCGGCCCGCCGAGTCCCACCGACAGCGCGCGGTCGATCACCACCACCCGCTTCGCGCTCTCCAGCGCCTTGCGCACGGCCGTCAGCGGAAACGGCCGGTAGGTGCACACCGCGAGCGAGCCCACCGGCACGCCGGCGGTGCGCTGCTCGTCCACCACGTCCTTCAGCGTGCCGTTGACCGAGCCCATGGCCACCACCACCGTCTCGGCGCCGTCCAGCCGGTAGCCGTGGACGAGGCCGCCGGAGACGCGGCTGAACTCCTGCTCGAACTCGGCGGCCAGCTGCGGGATCATGTCCAGCGCCTGCAACTGGCGATGGTGGGCCAGGTAGCGCACCTCGGTGAACGCCTCCGGGCCCACCATGGCGCCGATGGTGACCGGGTGCGCCGGGTCCAGCACCTGGCGCGGCTCGAACGGCGGCAGATACTCGTCGACGGTGGCCTGTTCCGGCAGGTCGATGCGCTCCACCGCGTGGGTGAGCACGAAGCCGTCCATGCACACCATCACCGGCAGCGACAGCGCCTCGCCCAGGCGGAACGCCTGGATGTGCAGGTCCACCGCCTCCTGGTTGGTCTCGGCATAGAGCTGGATCCAGCCGGAGTCGCGCATCGACATGGAGTCGCTCTGGTCGTTCCAGATGTTGATCGGCGCGCCGATGGCGCGGTTGCCCACGGTCATCACGATCGGCAGTCCCAGACCGGCGGCGTTGTAGACCGCCTCGGCCATGTACAGCAGTCCCTGACTGGCGGTGGCGGTATAGGCGCGGGCGCCGGCGGCGGAAGCGCCGATGGCCACCGACAGCGCGGCGAACTCCGATTCCACGTTGACGAACTCGCACGTCCCGAGCGCGCCCTCCTTGGCCAGCTCGGAGAGCCGCTCGACGATGTGGGTCTGGGGCGTGATGGGATAGGCGCAGATCACTTCCGGGCGGCACATCGCCACCGCGTGCGCCACCGCCTGGGAGCCCTCGATCTGCCTCAGCATGACTGGTCTCCTTTGGCCTTCATCTGCCCGTAGGCCTCCCGCGCCGCGAGGACGTTGCCTTCGCCGACCTTGCCGGCGAAGCGCTCGCGGATGGCGGAGAGCACCGAATCGAGATGCACGGTGCCGGTGGCGGCGGCGAAACCGCCCAGCAGCGCCGCGTTGGGCACCGGCCGGCCCACGTGCTTGCGCGCCAGCTCGCTGGCCGGCAGCATGCAGATGTGGAGCCTGGGGAAGCGCTCCTTGAGCTCGGAGATGCCCAGCTCGTCGAGCCCGCGCGCGGTGTTGATCAGCACGTGGCCCGTCGGCGACACGCCCTGGAACAGGTCCACCTGGTGCAGCAGCGTGGTGTCCTGGATGATCAGGGCGTCCGGCTCCAGCACCGGCTCGCGCAGGCGGATCTCCTTGTCGTCCAGGCGGCAGAACGCCATCACCGGCGCGCCCATGCGCTCGGAGCCGAAGCTGGGGAAGGCCTGCGCGTGCCTGCCTTCCAGAAACGCCGCGAGCGAGATCAGTTCGGCGGCGGTGACGACGCCCTGTCCTCCCCGGCCATGGATTCTCAACTGGAACACGGAACGCTCCTCACGCACAACGCGATCGCCGCGTTGTTGTCGGTTTGCCGCGGCGCAACGGGAGTCATTCTCGGGGAATCCGCGGGTTTCCGTTTTGATGCAGATCAACCCGCCGCATCCGCGTCCTCGGGCGCCGGTTTGCGCCGCTTGCGGTTGGGGCAGGCGGCGCACGAAAGCGGCTCGCCGCGGGCGTCCAGCACCTCCGGGCCGCCGCACGACCCGCGCAGGCAGCGCCCGCTCACCATCACGCCCACCGCCATGCCGAGCGCGGCGAGCAGGAACACGGTGACGGTGGGGACGAGGACGGCGGTCATGGGCGCGTGCTGCTAGTGGGCGGTGACTTTGTCCTCGCCGGCGAAGTTGTCGTAGAAGATGCTGTCGGGCTCGACGCCGAGATCGGACAGCAGCTTCAGGATCCCCAGCGACAGCGCGCGCGGCCCGCACAGGTAGTACTCGCAGTCCTCCGGCGCCGGGTGGTCCTTGAGATAGGTGTCGTAGAGGAAGTCGTGCAGGTAGCCCACGTAGCCGGTCCAGTTGTCCTCGGGCTCGGGTTTGGACAGGCACAGGTGGAAGCTGAAGTTCTCATGCTCGGCGGCGAGCCGGTAGAAATCCTCGCGGTAGAGCGCGTCGCGCAGGCTGTGGGCGCGGTACCAGTAGGAAACCTTGCGCTGCGTGTTCACGCGCAGGAACTGGTCGAAGATGATCGAGCGCAGCGGCGCCATGCCGGCGCCGCCGCCGACGAAGATCATCTCGCGGTCGGTGTCGGTGGCGACGAACTCGCCGTAGGGGCCGGACATGGTGATGGTGTCGCCCGGCCTGAGGGCGAACAGCCACGACGACATCAGCCCCGGCGGCGTGCCCTCGGGCGCGCCGTAGGGCGGCGGGCAGACCTTGATGTCGAACTTGAGAACGCCCCGCTCCAGCGGGTAGCTGGCCATGGAGTAGGCGCGCTCCACCGGCTCGGTGCACACCGAGGTCAGGCGCCAGAGCTTGTCCCGGTCCCAGCTGCCGCGGAAGCGCTCGGCGATCTCGAAGTCCTTGTAGTGGACGATGTGGGGCGGGCAGGTGAACTGCACGTACTGGCCGGCCTTGAACGGCACCTCGAATCCGGGCGGCAGCTCCACCACCAGTTCCTTGATGAAGTCCGCGACGCTGACGTTGGAGACGACCTTCGCGTTCCAGTGCGTGATCTCGAGGAACTCCGGCGGCAGCTGGAGCTTGAGATCGTTCTTCACCTTCACCTGGCAGGCGAGGCGGGTGCCTTTCTCGGCCTCGCTGCGGGTGAGAAAGTCCTTCTCCACCGGCAACAGCTCGCCGCCGCCATGGACGGTCACCTTGCACAGCCCGCAGGTGCCCTTGCCGCCGCAGGCGGACGGGATCAGCACGCTTTTCGCCGACAGCGTCGAGAGCAGGGTGTTGCCCGGGGGCACCCGCAGCGCCTTGCCCGGCTCGTCGTTGATCATCAGCAGCACGTCGCCGGCGGGAACCAGTTTCGATTTCGCCCACATCAGGATCATCACCAGGGTGAGGATCACCGTGGTGAACATGGCCACACCCATGAGGATCGAGATCATCGTCCTCTCCTAAAGCTGAATGCCCGAAAACATCATGAAGCCGATGGACATGAGACCGGTCGCGATGAAGGCGATTCCCAGCCCGCGCAGGCCCCTAGGCACGTTGCTGTAGGTCATTTTCTCGCGGATCGCCGCCAGCCCGATGATGGCGAGGAAGAATCCGAAGCCGGTGCCGAACGCGTAGACGATGCTCTCAGCGAAGGTGTAGTCGCGCTCCGCCATGAACAGGGAGCCGCCGAGGATCGCGCAGTTGACGGCGATCAGCGGCAGGAACACGCCGAGCGAGATGTAAAGCGCCGGGAAATGGCGGTCCAGCGCCATCTCCACGATCTGCACCGCCGCCGCGATGGTGCTGATGAAGACGATGAAGGTTAGGAAAGTCAGGTCCACCACCGCCAGGCTCGGGTGGATCCACGCCAGCGAGCCCTCCCGCAGCAGGTAATTGAGCAGCAGGTTGTTGAGCGGCAGGGTCAGCATCTGCACGAACAGCACCGCCAGACCCAGTCCGAAAGCCGTCTCCACCCGCTTCGAGCACGCCAGAAACGAGCACATCCCGAGGAAGAAGGCGAGCGCGATGTTCTCGATGAAGATAGCCTTGATGGCCAGGTTGAGGTAATGCTCCATGGGCCGCCCCGTCAGTTCGACTGTTCCTGCTGCTCCGGCTTCCACTCGCGCAGGAACCAGATCAGGAAGCCGATGATGAAGAACGCGGCCGGCGCCAGCAGGAACATGCTGTTGGGCACGTACCAGCCGCCTTCGTAGACGGTGGGGAACACGGTATGGCTGAACACCTTGCCGGTGCCGATCAGCTCCCGCATGAAGCCGACGAGCAGCAGCACGATGCCGTAGCCGAGGCCGTTGCCGATGCCGTCGATCATGCTGATGAGCGGCGGGTTCTGCATGGCGAAGCCCTCGGTGCGCCCGAGCACGATGCAGTTGGTGATGATCAGGCCGACGTAGACCGACAGCGACAGGCTGATCTCGTACAGGTAGGCCTTGAGCACCTGGTCCACCACGATCACCAGGGACGAGATGATGGCCAGCTGGACGATGATGCGCACGCTGGAGGGCGTCAGCTTGCGGATCAGGCTCACCATCAGCGACGCGGCGCCGGCGACGAAGGTGAGGCTGATCGTCATCACCAGCGCCTTGTCCATGCGCGTGGTGACCGCCAGCGCCGAGCAGATGCCCAGCATCTGCAGCGCGATCGGATTGTTGTTGACCAGGGGGTCGGTCAGCGCCACGCCCCTGGTGGTCTTGAACCAGTTCAACGCGTTCACGGCCATCGTCAGAACCCTCCGCGCGCCTTGGATTGCTCGATGAACGGCCCGAAGCCGTTCTCGCCGAGCCAGAAATGCAGCATCCGCGTGACGCCGTTGCTGGTGATGGTGGCGCCGGTGAGGGCGTCGACCTGGTAGGGGTCCTTCTCCGGCGGCCCGGCGACGCCCTTGGTGAGCGCGATGCGTACGGTCCAGGTTTCGTCGAACGCCTTGCGCCCGGGCCAGAGCCCCTTCCATTTCGGGTTGTCCACCTCGCCGCCGAGTCCCGGCGTCTCCCGGTTCTCATAGAACGCCAGCCCGCGGATGGTGGTGAGGTCGCGGTCCAGGGCGATGAAGCCGTAGAGGGTCCCGTACAGGCCCAGCCCCTCGATCGGCAGCACCGCGGTGACCGGCTTGCCGTCCTCCATCACCAGAAAGATCGAAGCGACGCTCGCCACGCGCTTGATCTGCGCGGGATTGGGCGGCGCGAGGCGGCTGCGTGCCGGGTCCTGACGCGCGCGGCGCTGGTCGTAACGGGCGGGATCGACGCCGGCGATCTCGACATACTGGCCGGTCTCCAGGTCCACCAGCCGCGCCTCGATGCGGCGCTGGAACAGCTCCTGCACCTCCCGGTCGTGAATCTCCGCCCCCGGCTTCACCAGGCCGGTGGCCTGCAGCACGTTCTTCTGCAGGTAGAGGAATTCGTTGGCGCGCTGGCGATCCTTCAGCAGCACCGCCGAGGCGGCCACCAGCAGCGAGCACACCACGCAGACCGCGGCGGTGAAACCGATCGTGTAGGCGGTGGAGTTAACCTGCACGGCGCTTCAGCCTCTGGCGGATGCCCGAGCGCACCACGTAGTGATCGATCAGCGGCGCGAACACGTTCATGAACAGGATCACCAGCATCATGGCTTCCGGATACGCCGGGTTCACCACCCGGATCAGCACCACCAGCGCGCCGATCATGAAGCCGTAGATGTACTTGCCGGTGTTGGTGAAGGACGAGGTCACCGGGTCCGTCACCATGAACACGGTGCCGAAGGCCCAGCCGCCCATCACCATGTGCCACCAGAACGGGATGGAGAAACCGGGATTGGTGCTGGAGGCGATGGCGTTGAACAGCAGCGAGACCGCCACGGTGCCGGCGACGACGCCCGCCATGCTGCGCCAAGAGGCCACCTTGGTCCAGATCAGGATCACCGCGCCGATCAGGCACATCAGCGCCGAGGTCTCGCCGATGGACCCCGGCTCGAGGCCGACGAACGCATTCCACCACGAGTAGCCCTGATCGACGAACGCCCCGCTCAGGTGGCGCGCTTCGGAGAGTACCGTGGCGCCGGTGTAGCCGTCGACCCAGAGCGAGGGCGGCGTGGCGACCCACACCTTGTCGCCGGTGATCTGGACCGGGTAGGCATAGAACAGGAACGCGCGCGCCACCAGCGCCGGGTTGAGGATGTTCATGCCGGTGCCGCCGAACACCTCCTTGGCGATGACCACGCCCCAGGTGATGCCGAGCGCCGCCTGCCACAGCGGTGTCGTCGGCGGCAGGATCAGGGGGAACAGCAGGCCGGTGACGAGAAAGCCCTCGTTGATCTCGTGGCGCCGGACCATCGCGAAACCCACCTCCCAGGCGCCGCCCACCACCATGGTGACGATGTAGAGCGGTAGGAAATAGAGCGCACCGTGAATGATGTTGCCGATGATGTTGCCGGGGTCGTAGCCCGCGCCCAGCAGGCGCAGGACGTCGTGGCGCCAGCCGGTGAGCTCGGCCACCCTGGCCGGGTCCAGCGCCAGGTTGGCCTGCAGGCCGGTGTTGTACATGCCCCAGAACACGCACGGCAGCGCCGCCACGACGACGATGATCATCATGCGCTTCAGGTCCAGGCCGTCGCGCACGTGGGCGGTGGTGCGGGTGACGCTGGAGGGCGTGAAAAAGAAGCTGTCCGTCGCTTCCCACAGGGGATAGAGCCTGTGGAGCGGGCCGCCTTTCTCGAACGGCCGGCCGGCCTTGTCCAGCAGGCGTCGCAGCGCGCCCATCATCCCTCCCGCTCGATGCGGCTCAGCATCTGCCGCAGCATCGGCCCGTATTCGTACTTGCCCGGGCAGACGAAGGTGCAAAGCGCCAAGTCCTCCTCGTCCAGCTCCAGCACGCCCAGCTCCTCGGCGCGCTCGGCATCGCCGGTGATCAGCGCGCGCAGCAGGAAGGTGGGCGGAATGTCCATCGGCATCACTTCCTCGTAGGTGCCGATGGGCACCATCGGCCGCCTGGAGCCGTTGGTGCTGGTGGTGAACGCGAAGCGGCGCGCCCGGCTGAACGCCGAGACGAACGCGTTGGTGACCGAGAACTTGTCGCTTCCCGGCGCGAGCCAGCCGAGCAGCTCGCGCTCCCGGCCTTCCGCCAGCGCCGTGACCTGGTTGTGATAGCGGCCCAGGTAGCCGCGCTCTTCGCCCATGGCGGCGCGTCCGCCCAGCACCGAGCCGGAGACGACGCGGTGCTCCCCGGGGCGCAGCTCGCCGGCGGTGAGCTCGTCGAGCGCCGCGCCGATGCGCGTGCGCACGAGGCGCGGACGCGTGACACCCGGGCCGGCCAGCGACACCACCCGCGTGACGTCGAGACGGCCGCTGCGCAGCAGCGCTCCGATCGCCGCCACGTCCTGGTAGCCCACGTGCCACACCACCTTGCCGCGGAACACCGGGTCGAGGGTGTTGATGTGCACGCCCACCGTGCCGGCCGGATGGGGGCCGTCGAACACTTCGTGGCGAATGCGGTCGGATGCCAGCGCCGCGAACGCGGAGCCGGGACCGGTGCAAAGATACGTGGCTCCGTCGGTCAGCGTCGCGACGGCGCGCGCCCCGGCGGCGAAATCGTCTTCCCGGCCGGCGAGCGTCGCGCCGACGTCGGGGGCCAGCGGATGGGAGTCGACCGCGGTGATGAAGATCGAACTCGGCGACGACGCCGGATCCGGCACCCGGCTGAAGGGCCGCATGCGCAGCGCGGTCCACAGCCCCGATTCGAGCAGCAGCGCGCGCACTTCGTCGCTTGCCAGCTGCGCCGGCAGCGCCCTGCTGTAGCTGTCGAACGCCACCTGTTCGGGCCCGGCGTCGCCCGTGCGCTCGGCGGCGCTGAGTTCGATCACCACCGAAATCAGCGCGCGCTTCTCGCCGCGGTGGACGCCCAGCACGGTTCCGGCGGCGGGGGAGGTATAGCGCAGCTCGGGCAGATTGCGGTCCTGGAACAGCACCTGGCCGCGCAGGACCGTCTCGCCCGGATGGACGGCAAACGAGGCTTTCAGCCCCGGATAGTCGTCCGCCACCAGCGCCACGCGGGAGCACGGAGGGGCGGCCTCCACCGACTGCTCGGGCCGACCGGCGATCGGAAGATCCAGGCCCTTCTTGATCGTGTGCACGCCCGGCACGGCTATCCTCTTGTAACGTCCGCTCGAAGGTACCGGCGCCGCGGGAGCGGTGCGTTGACCTGCGTCAAAGGCCGGCCCGACCGGTCACGCGTAGGCGTGATAGTGCGGGTCGTACATCCGGCTGCGGATGGACGACAGCGGATCGGCCGGCCTGGGCTCGGTGGCGAGGCCGCGTTCGTACGCCACTTCGGCCACCGCCGCGGCGATGTGGGCGGAGACGTCGCGCACCTTCGTCAGCGGCGGATACAGGCTGCCCTGCTTGAGGTCGTTCTCGCCGACCTGGTGCGCCAGCGTGCCGGCGGCGGCGAGGAACATCTCGTCGGTGACGCGCCGTGCGCGGCAGGCGATCACGCCCATGCCGACGCCGGGGAAGATGTACGAGTTGTTGCCCTGGCGCGGCACGAAGGTCTGGCCGCCGAGGGTCACCGGCGCGAACGGGCTGCCGCAGGCGAACAGCGCGCGGCCGCCGGTGTGGCGGTACGCTTCCTCGGCGGTGCACTCGGACTTCGACGTCGGGTTCGACAGCGCGAACACGATCGGGCGCTCGTTGATGCGCGCCATCGCCTCGAGGACCTCGCGCGTGAACATGCCGCCCTTGGCGGCGACGCCGATGATCGCGGTGGGCTTGAGCGCTTCCACCGCCGCCAGGAAGTCGCCGGCCGCCGCGTGCTCGTGGGCATAGGGGCGCTTGTGGTCGTTCAGGTCCGTGCGGCTCGCCACCACCAGGCCCTTGGAGTCCACCAGCCAGCAGCGCTTGCGCGCCTCGGCTTCGCCCAGGCCGTCGCGCACCATCGAGGCCACCGCCAGGTCGCAGATGCCGGTCGCGGCTTCGCCGGCGCCGAGGCAGAGGATCTTCTGGTCGGCGAGCCGGCCGCCGGTGATCCGCAGCGCCGAGTAAAGGCCCGACAGCACCACGCTGGCGGTGCCCTGGATGTCGTCGTTGAAGCAGCAGACGCGGTCGCGGTAGGTCTCCAGCAGGCGGAAAGCGTTGGCGTTGGCGAAGTCCTCGAACTGGATCAGCACGCCCGGAAACACCTCGTTGGCGGCGGTGACGAACTCGTCGACGAACTCGTCGTAGTCGCGCCCGCGCATGCGGCGCTGCGCGAGCCCGATGTAGAGCTCGTCGGTCAGCAGCTCCTCGTTGTTGGTGCCGACGTCCAGCGTGATCGGCAGGCAGCGCGCCGGGTCGACGCCGGCGCAGGCGACGTAGAGCGAGAGCTTGCCCACCGGGATGCCCATGCCGTTGGCGCCGAGGTCGCCGAGGCCGAGGATGCGCTCGCCGTCGGTGACGACGATGATGTCGACTTCCCGCGTCGGCCAGTTCCTGAGCGTCTCGCGAATGCGGCCCTTGTCGCGGGCGCTGACGAACATGCCCTGCGGCCGCTGGAAGATGTGCGCGTACTTCTGGCAGCCCAGGCCGACCGTCGGCGTGTAGATGATCGGCATGATCCGGTCGGGGTTGTCGATCACCAGGCGAAAAAACAGGCCGCAGTTGCGATCGTGCAGCGCGTTGAGCGCGATGTAGCGCTCGAGGTCGGTGGGCAGCCGCTCCAGATTCTCCTGCACGCGGGCCACCTGCTGCTCCTGGGTCAGCACCCGCGGCGGCAGCAGCCCGCGCAGGCCCAGTGCGTCGCGCTCGGCCTCGGTGAAGGCGGTGCCCTTGTTGTGCAAGGGGTCGTGCAGCAGCAGCACGCCGTGCGGCAGGCCGGCAAGGCGCGGTTGGGGAATGGACTTCGGCTTTGCCGCGGCGCTCATGGTGCTCCTCCCGATTATTCTTGCCGCCCTCCCCGGAGGGACGGGTGGCTCAGGCGGGATTTTCCGCCTTTCGCCGACCAACCTATCTTGATCTGCATCAAAGAGCAATGACGCCCCGGGGCGCCGTTGCACCGCGTTGCCGACCGGCAAGGAGTTCGGCATGATCGGGGCAGGCCGGAGCAAGGAAAACCCCCATGGACTACCGCAGTCTGGGCGCCAGCGGCGTCCGCGTCTCCCGCGTCTGCCTGGGCACCATGATGTTCGGCGACCGCACCGACGCCCGCGTCGCCGGCGACATTGTCGCCGCGGCGCGGGACGCCGGCGTGAACTTCATCGACACTGCCGACGTCTACGCCAAGGGCGAATCGGAGCGCATCGTCGGGCGCCTGGTGGCGGAGGACCGCGATCGCTGGGTGCTGGCCACCAAGGCCGGCAACAAGACCGGCGGCGGCGTCAATGACCGCGGCCTGTCGCGCCGCTACCTGTTGCGCGCCCTCGACGCCAGCCTCGTCCGGCTGGGCCTCGACACCATCGACGTCTGGTATCTGCACGTGGACGACTACGACACGCCGCAGGAGGAAACGCTCGACGCTATCGGCGACGCGATCGGCGCCGGCAAGGTGCGCTACTGGGGCGTCTCCAACTTCCGCGCCTACCGCATCGTCTCGCTGGCGCTCACGGCCCGCGGGATGGGCGTGCCGCCCCCCACCGTGTGCCAGCCCTATTACAACGCCATGAACCGCATGCCGGAGGTGGAGGTGCTGCCGGCCTGCGTCGAGCACGGCCTGGGCGTGGTGCCCTACAGCCCGCTGGCGCGCGGCGTATTGACCGGCAAGTACGCGCCCGGCGAGCCGCCGCCCGAGGGTTCCCGCGCCGGCCGCCACGACGAGCGCATGATGGAGACGGAGTTCCGGCCCGAGTCGCTGCGCATCGCCCAGGAAGTGAAGGCCCGCGCGGCCGCCAAGGGCATGACCCCCGGCGACTGGGCGGTGAACTGGGTGCTGGCGAACCGCGCGGTGACCTCGGTGCTGGCCGGCCCGCGCACGCTGGAGCAGTGGCAGGGCTACTTGGGTGCGCTGCAGCATCGCCTCGATCCCGAGGACGAGACCTTCCTCGACGCGCTGGTGCCGCCCGGCCACCCGTCGACGCCGGGGTACTCCGATCCCAAGTATCCGATCCGCGGCCGCATCACCGGCACCTGACCTCGGCATGGCGGCGCTCAAGTCCATTTTCGAGCACACCGGGCGGGCGTCCAGCGTCTGCTTCCGCATCCGCTTCGCCGACGGCTCGGAGTACCAGAACCGCGACGGCGAGCCCGCGTTCACGCTGCGGTTCCACAAGGCCGCCGCCGAGCGGCGCGTCATCATCCAGCGCCACATCGGTTTGCTGGAAGGCTATTTCGACGGCGATATTGACATCGAGGGCAGCGTGCAGATGGCGATGCGCGCAGGCACCGAGGGCCGCATCGCTTACGAGCCGCCGCTGGCGGTGCGCTGGCGCAACCGGCTGCACGAGATGCGCTTCGGCAACCGCTCCCGCGAGCAGGCCAAGGCCAACGCGCGCTTCCACTACGGCCTGGGCGAGCGGTTCTACCGATTGTGGCTCGACAATCCCTACAAGATGTACACCTGCGCCTACTGGAAGGAGGGCACGCGCACGCTGGAGCAGGCGCAGCAGAACAAGATCGAGCACGTATGCCGCAAGCTCGACCTGCGGCCCGGCGAGACGGTGGTGGACATCGGCTGCGGCTGGGGCGGCTTCCTGCTCTACGCGCAGGAGCGCTACGGCATCACCGGCGCCGGCATCAACTGCACCACCGAGCAGGTGCGCGAGATGCAGGCCGAGCTGGACCGGCGCGGCCTCAACGACCGGATCCAGGTGATCGAGGCGGACTTCCGCGACATCCCCGGCACCTACGACAAGGTCTGCTCCATCGGCGTGCTGGAGCATGCCGGGCGCGACCAGCTGGAGGAGGTGGTGCGCGCCCATGCCGCGCCGCTCAAGCCCGGCGGCATCGGGGTGCTGCACTTCATCGGCCACGTCGGCCGCTACGAGACCGAGTACTGGATCCGCGAGCACATCTTCCCCGGCGGCTGGATCCCCAGCCTGGCCGAGACGCTGGTGGCGATGGAGCGCGCGGGCCTCGAGATCCTCGACGTCGAGAACCTGCGCCGCCACTACGCGCTGACGCTGGACGAGTGGGCGAAGCGCTTCGACGCCAACTGGGAAGCGATCCACGCCCTCGACCCGCGGAAGTTCGACGAGCGCTTCCGGCGCAAGTGGTCGATCTACCTCGCGTCCTGCGCCGAGATGTTTCGCGCCGCCGGCGGCTACACGCACCTGTTCCAGATCGTCTACTCCAGGGGCAACACCCGCGCTTATCCCATGAGCCGCGCCCACGTCTACCGGGGCGACCCGGGCGCGGCGGCGCCGTGAGCGACCACGCCGCCAAGGTCGCGCGCCTGGCGCAGGCCCTCGGCGGCGGCGGCGGACCGGTGCGCCTCGCCAAGAGCACGTCCAACCTGTTCCGCGACCGCGAGACCGGCACGCGCCGCCGTCTCGACGTGCGCGACTTCGGCGAGGTGCTGCGGGTCGATCCCGCCAACCTGCGCATCGACGCCGAGGGCATGGCGCCCTACGCCCGGCTCACCGAGCTGGCGCTGCCCACCGGCGTGATGCCCGCCGTAGTGCCGCAGCTCAAGTCCATCACCATCGGCGGCGCGGTGGCGGGCGTGGCGATCGAGTCCAGCTCCTTCCGCTACGGGCTGGTGCACGAAACCATCGAGGAGCTGGAGGTGCTCACCGGCACCGGCGAGGTGGTGACCTGCCGCCGCGACAACGATCATCGCGACCTGTTCCTGGGCTTTCCCAACTCCTATGGCACGCTGGGCTACGCATTGCGCGTGACCGCCAAGGCGGTGCCGGCGAAGCGCTACGTGAAACTGACGCACCGGCTCTACAGCGATCCCAGGCTGTTCTTCCTCGACCTGGAGGGGGAGTGCGTCGGCGCCGCCGACTTCCTCGACGGCGTGGTGTTCGGACCCGACGAGATGGTGCTGACCCGGGGCGCTTTCGTCGACGCGGCGCCCTACGCCAGCGACTACACCTACGAGAAGATCTACTACCGCTCGCTGCGGGAGCGCGAGGACGACTACCTCGCCACCCGCGACTACCTGTGGCGCTGGGACACCGACTGGTTCTGGTGCTCGAAGAACGTCGGCGCGCAGAACCCGCTGCTGCGCAAGCTGGTGTTCGGCCGCGAGCGGCTCAACTCGGTCACCTACGCGAAGATCATGCGCTTCAACGCGCGGCTCGGCCTGTCGCGCGCGCTCGCACGACTCGCCGGCAGCCACACCGAGTCGGTGATCCAGGACGTCGACATCCCCATCGACCGCTGCGCCGAGTTCCTCGACTTCCTCCGCCGCGAGATCGGCATCCTGCCCATCTGGATCTGCCCGATCCGGGTGCTCTCGGGCGACTTCACGCTCTACCCGATGAAGCCCGGCGTCACCTACGTCAACTTCGGCTTCTGGGACGTGGTCAAGCGCAGGCAGCCGTTCGCCGCCGGCTACCACAACCGCGTGATCGAGCGCGAGGTGAAGCGCCTGGGCGGGATCAAGTCGCTCTACTCGGACAGCTACTACGACAAGTACGAGTTCGCCGCCCTCTACGGCGGCGAGCGCTACAGGGAGCTCAAGGCCCGCTACGACCCCGACGGCGCGTTCCCGACGCTGTACGAGAAGTGCGTGCTGAAGCGTTAAGAGGGGCGGGGGGCGAGCCGCTGCCCGCCCCGGGGATCGCCGCCCCGACGCCGTGGTGCAAGGGTACCGGCCGCCACTTCTACTTTACCGCCACCACGCGCACGTCGCCCTCCCGCCGCGCCACATTGATTCCCACGTCCTCGCCGTGGCGCACGAGGTTCAGGTCCACGGTGGCGTCGCCGATGCGCAGCCCCGACAGGCGCAGTTCCGCCAGGAACTCGGGCAGGTGAGGATTGCAGAACAGGACTTCCTTGCGCGATCCGCGCACCTCGAGCCCCAGGCAGGCCTGCAGCAGGAGCAGCACGGCGGCCGACGCCCAGGTCTGCGGCGAGCAGGAAACCGGGTACAGCGTCGGACCTTCGCCGGGGCGCCGGTGAAAGCCGCAGAACAGTTCCGGCAGCCGGTGCAGGTCGAAGAACAGACTGGCGTCGAACAGGCCGGCGAGAATGCGCGCCGTGTCGCGCTTGCGCCCGTAACGGGAGAGCCCGGCGGCGACGAGGGCGTTGTCGTGCGGCCAGACCGACCCGTTGTGATAGGACATCGGGTTGTAGCGTGCCGCGTCCGCCGCCACGGTCCGCACCGCCCAGCCGGAGAACGACGGCTCCGCCATGAGCGTCTCCGCCACCCGGTAGGCCCGCTCCGCGCCGGCGATGCCCGAGAACAGGCAGTGCCCCGCGTTGGACGCCCGGACGCGGCACGGCCGTTTCCTTCCGTCCAGCGCCAGCGCGTAGGTGGACAGCGCTTCGCACCAGAACGTCTCCTCGAAGCGGCGCTGCAGCGCTTCCGCCTCGAGGGTCAACACCTCCGCGCGCGCGCCGTCCCCGAGCCACGCCGCCAGCGCCGCCGCCGCGCGCCGGGCGGCGTAGACGTAACCCTGCACTTCGCACAGCGCGATCGGCCCCTCCGCCAGTGCGCCGTCCTCATGGAAGACGGAGTCCTGGGAATCCTTCCAGCCCTGGTTGAGGAGTCCGCGCGGGGAACGGCGCGCGTATTCCACGAAGCCGTCGCCGTCCACGTCGCCGTACCGGTCGATCCAGTCCAGCGCGCGCTCCACGTGGGGCCAGATCGAGCGCACGAATTCCAGGTCGCCGGTGCGCTCGTGATAGGCCCCCGCGAGGACGACGAAGAGCGGCGTCGCGTCGATCGACCCGTAATAGCGGCCGAAGGGCACCTCTCCCAGGGCGGCCATCTCGCCGCCGCGCGTCTCGTGCAGGATTTTCCCGGGCTGCGCGTCTTTCTCGGGCACCTCGGCGTCCGCCTGGGTGGCGGCCAGGTAGGCGAGAACGCCGTGCGCGATGTCCGGGTTGAACCACAGGCATTCCAGCGCGGTGATGATGCCGTCGCGGCCGAACACGGTGCTGAACCACGGCACGCCGGCGTAGGGATACGGGCCGTGAGGCGTGTCGGTGCGCATCATGTGCAGGTCGGCGATCGAACGGCCGAGCCAGTCGTTGAACTGTTCGTTGGCGGTGTAGATCCGGGGTTCGGCGGCCTCCGCCGAACGCAGCGCGCCGATGGCCTTGGCCGCGGCCTGCTCGTAGGTGCGGGCGGGCGCACGGCCCGACGCGCTGTCCGTCTCGCAGCGGATCGCGAACCGGCAGACGGCGTCCGCGCCGGGATCGATGCGGCAGTGGAAGTGCGCCTCGGACCCCTGCAGGCGGCTCGGCTGGGGATCGAAGGTGACGCGGGTGCGCCGCTCCAGCCGGTCCAGGCCCCGGTAGCGGAACACCAGCGCGCCGCCATCCACCTGCGCCGGGAACCGCTCGCCCCGGCGCTCGCGCTCGACGCCGCGGACCTCGAACAGGTCGGCGTAGTCCGCGTCGAAGTCCAGCGCGAACGCCAGATCCACCGCCCAACGGCCGTAATTGTGTACCTGCAGCCGCCCGTAGAAGGTCGCCTCCCACAGCAGCGCCGAGCGGAACACGTGGACGGTGCCGCGGGGAATCTCGACCTCGCCGTCGTGCTGTACGTCCGGGTTGGTGAGGTCCACCGTCAGCAGCGAATTGTCCTCCTTGACGGTCGAGCTCAGCAGCAGCGGCCGCGCGCCGCCGATGCGCAGCGCCAGGCGCGACAGGAAGCGGGTGTCCTGGTGGTAGATGCCCAGCTCGGGGCGGCCCAGGACCTCGACGTCGCCGAAGCGGTCGAACACCGCGAACGTGTCGCCGTGCTTCAGCACGCGGGTGCGGTCGTCGACGCGGGCCGACGTCGACAGGATGTAGAACTGATCGCGGATGCGGATGACTTCCTCGGCCATCCCGCTTCAGCCTCCCGGGCCCGAAGGTTTTCTCCGGTCCATCAGCCGCTCGTACGCCTTCAGGTAGTCCGCCGCCATGCGCGTGGCGGTGAAGCGCTGCTCGAACACCTCGCGGCAGCGCTGGCGGCTCAGCTCCGGGATGCGTCGCGCCGCGGCCACCGCCTCTTCCAGCGTGTGCACGATGAAGCCGGTGTGGCCTTCTTCCATCACCTCCGGCACCGATCCCTTGCGGTAGGCGATCACCGGCGTCCCGCACGCCATCGCCTCGATCATCACCAGGCCGAACGGCTCGGGCCAGTCGATCGGGAACAGCAGCGCGTAGGCATTGCCGAGAAATGCCTCCTTCTCGCCGTCGCCGATCTCGCCGACGTACTCCACCAGCGGGTCGCGCAGCAGCGGCTCGATCACGCCGCCGAAATAGTCCTGGTCCACCTGGTCCACCTTGGCGGCGATCCGCAGCGGCATGCGGATCTGCTTGGCGATCTCGATGGCGCGGTCCACGCGCTTCTCCGGCGAGATCCTGCCCAGGAAAGCCAGGTAGCTGCCCGGCTCCGGGCGGAAGCGGTACAGGTCCCGTGGCAGGCCGTGGTAGACGGTGGCCTGCCAGTTGACGGCCGGCAGCGGTTCGCGCTGGGCGTCGGAGATCGACACCAGCGGCATCTCGCGGAACTCCTGGTAGAGCGGGCCCAGGTCCGGAATGTCCAGGCGCCCGTGCAGCGTCGTGAGCTGCGTGATCTTCTGGCGTCGGGACAGGGGGAAGTGCAGATAATCGACGTGGAAGTGGATCACGTCGAACTCGGCGGCACTCTGAAAAACGGTCTCCAGCAGGAGCACGTGGTGGGCCATCTGGTCCACACACTGCTTATCCAGCCGCAGCGAGCGGCGGCACGCGGCCACCAGCCGCGCCCCGGTGACCGAGTCTCCGCTCGCGAACAGCGTCACCTGGTGGCCCTGGCTGACCAGCTCCTCGGTAAGGTAGGAGACGACGCGTTCGGTGCCGCCGTAATACTTCGGCGGCACGCTTTCGAACAGGGGCGCGACTTGTGCGATGCGCATGGTGCCATCGTCCCCGGCGGGGACCGACTCAGCCCGCGTCGGGCGGGACGACGCAGGGCGGCTCCAACGTGCCATAAAAGGCTTTCCGCTGATTCTGCTCCCGTCATGTACGTGCTGCAAGATTGCGGCATCGTGTTTACGTAGACTCCGCCGTACGCGGCGTAAACGCGCCCGGCCGCGCGCGGGCGCAGCGTGAGCAGCCAGACGAAGGCGGCGAGGCTGGCGGTCGCCGGCAGGAGCAGCCACGCCGAATGCCCTTGCTTGAGCCAGAGGTACGGCAGGTAGCAGCCGACGATCTCGGCGACCGCCGTGGCGATGAACCGGCTCAAGGTCTTTGCGAACTCCGTTGCGGTCTCCTTGCGGTTGGCGCAGCGCGTGGCCTTGGCGGTGCCGGTGCGCGCGGGAAACGCGGTGGCGGTTCAGGGCGTCGTTCCGCGGGCACGGCGTTCGCGGGACGGGATCACGTGGCTCGCCCCTGTGGAGCGAGCGCACCCTCGAGGCGGTCCAGGACGAACCCCACTTCCGCGTCCTGAAGCGGCACCAGCTCCAGCACGAGCCGCCCGGCGGCGACTTCATGCTCCATGACCCGGATCGACGGGGTGCCGTCGCGCAGCGCGCGGGCGAGCGCGGCGGCGTCCAGGCCGGCGCGCGCCGGATCGACGGTGAGCCGCGCGCGAGGGAAGGGCATGCCGGCGGGATCCGGCACTGCCTCGGCCGCGATGCCCGCGAGCCGGCCCGCCGCCTCGACGAAGCGCGCCACCTTGTTCGCCTGGGTCCGCCTCCAGGCGTCGAGGTCGAGCTGCTGGCGATCCTCCAGCGCGGCCAGCACGCCGATGATCGCCTCCTTGGCGGCCTTCATCGCGCGGCCGATGCCCTTCTCGTGGGCGCGGACGGCAGCCACCAGATCCTTGCGGCCGACGACCAGGCCCGCCGTCGGCGACGCCAGGTACTTCTGCGCGCTGAGGACGACGAGGTCGGCGCGGGTCGCCAGCAGCTCCCGGATCCGCAGGTCCTGGGCCGCGCCGTCGATGATGGCGGGAACGCCCCGGCGGTGCGCGGCAGCGACGGCCTCCGTCAGGTCCACCGGGTTGCCGCGCACCAGCCGGGAGGACACCAGCAGCAGGCAGGCGGTGTCGGGGTGCGCCAGCGCCTTCTCCAGGTCCGCGGTGCTGCAGGCTTCGTCGGTGCCGGCGAGCACCGGCGCCGCGCCGGCGAGCCGCACGTCCTGGACGATGGGATGGCCGTAGTTGACGGCGTGGCCGGCCGGCAGCACGACGCGCGTCGGCATGCCCTCGGCTCCGGGCAGCGCCGCGACCTTGTCCGCATCGGCGCCCGCCATCGCCGCGGCGACGGACAGCGTGATGCCCGCCGCCGCACAGTGGGCGACCGCGGCGGCCTCCGCGCCCGTCAGGCGCGCGACCGCGTCGCTCGCGACCGCGTGCAGCTCGTCGATGACGAAGAACTCGCGCAGCGCCGCGGCGGCCGCGGCGCTCACGGCTTTCGACGAGCGCGACACGCCGAGCGGCGTGAAGGTGCCCGCCGCGTTGATCACGCGCGTCAGGCCGTAGCGATCGTGCAGGGACATGGCTCCCGCGCCGCCTATTTCAGGGGATGCGGGATGAGCACGAAATCGCGCCCGGTCGAATGGCAGCCGAAGCACAGCGGCACGCCGTTGGCGCTCGCCACGACGTTGCCCGACGCCGTGGCGCCGAGGATTTCGTACCAGTACCAGCCCGTGCCCCCGCCGCTGTCGGCGGCGGTCTTGACCGACACGGCCCAGCCCGCCGGCTTGCCGGCGGCGTCGTAGAGCTCCTTCACCGCCGCGGCTCCCTGCGGATGCGCTGGCGCCTTCGCGGCCATCGATCGATCGAGGGCGGGGTTCAGAAAGGCGATGACCTGAGCCGGGTGCGGACCCTGCGATTTGTGCGGCGACGATTCGCGCGGCCACTTCTTGTACTTTCCCGCCTGCAGCCACTTCAGCAGCGCGGCGGCGTCCGTTGGCGGCACGTCGCCGGACTGGGCGCGGGCGGACGGCAGGCAGAGTGCGAGCGCCGCACACGCGGCGATGTTCCAACGGCTGGGCATGGGTGGGGTCTCCTTGCAACGACGGTGGAAGAGGGTGCGAACGGAACGGACGCTCACGGCAGCGGGGCACCCCCCAGCGGGTGGGCGCCCACCACCCCGCCCGGTGAA
>JBMOQX010000056.1:0-15180 GCA_049322755.1 Pseudomonadota bacterium | reverse complement strand
ACCGCCGCGGCGGTTCGCGCTCCAGCACCCGGCCGGTGAAAGGCGCGTAATTGAGGATGCGAAACTCGATGCTGCCGTCGGTCTCCACGGCAGACTCGGCCCAGAACGTCGCCCGGCCCGCGTCAGTGGCGAGCGCCGCGAACACTGCCGCCGGCGGCGAGCGAAAATGCATCTTCCAGCGGATGACGCCCGGTTCGGCCTGAAACGCCATGTCGATGCTCCCGTCGGTTGCTGAATGCGCGATTTCGCGGACCCGCGCGCTTCCCCCGAGCAACTTACTTCGTCAGCAGCAGTCCGCGCACGGCGCGCGAGGCCACCACCTGGCGCTGGACGAACTGCTCGTGGTTGGCCTCGATGCTGCGCCGCTCATACACGTAGTTGACCATCAGCCCCAGCGACTGGCGCAGGCCGTTGCGGGATTCGTCGGCCAGGAAATTGATGCGCTCCATGCGCGCGCCGTTGCTCAGGTGGAAGCGCGCCACCGGGTCGCGGGTGAAGGCGTCGGCCCTGCCGTCGTTGACGAGATACGTGGCGCACAGCGCCGTGAGCGGTTCCTTCAGCGGCGCCAGCTTCTCCGGCGCGGCCTTGGGGTCGCTCGCCACCTTCGCCGGATCGGGGCCGAGGGCGCTCGCCACCTTCTTCAGAGCGGCGTCGAACTTCTCACCGCGCTTGTCGTCTTCCTTGATCTGGCGTGCGAGCCAGGCGCTGAAGCCGGGGATCGGCGAGAGCGTGCAGAAGTGCCTGAGCTTGGGAAACTCCGCGCTCAACAGGTCCGCCACCTGCTTGATGAGGAAGTTGCCGAGCGAGACGCGGCGCAGCCCCGGCTGGCAGTTGCTGATGGAGTAGAACACCGCGGTGGAGGCCTTGCGCGGCTCCCCCGAGGCGGCGTCGATTCGCAGCAGCGGCGCCACCTGGTCCGGCATGTCGTCCACCAGCGCCACCTCGACGAAGATCAGCGGCTCCTCCGGCAGCGCCGGGTGGAAGAAGGCGAAACAGCGCCGGTCCGCCTCCAGACGGCGGTGCAGGTCGTTCCAGCCCTGGATCTCGTGCACCGCCTCGTGCTTGATGATCTTCTCCAGCAGGAACGCCGGCGTGTGCCAGTCCACCTGCACGATGGTGAGAAAACCGGGGTTGAACCACGACGAGAGCAGGTGGTGCAGGTCCCAGTCCACCGAGCGCAGCTGCGGATAGTCGCGCAGCTGGTCCAGCAGACGTTCGCGCAGGCGCACGATCGCGCCGGTGCCGCCGGGGGCGCGGTTGAGCCGCCGGAAAACCTCCTGCCGCGGCGGCTCCACCACCTGGTTCAGCGCCGCGAGGTTTTCCGCCGACGGGTTCTCGGCGTAGGCCTGGGCCGCGAGCTGCACCCTCTTCGGGTCCGGGGAGAACTCCTCGGCCAGCGCCAGGAAGAAGCGCACCTGCTCCTTCTTGTCCAGGGTCTGGTAGTGCTCCAGCGTTTCCTTGGCGAGCGACACGCCGGCCGCTTCGCCGCGCTCCGAGAGCAGCTTGTGGCACGCCGTCACCAGGCGGCGGACCTTGAGGCCGTCGCGGGCGATGAGGGCGGCGCGGTTCTGCAGGTTCTCGAACACGGGAGGACTCCGGGGGGACGGCTCGAGTATATAAGCGCCCGCGGCGCCGGGCCACCCGATGCGCATTGCCCGGCCGTTGCGCTGCCGTTACAGTGACGCCCCATGCCTTCGACCGCCCCGGCGACGCCGGGCTCCGCACCCCCGATGGGCGACGCGCGCTGGCTCGCCTGGCTGTGCCTGAGCCGCCTCGCGTTCTCCCTCATCTTCACCGTCTACTCCGCGGTGCTGCCGCTGGTCAAGGACGCCTGGGGCATGTCGGCGGCCGAGGCGGGGCTGGTGCAGTCGGCGTGGCACGGCGGCTACGTGGTGTCGCTGTTCGTCGCCGGCCGGCTCTCCGAGCGCTACGGCGCCAAGGCCGTCTTCCTCGGCATGAGCTACGCCGCGTGCGCCTCCGCGTTGCTGTTCGCGCTGTTCGCCGACGGCTTCTGGTCGGCGCTGCTGCTCTACGGGCTCACGGCGATCTGCTCGGGCGGTTCCTATACGCCGGGACTCGCGCTCATCGCCGAGCGTTTCGAGCCCGGGCGCCGCGGCCGCGCCATGGGGTTCTACCTGGCGGCGGCTTCCACCGGCTACGCCATCGCGCTGCTGGGCGCCGGCGCCGTCAGCCCCCTGGCCGGCTGGCGCGCCGCGCTGCTCGGGGCGGCGCTGGCCACCCTGGCGGGCGCGGTGCTGGCCCACTGGGTGCTGCGCGGCACGCCCAACCTGGTGAGCCCGCCGGCGCCGGGGGAGGCGGCCGGGGGCTCGATCCGCGCGGTCTGGCGCAACCGGCCGGCGCGGCTCGCGATCCTGGCCTATTCATTCCACTGCTACGAGCTGCTCGGGATGTGGGCGTGGCTGCCCGCGTTCCTGGCTGCGTCGGCCGCCGTCAACGGCAGCGCGGGCGCCGGCGCGGTCGGCTTCGGGGTCGCGCTGGCGGGCGTCGCCCACCTGGTGGGCACCATCGGCAGCCTCAGCGGCGGCGCGCTTTCCGACCGCTACGGCCGCACCGCGGTGATGCTGGGCATGGGGCTCGCCAGCCTGGTGTTTTCACTGGCGTTCGGCTGGCTGATGGCGGCGCCGCTGTGGCTGCTCACCGTGATCGCCATTGTCTACAACATCACCGCCATCGGCGATTCATCGGTGTACTCCACCGCGCTCACCGAACTGGTGCCGCACCGGCTCATCGGGCCGGCGTACGCGGTGCGCTCGGTGCTGGGCTTCGGCATGGCCGCCGTCGCGCCGTGGGTGTTCGGGCTGGTGCTGGACTTCGGCACACCGGCCGGCGGCGAGCCGGGGCGCGTGGCGTGGGGCCTGGCCTGGACCAGCCTGGCGATGGGTGCCGTGCTGGGCCCGTGGATGTCGTTGAAGCTGCGGCGCACGCCGGAGGGCGCGGCGATGGCGAACGGCAAGGGGTAGCGGTTGGAGGAAGGCCGTTCCGTTTCCCTTCTCCCGTTCGAGGAGAATCCTCGATGCGCTTGGGCCCGGTGCCTACCGCCGGCACCACCGTGGGCGCGGGGACCGGCCGCGGCACGGCTACTCGAAGACGTTCACGAGGTGGCCGACGCCGTCGATCAGCACCTCCACCGTGCTGCCCGGCTTCATCGAGCCGACGCCCACCGAGGTGCCGCAGGTGATGATGTCGCCCGGCTCCAGCGTCATGTCGCGCGAGATCAGCGACACCAGCTCGTAGGGGCCGAAGATCATGTCCGCCACCGGGTAGTTCTGGCGCTCCTGGCCGTTGAGGATGGTCTTCACCGTGAGCGCGTAGGGATCGACGCCGGCGACGATGGCCGGACCGAACGGGCCGAAGGTGTCGAAGCCCTTGGCGCGCACCCACTGCGCGAACGTGGGGTCCTTCTGGATCAGCTCGCCGGCGGTGACGTCGTTCACGCAGGTGTAGCCGAAGATGTAGTTCGGCGCCTCGTCGCGCGTGCAGCCGGAGACGCGCTTGCCGATCACCACGCCCAGCTCGCCCTCGAACACGATCTTGCCGTCGTGGGATTTGGGCTTGCGGATCACGTCGCCGTGGGCGGCGAAGGAATTGTTCGCCTTCAGCAGGTAGAGCGGCTCGGGCGGCTCGGGCACGTTGAGCTTGGCCGCCAGCTGATGGAAGTTGTTCCACAGCGCCACCATCTTCGACGGCACGCACGGCGGAAGCAGCTTCACCGCGGCGGCGTCCTCGGTTTCGCCCGTCGGCTCGGGGTCGTGGAACAGGTCGCCCTCGTAGACGGTGATGGTGTCGTCTTCCGCCAGCGTGCCGAAGCCGACGCGCGAGCCGATCTGGAACCGCACCCATTGGGTCATGGGTTTATCTCCTTGTGGCGGGAATTCGCTGGAATGGCGAGGGTAGGAGCGCGCTGCCGTGCTGTCAAACGAGCGGCGGGCGGCGCTGCTCTTCCCGTATGGTGAAACTGGGCGGCACCGGCGGTAATTTTCCGGCGGAAGCGCAGTCCAATGCACTGGATGCCGCACCGCGGCGCGGCGCGCTGCGGTGCGGCATCCAGCCAACAACGACAAGACGCGGAGGACGACATGAACGTATGCGTAGTGGGGGCGGGCGCCATCGGCGGACTGATCGCCGCCCGGATGGCGCTGGCCGGGATCGACGTCACGGTGGTGGACCGGGGCGCGCATCTGGCCGCCATCCGGAAGCACGGCCTGCGCCTGCATCTTCCCGACGGCAGGGTGGAAACCGCGGCGGTGCGCGCCGCCGCCAGCTTCAAGGACGCCGGACAGCCGGGTGTCGTCGTGCTGGCGCTCAAGGCGCACCAGATCACCGGCGTGGCGCCGCAGCTGCCGGCCCTGCTGGGCCCGAAGAGCGTCGTGGTGACGATCCAGAACGGCCTGCCGTGGTGGTACTTCCACCGCCATGGCGGCGAGTTCGAGGGCAGGACGCTGGAGATGGCGGATCCCGGCGGCGTCATCGCGCGCCACCTCGACCCGGCGCGCGTCATCGGCGCGATCGCCTATCCCGGTGCCGAGGTGGTGGCGCCGGGGGAAGTGCGCCTGGTGGAAGGCGACCGCTTCCCGGTGGGCGAGCCGGACGGGTCCGAGAGCGAGCGCGTCGCCGCCGTGTCGGCGCTGTTCCAGCGCGCCGGCTTCAAGTCCCCCGTGCTCACCGACATCCGCGCCGAGATCTGGCTCAAGGCCTGGGGCAACCTGTCGTTCAATCCCATCAGCGCGCTCACCCACGCCACCCTCGCCGACATCTGCCGCTACCCGCTCACCCGCGAGCTGGCGGCGCGCATGATGCGCGAGGCGCAGCAGGTGGCGGAGCGCCTGGGGATCACCTTCCGGCTCCCGGTGGAGAAGCGCATCGAAGGCGCCGAGAAAGTCGGCGCCCACAAGACCTCGATGCTCCAGGACATCGAGCACGGCCGCACGCTGGAGGCCGACGCGCTGGTGGGCACCGTCATCGAGTTGGGCGGCCTGGTGGGGGTGCCGACACCCACCATCGACGCCGTCTACGCCCTGGTGAAACTGCTGGGCCGCCAGATCGAGGCGCGGCACGGCTACGTGCGGCTGCTGGCCGAAGCCGCGTAAAGCATTCTTGGCGATTCCTCCGCGTCCGGCGCCATTCGGCGGTGCCGGCGCGCCGTTCGTTCCGCTGCCGGCGCCCCGCGATTGTGGCCGTCACGGCGATGACCTAGGATGACGCATCCATCACGGACAGGGGGAATCATGCCGAAGCAGAACAATCCCTACGCGGCGCCGTCGGCACGGGTGGCCGACGCCGTTCCCGCCGGGGACGACGGCACGCTGATCGAGGGCGGCCAGAGCGTCGCCGCCGGTCGCGGCTGGGCCTGGATCAAGGAAGGCTACGCCCTGTTCCGCGAAAGCCCCGGCACCTGGGTGCTGATCATCTTCGTCATGGCGCTGATCCTGATCGCCATCGGCCTGGTGCCCTACATGGACATGCTCTCCAGCCTGGTGGTGCCGGTGTTCACCGGCGGCCTGCTGCTGGGCTGCCGGGCGCTGGCGCGCGGCGACGAGCTGGAGTTCGGCTACCTGTTCGAGGGCTTCCGCAGTCACGCCAAGCCGCTGCTGCTGGTGGGCCTGCTCTACCTCGCCGGCCTGGTGGCCTTGGGCTTCATCGCCGCGGTGGTGTTCGGGGTCGGCTATTTCGTCGGCGGCGAGGCCGCGGCGGACAGCGCCCGCGAGCCGCTCGGCTTCCTGCTGGTGGTGCTGATCGTGGTGGCGCTGAGCATCCCGCTGGTGATGGCGGTGTGGTTCGCGCCGGCGCTGGTGGTGTTCCACGAGTTCGGCCCGCTGGCGGCGATGAAGCAGAGCTTCTCCGGCTGCCTGCGCAACATTCCCGCGTTCCTGGTCTACGGCCTGATCGGGATGCTGCTGGCGATCCTCGCCAGCATTCCCGCGATGCTGGGCTGGCTGGTGCTGGGCCCGGTGTTCACGGGCTCGCTGTACGCGTCCTACCGCGACATCTTCCTCAAGAGCTGACCGGCACGCGGTGCCGCTCCTCGATTCCATCCGCGACGTGGAGACGCCCGAGGGCGTCCATCTCATGCTGCGCCCGGCGGGGCCGGTGCCGCGCTTCTACGCGTGGGTCATCGACTTCCTGATCCGCGCCGCCGCCTACCTCGTGCTGGCGATCTTCCTGCCCCAGCTGGGCGGCTTCGGCCAGGGGCTGTTCCTGATCCTGCTGTTCCTGATGGAGTGGTTCTACCCGGTGCTGTTCGAGGTCTACCGCGAAGGCATGACGCCGGGCAAGCGTGCCATGCGCCTGGCGGTGATCCGCGACGACGGCAGCCCGGTGAACTGGTCGGCGTCCATCACCCGCAACCTGCTGCGCTTCGCCGACTTCCTGCCGTTCGGCTACGGGCTCGGGCTGGCCAGCATGCTGATCAGCACCGAGTTCAAGCGCCTGGGCGATCTCGCCGCCGGCACGCTGGTGGTGCACCAGGGCGAGCCGCCGCGCGCGGGCGAACTCACCGACGGCGCGCGCCGGCCGCCGCCCGCGCCGCTCACCGTCGAGGAGCAGCGCGCCGTGGTGGGCTTCGCCGAGCGCGCCGACACGCTCACGCCCGAGCGGGCGCAGGAGCTGGCGGAGATCCTCGGCCCGGCCTTCGGCGCGAGCGGCGCGCCGGCGGTGGTGCGGGTGGTGGAAACCGGGCGCTGGCTGGCGGGGCGGCGGTGACGCAGCAGGAATTCGAGTCGCGCTACGCGCCCACCTGGGACCGGCTTACCGCGATGCTGGACGCGCTGGGCGAGCGCAAAGCGGCGCGCGCCGCCGAGCTGGAGCAGTTTCCCCACGTCTACCGGCAGGTGTGCGGCCACCTCGCGCTGGCGCGCGAGCGCGGCTACTCGCTGGCGCTGGTGGAGCGGCTCAACCGGCTCATGCTGCGCGGCCACCAGACGCTCTACAGCGCGCGCGGCGTGCGCCGCTCGGCGCTGCTGGAATTCCTCGCCACGGGCTTCCCGGCGCGGGTGCGGCGCGAGTGGCGGCTGATGCTGCTCTCGCTGCTGCTGTTCGGCGGCCCCCTCGTGGGCACCTGGCTCGCGGTGCAGCTGAACCCGGAGCTGGCCTACGCGGTGCTCGAGCCGAGCCAGGCGCAGAAGATCGAGGACATGTACCGGCCCGACGCGCCGCATCTGGGTCGCGAGCGCGGCTCCGCCAGCGACTTCCAGATGTTCGGCTTCTACATCTTCAACAACGTGCGCATCGCGTTCCAGACCTTCGCCGGCGGGCTGCTGTTCGGGCTCGGGACGATCTTCTTCCTGCTGTTCAACGGGCTCTACATCGGCGCGGTGGCCGGGCACCTGGACGCGGTGGGCTACGGCGCGCAGTTCTACCGGTTCGTCGTCGGCCACGGCTCGTTCGAGCTGACCGCCATCGTGCTGGCGGGCGGCGCCGGGCTCAAGCTCGGTGCCGCGCTGATCCGTCCCGGCCGGCGCACGCGCATCGAGTCGCTCAGGCACGCCGCGCGCGAGGCGGTGCCGCTGATGTACGGCATCGCCGCGATGCTGGTGATCGCCGCGTTCATCGAGGCGTTCTGGTCCTCCACCACGCTGCTGCCGGCCGCCGCCAAGTACGCCGTGGGGGCGGGGCTTTGGGCGGCGGTGCTGGGCTACCTGTTCTTCGCCGGAGCGCGGCGTGGAGATTGACCGCCTCAGCGTCGCGGTGCGCCCCCGGCGCGACTGGGAGGCGATGGACCTGGGCTTCCGGCTCGCGCGCGCCTGCGCCGGCCCGCTGTTCGTGGCCTGGCTGGCGGTGCTGGTGCCGGCGACGCTGGCGATCGCGCTGGTGATGTACCGGATTCCGGAGTTCGCGCCGCTGGCGCTGTGGTGGCTCAAGCCGCTGCTGGACCGCGCGCCGCTGCACGTGCTCTCGCGCGCCGTGTTCGGCGAGGTGCCCACGGCGCGCGAGACGCTGCGGGCGCTGCCGGCGGCGGCGTGGAACGGCCTGCTCGCCTCGCTCACGTGGCGCCGCATCCACTCGCGCCGCTCGTTCGTGCTGCCGGTGTGGCAGCTGGAAGGGAGCCGCGGCGCGGCGTGGCGCGCGCGCGTGGCGGTGCTCTCGCGCCGCGCCGGCGGCGGCGCCACCTGGCTCACCATCGCCTGCCTGCACCTGGAGCTGGCGCTCAACATCGGCTTCTACGGCCTGCTCTGGCTGCTGCTGCCGCAGTCGGTGGAGATGGACCTGCGCGGGATGTTCACCGGCGAGCAGCCGCAGTGGTTCGAGTTCGTCGAGCTGGCGTTCTTTGCCGGGGCCGTCGCCATCGTCGAGCCGTTCTACGTCGCCGCCGGCTTCGCGCTGTACCTCAACCGCCGCACCCTGCTGGAAGGCTGGGACCTGGAGATCGCGTTCCGCCGCCTGGCGGCGCGGCTCGCCCGGCGCAGCGAGGGGGAGGCGGCGGCGTGAGCCCTCCGGCGAAGGCCCCGGCCCCTCTCTCCCGGCCTCTCCCCCCGAGGGGGAGAGGAGGCTTGCATCTCACCTCTCCCTCGGGGAGAGGGGGCGGGGGTGAGGGCATGCAGATCGACGGCAAGGCGAGCGCCGCCGGCCGCCGACGCGCTGTCCCGCGGATTCCTGTTGGGCTATCGGAGCCGGCAGCATGAAGCGCGTTGCCTTTGCTCTCGTGCTACTTGTGGCGCTCGTGGCCGCGCCTGCGCGCGCGGCCGACATCGACCCCGCGAAGGCGCGCGCCGAGATCGAACGCATCCTCGCCACCGAGGAGTTCTCCACCCGGCAGTCCGGCGAGCGCTGGCGCTACATCGGCGACGAGATGGAGCGGGGCGCCGACCCGGAGACCGGGATCCGGTGGCTGGCACGGTTCGGCAACGCCATCGCCGCGCTCTCGGAGACGCTGCTGTGGGCGGCCGTCGCGGTGGGGCTGTTCCTGCTCTGGCGCTACCGGCACCTGTTCCTGCGGCCGCTGCCGCGCCGCCGGACCGACGGCGAACCGCTGCCGATGCCCGTCTCCGGCGCCATGCTGCGCCCGGAATCACTGCCCGCCGATCCCGCCGGCGAAGCACGCCGGCTCGCCGCGGCCGGCCGGCTGCGCGAGGCGCTGTCGCTGCTCTACCGCGCCACGCTGGTACGGCTCGCCCACGATTATGCGCTGGAGCTTCCGTCCGGCTTCACCGAGTCCGAGGCGCTGCGCGCGGTGGCGGGCGCGGCGCGGCCCGAGCACGCCGGCTTCTTCCGTACGGTGGTGGGGGTGTGGCAGGCGCTGGCGTATGCCGGCGTCGTGCCGGCCGCGCAGCGCGTCGCGGCGCTCGCCGACGACTGGCAGCGGCACTTCGCTGGCGCAAGCGCCGAGAGCGCGACATGAACCGCCCGCCCTGGCTCATCGGCTCGGTGCTGGCGCTGCTGTTCTGCGCCATCGTCACCGCGTGGTTCTTCCGCAACTTCGAGCGCGTCGTCGAGGAGCGCGAGGTCGGCTTCCAGGGCGAGGCGCGGCGCAATCCGCTGCTGGCGCTGGAGCGGCTGCTCACCGCGCAGGGCGTGGCGGCGGAGGGACGCATCCACCTGACGGAACTGCCCGCGCCCCCGGCCACCGTGTTGCTCGCCGCCTCCGGCCAGTCCCCGTACCTGGCGCGCGCTGGCGAGCTGCGCTCGTGGATGGCCCGCGGCGGCCACCTGGTGCTGGTGCCGCTGCCCAGGAGCGGCGAAGGCGAGGCGGACACGCTGCTCAAGCCGTTCGGCATCCAGGCGCGCTACGATCGCAAGGCGCCGCGCGATCCCGAACCGGCGATCGTCAAGCTGCGCGAGGCGCGCACGCCGCTCAAGGTGCAGTTCCTGCCCCGCGCGATGCTTGCCTACGGCGGCAGCCGCGCGCCCATCGCCATCGCCGGCAGCGGCCGGCAGCATCTGGTGCAGATCGCCGTGGGCATTGGGCGGCTCACGGTGCTGTCGGACGATTCGTTCCTCAGGAACGGCAGCATCGGCCAGCACGACCACGCCGCCGCCGGGCTCGCGCTGCTGTCGGGCAACGGGCCGGTGTGGCTGGTGCGCGAGCAGCTGGGCACCTCGCTCGCGGCGCTGATCTGGCGCCACGCCCGCGAGGCGGTGATCGCCTTCGCCGTGCTGGTCGTCCTGGCGCTGTGGGCGGCGGCGGCGCGCTTCGGCCCGCTGCTGCCGGCGGAGGACCTGCGCCGGCGCCGCCTGCTGGACCACATCACCGGCAGCGGCCGCTTCCTGTGGCGCAGCGGCCGCGCCGCCGCGCTGATCGACTCCTCGCGCGAGGCGCTGATGCGCACCGTGCTCTACCGCCATCCCGACTGGCTGAAGGCCGCCGACCTGCAGGAGCGGCTGGCGCAGGCGGCGAAGCTGCCGCCCGAGGACGTGCGCCGCGCGCTGGAGGCCAGGGCGACGGCGAGCGAAGCCGAATTCACCGCCACCATTCGAACCCTGGAAACCCTACGGAAGAGCTTATGACCGAGCAGACCAACATGGACGAGCGCATCGCCAAGGCCGCGGAAGTGATCGGCCGCATGCGCGCGGAAATCCGCAAGGCGGTGGTGGGGCAGGACGCGGTGCTGGACCAGGTGATCGTCACCCTGGTGGCCGCCGGCCACGTGCTGGTGGAGGGCGTGCCGGGGCTGGGCAAGACGCTGCTGGTGAAGGCGCTGGCCAAGACCTTCGGCGGCCAGTTCGCGCGCATCCAGTTCACGCCCGACCTGATGCCCTCGGACGTCACCGGCCACGCGATGTTCGACCAGAGCGCCAGCCAGTTCCGCATCCGCAAGGGCCCGGTGTTCACCAACCTGCTGCTGGCCGACGAGATCAACCGCGCGCCGGCCAAGACCCAGTCGGCGCTGCTGGAGGTGATGCAGGAGGCGCAGGTCACCATCGAGGGCCACGCCATGAAGCTCGCGCCGCCGTTCATGACGCTGGCGACGCAAAACCCGATCGAGCTGGAAGGCACCTACCCGCTGCCGGAAGCGCAGCTCGACCGCTTCCTGTTGAAGATCCTGATCGACTATCCCAGCGAGGCCGAGGAGCAGGCGCTGGTGGCGCGCGTCACCACCGGCCGCGCGGGCGACACGCTGGACGTCTCCGCCGTGCAGACCGTGGTCGATCCCGGAACGGTGCTGGTGCTGCAGAAGCTGGCGGGGGAGGTGCGCGTCGACGAGCAGGTGAACGCCTACGCGGTGCGCATCGCCCGCGCCACGCGCGAGTGGCCGGGCGTGAGCATGGGCGCGGGTCCGCGCGGCGGCATCGCGCTGGTGCGCGCGGCGCGCGCGCTGGCGCTGCTGAACGGCCGCGGCTTCGTCATCCCCGACGACGTCAAGCAGCTCGCGGGGGCGTGCCTGCGCCACCGCGTGATTCTGGCGCCGGAGCTGTCGATCGAAGGCCGCAAGCCGGACGACGTCCTGCGCGGTATCCTGGAGAAAGTGCCCGCGCCGCGCACATGAGGCCGACCCGCCGCCTGTTGTGGGTAGCGCTCGCCTGGCTGCTGCTGGGCGTCGCCGCCGCGTGGCAGCCCGAGCTGGCGAACGCCTGGGCGGGCTTCGGCCTCGCGCTGCTGGCGCTCGCGGCGTGGGACTGGCTCGGCGTTCGCCGCCAGCCGCTGCCCGCCGCCGAGCGCGACGCGCCGGGCTCGCTCGCGCTGGGCGTCGCGCGCGAGATCGGCGTGCGCCTCGCCAACGACGGCGCCGTGGCGCTCAACGGCTTCGTCTTCGACCACCACCCGCAGCCGGTGGAAGCCGAAGGGCTGCCGCAGCGGCTGCGCGTGCCGGCGGGCGGCTGGACCCGTTTCGCCTACCGCCTGCGGCCGCTCGCGCGCGGCGACCACGAATTCGGCCGCGTCGAGTACCTGCGCCGCTCGCCGCTGGGCCTCTGGCTGAAGCGCGGCTACGCCGGCGAGCCGCAGACGGTGCGCGTGTTCCCCAACTTCGCGGCCGTGGCGCGCTACGCGCTGCTCGCCACCGATCATCGCCTGTCGCAGGCCGGCATCCGCAAGCGGCGCCGCCGCGGCGAGGGCATGGAATTCCACCAGCTGCGCGACTACCGCGTCGGCGACAGCCTGCGGCAGGTGGACTGGAAGGCGACCTCGCGCCAGGGGCGGCTGATCTCGCGCGAGTACCAGGACGAGCGCGACCAGCAGGTGGTGTTCCTGATCGACTGCGGCCGGCGCATGCTCGCCAAGGACGGCGAGCTGTCGCACTTCGACCACTGCCTCAACGCCTCGCTGCTGCTCGCGCACGTCGCGCTCGGGCAGGGCGACGCGGTGGGCCTGATGACCTTCGGCGGCCACGACAGGCGGGTGCCGCCGCTCAAGGGCGGCGCCTCGCTCAACGTGCTGCTGCGCGCGGTCTACGGCCTGCAGCCGACGCTTGCCTCGCCGGACTTCCTCGGCGCCGCGGGCGAGCTCATGAAGCACGTGCGCAAGCGCTCGCTGGTGGTGATCGTCACCAACCTGCGCGACGAGGACGAGCCCGAGATCGTCGCCGCGCTGGCGATGCTCTCGCGCCGCCACCTGGTGCTGCTCGCTTCCTTGCGCGAGCGCGTGATCGGCGACGCCCTCAACCGGCCGGTGGAGAGCTTCGACGACGCCCTCACCGTCGCCGCCACCCACGACTACCTGCTGCGCCGGCGCAAGATCCACGACCTCATCGCCCGCCAGGGCGTGCTCTCCGCCGACGTCGAGCCGGACAGGCTGCCGGTGACGGTGGTGAACCGGTATCTGGATATCAAGCGGAGTGGGAGGTTGTAGGGGAGCGGGTCGAACGCGGGTCCGCTAACCAGCAAAAACGAATCCGTGCAACAATTCCTGTCGCCAACGGCGGTTGCCGCCGGACGGGCCGGCCCACCGGGCCCGAAGGCGGCCGGTAACGCGAAATCAGGAGTGACCTTGCCATGCAGAAGCAGCTGACGGCCATCATCGAACGCGAGGACAACGGCTACGTCTCCTTTTGTCCCGAGCTCGGCATTGCCAGCCAGGGCGACTCGATCGAGCAGGCGCGCGAGAATCTGCGCGAGGCGCTCGAACTGTTCTTCGAAAGCGCATCACCCGCGGAAATCAAGCAACGCCTGCACGAGGAGATCTACATCACTCGTGTGGAGGTAGCGGTTGGGTAGACTGCGGCGGCTGTCGGGCAGCGACGTCTGCGCAATATTGAAACGGCACGGTTTCGCCGAGGTGCGCCGCAAAGGCAGCCACATCGTGATGCAGAAGCCTCTTCCCGATAGCACGGTGACCGTTCCGGTCCCGAACCATCCTGAACTGCGCATCGGCACGCTTCAGGCGATCATCCGTCAAAGCGGGCTGTCGCGGAGCGAGTTCGAGTCGTAGAAGGACGGCGCGAAGCCCGACGGAAACTGCTCTGGGGTCCCAAGAGGCGGCGTCGCCACGTATCGAGTGAAACTAGCGGGGATCAACGCGCGGGATGGGTAAGCGGGCGGTGGAATATTCGACCCCGGCCCCTTTTCCTCCGCCGCGGCCCCTTTTTTCCCTCAACGGCGTTGCCGTTGGGTTCCCGTCGCGCTTCGTGCGCCGGCGCCCGGTTAACGGCATTCCGTTAGTTAATTTCAGGAGTAGCTATGCTGCCAGAATGCAAGTCAAGTTCTGGCAAACCCGATGGGAGCAGCGCCTCCTTGAGTTTGAGCGAGAACACATGCCCGGTCTCGAGTTCTTTGGCGCAAGCCCTGAGCGTATACGCGCGGATGTTGAAAAGGGCCTTGCGTTTCATGAACTTCGTTGGACTCAGAGGCTTGTTTATAGCCTTGCGCTCAACAAGCCGTCAGTCAGCTACTCGATGATCCGGCTCTCCGCCTTGTTTGTCATTGGGTGGCTGGCGTTCATCGCTATTTCAATTGTGTTGGGCAAGAGTCCAATTGGCTAATTAAAGCGACCAGGGTCGATTTTTTTCCCGTGGGATTGCCGCTGCCCAAGAATAATCGACCCTGGCCCGTTTGATTGGACGTCGAGCCGGACAAGCTGCCGGTGACGGTGGTGAACCGGTATCTGGATATCAAGCGGAGTGGGAGGTTGTAAAAACCCAGGGCCAAGGGGACGTGGAGTCCTGGTTCGGCGCGGCGGCCTATCCTTTCTCAGATAACGTCAATAGACTATTCTAAGGTAATGATTGTTTGTAAGAGTTTAAGCTATGGCAATCGAAATGCCGCTTTGTAAGGCGGCTTTTAGTCCGTCTAATCCTTGTTAGGTGGCGGCAATGCGGCCAAGGAGAAGCTAGTGGGATCAATGGTCCCAGGCGAGGTGGTCTCTCATGATGAGATCTTGCGCCAAGCGAAGCAGAACTACGCGCAACGCGAACGCGCAGCTCACATTTCTCATGCGGAGCTGGTCGGTCTCGCAAAGGCGCGCCCACCGAATAAGGTGGCGGCCGTGGTTACCTCCTTCTCCGATTGGGTTTTCGATCTAGACAAGAATTCCCTCGAAGATAATACCGAAGCCAAGTCGCGTGGCAGGGCGGGAGAACTGGTGCTGGTGAACGGTGTGTTCCGAGATCTAGCCCAACTTAAGCGGGAGAAATGGGAGAGAATTCAGGTAAAGAAAAAGCAAGACATGGCGTATTACGCGGGTAAGCGCTTCTCTTCTTCGGAATGGCTACTCGAGTTTGACGGTACGGGTGATTCCGACGCTGAAGCACTGCAGATCTCTTCGCTTCAAGTTGAAAACGCGCCCTTGTTTGGAAAGCCCGATCTAGTCTTTCGTCACAAGCGCACAAGCGACGTGCTTATCCTTGAACTTAAGACTTGGAATGGTCACGGTCGCTTGCCGCCATTCGGCTGGCCGAATATGAAGGCGCAACTATGGTGCTACGGACAGGCCGACGCTTGGCGCGATGCACCGAACGTTCTGTTGCAAGGCCGGGTCTGGCGGTGGCTAGATCGGCCCACCATGGAGCAGCCAGATGCTGACGCAGGTCTTCAACACCCAGGGATCGCGCTCCAACCGTGGCTAGCGAATGACCCACGGGTGAATTCGGAGTGCGCCGAGCTCTTTACGCTATTTGGTGGGCAGTGCCACAGCCCGGTGTCCGCCGGTGTTTAGAGGCCGCCACCTAACTCACGCCCTGAGGTGGTCCGTCAAGCGATTTGTCGGGAATTCTGAATTCAGTTGAGGAGCGGAGAGCCGCGTCGCTTGAGCGCATTGAGGTAAGTGGCCTCGTCGTATGGGGTTCGGTTCTG
>JBMOQX010000055.1:0-46307 GCA_049322755.1 Pseudomonadota bacterium | reverse complement strand
GTTCGGCGACGAGTGGTGGGCGTTCTCCGTGCTCTTCGCCGTGATCCAGCCGCTGCAGCGGGTGTTCGTGCCGCTGCGTCCGGCCGCGGGCGCCGCCGGAGGGCCGGTGGTGGTGCTGGTGCACGGCATCTACTGCAACGCCGGCGTGATGTGGGGCGTGCGCCGCGCCTTGCTCAAGGCCGGCGTCGCGCGGCTGTACGCCGTCAACCTGGAGCCGCCCTTCGCCGGCATCGACACGTTCGCCGACCAGCTGGAGCGGACCCTGCGGGAGGCGGCGCGGGAGCGCGGCGGCGCGGCGGTCACGATCGTTGCCCACAGCATGGGGGGCCTGGTGACGCGCCGCTGCCTGCAGCGCCCCGGCGCCCCGGCGGTGCGCAAGATCGTGTCCATCGCCACGCCGTACGCCGGCAGCCGGCTGGCGCGCATCGCGCTCGGGGTCTGCGGCGCCGACCTGCGCGAGGCGAGCCCGTTCTTCGGGCGCATGGGGGCCGCCGGGGTGCCGCCGGCGCCGGTGGTGTCGATCTTCTCGCCCCACGACAACTTCGTCGCGCCGCAGGCGAGCCCGGTGTTGCCGCCGCCTGCGACCAACTACGCGGTGGCCGGCAGCGGCCACCTGGCGCTGCTCCTGAACCCGGACGTCGCCGGCCGGGTGGTGCTGGAAATCCTGGCGCCCGATCCTACAGGTGGATCCCGCGCATGAACTGCGCGAACGCCATCTGGTCCGGCGTCACCTCCTGGGGCCCCTCGCCCTTGCCCTTCTCGCCGCGCGCCGCCTTCGAGTCCGGGAACATCCGGTAGGCGGTGTTCATCACCACCTGCGACACCCGCGGCATCAGCGTGTAGAGCGTCTGGGCGAAGATGCCGAGCTTGGTGGCGACCCGCACCGGGCGGTGGATGACCGCGTCCACCACCAGGTCCGCGGCTTCCTCCGGCGAGAGCATCGGCATCTGCTGGTAGATCTCGGTGGGCGCCGTCATCGCCGTGCGCACCAGCGGCATGTTGACCGTGGTGAACTCGATGCCCGAGTCGGCGAACTCGGAGGCCGCGCAGCGGGCGAAGGCATCCAGCGCCGCCTTCGACGCCACGTACGCCGAGAAGCGCGGCGCGTTGGACAGCACGCCGATGGACGAGATGTTGATGACGTGGCCGCGGCGCCGCCGCTGCATCGACGGCAGCAGCCGCAGCGTGAGCCGCAGCGCGCCGAAGTAGTTGAGCCGCATGGTGCGCTCGAAATCGTGGAAGCGGTCGTAGGAGTGCTCGATGCCGCGGCGGATCGAGTGGCCGGCGTTGTTGATCAGGATGTCCACCTGCCCGTGGTCGTCCAGCACCTGGGCGGCGAAGGCGTCGATCTGGTCGTAATCGGTGACGTCGCAGGAGTAATAGCGCAGGTCCCAGCCCCGGTCCTTGAGCTCGTCGCGCATCGCGTCCAGCTTTTCCTGCTTGCGGCCCACCACCAGCACGCGGGCGCCGGCCTCGGCCAGGCGGATCGCGGTGGCGCGGCCGATGCCGTCGCTGGAGCCCGTCACCACCACCACCTTGCCGCGCACCCGCCCCGCCAGGCTGCGGTCGACGTGCAGGTCCGGGTCCAGGTGGCGCTCCCAGTAGTCCCACAGCCGCCAGGCGTAGGACTCCAGCGGCGGCACGCGGATGCCGGTGCCCTCCAGCGCCTGCTCGGTGTCGCGGGAGTCGAAGCGGGTCGGGTAGTTCACGAACCTGAGCACGATCGGCGGCACGCCCAGGTCGCGCATGATCACCTCGCGCACGCGCTTGACCGGCGTCAGCATGCCGAGGGACTTGCGCACCGCGCTCGGGATGAACGCGAACATCTGCGGATTGACGCGCAGCGCCAGCTGCGGCGCGTGGCCGGCGCGGGCGAAGATGTTGAGGATGTCGCCGACGCGGTGGGGATGCGGGTCGGTGAGGTGGAAGCAGCGCCCGTCCAGCCCCGGCTTGTGGGCGATGTGGTCGGTGGCGTCCACCACGAAGTCCACCGGCACCAGGTTCAGCCGACCGCCCTCGAGGCCGATGGCCGGCATCCAGGGCGGCAGCGCCCGGCGCATTTTCTGGATCGGCTTGAAGAAGTAGTAGGGCCCGTCGATCTTGTCCATCTCGCCGGTCTGCGAATCGCCGACGACGATGCCGGGCCGGTACACGCGCCACGGCCGCTGGCACTCGGTGCGCACGATGCGCTCGGACTCGTGCTTGGTGAAGAAGTACGGATGGTCCAGCTCCTCGGCCTCCTCGAACATGTCCTCGCGGAACACGCCGGGGTACATGCCGGCGGAGGCGATCGAGCTCATCAGGTGGAAGCAGCCGGCCTCCAGCGTCTCGGCCAGCGCCACCGCGTTGCGCGTGCCTTCGACGTTGGCCGCCACCTGCGACTCGGCGTCGGCCTTGAGGTCGTAGATCGCGGCGAGGTGAAAGAAGTGCCTCACCTTGCCTGTCATCTTCGCCAGGTCGGCGTCGGACACCCCCAGCCGCGGCTGCTTGAGGTCCCCCACGACCGGGACCGCCCGCCTGCGATCCACGCCCCAGCGCCCGTAGAGCGCATCCAGCCGGTCGAGGGAAGATTCCCGCACCAGGAAATAGACCGGACCCTTGCCGCGCGCCAGCAGTTTCTTGACGAGGCGCTTGCCGATGAAGCCGGTGGCGCCGGTGACGAAATAAGCCATGGACTCCTCCTCGTGCGAATGGCGGCGGGGACGGACGGGCGGGCGCCCGCGGGATTATGAGATAGGTTCTAGGGTGCCCGCTCTAATCGCCGTCCCTAGAATTAAACCAGAAATCCGACGCGCGCTCGCGGTGGACACGCGGGCGGCATAATTTTCAACCCGAGCCTGAAGGAGATCACCATGGCACGCCAAACCACCCGCAAGAGCGCGGGCAAGACCACCCGCAGGAGCGCCCGCGGCAGCGCCAAGAACCTGCAGCAGACCGTCGCCAGATCCGCGCATCAGATCTGGCTGGCCGGACTGGGCGCCTTCACCGCCGCCCAGGAAGAGGGCACCAAGGCGTTCGAGCGCCTGGTCAAGCAAGGCAAGGAGATCGAACACATGACTCGCAAGATGGCCGGCGGCCAGATCGACGCCGTCACCACCCGTGCCAGCAGCACCCTGGACAAGCTCGAGAAGGTGTTCGAGCAGCGCGTCGAGAAGGCGCTCAAGGCGCTGGGCGTTCCCACCGCCAAGGACGTGCACAACCTGTCGCGCCGCGTCGGCGAACTGTCGAGCCAGGTGGAGAAGCTCGCCAGCAAGCCGGCCACGCCCCGCGCCCGCCGCGCCGCCAAGCCGCGCAAGGCCGCCGCCACCGCCGGCTGAGCCCGGGCAGCCGGCCATGACCGCCAGGGGGCAGCGCCGGCGCCGCAAGCTGGGTCTGGCGCTCGCCGGCGGGGGCCCGATCGGCGGCGTCTACGAGATCGGCGCCCTGTGCGCGCTCGAGGACAGCCTCGAGGGTGTGGACTTTTCCGATCTCGACATCTACGTCGGCGTCAGCTCCGGGGCGCTGGTGGCCGCGGGGCTGGCCAACGGCATCTCGCCGCGGGAGATGTACCGGGTGTTCGTCGACAACGCGTCGGAGGAGTACCCGGTTTCGCCGAACGTCTTCCTCAAGCCGGCGTTCGGGGAATACCTGCGCCGGATCGCCGTTGCGCCCGGACTGGTGGCCGCCGCGGTGGCGGAAACGCTGCGCCACCCGCTGGCGGTGGGGCCGCTCGCCGCGTTCTCGCGGCTGGGCCGGGCGCTGCCCACCGGGATTTTCGACAGCGCCGCCATCGAGCGCTTCCTCAAGGAGCTGTTCCAGGGCCACGGCCGCAGCAACGACTTTCGCCATCTGCGGGCGCAGCTGTTCGTGGTGGCCACCGACCTGGATACCGGCGGGTCGGTGGAGTTCGGCGCCCCCGGCAACGACGGGGTGCCGATCTCGCGGGCGGTCCAGGCGAGCCTCGCGCTGCCGGGGCTGTATCCGCCGGTGGAGATCGGCGGCCGGCACTATGTCGACGGCGCGCTGCGCAAGACGCTGCACGCGTCGGTGGCGCTGCGGGAAGGCGCCGACCTCGTGCTCTGCGTCAACCCGCTGATACCCTATGATGCGAGGCGCGCGCGGGAGCGGCGCCACGGTCAGCCGCGCGACCTCGCCGCCGGCGGGCTGCCGGTGGTGCTGTCGCAGACCTTCCGCGCCCTGATACAGTCGCGCATGCAGGTGGGCATGTCCCGCTACGACAGCCAGTACCGCAACGCGCACGTGATCCTGTTCGAGCCCAGCCCGGACGACGCGGAAATGTTCTTCACCAACGTGTTCAGCTACGCCAACCGGCGGCGGATCTGGGAGCACGCCTATGCGCGTACCCGGGACGACCTGCGCCGCCGCCGCGCGCAGCTGGAGCCGAAGCTGGCGCGTTACGGCATCCGGATGCGAGAGGAAGCGCGGGCCCCGGTGCCGGCGTGCGGCGAGCCGATGGAGGCGGCGTTGCGTCGGCTGAGCGAGGCCCTCGACCGTCTCGCCGGCTGGCTGCGCGGGCGGGACGGGGTCCCCGCGGGCAAGGGCTCCTGAGGCCCGCCCATGGCCGGGCGCGCGGAGCGCACGAAAGGCCGCATCCTCGACGCCAGCCTGGCGCTGTTCAACGCCCACGGCGAGCCCAACGTCAGCACCAACCAGATCGCCCTGGAAACCGGGATCAGCCCCGGCAACCTGCACTACCACTACCGCCGCAAGGACCGCATCGTCGCCGGGCTGTTCGACCGTTTCGAGGCGTCGCTGCGGGAGATGCTGGGCGAGCCTTCGCCGGGCGTGACGGTGGAGGACGTCTGGCTGTTCCTGCACCTGCTGTTCGAGCACGTGCGCGACTACCGCTTTGTGTTCCGCGACCTGGACGACATCCTGGAGCGGGACCGCCGGCTGCGCGGGCGCTTCACCCAGCTGTTCGGCGACGTGGTGGCGGCTTTCGCCGGGCTGTGCCGCGCCCTGGCGGCGGCCGGCGCGATGCGCGCCTCCGACTCCCAGATCGCGGCGGTGGCCGAGAACATGGCGCTGATCGCCATCCACTGGCTCGGCTACGAGCGCCTGCGCGGGCGTGGCGCCGACGCGGACGCCATCGGCCGCGGCGTGTACCATGCCATGGCGCACGTGGCGCCTTATCTCAAGGGCGAGTCGCGCGCCCTGCTGGAAGAGCTGAGCCGCGCCTACGCCGACTGACCTGGAGGACCGACGCAAGATGGCGAAGAAGGGCTCATGGCACGCGTTTCCGCACCCTGACGACGACTACGCCTACGAGGGCGCAGCGCTGAAAAAGCACTGGGCGCGCCTGCACCAGGGCGACCTCGAGCCCTTTCCGGACGCCGCGCGGGTGGAAGAACTGCTGGACGCTTCCCCGCCGGCGCGCAAGTCCGCGGGCAAGGCCGGCGCCGACCCGAAGGCGCTGGCGGCATCGCTGGTGCAGGCCTGGAGCCTGTTCCACCGCAGCGATTTCGGCGCCGCCGCGGCGCTGGGCTGGAGCCTCGGCTTTGTCGGCTACCCGGTGGCGAGCAAGGCCACGGGGATCTACGCCACCTATCTTGAGCCGGACACGAAGAAGCGCCTGCAGCTCCTCAAGGACGCCGCCGACCAGGCGGAGAAGGCGCGCGAGGCTCTGCCCGACGACGCCAACGCGCAATACTTCCATGCCTTCCTGCTGGGCCGCTACGGCCAGGGGCTGTCGGTGATGGAAGCCTTGTCCAAGGGCCTGGGCGGGAAGATCCGCGAAGGGCTGGACGCCGCGCTGGAGCTGGCGCCGGGACATGCCGAGGCGCTGGTGGCGAGCGCCACCTGGCACGCCGAGATCGTCGCCAAGGTGGGCGGCATGGTGGCGCGGCTCACCTACGGCGCCAGCAAGGACCGGGCGCTGGACCATTACAAGCAGGCGCTCAAGGCGGCGCCCAAGTCGCCCATCGTGCCGGTGGAGTACGCGGCCGGCCTCCGGCTGCTGGGCGCCGACAAGAGCGGCGCGGCCAGGAGGCTGCTCGCGCAGGCGGCGAAGATGAAGCCGGCGGACGCCATGGAAAAGCTGGACGTGGAGCTCGCGAAGGCGCGGCTGGCCGGGCTGTGACCCGCGGCGGCTGCCCGCGTGGCCGTCGTACGCCGCGACGATCAGCCGGCGCCGCTTTCGGAAGCCGGCTTGCGCGGCTCGGCAGGCTTCCGGCGGGTCGCCGGCTTCTTCCGCGGCGCCGTCTTGCCGCGGGGGGCAGGCTGGCCTTCGGCGGGGGCGGCGATTGCCGGGCGCCGCGGCCTGGCGGGCACCGCGGCCTGCGCCCCGGCGTCGGCACGGGCGGCCTTCTGCAGCACCTGGAACTCCCGGGCAAAACGCTTCGCCACCCAGTCCGGGTCCGGCATGATCCTGGCATCGGCGATCAGCGAGAACTGCACCCGGCCGTCGTAGGAGAGGATGCTGGCGCCGATGCCGATGTTGCCCGCCTGGGGCACCCAGAACATCTGCTCCGTGATCTCGGCGCCGGCCAGGTGCAGCGCGCGCTGCGGCCCGGGCACGTTGGTCATGACCGCGGAGGCGTGGGTGCTGAGCGTGTCCACCAGGAACTGCTGCACCATCTGCGGCGCGGAGCCGGCGGCTTCCAGCAGCCCCAGCACCAGCAGGGGCTGGGCCGAGGTCTTCAGCGCCTGCATCCGGCGCTTCACCGTGAACAGGCGCTCCAGCGGGCTCGCGACCCCCACCGGCAGCTGCAGGAACACCAGCCCGAACTTGTTGCCCAGGCCCTCAGCCTCGTCCAGGGGCCGCAGGTTCACCGGCACCACCACGCGGATGTCGATGCCGTCCGGGTCGTCGCCATGGTGCTGCAGGTAGGAGCGCAGCGCCCCGGCCGCGCTCGCCAGCAGCACGTCGTTGACCGAGCAGGTGAGCTGTTTGCCCAGCGCCTTCACGTCCGCGAGGGAGATGGGCTCCGCCCATGCCGCCCGCTTGACCGGGCCGGGCTCGCCCCGCAGGCGGGTCTCCGGTTCCTTGGGCATGGTCAGCAGGCGCGATGCCTCGAGCGCGATGCCGGTGCCTTTTCTGAGGTAGTCCAGGGCCTTGGCCGGGTTGCCCAGCAACTCGAAGTAGCGCTGCCAGAATGCCGCGCTCCATCGCACCACGGCCGAGGTCACGCTGTTGAGCGGCGAGAACAGGCCCATCCAGGGGGCGGTGAACGGCGGCCACCACCCGCCGGCGCCGGCCTCCCCGCGCTCGCCCCGGGGCGTCCCGTCGGCCATGGCCAGCAGCACCCGGATCAGGGCGATGCCGTCGGCGTAGCAATGATGAATGCGGATCACCAGTGCGCTGCCCTTGCCGTAACGCTCCACCAGGTGGAAGTCCCACAGCGGCTTGTCCGGCTCCAGCTGGGAGCTGGCGAGCTCGCTGGTGAACGCCTGCAGCTCGGCGACGCCGCCCCGGCCGGGCAGCGCCACCCGGTGGACGTGGCGGGAGAGGTCAAAGTCGGGGTCCTCCTCCCACCAGGCGCCGCCGGTTTCCAAAACCGGGCGCTGGCGGAAGCGGTCAAATCGCAGGAAGCGCTCGGTCAGGGTGCTGCGGAACCGCTTCAGGCCGAGCCGGCTGCCGAAGATCATGACGCCCACGATCACCATCCGGTTGTGCGGGCTGTCCATGCGCAACCAGGCGGTGTCGACGCCGGACATGCTCTCGCGGTGGGGCTCGCTCATCGGCGCGGCTCTGGGTATTCTTGGCGGCAGGGGCAGGAGAGTCAGACCCCATATATTAAAAGGAAGCTCCGAATAAGTCCCGGCCGCCGCCGGGCGGGATTCGGGGCCTTGAGACCGGCACGGTGCGGCCCCGGAGCCGCCACGGAGGAGACCATGGAGAAAATTTGGCTGGGCGAGTACACGCCGGGGGTGCCGGCGGAGGCGGACCTGCAGCAGTTCCAATCGATCAAGCACATTCTGGAAACCAGCTGCAAGCGCTTCGCCGACCTACCGGCGTACTCCAGCATGGGCGCGATCCTCACCTACGCCGAGCTCGATCGGCTGAGCGCCGCGTTCGGTGCCTACCTGCAGCGGGATCTCCGGCTCGCTCCCGGCGACCGGGTGGCGATCATGATGCCCAACGTGCTCCAGTACCCGATCGCCCTGTTCGGCGCGCTGCGCGCCGGTTTCATCGTGGTCAACGTCAACCCGCTCTATACCGCGCGCGAACTGCAGCACCAGCTCACCGATTCCGGCGCCACGGTGATCGTGGTGATGGAGAACTTCGCCCGCACCCTCCAGGAGGTGCTGGAGAAGACGCCGGTCAAGCACGTGATCACTACCCAGATCGGCGACCTGCTGCCGGGCGCGAAGCGGGTGCTGGTCAACCTGGTGGTGAAGCACGTGAAGAAGATGGTTCCCGACTGGCGCATCGGCGGCGCCGTCGATTTTCGCCAGGCACTGTCCGCCGGCGGCGCTCGCTCGCTGGACGACGTGCGCCTTACGCAGGAAGACCTGGCGTTCCTGCAATACACCGGCGGCACCACCGGGATGGCCAAGGGCGCGATGCTGACCCACGGCAACATGGTGGCCAACGTGCAGCAGTGCTCGGCGTGGATGGAGCCGTTCCTCAAGGACGGCACCGAGATCATCGTCACGCCGCTGCCGCTCTATCACATCTTCTCGCTGACCGTGAACTGCATGCTGTTCATGAAGGCGGGCGGGCGCAGCCACCTGATCGCCAACCCCCGCGACATTGCGAACTTCATCAAGGACGTGAAGAACCTGCAGTTCACGGCGATGACCGCGGTCAACACGCTGTACAACGCCCTGCTCAACCACCCGGCGATCACGGAGATCGACACCAGCCGCCTCAAGCTGTGCATGGGCGGCGGCATGGCGGTGCAGCGGCCGGTGGCGGAGCGCTGGAAGAAGGTGATGGGCCGGCCCATCATCGAGGGCTACGGACTCACCGAGACCGCGCCGGTGGTCTGCGTGAACCGGCTCGACGTGCAGGAATTCACCGGCAAGATCGGCCTGCCGGTGCCGTCCACCGAGGTCAGCATCCGCGACGACCAGGGCCGCGAGCTGCCGATCGGCGAGGTGGGCGAAATCTGCGTGCGCGGCCCGCAGGTCATGAAGGGCTACTGGAACCGCCCCGAGGAAACCGCCAAGGTGATGACGCCGGACGGCTTTTTCCGCACCGGCGACATGGGCGACATGGACGCGAAGGGCTACGTGCGCATCACCGACCGCAAGAAGGACATGGTGCTGGTGTCCGGTTTCAACGTCTATCCCAACGAGGTGGAGGACGTCATCGCCATGAACGACAAGGTGCTGGAGTCGGCGGTGATCGGCGTCCCCGACGAGCACCAGGGCGAGAGCGTGATGGCGGTGGTGGTGAGGAAAGACCCCTCGCTCACCGCCGAGGAACTGATCAAGCACTGCCGGGCCCATCTCACCGGCTACAAGGTGCCCAAGCAGGTGATCTTCCGCGACGAGCCGCTGCCCAAGACCAACGTCGGCAAGGTGTTGCGGCGGCTGCTGCGCGACGAGTACGCGAAGTCGAAGGCGGCCTGACCGGCCGCCGGCGGATACGCGAGGGGGCCGTCCGGCCCGCGGGCGCGGTTCCCTCACGCCGTCCTCAGGCGGCGGCGCGGGCGCGGGCCTGCACGAGGATCAGGTCGGCGGCCTTCTCGGCGATCATGATGGTGGGCGCGTTGGTGTTGCCGCCCACCAGCGTCGGCATGACCGATGCGTCCACCACCCTGAGCCCCTCCACGCCCCTGACCCGCAATTCCGGATCCACCACCGCCCGGGCGTCGCTGCCCATGCGGCACGTGCCCACCGGGTGGTAGATGGTCTCGGCGCGGCGCCGGATGAACGCCCGCAGTGCGTCGTCGTCCTGCGCGGCCGGGCCGGGGCGCAGCTCCTCGCCGCGGTAGGGATCGAACGGCGCCGCCGCCAGGATGCGGCGCGCCAGCTTCAGGCCCCGCAGCAGCTGTTCGAGATCCTCGGGCTCCGCCAGGTAGTTGGGCTGGATGCGCGGATGCGTGCGCGGGTCCGGGCTCTCCAGCGCGATGAAACCGCGGCTCTTCGGCCGCAGGTCGCACACGTGCAGCGAGTAGCCGTGACGCAGCATGAAGCCGATGTCGAGACTGTGGTTCGACAGCGGCAGCGGCGTGAAGTGGAACTGCAGGTCGGGGGCCGCCAGCTCCGGCCGGCTGCGGGCGAAGCCGCCCGCTTCCGCACCGTTGGTGGTGAGCAGGCCCCGGCGCTCGCGGAAGTAGCGCAGCACCTGGCGCGGCAGCTCGATCGCGGCGCGCGGCGTGAAGCCGTAGCTCACCGGCTGGCGGCAGCGGTGCACCACCATCACGTCCAGGTGGTCCTGCAGCCCGGCACCCACTTCGCGCGCGTCGTGGACCACCGGGATGCCGAGCGCCCGCAACTGCTCGGCCGGGCCGATCCCGGAGAGCATCAGCAGTTGCGGCGAGTTGATGGCGCCGCCGCTGGCGATCACTTCCCGGCGCGCGTCCACGCGCCGGCGCTCGCCGCCCTGCAGGTACTCGACGCCGGCGGCGCGGCGGCCGTCGAACACGATGCGCGCCGCCAGCGCGCCGGTGAGCACGGTCAGGTTGGCGCGCGCCTGCGCCGGCCGCAGGTAGGCGCGGGCGGTGCTGCAGCGCTGGCCGTCGATCTGGGTGACTTCGTAGAAGCCGAAGCCTTCCTGCTCCGGGCCGCTGAAGTCGTCGCTCGTAGGCAGGCCGCACGCGGCGGCCGCCTCGACGAAGGCGCGCGACAGCGGGTTCACCGACCGCAGCGGGGCCACGTTGAGCGGGCCGCCGGCGCCGTGGAATGCGTCCGCGCCGCGCTCGCGGTTCTCCGCGCGCTTGAAGTACGGCAGCACGTCGTCGAATCCCCAGCCCGGATTGCCGAGGTCGCGCCAGCGGTCGTAGTCGCCCGCGTGGCCGCGCGTGTAGCACATCGCGTTGCTGGCGCTCGACCCGCCCAGGGTCTTGCCGCGGGGCCAGTACAGCCGCCGTCCGTCGAGCCGTGGCTGCGGCGCAGTGTGGTAGCGCCAGTTGAGGCGGCGGCTGCGCATCATCCAGAGGATGCCCATGGGGATGTGGATCAGCGGGTTGCTGTCGCGCGGCCCGGCCTCCAGCAGGCACACGCTGACGGCGGGATCGGCCGACAGCCGGTTCGCCAGGACGCAGCCCGCGCTCCCGGCGCCGACGATGACGTAATCGAACGCCGGCGCGCTTGTATGTTGTCCACTCATCGCAGCATCAGCCGCACCAGGCGGTCCACCCATTTGCCGAACGGCGGCTGCAGCCAGTCGGAGCCGCTGATCCGGCGCCGGCGGAACACGCCCTTGGCCTTGGAAAAGGTCTCGAACCCGGCGCGGCCGTGGTAGGCGCCCATGCCGCTCGGCCCGACGCCGCCGAACGGCAGGTCCTCCTGACCCACGTGCAGCAGCGTGTCGTTCACCGTCACGCCGCCGGCGTGGGTGCGCGTCAGCGCGTGCTCGACGCGCTCGCGGTCGTGGTCGAACAGGTACAGCGCCAGCGGCCGTGGCCGCGCGCGCACCCAGGCGAGGGCGTCGTCATAGCGCTGGTACGGAATCAGCGGCAGGATCGGCCCGAAAATCTCCTCCTGCAGCAGCTTGAGATGCGCCGGCGGGTCCAGCACCAGCGCGGGGACCAGCTTGCGGGCGGCGGGATCGAGCGTCTCGGCCGCCGGGTTCAGCTCCTCGACCCGCGCGCCGCTGGTCCTGGCTTCCGCCAGGTAGCCTGCCAGCCGCGCGTACTGGCGTTCGTTGACGATGGCGGTGTAGTCCGGATTGTCGCCGAGGCGCGGGTAGCGCCGCGCCACCAGCTCGCGCGCGGCGGCGAGAAAAGCATCCATCGCGCCGCCGGGCAGCAGCACGTAATCGGGTGCGACGCAGGTCTGGCCGGCGTTCACCAGCTTGCCGAAGAGGATGCGCTCGGCTGCGGTCGCGACCGGGAAGTCCGGAGCGACAATGGCCGGCGACTTGCCGCCCAGCTCCAGCGTCACCGGCGTGAGGCTGTCGGCCGCGGCGCGCATCACTGCGCGGCCCACGCCGGTGGACCCGGTGAACAGCAGATGGTCGAAGGGCAGGCGGGAAAACGCCTGGGCTGCCTCGACGCCGCCGTTCACCACCGCCACGTGGTGGTCCGGAAACGCGTCGCGCAGCATCGCCGCCACCGCGGCGCCGGTGCGGGGGGTGAATTCCGACATCTTGATCATCACCCGGTTGCCGGCGGCCAGCGCGCCCGCGAGCGGGCCGATGGCCAGGTAGAGCGGATAATTCCAGGGCACGATGATGCCCGCGACGCCCAGGGGCTGGCGCAGCACGCGGTTGGCGCCGGGCAGGAACCAGATCGAGACCGGGCGGCGCTCGGGCTTCATCCAGCGCCGCAGATGGCGGCGCGCGTGGCGCACCGCCTCGAGGCTGGGGAACAGCTCCAGCAGACGCGTCTCGTGCACCGAGCGGCCGCCGAAATCGCTGTCGATGGCCCGGGCGATGGCCTCGGCATGGGCGCGGAGCGCGCGCTCCAGCGCCGTCAGGTGCTCCCTGCGCCGCGCCGCGGCGGGATAGGGGTCGGCGTCGAAAGCGCGCCGCTGGGCGGCCAGCAGCGCGTCGAGGTCCGGAATGTGGGAGCTGGGGTCTGCCATGGGCGTTGCCGGGTCGGGTATCATGCCGCCGGTTGCCACCGCAGCATGGGCCATGCCGTTAAGGCTAAAGCGCCGCAGCAAGGTTGCACAACCTAGAAAACTATGCAATGAGCCCCGCGCCCAAGGACGAGGAACACACCCGGGAGGGCGCCGCCCGGCGCCTGCGTCTGGAACTGGACCGCAACCGCGCGCTGCGCGACGAGCGCGCCCGGGACAAGGCCGCCGAGAAGGGCATGCAGCTGCTGCGCGAATGGCAGGTGGAGCGGCTGAAGCGCACCCACGCCGATCTGCTGGCGAGCCCGCGGTACCGCAGCGCGGCCGGCTTCTTTCTCTCCGACATCTACGGCCCGCAGGACTTCGCCAAGCGCGACGAGTCGATCGAGCGCGTGTACACGTCCATGGTGACGGTGCTGCCGCCGGCGGCGCTGCACACCATCGCGCTGGCGATCGAGGTGCACGTACTCTCCGCCGAGCTGGACCGGTTGCTGTGGAAGGTGCTGACCCACGAGCTCAAGGTCACCACCGCCATCACCGACGAACAGTACGTCGAGGGCTTCCGCCGCTGCGACAACCGCGACGAGCGCCTGCGCCAGGTGGGCCTGATCCGCCAAGTGGGCGAGGACCTGGACGACGTGGCCCACCGGCCGATGCTGGGGCGGCTGCTCAAGCTGGCGCGCCGGCCGGCGAAAATGGCGGGGTTCGGCGAGCTGCAGGATTTCCTCGAGCGCGGCTTCGAGGCGTTCCGCAGCATGAACGGCGCCGGCGAGTTCCTGGACACCATCGTTAGCCGCGAGACCGCCATCATCGAGCGCATCTTCGCCGGCGCCCCGGCGCCGCTGGATCTGGACGGAGCCAAGAGCGCGGCGTCGCGGAACAAGCGGCCCTGAGCGCGACTCAAACGCCCGGGGTTGCGCCACGAAACCGTCGTGCGCGCGTGCTAAGCTGGAAAAAATGATCCGCGCCTTCGCTCTCGCATTCATCCTGTGCGTTCTCGCCGCGCCGCCGGCGCTGGCCGCCGGCGCCGACGACGACTTCCTGGCGGCGCGCGAGGCGTTCCGTCTCGGCAGCCGCGACAAGCTGGATGCGGTGGCGCCGAAATTGCGCGACCATGTCCTTTACCCCTACGTCGAGTATTACCGCCTGCGCCTGTCCATGGCCCAGGCGACGCCGGCGGAGGTGCGCGCGTTCCTCGCCCGGCACCAGGGCACGGTGCTGGAAGAGCAAGCCCGCGCCGACTGGCTGCGCATCCTGGGCGAGGCGAGCGAATGGCCGCAGTTCCGCGAGGAGTACGCCCGCTACCAGGGCGATGCCATGGACATCCGCTGCTACGCGCTGCAGGCGGCGATGCTGAAGGAAGGCTACGCGGCGCTGAAGGACGCCAGGCCCATCTGGTTCACCGCCCGGGAAATGCCCGATGCGTGCGTCACGGTGTTCGAGGGCATGGTCTCGGGCGGCATCCTGACGCGGGACGACATCTGGGCGCGCGTGCGCCTGGCGCTGTCGGCGGGCAAGACGTCGCTGGCCGGCGCCGTGGGCGCCTACCTGCCCAAGTCCGAGGCGATTACGGATAAGGCGCTCAAAGCGGCCGCGCGCAATCCCGAGAGTCACGTTAAGACCCTGGGCCGCAAGACCACTCGCCGGGCCGAGCGCGAAGTGACGCTGTACGCGCTGCAGCGCCTGGCCCGGGTGAATCCGGAGCATGCCGCCGGGTACTGGGCGAAACTGGAGCCGGCGTTTCCGGAGGCCGACCGGCGCTTCGCGTGGCAGCGGCTGGCCTATTACGCCGCGCTCTACCACCAGCCCCAGGCGCTGGAGTGGTATGCGAAGGCCGGCGACCTGGCGGGCGACGACGACGCGCTGGAATGGAAGGCGCGCGCCGCTTTGCGCGGGGAGAACTGGGGCGCGGTGCTGGCCGCCATCGACGCCATGTCCCCCGCGCGGCAGAAGGATCCCGCGTGGCGCTACTGGAAGGCGCGGGCGCTGAAAGCCCAGGGCGAGGCTGGCGAGGTGCCCCTGATGCTGGTGGAGCTGTCGCGGGAACACCATTTCTATGGACAGCTCGCCACCGACGCGCTGGGCAGCATCGCCGCCGCGCCGGAGGTCGATTTCCAGCCCGGCGCCGCGGAAGTCGCGGCGATCGCTCGGGAGCCCGGGATCCAGCGGGCGCTCAAGCTGTTCGACCTGGCGTTGCGCTGGGAAGGCATCCGCGAGTGGAACTACACCGTTCGCGACTTCGACGACCGCCGGCTGCTGGCGGCAGCCGAGCTGGCGCGGCGGCACCAGCTCTGGGATCGGGCCATCTTCACCGCCGAGCGCACCCGCGAGCTGCACGACTTCCGGCTGCGTTACCTGGCGCCGTACCGTGAGCAGCTGCAGGCGGCGGCGCGCGACATGGCGCTGGACGACGCCTGGGTGCTGGGCCTGATCCGCCAGGAAAGCCGCTTCATGGTGGACGCGCGCTCCAGCGCCGGCGCCAGCGGGCTGATGCAGCTGATGCCAGGGACCGCGCGCTGGGTGGCGAAGAAGATGGGCATGACCTCGTACCGCAGCTCGATGGTGAACGAGGTGGAGACCAATCTGGCGCTGGGCACCTATTACCTCAAGCACGTGCACGACAGGCTGGACGGCAGTCCGGTGCTGGCGTCGGCGGCCTACAACGCCGGTCCGCGGCGCGCCCAGCGCTGGCGCGACGAGCGGCCGCTGGAAGGGGCAATCTACGCGGAGACCATCCCGTTCAACGAGACCCGGGATTACGTGAAAAAGGTGATGAGCAATGCCGAGTACTACGCGGGCATTCTCGGGCGTCCCTGGGGGTCCATCACCACGCGGCTCGGCACCGTCCCGGCAAAGCCGAGGGACGACAAGGTCGAAAGCGACGAGCCGTGACCGCCGCCGGGCGGCGGGCGGTGGGTTAAAATCCGGTTGTTTCGCTTACCCTGTGGCGCCGGCATCCCCCGGCGCCGCCCGATCGGTCCATAACGCCATGAAGCTCGAAACGGTTTGCGTCATCGGGGGCAGCGGCTTCGTCGGCCGCCACATCGTGCATCGCCTGGCGGGCGAGCGCGTGCGGGTGCGCGTGCCCACACGCCATCGCGAGAGCGTCAAGGACGAACTTATCCTGCTGCCGACGGCGGACGTGATGGACGCCGATGTCCACGATCCGGCGACGCTGGACCGGGTGGTGGCCGGCTGCGACGCGGTGATCCATCTCGTGGGGATCCTGCACGCCGGCAAGGGCGGCGGCTTCGAGCGTGTCCACACCGAGCTGCCGCGCAAGGTGATCGAGGCCTGCCAGCGCAACGGCGTGCGGCGCTACGTCCACATGAGCGCCCTCAACGCGAGTCCGGACGGGCCCAGCGCGTACCTGCGCTCCAAGGGCGAAGCCGAGAAGCTGGTGCGGGCCAGCCAGCTCGATTGGACCATTTTCCGGCCGTCGGTCATCTTCGGCCGCGGCGACAGCTTCCTCAACATGTTCGCAACCACGCTCAAGCTGGCCCCGGTGCTGCCGCTGGCGTGCCCCAACGCGCGCTTCCAGCCGGTCTGGGTGGAGGACGTGGCGCAGGCGTTCACGGGCTGCCTGACCGATTCGCGCACGTTCGGGCAGTCCTACGACCTGTGCGGGCCCAAGGTGTACACCCTGCGCGAGCTGGTGGAGTACGTCGGCCGCGTCATCGGCAAGCCGCGGCCCGTCATCGGCCTCAACGACCGGCTTTCCTACCTGCAGGCGTGGATGATGGAGTTCTCGCCGGTGAAGGTGATGACCCGCGACAATTACTACTCGATGAAGATCGACAGCGTCTGCGGCTGCGATTTTCCCGCGGTGTTCGGCTTCCAGCCCACCGCCATCGAGGCGGTGGTACCCGAATACCTGGGCGGCCTGACGCCGCGGGCGCGCTACAAGGAGTTCCGCGACCGCGCCGGGCGCTGAGGCGCCGGTTCCGCGCTCGGCGGGGCTGAATCTTCCGTGAAGGTCTATCGAGTGGGCGGCTCGGTCCGGGACGAACTGCTGGGCCTGCCGGTCAAGGACCACGACTACGTGGTGGTTGGCAGCACGCCGGAGGAGATGGAGCGCCTCGGCTTCAAGCCGGTGGGCAAGGACTTCCCGGTGTTCCTTCACCCCGAAACCAAGGAGGAGTACGCGCTGGCGCGCACCGAGCGCAAGGTGGCGCGCGGCTACAAGGGCTTCGAGATCTTCGCCTCGCGCGAGGTGACGCTGCGGGAAGACCTGGTGCGGCGCGACCTCACCATCAACGCCATCGCCCTGGATGAGCACGGCAACGTCATCGACCCCTTCGGCGGCGTCGAGGACCTGGAGCGCGGCATCCTGCGCCACGTCGGCCCAGCCTTCGTCGAGGACCCGGTGCGCATCCTGCGGGTGGCGCGCTTCGCCGCGCGCTTCGGCTTCCAGGTGGCGCCGGAAACCATGGCCCTGATGCGCGAGATGGTGCACACCGGCGAGGTGGAGCACTTGGTGGCGGAGCGCGTCTGGCAGGAGCTGTCGCGGGGGCTGATGGAAGACAGGCCCTCGCGCATGTTCTACGTGCTGCGCGAGTGCGGCGCGCTCGCCCGCGTGCTGCCCGAAATCGACGCTCTGTTCGGCGTGCCGCAGCCGCCGGAGCCCCATCCCGAGGTGGACACCGGGCTGCACACCATGATGGTGATCGATTACTGCGCGCGGGAGGGCCATCCGCTGCCGGTGCGCTTCGCCGCGCTCACCCACGACCTGGGCAAGGCGGCGACGCCGAAGGAAGACTGGCCGCGGCATCACGGCCACGAGCGGAAGAGCGTGGAACTGGTGGAGAACTTGTCGGAGCGCGTGCGCGCCCCCACCGCGTGCCGCGACCTGGCGCGCATCACCGCGCGCTATCACGGCGACGTGCACCGCGCGCTGGAGCTGCGGGCGGCGACCGTGCTGGATCTGCTGCACGGCACCGACGCGCTGCGTCGCCCGGAGCGCTTCCGGCAGTTCCTGGACGCCTGCGCCGCGGACTTCCACGGCCGCCCCGGTTACGCCGAGCGCCCCTATCCGCCGCGCGCGCGGCTGCTGGCGGCGCTGGATGCGGCGGCGTCGGTGGACGCCGGCGCGCTGGCCCGGGGGGCGGCGGACACCGCGGCCATTGCCGCGCGCGTGCGCCAGGCGCGCATCGCGGCCATCAGGGCGCGGTTCGACGCCGTCGGGTCAGGTGAGCCAGAGCAGTAGCAGCGTCAGCACCAGCGACAGCACCACCGTGGACGCGATCGGAAAGTAATACTGCTCGCGCCCGCGCTTCACCTGGACGTCGCCGGGCAGCCGGCCCAGGCCCAGGCGGCGCAGCAGCGGCTGCGCGAGTCCGAGCGCGATCAGCAGGACGATCAGCGTGAGCAGCCACTTGAGCATCGTCGATTCCTTGCGGAAACGGAAGGCGCCATCGTACGGCATTTCCCCGGCGCCCGGAGCTTCCCGCGGGCGTAAGGAAACCGACGGTCGCCGCGACCGTCAGAAAGCCATTCAACCGAGAGGACATCGATGATCGACCTGTACACCTGGAGCACGCCCAACGGCCGCAAGATTTCCATCATGCTGGAAGAACTGGCGCTCCCCTACACCGTGCATCCGGTCGACATCGGCAAGGGCGGTCAGTACCGGCCCGAATTCGTCGCCATCAACCCCAACAGCAAGATTCCGGCGATCGTCGATACCGAAGGCCCCGACGGCAAGCCCATCACGGTGTTCGAGTCCGGGGCGATTCTGATCTACCTGGCGGAGAAGGCCGGAAAGCTGCTCCCGTCGCCGCCGCGGGCGCGCTACGAGACGCTGGAGTGGCTGATGTTCCAGATGGGCGGCGTGGGCCCGTTCTTCGGCCAGGCGCACCACTTCCTGCGATTTGCGCCGGAGAAGGTTCCTTACGCCATCGGGCGCTACTCCAAGGAAACCCGCCGGCTCTACGGCGTGCTGAACTCGCGGCTCGGCGCAGCGCCCTATCTCGCCGCTGGCCAGTACACGATTGCCGACATCGCCACGTATCCGTGGGTGGCGCGGCACGAATGGCAGCAGGTGAACTTGGGTGAATTTCCCAACGTCAAGCGCTGGTTCGACGAACTGGGGGCGCGGCCCGCGGTGCAGAAGGGAATGAAGGTGCCGGCGTAGCCTTCAGTTCCCGGGCAGGAGGTAGAGCGTCTCGCCGGTGCGCTGCATCGCCAGCCGGTTGAGGAACGAGCCGCCCAGCAGGATGAAGCCCAGCGACTGTCCGGGATTGACCACGGCCTCCACGTTCGAGACCACGATGCTGCCGATGCGCACCGACGGCAGCGTCACCACCCAGCCGGCGACATCGCCGCCGGCGGTGCGCAAGGGGACCTGGCGCCCGCTGCGGTAGGCGAGGCCCAGCTGGTCGGCTTCCCGAACGCCCATCGACACCACCGTGGCGCCGGTATCCACCAGCGCCTTGACCGGCAGTCCGTTGATGTACGCCGTGGCGAAGAAATGACCCTGGCGGTCGGCGGTCAGCGCCACGGAACCGACGTTGGTCTGGCCGAGGGCGAGTTCCTGGCGCTCGCCGTCGATCTCCAGCACCGCCCGGTCGCCGGCGATCGACAGCACCCGCACGCCTTCCGGCGACGCCTGCCCCGGCCGCAGCGTGCGCACGTCGGTGCCGTTGACGATGACCTCCACCTTGCCGGCGCCGAGGCCGATGACCTCCACCGTCGTGGCCCCGGCACCGGCGGCGAGCCCGAATGCCGCCGTGATGGCCGCGAGGCCGAAGCGCCGAATGAACGCGCGGATCATCGTCATGACGCCGTATTCTAGGCTCGGTGTTTCGGGCGTGCAAAAACAGACAGCCGGCTCGTGCCGGCTGTCCGCGATTGCGAATTGCTGACGAAGGCGCGGCTTCAGCTCTTGGGCTCGGCCGGCGGCTGGGTGCTCTTCTTGGCTTTCTTCTCCTTGGCGGCCTTCTTCTCTTTCTTGGCTTTCTTCTCCTTGGCCTGGGTCTGGTCGGCCTTGTATTCCTGCTTCTGCTCCATCTTCTGCTCGCGCATCTGCTCCTGCTGCATCGCCGGGGCGGACGGCGTCGCCGGCGTCGCGGGGGTGGCCTGGGCCAGTGCGAAAGCGGGGGCCAGCGCGATTGCGAGGGCCGCGGCAATACGGCGAACTTCAAACATGAGTGATTCTCCTTTAGCGTTGGGAAACGCGCGAACTGCGCGCGAGAGCAAGAACGCGCCGCCGCCGCGCTCGTTGACGCCGGCGCGGCAAAATGAAAAAACCCCCCGCGGTGTCCTGCGGAGGGCCTTTTCGGCGTTGTGCTGCTGCGTCAGGACGCTGTTACGCGGCCTTCCTTTTCGCGCCGGTGGTCTTGGCGGTGATGGCCGTCACGTTGGCTTCGGTCATCTCCGCGACCTGCTTGGCCGCTTTCGACATGGTGTCGTAGGCGGACGAGGAAGCGGCAACGGCCTGCTTCATCGCGGCCACGACGGCGTCGGCGCCGGCGCCGGCCGGGGCGGTCTTCGCCACCTGCTCCAGGGTCGCGATGGTCTCCTGGTTCAGTTCGGCGGCACGCTCTTCCAGCAGCTTGGCGAAATCGGCCTGGGTCTTGACGGTGACTTCGTACACGTTGCGGGCGAAAGCCATCGCCTTCTCGGCTTGCGGCTCGACCGCGAAGCCCGGAACCGCCACCAGTTCCTTGGCGTCTTTCACTTCGGTCAGCGCCTTCGCGGTGCGGGCGCCGTCGGCCACTATCGCCTTGGCGGCGGCCAGTTGCAGTTCCATCAGGCGCTCGGCACCGCCGAGGGCGATGTTGACGGCCTGAAGGACGGTTTCCAGGTTCGCGCGATTGTAGGCGGCGACTTTTTCAGCGATGTTGACCATAATTAACTCCTTTAAAAACAATAAACGAATCGGTTCGATAAGGGTTTGGCAAGGCACATTGCTGCGCTGCACAATCACATTGTAAGGGTGCCGGACCGAAAGTCAAGAAATTTTTTGTGCGACGCACCAAAACGGGCGTTGCGCATGGAAAATGACTCGTGAAATCAGAGACTGTTAGTGCTTACTATCAATCGCCGATGTGGTCAGGACTGCTGCGCCCTGCAGGCGCCCCTCCCGGAGTCGGGCCAGCGCTTCGTTGGCTTGCTCCAGCGGCATCGGGACGGTTTCGGTGCGCACCGGCACCCGGGGCGCCAGGGCCAGGAACTCCTCGCCGTCGCGGCGGGTGAGGTTGGCCACCGACTGGATGCGCCTTTCGCCCCAGAGAATGGCGTAGGGAAAGGCCGGGATGTCGCTCATGTGGATGCCGCCGCAGACCACGATGCCGCCCTTGCCGACCGCGCGCAGTGCGGCCGGCACCAGCGCGCCCACCGGGGCGAACACGATGGCGGCGTCCAGCGGCTCCGGGGGCTTCTGGTCCGAATCGCCCGCCCAGACCGCACCCAGCGTCCGGGCGAACGCCTGGGCCTCGGCGTCGCCGGGCCGGGTGAAAGCGTAGACCTCGCGACCCTGCCAGCGCGCGACCTGCGCGACGATGTGGGCCGCGGCGCCGAAACCGTAGATGCCCAGCCGCCGGGCATCGCCAGCCATCGAGAGCGAGCGATGGCCGATCAGTCCGGCGCACAGCAGCGGCGCCGCCTCGACGTCGCTGTAATCGTCCTGGATCGGAAAACAGTACCGCGCGTCGGCGAGGGTGTATTCCGCGTAGCCGCCGTCGATCTGGTAGCCGGTGAAGCGCGCGTTCGCGCAGAGGTTCTCGCGGCCGGTGCGGCAATAGCGGCACTCGCCGCAGGTGTAGCCGAGCCAGGGCACGCCGACCCGCTCGCCCTCGCGGAAGCGATCCACACCCGGTCCCAGCGCCGCGACGCGGCCGATGATCTCGTGGCCGGGAACGATGGGCAGCTTGGGTCCGGGGAGTTCGCCGTCGACCACGTGCAGATCGGTGCGGCAGACGCCGCAGGCGTGGACCCGCACCAGCACCTGGCCGGGCCCGGGCGCGGGGCGGGGCAAGTGTACGGCGGCGAGGGGCTGACCGGGGCGGTTGAGACGCATCGCGAGCATGGGCAATCTCCACGGCAGCACACGGCCGACAAGTCGGCATCTTAATCACGAACCCGGGACCGGCGCGATTCCCGGGGGCGTCGTTAAGCTGCCGGTGGCGCGCGAAGAGGTGATGTGGCATGCATATTGCATCGCCCGTTAATAACAATGGGGGCGTTTGGGCGGCAGATGGCGGTCGAGAGTTCCGGGAGGGCAAGCGAGGGAGCGGTTGGCGTGGCGGCGGCGCTGGCGGAAGACGCCGGGCCGTCGCCCGCCGGCGGCGACCGCCCGCGCAGCGGCCAGCCGGGGGCGTCGTTCCCGCTGTGGGTCGCGATCGGCTACGCCGTGGCTGCCGGCTGCTGGATCCTGCTCTCGGACCGCCTGCTGCTGGCGGCGGGGATGGGACCCGCCGCCCTCACGTCGCTGCAGACCTGGAAAGGCCTCGGCTTCGTCGCCGCGTCCGCCGCCGCGCTCTATGCGGTCCTGGGCCGGGAATATCGCCGGCGCGACGCCCAGCGCGCCTTCTACCGCCACCTGATCGAGCAATCGGGCGACATCATCGCCACCCTGGATGCCGCCGGTCACGTCACCTACGTGAGCCCCAACATCCGCAGCCGCCTCGGATACGACCGCGCGTTCTTCCTGGGGCGCCGGGTGCTGGAGTTCGTGCACCCGGACGACGCCTCCCGGGTGCTGCAGACCATCGAGGAGGCCGTCGCCCATCCCGGCGAGCTGTACTCGGTGGAGACGCGGTTGCGCCATGCGTCGGGCGACTGGCGGGTGATGGAGGCCACGGGCCGCCTGGTGAACGACAGCGAGGGCCGGCCGCAGCTGGTGGTCAACTCCCGGGACCTGTCGGAAATCCGGCGCGGGCGTCAGACCATCGTCCGCCTGGCGACGGTGGTGGAGCAGGCCGGGGCATCGGTGGTGCTCACCGATCCCGACGGGAACATCACCTACGTCAACCGCCATTTCCAGGAGGCAACCGGCTATTCCGAGGCAGAGGTCCTGGGGCGAAACCCCAACATCCTCAAGAGCGGGCTGCAGACGCCGGAGTTCTACCGTGCGCTGTGGGACACCCTGAACCGGGGGGAGGTCTGGAGCGGGCACCTCGTCAACCGGCGCAAGGATGGCAGCCTGCTGCACGAGGATGCCTCGATCTTCCCGGTGCGCGATCCCGCCGGGTGTCTGCTGGGCTTCGCGGCGGTGAAGCGCGACGCCACCGAGCGCATCGCCGCCGAGACGCGGATCCGGGATCTGAGCCGCTTCTACCGCGTGCTGTCCCAGGTCAACCAGCTGATCTTGCGCGATCCCGATCCCGACACGCTGTTCACCGAGATCTGCCGCATCGCGGTAGCTGAGGGCCAGGCGAAACTGGCGTGGGTCGGACTCATATCCGGCGACGGGCAGGCGGTCGTCCCGGTGACGCACGCCGGCGCGGGAGCCGACTATCTTCAGGGCCTCGGCATCACCGTGGATCCCGCCGCGGCCGGCGGGCGGGGGCCGAGCGGCGCGGCGCTGCGGGAGGGCCAAGTGGTGACGATGGAGTTCGACGGCGCCTCGGCAAATCCTTTCGAGTCGGGCGCGGTGGCCCACGGCCTGCTCGGAGGCGCGTCGCTGCCCCTGCGCCGCGGCGGCCGCGTGGTCGGCTGCTTCACGCTTTACACCGGCCGCCACGGTTTCTTCGTCGAGAGCGAGGTGCGCGACCTGCTGAACGAAATGGCCTCCGACATCTCCTTCGCGCTGGACGCATACGACCGCGAGCAGCAGCGCAAGCGTGGCATTACCGCCATGCGCCAGCTTTCCCGCGCGGTGGAGCAGAGCGGCAACGTCATCTTCATCACCGACGCCGGCGGCGTGATCGAGTATGTCAATCCCAAGTTCGAGCAGATGACAGGCTTCAGCGCCCGCCGGGCCGTCGGCCGCAGCGCCCGCTTTCTCACCGCGCGTGGGCCGTCGCGGCAGCTCTACGACGAGATGTGGGACGTTGTGCGCCGGGGCGGCGAGTGGCACGGCGAAGTGCGCAACCGCACCCGGAGCGGCGATCTCGGCTGGTGCATGCTCACCATCTCGCCGATCCGCGACGAGGACGGCCGGGTGACCAATTACGTCGCCGTCGCTGAGGACATCAGCGGGCACAAGGCGGCCCAGGCGCTGGTGGAGCGGTTGGCGTTCTACGACCCCGTGACCGATCTCCCCAACCGGACGCTGTTCGCCGACCGTGTGACCCAGGCGCTTACCGCGGCGAAGCGCTCCGGGGAGCACATGGGGTTGCTGTTCCTGGACCTGGACCGCTTCAAGGGCGTCAACGACTCGCTCGGCCACGGCGCCGGCGACCGGCTGCTGCAGCAGATCGGCACCCGCCTGCAGGCGTGCGTGCGCTCTGGCGACACCGTGGCCCGGCTCGGCGGCGACGAGTACGGCGTGCTGCTCACGCGGCTGGCGACGGCCAGTGACGCGTCGATCGTTGCGGACAAGATTTTGCGCGCCTTCTCCGCGCCCTTCCGGCTCGGCGGCCACGAAATCTTCGCCACCGCCTCCATCGGCATCACCGTTTACCCGGCCGACGGCGGCGAGTACGGCACCCTGCTCAAGAACGCCGACGCCGCCATGTACCGCGCCAAGGAGCAGGGCAACGCGTATCACTTCTTCACCCCCGCGCTGAACGCCACGGCGCTGCGGCGCCTGCAGACCGAGACCGAGATTCGCCGCGGCCTGGAGGCGGGCGAGTTCGAGGTGCACTACCAGCCGATCATCGATCTGCGCAGCGGGCGCGTGGTCAGCGCCGAGGCGCTGGTGCGCTGGCGGCGGCCGGAGCGCGGACTGGTGCCGCCGGCGGAGTTCATTCCGCTGGCGGAGGAGACCGGGCTCATCTTGCCCATCGGTGAGTTCGTCTTGCAACGCGCCTGCGCCGACGCGCGCCGCTGGATGGACCAGCTGGACGCCGCGCCGCGCGTGGCCGTGAACGCGTCGGCACGGCAGTTCTGGCAGGGCAACATCCTGGAAACCGTGCGTCAGGCGCTGGTGAGGAGCGGCCTGCCGCCGGAGCGGCTCGAGCTGGAGGTCACCGAAAGCGTGGTCATGAAGGACGCCGAGCGCACCGCCACCGGCCTGCGCGCGCTGAAAGAGGTGGGGATCACGATCGCCATCGACGACTTCGGCACCGGTTACTCGTCGCTTGCCTATCTCAAGCGCTTCCCGCTGGACCGACTGAAGATCGACCGCTCGTTCGTCGATGGCATCACCACGGGTGACGACGACGTCGCCATCGTCACCGCCATCCTGTCGATGGCGGCCCAGCTACGGCTGCGGGTGGTGGCGGAGGGAGTCGAAACCGAGGACCAGCAGGCGTTCCTGCGCGAGCGCGGCTGCCACGAGGCCCAGGGCTACCACATCGCCCGGCCAATGCCCGAGGCGGCGTTTGCGGACTTCCTGCTGGCGAACGGGGGGTGCGCCCGCCCGTGAGCGGCCGCCCCGCCGTTCAGCGGCCGCGGCTGTGGCGGGTGAGGTAGCTAAGGATGCTGTCGACGTCCAGCGAGATGCGGTTCTTCGGCGCGTGCACGCCGCCGACGATCACCCCGTGCCACGCCAGGTGCCGCTGCATGCGCTCCACCACCGGCCGCCACTCGGTGGCGGTGAAGCGCTTGGGGTCGGGTGGCTCGTGGCACTGGGAGCAAGCGTGCTCGAACGCCTGGCCTTCGGGGGAATCCAGGTCGGGATACTGCTTCGGGTCGATGGCGGGCTGGCCGTACGCTTTCAGGTAAGCCACCAGCACCTGCTTCTCGTCCGTCGATGGCGCCTGCACGCCGGACATCAGGTCCTTCATCAGCGTGCCCATGTTGCCCTTGCCCTCCATGCGCCAGACCATCCGGTCGAAGATGCGCGGCCAGTTCTCCGGCGTGTGCATCGCCGGGCTGGGCAGATGGTGGCATTGCACGCAGTACTTGGCCAGCAGCCGCGCGCCGTCGGAGCGGGGCTCGGGCAGGTTCTCTGGGTTCGGTCCCGGCGGCAGGATCCGCCGCAGCATCTGACCGTGGACGGTGTCGTCCCAGCGCTTCGAGTACTCGCGCTCCACCGGGCTGACCGGTGTCGCTTGCGCCTTCGACCGAGGCAGTTCACCGGTCGCCCGCGCCGGTGCCATGAGCGCGGCGAGCGCGGCGAATACGGCGAGTGCGGTCCTGGGCATGGGTGAAATCCGGTCGGGGACAGGCCTGGAAAAACTTAGCACATTTTTCACGGCGGTTTCGACCGGACCGGTAGAGTTCAGGCGAGAGCCAGGACCGCCGATTCCGGCCGCGAGGCCTATAGGGCCATGTAAAGCCCGGTAAACACGGTGCCCAACAATACGGCAGTAAAGCTTAACAGACTGAAAGAACTGGAAAATTACGGTCCAGAGTTTGCCAACATTTACATTTCTGCGGCTCTGGAACCTATCGGAATGGTAGATTTTTTCCCCGGCCTGAATTAGATTGTCGAGCGTGTACCTCGAGTTCGAGGGACACACTCCCACCGGGCCAGCTTGGGGATCTTTCGGAAGTTGCACCGCTTTCGATGATGGCCTGAACAAAAGCACACACGCTGAAAAAGCCACACCCGTCGCGAGGCGGGGCCGGAAAGCCGCGGGTCTTCCGCCGAAGACAGCCGGGCTGCCAGCGACACAACAGTTCGCGACGGGCAATCGCTTGTTCTCGGGAGTCTCTTACGATCAAAGCGGGACTTGCGCTGCGGATCGCGCGATCCACTTCAAAGTGACCATCACCAATATCATGGGCGGCGGCGTCACCTCCGGTGCGGGGCGCCGAGCAATTCCAGCCTCACGTTCCGGATCAAGATCGTGCAGCCGGTCCCGGAGCGCGGCACCTGGGCCAGGGTGCTGGGGTTTGGGTTGCTGGCGATGCGACGCGCCCGCTGGCGACGAATAACGGAGGGGGAGGTCTTGGGAGGGGGCGCAAGCCCCCTTTTTTTTTGGAACAGCCTGCTCGCGGGGAGCGGTTCAAGCCACGCCGGCGCTGCGCGTGGCGGTTGCCTCGTTGGTGCCGGCGGCGGGCGCATCGTGCAGGCGTGGACCTTCCTCCGCGCAACCCGGATCGGGAGGCAGGTTGTACTCCGCCCGCTCGTGCCGCTTCGGGTTGTCGCCGGCTGCGTCAACCGCCGGGCGGAATAACCATTCCATGAACCGTCCCAAAAAAAGACGCGCGACCGCTGGGGGTCGCGCGGCGAGTTGCCCGCGGCGCCGGCCTGGAGGGAGGGGGAGGAGGAGGGCCAAGGCCGCGAGTGGTGCAGAAGATAGCAATCCAATATGACCCGGCGATGAAGCGGGGGTAGGCAGAATCGGGCAGGAAGCGGGCGGCGCGCCGGCCCGTGCTTGGGTACGCTTCGACCCGGGCGCGGTGGGCGCCCGGCGGTTTGCCGCCGTTTGTTGTCTGTCCATGGTCCGATCGGTCCACCTCCGCGCCGTTTGCACCGGTGAGCCATGTAACAGTGGACCGTTAGAGTCCCTGTCCATGGCGAGTCCCAATCGATCTCGCCACCTGTCGCGATCCTGTCGCGGTTTCACCACCGACCCGTACAAGCGAGGAGCTTTTCCCGATGCGTGACGAAGACGACGTCAAGGGCAGCAACCCCACCAGCAACCCGTACTTCGGCGACATCGTCGAATTCAACCTGATGCGCCGCCGGATCCTGAAGGGCGGCCTCGGTGCCGCCGCCGTCGCCTTCCTCGGTGTGCCCGGGCTCGGCACGGTGCGCGAAGCGGGCGCCGCGCCGATTCCCGCACGTCCCGACTTCGGCGGCATCGGCTTCGACGGTATTTCCGCCAACAGCCTGGTCAATTTCCCCGGCGGGCTGGCGGATGACATCCGCCTGCCCCCGGGTTACAAGTATGAAGTGCTGCTCGCCTGGGGCGACCCCATCGGCGCTGTGGGTCTGCCGCCCGGCCAGCCGGCCTGGGCCTCCGACGCCAGCAACACCGCGGACGAGCAGGCGCTGCAGTGCGGCGCACACCACGACGGCATGTGGTTCTTCCCGTTCCCGGGCAACCCGCCGGGGTTGGCCAATCGTCGCGGTCTGCTGTGCATCAACCACGAGTACGTCGATCAGGGCCTGCTGTTCACCGACGGCACCGCCAACTTCAACCTCGACAAGGTGCGCAAGGCACTCAACGCCCACGGCGTTTCCATCATCGAGGTTCGGAAGCATCCTCGCACCGGCAAGTGGGAGGTGAAGCGTCCGTCGCCGTTCGCGCGCCGAATTACGGGCCAGACGCCGATGACCATTACCGGTCCGGCCGCCGGCCACCCGCTGCTGCAGACCGCCGCCGACCCGACCGGCACCGTGGTGCTGGGCACGCTGAACAACTGCGGGTCGGGCCGCACGCCGTGGAAAACCTATGTCACCTGCGAGGAAAACTGGAACGGCTACTTCGGCACCGCCGACGCCTCGTGGGTGCGCACGCCCGACCAGGCGCGCTACGGAGTCTCCGCGACGGGCTTCGGCTACGGCTGGTATCCCCACGACGAGCGCTTCGACGTCGTCAAGAACCCGAACGAGATCCACCGCTTCGGCTACCTGGTGGAAATCGATCCCTACAACCCGCGCTCGACGCCGAAGAAGCGCACCGCGCTCGGCCGCGTGAAGCACGAGAACGCCGAGTTTATCGTTGCCGACAACGGCCACGTGGTGTGCTACACCGGCGACGACGAGCGTTTCGACTACGTCTACAAGTTCGTCACCAAGGGCACGTTCAACCCGCGCAATCGCTTCGCCAACATGGACCTGCTGGACGAGGGTACGCTCTACGTCGCCAAATTCAACGACGACGCGACCCCGGGCGACGCCCAGGGCACCGGCGTCTGGCTGGAGCTCTCGCCGAACAACCCGGTGCTGGCCGGCTGGACCCAGGCGGAGATCTGCATCCGGACCCGGCAGGCGGCCGACGCCGTGGGCGCCACCAGGATGGACCGCCCGGAGTGGATCACCATCAACCCGTTCTCGAAGGCGGTGTACGCGGCAATGACCAACAACAGCCGCCGCGGTACGGGCTCAAACCCGCCGGTGGACGAAGCGAATCCGCGGGGCCCCAATACCTACGGCCACATTATCCGCTGGGTCGAGGCCGGCAACGACCACACCGCCACCACCTTCACCTGGGAGATCTTCGCCTTCGCGGGCGATCCCGCCCGGGCCAATCCCAACGAGCAGGGCAACATCGTCGGGGACCTCTACAACAGCCCGGACTGCGTGTACTTTGACAAGAGCGGCCGGCTGTGGATCCAGACCGACGCGGACACCAGCCCGTCCAGCTATGCGCCCGGCGGCACCAACCGCAACATCGGCCTGAACCAGATGCTCTGCGCCGATCCGCTGACCAAGGAGACGCGGCGCTTCCTCACGGCGGTCCCGGGCTGCGAAGTGACCGGCGTGGACACCACGCCGGACGGCAAGACCATGTTCGTCAACCTGCAGCATCCCGGCGAGGACTGGGTCACCAGCCCCACCGAAGTGAGCTCCTGGCCCGACGGCCCGGTCGGCGGGCGCCCGCGCTCGGCCACGGTCGTCATCACCCGCGAAGACGGCGGCGTGATCGGCGGGCTCTGATCCGAACCCGAAGGCGCGCCCGGCTTATGTCGGGCGCTTCTTCGGCTTGGGCGTGATCGACGTCGCCTGCCTCGTCGAGTCGGCCACGAAGTCAAATCCTGCGGCCGCTCCCCGCTGTTCGCGGGGCGAAAACCGCGCAGCGCCGGCGGTCCGGGCGCGAGCGGTGCCGTCCCTGGACTTTCGCATAGACAAGACGCCATCGCCGGCGAAAGCGCCCTCGAAGAAGGCTAATCCGGCATAAAATATGACTCGGATCAAAGTCCAGGCAGGGAACTCAGAGGCGTGGGTGTCGCTTTCGGTTTGACAAACTGGCTGATGCGCACGGCCCGCAACGTGTTGCGGGCAGGCGCGGCGCTGGCGTTCATCGCCTTGCTGGCCCCGTTTCCGGCCAACTCGCAGGAGCCCGGTTACGTGCTCGGCGCCGGCGACGTGGTGCGCATCAGCGTGTTCCAGAACCCGGACATGCTCACGGAAACGCGCGTGGCCGAGAACGGCAACATCAGCTTCCCGCTGGTGGGCGCGGTGACGGTGGGCGGGCTGACGGTTGCGCAGGCGCAGGCGCGCATCGCTGAGGCGCTCGCGAAGGGCGGATTCGTCAACAACCCGCAGGTGAACCTGCTGGTGGTGCAGTTCAAGAGCAAGCAGGTGTCGGTGCTGGGCTACGTCAACCGCCCCGGGCGCTTCCCCATCGAGGAAGCGAGCGTCACGCTCGCCGACATGCTCGCCGCCGCCGGCGGCATCGCCAATGGCGGGGCGGACGAGGTGGTGATCACCCGCACTGCGGACGGCACCAACGAGCAGATCACGGTGAATCTGAACGCGATGTTCGTCGACAAGAACATGAAGTCGAACCTGGTGCTGCGCAACGGCGACATCATCTACGTGCCGCGCGCGCCGGTGTTCTATATCTACGGCGAAGTGCAGCGTCCCGGCGCCTACCGCATCGAGCGCAACATGACCGTGATGCAGGCGCTCTCGCTCGGCGGCGGTCCCACCCTGCGCGGCACCGACAAGGGCCTGCGCCTCACCCGGCGCAACCCGCAGGGCCTGGTGCAGGAATATGAGGCCAATCTCAACGATCCCGTACGCCCGGATGACGTCCTGTACGTGCGGGAGCGGCTCTTCTGATTGGCGCTTTCGTGTCGGTCTCCTCCTCCCGACGAGAAAAGTGGTGAGGCATAACCCCGGGCGGTTCCTTTCCCGGCGGGCAGGCGGCGTGCTGCGGCGTGGGTCGGCCTGACGATTCGCCGCGGCCCTGCCGGACGGTTTCAAGCGGGATTCTGATGATTCTCCCTCGGGCGGTGCACGGGAGGGCGCCGCTTTGAGCGGGACGCGCGGGAGTCGCGGCATGAAACCGGTCTTGATTACCGGGGCTACCGGACAGTTGGGGTGGGAATTGCGCCGCGCCCTCGCGGCGGGTGGCGAAGTGCTTGCTTTCGAGCGGGAACAGATGGATTTTTTGAAACCGGAATCCATCCGCGACCTGATGACGGAATGGAAGCCCGCGCTGGTGGTCAATCCGGCCGCATACACCGCCGTCGATGCCGCCGAGACGGCGCAGGAGACGGCGCGGGCGGTCAACGCGATCGCTCCCGGCGTTCTGGCAGAGGAGTGCAAGCGCGTTGGCGCAGCGCTGATTCATTACTCCACCGATTACGTCTTTGACGGCACCAAGGCGGGCGCGTACACAGAAGTCGACCAGACCAATCCGCTCGGCGCCTACGGACGCTCCAAGCTGGAGGGGGAGCGATTCGTGGCGGCATCGGGGGCGGCGCACCTGATTTTCCGAACGGAGTGGATTTACGCCGGGCGCGGCAAGAACTTCCTTTTGACCATGCGGCGACTCTCCAAGGAACGCGATGAACTGCGGGTAGTGGACGATCAAGTCGGCACGCCCACCTGGGCGCGAATGCTGGCGGAGGCCACCGCTGCGGTGGTGGCCCAGAGCGGGATTCTGCGCAACGGTGACGCTGGATGGATCCGGGAGCGCTCCGGTGTCTATCACCTGACCTGCGCCGGGCAGACTTCCTGGTGCGGGTTCGCGCGCGCAATCGTCGAGCGCGTGCCCGGCGCGCGCAAGGTGCCGGTAACGCCAATCACCACCGCGGACTATCCGACGCCGGCCCGGCGACCGGTCAACTCGGTGCTCGACTGCAACAAGGCGTATGAGACGTTCGGCGTGCGGCTTCCGCCGTGGGAAGAGGCGCTGGCGCTGTGCGCCGAGGACATGGCGGCCACGGGTGGCTGACCGCGTGCCGGCGTTGGGGCTCACGGTGCTGGTGGTGGGCGGGGCCGGCTATATCGGCTCCCACATGGTGCAGCTGCTCGCCGCGCGCGGGTACAACGTCGTCACCCTGGACAATCTATCCAGCGGCTTTCGGGACGCCGTCACCGCGGGCGATCTGGTGGAAGGGGACCTGGCAGATCCGCGGGTGCTGGAAGTGCTGTTCTCGGCGCGGCGCATCGATGCGGTGATGCACTTCGCCTCCAGTATCCAGGTGGGCGAGTCGGTGCAGAAGCCGGCGCTTTATTACCGCAACAACGTCGCCAACACGCTGAACCTGCTCGATGCGATGGTTGCGCACGGAGTGAAGCGATTCATCTTCTCCTCCACGGCGGCGATCTTCGGCGAGCCGCGGCGGGTGCCGATCGACGAGGATCATCCCAAGGACCCGGTGAATCCCTACGGGCGCAGCAAGTGGATGGTGGAACAGGTCCTCGGCGACTACGACCGCGCGTACGGGCTGAGATCGACCTGCCTGCGCTATTTCAACGCCGCCGGCGCCGATCCCGGAGCGCGCATCGGCGAGCGGCACGAGCCGGAGACGCACCTGATTCCGCTGATCCTGCAGGCGGCGTCCGGGCGGCGCGGCTACATTCAGGTGAACGGGCGTGACTACGACACGCCGGACGGGACCTGTATCCGCGACTACGTCCACGTGGTGGATCTGTGCGAGGCGCACCTGCTGGCGTTGCAGCGACTGGTGGACGGCGCGGCGAGTGCCGCCTACAACCTGGGCAATGGCGAAGGGTTCTCGGTGCAGCAAGTGGTGGATGCGGCCCGGCGCGTGACGGGCGTCGACTTTGAAGTACGCGGCGGCCCGCGGCGCCCGGGCGACCCCGCGCGCCTGGTGGCGAATTCGGCGCGCGCGAAGCGCGATCTCGGCTGGAGGCCGGCCTACGCGGAGCTGGAAACCATCATCCGCCACGCGTGGGCGTGGGAGCGGAAGCAGGTGGGCATGAGCTGATGCAAGGCAATCATTCCTGGATCCCGGCGTTCGCCGGAATGACGGTCCGGTCGCCCAAGGGGTTTCAACGTCCCGCGGTTTTCTTGCGCGGCTTGTCCGGCGGCTGGACGGTGTAGGGCGCAAGTTCCTCGCGAAGAATGTAGCGCAGACGCTTTTCGGTGAGCGGCGGCTCGGACGTGCCGAGAAACTGCTTCAGCGCCTCGTTCATCATGGTCTGGTAGCCGACACCGGCCGCTTCCGCCCGCGCACGGAAAGCATCGAGGACCGTATTGTCGATATAGATCGTGATGCGGGTTTTTCCCTTCTCGGCGGCGACCGCGCCGCGCCTGCCTTTGGAGAAATCGTACTCAGCCTTCATAGCTCTTTCGCTCGCGCCCGGTTGCTCTACGGGCGGAAATCGGCCGGCTCCGATCGCCGTGCAGGGTGTAGACCACGACCAGGAGGTCCCCGGCGCTACCGAGGCCAATCGCCACGAACCGCTCCTCCGCGGCCGCTTCGGGATCCGGAATATGCAGTGCCGGGGGATCGAAAAAGACACCCTCGGCGTCGGCGAACGACACGCCGTGCTTGCGAACGTTGTTGACCGCCCTGGACGGGTCGAACTCGAACTGCACTAATCAATGATACATACATTATATGCACACGTCAAAGGCGACTGGCGGGTCCGTTCCGGGGTGTCAGGGCGGCCCCTGCGCCGGAAGAGCACCGGCATCCGCCACGCCTGGGCGCGGGAACGGAAGCCGGCGGGCGGTTGAGGCTGTCGCAATCTCTTAAACTTTCCGACACCGGACAGTCAATCTAGCGGCGTAGTCTCCGCGCCAAACCTTGGCAGGGGAGGCGCGATGCGCATTTCCGTCATCGGCACCGGCTACGTCGGCCTGGTGGCCGGGGCGTGCCTAGCGGACCACGGCAACGACGTGGTGTGCCTGGACATCGATGCGGACAAGGTCGAGCGGCTGAAGCAGGGGGAGATTCCCATCTACGAGCCGGGGCTGGAGGGCATCGTCCGGCGCAACGCCGCCGCCGGGCGCCTGCGCTTCACCACCGACCCCGAGGAGGCTACCCGCCATGGCGTGGCCCAGTTCATCGCCGTGGCCACGCCGCCCGACGAGGACGGCTCGGCGGACCTGCGCTACGTCCTGGAGGCCGCGCGCAACATCGGCCGCTACATGACCGACTATCGCCTGGTGATCGACAAGTCCACGGTGCCCGTGGGCACCGCGGCGAAGGTCAAGCGCGTGATCGGCGAGGAGCTGGCCCGGCGCAGCGTGAAGATCGACTACGGCGTGGCCTCCAATCCCGAGTTCCTCAAGGAGGGCGCGGCGGTGGAGGACTTCATGCGCCCCGACCGGGTGGTGGTGGGGGTCGATGACACGCACGCCGAGCAGCTGCTGCGCGAGATCTACAACCCCATCCTGCGCAACCGCGACCGCATCCTGGTGATGGACGTGCGCTCCGCGGAGCTCGCCAAGTACGCGGCCAACGCCATGCTGGCCACGCGCATCTCGTTCATGAACGAGCTGGCCAACCTGGCCGAGAAGCTGGGCGCCGACATCGAGGACGTGAGGAAGGGCATCGGCTCGGACCGGCGCATCGGCTTCGACTTCCTTTATGCTGGGTGCGGCTACGGGGGCTCGTGCTTTCCCAAGGACATCAAGGCGCTGGTGCGCACCGCGCGGGAGCAGGGGCTGGGGCTGACGATCCTCAACGCGGTGGAGCACGTCAACGAGCTGCAGAAGGTGAAGCTGCTCGACAAGATCACCACCCGCTTCGGCGAGAACCTCGCGGGCATGCGCTTCGCGGTGTGGGGCCTGTCGTTCAAGCCCAACACCGACGACATGCGCGAGGCGCCCAGCCGCTCGATCATCAAGGGTCTGCTGGGCCAGGGCGCGACCGTGTGCGCCTACGATCCGGCGGCGGTGGACGAGGCGAAGCGGGTGTTCGGCGACGAGACTGGCATCGACTACTCGGCCACCGCGATGGCGGCGCTGGACGGCGCCGACGCGCTGGTAATCGTCACCGAGTGGAAGGAGTTCCGCAGCCCGGATTTCGAGCGCATCCGCGACACGCTCAAGAGGCAGGTGGTGTTCGACGGGCGCAACCTCTACGAGCCCGAGGTGCTGCAGCGCTACGGGCTGGAGTATTACCCGGTGGGGCGGCCGGCGGTGAGGGCAAGGCCGGAACCGGCACGCAGCCACCTCGTCACGGCGACGATCTGAAAGGCTCCACCGGCCGGCCCTAGGTCCGCGCCTGAAGGCAACGGGCGCGGCAATTGCGGCGCTGTTGCCGTTGTTACGGGACCCCCGCGCGGAACAGCAAACCGGTGCAAGGTCCTGCATCGCCGCGTGGGGCACGCCCCTCCGACCCAGGTCCCGGCGCGGAGGATTTCACCGGACGCTGATCTGCAGCTGCGTCTGCAGCGTCGAGGCGGCGTCGCCGAAATAGGCGCCGTCGATGGGGGCCGCGTGCTCGTACGCGGCGCCGCCGGCGACGGCGACATGGCCGTCCGCCACTGCCAGTCCGTGGCTCGGGTCGAAGCCGCGCCAGCCGCCGCCGGGCAGATAGACCTCCGGCCAGGCATGCATGTAGCGGCGCTCGCGCTCCTCATCGCCGCGCTGATAGCCGCTGACGAAGCGCGCGGCGAGGCCCTGCAGCCGGCACGCGTCGATGAAAAGCACCGCGAGGTCGCGGCACGCGCCCTTGCCCCGGGCCAGCGTCTCGTCGGCGGTCTGCGGCGCGCCGAGCTCCCGGATTTCGCGTTCGAAATTCCCATGAATGTGGAGGTTCAACGCGTTGAGGAACGCCAGCGGATCGTCGGCGCGTTCACGGAGCGAGCGCGTCAGCTCGGCGACGCCGGCGCTCCCGGCTGCCTCCAGATAAGGGCCCAGCCGGTGCTTGAGCGCGGGCGGGTACATCTCCCAGCCGTCGAAGGCAGGGAGGTAGTCGAACGGATTGGTCCGCAGCGTTTCCACCTCCATGAACGCGGCAACCCGGAACGTCCTGCCGCCATCAATGAACCAGGCCCGCGTTGCCACGTTGCCTTCAACGTCAAGAAACTCGGAGGCGCCCGCCGGTTCCGGAACGATCTTCAATTCGAACCGGCGGATCATCTGAGACCCGTCCACGCGCGGTCGCAGCCGGAACGTGTGCGGCGCAAGCACCACGTTGCGCGCATACGTGTACTCGGTGACATGCTGAATCTCAAAACGCATTCGTCCGCTTCCCCAAAGGTCGGTTGGGTGCGGATCAACCCGGCTTGTCGGCGCGGGCGTAGGCGTCTTCGAAGCGCACGATGTCGTCCTCTCCCAGGTAAGCGCCAGACTGCACCTCGACGATCTGCAGGGGAATCTTGCCGGGGTTTTCCAACCGATGCGGGGTTCCCAGCGGAATGTAGGTAGACTGATTCTCGGAGAGCATGATGGTCTCATCTCCGCGAATCACCTTGGCAGTGCCCACCACCACCACCCAATGCTCGGCGCGGTGATGATGCATCTGGAGCGACAACTTTTGACCCGGATTCACGGTGATGCGTTTCACCTGGAACCGCTGGCCGTTGTCGATACCTTCATACGAACCCCAAGGCCGGTAAACCCGCGTATGGATCAGGTGCTCGTTGCGATGGCCGTTGCGGAGGTCCTCGACCAGCTGCCGGACACGCTGGGCTTCCTCGCGATGGGCCACCAATACGGCGTCGGCGGTTTCCACGATCACCAGATCCTTCACGCCGAGGGCGGCCACCAGCCGGCGCTCGGAGAAAATGTAACAATCGCGAGCACCGTCCACCTTGACGTCGCCGCGAGCAACGTTGCCGCTGGCATCCTTCTCGCCGACCTCCCACAACGCCTTCCACGACCCCAAGTCCGTCCACGCGAAAGCGACGGGCAGCACCGCCGCCGCGTCGGTGTGTTCCATTACCGCGTAGTCCACCGAGATCGATGGGTTTTGAGCGAACGCGGCCGCGTCCAGGCGCAGAAAGTCCAAATCCCGCTTGGCGCCGGCCAGCGCGGCCTCGGTGGCCGTCACGACCGCCGGTTGCAGGCGTTCCAGCTCGGCGAGAAAGCTCTTGGCCTGGAACAGGAACATGCCGCTGTTCCAGAAGTGATCGCCTGAGGCAGCGAATCGCCTTGCAGTCTCCTCGTTCGGCTTTTCAAGGAAGCGGGCAACCCGGAACACGCCCCGCGCTTCCGCCAGCGGAGTGCCGCGCTCGATGTAGCCATAGCCGGTCTCGGCCCAGCGCGGCACGACGCCGAACGTGACCAGCATTCCGGCCTCCGCCGCCGGCAGGGCTGACGTGACTGCCGCGCGCAGGGCCGCGGCGTCGGGAATGTGGTGGTCCGCCGGCAAAACCAGCATGGCCGCCTCGGGATCCTGCGCCTGCAGCCACAGCGCGGCGGCGGCGATCGCCGCCGCCGTATTGCGCGCACACGGCTCCAGCAACAGCGCAGCGGGCGTCACGCCGATGCCCCGAAGATGCTCCGCGGCCATGAAGCGGTGCTCGTTGTTGGCCACGACTACCGGTGCACGCAGCCCATCGAGCCCCTGCAACCGCAGCAGCGTATCCTGCAGCAGGCTGCGCTCGGAGGTCAGATGAAGAAACTGCTTGGGAAGCGCTTCCCGTGACAACGGCCACAGGCGGGTGCCGGCGCCGCCGGAAAGAACAACGGGGTAAAGGTGGATCATACTGGGATCTCCGGGCGCAGGAATCTCCGTAAGCCTTGAACGCCTTGTTTGCCATTGACAGGGGCGCGGCTCAGGGGCCGAGTCGACCGCGATGGCTATCTGCGCTATTCCTTAGGATGATACAAGATATGCGCTGTCATTTTCCCCCGGGGTTGCGCTTCGCGGCGCAGCCTGCTCACCCGACAGCCCCCGTTAATAACGGAACAGAGTGGTTGCAGCGCGATTCCCCGTTGACAATCCAGCGCATGAAAGTTCAAAAGGTTGGGATAAACTATCCCGAAGCTTCGCTGCACGCGAACGCGAATGATGGGGGCTTCGTCCAAGACGCTCCGACTGACCAGGGCTTCAGTTGAAATTTGAGATTCTTACCGGCGGGCCGGGCCGGCCGCCATTCGTTCCCTCGGCTGCAGCGCTCCTGCTCGTCGCATCAATCGCCGCGGCGAAACCCGGCGACGAGTTCACCCCGTACGCGTTTCTCGGCTACACCTACGACGACAACCTGCTGCGCCTGCCCGACGGCGCCAGCGCGCCGGCCGACGACGGCACCGTGCGCCGCGGCGACCAGATCCTGCGCTATGGCGCCGGGATCATCGTCGACAAGCCCGTCAGCCGCCAGCGTATCTACGCCAACCTCGCGTACTACCAGAACGACTACAATCACTTCAATCAGCTGGACTTCGGCGCGCCCGCCATCGACACCTACTGGGCATGGCAGGTGGGCAATCTCTGGAGCGGGCGACTCGGCTACGACCGCGACCGGGCGCTGTCGAATTTCGCGGATCAGCTGCAGCCGCAGAAGAACATCCGCACCCAGGAGCGCCACTACTTCCGGCCCCAGTACGAGCTTTCGGCCAACCTGCGGGTGAAAGGGGCGCTGGAGTACCACACGCTGGGCAACAGCGCCTTCGTCAGATCCAACCGCGAGGACACCATCTACGACTTGGGTGTCGAGCGCATCTCGCCGCAACTCAACAGCTTCGGCTTCTTCGTGCGCTTTACCGACGTGGAATACCCCGATCGCCCGGATATTCCCGGGATCGGCCCGTCCAGCTTCGACCAGACGGATTTCGATCTGCGGGTCGACTGGAGAGCGACCGGCGCGTCGCGGCTTGCCGGCCGCGTCGGCTACACCGAGCGCGAGTTTCCGGGCAACGACTTCGGCGGCGTCACCGGCCGCATGGTGTGGGACTGGGTCCCCACCGGCAAGACCTCCATCTCGTTCGTCGCGCGCCGCCAGTTCGAGTACCTGGAAGACGCGCTCGGCAACGGCGCGCTGGTGCAGGGCGTCTCGGTGGAGCCACGCTGGAACATGACGCCGAAGATTTCGCTCAGCGCGTTCGCGGAGTACCGGGAGCGGGACCGGGACCTGTCGCCGATCGACGAGCGCTACCGCGTGCTGGAGCTGAGCGCGAACTACGCGCCCGTCGACAACTTGCAGTTCTCCGTGTCCTACCGGCGCGACCGCCGTCGCACCGATTTTCAGATCCTCGATTACGACGCAAACGTCGTGAGCGGGTCGGCCCAGCTCACGTTTTGATCACCCGCCGCGGGCGGCTCGGGCGATGCAGGGCGCTCAAATGCTGGGGTCGGCCTCTGCGCAAAGTGCCGCTCCTCCACATTCCATTGACGGAAGCGAGACCACGCTGGGCAACGTGAAGAGCGCGGCCAGGTAGCCGGCGCCGGTTCCGCCGGAGACGGCTAGAACGCCCCGCCCAGCTCGCCGTCGCCAGGCGCGTAACGACGGATCATCTTCCAGGTCTCGAGCTCGTCGTCGGGCTCGGGCTCCTCGTCGAAAGCCTCGGCTTCCTCGTCCAGCTCGTCGTCCGGACGCTCGTGTTGGGGGCCGTCCCAAAGCTCTCCGATCATCGCCTGCTCCTTCGGTGCGTCGATCCAGGAGCGTCAGGCTAACGCCGGCATGTTGCAGGAAAGCGAATGCCCCGCGGCGGTCATCCCCCAGCGTTGGCCTCCAGCCACTCGTCGCGGCACTCGGCGTCGCACCAGCGCTGGTCGCGCCCCACCGGCGCGTCGCAGTTCAGGCAGCGCCCCGTGGCTGTGGCGTCCGGCGCCGCGCGGCGCTTCGACAGCGACTCCAGAATCGCCGCTTCGATTTCGTCCTGCGCCTGATCGATGGCGTCCATGCGATGGTCTCCCCGGGTTTGATCGAATTCAGCGTAGTGAAGTCGGATGTCAGGACGATGAAGCGGACCCTCGTCGCTGCCGCCGTCACCGCTGCCGCCGTCCCCGCTGCCGCCGCCCCCGCTGCCGCCGCCCGAGCCGCAGCCGATGTGCGAAGCGCAGCAGGTGCCGGTCCCGGGCTTGCGGTCGAGCGCATAGCGGAAGCCGTCGCCGATGTCCAGCCTCCAGTCCACAGCAAACAGCAGCGGCAGCCGCGCGGGCGCCTTGGGGTCGATGCGCTCCAGCACGCAGACTTCGAACGCGTCGACGAACTTGGCGACGGTGCGCGCGCATCCACACGCGCCAGAAAGCCACCGACAGCGCCGGTACCAGGAGAAGGACGAGGTATTTCATCGGCCGGGAAGCGGCAAGGCATCGACCGTCGGTGAGCAACGCCCGTGCCCGATTCCGGAGTAGACTTTCTCCTGCAATGCGGCCCGCGCAAGATATCTGCGGGTCCGCGCCATCAGGAGGATGCTTTATGACCGCTGCGTTGCTGGACCATCCGTCCAGCGCCAACGCCGCCGCCCGGGGGCGGCTGATCGAGGCTGCCCGCTGCGGCCAGGTGACGCTGGTGCTGGGCGCGGGCGTCTCGCGCCCCTACGGCGTGCCGGGGTGGGAAGAGCTCGGCCGCCGCGTGTGGGACCTCACGTTCCCCGGCCAGCCGTCCCCCTGGGTCACGCAGCCCGAGGAGTCGCCGCGGCTGCTGCCGCAGTTCCTGCCCATCGTGTTCGAGATGGCGGAGTCCGCCATCGGCCCGCACGCGTTCTCCGCCCTGCTGCGCGAGGGCCTCTACAGCCGCGCCGTCTCGCTGGAGACCGAGGACTTCGCGCGCTCCGACACCAGCCTCGCGGTGGTGGCGCGGCTGCTGGTGCGCGAAGCCGATCGCCGCCGCCGGCGCGTCGCACGGGTCGTCACCTTCAACGCCGACGACCTGCTGGAGCGCGCCACCGCCAGCGTCGCCGGCGGCGCCGCGCCCGTGCGCCGCATCGCCCAGGCCGGCCAGTCGCCGCTCACCCACTGCGCCGCGGGCGAGATCCCCGTCTACCACCTGCACGGCTACCTGCCGCGCGACCCCGGTCCCGCCAGTTACGAGCACATGCTGGTGTTCACCGACCGCCAGTACTGGTCGTCCACCATGAACGCGATGTCGCTCGCCAACCTCACCATGGGCGCGGCACTGCACGATAGCCACTGCGTGTTCATCGGCCTGTCGATGACCGACATCAACGTGCTGCGCTGGCTGGCGCTGCGGCACGTGGCGGTGGAGTCGGACGAGGCGCGCCGGCCGCGCGGCGAAGCGGACGCGGGCGAGGCGATGGCGGAAGCGATCCGCCGCGGGTTGACGCAGCACTTCTGGGTGCGCCCGCGCGCCGACGATCCCACCGGCTTCATGACCCGTTTCCTCGCCGAGCGCGGCGTGGTGGGCGTCGATATCGGCCCCTGGAGCGGCCCGTCGTTCGCGAAGCTGATGGACGAGTGCTTCGGCGACGGCGACCACGAGAGCGTCCTGCGCCGGGTGCGGGAGCAGACGGGGAGCTAGTGTCCCGAGTCGCTTGAACACGATCGAATCAGCCCGCCCCCGTGTGCATCGGGGTGAACGTGAGCCGAGCTGATCTCGTTTGAAACGTGAAACGCGGGGCGCGTCGCGTCCCCGACACGCCCCGCGCGGACATCACGTGGCGTGGCTCCACCAGCCACCGATATCCCGGTCGGTGCCCAGGGTCCAGACCGCGAGCACCGTGATCACCGCGCCCACAATCACGGCGTTCCACATCGCCGCCGTGACCCCGGCGAAGCCCAGGACCCAGGGCGACACCACCAGCCAGATCCCGAGGGCGGCGTTCACCCATTCCTGCCAGGCCATGACCCGGAACAGGGCATAGAACGCGACCGCGGCGACGACGACGCCGACGACGAGCGCGTTCCACATCGGGTTGGTCTCGCCCGAATACTGCATGATCCAGGGCGAGGCCAGCAGCCACAAACCGAGGATGAGGCTCAGCGGGTCCTGCCAGTGCTTGACCTTCATTGCCATAAGTCTCACCTCCTTGTTGACGCGGACACCGCGTAACCCGAGGGCGAAACCGCAGGCCGCTGGCCGGCGTTACGGGGAATGAGCAGACGTACGCCGGCCAACCTGCGCGACCCGCCGACCGGCCTCGGGTCATCCGAGGTGCCTTCTCACTGCCTTTGATCAGCGCGGGAATTTTCGAGTTCCCGACCTGGGCAACCCGGCAACCCGGGGTCAGGCCTTGCCTTTTGCCTGCTCTACGCGAGCGATCAGGCGGCTCACACGGGAAACCGACAGCCCTAATTCGCGGGCGATGGCGCTCATGGTCAAGGCGCTCTGCGTGTGAGCTTTGTAGAGTGCCTCTTCGCGTGTAGGGCAACTGGCCAGCCACTGCGAGAGGGTTCGCGCCTTGCAACGCTGGATCTTGGGGATGTCCTTATCGGTGCTGTTTCGCGGTTCGGCCAGCGCCTGCATGCGCGCGGCAAAAGCCTCGTTGCCCAGAAAAATCTGCTGGCGAAGCGCGCTGTCCCACAGGCTTGCATCGGGTGCGGAGGCAACCAGTCGTTCATAGCGACCGGCCGCGCGCCCACGATCGGCCGCGCTGCGAGGCAGTCGGCCCAACAGATAGCCATGCAAACCCTCGGTGTCCAGCCACGCCGGTACCGGGGCCAGTCCCACATGCGCCCGGTAGCTCGACCACCCCCACGCCCCCGGCTTGCTCACCATCCTCGCACGCACCGGGTTCAGGTCCACGTAGCGGCACACTTCCAACAGGTAGGCGTCCCGGTCTACCAGAATCGCCTTGAAGCGTCCTTGGAACAAATGCCCGACTTTGGCGTGCCGGCGATTGAAGCGTTGCGTATAGACCCCGTTGATATGGCGCATCAAAAGCGAAAGATTACCTTGCCGGGTATGCAACACGAAGTGGTAATGATTGCCCATCAGGCAGTAAGACAGCGCCTGGGCATCGAAGCGCGCGAGCGCCTGCGCGACGACTTCCAGCAAAGTGAGCCGGTCCTCGTCATCGACAAAGATCGGCTCGCGCCGGTCACCCCGAGCGGTCACGTGATAGACGGCACCGGGGAACTCGATGCGCAGCGGACGGGCCATGAAGGCACGCTACGCCGGGAGGGGGCAAAAGACAAGGCCTGACCCCACACCTATTAGGCAAAAGGCAAGGCCTGACCCCGTGTTGTGCCGTGTTGTGCGTGTTGTGCGTGTGCGTGTTGTGCGTGTTGTGCGTGTTGTGCGTGACCCCGTGTTGTGCGTGTTGTGACCCCGTGTTGGAGACCCCGTGTTGGAGACCCCGTGTTGGACCCCATATTGCCGTGACTGCACACGATTTACCCCTCAATTTACCCACACGACTTCCTGAAGACCCTAATTTTCTCTGTCCCCTTTACGCCGCGCACCAAGGAACCAACGGAGAGCGAAAGAAGCCCCGGCACCAATCCAGAACACGATCAAGAGCGGGCCAATCAATACCAACTCCAACCCCGGTTTCGCGGGATCTCCGCCAGCAAGGAGAATCGAGAGGATCGGAATCGCGCTGACAAACGCCAGCCGAACAAATGATTTACCTGAGAATATCGCGTACGCAAGGGCGCCCATTATCATGGGCACTACAATGAAGTTCACCACCAGCATCCACTCTTGCGGCACCTTGTTAGCGAACTGCGCAAAGTAGATGGCACCAAGAGCAGTCATCACCCCGAGCGCCAACACATTTCGTATTGCGAGTTTTCTCATCGGGGTGGTGCTCCGAATCCCGGCCAGCCAAATCCAAACCCAGGCGCGTTGGTAGGCGCACACACATGGGGTCAGGCCTCGCACACACACACACACACATGGGGTCAGGCCTTGCTTTTTGCCTGCTCTGCGTGAGCGACCAGGCGACTCATGCAGGAAACCGATAGTCTTAACTCAGGCAAAAGACAAGGCCTGACCCCATGCACGTAGACCCCATGCACGTACAGCGCGGCGTGACGTGCTGATCATGGCCACGAGCCAAGCGCGGCCCGCCGGCGCGATCGGCGAGGTCCAGGTCAAGGACTGGAAGGGCGCCGGCCTCATCAAGCCCTCAGTCGTGAAACCGGTCATCACCACGATCGAACAGGCGCTCGTGATCCGCCGGCTCGGGCAGCTCAAGAAGGAAGAGCAGCAAGCCCTCAGGAACGCGATCGGCCAAATTGTTGGCTGACACAACAACGCCCCGCGCAAGGCTAGGCGTCGGTGACAGCATTTATCGTTGTATCTGCAGCGTGCCGCAACGAAGACCGCTTTACGCTAATGACGCTTTAATTTTTCCTCTAAACGAGGGCGGACTATGGGCAGATCTTCGGCAAGAAAGCGCTTGGCTTCGTCATGGCCACTCGCCGCAGCCTTCTCAAACAGTTCGATTGCGCGCTCTACCATTTCCCACGACTCTTTCCTTCGACCACGCGAGAACAGCATCGTCGCGAAATCATACTGGTCCTCGGGCTTATTCAAGTCAAGATCGTGGCAGAAGACTTCGAAGTTCTCATCGCTGATTCGATCAAGCAAGTCTGCGTAACTGCCAAATCCCAAGCCGCCCGGTGTCAGCTTTTCAAGTGAGTAGAGCATCAACTGCCCTAACGTTTGTTCGACTACCTGTGGATCGGCATTGGCGTTATCAGCTAACGAGAACTCCAACACCGGATGATCAACAACCTGGCCAGTATCAGATACTCTTCGTTCTGTGACGATGAGATTCTGAGCAGATTTGTCAAAGCTGATGAACAGCCCAGCTTTTTCGGTTATCGGCATCTGTTTTCGTCCTCGCATTTCCGATAGCACTGCACCCAGCGATCACGCGCCATCTGCAGGCACGAACGCACGCCCTCGCGATCTCTGCGTCCGCCCATTTTATAACGCCACTCGCAGTCGGCTTCCTCACGTTGAAGCACGTCATCACACTCGTCTTTACACTTATCGAGATCGCTCTTCGGTATTAACAACGATAGAGGCCAGGGTAAACCGGTTGGTTTAGCCGGCGGATCGAAAATATTGTCCGACTTCCGAGGCTTCGGATTCCACGGTGAAGGAATGCCTATGGGCGGAAGCCCTGGCATGGGAATCGCCTGCGCGCCGTCCGGATCGTAATACGTAAGCGGATTACTGCGGGCGTACCGATAGAGGTTGATGTCACCAGCAAGGCCGAGCGGCTCGGGTTGAATGTAACGGCCGATTCCGGGATCGTAGTCCCGCATCATGTTGTAATGGGTGTTTGTCTCCTTGTCGTAGTACTGGCCGGGCAAGCGCAGGTTGAAGACAAATTGATTCGAGTCCCCGTCCGGGTCCGGGTCGGGCGGGGTGACGCCGAAGGGATCGGAATCCCAGCGCCACACGATCGCGTTGGCCGCGTTGGTGACGACCCGCGGGGTGTTGAGGTGATCGGGCTGGAGGAAGTAGACCGCCTGGTCGGGGTGGGTGATGAGCGCCACGGGCGTATCCCCGAGCCAGAGGTACTCCCGCTGCACGGCGCCGGCGGCGTCGGACTCGGCGATGAGGTGGCCCTCGGCGTCGTAGTGGAAGTGGGTGGTGGCGCCGGGGGAGAGGGTTTTCACGACCCGCTGGCCGAGGGCGTTGAGCTGGTAGGTGGCGGTCAGGCTCCCGTTCACGGCCTGGATCATCCGTCCCCGGGCGTCGTAGGCGAAGGCGAGCGTCCCGGCGGCAGTGGTGTGGCCCGCCGCGTCGAAGCCGAAGGTTTTTGATCCGCCGGGGCCGGCGGTGTGGGTGAGGCGGTTGCTCGTTGTGCTCACCGTATAGGGGTAGCTGTTCGCTCCGAGGGTCAACCGGGTGCGGTTGCCGCTGGCGTCGTAGCTGTAGCGCTGGCTGGACACACTCGATACCCAATCGGTCAGCCGGTCGAGCGCGTCGTAGCCCATCGTCTGGTCGAGCCCGGGGCTGGGGCCGGCGAAGGCGCTGAGGCGGGAAGCCTCGTCCCAGGTGATCGTGCGCGTGCCCGCGCCCAGGGTGTGGGCGCTGATGCGGCCGTCGAGGTCGAAGCTGCGGCTGTAGGCGGCGCCGTGGCCGTGGGTGAAGTCCTTGAGCGCCCCGAAGGGGTGGTAGGCGGCGCCGGTCAGGATCGTGCTCGCGCTGCCCGCCGCGGGGGTGGCGGTGATGCCGGCAATGCGCCCCAGGGCGTCGAAGGAGAAGTCGACGACCGTGCCCGAGGGGTAGGTGATGCGGTCGCGCCGGCCGGCGCTGTTATAGCGGTAGGCGGTGGGGTAGGCGATCCCGCCGATGACCCGCGCGTCCTGGGTCAGGCGCCCGTGGGCATCGTAGGTGAAGGTGATCGAGCCCGAGGGGTCGGCGACGCTCGTGAGCCGCCCGTTGCCGGTGGCGCCCCCATCGTAGCCGTAGCCGATCGCGACCGGGGCAATCCCGGAGCCGCCCGGGGGCGTGAAGGTCTGCGAGGTCACGCGGTTCAGCGCATCGTAGGTGGCGGAGGTCACGACTCCGCGGGCGTCGGTGGAGGCGAGGACGTTGCCGGCGGCGTCGAAGGTGTTCGTGGTGGTGCCGGTGTCGGGGGAGAGCTGGCTCGTGAGCTCGTCCAGGGCGTTGCGGGTATAGCGGGTGACGAGGTTGCGCGGGTCGGTGACCGAGGCGAGCTGGTCGAGCGGCGTGTAGCCGAAGGCGGTCACGCCGTTGGCCGGGTCGGTGACGGTCACCAGCCGGTTGAGCGCGTCGTAGGCGTTGGCGGTGACGCGGTTCAGCGGATCGGTGACCGAGGTCAGGTTGCCCTGGGCGTCGTAGGCGTACTGGGTCACCTGCCCCGCGGGGTTCGTGCCGCCGATGAGCTTGGTGAGGCGGTTCACGCTGGAGTACTCGCGGGTGAGCTGCTGCACCAGGCTCGCGCCCGCCCCGTAGACGCGCTCGGCGGTGCGGTTGCCCATCGCGTCCAGGGTGTAGGCGATGGCGTTGCCCTGGG
>JBMOQX010000054.1:0-3090 GCA_049322755.1 Pseudomonadota bacterium | reverse complement strand
GCTGACCGAGTGGGCACGAAACAGTCCGCGTGCAGCCTGGCAATTGGCGGAGGCTTTCTGGCCGGGTCCACTGACCCTGGTTTTGCCGCGTGCGCCCGGGGTGCTCCTGCGCGACGGCGATGTGCTGGTTTCGGTGCTCCCTGACACGGCGCGACGGTTTGCGCGCGCCATGATCATGCCCAATCTCGATCCGCCCGTGCGCACCGTGGAGGAGGCCCGTGCCTACCGCGACCGCATCCTGGCGGCGCTGCCGGCGGGACTGTCCTGCGAGCCGCTGATGACGCTCTATCTCACCGACCACACCACATCCGAGGAGATCCTGCGGGCCAAGGCGAGCGGCTTGGTGCATGCGGTGGGAGAAGCTTTTCTCGTGGGTGCGACGACAAACTCTGCCTTCGGCGTCACCGACTTCGCGCGCTGCGACGCGGTGTTCGCGGCCATGGAAGAGGCCGGCTTGCCGCTGCTGCTGCACGGCGAGGTGACGGATCCGGAGGTGGATGTGTTCGACCGCGAGGCGGTATTCATCGAGCGGCATCTGCGGCGCATCGTCGAACGTTTCCCGCATCTCAAGCGCGAGCGCCACCGCCAGGCGCTGGTGGAGGCAGCCACCTCCGGCAATCCCAAGTTCTTCCTCGGCACGGACAGCGCGCCGCACCCGCGCTACGCTAAAGAGTCCACCTGCGGTTGCGCCGGTATCTACACCGCGCACGCCGAGGCCGCGTTGAAAAAAGCCGGCGCGATGCCGCAGATGTTCGGCACCATCACCATCTCGGACGGCATCTCCATGGGCACCGAGGGCATGAAACTTCTGCACCACCACGATCGATCAAGTCAGCGACTACGTGCGTCGGCGCCTGAAATCCATGCAACGCCGCCCCTCCCTGATCCAGGCGTTCTGGAAGCGGGCGGAACCGGCGTTGTAGAACGCCAAGCATTTACCGGAACGTCAATAAAGCTGGCTCTTTTGAATTTCGAGTGGGTTAAGCGGCATGCGGGTTGAAGCTGGAGAAGTCGAGCTTGCCGGCGATGAGGAAGATGACCGTGCGGATGGTGGAGAAACGGCCGTAGCCCCGCGCCTTGCGCTTGGCGGCCTGGAACAGGCCGTTCAAGGCTTCGAGGAAGCCGTTGGTCTGGCGTGTCTGCGCCCAGGCGACGATGCCCTCCATATGATTGCGGATGAGTTTGGCAACCTCCTTCATCGGTTCGACCTTCGAGCGCAGGACGCCGGTAGCCCACTGGGCCAGCATGCCGCGCACGACGTTGATCTGCTTGCGCTCCAGAATGGCGCGCAACCGCTCACGATAGAGCCAGGCGCGGGCCGTGCGCTTGGTGGTGAATTGCGCGACCAGGGCATCGAGGTCGGCCTGCGCGCCGGGACTGAGCGTGCTTCGGTCCTTGAGCAATGCCCAGCGCAGGCCCTTGAGCGTCGGGTCGGTCTTCTGCTCGATGCGCCGCGTTTTATCCACCGCCCGACTGGCATGGGCGACGACGTGGAACTTGTCGAAGGTGATGCGGGCATTGGGCAGATGCTCGCCGACGCCCTTGATGAAGGCGGGCGACATGTCGATGGAGACCGACTCGATAGCTTCGGGCGTACCGCCATGCGCCTTCAGATCATGGGCAAAGGCTTCGACGGTATCGGCCCCGCGTCCCTCGGCGACAAAGAGCACCTTGCGCTCGTCGGCGTCGGCGAACAGGGTGATGTAGTCATGGCCCTTGGCGCGCGAGGTCTCGTCCACGGCCAGCCGGGCGACCTCCGAGAAATCGGCAGCGTCCCGCGCCAGATCGACGTAGCGCCCGCAGATGGCGGCCACGCGATGCCAGGACAGATTCACCAGCCGCGCGACCGCCGCGAACGGCATCTCGCGGCACAAGGTGATGATCAGCGCCTCGAACAACAGGGTGAAGCCGGCGAGCTTTCCGGCCCACTCGGGTTCGACCAGGCGCACACCGCCATCGGGCAGCCGAACTCTGGGCATGCGCACTTCCAGATAGCACTCGTGCTGAAAGAAGTTGAGGTGCCGGTAGCGCTTGGTCACGGTGTCATGCGCCGGATGCTCACCCGCGATGCCGGGCACAGCAAACCGGCTGCCGGCGATGAAATCGACGCCGATGGTCAGCGTCTTCTTGGCGGCATCGAAATCGACGCCCCGGATGAACCACGGATCGGCTATCCCCAGGGCGGCTTCAAACAGCTTGGCACTCATGCTTCTGCTTCCTCGCGTCGTACAAACGGGCGCCCATGCTACACAACCGCCGCCCCTGTCTCCAGGGCCCGATGCGATAAAGCGCCGCATCGGGCCACGGGGCAGCGTATCTCCCGATCCCGTGCGTCAAGGGTGCGCACAGCCTCGCTGCGCCCGCCCTTGACCCACGGCCTCGGGCGGCGCACTACCCACTGGTTTTCAAAAGAGGCAAACTTGTCGAGCAGCCCCGCCATGAAACTCACATCGGCGCGGCTGCCTTCGATGACGCTCGCGGGGGCGCTTGCGCACACGAGCGCCTCGGTGTCGCGGCGCTTGACCACGGGGCGCACGTACTTGAGCACGACATAGGCGCCGGGGCGCTGCGCGAGCCGGAAGCTGACCTTCTCGCCGATGACTTCGAACGCCTCGGGGGCAAGCCCTTCGGTTTCGGGGGCGGGAAGGGTGATGACCTCCACCGGCACGCGCGCCTCATCGAAGAAGGGAACGGCTTCGGCGTTTGCATCAGCCCGCTTGAGCGGGGCGCGCAGATCGGTGGGCGAGGTCGTTCGCGCCTTATACCAGAGGCATCCGCTTCGCGGCTCCTCCGGTAGCGCTTTCGCACCGCCTTCGGCTCGATGCCTTCAAGCAAGAGCTTCAATCCCGTCCAGTCCATCTCGCGCGTGGCCACGCCGCTCCAGTCGGAGAGGTGGCGCCCGGCTTCCAGCCGCTTGGCCCACACGCATAGGCCCGTACGGTCGAAATAGAGCACCTTGATGTGTGAGGTTCCCTCTGTTTTTCGTCTTCCAACCCAGCGGCATCATGCCGCCAATTGCTGCTCATGCTGAGTGCTGATCCACTCCTCCAGGAACCTCACCGGCGAGGCGTAGCCGAGCGTGGAATGGCG
>JBMOQX010000053.1:222637-241802 GCA_049322755.1 Pseudomonadota bacterium | reverse complement strand
CGCCTGCTGCCGCGCGTAGCTTCCGAGCCGTTCGGCGCCGGCATGGGCTGGCGCCGGCTGCTGCCTGTGGCGGCGGCACCGGCGCTGCTCACCCCGCTCATGCTGTGGCCGCTGCCCGGCGGCTTTCTGCCGCTGCTGCTGGGCGACTACCTGGTGCTGCATTTCGGGCTCTATGGCGTGCTGACCCTCGCGGGGCTCTGGGCTACGCGCTGGTATCGTCGACCCGACCCGGCGGCACGAAGCGACCCGCTGGCGTTCGTTATCGCCACCGCCGCCGTCACGGCGTACGGCGTTCTGGCCGTGGGCCTGGTGACCGACCGCTACGCGTTCAGCTTCCTGCCCGTAGGCGCGCGGGCGCCGCTGGCGCTGGCCATGCTGGCGGGGACGCTGCCCTACTTCGTCGCTGACGAGTGGCTTACCCGCGGCGCGCTTGCGCCGCGCGGCGCGTACGCCGCCACCAAGGCCCTGTTCCTCGCCTCGCTGGCGCTGGCGATCGCGCTCAACCTGGCCGAGCTGTTCTTCCTGGTGATCATCGTGCCCGCGATCCTCGCCTTCTTCGTCGTCTACGGCCTGTTCAGCGGCTGGGCCTACCGCCGCACCGGCCATCCGCTGGTGGGCGCGGGCGCGGCCGCGGTCGCGTTCGCCTGGGCCATCGCCGCGACTTTTCCGGTGGTGGCGCGGTGACCCGGCGAGGCGGGAGGGGGCGGATTCCCGCGCGCGGCTGCGGTGGGCGACAATCCGGCGCATGCTGCTCGGAGCCGACCGCCATGCCGCCGCCCGCTGACTGCCGCACCGGCCTCGCGAACGCGCTGCGCCAGCGCACGCGCGCGCTGCACGCGCAGGCGGAGCGCACCGGCGTAATCCGCGCCCTGCTCGAGGGCCGCGCGACGCGGTACGGCTACGCCTTGCTCCTGCGCAACCTGCTGCCGGCGTACCAGCACCTGGAGCAGGGATTGGAAGCGCACCGGCTGACCCCGGGGATCGGCGGGCTGGCGCATGCGCCGCTGTACCGGGCGGCGGCGCTGGCGGCCGATCTGGGCGAACTCCTCGGACACGACTGGAGCGACGCGTTGCCGCTGCTGCCCGCGGGCGAGCGCTATGCCCAGGCCGTCGCCGCGGCGGCCGACGGCCGCGGCGAGCGCCTGGCGGCCCACGCCTACGTCCGCTATCTCGGGGACCTGAACGGCGGCCGGGTGCTGAAATCGCTGCTCGAGCGCACGCTGGGATTGCCGGCGTCCGCGCTGTCGTTCTACGCGTTTCCCGGACTGCCCGACCTCGATCGCTTCAAGGCCGACTACCGCGACGCCCTGGACCGCGCGGGAACGGAATTCGCCGACTTCGCCGCCGTCGTCGCCGAAGCGGAACTCGCGTTCCGCCTCAACATCGACATTTCGCAGGCGGTGCAGGCGGCGGCCGGCGAGCGGGCAGGCGGGACACCCGCCGGGACGGACATTCGAGCGCGCTGACGGCGCGGGAACTCAGGACTCGCCGTCGCCGCCCCGGGTGGCATGCCAGACCAGGTGTTCCAGCAATTCCGCGGCGCGCGCCACCGACGCGCGCACGCTCTCCAGCATCTCCGGCGTGCGCGCCAGATCGGCGCTGTCGGTGATCTCGAGCGCGGCGAGCTGGGCATTGCTCACCACCGCCGACAGCAGGTTGCGGTAAATGAGGGCAGCGTCGGAATCGAGGCGCAGTGTGAGCACGCGGTGGCGCTCCACCACCCCTTCCTGGAACCGGCGCCGCGCCGCCTCCGCACTCTTGCGCTCGGTGATGTCCGTGAACAGGATGACGAAGCCCAGCACGCGGTTGGGCGGGGCGAGCACCGCGTCGCCGCGCACCATCAGCGGCCGCGACCCGCCCGCCTCCAGCTCCAGGCTCACCTCCGCGCGCCACGGCAGCCGCTGCCGCAGCATCGCGCGCAGGCACCGGCGCACGTCGGCGGGGTCGGAAAACAGCAGCGGCAGGTCCTCGATCCACTGCAGGCGGGGACGCGCCCGGCCCACCAGCCGCTCGAACGCCCCGTTGCTCAGGACCACCTGGCCGGCCGGGTCGGCGATCACCACCGGCTGCTCGGACAGACCCACCTGAAGGCTGACCTGCTCGAGCTGGTCGCGGGCGATCAGCATCCGCACCGAGCGGAACTGCAGCACCACATCGGCCACCGACTCGCCGATCAGGCGGGCGGTGGTGAGGTCGGCCTGGGTCCACGGGTCGCTGGTGCCCTCCACCACCTGATGCCACTGCGCAAACGAGCGCCGCGGCGAAAGATCCGACGGATCCTGCCCGATCGCCATGGGCTTGAACGGGTTGCCGCCCCAGGTGACGGTGTGCACCCGCTCGGGCCGGAACCACAGGAGGTATTCGCCCGGCGAATCCGACACCGCGGTCGCCACCAGTCCGCTCGCGACCCGCTTGAGCGGCGCGAAAGCCGGCTCGTCGGTGCCCAGGGAAGCCGTGGAGATGACCGCGGCGTGGGGCCTGGAATCGATCCAGGCGCCGATCTCGCGCAGGCGCTGGGTGCTGGGCACGTCGCCGACGGTGAGCACCTGTCCCTCGAACAGCAGCGCCGCCCCGGTGGCGTCCAGCGGCTGGAGCAGCGGCTGCGAGGTGTCGAACAGCGCCGAGCGCCAGTCGCCGTCGCGGGAAATCGCCTCGATCATGCGCTGCTCGAGCCGCCGCACCGAGAGCTCGGCCTCCGCCTGGGCGAAGCTCTCCAGCGCCGCGATCCGGGTGGCGACGGTTTCGGCTAACAGCTCGCACACCGCGCGCACCTCGTAGTGCACGAAGCGCGGGGCGTAGTGATGGCAAGCCACCAGGCCCCAGAGCCGTCCGCCGACGACCAGGGAAACCACCAGCGTGGCGTTGACACCCATGTTCTTGAGGTATTGCACGTGGATCGGCGACATGCTGCGCAGGAAGCACAGCGACATGTCGAGGTCGCCGCCGGTCAGGGGCGACATCCGCGGCGTCAGCGGCACCGGCGCGTACTCCACGTCCGCCAGCACCCGCACCCGGTTGCGCTGGTACAGCCGCCGCGCAATCTGCGGAATGTCGGTGGCCGGATAGCGGTTTCCCAGAAACGGCTCCAGCTGCGGCTCGCGGCGCTCCGAGAACACCTCGCCGTGACCGTCGTCATCAAAGCGGTAGACCATGACGCGGTCGTAGCCGGTGAGGTCTTTGTAGATGCGCGCCGTCTCGTCGCACAGCGCGCGCAGCGAGGTGGCTTCGACCACCACCTGGATCCCGCCCTCAGCGTGGCGCGAGAGGTCCACCGCGGGACCGGCCCGCTCCAGCTCGACGATCAGGCCGCCTCCGGCCGGCCGGTGCAGCAGGCCGTCGAAATCCCCCGCCGGCTTGCCCATGCGCACCCGCACCGCGATGGGCACGTCGTCGATAGGATTTTTCAGGTGGGGCCGGATGCGCTCGTAGAGGTTGCCTTCGAGGGCGTCGAGGCGCTGGCCCAGCACACGCTCGCCGAGGCGCAGAAAGTCCGCCGCGTTGGCGCTGGTCTGCACCACCACCAGGTCGGGTTCGCGCACCAGCAGCAACGCGCCTCGGGGCTGGATCGAACCCGCGAGGTGGATCTGCTCGCGCTCGCAGTTCGACAGGTCCGCCTGGCCGAACGCGGGCGTTGAAAACGACGCTGCAGAGGGAACCGAAGGGGACGCCACACCGGGGAGTCTACTCCAGCGGGAATTACTCGGGGCGCTCGGCCGGAGCGGCTCCGTCGGCGCCCAGACCGTAGCGGTCGAGCTTGGCGTAGAGGCTTTGGCGGCTCAGGCCCAGCAGCTCGGCCGCGGCGGTGCGATTGCCGCCGGTGAGCTCCAGCGCCTTCTCGACGTAATGCCGCTCGACCGCGGCGATCGTCTGCTTCACCAGGGCACGCAGCGGGGTCTTGCCGATCTGCTCGCTCAGCGCGCCCAGCAGCATGCCGATGCGCCCGCCGGTGCCGGCCGGAATCGGAAGGCGCCGGCCCACGTCCCGGAACATCACGCCGAAGCGCTCCGCGCCGTTCTCCGCGCTGCCCACGGCGGAGAGCTCCACCTCGGTGTCTCCGCCGAACTCGCCGTGGAGCGTGGTGGCAAACAGCCGCACCACGCCATAGCGGTGCACGTTGGCCAGCAGCACGGTCAGATCGGCGCCCGGTCGCCCGAGCCATTGGGAGAGCCGCTGGCCCACCACCATTTCGCGCGAGCCCGCCTGAACCATCTCCAGGAACGCGCGATTCGCGCGCAGGATCACGCCGTCGCGGTCGATGACGGCAAAGCCGTCCGGACCACGCTCGATCAGATCTTCGAAGGGAACGGCTTCAGCCGCTTCCGGCAGCGCCCGACCGGACGCGGGCGCCAGCTGCAGCAGCAGCAGCGGGCCGGGGTCGGCCGTCATCAGGGACGCGCGCATCAGCCATGGCTGCCGGTCCTCGCCGAGGTGCGCGATGATCCCCGGCGCCTTGCCGTGCTCGCGCACCTGCACCAGCATTTCGCGGACGCGATCACGCTCCGGCTCGGCCAGCTCCGCCAGCAGCTCCCGGCCGGCCACGGCAGGCCGCCGCTTGGCGAGACCCAGGGCCTTCACCGCCGCAGGGTTGGCCTCGATGATGCGCAGGTCGGACGCGCCCACCAGCAGCACGGCTTCGTTGGAGGCGTCGAACAGCAGGCGGTAGCGGGTCTCGACTTCCCGCAGCTTCCAGTAGTCCCGCTCCATGGCCTGCTGTGCGGCGATCAGGCGGCTCTGCAGTTCGGCCACCGCCTGGAGGTTCTTTCCCACCGCGATCAGCCCGCCGCTGCCGAGCTGGACCGTGGTGTACTCCATCAGGAGCTCGAGACCGCTGGGGAAACGCTGCGTGACCTGGCGCAGGACCGCCACGCGGCTGGTCCGGGCGTCCTCGATCATGCGCCGGACCTTGTCGCCGCCAATGTCGGCGACGGTCTCCGCCCACGGCCGCCCGACCCAGACACCCACCCCTTCACCGGCAAGCGTGCTGGACAGGTTGACTTCCTGGATCACGCCTTCGGCGTTCAACAGGAGTGTGACGTCTGGTTGCAAGGTCTTGAATTCCTTTTAATTTTGTCCGGTGATAGCGCTTTCCGGAAAATTGCGCTATCCACACAAGCCGTTAGATTGTCAATACGTCTGGACTATTCTAGCAGTAAGCATCGGTGAATGCTGATAAACATGTGATCTCAAGCCGATCCGCGTCCGAGCGAGCCCGCGCAACGGCACCGCCCTCCGCGAGGCCGGGGCGTTTCAACCCCGCCAACGCCGCCCCAGATCCGCCAGATGCGCCAACAGCGCCGCGGCCAGCCACGCGGCGGCCCACACCCATCCGGAACCCGCTAGCGCGGCCCGCAAAGCCAGCATCAGGCACGCGCCGGCCAGCAGGTTGACGGCCAAGTCCGGCAACGCGATGCCGCGACCGGTGCGGCGCCGGTAGATGGCGAGAACGAGGCCCTCCGCCACCATCAGCCCCAGGATCAGATCGACGATGCGTCCGCCGGCGAACAGTTCCGCCATGGTCCGGGTCGGGGAACGGGGGTCGGGCGCAGGCGAGAAAAAACCGGATCGAGCCGGTCCACGACCAAGGTCGGCGCGCCCACGCAACGGAAACTGCCCCGGCGGGATGCGACAGGCCGGGCCATCGTGCTAGCCGCGCTTGCGGAAGAATGGAGGGCCGCCCGGCGGGAGGGCTCGCGCCGCGCCGGCAACCGCAGCGCGCTGCAGCCTGCGGCGGCGCGAGATCTTCACGGCGACACGAGCCCGAACAGGTGCGCCAGGTCCTTGAAGAAGATGCGCACATGGGCCATGGGCTTCGCCCGCACCAGGCGCTTGTGCATGTAGGCCTGCCAGGTGAGCTGCTGCACGTCGGGATCACGGCAGATGCTGACGAAGCGCTCGCGCCGCCGGTCGCTGGAATACCAGAAATTCTGCATCATGCCGAGGATCCAGAACACCCGGCCGTGATCGCGCATGAAGCGCCGGCGCGCGCTGGCCAGCGCGCGCGCGTCGCCGGTGAGCAGGAAAGCGTCCACCGCCTCGGCAGCAAACCGTCCGCCGGTCATGGCGTAGAAAATCCCTTCCCCCGAAGCCGGCGCCACGACGCCGGCAGCGTCTCCTGCCAGGACAACGTCGCGGCCGTTGTCCCAGCGCCCGAGGGGTTTGAGCGGAATCGGCGCGCCCTCGCGGCGCACGGTTTCAGCGCCTTCGAGGCCGGTCGCGCCGCGCAGCTCACCCACCGCGCCGCGCAGGGAAAAGCCTTTGTGGGCGCTGCCGACGCCGACGCTGGTAGTCGCGCCGTGGGGAAAGATCCAGGCGTAGAAGTCCGGGGACAGGCGGCCCTGGTAATACACCTCGCAGCGGGCACCGTCGAAATCGGCGCTGCCGGCGGGCGAGCGCACGATCTCGTGATACGCGGCGACATAAGGCATGCGCTCGGCGCCAGGCACGCATTGACGCGCCACCTGCGAGATCGCGCCGTCGGCGCCGATCACCGTGCGCGCGCGCACCTGCTCCGGCCCGGATCCTCGGGGCGCTCCCTTGGGCAGGTAGTGCACGATCGCGGCGCCGTCCGCGTCACGGCTGATGCGCTCGAAAGTACCGGCGCGACGGTCCGCGCCCGCCGCCGCCGAGCGGGTGCGCAGCCATTCGTCAAATACTTCCCGGTCCACCATGCCGACGAAGCCGCCGTCGATGGGCATGTCGACCCTCCGCTCCGACGGCGCCACCATGCGCGCCGAGGTGACCCGCGCCACCAGCAACGCGTCGGGGATCTGGAACTCCTCGATCAGCCGCGGCGGAATCGCACCCCCGCAGGGCTTGATGCGGCCGTCCCGGTCCAGCAGCAGCACCGTGCGGCCGCGGCGCGCCAGGTCCGTCGCCGCGGTGGCACCCGCCGGCCCGCCGCCCACCACCACTGCGTCGAAGGTCTCGAGACACGTCATCGCCGTCACCCTTGCCCGAGTTCGGCGGCGTAATTGCCGCCGGGAGAAGAAATCCGCGCCGGCTTGCGCTGGTCGCGCAACTGACCCACCCGAATCGCCAGCGCCCCGGCCACCAGGAACAGGAACGCCTCGCCGGCGAACACCGTCGCGTAGGCGATGACCGGTGAGCCCACCAGGTGGCGCGCCAGATCCACCGCCGCCGTGCCGGCGAATCCGCCAAGTCCGAACGCGATGGCCTGCGCCGCGCCCCAGAGCCCCATGCGCACGCCTTCGCGCGCCTGCCGCCCGGCACTCACCAGGCCCATCATGGAGCCGATCGCCGCGATGGCGAACGCGCCGTTGGCCACCCCCAGCGCGAACACCGACGCGCGCAGCGGCCACGCCGGACCGACGAACGCCGCCAGCGCCAGGCTGAAAAGCGCCAGCGCCGAGCCGACGCAGCCGCCGACGGCCCAGGCCCGCAGCGAGCCGAACCGTCCGCCGCCCGCCGCGCTCCCCGCCAGTCCCACCAGGATCATTCCCAGCAGCACGCCACCGTTCTGCACCCCGGACAGTTGCGTTGACTCCCCGGGGGTGAGCCCGAAGACCGCGCCGGCGAAGGGTTCCAGGATCAGGTCCTGGGCGCTGTAGGCCAGCATGGAAACGAACACGAACACCGCGAAACGCCGCGCCACCGGCTCCCCCCGGACCTGCCGGAGGGCTTCGCGGAACGGCGGCGCGCCGGTCGCCGAAGAGCCCGCTACCACCGGCGCTTCGCCCGTGCCCTCGATCCGCCAGACCGCCAGCAACGTCACCAGGAACGCGCTCGCCGCCACCGCGGCGGTGACTGCCACCAGCCGGGCGGGCGAAAACGGATCGAGGAAGTGGCCGGCTACCGTGGCGGTGACAATGAAGCCCATGATCATCATGACCCAGGCGATGGTGGCCGCCGCGGCCCGGCGCCCCGGGTCCACCCGCTTCGCCAGCAGCACCAGCAGGGACGTGCCCGACGCACCGACGCCGACACCGATCAGGGTGAAGGCGGCGACGGCCAACGCGACGCCGGCGGCGCGGTCCGTCTCCATCCAGGCGGTGGCCACCGCAGCGGCCACGCCGCCCAGCGCCAGCACACCCATGCCGCCCAGGATCCAAGGCGTGCGCCGCCCGCCGACGTCGGAGCCGTAGCCCAGCCGCGGCCGCAGCATCTGCACGGCGTAATGCAGGGCCACCAGCACGCCGGGCAGCATCGCCGGCAGCGCCAGCTCCACCACCATGACGCGGTTCATGGTGGATGTGGTAAGGACCACGATGGCGCCCAGGCTGGTCTGCACCAGGCCCAGGCGCACGATGCCGGCCCAGCCCAGCACGGGGCGCCCGCTCATGAAGTCACCGCCGGCACGCCGCGCACGGCGAAAGCCGCCACCAACATCCCGAGGACGAAGAAATTGACCCCCAGCGCGCTGTACCAGAGGGCCCGCTCCCGCGGCCGCTGCAGGAAGCGCACCATGAGCACCACCTGCACCGCCACCAGCAGGCCGACGCCGGCCGCGTGCCAGGGACGCTCCCACGCCGTCAGCAACGCCAAAACCACCGCCTGCGGCGCCGCCATCATCACGCAGGCGACACGCGCGGCGCGGTCGGGGCCGAGGCGCACCGGCAGCGAGCCGATGCCCATGCGGCGGTCGCCCTCGATCGCCTTGAAGTCGTTGAGCGTCATGATGCCGTGGGCGCCCGCGCTGTAGAGGGCGGCGAGGAGCAGCCCGCGCCAATCCGGCAGCGCGCCCGAGAGCATCACGGCCGCGCCGGTGATCCATGCGAGTCCCTCGTAGGAGATGCCCACCGCCGCGTTGCCCCACCAGCCGTTGCGTTTCAGCCGCAGCGGCGGCGCGCTGTAGGCCCACGCCAGCGCGAGCCCCGCCACGGCGGCCCAGAACACCCACGGACCCAGCGCGGCGGCCACCAGCAGCGACAGCGCGGTCCAGGCGATCGCGATGTAGCGCCCCCATTGCCCGGGAATGCGGCCCGAGGGGATGGGCCGACCGGGCTCGTTGATGGCGTCGACATGGCGGTCGAACCAGTCGTTGACCGCCTGGGATGTGGCACAAACCAGCGGCCCCGCCAGCACCACCCCGGCTGCGATCAGCGTCCAGCGCCCTTCGAAGGCGACGCCGGAGGACACCACGCCGCAGCCGAAAGCCCACATCGGCGGAAACCACGTGATGGGCTTGAGCAGTTCGACGACGGCGCCCGGCGCCGGAATCGTGGGAACGGAACTCAGGGCTGAGCGTGTCATGCGAGTACGCTACGCCTGACAACTAGTAGCGTCAAGTATACATTACACTTTCATCGAGTGGCTGGCCCGGAGCGGAGGAATCGAAAGCGGGTCGCCGGCGCAGTTCCCTGCACCCGGGCCGGCTAGTTGTCGCCGCCGTTGCTTTCCGGACCGAGATCGCCCAGCCCGTAGCGCCGCAACTTGACATACAGGCTCTGCCGGCTCAGCCCCAGCATTTCGGCCGCCGATGCGCGGTTGTCCCGGGTGAGCTCGAGGGCCGCCTCGATGCACAGGCGCTCGATCACGTCGGTGGCTTCCCGTACCAGGTCCTTGAGCGACACGCGCCCCACCAGTTCGGTCAGCTGTTCCACCGACCGCGGCAGTTCGCGCCCGCTGCGCAGGTCCGCGGTAAGGCGCCGGCCGACGTTGCGGATGGTGAACCCCAGGCACGGCTGCTCGCCGTTCACCAGCGCGACGGCGGAGATCTCGACTTCGGCGGTGGTGCCGTACTCGCCCCGCAGCGTGGTGGCGAACAACCGCACCGAGCCGTGCTGGCGCAGGTTCGCGATGAGCACGTTCAGGTCCACGCCGGGCCGGCCGAGCCACCGGTCGAGCGACTCGCCGCGCGCCTGTTCCTCGGTGGCCAGTTGCGTGAGGTCCAAGAACGCGCGATTCGCGGTCAGGATACGGCCGTCCGGCCCGGTCACCACCAGCCCGTCGGGGACGTTCTCGGCCACTTTCAGCAGCTTGGACTTGAGCTTGGGCAGCACCGGCGCGGACGCGTCCTCCCTGGACGACAGCCGGACCAGAAAATACGTGGCGTTCTCCTGGCGGAACAGCGATGCCGAAACCACGAATTCGCGCTTGCCGTCCGCTAGGCGCGCGCGCACGTCCTCGGCGCGTCCCGAGGTCCGCACTGCCGCCAGCAGGGCCTGAATGGCCTGGGTGCCCTCGGCGTCGAAGCCATCCGGAAAAGCCCGGCCCACCAGCTTTCGCGCGTTCTCGCCCAGCAGCTGACCGGCGGCCGGATTCGCCTCCAGCACCTTCTGGGTAGTGGCGTCGAGGATCAGGACCGCTTCCGTTGCAGTCTGGAACAGCAGACGATAGCGGGTTTCCACCTGCCGCATGCGCCAATAGTCGCGCTCCATCGACTGCTGGGCGTCCACCAGGCGCTGCTGGAGCGTGGCAATGGCCCGCAGATCCCGACCCAGCACCACCACGCGGCCGGCGTCTCCGATGCGCACCGCCGAATACATTACCGGCACGTCGGCGCCTCGCGGCGACGGGTGGTTGACGTGCCGCCAGCGGGGGATTTCCCTGGTGGTGGCCTCGCGCAGCAGGGCTTCGATCTTCGGCCGGCTCTCGACCGTCACGGCGACGGTCCAGGGCTGGCCGCGCCAGGCCTGGAAACCGTCCAGCTCCCGCGAGAGTTCGTCGCTGCCGAAGGCCAGATCCTGGATCAGCCCCTGGTCGTCGATCACCAGCGCGACGTCGGCAGCGGCGCCGATCAGCCGCGACGCCGCCTCGGGGTCGACGCCGGCAAGCCATTTCTCGGGCGCCTCGAACAGGTGCCGGGGTCCCCGGTGTCCGGAATCCCCGCTGGCCAATCCCGCCGGCTCCCGCGAAGGTGTCAACCGTGGCTCGCCATCAGCGCCAGCAGGCTGTCCGCCTGCGCCGTCGCCTGTCGCCCGTCCACCGCGGTCGCGTCCGCGCCCACCAGCGCCACCAGTTCGGGATGGTCGATGAACACGGACCCGCCCACCATGACGCCCACGGCCCGGTTGCGGGAGGCACGGCGGATGGCGTGGATTTCCGCCGCCAGCCCCTGCAGCTGGCCGCTGCAGCTGATCGACAGGCCCACCACGCCGAACCACTCGGCGCCGACCAGACCCAACATCTCGCCGCTGGAGGCCACCGGCCCGCTCCAGACGTCCCAGCTCGCACGCCGGAAAAACTCCGCCAGCAGCACCAGCCCGAAGGTATGCTGCTCGCCCGGCAGCGCCACCAGCAGCGCGCGCCGGCCCTGCTCCCCGGCGCGGGCGTCGGGTCGGGCCCCGGTGCTGAACTCCCGCACCACCTGGTGCAGCCGCCAGACGCCGACGGTGACCTCGGTGAAATCGCACAGGTCGTCGTTCCAGAGGTCTCCCAGCTGCCTCGCGGCCGGCGCCAGCAGATCCAGAAACACCGCCTCCAGGGCGACGCCCCGGCCCCGCAACGCCTCGACGTAGGCGGTCGCCACGCCGACATCGTGGGCCAGTACCAGACGGGTGAACTCGGTGATGTCGCCGGCGCTTGGCGCATTGCGCCCGAGCGCGGCGTCGGCCAGCCCCTGGGGCTGGGGCAGCGCCCGCCGCGCCAGGATCAGGCGCGGGATGATCTCGACCTCGATGGCGTGGGTGAGGCGGCCGATGGAATCCTCGATGGGATCCGGGTCCACCACCGGCGCCGTTTCAGCGACCGACCGCTGGTCCCGCAGCATGTCCTCCGCGTCCTCCCAGTACTCCCGGTCCTCGTAGCGCTGTCTCAGGCCAGCCATTGGCTCCCTCCCTTAAAAAGTCGCGCGGTTCCACCCGCGCTTTTGGACTAGGGGCAAGTTCCCTCGAACCGGGACAACCCAGGATCGGGGGACCGGTGGCACGCCGGAAACCCGGCAGTGCAGGCAGTGCAGCGACACTTTTAATTAGACTTTCCGGCTTAGGATGTCAAGTATTATTTACGTTATGCAATGTTGACATTACGTATCAAGCAGTCTAGATTCTTTGACATAGGGTAGCACGCAGGAGGGCAACGCGATGCACCAGCGGCGGTCCCGGAAGGCGGCGCAACAGCTTCTTTACACCCCGGCAGAACGCCGGCGACGCGACGCGTCCCCGTGGACTTTGGTGCAAGGGGTGCTCGCGGCGTTCCAATTCTTTGTTTTCCTTGTAAGTCTTGGGCTGGTACTGAACTATCTCGCGACCGGCGAGGGCCTGGCCTGGGCGACCGCCTCGATCGTGATCAAGACCCTGGTGCTGTACACGATCATGGTCACGGGCTCGATCTGGGAGAAGGACGTGTTCGGACGCTACCTATTTGCCCGGCCTTTTTTCTGGGAGGACATGGTCAGCATGCTGGTCCTCGCCTTACACACCGCCTACCTCGCCGCTCTGGTGACAGGTGTCCTGGACACACGTGAACAGATGCATCTGGCATTGGCAGCGTACGCCGCGTATGTGGTCAATGCAACGCAGTTCCTGTTTAAACTGCGCACCGCGCGGCGCCAGCCGCTCCCGGCGGTTCGCTCGGTCGAGGCGGAGCCGCCCCGCACCCCCGACGCCCTGGCGGTCACCGAATGACCGATCTGAGCGCCATTCCCCGCTCCACCGCCGCGCCCGGCTGCTCCGATCTGCCGGTGCTGCGGGAGCGCGGACAGCGCGAGGTGTTCTGCGGACTCACGGGGATCGTCTGGCTGCATCGGAAAATGCAGGACGCCTTCTTCCTGGTGGTGGGCTCGCGCACCTGCGCGCACCTGATCCAGTCGGCGGCCGGCGTCATGATCTTCGCGGAGCCGCGCTTCGGCACCGCCGTCCTCACCGACCGCGACCTGGCCGGCCTGGCCGACGCCAACGACGAGCTGGACCGCATCTGCGTCACGCTGCTGGAGCGGCGGCCCGACATCGGCACGCTGTTCCTGGTGGGCTCGTGTCCTTCCGAAGTCATCAAGCTGGACCTGGCCAAGGCCGCGGAGCGCCTCAATGCGCGCCTGTTTCCCAAGGTGCGGGTGCTCGATTACTCCGGATCGGGGATCGAAACCACCTTCACGCAGGGCGAGGACAACGCGCTGCGCGCGATGGTGCCGGTGCTGCCGGGCACCGACGACAAGCAGCTGCTGGTGGTGGGTTGCCTGGCCGACGTCGTCGAGGACCAGTTCCGGCGCTGCTTCGAGCAGCTGGGCATCGGCCCGGTGCGCTTCCTGCCCGCACGGCGGGCCGCGGATCTGCCGCCGGTGGGTCCGAATACGGTCCTGCTGTCCGCCCAGCCGTTCAACGGCGAGACCGTACGCGCCCTCACCGCCCGGGGCGCCCGGCTGCTGGCCGCGCCGTACCCGTTCGGTGCCGAGGGCACCAGCGCGTGGCTGGCGGCAGCGGCGGTCGAGTGGAACGTCGACGGCCAGCGCTTCCTGCGGGTCACGGACCCGCTGGCCCGGCGGGTACGCAACGCGCTGGCGCGCCATCGCGAACACCTCGCCGGCAAGAGCGTGTTCCTGATGCCCGACTCGCAGCTCGAAATACCGATCGGGCGCTTCCTGCACCGGGAACTGGGCATGGAGCTGGTGGAGATCGGCACACCCTACCTGGATCGCCAGATGGTGGTGGCCGAGCTGCCGCTGCTGCCGTCAACGGCGGTGTTGAGCGAGGGCCAGCACGTCGAGCGCCAGCTGGACCGTGTGCGCGCCGCGCGGCCGGACCTGACCGTCTGCGGCCTGGGCCTCGCCAATCCGCTGGAAGCGGAAGGCTACGCCACCAAGTGGTCCATCGAGCTGGTGTTCACGCCGATCCACGGCTACGAACAGGCCGCGGACCTGGCCGAAATCTTCGCGCGCCCGCTCGAGCGGCGCGCCCGGCTGGCGGTCTAGGAGCAGGGCATGCAGCTGACGCTCTGGACCTACGAAGGACCGCCCCACGTCGGCGCCATGCGCGTCGCCAGCTCGATGCGCGACGTGCACTACGTGCTGCACGCGCCCCAGGGCGACACCTACGCGGACCTGCTGTTCACCATGATCGAGCGCCAGGACCGTCGCCCGCCGGTCACCTACACCACGTTCCAGGCGCGCGACCTCGGCGGCAACACCGCCAACCTGGTGAAGACCGCGGTGGCCGAGGCTTACGAGCGCTTCCGGCCCAAGGCCCTGCTGGTGGGCGAGTCGTGCACGGCGGAGCTGATCCAGGACCAGGCGGGAACGCTGGGCGTCTCGATGGGCCTGCCGGTCCCGGTGGTGCCGCTGGAGCTGCCGGCCTACTCCAAGAAGGAGAACTGGGGCGCGGCGGAAACGCTGTACCACCTGACCCGCACCCTGCTCGCCGAGCGCATTCCCGCCCCGGGCACACCGCCCGCGGCGCGTCCCGCCGGCCGCCGGCCCCGCGCCAACTTGCTGGGCCCGACCCTGCTGGGCTTCCGCTGCCGCGACGACGTCGTCGAGATCACCCGCCTGCTCGCGCAGCTCGGCGTCGACGTCAACGTCGTGGCACCGCTGGGGGCGAACCCGGACGACCTGCGCCGCATCCCCGACGCCGACTTCAACGTCGATCTCTACCCCGAAGTGGCGCGCGCTACCGCCGCGTGGCTGCAGCGGGCGTTCGGAATGCCGCACACCAGAACCATTCCGCTGGGCGTGGGCGCCACCCGCGACTTCATCGCCGAAGTCGCGGCGCTCGCCGGCGTCGATCCCGCGCCGGTGCTGGCGCGCGAGCATCCCGGCAGCGGCGCGTTGCAGTCGCGGCTGCCGTGGTACGCACGCTCGGTGGACTCCACCTATCTCACCGGCAAGCGCGTGTTCATTTTCGCCGACGCCACCCACGCCATCGCCACGGCGCGGGTGGCGAAGGAGGAAATGGGTTTCACCGTCGTCGGCCTGGGCACCTACAGCCGCGAGTTCGCGCGCGACGTGCGCGACGCCGCCGCCACTTACGGCATCGAGGCGCTCATCAGCGACGATTACCTGGCGGTGGAAGCCGCCATCCGCGACGCTGCGCCGGAGCTGGTGCTCGGCACCCAGATGGAGCGGCACATCGCCAAGCGCCTCGGCATCGCCTGCGCGGTGATCTCGGCGCCGATCCACGTGCAGGACGTGCCCGCCCGCTACAGCCCGGTCTACGGCTTCGAGGGCGCCAACGTCCTGTTCGACACCTGGATCCATCCGCTGTTGATGGGGCTCGAGGAGCACCTGCTGGCGATGTTCCGCGAGGACTTCGAGTTCCACGACGACGCCGCCGCGTCGCACCTGCCCACGGCCGGGCGCCAGGCGCCGCGCGCCGCCACACCCGGCGCGGTTGCCGCCGCCGTGGCGGACGCGATGCTGGTGTCGGGCGCCCCGCCGTGGACCGCGGAAGGCGAGCTGGAGCTGAAGAAAATCCCGTTCTTCGCGCGCGGCAAGGCGCGACGCAATACCGAGCGCTTCGCCCGGGAGCGCGGCGTCGAGGTCATCACGGTCGATACGCTGTATGAAGCCAAAGCCCATTTCGGCCGCTGATCCCACCCCCGTGCGGGTGGTGATCGTGACGCTGGACAGCCACTTGGCCAGCGCCACCGAGCGTGCCCAGCATCAGCTGCTGCGCGAGCTGCCGGGCCTGCGCCTGTCGCTGCACGCCGCCGCCGAGTGGGGCGACGATCCGGCTGCGCTCGAACGCTGTCGCGCCGACATCGCCCAGGGCGACATCGTCATCGCCACGATGCTGTTCATGGAGGACCACATCCAGGCGGTGCTGCCGGCGCTGCAGGCGCGGCGCGACCACTGCGACGCCATGATCGGCTGCATGTCGGCGGGGGAAGTGGTCAAGCTCACGCGCATCGGCCGGTTCAACATGGACGGCTCCCAGGGCGGCGCCATGGCGTGGCTCAAGCGCCTGCGCGGCAGCCGTGGCCAGGACAAGGGCCGCCCCGGCAGCGCCGGCGCGCAGCAGCTGAAAATGCTGCGGCGGATCCCCCAGATCCTGCGCTTCATCCCAGGCACCGCCCAGGACGTGCGCGCGTACTTCCTCACCTTGCAGTACTGGCTCGCCGGCTCCGACGACAACGTCGCCAACCTGGTGCGCTTCCTGGTGGACCGCTACGCCGACGGCCCGCGCAGCCGTCTGCGCGGCACACTGAAATCCAGCCTGCCGGCGCAGTATCCCGAGCTCGGCGTCTACCACCCACGCATGGCGGGCCGCATCGCCGCCCGTGCCGAGCGCCTGCCGGCGGCCGGTGCCGCCCGCGGCCGGGTGGGCCTGCTGGTGATGCGCTCCTACGTCCTCGCCGGCAACGCCGGGCATTACGACGGCGTGATCGCCGCGATCGAGGCCCGCGGCCTCGATGTCATCCCGGCTTTCGCCAGCGGGCTCGACGCGCGCCCCGCAGTGGAAACCTTCTTCATGAAGGACGGCCGCGCGAGTGTGGACGCGGTCGTCTCCCTCACCGGCTTCTCGCTCGTGGGCGGCCCGGCTTACAACGACGCCAAGGCGGCGGAAGCCATGCTGGCGGCGCTGGACGTGCCCTACCTTGCCGCGCACCCGGTGGAGTTCCAGACGCTGGAGCAATGGGAAGCGTCCGAGCGCGGGCTGCTGCCGGTCGAGTCCACCATGATGGTGGCGATTCCCGAACTGGACGGCTCCACCGCGCCGATGGTGTTCGGCGGCCGCTCCAAGGCGACGGGAACGCGCGGGCGCGACATGCGCGCCCACGGCGAGCGCAGCCGGGCGCTGGCCGCCCGGGTCGCCAAGCTGATCGCGCTGCGGCGTACGCCGCCGCGGGAGCGCAAGGTGGGGATCGTGCTGTTCAATTTCCCGCCCAACGCCGGCAACGCCGGCACCGCTGCGCACCTTTCGGTGTTCGCCTCGCTCCATCGCACGCTGCTGGCGCTGCGCGCCGAGGGCTACACCGTCGATGTCCCCGATTCGGTGGACGCGCTGCGCGAGCGCATCGTCACCGGCAACGCCGCGCGTTTCGGCGCCCAGACCAACGTCCATGCCCGCATCGCCGTGGACGACCACGTGCGGCGCGAAAGCTGGCTCGCCGACATCGAAGCCCAGTGGGGCCCGGCGCCGGGCCGGCAGCAAAGCGACGGCGGATCGCTGTTCGTGCTGGGCGAGCGCTTCGGCAACGTTTTCGTCGGCGTCCAGCCCGGGTTCGGCTACGAGGGCGACCCGATGCGCCTGCTGTTCGAGAAGGGCTTCGCGCCGACCCACGCCTTTTCCGCCTTCTACCGCTGGCTGCGCGAGGATTTCGGCGCCCACGCCGTGCTGCACTTCGGGACCCACGGCGCGCTGGAATTCATGCCCGGCAAACAGACCGGCATGTCCGGGGCGTGCTGGCCGGAGCGGCTGATCGGTGACCTTCCGAACCTCTACCTTTATGCGTCCAACAACCCGTCCGAAGGCACCATCGCCAAGCGGCGCGCCGCGGCCACCCTGATCAGCTACCTGACACCGCCGGTGGCCCACGCCGGACTGTATCGCGGACTCGTCGACCTGAAGGCGTCGCTGGACCACTGGCGCGGGCTTTCTCCCGAGACCGCGGTGGATCGTGGCGAGCTGGCGGCGCTGATCCAGGCGCAGGCGGCCGCGCTGGACCTGACCGACGCGGAGCCGGCGTGGCCGGCTGACGCCGAGGCGCGCATCGCCGCATTGGCGCTGGCGGTGGCGGAACTGGAGTCGACGCTGATTCCCTGCGGACTGCACGTGGTGGGCGAGCCGCCCTCCCCCGCGGAGCGCGTCGACATGCTGCTGGCGGTGGCGGAAGCCTCCCACGGCGCGCATCCCGAGCGCGCCGTGATCGAGGCCCTGGTGCAAGGCCGCTCGCCCGAGCAAGCGCTGGAAGACGCCGGTGACGCATCCCGGGAGTCCACGCTGGCCCTGCTGCAGGAACTGGCGGCCACCGACCGGCTGCTTGCCGAAGATCACGAAACCCCCGCGATCCTGCGCGCGCTGGACGGCCGTTTCGTGCACCCCGCCCCCGGCGGCGATTTGCTGCGCACGCCGGCGATCCTGCCCACCGGCCGCAACCTGCACGGCTTCGACCCGTTCCGCATCCCCAGCGCGTTCGCGGTCCAGGACGGCGCGCGTCAGGCGGCGCGCCTGCTGGCGCGCCACACGGCCGAGGGCAACCCGCTGCCGGAGTCGGTGGCGCTGGTGCTGTGGGGCACTGACAACCTGAAGACCGAGGGCGGGCCCATCGCCCAGGCGCTGGCCCTGCTCGGCGCGCGGCCCCGTTTCGACACCTACGGCCGGCTGGCCGGCGCGACGCTCATCCCGCTCGCGGAGCTGGGCCGGCCGCGCATCGACGTGGTCATGACGCTGTCGGGCATTTTCCGCGACCTGATGCCGTTGCAGACGCGGCTGCTGGCGGAAGCGGCGTTCCTCGCCGCCGTCGCCGACGAGCCGGAGGAATCCAACTATGTGCGCAAGCACGCGCTCGCTTACCAGCAGGCCCGCGGCGGCGATCTGGAAACCGCCGCGCTGCGGGTGTTCAGCAACGCCGACGGCGTGTACGGCTCCAACGTCAACCACCTGATCGACAATAGCCGCTGGGACGACGAGGACGAGCTGGCCGAGACCTACACCCGGCGCAAGTGCTTCGCCTACGGCGTGAACGGCCGGCCGGTGCGGCACGCCGAGCTGCTCACCAGCATCCTCGCCGGGGTCCAGCTCGCCTACCAGAACCTGGACTCGGTGGAGCTGGGCGTCACCACGGTCGACCATTACTTCGACACCCTGGGCGGCATCAGCCGCGCCGTTCGGCGCGCCAAGGGCGACAGCGTTCCGGTCTACATCAGCGACCAGACCCAGGGCGCGGGCACGGTGCGCACGCTGGCCGAGCAGGTGGCGCTGGAAACCCGCACCCGCATGCTCAACCCGAAGTGGTACGAGGGCATGCTCAAACACGGCTACGAAGGCGTGCGCCAGATCGAGACCCACCTCACCAACACGCTGGGGTGGTCCGCCACCACCGGCCAGGTGGCGCCGTGGGTCTACCAGCAGCTGACCCAGACCTTCGTGCTCGACGCCGAAATGCGCGAGCGCCTGGCGGCGCTGAACCCGACCGCCTCGGCCAAGGTGGCCAGCCGCCTGCTGGAAGCCCACGAGCGGCGCTACTGGTCGCCCGACCCGAGCGTGCTCGAAGCGCTGCGGCGCGCCGGCGACGAGCTGGAAGACCGCGTCGAAGGCGTCGGAATCCAGGCGGCCGCGTGAGATACCGAGCCTCGGAACGTGCGAGCCAATCGAGCGCGGCCGGCCGCCGACGC
>JBMOQX010000053.1:0-222537 GCA_049322755.1 Pseudomonadota bacterium | reverse complement strand
AGGCGGCCGCGTGAGATACCGAGCCTCGGAACGTGCGAGCCAATCGAGCGCGGCCGGCCGCCGACGCGCTGCGGGTCGCCATCCGCTGCCTGTTGCAGAGTCGGCCGCCGCTTAAAAAAGGAAAACTTCGAATGAATGTCTCCACCGTCCCCCTGTCATCGCTGAGAAAACAGCCGTCGCGCCCCGACGGCGACGGTAGCGTGCAGGTGCAGCCGGACCCGGGCGTGAAGATCGGCACCGCCAAGGTGTTCGCGGTCTACGGCAAGGGCGGCATCGGCAAGAGCACCACATCCTCCAACCTGTCGGTGGCGTTCTCCAAGCTCGGCAAGCGCGTGCTGCAGATCGGCTGCGATCCCAAGCACGATTCCACGTTCACGCTCACCAAGAAGCTGATGCCGACCGTGATCGACGTGCTGGAGTCGGTGGACTTCCATCCCGAGGAGCTGCGGCCCGAGGACTTCGTCTACGAAGGCTACAACGGGGTGATGTGCGTCGAGGCCGGCGGTCCACCGGCCGGCACCGGCTGCGGCGGCTACGTCGTCGGCCAGACGGTGAAGCTGCTCAAGGAGCATCACCTGCTGGACGACACCGACGTGGTGATCTTCGACGTGCTGGGCGACGTGGTATGCGGCGGCTTCGCCGCGCCGCTGCAGCACGCCGACCGTGCGCTGATCGTGGCGGCCAACGATTTCGACTCGATCTTCGCCATGAACCGCATCGTCGCGGCGATCCTGGCGAAGTCCAAGAACTACAACGTGCGCCTGGGCGGTGTCATCGCCAACCGCAGCGCCGGCACCGACCAGATCGACCGCTTCAACGGCCAGGTGGGGCTGAAGACCATGGCCCACTTCCCCGACCTGGACGTGATCCGCCGCAGCCGCCTGAAGAAATCGACGCTGTTCGAGATGGAGCCCTCGTCCGAGCTGGAGGCCGTGCAGCAGGAATATCTGCGGCTCGCCGCGGCGCTGTGGGCCGGCACCGATCCGCTGGTGGCCGAGCCGATGAAGGACCGCGACATCTTCGATCTGCTGGGATTCGACTGATGCCCACCATCACCTATCACGAGCGCCGCGGCGAGCTGGAAACCTACTTCGACCGCACTGCGGTCGACGCCTGGGCGCGCCTCACCTCCGACGCGCCGGTGAGCCGCATCCGCGCCACGGTGCGCGCCGGCCGCGACGAGATGCGGCGCACGCTGCTCGCCTGGCTGCCGGCCGACCTGCGCGGCGCCCGGGTGCTGGACGCCGGCTGCGGCACCGGCGCGCTGGCGCTGGAGGCGGCACGGCGCGGGGCGCACGTGGTGGCCATCGACCTGTCGCCGACGCTGGTAGAGCTGGCGCGCGAGCGCGCGTCGCACGATTTCGGCGCGGGCCACGTGGAGTTCCAGGTGGGCGACATGCTGGACCCCGCCCTCGGCGAGTTCGATCACGTGGTGGCGATGGACTCGCTGATCCATTACCGCGCTTGCGACACCGCGCAGGTGGTGGCGGGGCTCGCCGCGCGCACCCGGCGCTCGATCGTCTTCACGTTCGCGCCGAAAACCGCGGCCCTCGCCGTGATGCACGCCGTGGGCCGACTGATCCCGCATCGCGATCACCGCGCGCCGGCGATCGAGCCGGTAGCCGAGCGGCTGCTGCGGCGCCTGCTGGCGGAAGAGCCCGCGCTGCGCGGCTGGCAGCCGGCGCGCACCGAGCGCATCGCCAGCGGCTACTACACGTCCCAGGCGCTGGAGGTAATTCCGGCACCGGCATGAGCATGAAACGCCTCAACGACGCCATCATCCAGGGATGGGGCCGGGTCGGGCCCCGCTTCCTGCCGTTCGCGGACGCGGCCAGCGCCGAGCTGCCGCTCGTGCGCCTGCTGCGCCTGGCGCTGTTCCAGGTGTCGGTGGGCATGGCCACGGTGCTGCTTACCGGCACGCTGAACCGCGTGATGATCGTGGAACTCAACGTGCCGGCGTGGCTGGTGGCGCTGATGGTATCGCTGCCGCTGCTGTTCGCGCCGCTGCGCGCGCTGGTGGGCTTCCGCTCGGACACGCATCGTTCCCATCTCGGCTGGCGGCGCGTGCCCTACATCTGGATCGGCACGCTGTTGCAATTCGGCGGGCTGGCGATCATGCCCTTCGCGCTGCTGGTGCTCTCCGGCGACGGCCACGGGCCGGTGTGGGTCGGCCAGGCCGGCGCGGCGCTGGCGTTCCTGCTGGTGGGCGCCGGGCTGCACACCACCCAGACCGCCGGACTCGCCCTGGCGGCGGACCTGGCGCCGGCGCAATCGCGGCCGCGCGTCGTCGCGCTGCTCTATGTGATGCTGCTGATCGGCATGGTGGGCAGCGCGCTGGTGTTCGGCGCGCTGCTGGCGGATTTCACCCACATGAAGCTGATCCAGGTGATCCAGGGCGCGGCGCTCGCCACCATGGCGCTCAACGTCGTGGCGCTGTGGAAGCAGGAAGCCCGCGATCCGTCACGCACCCGCCACGACCTGCCGCGGCCGGCATTCCGCGCGTCGTGGCGCGCCTTTCTGCAGCGCCGCCGCGCCGGCCGCTTCCTGGTGGCCGTCGGGCTGGGCACTGCCGCGTTCGCGATGCAGGACATTCTGCTGGAGCCCTACGGCGGTGAAATCCTCGGCCTGCCGGTGGGAGCCACGACGCTGCTCACCGGGATACTCGCCGGCGGCACGCTGGCGGCGTTCGCCCTGGCCGCGCGCGCGCTGAACCGCGGCGCCGATCCCTGCCGGCTCGCCGCCTTCGGGGCCGTCGCCGGCCTCGGCGCGTTTTCCGCCGTGATCTTCGCCGCGCCGCTGGAATCGGCGCTGCTGTTTCGCATCGGCACCGCGCTCATCGGCTTCGGCGGCGGGCTGTTCGCGGTGGGCACGCTGACCGAGGCGATGAGCTTCGACCACGGCGGCCACAGCGGTCTCGCCCTCGGCGCCTGGGGCGCGGTGCAGGCATCCGCCGCCGGCATTGCCATCGCCCTCGGCGGCGCGATCCGCGACGTCGTCGCCGGGCTGGCGGCCCAGGGGGCGCTGGGCCCGGCGATGACCGGGCCGGCCACCGGCTACAGCGTCGTCTACCACATCGAGGTCGCGCTGCTGTTCGCCACGCTGGTGGCGATCGGCCCGCTGGTGCGCTCCGGGCGCTCGCAACGCATGCAACCCGCCGCTTCGAGTTTCGGCCTGGCCGAGTTTCCCAGCTAGTCTTACCGAGGAGGTCCCTATGCCTACTGGCGCAATCACCGGCTACATCGACGTGGCCCAGCTCGTTCTCTACGCGTTCTGGATCTTCTTCGCCGGGCTGATCGTCTACCTGCACCGCGAGAACAAGCGCGAGGGCTATCCCCTGGAGTCAGGCCGCACCGACCGCACCGAGCGCATCCAGATCCAGGGCTTCCCGGCGATGCCCGCGCCCAAGACGTTCACGCTGCCCCACGGCGGCACGGTGCAGGCGCCGAGCGGCAAGCGCGACACGCGCTCGATCAAGGCGCAGCCGATCGCAGGATTTCCAGGCGCGCCGCTGGAACCCACCGGTAATCCCATGACCGACGGCGTCGGGCCCGCGGCGTACGCCGAACGGGCAGACGCTCCCGACGTCACCGTCGACGGCGTACAGCGCATCGTGCCGCTGCGGGTGGCGACCGATCACGCGCTGGATTCGCGCGATCCCGATCTGCTCGGCAAGCCGGTGCTGGGCGCCGACGGCGAGATCGGCGGCACGGTGATGGACGTGTGGGTCGACCGCTCCGACATCCTCATCCGCTATCTCGAGGTCCAGGTCTCGCCGGGCGGGCGGCGGGTGCTGCTGCCGATGACTTTCGCCCGCGTGACGCCGGGCGCGGTCCTGGTGAAGGCCGTCCTCGGCAGGCACTTCGCCGACGTGCCGGCCCTGAAGAACCCTGACCAGGTGACGCTGCTGGAGGAAGACATGATCTGCGGCTATTACGGCGGCGGCACGCTCTACGCCGAGCCCCGGCGCCAGGAGCCGCTCCTGTGAGCGCGCCCGGGTCCGTCCAGATCAGGGGCATCCATGATCCGCTGCCCGAGGGCGAGCGCGTGCTCTGGCAGGGCGCTCCGGACTGGCGCAGCCTCGCGGTGCGGGCGTTTCACGTGCGCAAGGTGGCGGTATACTTTGCCGTTCTGGTCGCCTGGAAGCTGGCCGGCGATGTCTACGATGGCGCGGCCGTGGGCACCGCTCTGACGGGCAGCCTCTGGCTGGCGCTCGTGGGCCTGAGCGCGGTCGGCCTGCTCATGCTCCTGGCCTGGCTGTCCGGGCGCACGTCGATCTACGCCATCACCAACCGGCGCGTGTTTCTGCGCATCGGCATTGCGTTGCCGATCTTCGTCAACCTGCCCTTCTCCGGCATCGAGGCCGCCGCCGTCAAGGACGGGGCCGCCGGCGACATTCCTCTGCGCCTGAAACCGGGCGTCCGCCTCGCCTACCTGCACCTGTGGCCGCATGCCCGCGCCTGGCACCTCAAGCGTCCGGAGCCCACGCTGCGCAGCGTGCCCGACGCGCTCGCGGTCGCCCGGATCCTGGCTCAGGCGCTGGCGGAAGCCGCCGGCGTGCCGGTGCAGTGGAAACCGGCGGCGGAGAGCCGTGCTCCCGCGGATGCGATCACGACCGCAAGCGCTTCCTCCTGGGGAATGCGCGCCACGTCATCGAGGTAGATGCCATGAGCGATCCGTTTGCTGACCGGCCGTTTCCCCGCGGCGCGCTGCTGGGGTCCGCGGCGCTGGTGGCCGTCACGCTGATCACGGTGATCGCCGCGCGCGCCACCGGCGTCGGCACCACCCAGGTCCCGGCATCGACGGCGGTGGAGATCCGCGACCTGCGCTTCGAGGACCGCCGCGACGGCTCCGTCGCCGTCTACGAAGGAGACGACCGGCACCTGCTGGCGGTGCTGGAACCTGGCACCGAGAATTTCATCCGCGGCGTCCTGCGCGGCTTCGCGCGCCAGCGCAAGCTGCAGCACGCCGGGCCCGAGCAGCCGTTCCGCCTGACGCGCTGGGCGGACGGCCGCCTGTCGCTGGACGACCCGGTGACCGGAAGGCACGTAGACCTCGAGGCCTTCGGCCCGACCAACGCCGGCGCCTTCGCGCGGTTGATGGGAGGCGCCGGCGCGGGCGAAAAGCTCAGCCGCGGGCCGGACGCCGCGGCAGCGCGCTGAGCGCGCTTCCGGCCCGCGGCCGCGCACCTTAACGAAAACCGCCATCCGATGGAGGCCCAGATGCCCACCGACCTCGCGATCACGACGGCCGAGGACGCCACCCGCAAGGCCAAGGCCAACACCATCCTGTCGCCGCGCTTCTATACCACCGACTTCGACGCCATGAACCGCATCGACGTGAGCCCGATCCGCCAGGAGTGGGACGCCATGCTGGCCGAGTACGAGGGCGACAACAATCAGGACCACTTCCAGCGCGACGCGGCGTTCGCCGCCGAGGTGCGGGAGCTGCTCCCCAGACTCTCCCCCGAGCTGCACCAGGAATTCCTCGACTTCCTGGTGAGCTCGGTGACTTCCGAGTTCTCCGGCTGCGTGCTCTACAACGAGATCAAGAAAAACGTCGACAACCCGGACATCAAGAAGCTGATGGGCTTCATGACCCGCGACGAGTCGCGCCATGCCGGCTTCATCAACCAGTCGCTGAAGGATTTCGGCCTCGCCGTCGACCTAGGCGCGCTCAAGCGCACCAAGAAGTACACCTATTTCAAGCCGAAATACATCTTCTACGCCACCTATCTGTCGGAGAAGATCGGCTACGCGCGCTACATCACCATCTACCGCCAGCTGGAGCGCCACCCCGAGAAGCGCTTCCACCCGATCTTTCGCTGGTTCGAGCGCTGGTGCAACGACGAATTCCGCCACGGCGAGTCGTTCGCGCTCATCATGCGCGCCAACCCGCACCTGCTGCGCGGCGCCAACAAGCTGTGGATCCGCTTCTTCCTGCTGGCGGTGTACGCCACCATGTACGTGCGCGACCACAACCGCCCGCTGCTGCACGAGACGATGGGCCTCGATCCCACCGAGTACGACTACACGGTGTTCCGCATCACCTCGGAGATCTCGAAGCAGGTCTTTCCGCTGACGCTGGACATCGACCATCCGGCGTTCCGCGCCGGGCTGGAGCGCCTGACGCGCCTCGCCGCGGCCGCCAAGCGCGCCAAGCAGCAGGGCGGCCCGGTCGGCTGGATCAAGCGCGGCGGCATCGCGCTGGCGGGCCTCGCCACCTTCGCCCGCCTCTACCTGCTGCCCGCCAAGGGCAACGAGCTGCCGCGGCAGGTGCGGATCGCGCCGACCTGGTGATCCGGAGCCCGGGCCCATGACGGAACACGCTCTGCCGGCGCTGTTCGTGCTGCTGCTGTGGTGGTTCAGCACCGGCGCGATCCTGCTCATGGACGGCCTTCCGCGGCGCACGTTCCGCTGGAGCATGCTCGGCGCATCCGCAGTGGCCGGCGCCGCCATTTACGGACTCGCCGCCGGCAGCGCCGCGCCCACCGTCGCCGGCGCCTACGCCGCGTTCACCTGCAGCCTGCTGGTGTGGGGCTGGCACGAGGTCAGCTTCTTGCTGGGCTACATCACCGGACCGCGCAAGGAACCCTGCCCCGAGGGCTGCGCCGGCTGGCGGCATTTCCGCCACGCGGCGGGGACGGTGATGCACCATGAGCTCGCCATCGCCGCCACCGCCTTCGCCCTGGTGGCGCTCACCTGGGGCGAGCCGAACCAGGTGGGCACGTGGACGTTCATGGTGCTCTGGTGGATGCGGCTGTCCGCAAAACTCAACGTCTACCTCGGCGTCCCCAACCTGACCGAGGAATTCCTCCCCGACCACCTGGATTACCTCAAGAGCTTTTTCAACCGCAAGCCGATGAACCTGCTGTTCCCGGTTTCGGTGACCGCGGCAACCGTCGTTGCCGCGCTGCTGGTGCAGGCCGCGTTCGCCCCCGGGACCGGCGATTTCGAGGCGGTGGGGCTGACGCTGCTCGCCACGCTGCTGGCGCTGGCGATTCTGGAGCACTGGTTCCTGGTGCTGCCGGTGCCGGACGCCGCGCTATGGAGCTGGGGCCTGCGCTCCCGCGAATCGGAGCATCAGCGCGCGGGCGACAGCGGCCCGCCGCCGCACCGCGCGCCGATGACGGCTTCGCCCCAGCCCGCAGTCGTGCGGCCGGCGCCGGCCGCCATCGCCACCAAGCGCGCAGGCTGACCGGACGCCGCCTGCGCGACTCTCCTTCTCACCTCTCGAATCCGCAGCCGTTTACGCCGCCGCGCATTGAGTCCGCAGGCAAATCTCGCGGGCGCCGCCGATTACCGCGGCCGCTCACGAACGCCAATCCTTCAAGACCAAGCGCCGGGTTGTGCTGCGGATCGCCACGTGGATCCAGGGACCCGCCACACGGCCAGCGGGGGCGAGGCGCGCACGCGATTCTGCGCACCCATAATCCCGCACCGGTTGCCGGCGCCCGCCGGCGACAGCGGCGCGGGGGGGGCCGGCCGCAACCACCACGACTCGCCGGATGCGGATCAAGCGGCCGGCAGCACCCGACGCCTGCGGTGAAAGTAAAAGCGGGAAAAAAAGGCGGCCTGCAGGCCGCCGCGCTCACACGCCAGAGCGATGTCACTGAGTGATGGAAACCTCGACGCGCCGGGCCTCCCCGTCCTGGCCGGCGACGTTGGCCTGCTCCTGGACCGGTTTCTCCATGACCAGGCGGTCCGCGGCGACGCCGTCCAGCGCCGCGACGGGCGCCGCCGCGCCGCCCAGCTCCGGATAGTCCTTCAGCATGCTCACCCCCGACAGCGGCTTGTTGACGCCCTGGTGGCAGGTGGCGCAGTTGGCCTTGGCGGCATCGCCTAGAGGGCCGAGCCGGTGCGGCGGGTACTTGGGCTGCAGGGGGTCGAGATAGGCGTTGTTCACGTCCCGGAGCATGCGGATCCCATGCCAGGCGATGGACCGCTTTGGCGTGCTCTGATCCCAGACCTTGAACGATCGGCTGTTATGGCAAAAGGTGCAGTTGACGCCGAGCCCGTCGGACATGTGCATCATCAGCGCATAGGTGCCCTCGGTGGCCTGGATCGACTCCACGTGGCCTTGCGGGAGCGGCGAGTTTCCCTGCACGCGGATCTCCGTCTTGCCGCTCAGGTACGGCGTGAACGGATCGGCGGGCAGCGACGCCAGTGCCGGCGCCTTCGCCGGCATGTTCTGGCCGTTGCGCCAGCCGGCGTGGGTCATGCCGCTGTTGACCTCGGGGTTGAGGAACCAGACGCCGGCCGGCACCGGCTGGCCGCGGTGGCAGGTGTAGCAGGTCACGCCGGTGGCGCCGACGTGGCTCGTCCACTTGCTGTTGATCTCCTGCGTCATCTGCAGCATGCGCCGCGCCACCACCTTGGTGTAGAGCGAGTCGTCGGAGAGAGCGGCGCCTTCCTTGTGGCAGTAGTTGCAGCCCTGCTCCGGTGACACCCAGCCGGTGATGGCCACCATGAGCCGGTTGAACTGGCCGGCGCTGAGATGACCCAGTATCTGCACGTTCTGGTAGATCTCCGACGCTTTCGGCCCTTCTGCCGGCACCGCCGGCACCGGCTCGGGAACCTGGTTGGCCGCCACCTTGGCGGCCTGGAGGCGCGGGTTGGCGACCTGCTCCATCGCCAAGCCGCGGTAACCGATCTGGGCGGTATCCATCGGCGGCGCCTCGAACACCAGGACAACGAACACGACACCCGCGAAGGCGACGAGCGCGGCTGCGAGCTTGAGTCCGAAGTTCATTGCGCACCTCCCGTGGTCGCGGCCGGGTCGGAAACCGGCGGGAACACCTGCGGGTATTCGGGGGCGACGCCGTGCTTCACGGCCCACAGGTACCAGTTGTCCACCACCGTGCCGGTGAGCAGGATGCCGATGCCGCCGGTCAGCGTGGTGAGGACGGCGAACCACCAGGCCCAGCGGTGGATCGACTCCATGGTGGCGTTGAAGCCCATGGTCCAGCGCCAGAACAGCGCCGCGCGCTCGGCGGCGGTGCCGCGGTCGGTGATCTGCTCCAGCTCGCGCTCGCCGCCGTAGCGGCTCACCGCCAGGATCGTGGCGCCGTGCATCGCGAACAGCAGCGTCGAGCCGTACAGGAACGCGATCGACAGGCAGTGGAACGGGTTGTAGAACAGGTTGCCGTAGCGGATCGAGAACGCCGCGGTCCAGTCCAGGTGCGGGAAGATGCCGAAGGGCACCGCCTCCGACCAGGAGCCCATCAGCAGCGGGCGGATGAAGCCCAGCACCAGATAGAGCCAGATCGCCGAGGCGAACGCCCACGCCACGTGGGTGCCCATGCCCAGTGCCCGCGCGCGCCGGTAGGTGCGCACCCACCACAGGATGATCGACAAGGTGAGGAAGAAGCCCGCCATCAGCCACCAGCCGCCCGCGTTGAGCGGCGGCAGCGAGAGCCCGTATTCCGGCGACGGCGGCTCCAGCGCGAGCCACGGCAACTGGCGCACGAACTGGATCGGATCCCAGTTCACCGACGCCCACATGTTGAGGCCGATGATCTCGATGGCAATGAAGCCGCAGATCAGCGACAGCAGCCCGGTGGTCCCGAGGTAGACCGGTCCGATCTGGGCGTCGCCGAACTTGCCGATCCAGTAGGAGAAGAACGGCCTGCCCTGCCGGCCCCAGATTCCCGAGGGCAGCGGCACGCCCATGTGGGCCGGTCCGCGCACCTGGACGCTGGTGAAGATGTTCTGATAGTCGACCGCCATTTTTGTCCCTCCCCGCGTTAGCGCCAGATCGGCAGCTCAAGCCACCAGTTCCACCACTCGGGCCATCCGCGCGTCCAGAACGGGCCGCTGAGGATGATGCACACCGCGCTCCAGAAACCGGCCGACAGGGCCAGGAACAGCCCCAGCCGGTGGATGCCCAGCGTGCCGATCGAGTAGCCGATGAAATCCCGGAAATAGCCGTTCTCGTGCTCGGCGGTCTTCACCGGCTCGCCATCCTTCGGATTGGCCGCCGACAGCACCAGGGAGCCGTGCAGCGCCAGGGCCAGCGTCGTGGTGAAGAAGAACGACACCGCGATCATATGCGCCGGGTTGTAGTGGAAGTGCAGGTACTGGTAGCCGACGTTGGACACCCAGTCCAGGTGACTGAAAATTCCGTACGGAAAGCCGTGGCCCCAGGCGCCCAGCAGCAGCGGGCGGAACACCACCAGGGTGACGTAGGCGAAGATCGCCACGCCGAAGGCTACCGGCACGTGATAGCCCATACCGAGCTTGCGGCAGATCTCCGCCTCCCTCAGCGCCCACGAGACGAAGGCGCCGATGGCACAAACCGTGATGAGCTGCCAGAGTCCGCCTTCCTTGAGCGGTGCCAGCGCCAGTCCGTAGCTCAGGTCCGGCGGCGCGATGCTGATCTGCCAGAGGTTCCAGGTGGGCCCGAGGGCCGCGCCGTAGACGATCAGGGCCGTGCCCAGGACCGCGAAGAAGACGGTGGTCACCCCGAAGAAACCGACGTAGAACGGCCCCACCCAGAAGTCGAATAGATCGCCCCCCAGCAATGTTCCGCCGCGCACGCGGTACTTCCTTTCAAAACTGAGCATGGACATTGGTCAGATCCTCCGGTCGCAAGCCCCGTCGCGGGCCGCCTCCTGTTGGTACTCCCGGCGGCGGACGGGGCCGGGCGCGACGCCCGAACCTCGTCCGTCGTCGGCGGCGAGCGCCGCTAGTTCGTGCTCGCCTGCGCGACCCTGGCCACCGGTGCTGCCGGTGCCGGCGCGAGTTGAGACATCTTCTTCGCCGCAGCCGGCCGCGCCTTGGTCGGACCTTCCAGCCAGTTGAACCGGTCGGTGCTGAGCAGAATGAAATGGATCAGCAGCGCCAGCACGAACAGGAAGGTGAACAAAGCCACCAGCGTTCTGCGCGGATCGAAGAGAAGCCAGATTCGCCACATGTTCTATCCTCCTTACACGATGTAGGGCATGAAAGAATTAACCGCCGCTTTCACGCCATCGATCATGGACGTGTAGCCTTCGGCCCCCGGCAGCCAGGGCCGCCAGTTCCACGCCAGGATGTGGGCGATGATGGCGATCACCGTAAACACGATGAAGCTCATCATGAAGATGCTGTGGAATTCCTTTGCCTCGTTGTCACTGAGGCCCGACAGCGATTTGTCATCAGCCATAAAGATCACCTCCGGAATTGCCTTTCGGCCGTTAACGCGCGCGTCCCGCGCGGCTGGGATCGCCGTGGCGAACAGCGCCACGGCGTGCTTACCGCCCGGAGCGACCGGGACGATAATCTGGGCCCGCGGCGTTCCGCCGCCCGCGCGGCGGGCGTGACGCATCCACGGACATCGTTCGGTACGGCCGGCGTGCGGACCGTTTGACTCATGCGGCCCGCCCTCCTGCCAGCGCCGCGTGCGAGCGCGCAACGCGCGCTGCGCTGACCCGCTCCTCGCCCGCCGCGCGGGCGTCGCGCTCGGCCGCGTCGCGCAGGCGCTTGGCCGCCGAAATGCGGATCAGCACCGGGTAGGCATCCACCATCCGGTCCAGCGCGGCCTTGGCCGCGTCGGCCCACGGCAGCTCGCGGTGCAGGCGCGACGGCGTCGCTTCCACCTGGTCCAGGTCGGTGGCCAGCGGCAGGATGTGGAACAGCGCGTCGAACAGCGCGTTGCACACTTCCTGCACCAGGAAAGTGGCACCGGCGTAGCCCATGAACGGGGTGCCGGTGTGGCGCCGGATAACGGCGCCGGGAAACGATGCCGGGATGTACATGGCGCGCGACCCGATTTCCGCCAGGTACATGCGCTCGTTGTAGGAACCGAACAGGATCAGCGGGGTCTTCTCCCGCACCGCCCGGCGCACCGCGTCATTGTCCGGCTTGACGCCGGCACGGCGCGCGAAGCTGAAGGTGCACGGCAGGCCCATCTCGGTTTCCAGGAAATTGCGGATGCCGCGGGCGTGGGTTTCGTTGGCGACGATGGCGAAGCTCGCGGTGCCGAAGAAGTCCTGGGTCACCGAGCGCCACAGGTCCCACAGCGGCTTGATCGTGGTGTGCTTCTCGCGCTCGATGAAGGGCTCGGGGTCGAGTCCCAGCAGCTCGCCCAGCGCACGCAGGAACTTCGTCGTCGAATGCAGACCCAGCGGCGCCTGCAGGTAAGGCCGGTCGAGCGCCTCGCACAGCATGCGGCCGAACTCGCGATACATGCAGACGTTGACCTCCGCGTTGGCCAGCTTGGGCACGTCGGCCAGATGGCTGCCAAGCGGGAACACCATGTTGATCTCGGCGCCGATGCCCTCCACCAGCCGGCGGATCTCGGCCAGGTCCGACCAGGTGTTGAAGTAGCCGTAGCTGGGACCGATGATGTTGACGCGCGGCGTCTCGCCTTCCTTGCGCGCTTTCGGCAGCGGCACTTTCTTCAACCCGTACTCGGTCCACAGCCAGTACATCGCGCGGTTGGCGCTCTGCCACTGGTCCTCGTCGATGGTGCGCGGCAGGAAGCGCTTGATGTTGGTGCCTTCCGGCGTGACGCCGCCGCCGATCATCTCGGCGATCGAGCCGGTCACCACCACCGCCGGCAGGTCCGGATCCAGCGTCCTGTGGGCGCGGCGCATGGCGCCCTCGGTGCCGTGCTGGCCGAGTTCCTCCTCCCCGAGCCCGGTCACCACGATCGGCAGCTCGTGCGGGGGCAGCGCGTCGGTGTAGTGCAGCACCGAGGTCACCGGCAGGTTTTCGCAGCCCACCGGGCCGTCGATCATGACCTGCAGGCCCTTGATGGCGGTGAACACGTACACCGCCCCCCAATAGCCGCCCGCGCGATCGTGATCCAGCACCAGCATCAGATCATCTCCTCCGCCTTGCGCTGCCGGGCCTGCTTCTCGAGTTTCCTGCGGTACTGCTCGCGGAATTCCGGGCGCTCGTGCGGCACGTCTTCCCACACGCCGGCGGCATGCCCTTCGCCGACGCCGGCAAAGAACGTTTTCATCGCGTCAAAGCGATCCTTGTTGCCAAGCGCGGCGTTCACCACCTGGGCCAGCGAGCCGGCGCCGGCCGGGCCCATGAGCGGGCGCGCCGAGATCAGGTTGGTGAAATAGAGCGCGGGAATCGCCTTCTGCTTCGCCTTCTGCACCACCGGCGTGGTGCCGATGGCGAGATCGGGCTCGAATTCCTCCAACGCCGCCAGGTCCTGCTCCAGCGACGCGCGGAACTGGACGCGCACGCCGCGCGCCTCCAGCCATTCCCGGTCGGCATCGGACCAGCGCGTGCGCGGGCACGCGGTGCCGGCGTAGCGCACGTCGGCGCCGCTTTCCTTGAGCAGGCGCGCTACCAGCAGCTCCGAGCCTTCGTAGCCGGAGAGCGTGATGCGGCCCTGGATCGGCATCTGCGCCAAGGCGCCGCGGACCGCGGGCAGCAGGCTGTTCTTGGCGGCGTCCACCTTCGCTTTCGCGACGCCGCAGGCGCCACCGATGGCGTCCAGCCAGGCGGCGGTGCCGTCGTGGCCCACCGGCGCCGAGCCCACCACCGGCCGTCCGGCCGCCTCGAACTCGCGCACCGCCGCGATGTAGAACGGATGGATCGCCGCCACCGCCGCACAGTCGAGCGCGGCGTAGAGCTCGCGCCACTCGCGCGTCGGCACCACCGGGCCCGCCGCCAGCCCCAGCGGCTCCAGCAGGCGGCCGATACCCACCGGGTCGGCCGGGAACATCTCGCCCAGCAGGGTGACGGCGGGCTTGTCGCCGCGGCCGCCGCGCGGCGCCTGCACCGGCCCCAGCTCGGCTTCTATACGCGCGTACTTGAGCATCGCGCCGGCCAGCACGTCCTTGGCCTCGGCGTGGGTCGGCACGCCGAAGCCGGGCACGTCGATGCCGATGATGCGCACGCCGTTGATCTCTTTCGGCAGCAGCCGCAGCGGCACGCCGGAAGCGGTGGGCACGCACAGGTTGGTGATCACCACCGCGTCGTACTTCTCGGGATCGGCGAGCTGGTAGACCGCGTCGCGGATGTCCTCGAACAGCTTGCCCGTCACCAGCGTCTCGGAATTGAACGGAACGTAGCCGACCGTGCGGCGCGCGCCGTAGAAATGGGACGTGAACGTGAGGCCGTAGACGCAGCACGCCGAGCCCGACAGCACCGTGGCCGTGCGGCGCATGCGCAGGCCGACGCGCAGCGAGCCGAACGCCGGACACATGGACTGGGGCTGGTCGTGGGGCCCGACGGGATAGTCGGCCGCGTAGCGCTCCAGCGTCTCGCTCTGGCCGGCTGCCTTCGCCGCCGCCAGCATCTCGTCCCTGCCGGCATGACACCCCACGCCGTCGCCCTGGAGCGCAGCCGCGCTGGCGATGGGGATGGTGCGGTCCTCATCCGAGCGGGACGGCGCGTCGTTGGCCATCGGCGCTGCCGCGGCGGCGTCGTACACCACTTCGCCACCGGCGCGCTCGGCGTCGGGGCGGGAAGGGGTCGGGGTCGCGGACATGGCGCTGGGTTTCGCGGCGGCCGGGCTACACGGTGTCGTAGACGACTTCGAGCGTGGGTTTCCGGATCACCGCGGACCCGCACATGTCTTCCATCGTCGCCGGGTCCAGCACCACGTCGCGGCCCACCGACTCGCCGGAGAACAGCCCGAGAAGGCCGTCCTGGGACAGCGGCCTGGGATGCACCGGCGGCGCGTCGGCGACGTTGGTGGCCAGCTCCTCGAACAGCGGCGCCCACTGGGTGCCGGGACGGCCGATGATCTCGTAGTTGGCGCTCTTGCGGCGGATGTCCTCGTGGGCGGGAATCGCGGCCAGCACCGGGATGCCGACGGCCTGCGCGAACGCCTGCGCTTCGCCGGTCGCATCGTCCTTGTTCACCACCAGTCCGGCAACGCCGACGTTGCCGCCCAGCTTGCGGAAGTACTCCACCGCGGAGCACACGTTGTTGGCGACGTAGAGCGACTGCAGGTCGTTGGAGCCGACGACGATGACCTTCTGGCACATGTCGCGGGCGATCGGCAGGCCGAAGCCGCCGCAGACGACGTCGCCGAGGAAGTCCAGCAGCACATAGTCGAAGCCCCAGTCGTGGAAGCCCAGCTTCTCCAGGGTTTCGAAACCGTGGATGATGCCGCGCCCACCGCAGCCGCGGCCCACCTCGGGCCCGCCCAGCTCCATCGCGAACACGCCGTCGCGCTTGAAGCAGACGTCGCCGATCGCCACCTGCTCGCCGGCGAGCTTTTTCTTCGACGAGGTCTCGATGATGGTGGGGCAGGCGCGGCCGCCGAACAGCAGCGAGGTGGTGTCGCTCTTCGGGTCGCACCCGATCAGCAGCACCTTCCTGCCCTGCTGCGCCATCATGTAGGAGAGGTTGGCGAGCGTGAAGCTCTTGCCGATGCCGCCCTTGCCGTAGATGGCGATGATCTGGGTGGTCTTGGTGACCGGACCGGTGGCGACCGGGTCGGGCTCCACCGCGGCCTCGGCGCGCAGCCGCTCCTTCATGCCGCGCTCGAAGCGCACGGGAACGGCGGTGGTACAGGAGGTGGTCATGAGCAGGCTCTCCAGTCGAGGATCATCTTGAGACATGCGGGATCGCCGAATGCGGTGCGATAGGCGGCGTCCGCCGCGTCCGCCTGGCAACGATGGGTGATGAGACCGGCGAGCGACAGGCGGCCGGTTTCGGCCAGTTCCCGCACGGCGGCGAGGTCCGGCTCGCGCCACTCGGCGGCGACCCGGATGCGCGCCTCGCGCAGGAACGCCGGGGGAAACGCGAAATTGAGCGGCTCGCTGTAGAAGCCGGCGAGCACGATCTCGCCGCCGGGAGCGAGCCGCGCGATGAGGCGGTCCAGCAGGGAGGCGTCGCCGCTCACGTCGTAGATGGCGCGGTAGTCGCGGCGGGTATCGTCGGCGGGGTTCACCACGCGGTAGCCTTCGGCGCCATCCGCCCGCGCCGGATTGCTTTCCCAAACGATCGGGTCGCTGCCGTGGACCAGCGCCAGCCGCGCCAGCAGTCGGCCGAGGACGCCGTGGCCAACGATGAGTTCCGGTGCCCTCGCGCCCGACGCCGCGATGGCGTGATGCGCGGTCGCCGCCAGCGCCAGCAGCACCCCCTGCTCGCCCAGCCGGTCGTCGAACGGCACCGTCTTGGTCCCCGGCACCACCACCCGGCGCGCCGCGCCGCCGAACAGGCCGCGCACGTCGCCGAAGCAGCGCGCCCCCGGCACGAACACGCGCTCGCCCACGAACCGGCCGGCGCGCGGCCCGGCGGCAGCCACCCGGCCCACCGATTCGTAACCCGGAACCAACGGATAGCCCATGCCCGGGAACGGCGGCATGCGCCCGGACCACAGCAGGCGCTCGGTGCCGGTACTGATGCCGCTCCAGTCGATGTCAACGACGACGTCCTCGTCTCCCGGGGGCGTCAGATCGAGCCGGCTCAGCACCAGGCGCTCCGGCTCCTGCACCACCACGGCAAGCGTGGTCAGCGCGCCCGCGCCGGGTTCGACCACCGGGGGGTCGGTACCGCCTGAAGTCACGGCCATCATATAGTGTCAGTTTACTATTACTCTTTTTGTTGTCAAGTTATATTAACACACGCCGGCTGACCGAGAGATGCCACCAGGACCCCGGTCTGCAGCGGCATGCGCGTGGCGACGCGGCGCACCCTCCCGAACCCGGCGGCGCGCAGCATCTGCTCCAGCTGCTCCGGGCTCCGCGGACGGCCGCTGCCCATCGCCAGCAGGTAGAAGCCGAAATACGCGTCCCCGACGGTTTCTGCGCCCGGCGTCCCGGCCATCGGCTCGGCCAGCAGCAGGACCCCCGCCGGCGGCAGTGCGCGGTGCACCGCCCGCAGCAGCGCCAATGCCACGTCGTCATCGTGGTCATGGATGACCCGCACCAGGGACACGATGTCGGCACCGCGGGGCAGCCGGTCGGCACGGAAGTCGCCGCCCAGCACCTCGGCTCGGTCGGCGAGGCCGGCCTGGGCAAACCGCGCCCGGGCCCGCTCGGCCACCGGCGGGAGGTCGAACAGCAGGAGCTTCAGGTGCGGCCAGCGCGCGCCAGCGGCCGCCAGGAATGTGCCATCCCCGCCGCCCACGTCCAGGAGGCGCCGGTGGCCGGCGAGGGAATACGCATCGAGCACTTCCTCCGCGATCAGCGACTGGGACGCCGACATCAGCGCGGTGTAGGCCGCCACCTCCTCGCGCGCGAGCGTCGCGGGCGCGCCGGCAGCGGCATACGCCCAGTAGCGGCCGAGCTCGGTCGGCCCGCCCTCGCCGCGCAGCAGCGCCACCGGATCCTGCAGATCGGCGTAGAGCAGCGCATGGTGCTCCACCATCGCGGTAATGCCCGGGTTGCCCACCAACGCGGCGCCCAGCGGCCCGAGGCCGTAGCGCTCCGCGCCGCGGGGAGCCACCAGGCGCAACGCCACCGCCGCCGCCAGCAGGCGCTCGGTGGCGTCCGGGGCCAGCGCGAACCGCTGCGACAGCGCCTCGCGGGTCTGCGGACCTTCGGCCAGGACATCGAACAGGCGCAGCCGGACGCAAGCGAGCAAAATCTGGGAATAGACGAAACCGGCGCAGAGGTCGAACAGATCGCGGGCACGGCGCCGGGCAATGGGGCGGGTCAGCGGGAACGCCGCCGCCCAACGCCGGAAGCGGGGACTCGCGAGCAGGCGGTCCCGCCAAGGGAGGCTGCGGTCCGTCCAAGACACCGGGACGTCCGTCGCTGCCGTCATGGGCCGCACCGAGCCGGGAGGCTCGCGGCCGCGGCGCCGTCAGGCGGCACGGCGCGTGAGCTTTTTCGGCAGCAGGCCTTCGGCTTCCAGCAGGATGTGGGCGCGCAGGGCGTCGGCGCCGAGACAAAGTGGAATCGATTCCACCGCCCGGGTCACCAGCTTCTCCAGGCGCTTGACGGCCCCGGCCACCCCCAGTTCGCGCACGGCGCTGGGGCGGCCGAGTGCGGTATCGCGGCCGACCGGTTTGCCCAGGTCCTTGGCATTCGACGCGACGTCGCGAACATCGTCCGCGACCTGGTAGGCCTCGCCGAGCCGTTCACCCAGCGTGCTCCAGGCGCCAGGGTCGGACCCGGCGGCCGCCGCGCCCGCCATGGTGGCAGCGGCGAACAGTGCGCCGGTTTTGGAGCGGTGGTATTCCGCAAGAGCGACTCGCGGTTCGCATTCCCAGGCCTGGCCGGCGACGATGCCGGCGGGAGCGCCGACGCCGCGGCCGATGGTGACCATGAGCGGCGCCAGGCGCGCCGGCGCGCGGGCGGCGCCCCGCACCAGGGTCTGGAACGCCATGACGATCAGGGCGTCCCCCGACAGCACCGCCAGGCGCTCGCCGAAGGCCCGATGCACCGCGGGCTTGCCGCGGCGCGTGGCCGCGTCGTCGAAACAGGGCAGGTCGTCGTGCACCAGGGAGGCACAGTGCAGAAGCTCGATCGCCGCCGCCGCGTGGTCCGCGACCGCGGGCTCGTCGTCGCCGCAGGCCATCGCCACCGCCAGGCAAAGTCGCGGACGGATCCGGGCACCGCCGGGAAACACCGCGTAGTGCAGGGCCTGGGCCAGGCCCGGTGGACACCTGGGAGACTCGCTGCCCGCTATCGCCGCTTCCAGGGCGTGCTCGATTCGCGTCATGGTATCCATTCCAGGCCTCCTGCCGTTATATGTAATTACTAATTGTCATTATAGTATGTAATGTAAGATAGACATATGGTGGCGTCCAGTCAATCGAATTCTTCGCAGGGTCCCGGGCCATGGCCGCCCGCTGCCCGGTAGTCGTGGTGGGCGCCGGCGTCGGCGGGCTGGCGGCCGCCCTGGACCTGGCGGGCCGGGGCATGGACGTCACAGTGCTGGAGGGCGCGACGGCCCCTGGCGGCAAGCTGCGCGAGGTGGCGGTGGCGGGAGCGCGCCTGGATGCGGGACCGACGGTGTTCACGATGCGCTGGGTGTTCGAGGAGCTTTTCGCCGCCGCCGGGACGAACCTGGCCGCCCGTCTGGCGCTGCAGCCGGTGGAGGTGCTAGCACGCCACGCCTGGAGCGGGCACGAACGCCTCGACCTGTACGCGGACCCCGAACGCTCGGTGGAGGCCATCGGCGCATTCGCCGGCGCCACCGAAGGCCGGCGCTACCGGGAATTCTGCCGGCGCGCACGCAGCATCTACCGCACTCTGGAACGCCCGTTCATCCGCGCAGCGCGACCCGGTCCGCTGGGCCTGGTGCGCGGCGTCGGCCTGCGGGGACTGGGCGATCTCTGGCGCATCAGCCCCTTCGCCACGCTGTGGCGCGCGCTGGGCGAGCACTTCCATGACCCGCGCCTGCGCCAGCTGTTCGGGCGCTACGCCACGTATTGCGGCTCGTCGCCGTTCCTGGCACCGGCCACGCTGATGCTGGTGGCTCATGTCGAGCAGGACGGCGTCTGGCTCGTGCAAGGCGGCATGCACCGCGTCGCCGCCGCGCTTGAGGCGCTCGCCGCCGAGCGCGGCGCGGTATTCTGCTACGGCGCCGAGGTGGCGGCGGTGGATGCTGCCGACGGGCGCGTCACCGGCGTCACGCTCGCTTCCGGCGAGCATCTGCCGGCCCGGGCCGTAGTCGTCAACGCCGACCTCAGCGCGGTGGCCGACGGCCATTTCGGCGCCGACGCGGCGCGCTCGGTGCCGCCGGTGCCGCGCGCCGCGCGCTCGCTCTCGGCGGTGACGTGGAACGTGGTGGCGCGAACTGCCGGATTTCCGCTGCTGCGGCACACCGTGTTCTTCTCCGGCGACTACGCCGCCGAGTTCGACGCCATCTTCCGCCACGGCCGGCTGCCCGGGACGCCCACCGTCTACGTCTGCGCCCAGGATCGAGACGACCGTGAGTCGACGACGCCGGCCGGCCCCGAGCGGCTGCTGTGCCTGGTGAACGCGCCTGCCAGCGGCGACGCCGGCGGCCCGGACGCCGACGATCTCGCGCGCTGCGAAGCCGCCGCGTTCGGCCTTCTGGCGCGCTGCGGCCTCGAGATCGAGCGGCATCCGGAGCGCATCCTGCGGACCACGCCGCGCGATTTCCACCGCCTGTTTCCCGCCACCGGCGGCGCGCTTTACGGGCGCGCGTTCCACGGCTGGCGCGCGTCGTTCGCGCGCCCCGGCTCGCGCACGCGCCTGCCGGGGCTGTACCTCGCCGGCGGCAGTGTCCATCCCGGCCCCGGCGTGCCGATGGCGGCGATCTCGGGGCGTCTTGCGGCGGCGTGCGTGCTGGCGGATCTGGGTGCTTGAGCGGTGTTTTCACCACAGAGGCACAGAGACACAGATGAAGGCGGAAAAACGTTTCAAACGCAAAGGGCGCAAGAAGAGCACAAAGAGATTCTCCTCAGTGATTTATTCTTTCTTTGCGCCCTTTGCGTTGAAAATGGATTCCTCTGTGTCTCTGTGGTAGGTGTTCCACAACGAGCGGACGGAAGGCATGACCCCCGGCTTCGACCACGCGGTTCCGCGCGACAGCTACGTCTGGTGGTACATCGACGCGCTGAGCGACGACGGCCGCCACGGGCTGACGCTGATCGCGTTCATCGGCAGCGTGTTCTCGCCCTACTACGCCTGGGCGCGGCGCTCCGGCACGGGCGCGGACCCGCGCCACCACTGCGCCCTCAACGTCGCGCTTTACGGAGCCGGCGGCAAGCGCTGGGCCATGACCGAGCGCGGCCGCGGCCAGCTGCGTCAGGGCGACGATGTGCTCGCCATCGGACCCAGCACGCTCCACTGGAATGGGGATACGCTCGCCGTTCGCATCGACGAGGTGACCGCGCCATGGCCGTCGCGAATTCGCGGCGAGGTGCGGCTGCAAGCGCACGCGATGCCCGGATGCACGTTTGCGCTGGACGCCGCGGGCCGCCACCGCTGGAGCCCGATCGCGCCGTGCGCGCGGGTTGAAGTAAATCTGGAGAACCCGCGCCTGGTCTGGAGCGGTGCGGGCTACTTCGATGCCAACGCCGGCGACGAGCCGCTGGAGAACGGTTTCGCGCGCTGGGACTGGTGCCGCGCCGCGCTGCCGGACAGCGGCGCGGCGGTGCTCTACGACGGCACGCGCCGCGGCGGCGGCGATTTTTCGCTAGCGCTGCGTTTCGCCCGCGGCGGCCAGGTCGAGGCATTCGATCCCCCACCGCCCGCGCCGCTGCCGCGCACGCTCTGGGGTGTCGAGCGCGGCACCCGCGCCGAGGCGGGCCACTCCGCCGCGCTGCGCGAGACGCTGGAGGACGCGCCGTTCTACGCGCGCTCGGTGGTGACGACCCGGCTGCTGGGAGAAAACGTGACCGCAGTGCACGAGAGTTTGTCGCTCACCCGCTTCCGCGCCGGCTGGGTGCGGATGCTGCTGCCCTTCCGCATGCCGCGCGCCGCGCGCTGAACGGCGTCAGCGGCGCTCGCGCCGCTCGCCGCCGCGGGTTTCGTTCTCACGCTTCTGCCGCTCGCGGTCGAAGCGGCGCGTGTAGAGTTCAAGTATCCCCCAGCCCGCGACGAAGGCCAGGACGATGAACAGCTCCAGGTAGCCCAGCAGGCTCGTGGCCACGGCGCGCGCGCTCCTCTTGCAGCGACAGGACGTTTTCCGCGGGCGCCGGGACGGGCGCCGCCGCCGGCGGCAACGCCGGATACTTCGTCTTCAGCACCATCCAGGTGCCGTAGCCGGCGAGCAGGAACAGAAAACCCGCCAGGTCGAAGAGCGAAAGATAGCGGCCGGCGTCGAGCCACCAGAACGCCAACGCCGTCTTCACCCCGAGGTAGGCGAGCGCGAACAGGATGACGGGACGCATGATCTCGCCGAATGCCGCCAGGGAGCGCGGGTCCGCGCGCGCCGCTGGCGCGCCGGCGGCCGCCGGCCCCCGCAGCGCCAGCGCCCGGCGGCGGTGCGCCAAGCCGGCCCAGGCGAGCCAGCCGCCGATCGCGAACAGTACCAGTCCGGTCCAGTAGGCCATGGTCCACCTCCGTTGCATGGCGCCGGGGGCGCCGCGCGCGGCAACCGCCCGCAAAGCGCTCACCGTGCCGCCGGCGCGGCCCGGCGCCCGGCGGCAGCGCGGGCCGCCGCGCGTTCGCGCTCTTCCAGTCGCGCGAACAGGTCGACGAGCCACCCCACCCGGTCCTCCACGGTGCGCCGCAGCGCGCGTCCCGGCAACGCCCGCGCGAGCGGCGCCGCGGCCACCGCCTCCACGAGAAACACGGTTTCGGCGAGCGCCGGCGCCGCCAGGTCGGCCTCCGCCGCCCCGGCACCCGCGAGCGCGCCGGGCAGCAGCTGCAGCTTGCGCGAGAACGGCACCACCGCGCGCTGCGAGATCGAGTCGAGCCCGCGGCGCTCCAGCTCGCGGCCGATCTCGGCGTAGAGCACGCGCGCCGCGTTCATCCCCGGGCGGCACGCCGGCGGCAGCTGCGCAACGCCCGCGCCGGCGCGCCGGTAGAGCACGTCGGCAGCGTGCAGCAGCCGCTGCACCACGGCGCCGAGCGCGGCGCTGAACTGCGGCCGCGCGAGCCACGCGTCGGCGTCGATGCCCGCCTCCCGCAGCCACGCCAGCGGCAGATAGAGACGCCCGGCGCGGGCGTCCTCGCCGACGTCGCGGGCGATGTTGGTGAGCTGCATCGCCACGCCGAGATCGCACGCGCGCGCCGCGACGTGGCGCTCGCGCACGCCCATGATCATCGCCATCATCGCGCCCACGGTGCCGGCCACCCGCGCGGAATACGCGCAGACGCCCGCGAAGTCGTCGTAGCGGCGCCCTTCAGCGTCCCACTGGAAGCCCTCCAGCAGCGCCTCGGGCAGGGCGCGCGGAATGTCACAACGCGCCACCACCGCAGCGAACGCGCGGTCCGCGGGGATCGGCAGCGGGCGCCCCTGATAGACGCGCGCCAGGCGTTCCCGCAGCTGCGCCAGCGCGGCGTGCTTTTCCGTGTCGAGATCGACCACATCGTCGGCCAGGCGGCAGAACGCGTACAGCCCGGTGGCATCGCCGCGCACGCCGCGCGGCAGCACCAGCGACGCGAGAAAGAACGTGCGCGAGCCCGCGCGCAGCAGCCGCCGGCACGCGGTGAGCTCGACCACGGGCGCGGCGGCGGAGTCAGGCGATCGCGGCGGCATCCGGCACCACGAAATCAAGGACCCTGGCCGAGGACAGCACGCCCGGCAGCCCGGCGCCGGGGTGCGTGCCGGCGCCCACGAGATAGAGCCGCTCCACGTCCTCGCTGCGGTTGTGGGGGCGGAACCAGGCGCTCTGGGTCAGCACCGGCTCGAGCCCGAACGCCGCGCCTTTGAGGGACAGCAGCCGGTCGCGGAAACATTGCGGCGTCATCATCCGCGAGGTCATCACGTGGCGCTCCAGGCCGGGCAGCAGCGTCGCCGAAAGGTGCCGGGCGATGGCCTGGCGGTAGGGCTCGGCGCGCTCGCGCCAGTCGACGCCGCTGTCCAGGTGCGGCACCGGCGAGAGCACGTAGAAGGCGTCGCAGCCGGCGGGCGCCAGCGACGGGTCGGTGGCGGTGGGCCGGTGCAGGTAGAGGCTGAAGTCCTCCGCCAGCGTCTTGCGCTCGAAAATGTCGTGCAGCAGCTCGCGATAGCGCGGGCCCAGCAGGATGGTGTGGTGCGGCACCTCCGGGTAGCGGCGGTCGGTGCCGAAATACCAGACGAACAGACTCATCGAGTAACGCGCGCGGTCGAGCCGCCGGTCGGTCCAGCGGCGACGCGCTTCGGCAGGCAACAGATGACGATAGGTCCACGCCGAATCCGCGTTGGACACGACGACGTCGGCGGCGATTTCCTCGCCCGAAGCGAGCCGCACGCCGGTGGCGGTACGGTTCTTCAGCGTGATCTGCGCCACTTCGGCGCCGCAGCGCAGCGTGTTGCCCTGCCCCTCGATCAGGTTCACGAGCCCGCGCACCAGTGTGCCGGTGCCGCCCATGGCGAAGTGCACGCCCCAGCGCCGCTCGAGGTGGGCGATCAGGCCGTAGATGGAGGTGACGTTGAACGGATTGCCGCCGACGAACAGCGGATGGAACGAGAGCACGAAGCGCAACCGCTCGTCGCGCACGTGCCTCGACACCATGCGATAGAGGCTGCGGTCGCTGCGCAGCCGCAGCATGGCCGGGAGCACCCGCGCCATGTCCCTCCAGGAATCGAACGCCACGTGGCCGAGCTGCTCGAAGCCCACTTTGAAGACCTCGGCGGAGGCCTGCATGAAGCGCCCGTAGCCTTCCACGTCGGCGGGCGCGATGCGCGCCACCTCGGCGCGCATCGCCGCCGGATCGCCCGAGGTGTCGAAGGTTTCGCCGTCGTTGAAGCGGATGCGGTAGAACGGCGCCAGCGGGCGCAGCTCGACGTCGTCGGCGAGGCGCCGTCCGGCCAGCGCCCACAGCTCCTCGAACAGGAACGGCGCGGTGACGATGGTGGGGCCCGCGTCGAACGTGAAGCCGTCCTGGCGATGCACGTAAGCCCGGCCGCCCGGCGCGTCCAGCCGCTCCAGCACGGTGACCCGGTAGCCGCGGGCGCCGAGGCGCACGGCCGCCGCCAGCCCGCCGAAGCCGCTGCCGATCATAACGGCATGGGGGCGTCGCTTCCCGGCCGGGGCGGCCGGAGGCCGCGGGGCGACGGCTGACGGATTCCTCAACATGGCCCTGCCAGTGTAGTAGGGGAACGTCCAGTTTGCTTGACGTTCCGTCAGTTTGACGGACTTTCGGCAATCCCGCCGGAAAGTGAGCGAGCGCTCGCTTAGGCTGCTGCGGCCGGCGCGTGGGCGGCGATCTGGACCGCCAGCGAGAGTCCCGCGGCGTCGGCATAGGGCAGCGGCAGGTAGCGGGCGCCCATTTCGGCCGCCAGCCGCTGCGCCGCCGCCTGGGGCCGCGGCGAGGTGTCCACCAGCAACGCGGTGAACCCCGCCGCCCGCAGCCGGCGCGCAGCCGCGAGTGCGTCCGCCTCGGCCTGCGGCCGCCCCGGGGTGCCGTCGAGGCCGATGTTGGCGCGGCCGTCGGTGAGCACCACCACCACGGGGGTGTTGCCGCGCCGGCGCACCGCGTCGGCCAGCGCCGCCGCGGTGTCGATCCCGGCCGCCAGGGGCGTGCCGCCGCCGCCCGGCAGCCCCGCCAGGCTGCGTTTGGCGCGCACCAGCGAGCGGGTCGGCGGCAGCAGCAGTTCCGCCGCCTGGCCGCGGAAGGCGATCAGCGCCACCTGGTCGCGGCGCACGTAGCAGTCGGCCAGCAGCAGTTCCACCGCCCCCTTGGCCTCCGCCAGCCGGTGCAGCGCCGCCGAGCCCGACGCGTCCACGGCGAAAATGGTGGTGGTGGGACTGCGGTGTTTGAAGCGGGTAATGCGAAAGTCGTCGCATCGGACTTCGACCCGCGGCTGCCCGGCGCGCGCTTCGCGCCGGCGCAGCGGCTGCCACGGCGCCGCGGCGCGCAGGGTTTCGATCACGTTCAGGCGCGCGCCGGAGCGCAGTTCGCCCCGGCGCACGCCGGCCGGCCGCCCGCGCGCCGCCGAGCGCTTCAGCGCGCCGGCGCGGCCGGCGGCGCGCGCGCGTGCGCCGCCACCCGACGGTTTCAGCAGCGCCAGCAGGCCGGCCGGGATCGCCGCCCGGGCAGCTTCCAGCACCACGTCCTCCAGCGGCCGGTCGGGACGCGACGGGTCCCGCCCCGCCGGCGATTCGTCGTTGCCGGGCGCGTCCTCGCCGCGCTCCGGAAGCGGGGGTGGCTCGGCGGTATCCTCGGTGCCAGCCGGCGGCGCCATCACCGGCAGCACCGCGGCGCGCGGCCCCAGCACCAGGCGGGCGGCGATGGCGGCATCTTCCTCCGTCACCGCGTCGCGGCCCGCCAGCGCCGCGGCGGCGCGTGCGGCCTTGAGCGCAAGCTGCGAGGCGCGCAGCGAAGCGATCCCCAGCGTCATCGCGGCGCCGCACAGCGCTTCCAGCACGTCCTCGCCCGCCGTCACCCGCGGCAGGCGGGTGCGCGCCGCGCTCACCTCATCCGTGCTGTGGAACGCTCCCGGCGCATCGCGCGCGCCCAGCCCGGTGAGGTCGACGTGGAACGCCAGCCGGTCCATCAATGCCGCGGGCGGCCGCTCGTCGTCGGTGACACCCTCGTCGAGCAGAATCACGCCGAAACGCGCCGGGGTGCGCAGCGCGATGCCGTCGCGCTCCACCACCACTTCGCCGGCGTCCTGCGCGGCGGTGATGCGCGCGGCGGCCGACGGCGCCAGGCGCTCGGCCATCGGCAGCACCACCACGCCGCCGTCGGCTTCCGTCAGCAGGCCGCGCTCCGCCACCGGGCGTCCCGCGCGCAGCGTCGCGGCGAGATCCAGCCCGCCCAGCAGGCGGCCGTCGGTAACGTGCAGGGGAATGCGGCGCAGCGGCGCGCCGCCGGGCAGCAGTTGCCGCGCACTCTCCAGCCAGCGCTCGCGCGCCGGCCCGGCGTGGGCGCGCACCGCGACGCCGCCGGTCCCCCCGGGGTCCACCGCGAACAGCGCGGCGGCCACCATCGCATCGGTCCACGGCGACGGCGCGGGGGCGTCGTTCATGGAGCGCCCAGCACCTCGGCGACGGCGCGCTCGACGCGCGTGGTGGAACCGGCGTCGTCCAGCGGATTGCGGCGCAGCCGGTGGCGCAGCGCGGAGGGCGCGACCCGGCGCAGGTGCGCGTCGTCCACTTCGGCGTCGCCCTCCAGGCTGGCCAGCGCGCGCGCGGCGCGCATCAGCGTCAGCTCGCCGCGCAGGCCGTCGGTGCCCAGCGCCATGCAAAGCTGCGCGACGCGCTCCAGCGCTGCGTCCGGGACTTTCACCGACAGCAGCCGCGCGCGGCCCGAGACGATGCGGCGGCGGATGCGCTCGTCCTCCTTCTTCCACTGCGCGACGAACGCCGTGGGGCCGCGCTCGAAGGCGTCGCGCCGGCGCACCACGTCGACGCGGGTCGCCAGATCGTCGGGGGTCTTCACTTCCACCGACAGCCCGAACCGGTCCAGCAGCTGAGGGCGCAACTCGCCCTCCTCGGGGTTGCCGCTGCCGATCAGCACGAAGCGCGCGGGATGGCGCACGCTGATGCCCTCGCGCTCCACCACGTTCTCGCCGGAGGCGGCCACGTCCAGCAGCAGGTCCACCAGATGGTCCTCCAACAGGTTCACCTCGTCGATGTACAGAAAGCCGCGGTGGGCGCGCGCCAGCAGCCCGGGCTCGAACGCCTTCACGCCGCGTGCCAGCGCGTGCTCCAGATCCAGCGCTCCCACCACGCGGTCCTCGGTGGCGCCCAGCGGAAGATCCACCACCGGCACCGGCACGAGCCGGCTCTTGGGTCCGCCCTTGCCCTTGTGGCCGCGGCAGGCGTCGCACAACTTCGCCGCCGCGCCCGGATCACAACCGTACGGGCAGCCCACCACCACGCGCATCTGCGGCAACAACGCCGCCAGCGCACGCACGGCGGTGGACTTGCCGGTGCCGCGGTCGCCGAAGACCAGGACGCCGCCAATGCTGGGATCCACCGCGCCGATCAGCAGCGCGAGCTTCATCTCGTCCTGGCCGACGATGGCGGAGAACGGAAACGTCGCGTGCATGGTCACGCTCTCCCTGCCGCGCGTCCGCCGACGCCGGCCGATCCGACATACCTCATGCCTGGCCTGCCTCCCCGCTTCCGATCAAGAGGGAGCCCGAGCCCAGCTCGCGCTGCCCCGCCATGGCCGCCCCGGAACCCGCGACCGTCAGGTGATCTTAACAGACCCACCGTCAGGTTCCGGTGGCGCGGCGCGCGGTCGCCTCGTAACATGCGGCGGATGCCGCCCGCATCGGACACTCCGAACCGTTCCAAGCGCACCGCCTGCCGCGGGCGGCGCGCCGTGCCATGAGCCGGCGCCTGCAGTGGGAACGGGACGGCCGCGACTGGCCGAACCGGCACGCCAGCCGGTTCGTGAAGGCGGCCGGGTTGCGCTGGCACGTGCAACAGCTGGGCACCGGACCCGCGGTGCTGCTGCTGCACGGCACCGGCGCCGCCACCCATTCGTGGCGCGGGCTTGCGCCGCTGCTGGCACGCCACTTCACCGTGGTGGCGCCCGACCTGCCCGGCCACGGCTTCACCGATTTGCCCCCGTCCCGGCGCCTTTCGCTGCCCGGCATGGCGGAAGATGTCGCCGCGCTGCTGCACACGCTGAGCATCGAGCCGCTCGTCGCGGTCGGCCACTCGGCCGGCGCCGCGGTGCTGGCCCGCATGGCGCTGGACAGCGCCATCGCGCCGCGGGCGCTGGCGAGCCTCAACGGCGCCCTGCTGCCCCTCTCCGGCGTTCCGGGCCGGTTGTTTCCGCCGATGGCCAAGCTGCTGGCCGCCACGCCCCTGGTGCCGCGGGTGTTTGCCTGGCGCGCGGGCGAACGCGCGGCGGTGGAGCGCCTGATCCGCAGCACCGGCTCCGCACTGGAGCCGGCGGGCACGGAATATTACGCGCGGCTGGTGCGCAGCGCAGACCACGTCGGCGCCACGCTGGCAATGATGGCGAACTGGGATCTGCGGCCGCTGCAGCTCGATCTGCCGCGGCTCAGGGTGCCGCTGACCCTGGTGGTGGGCACCGACGATCGCACCGTGCCGCCGTCGGAAGCGCGCCGTGCCAAGGCGCTGGTTCCCTCCGCGCGCATCGTGACGCTGCCGGGACTGGGCCACCTGGCGCACGAGGAGCGGCCGGAAGCCGTGGCCGAGCTGCTGTTCGGGATTGCGCGGGAAGCCCGCTTACTGCGTTAGGTGCCTGGCTCAGGGCTCCAGCGGCCCCAGCGCCGCCGCCACCTCTCGCTCGAGGGCCTCGGCTTCCTCCCGCGGCATCCGCGCCAGCGCCGCGGTCCAGAGGGGAAAGAGGTTGTTCTCCTCCCGGTGCTCGTGCTTGGCCATGGTCCCCGACAGGATGGCGAAGAAGGCGCTGGCCTCGGCGCTGTCGGGAGGCGCTGTGGCGAAGCACTGCTCGATCAGCTCGAACTGCGCCAGGATGTCGCGGTGCTCGCGCAGCATGATGGACAGCGGATCGCCGCCGGCGGGGTCCTGCGGCACCCCCAGCCGCGGCGCCAGCAGGCCGTCCTCGACCGCGATGTGCCGGCGCAGCGCGTCGCCGAAGCGCGGCACCAGCGGTGCCGCTTCGGCCGCCTGGCCGGCGTTGGTGAGGTGCATGGCGCGCGCGAACACCGCGTCCAGGCCCTTGTGGTGGCGGATCAGCAGGTCGGCGACGCCCTGGGGCGGGGTGTCGGCCCGGTGCCGCACCGTGGCCACGAATCCGCCGTCGGCGCGCGCCACTTCCCACGCGAGGTTGTTCCGCAGCAGCAGGTCCAGGCTTTTCAGCATCAGCGACGGCTCTTCGCGGGTCAGGAGCCGGATGGTCTCGCCCCGCTTCAGTTCCCGCACCGCGTAGAACGCTGCCGTCTGCACCTGGCTCGACGCCTCGCCGCGCAGGTCCACCGTATTGCCGGTCGCATCCATGCACTCATATTAGCACGCACTAATACAGTCGCCCGCACCGGCCCCCAGGGCTTGAAATCCCGGAAAGCGCCGCAATAACCCTACGAGATTATTGGAGAACCCCCAGGATGCAGGATATCGAACGACCGGATGCGCCGCCCGCCAACGGCGGCGACGAGCCGGCCGGCCCGGCGCCGGCCGCTGAAGCGGAGAGCATGCCCAGCCCCGAGGAGCTGCTGCGCCGGGCGGAGCTGGAGGCCCAGGAGAAGCACGACGCCTGGCTGCGCGCCAAGGCCGAAGTCGAGAACATGCGCCGGCGCGCCGAGGCCGATGTCGCCGCCGCCCACAAGTACGCGGTGGAGAATTTCTCGACCCAGCTGCTGCCGGTGCGCGACAGCCTGGAGACCACCCTCACCGTGGAAAACGCCACCCTCGACCAGCTGAGGGAGGGCGTGACGCTGACGCTGAAGCTGCTGGACCAGGCGTTCGAGAAATTCGCCATCCGGGAGATCGACCCCGCGGGGGAGAAATTCGACCCGCACCTGCACCAGGCCATGACCATGGTGGAGACCGAGGGGCCGCCCAACACCGTCATGCAGGTGATGCAGAAAGGCTACCGGCTCCACGACCGGGTGCTGCGCCCCGCCCTGGTGGTGGTCTCCAAGGCCAAGGCATCTTGAAACGGCGCCGTCCGGCCGCATCTAGCAGATAACGGTTTTTTCAGCATTTTCAAAGGAACGGAATCATGGGAAAGATCATCGGCATCGACCTCGGCACCACCAACTCCTGCGTCGCCGTCATGGAGGGCGGCAAGGTCAAGGTGATCGAGAACGCCGAGGGTTCGCGCACCACGCCGTCGGTGGTCGCCTACACCGACGAGGGCGAAATCCTGGTGGGCGCGCCGGCCAAGCGCCAGGCCATCACCAACCCCAAGAACACCCTGTTCGCGGTGAAGCGCCTGATCGGGCGCCGCTTCGACGAGGAGATGGTGCAGAAGGACATCAAGATGGTGCCCTACAGCATCATCAAGGCCGACAACGGCGACGCCTGGATCGACGTCAAGGGCAAGAAGCTGGCCCCGCCCCAGGTCTCCGCCGAAGTGCTGAAGAAAATGAAGAAGACCGCCGAGGATTATCTCGGCGAACCGGTGACCGAGGCGGTGATCACGGTGCCGGCGTACTTCAACGACTCCCAGCGCCAGGCCACCAAGGACGCCGGCCGCATCGCCGGGCTGGAGGTGAAGCGCATCATCAACGAGCCCACCGCGGCGGCGCTCGCCTTCGGCATGGACAAGAAGGAAGGCGACCGCAAGATCGCGGTCTACGATCTGGGCGGCGGCACCTTCGACATCTCCATCATCGAGATCGCCGCGGTCGAGGGCGAGCATCAGTTCGAGGTGCTCTCCACCAACGGCGACACCTTCCTCGGCGGCGAGGACTTCGACCAGCGCGTGATCGAGTACCTGGCCGACGAGTTCAAGAAGGAGCAGGGCATCGACCTGCGCAAGGACATGCTGGCGCTGCAGCGGCTCAAGGATGCGGCCGAGAAAGCCAAGATCGAGCTGTCCTCGGCGCAGCAGACCGAGGTCAACCTGCCCTACATCACGGCCGATGCCTCGGGTCCGAAGCATCTGGTGGTGAAGATCACCCGCGCCAAGCTGGAGAGCCTGGTGGAGGACCTGATCGAGAAGACGGTGGGCCCGTGCATGACCGCGCTCAAGGACGCGGAGGTGAAAGCGGGCGACCTCTCCGACGTCATCCTGGTGGGCGGCATGACGCGCATGCCCAAGGTGCAGGAGAAGGTCAAGGAGATCTTCGGGCGCGAGCCGCGCAAGGACGTGAACCCGGACGAGGCGGTGGCCATCGGCGCCGCGATCCAGGCCGGCGTCCTCAAGGGCGACGTCAAGGACGTGCTGCTGCTGGACGTGACGCCGCTTTCCCTGGGCATCGAGACCCTGGGCGGGGTGATGACCAAGCTGATCCACAAGAACACCACCATCCCGACCAAGCAGCAGCAGGTGTTCTCCACCGCCGACGACAACCAGACGGCGGTGACGATCCACGTGCTGCAGGGCGAGCGCGAGATGGCGGCTGGCAACAAGAGCCTGGGCCAGTTCAACCTCACGGACATCCCCCCGGCGCCGCGCGGCATGCCGCAGATCGAGGTCACGTTCGACATCGACGCCAACGGCATCCTGCACGTCTCCGCCAGGGACAAGGCCACCGGCAAGGAGAACAAGATCACCATCAAGGCCAACTCGGGCCTCACCGAGGAGGAGATCCAGAAGATGGTGAAGGACGCCGAAGCCCACGCGGCCGAGGACCACAGGCAGTTCGAGCTGGTGCAGGCGCGCAACCAGGCCGACAGCCTGGTGCACTCGGTGAAGAAGACGCTGGCGGACCACGGCGACAAGGTGTCGGCGGACGAGAAGGCGAAAATCGAAGCCGCCATCGCCGAAGCCGAAACGGCGATCAAGGGCAACGACAAGGACGCCATCGAGGCCAAGTCCAAGGCGCTGGCGGAAGCGTCGCACAAGCTGGCCGAGCAGATGTACGCGGCCGAGCAGGCGGCGAGCGGCGGCGCGGGCGGCGGCACCAGCGGTACGGGCGGTGGCGGCGAGCAGCCGGGGGGCGGCAAGAAGGAAGAGGCCGACGTGGTGGACGCCGAGTTCGAGGAAGTCAAAGACAAGAAAGGTTAAAGCGGCGCGGTATGCCGCCTGCAGGCCCGGGCGAGCGCCGCGCACCGCCATAACTGGCCGAGTTCGAGCGGACATCCGTCGGATGCCGCTCAACTCGGCCGCTTGCTGTCAACGGTAAGAGAAACCGAGATTCATGGCGAAACGCGACTACTACGAGGTGCTGGGCCTGAGCCGCGGCGCCTCCGACGACGAGATCAGGAAGGCGTACCGGCGCCTCGCCATGAAGTACCACCCGGACCGCAACCCGGACAATCCCAAGGCCGAGGAGCAGTTCAAGGAGGCCAAGGAGGCGTTCGAGGTGCTCTCCGACGCCAACAAGCGCGCCGCCTACGATCAGTTCGGCCACGCCGGCGTCGATCCCGGCGCGGGCGGTCCCGGCGGAGCGGGCGGCTTCGGCTCCTTCGCCGACGCCTTCGGCGACATCTTCAGCGACATTTTCGGCGGCGCCGGCGGCCGCTCGCGCGCGTCGATGTACCGCGGCGCGGACCTGCGCTACAACCTGGAGATCACGCTCGAGCAGGCCGCCTTCGGCACCGAGACCAAGATCCGCGTGCCCACCATGGCGGGCTGCGAAACCTGCGGCGGAACCGGCGCCAAGCCCGGCACCAGCCCCACCACCTGCCCCACCTGCCACGGCCACGGCCAGGTGCGCATGCAGCAGGGCTTCTTCTCGATCCAGCAGACCTGCCCCACCTGCCGCGGCAGCGGCAAGCACATCGCCACGCCGTGCGGCAGCTGCGGCGGCGCCGGCCGCGTGCGCAAGCACAAGACGCTTTCGGTGAAGATCCCCGCCGGCGTCGACGACGGCGACCGCATCCGGCTGTCGGGCGAAGGCGAGGCCGGCGTCAGCGGCGGGCCGCCGGGCGACCTCTATGTGGTGATGCAGATCAAGCCGCACCCGGTGTTCCAGCGCGACCACAACGACCTGCACTGCGAGATGCCGATCAGCTTCGCCACCGCGGCGCTGGGCGGCGAGCTGGAGATTCCGACGCTGGAGGGAGCGGCCAAGATCCGCATCCCGCCCGAGACCCAGAGCGGCAAGGTGTTCCGCCTGCGCGGCAAGGGCATCAAGGGCGTGCGCTCGAACGCGCCCGGCGACCTGATGTGCCACGTGGTGGTGGAGACGCCGGTGAACCTGACCGCGCGCCAGAAGCAGCTGCTGGAGGAATTCGAGGAACTCTCGGTGGAAGGCGGCGAGCGCCACAATCCCCGCGCCAAGTCCTGGATGGATAAGGTGAAGGAGTTCTTTCAGGGGTGACGGGACCCCTTCACCTTACTGCGGGGGCCAGCCTCCGCGCAGCGGAGGTTAAGCGCGGAAGGCGCGGCCGAAGCTACAAGGCACCCGTTCTCAGCGCTGAAAGGACTCCTTCCCCTTGCTGCGCAGGCTAACCTTGGCGCAGCCAAGGTCAAGCGCCTGGTCCGGCCGCATCCGCCGGACTGCCGCCGATCGACGATCATTGGTAGGCTACCGGCATTGCCCATTCCCGGTCCCGACATGAAGCCATCTCTCCTCTCGTCGCTGCTTCTCGCCGCCCTGGTTTGCGCTGGCGCCTCGCCTCCCGCGCGCGCGGCGGCGGACGTCTCCGCGGTGCAGGCCACCGGCGCCCCCGGCGCCTACACTTTCGCGGTGACGGTGCGCAGCCCGGACAAGGGCTGCAATCAGTACGCCGACTGGTGGGAAGTGCTCTCCGCCGACGGCCGGCTGTTGTACCGTCGCGTGCTGCTGCACAGCCACGTGGACGAGCAGCCATTCAGCCGTTCCGGCGGGCCGGTCGCGATCAAGGCGGGCGACACGGTATACGTGCGCGCCCACATGAGCACGACCGGCTACGGCGGCGCCGTGTTCAAGGGCTCGCCGGCGGGCGGGTTCGCGCGCGACCCGGCGCCGCCGTCGCTGCCGGACCATTCGCGCACCCCGCCGCTGCCGGACGTCTGCGCGTTTTGAACCCGCGTCCCGCTACAATCCGGCAACAACAAACAGACCGAAGGAGGCTTGCATGCTGAAGATCTGGGGCCGCGCCAACTCCATCAACGTGCAGAAGGTGCTGTGGTGCGCCGACGAGCTGGGACTCGCCTACGAGCGCGTCGACGCCGGCATGGAGTACGGCGTCGTCGGCACCCCGGAGTACCGGGCGCTGAATCCCAACCGCCTGGTGCCCACCATCGAGGACGACGGCTTTCCCCTGTGGGAGTCCAACACCATCGTGCGCTACCTGGCGGCCAAGCACGGCAGCGGCAGCCTGTGGCCCACCGATCCCGCGGCGCGCGCCGATTCGGAAAAGTGGATGGACTGGCAGATCGCCACGCTCTGGCCGCGGCTGCGGCCGGTGTTCTGGGGGCTGGTGCGCACGCCGCCGGAGAAACGCAACGCCGGCGAGATCGAGGCCTCGCGCAAGCAGACCGCCGAGTGCTTCGCCATCGTCGACGGCGCGCTGCAGGGCCGCGCCTATCTCGGCGGCGACCGGCTCACCATCGGCGACATCTCCGTCGGTGTCTGCGCGCAGCGCTGGTTCAACCTGCCGGTGCAGCGCCCGGCGGCGCCCAACCTGGAGGCATGGTACCGGCGCCTGCAGGAGCGCACGCCGTTCCAGGTCTGGGTGGATCAGCCGCTGTCCTGACCGGGCTCACGGGCACACGCCGACCCGGAAGGCATCGCCGTCGCGACGCAGCGCCGTGTCCACCATCGCGTTCCACCAGCCCATGGCATCGCCGGACCCTTTGGCGTAGGTGCGCCCCCAGCTCACGTACGCGCGGCCGCGGCTGACGTGGGTCACGTTGTCGGAGAAAAACGGATCGCATCGCGGCGGCGTCCGCGCCGTGGTCACCTGGGCCGTTGCGCGCGCCAGCGCCCGGCCGTTGCCGACCGCTACGACCTCGTACCGGTAGTCGCTCGCCGGCGCAAGGCCGTGGTCGGCGAAGCTCAGACCGGTGAACGGCGCCGGCGTGATCTTCGCCGCCGGCTCGCCGCCGCGAGAGCGCAGCACCGCGTAGCCATCGGCGCCGGCGACCGCCGACCATGCGATCGCCGCCGACGTGACGGCAGCGTCCGCGTTGACTCCGAACGGCACGGCGGCGGCTGCGCCGGCCGGCGCCGGGCCGCTGCCCAGGCGTTCCAGCATGCGCTTGACGGCGCGCACCTGCGCGCCGTCGCGAGTGGCGTACCGGTCGCCGGTGAACCCCCACCAGTCCCAGCAGCCCTTGGGATTAAACGGAAAACTCCAGGTGGCCGCCGTCTGCGGGTACAGCACCACGATGCGGTTGGTGTCGGCCCAGCGGTTGTAGCCGGCGTTGCGCACGAACGCCTCGCCGATGCGCCCGGCGTGCTGCAGACAGCCGTGGAAGGCGACGTGCGCCCGGCAGCGCTCGCCGCGGGCGCACGGTTCGGGTACGAAAACGTAGCCCTCGCGCGCCATGCCCGCCGCGCGCAGCCGCCCGTCGACGAACTCGCCCTGGTCGAAGGTGCGCAGCACCCCGCGCAGCGTCCCTTGCGCCTTCCGCTGCAACGCGCCGTAAAGAAACTGCAGCAGCTGCCCGGCGCCGTCGTAGTCGCAGTCGACGATGAACTCGCCCCCGGTCAGGGAGCACGCCGCGCCGTGGTCCAGCGTCACCTGGGCGTGGCCCGCGGGCAGCGCGTTCTGGTAGAACATCGATCCCGGCGGGACGAATTCGCGGTAATAGCGCGCCAGCGCGTCGGTGACCGGGCGCCGCACGACGCCGTCGTTGTAGCCGGAGAAAAGCCAAACCCGGGACCGTTGGAGGTGGGTTACCGGATCGATGCGGTCCGCCTGCGCCCAGTCGCGCGTCACGTGCGCGAGCCGGGCAGCGTCGGGCTCGCCTTCCATGCAGCCGAAGCGGGCGCGCTCCAGGTCGCCTTCGGCGCAGTAATAGGGCCCGCCGGCGAACGCGCCGGCGCCGGCGATGTCCCTGGAGTGAGCGACGTGCAGTTGCACCGCCATGTAGCCGCCGGACGAGATGCCGGATACGGTGGTCTGCGTCGGATCGATCGACAGCGCCGGCAGGCGCTCCAGCGCGAAAGCCGGCGATGAAGCCAGCGCGGCGGCCAGTATCACGCACCGCGCACTTCGGGAAGGGGGACGGTTCATGAGGCCGATGGTAGGAAGGCGCCGGTGCGCCGGCAAGCCCGGCCATTCCGACCCACCGTCATGCGCGTTTAATCGAACCTGAGGCACACTGTCGGCCACCATGAGACACGACCGCCGCCGATTCCTGCTGGGCTGCTCCGCGCTCGCGGCGGCCGGCTGCGCGCCGCGGGCGCTGGAGAAGCTCTCCGAGTCGCGGCCGCCGTTCACGCTGGGCGTCGCCTCCGGCTATCCGGCACCCGACGGCGTCGTGATGTGGACCCGGCTCGCGCCGGAGCCGCTGGCGGCGGACGGCGGCCTGCCGCCGGCGCCGGTGGCCGTTCGCTGGGAGGTGGCGGAGGACGAGCGCTTCGCGCGCGTCGTGCGCCGGGGCGACGCGGTGGCCGATCCGGCGTGGGCCCACTCGGTGCACGTCGAGGTGACGGGCCTGCAACCGTCGCGGAGCTATTGGTACCGTTTCGTCGCGCTGGGCCACGCGAGTCCCGCCGGCCGTACGCGCACCGCGCCGCGCCCGGACGACGGCAACGCGCGGCTGCGCTTCGCCTTCGCTTCCTGCCAGAACTGGGAGCACGGCTATTACGCCGCGTATCGCCACATGGCCGCCGAAGACCTGGATCTGGTGGTGCACCTGGGCGATTACATCTACGAGTACACCAACCCGGCCAGGGCGGTGCGCAGCCTGCGCGCGGGCGAGCCGGTGGGCCTCGACGACTACCGGGCGTTCTACGCGCTGTACCGGACCGACACCGACCTCCAGGCCGCCCACGCTGCGTTTCCGTGGCTCGTGATCTGGGACGACCACGAAGTCGACAACGACTACGCCAACGACCAGAACCAGGACCTGGATCCCGCCGACGCGTTCCTGGCGCGCCGGGCCGCGGCCTACCAGGCGTACTACGAGCACATGCCGCTACCGGCGTGGGCACGGCCGCGCGGGCCCGCGATGCAGCTTTACGCCTCGGCCCGCTTCGGCACGCTGGCCGAGTTCCGCCTGCTGGACGGCCGCCAGTACCGGGACCACCAGGCGTGCCCGCGCCCGGGCCGCGGCGGCAGCCGCATCGCCGCAGATTGCGCAGAGCGGCTGGACCCGACGCGCACCCTGCTGGGCGAGACCCAGGAGCGCTGGCTGCTGGACAGCCTCGCCCGCCACGAAACGCGCTGGAACGTGATCGCGCAGCAGACCATCATGGCGCAGGTGGACCGCAAGCCGGGCCCGGCGCGGGCGTTCTCGACTGACGGCTGGGACGGCTACCCGGCGGCGCGGCGGCGCATCCTGGAGACGCTGCACGCTGGTAACGTGCCCAACCCGCTGGTGATCGGCGGCGACATCCACATTTTTGCCGTCACCGACCTCAAGTCCGATTTCGACGACCCGCGCTCGCCGGTGGTGGCGAGCGAATTCGTCACCACATCCATCAGCTCCCGCGCCTATCCGCAGTCGCGGGTGGACGCCATCCTGCCCGACAATCCCCATATCCGCTTCGCACGGACTCCCTGGCGCGGCTACACGACCCTGGAGCTGACGCCGCGGCACGCCACGGCCCGCCTGATGGCGCTGGACAACGTCGAGGACCCCGCAAGCGGCATCCGCACCCTGGCGACCTTCGTGGTGGAGGACGGCCGGCCGGGCCCCCGGCCCGCCTAGCGGGGGCGGCGCCCGCCTCAGGCGTGGCCGGCGGGATGGCCGGTTTCCCTGGGTTTGCCCACGGCGCCCAGCGCCGTCTGCACCAGTTCCTGGGCCAGCCGGTCGGTGAGCGTCTTCGGGGCGTGGATCATGCCGGCGCGCACCGCCAGCGCCATCGCCAGCGCCTGCAGCACGTCGCCGTTGGCGGTCTCCCCCAGGACGCGGATCTCGCGGTCGAGCCGTTCCAGCACCGCGCTGAGCAGCTGGTTCACCCGCATCGGCGAAACCGTTTCCGCGTGCAGTGGGAAGTCGATGTCGTAGGCCGCTCCGGTGGCGGTGTTGACCCGGTAGGGAAGCGTCTTGGGCACGGCGGATCTCCTGATCTGAAGTGTTCGGCGGTTTCGACCGGTCCGACAGCCGTTCGTTGCAGCCGACGCCGCGCCGGGGCCATTGCCGCGGCAGGCGGAAGCGGGTATGTTTTATCAGCATCCTCTTATGTCGAGCCCTCGTGGCGGGAGCATCCGAAATGAAACACTGGTTTTTCGGTCTGATCTGCGCGGCATGCGCCTTGCAACCGGCGCTGGCGGCGGACAAGGCGCCGAGCCAGGGTGCGGCGCCGACCGCCGAATGCATCAAGCTGGGACGCGACAAGGGGCTTTCCGGCGAAGCCTACGACACCTTTCTGCGGGAGTGCATCACCGCCCGCGCCAAAACCGGCCAGAACCCCGCCGGCGTCCCGCAAGACATCACCAGGAGCTGCTCGGGCTGATCCCGGCGGTTCGCACCCGCCGCGCCGCCGCCTGACGTCGTGGACGCGCTGGCCGCGCACCTCCCTGAAATCGCCGTCGCCGCGGGCCTCGCCTGGGCGAGCGGGCTGCGGCTGTACCTGGTGCTGCTGATCGTGTTCCTGGTGCTGGCCGCGTTCCTGGCGGTGAAGCTGATCGGCGGACTACGGGCGCTGCTGCGCCGCTGGCGCGGCGGCTCGCCCCCGGCCGCCAGGACTTCCTAGGGTTTGTCCGCCGGCGGCGGGACGCCCTTGGCGTGCAGGATCGTCAGCATCGGCGCCAGGTCGCGCGGGAACAGCGCGACGTAGCGGCGCCCGCCGCCCGGCTTCGGATACAGGAAGATGCCCTTGGAAAGGATGCGCCGGCGCAGCTCGACGCGCTCGATGTCGCCGTAATCGAGCTCCGTGCGCACCAGGTAGACCGCCACCAGGAAGTCGTCGTAGAACGTCGCCCGGCCGAGCCCGCTCAGGTGGAACAGCGGCGCCAGCCCGGTGCGCACGCTGCAGCGGGTGTTGAGCAGCGGGCGCGAGCGCTCCTCCCGGGCCGAGCGCAGCGAGGGGATGAAGACCAGGGTCACATAGCCGGTGACCGCCACCAGCCCCAGCAGCACCAGCACCAGCGTGTTGACGCCCGCCGGCATGGGTCCGGATCAGCGCTGGTCCGAGGTCGGCGCCGGCGGATTCCCGCCCGGCGTGCCTGCCGGGACCGGCCGCCAGGGCGTCGCGCTGGCGGCCCACTCGCAGAACGGGAACGGCTTGTCCTCGGTGTTGAACGTGAGGAACAGGAAGATGTTGTACGCGTAGGCGGCGAGCTGGCGCCCGAAACCGAGGAGGTTCGCGTTCGCCTCGCCGGTCACCAGCCGCAGCACGAACTGCAGCAGCACCACCGCGGCCAGCACCAGCTCGGTGACGCTCCACGCGATCGCCATCAGCACCATGTAAAGCGCGCGCAGCCAGATGCCGGTGGCGGTGAGACTGGTCTTGAGATTTTCGGTCATTTTGGTTCGACTGCGATGGCGGCGAATCGTGCCCGGCACTCCCGCGTAGCGCACCGAGCGCGGCGGCAATGTCCGAGCACGCTCGCCCTCTCCCCTTCCCCCTCTCCCGGAAGGCGAGGGGACATGGACGGCGACAAATGGGAACCGCCCATTTGTCGAAAATTCAGACTGCCCGCCGCCAGAGCGTGCCCTGGGGCGTGTCCTCCAGCACGATGCCCGCCGCGGCGAGCACGTCCCGGATGCGGTCGGCCTCGGCGAAGTTGCGCGCCTTGCGGGCCGCCGTGCGTTCGGCGATGAGCCGGTCCACTTCCTGCGCTTCCAGGCCTTCGCCCTCTCCCGGCGCCGCCTGCAGGAACGCGGTGGGGTCCTGCTGCAGCAGCCCCAGCAGCGCGCCCAGGCCCTTGAGCAGCGCGGCGTCGGCCGGGGTGCGGGTGCGGTTGACGTCGTTGGCCAGATCGAAGAGCACCGCCACCGCTTCCGGCGTGCCGAAGTCGTCGTCCATCGCGTCGCGGAAACGCCGCGCCCGCGGGTCGCTCCAGTCCACCGCGCCGGCGGCGCGCTCGAAGCCCTTCAGCGCCGTGTACAGCCGCGTCAGCGCCGCGCGCGCGTCGACGAGATGCTGATCGGAGTAGTTGAGCGGGCTGCGGTAGTGGGCACGCACGATGAAGAAGCGCACCACCTCGGCGGGAAACCGATCGAGCACCTCCCGCACGGTGAAGAAATTGCCCAGCGACTTGGACATCTTCTCGTTGTCCACGCGCACGAAGCCGTTGTGCATCCAGTAGTTCACGAACGCGTGGCCGTGGGCGCCCTCGGACTGGGCGATCTCGTTCTCGTGATGCGGGAACTGCAGGTCCTGGCCACCGCCGTGGATGTCGAAGTGCTCGCCCAGGTGGTGCTCGCTCATCACCGAGCACTCGATGTGCCAGCCGGGCCGGCCCGGCCCCCACGGCGAGGGCCATTGCGGCTCGCCTGGCTTGGCCGCCTTCCACAGAACGAAATCCAGCGGGTCCTGCTTGTTGGGATCGACGTCGACCCGCTCGCCGGCGCGCAGGTCCTCCAGCGACTTGCCGGAGAGCTTGCCGTAGCCCGGAAATTTGCGTACCGCGTAGTAGACGTCACCGTTGGGCGCGCGGTAGGCAATGCCCTTGGCCATCAGCGCCTCGATCATCTCCAGCATGCCGCCCACGTGCTGGGTCGCGCGCGGCTCGAACGTGGGCCGCTCGATGCCGAGCCGGTCGGCGTCCTCGTGCATTGCCGCGATGAAGCGCTCGGTGAGCCGGTCGATGGGCTCGCCGTACTCCGCCGCGCGCTTGATGATCTTGTCGTCGATGTCGGTGATGTTGCGCACGTAGGTGACTGCGTTTCCCCGGGCGCGCAGCCAGCGCGCCACCAGGTCGAACACCACCATCACCCGCGCGTGGCCCAGGTGGCAGTAGTCGTACACCGTCATCCCGCAGACGTACATGCGGACTTTGCCAGGCTCGATGGGGGTGAAGTCCTGCTTCTCCCGCGCCAGCGTGTTGTAGATGCGCAAGGGCATGGCGCTTCAGTCGATGTCCACGGAAAGCACCTGCGCCGCGATGCGGCGCCGCGCGCGCTCGAAGTCCATGAGCGCGAACACGTCCGCCATCTCCGGCCCCTTCATCTGGCCGGTGAGCGCCGCGCGCAGCGGCATGAACAGCGCGCGTCCCTGCACGCCGGCGGCCTGGCGCACGTCGGCGGTGAAGCGGGCGTAGTCCTTGCCGGGGGCAATGGCGTCCAGCGCGGCGCGGAACAGTTCCTGCGGCGCCTGCGCCAGCGCGGCCTGGGCGTCGGGCTCGATGCGCAGCGGGTCCGTGTAGAGCACCTGCGCCCAGAGCACGGCATCGGCGGGAAACGTCACGTTGCCCTTCACCGCGCGGGCAAAGCGCGAGAGCTCCCCCGCCGGCACGATGGCGCCCACCGCCGGGCGCAGCCACTCGGCCAGGTCGCGGTCGTCGCGCTCCTTCACCGCCTGCGCCTGCCAGTGCAGCAGTTGCGTCGGATCGTAGCGCGCCGGCGAGCGCCCCAGCTGCGAGAATTCGAAGCACGCCGCGAGCTGGTCCAGCGACAGCGCGTGGGGCGAGTCGACGTGATGGCCGAGGCGCCCGAGGTAATTGTTCACTGCCTCCGGCAGGTAGCCCTCCTCGCGCAGCTCCTCCACCGACTTGGATCCGGTGCGCTTGGACAGCGGCGCGCCGCGGGCGTCGACGATCAGGGAAATATGGCCGTAGGCTGGCGCCGGCAGCCCGAACGCCTCCAGCAGCGCCAGCTGGCGCGGCGTGTTGGTGAGGTGATCCTCGCCGCGCAGCACGTGGGTCACGCCCATCAACGCGTCGTCCAGCGCGTTGACGTAGAAGAACGCGTAAGTGCCGTCGGAGCGGCGCACGATGAAGTCGCCGATGTCGTCGGCGGCGAACTTCTGAGGCCCCCGCACCAGGTCGTCGAACTCGATGCTCACGCCCCGCGGCATGCGAAAGCGGATGGTGTGGTCGAGGCCCTGCGCCAGCTTGGCGGCCTGCTCGTCGGGCTTGAGGTGCGAGCACTTGCCGCTGTAGCGCGGCGGCTGGCCGGCCTGGGCCTGCAGCTTGCGCGAGACCTCCAGCTCGGCGGCGGAGCAGAAGCACGGATAGACCAGGCCGCGCCGCTCGAGCCGGCCCAGATGATCATCGTAGATCGGCGTGCGCTGCGACTGCAGGTAGGGTCCCGCCGGCCCGCCGGCGTCGCCGCCCTCCTGCCAGTCGAGGCCGAGCCAGCGCAGGTCCCGGTACAGCGCCTCGATGAACTCGGCGCGGCTGCGCTCGAGATCCGTGTCCTCGATGCGCAGCAGGAAAGTGCCGCCCGATTTCTTCGCGGCGAGGACGTTGAACAGCGCGGTGCGGATGTTGCCGAAGTGCAGCAGTCCGGTGGGGCTGGGCGCCAGGCGGGTTTTCATGGCGCGCGGCATCGCGGGTGCGGGCGGGGTCATGGCGCGGGCGGTGGTACCAGGGAGGCGGTCTGTTAGAATGCGGTTTTTCCGCGACCGGCGATATCGTGAAGGCGTCGAAGTATATCACAGCGTTTTTCAGTGCCCTGACGGCGGTGCTGCTGGGCGTTTCGCCGGCGCTCGCCGCCAATCCGCAGGTGGAGCTGCGGACCAGCGCCGGCCCCATCGTCATCGAGCTCTATCCGGACAAGGCGCCGGCGACGGTGGAGAACTTCCTGCGCTACGTGCGCGACGGCCATTACAACGGCACCGTCTTCCACCGCGTCATCGACGGCTTCATGATCCAGGGCGGCGGCTTCGAGCCCGGCCTGAAGCAGAAGCCGACGCGCGATCCGATCAGGAACGAGGCCGACAACGGCCTGAAGAACGAGCGCTACACCGTCGCGATGGCGCGCACTCAGGATCCGCATTCGGCCTCGGCGCAGTTCTTCATCAACATCGCCGACAACAAGTTTCTCAACTACTCGGCGCCCACCCGGCAGGGCTGGGGTTACGCCGTGTTCGGCCGCGTGATCCGGGGCCAGGACACCGTGGACAAGATCAAGGCGGTCAAGACCGGCAACCGCGGCCCCTACGGCGACGTGCCGGTGGAGGACGTCGTGATCCAGTCGGCCGCGGTGCTGGGCGACACCCTCCAACCCAAAATCAAACCCTGACGAATCATGGTGACCCTGCAGACCAATTTCGGAACCATCAAGATCGAGCTCGACGCCGCGAAGGCCCCGGCCACCGTCGAGAACTTCCTCCAGTACGTGAAGGACGGCTTCTACGACAACACCGTCTTTCACCGGGTCATCGACGGCTTCATGGTGCAGGGCGGCGGCTTCGAGCCCGGCCTGAAGCAGAAGCCGACGCGCGATCCGATCAGGAACGAGGCCGACAACGGCCTCAGGAACGAACGCTACACGCTCGCCATGGCGCGCACTTCGGATCCGCATTCGGCCACCGCGCAGTTCTTCGTCAACGTCGCCGACAATGCGTTCCTCGACTTCAAGGCGCCGACCGCGCAGGGCTGGGGTTACTGCGTCTTCGGCCGCGTCGTGGAAGGCACCGACGTCGTCGACCGCATCAAGGCGGTGAAGACCGGCCGCAGCGGCCTCCACCAGGACGTGCCGGTGGAGGACGTGGTGATCCAGAAGGCGGAGATCGCCGGCTGACGCGCCCCCCGCGGCCGGCGGGCGCCGCAGTTGCCGTCGTGAAGCCGGTCCTGTTGGTCTCCGACGTCCACCTCTCGCCGGCCCGGCCCGGCCGGGCTGCCGCGTTCCGCCATTTCCTCGAGCACGACGCGGCGCAGGCTTCCGCGGTTTACGTCCTCGGCGACCTGTTCGACCACTGGCTCGGCGACGACGAGGCGGCCGACGAGTTCAACGGCCCGCTGCTGGATCAGTTCTCACGGCTCGCAACGCGCGGCGTCCCGGTCGCCGTCATGCACGGCAACCGCGATTTCCTCCTCACGCCGGGCGCGGCCGAGCGCGCGGGGATCGAGCTGCTGCCCGACCCGACGCTGCGCGAGATCGCCGGCGTGCCCACCCTCCTCACCCACGGCGACCTGCTGTGCACCGACGACGTGCGCTACCAGCGCTTCCGCCGCATCGTGCGCAACCCGCTCGTCCAGGGCATCTTCCTGGCGCTGCCCTGGAGCCTGCGCGGGCGCATCGGCGCACGATTGAAGCGGTTCAGCGAAACGGAGAAGGCGGCCAAGGCGGCGCCCATCATGGACGTGAACCCGCAGACCGTGACGGACTGGCTGCGCCGCCACCGCTGCCCGCGGCTGATCCACGGCCATACCCATCGGCCGGCGCGCCACACGCACGCGGTGGACGGGCGCGAATGCGAGCGCTGGGTGCTGCCCGACTGGTACCGGCGCGGCGGCTGGCTCGCCTGCGACGAGAGCGGCTGCCGCCTGATCGACGCACCGGCCTGAGCGCCGGTCAAACCCCGCGCGCTCGGGCCAGGGTCTCCAGGGGATCGGGGTCGGACTGTGCGCCGGTGTCGATGCGCAGTACCACGTCCGCCTCGTCGTCGGAGAGCGGCTCGCGTCCCGCGAGCTGGCGCGAGAGCACTTCCAGGTCTGCCTCCGAGGCGTTGTCGGCCTTGCGCAGGCGCCGCTCGATGCGCCCGCGCAGCACGGCTTCGGCGGCGGTGAACTCCAGGATCGCGCAGTGCGCTCCCGCTGCCCGCGCCTCCCGCCGCAGCCGCTCGCGCTGCCAGCGCTTGAGGAAGGTGGCGTCGGCGATCGCCACCCAGCCCGCGTCCAGCACCTGGCGGCAAAACTGCGCAACCCGGTCGTACACCGCCACGGTGGCCTCCGCCGCATACAGGTCGCTGTCGATGCCGGAGCCGCTCCTCTCCAGCGCCGCGAGGCCGTGCATGCGCTTGCGCTCCACGTCGCTGCGCACGCGGATGGCGTCGGTGAGCGGCAGCAGGCGGCGCGAAAAGCGGCTCTTGCCGGACGCCGAGACGCCGCACATCAGCAGCAGCGTCGGCGCCTCGGCGGCGATGAAGCGCTCCGCCAGCCGCAGGTACTCCTCGCACTCGCCCTCCAGGGCCGCCGCCTCGCCCTCCCGGGACCCGCTCTGCCGTGCACGGATCGCCGCCACCTTGGCCCGCACCATCGCGCGATAGACCAGGTAGAAGCGCAGCACGGCGACCCCCGCGTAGTCGCCGGTGGCTTCCAGGTAGGCGTTTAGGAAACGCCGCGCCAGGCCGGCCAGGCCGCGCCGGTGCAGGTCCATCACCAGGAACGCCACCTCGCTCATCACGTCGATCCAGCGCAGGCCGGGCTCGAATTCGATGCAGTCGAAGATGACGATTTCGCCGTCCACCAGCGCCATGTTGCCGAGGTGCAGATCGCCGTGGCACTCGCGCACGCGGCCCGCATGCTTGCGGCTGCGGAACACCGGGTTGAGCCGCCCCGCCTCGGCCTCGGTCCATGACTGCAGGCGCTCGAGCCGCCCATGGCGGCCGGGGTCGGCGCACAGCACCAGCAGCTGCGCGAAGTTCTCCGCCGCCGGCGCCACCACTTCGAACGGCTCGCCGTGGGGCGTGTCCGGGCCGGCGGCGGGCACCTGCGCGTGGAACGCCGCCACCTGCTCCGCCAGCGCCTCGATGCGCTCCTCAAGCCCGCCCTCCCGCGCGACCCGGTCCAGGAGCGCCTCCTGCGGGAAGCGGCGCATGCGCACCGCGAACTCCACCGGCTCGCCGGGCCCTTCCAGGCGGGGCTCATCGCCGGCGAGCGTGACCGGAACGACGTCGAGGTAAACGGCCGGCGCCAGCCGGCGGTTGAGCCGTACTTCCTCCTCGCAAAAATGCCGCCGCGCGTCGAGCGCGGTGAAATCGAGAAAGCCGAGATTGAGCGGCTTCTTGAACTTGAACGCCCGATCGCCCGCCAGCAGCACGAAGGAGATGTGGGTTTCGAGCAGCTCGACGTCGCGGGGATGCTCGCGCCGCGCCCGCTCGCGCAGGCGCTCCACCAGGGCGCGCTGCCGCGCGAGCGCGTCCGGGCCGCGAACGCTGGCGCCGCCAGTCATCCCAGGCCGCGCTGCAGGTCGGCGATGATGTCCGCGGGGTCCTCGAGCCCCACCGCCACTCGCAGCAGGCCCTCGCCGACGCCGGCCGCGGCCCGCGCCTCGGGCGAAATGCGGCCGTGGGTGGTGGACGCCGGATGGGTGATGGTGCTCTTGGTGTCACCCAGATTGGCGGTGATGGAAATCATGCGCGTCGCATCCACCACCCGCCACGCCGCCTCGCGGCCGCCCTTCACCTCGAACGACACCACCCCGCCGCCGCCGCCGGCCTGCTGGCGCAGCACCAGCTCGCGCTGGGGATGGCTGTCCAGCCCGGGGTAGTAGACCCGCACCACCGCCGGATGCGCCTCCAGCCAGCGGGCCACCGCCAGCGCGTTCTCGCTGTGGGCGCGCATGCGCAGGCGCAGCGTCTCCAGGCCCTTGAGGATCACCCAGGCGTTGAACGGGCTCATGCAGGGCCCCGCGGTGCGCAGGAACGGGAACACCCGCTCCATCACCAGCGCGCGCGGTCCGACGATGGCGCCGCCCAGCACCCGCCCCTGGCCGTCCAGGTACTTGGTGGCCGAATGGATGACGAGGTCGGCGCCGAACTCCAGCGGCCGCTGCAGCGCCGGTGTGCAGAAGCAATTGTCCACCACCAGCCACGCGCCGGCGTCGCGTGCCACCTCCGCCAGCCCGGCCAGATCGGCGAGCTCGGTGAGCGGGTTGGACGGCGTCTCGACGAAGAGCATGCGCGTGTTGGGCCGCACCGCCGCGCGCCACGCCGCGTTGTCGGCGCCCGCAACGAACGTGGTCTCGACGCCGAAACGCGGGAGGATCTGGGAGAACAGCTGCACCGTGGCGCCGAACAGGCTGCGGGAGGCGACGATGTGCTCGCCGCCGCGCATCAGCCCCATGACGCAGGACAGGATCGCCGACATGCCGGAGGCGGTGGCGACGCAGGCCTCCGCCCCCTCCAGGGCGGCGAGGCGTTCCTCGAACGCGGTCACCGTGGGGTTGGTGAACCGCGAGTAGACGTAGCCCGGTTCGGTGTTGGCAAAGCGCGCCGCCGCCTGTGCGGCGCTCTCGAACACGAAGCTGGAGGTCAGGTAGAGCGCCTCGGCGTGCTCGTTGAACTGGCTGCGATGAATGCCGCTCCTCAGCGCCAGCGTGTCGAATTTCCATGCGTCGGACATGGCGTCCCTCGATCAGGCAATAAAAAAACCCGTTCAGCCAGCGACGGAGACGGGTTCTCCTCGCTTTAGCGGTATTTGTTGAGCGCCCGCAAGCTGACGGTCAAATCGGCGCTTTGCTCCGGGCCGGACCCGGAAAACCAACCGTATTCTACTGATTCGGCTAGTCTGCCGCCACCAGATTGAGGTCCAGCTGGGCCACGTCCTCAAGACCCTCCTGGCCGCGGCCCTCGCGGCTCCCCTCCAGGCGGTCCAGGTATTCGGGCGTCACGTCGCCGGTGATGTAGTTGCCGTCGAAGCACGAGGCCTCGAACGAGGTGAGCGCCGGATTGATCTCGCGCACCGCCGCCTTGAGGCCGTCCAGGTCCTGGTACACCAGCCAGTCGGTGCCGATCTCGCGGGCGATCTCGTCGTCGTCGCGGCCGTTGGCGATCAGCTCCGAGCGCGTCGGCATGTCGATGCCGTAGACGTTGGGATAGCGCACCGGCGGTGCGGCGGAGGCGAAATAGACCTTGTGGGCGCCGGCCTCCCGCGCCATCTGCACGATCTCGCGGCTGGTGGTGCCGCGCACGATGGAGTCGTCCACCAGCAGGACGTTCTTGCCGCGGAACTCGACATTGATGGCGTTCAGCTTCTGCCGCACTGAGCGCTTGCGCACCGCCTGGCCGGGCATGATGAAGGTGCGGCCGATGTAGCGGTTCTTGACGAAACCCTCGCGGAAGTCGATGCCGAGCCGGTTCGCCAGCTGCAGCGCGGCGGGGCGGCTGGAATCGGGAATCGGGATCACCACGTCGATGTCCAGGTGGCGCAGGGTGCGCTTGATCTTCTCCCCCAGGCGCACACCCATGTTGAGCCGCGCCTCGTACACCGAGACGCCGTCCATCACCGAGTCCGGCCGCGCCAGGTACACGTACTCGAATAGGCAGGGATTCTGGGAGGTCCGCGTTGCGCACTGTTTGCTGTAGAAATTGCCGTCCAGGTCGATGAAGATGGCCTCGCCGGGCGCCACGTCGCGCGTGAGCTTGTAGCCCAGGGTGTCCAGGGCCACGCTCTCGGAAGCCACCAGGTATTCGGTGCCGCGCTCGCCGTGGACCTGGCCCACCACCAGCGGACGGATGCCGAGCGGGTCGCGGAACGCCAGCAGGCCGTAGCCGGCGATCATCGCCACCACCGCGTAGGCGCCGCGGCAGCGGCGGTGCACCCCGGCCACCGCATTGAAGATGCCGGGCAGGTCGAGGCGGAAATTCTGGGTCGAGCCCTGCAGCTCGTGGGCCAGCACGTTGAGCAGCACTTCCGAGTCGGAGTTGGTGTTGATGTGCCGCAGGTCCTGGCGGAACATCTCCTGCTTCAGCTGCTCGGAATTGGTGAGGTTGCCGTTGTGGCCGAGCACGATGCCGAAAGGCGAGTTGACGTACAGCGGCTGCGACTCGGCCGAGCTGTAGGCCGAGCCGGCAGTGGGATAGCGGCAATGGGCGATGCCGCTGGTGCCCTGCAGGTTGCGCATGTCGCGGGTGCGGAAGACGTCGCGCACCATGCCGGGCCCCTTGTGCATGTGGAAGGTGTTGCCCTTTGCGGTGACGATGCCCGCCGCGTCCTGCCCGCGGTGCTGCAGCACCAGCATGCCATCGTACAGCAGTTGGTTGGCCGGTGCCCGGCCGACTACGCCAATAATGCCGCACATGATCGCTTCACCCCCGGCTTGTCGAATCCCAGCGCCACTACTCGTAGCGGATACGTTGCGCGAAGCTGGCCGGCAGCCACTGCTTGACGTCCATCGCCACCGACTCCAGCGGCCCGCTCAACGCCGCATCCTGCCAGAACGGCTGCCTGGGCATCGCGGTCAGTCCCGCCAGCAGCACGCCCACCAGGACGATCAGCGCGCCGCGGGCGGCGCCGAACACGGCGCCCAGACCGCGGTCCAGCGGCGTGAGTCCCGCCGCCTTCACCAGCTCCGCGATCGCCAATGTTCCGAGGCCCGCCACCAGCAGCGTGCCGATGAACAGCGTCAGGAAGGCGATCAGCAGCTTGAGCGCCTCGCCGGGTATCTCCGCCGGCAGCATGATCGCCAGGTGCGGCGCCATCAGGTTCGCGATCAGGAACGCGCCCACCCAGCTCGCCAGCGCCAGGATCTCGCGCACCGCGCCGCGGATCACGCTCACCAGGACCGACAGGGCCATCACCGCCAGCACCGCGTAATCGAACCCGGTCATCGCCCGCCGGCCCGGAACGCCGCATCATGCGCCGACGTGCCGCCGTCCGTCGCGCTCATTGCGTGGTGACAATGCCGTCCAGTCCCAGCTGCTTCACCTGCGCCAGCGTTTTCTCCGCGGCCTCCCGGCTCGGATAGGGTCCGGCGCGCACCCGGGTCTGCTTGCCCTGGGCCGTGGCTATGGTCTCGGTATAGGCGCGGATGCCGCCGGCGGCCAGCTTGTCCTTGAGCTGCTTGGCGTTCTCGGCGCTGGAGAAGGCGCCCAGCTGCACTACAAAGGCTTCCCGGGCGGCGGGCTTGGCCGGCGCCGGCTTCGCGGCGGGCGCCTCGGACGCCTTGGCCGGGGCCGGCTTCGGTTCCGGCTTCGCCGGCGCGCTCGGCGAGGGCGCTGCCGCCTTTTCCGGCGGCTTCTCCGCCGGCCGCGCCGGCGCGGGCGCCGCGGGGGTTTCCGCCGGAGCCGGCGCGGGCGGCGGCTCGGGCAGCGGCGCGGCCTGCTCCTTGGACGGAATGCGCACATCCACCGCCTGGGTCACCGGCTGGGGCTCGCGGTCCAGCACCATGGGCAGCACGACGACGGCGATGACGACGAGGGTGATGGCGCCGATCAGCCTCCTGCGAGCCCGTTTGCGGAACTGCAACTCTTCGGTACTGACTGATTTCGCCATCCAGCGGCCTTTACCGCGCTTCGCCGCGCCCGCGATGGGCGATTATGTCCGCGACGGTAAGGAATGATCCGAACACGACAATTCTATCATCTTCGCCCGCCTCGGCGCAGGCGGCCAGGTAGGCGTCGACCGGCGCCGCGAAGCCCACCACGTCGGCGGCGGGGTCGCGCCGGCGCAGGACTTCCTCCAGCACCGCGGCCTGCGCGCCGCGGACGCCGGGCAACGACGCCACGCGCCAGGCGTCGATGCGCGGCGCCACGCTCTCCACCACCGCGGCGATGTCTTTGTCGCGCAGCATCGCCAGCACCCCCAGCGTGCGCCGGAACGGCCCCATGCCGGCGAGGTTGTCCGCCAGCGCGCGTGCCGCCTGCGGATTGTGGGCCACGTCCAGCACCACCGCCGGGCGACCCGGAAGCACCTGGAACCGCCCGGGCAGCTCCACCTCGGCGAGCCCGCGGCGGATCTGGCCCATGGAAACCGGCAATCGGTCCTTGATCTCGTCCAGCACCGCGAGGCAGGCCGCGGCGTTGCGCAGCTGGAAAGCCCCGCGCAGCGCGGGGTACGGCAGGCCGGCGCGGCGCACGCCGTAGCCCCAGTAGGTCCATTGCTGGCCTTCGGCGACGTAGCCGAAGTCGCGACCGATCTGGAGCAGGTCGCAGCCCACGTCGCGGGCGTGGCCCTCGATGCTGGCGGGCGGGTCCGGATCCGCGCACACCGCGGCGCGGCCGCGCTTGAACACGCCCGCCTTCTCGAAGCCGATCTCCTCCCGGGTGTTGCCGAGGTACTCCATGTGATCGAAGTCGATGCCGGACACCACCGCCACGTCGTTGTCGAACACGTTCACCGCGTCGAGACGCCCGCCCAGGCCCACTTCCAGGATCGCGACGTCCACCTGCTGCCGGATGAACAGCATCATCGCCGCCAGGGTGCCGACCTCGAAATACGTGAGCGGCGTCGCACCCCGCGCCTGCTCGATCTCGGCGAACGCCGCCACCAGCGGCGCATCCGCCACCGGCTCGCGATCGATGCGGACCCGCTCGTTGTAGCGCACCAGGTGGGGCGACGTGTAGCAGCCCGTGCGATAACCGGCCCGCGACAGGATCGACTCCAGCATCGCGCACGTGGAGCCCTTGCCGTTGGTGCCGGCGACCGTGATCACCGGAAACGCCGGCGCCAGCCCGAGGCGGCGCCAGACGTCGCGCACCCGCGCCAGCCCCATCTCGATGACCCGGGCGTTGATCGTCTCCAGGTAGGCAAGCCAGTCCTCGAGGGACGACTGCGCGGCCGGCGCCAGCGTCCGGGAAGCCGCCAGCGGGCCGTCCGGAAGAGTGCTCATGGGAAGCGGCGCCGGCGGCAGAATGTCGTCAGGGCGCCGGCGCGCGCAGCAGCAGCGTCAGCAGCGCCGCGAGGGTTTCGCGCATCTCGCGCCGGTCGACGATCAGGTCGATGGCGCCGTGCTCGAGCAGGAACTCCGAGCGTTGGAAGCCCTCCGGCAGAGTCTCGCGCACGGTCTGCTCGATCACCCGCGGCCCGGCGAAGCCGATCAGCGCGCCCGGCTCGGCGATGACGACATCGCCGATCATGGCAAAGCTGGCGGACACGCCCCCCATGGTGGGGTCCGTGAGCACGGACACGAACGGCAGGCGGGCCTCGGCCAGCTGGGTCAGGGCGGCATTGGTCTTGGCCATCTGCATCAGCGACAGCAGACCTTCCTGCATGCGCGCGCCGCCGGTGGCGGTGAAGCAGACGAACGGCAATCCGCCCTCGATGCTGGCGCGCACGCCGCGCACGAAACGCTCGCCCACGACGGAGCCCATGGAGCCGCCCATGAAGTCGAACTCGAACGCCGCCGCCACCAGCCCCACCGACTTCATCGCGCCCTGCATCACCACCAGCGCGTCGTCCTCGTCGGTGGCCTTCTTCGCCTCGCTGAGGCGGTCCGAGTACTTCTTGCTGTCCTTGAACTTGAGGCTGTCCACCGGCCGCACCTCGGCGCCGATCTCCGCGCGCCCGTCGGGGTCCAGCAGCAGGTTGAGCCGGGTGCGGCCGCCGAGACGGTTGTGGTGGTTGCACTTGGGGCAGACGTTGAGGTTCTTCTCCAGGTCCGAGTAGTAGAGCACCGCGTCGCACGCGTCACACTTGCTCCACAGGCCCTCGGGGACCGCCTTGCGCCCGCCGGCGTCGCGGCGCTGGATCTTGGGCGGCAGGATCTTGTCAAGCCAGCTCACGCCGCGACCCCTGGGTGAGCGCCGCCCGGTCCATGGCGTGGCGCAGCTCCGACAGCAGGCGGTGGACGCGCTCCGGCGCCTCGCCGGGCGGGGCGTGCTCGATCTCCTCGACGATGCGGCTGCCCACCACCACCGCGTCGGCGGCCTGGGCCACCGCCGCCGCCGTCTGCGCGTCGCGTATGCCGAAGCCGACGCCGATCGGCACCTGGATGTGGTCGCGCAGCGCCGCGACGTGGGCGCGCACGTCCTCCACGTCGAGGTGCGCGGCGCCGGTCACGCCCTTGAGCGCGACGTAGTAGACGTAGCCGCGGGCCAGCGCCCCCACCTTGCGCACGCGCTCCTCCGGCGCCGTCGGCGAGAGCAGGAAGATCGGCGCGATGCCGGCGGCGGTGAGATGGGCGACGAAGGCCTCGCTCTCTTCCGGCGGATAGTCCACCACCAGCACGCCGTCGACGCCGCTGTCCCGGGCCTCGCCCACGAACGCGTCGTAACCCATGGCTTCGACCGGATTGGCGTAGCCCATGAGCACCACCGGCGTCGCCGCGTCCTGCTCGCGGAACTCGCGCACCATCTTCAGCACCTGGCGCAGAGTCGTGCCGCGCTTGAGGGCGCGCTCCGAAGCGCGCTGGATGGTGGGTCCGTCGGCCATGGGATCCGAGAACGGGACACCGAGTTCGATCACGTCGGCGCCGCCGCGCACCAGCGCGTGCATCAGCGGCACGGTGCTGACCGGATCGGGATCGCCCGCGGTGATGAAGGGAATCAGGGCGGCGCGGCCTTCGTGCCGCAGTCGTTCGAAGCTGCTGTGGAGTCGGGACATGGCCTCGGGGGAACGGGCCGGCGGTGGCGCGGACGCCCGCCGCCGGCGCCGGTCAGAAGGTGATGTTGGATGCGCGGGCGACGGTGTCCATGTCCTTGTCGCCGCGTCCGGACAGGTTAACCAGCAGCAGCGCGTCGCGCGGCAGGGTCGGCGCCAGCTTCGCCGCGTGGGCCAGTGCGTGGCTGGTCTCCAGCGCCGGGATGATTCCCTCGTAGCGGCACAGCGCGTGAAACGCCGCCAGCGCCTCCCCGTCGGTCACCGACACGTACTCGGCGCGGCCGCTGTCCTTGAGCCAGGCGTGCTCGGGGCCGACACCGGGATAGTCGAGGCCGGCGGAAATCGAGTGGGTCTCGATGATCTGCCCGTCCGCGTCCTGCAGCAGGTAGGTGCGGTTGCCGTGCAGCACGCCGGGCCGGCCGACGCACAGCGTGGCCGCATGATGCCCGCTGGCGATGCCTTCGCCGCCCGCCTCGACGCCGATCAGGCGCACGCCCGCCTCGTCGATGTACGGATGGAACAGGCCGATGGCGTTGGACCCGCCGCCGACGCAGGCGACGATGACGTCCGGCTGGCGGCCGTAGTCTTCCAGCATCTGCTGCTTGGCCTCGCGCCCGATGACGGCCTGGAAGTCGCGCACCATCATCGGGTAGGGATGCGGCCCCGCCACCGTGCCGATGATGTAGAAGGTGTTGTCGACGTTGGTGACCCAGTCGCGCATTGCCTCGTTGAGCGCGTCCTTCAGCGTCCTGGAACCGCTTTCCACCGGCACCACCGTGGCGCCCAGCAGCTTCATGCGGTAGACGTTGGGCGCCTGGCGCTTGACGTCCTCCGAGCCCATGTAGACGACGCACTCCATGCCGTAGCGCGCCGCCACCGTGGCCGAGGCCACGCCGTGCTGCCCGGCGCCGGTCTCCGCGATGATGCGCGGCTTGCCCATGCGCCGCGCCAGCATCGCCTGGCCGATGGTGTTGTTGATCTTGTGGGCGCCGGTGTGATTCAGGTCCTCGCGCTTGAGCAGGATCTGTGCGCCGCCCAGATGCTCCGACCAGCGCCGCGCGTGATAGATCGGGCTCGGCCGGCCGACGTAGTGCTTGATCTCATGCTCGAACTCCGCCTGGAATTCCGGATCGCGCCCGTAGCGCTCGTATTCGCGGCGCAGCTCGTCCAGCGCCGCGATCAGCGTGTCGGCGACGAACACGCCGCCGTAGGGCCCGAAATGGCCGGTCTTATCCGGCAGGTCGTACATCTGCATGACGAACTTCCTCGATGAAAGCGGCAATCTTTGCCGCGTCCTTGATCCCCTTGCCGGCCTCGACCCCGCTCGAGACGTCCACGGCCCAGGGCCGCACGCTGCGGATGGCTTCCGCCACGTTGGCCGGCGTCAACCCGCCCGACAGGACCACCGGCAGGGGCAACTGCTTCGGCACCAGCGCCCAATCGAACGCCTGTCCCGTGCCGCCGTACACGCCGGACTCGTAGGTGTCCAGCAAGAGCCCCCGGGCTTGGCTGTAAACGGCTGAGTATTCTAGCAGATCGCCCCCCGGCCGGACGCGCGCGGCCTTGATGTAGGGCAGGCCGAAGCGTTCGCAGAACGCCGGCGGCTCGTCCCCGTGAAACTGCAGCAGGTCGAGGCGGACCCGGTCCAGCACCTGCTCCACCCAGGCGGCCTCCGGATTCACGAACACGCCGACCGCCGAGACGAACGGCGGCAGGCCGGCGATGATGGCCGCCGACGCTTCGGGCGCGACGTTGCGCGGGCTCGGCGGATAGAACATGAACCCCAACGCCTGGGCGCCGGCGCGCGCCGCGGCCAGGGCGTCCTCGGCCCGGGTGATTCCGCAGATCTTGACGGCGGTCATCGTCCCGCTCCCGTCTCCAGCATCAGCGCGTCGAGGCCCGCGGCGGGCGCCTCGCTGGGCAGCACAAACGGTGCGGCGTAGCGCACCGACGACAAATACAGCCCGTCGGCGGCGAAGGTCGGCGCGGCGCGGTTGCGCTCGCGGCTTTCCAGCACGTCGCGGATCCAGTGCGGCGTGTGCTTGCCCTTGCCCACGTACACCAGCGAGCCGACGATGTTGCGCACCATATGGTGCAGAAACGCGTTCGCCCAGATCTCGAACACCAGCAGGTTCCCGTGCCGTTCCACCGTCAGCCGGGTGACCTGCCGCAGCGCGGTCCGGGCCTGGCATTCGGCGGCGCGAAAGGCGCTGAAATCGTGCTCGCCCACCAGCAGCGCCGCGGCCTCGCGCATGCGCGCCAGGTCCAGCGGCAGATGAAACCAGCCAACGCGGCCGCTCGCGATCGCCGGCCGCACCGGACGGTTGAGCAGCAGGTACCGGTAGCTGCGCTCGCGGGCGCTGAAACGCGCATGGAAGTCCGGCGCCACTTCCTGCGCCCAAAGTATGGCAATGGCGCCCGGCAGGTGCGCGTTGGCGCCGCGCACCCAGGCCGAGTCGGGACGTGTCACGCGGGTGTCGAAATGCACCACCTGCATTGACGCGTGCACGCCGGTGTCGGTGCGGCCGGCCGCCGTCACCCGCACCGGCGTCCCGGCGATTTCGGCCAGCGCCGCTTCCAGCGCGTCCTGCACCGAGCAACGGTCCTTCTGGCTCTGCCATCCGCAGAACGGCCGCCCGTCGTATTCCAGGCCGAGGGCGATCCTCACAGCAACGCCACGCCCAAGGCGAACCCGATGGCGGCCATGGCCACCTGGTCGGCGGTCCCGAGCCGGTCCAGCGGCAGCACGATCGCGCCACCGTCCTGGTCCGGCGCGCGCTCGACCTCCGCTAGAGCCGCGGCCATGCCCCGCCGCGGCGTCGCCGGCGCGGACTGTTCGAAATACGTCAGCGTCAGGCACAAGCGCGCCGCAAAGCGCCCGCGATCCACCCCGAGCCAGGCGAGCGGCGCCATCAGCGTATAGATCCCGGTGACGAGATCCTCCCGCGTGCGCCGCTGCAAAACGATGGCCAGCAGCGCCAACAACACCGCCAGGCGCACGGCCTGCCCGGCGCCCGCCACCGTGCCGGAGAGCACCGACTGGGCGTTCCACGCCGGGCCGGCAACGAGCGCGGGAACTGCATGCAGCACCACCACCGCAAGCAACAGCCAGCGGCTGCGGCGAAGCAGGCCCGCGAGCCGGTGCAGCGCGCCGACGCCCGCCGTGGCGGCCAACGCCGCCACAGCGATCGCGATTAGGGGGACACCGCCCACCCGCTGCAGCAGCACCGAGATGGCGGCCCAGCACAGGATCAGCGTTGCGGTATGGAGCACGGGCGCGCGGCCTTCAACAGTCGACGACGGTTCCCAGGGAGGCTGCGATGATAACAGCCGCGCGCCGGGCGCCAAAACGCGACGACCCGGCCGCGGCCGGGTCGTCGGGGATTGCTGCGGCTGGGCGGATTACAGGCTGTCCAGCAGCTCCTGGGCCTCTTTCTTCTGCTGCGCGTTGCCCTCGCGCATTACTTCCTGGAGGATCTCCCGCGCGCCGTCGTTGTCGCCCATTTCCTTGTAGGCCTTGGCGAGGTCGAACTTGGTGGCGATTTCCTGCCACTGCGCGTCCCCCCCCGCCTGCGCGACGTCAGCAGGCTCGCTGCCGAGATCGAGGCTGAAGTCGAAGTCCAGCTTGGTGGTGGTGCTCTCCTGGGGCCCCTTGCGATCGCCGGTCTCGCTGCGCTCGGCAAGCCCCGGCTCGAAGGCCAAAGGCTGATCCAGGCCCGACGCCGACTTCATTTCCTCGTGGTGCCCCTCTCCGACCCCGGAGGTCACTTCGAAATCCACGTTGGTGGTGTCCAGGCCGGCGGGCGGGCGCCACTTGGTCACGTCCTCCACTTCGGACTCGCCGGCTCCGCCGCCGCTCAGGTCGAAATCGACGTTGCCCCCCTGTCGCCCGAACTGCGTCGGCGGTGAGGTGATGTCCATCGCCTCGCGATCGGTCCCGCCGGCGTCGGGAGCACCTCCGTAGAGGGCGTTGGTGGGGTCGAGAGCCAGTCCCATGGTGACGGCCTTGTCCCAGTGGGGCGTACCCCCGGCCAGGGCCTGGAGCTTGCGCGCGGTGCTCTCGAAGGACGCCTTGTCCTTGCGCATGCCGTAGATCTCGAGCAGCTTGACGTAGACCTCGGGCCGGTTGGGCGTCTTGGCCAGCGCTTCCTTGAGCACCTCTTCCGCCTGGCCGTCGCGGCGGTAGGTGAGGTACACCTCGGCTTCCTGCACCGGGTCCACCTCGTCCATCGATCCGGGCCCCGCCGCCGTCGATTCCGACGTCTGCGGCTGGTCGAACATCTGCGACGTGGGCTCCGCGGGGGACGTCGCCGCATCGAGTTCTGCTTCGGCGGTTGCCCACTCTTCAGCCGCCTGCTGCTTTTTTCGGCGTGCGTAATACAGGCCACCACCCGCCAGCACTGCCAGCAAACCGCCCAGCCCCGCAAGGTAGAGCGGCTCCTCCATCAGCATGTCGACGAACGAGGGCTCATCCGGCGGCGGCGGTGCCTTGGCGGCCGGCGGCGCGGCAGGCGTGGGCGCCGGCGGCGGCGCCGGCTGGGCCGCGGGCGGTGTGGCCGGCGCGGGAGCGGTAGCCGGCGGCGCAGCGGTCTGCGCGGCAGGCGCGGGTTCCGCGGGCTTAGGTGTTTCCGGTTCGGGCGCCGCGGGCTTGGCGGCGGGCGCCACGGGCTGCCCCTTCAGTTCCAGCAGCTTCTGCATGTCCTGGATGTTCTTCTCCAGGGCCGTCACGCGATCCTGCGCTTCCTTCAGCGCCTTTTCCTTGGCGACGTTCTCTTCCTCGAGGCTGCGGATCCGATCCTGGAGGTTGGCGACGTTCGCGCCCTCGCTCTTGGAGAGCGTGAGCACCTCGCTCGGGGTCCCCTGCCCTGCGCCGCGCTCGGCGACAGCGCCAGTCACCTTGCCGGCCGCGGTTTGGCCCGCGCTGGCACTCGGCGCGGAGCCGCTGGCGGCCCCCGCCAGGCTCTGCTTGTACGCCTGCCAATCGGCAACCTGGGTACGGAACTCGGCCATCGCCTCTTTCTGGCCGATGGCCATGACGTCGTCACGCTGCGGCACCCGCAGCACCGGACCGGTCTTGAGGCGGTTCATGTTGTTGCCGACAAACGCATCCGGGTTGGCCCGGAACAGTGCCAGCAGCATTTGCTCGAGGGAAGCACCGGGGTGACGGACTCTTTCGGCGATCCCGCTGAGGGTGTCGCCGCGCACCACCGGGCCGTAGCTGTCTGCAGCCGGTCCAGAAGCGGAAGGCGCCGGCTCTGGGGCCGGCGCCATTTTCGGCGCGGGGGTGGGAGCCGGGGCCGATGGCTTCGGCTGCGCGATCGGCTTTGCCTCGGCGCCCCGGGTGGCCGGCACGGCCGCCTGGGGCGGCGTGTACGTGGGCGGATCGAGCAGCAGGGTGTATTCGCGCAGAACCGACCCCTGATCCCAGGTGAGTTCGACGAGAATGTTGAGGAACGGCTCGTTGATCGGCTGGGTCGAGCTCAGGCGGATGACGGGTCGGCCGCCGACGGAGTCAACCTTGGCGCGGATGGTGGAGATGGCGCCCTGGTATTCGACGTTGGCCTGCTGGTAGGTGTCGGGCTTCGCGATACGCGCCACCAGGGACTCGAGCTCGCCGGGCTTCAGCGCGACGATTTCGATATCGGCGTTGAGTGCCTCGCCGAGCGCCGACTGGAGATTCAGCTTGCCTAGGCCGGCCGCCTGCCCCGCAGCTGAAAGGAGCAGGGCGCCCAAGAGGAATACGGTTCTCAGAATCGCTTGCGACACACTACCTCCCTGGGTCTTCTTGGGAAAGAACAATTTAACATCAAATAGTTACGCATGCAAGTTAAGCCCAGCTCTTACATTATGTCCTAACTAAGGTATTTTTCAACCGGAATTTCAGCCAGTTGCACCATGGGAAGCGCCTGCCCAAGGCGCAAATCACCACTGGCGAGCCACAGGTCGAGGCGCCGCCCATCGTCGCCGCTGCGCCGGAGCCGCCCCATCACAACGCCGTCCTGGCTCACGGCGTCCGTCGCCTGAGTGGGAAGGTCGGCGCCGGCCGGGTCGTCCATGACCCGCACGCCGGGTGCGTGGTCGAGGCATTCCCGGGTTTTCGCCACCGCGATCGGCTTGCTTTGGATACACCTCGGGCTCCGCCGACTGCTGATTGAACAGCGCCCGCGCCTGCTCCGCCAGCTCGCCGATGCCCGCCGAGCTGCTGGCCGAGACCGGAAACAAGGCCACCGCGCCGACCGATTCGATGTCATATGCCGCGTCCAGCGGCGCCGAGCCCAGCGATATCGGCGGATCCGCGCATCAACCACGGATCCTGGCGACCGCCGCCGGGGGCCGCACAGCGGTAATCACGCCTCGAGCAGGATGCGCAGCATGCGGCGCAACGGCTCGGCAGCGCCCCACAGCAACTGGTCGCCGCAGGTGAAGGCGGACAGGTATTCGCCGCCCATGTTGAGCTTGCGCACGCGCCCCACCGGGATGCCCAGCGTCCCGGTCACGGTGGCGGGCGTCAGTTCCCGGATGCTGTCCTCCTTGCGGTTGGGCACCACTTTTACCCAGTCGTTGGCGGAGCCGAGCATGTCCTCCACCTCGTCCAGCGGCACGTCCTGTTTGAGCTTCACCGTCAGCGCCTGGCTGTGGCAGCGCATGGCGCCGACGCGCACGCAGATGCCGTCCACCGGAACCGGCGTGTCCTCGCGTCCCAGGATCTTGTTGGTCTCGGCCTGCCCCTTCCATTCCTCGCGGCTCTGGCCGTTGTCCATCTCCCTGTCGATCCAGGGGATGAGGCTGCCGGCCAGGGGCACGCCGAACTGCTCGGCGGGAAAGTCCGGGCGGCGCAGCGTGTGGGCCACCACCCGGTCGATCTCCAGGATCGCCGAGGCCGGATCGTCCACCAGCGGCTTCGCGGCCTCGGACACCACCGCCATCTGCTGCAGCAACTCGCGCATGTTCTGGGCGCCCGCGCCGGAGGCCGCCTGATACGTCATGGCCGACATCCACTCCACCATGCCGTTCTTGAACAGGCCACCCATCGCCATCAGCATCAGACTCACGGTGCAGTTGCCGCCGATGTAGCTCTTCACGCCGCCGGCGAGGGCGTCGTCGATCACCGGCCGGTTGACCGGGTCCAGGATGATCACGCTGTCCTTGTCCATCCGCAGCGCCGAGGCGGCGTCGATCCAGTAGCCGTCCCAAGCGGCGGCGCGCAGCTTCGGATAGATGTCGCTGGTGTAGTCGCCGCCCTGGCAGGTGATGATGACGTCCATCGCCTTGAGCGCGTCCGGGCTGCGGGCGTCCTGCACCGGCGGCAGGTCGCGGCCGATGTCCGGCCCGCGGCCGCCCGCCTGGGACGTGCTGAAGAACACCGGCTCGATCCCGGCGAAATCGTTCTCTTCCCGCATCCGCTGGACCAGCACCGAACCCACCATGCCCCGCCAGCCGACGATACCCACGCGCTTCATCTGCCTCACCTCGTATCGCTTGTCCGCGCCACGCTCACAGCGCGGCCACCACCGCGTCGCCCATCGCGCCCGTCCCCACCGACGCCGCACCCTCGGACGCGATGTCCGCGGTGCGCAGCCCGTTTGCCAGGACCGAGATCACCGCCCGCTCGATCCGCGCCGCCCACGCGGTCTCGCCCAGGCTGTAGCGCAGCATCATGGCCAGCGACAGGATCGTGGCCAGCGGATTGGCCACCCCCTTGCCGGCGATGTCCGGCGCCGAGCCGTGGATCGGCTCGTACATGCCTTTGCCGCCCTGGTCCAGCGACGCCGAGGGCAGCATGCCGATGGACCCCGTGAGCATGGAAGCCTCGTCCGACAGGATGTCGCCGAACATGTTCCCGGTAACGATCACGTCGAACTGCTTCGGCTGGCGCACCAGCTGCATCGCCGCATTGTCCACGTACATGTGGCTGAGCGCCACGTCAGGATAATCCTTCGCCACCACCGTCACCACCTCGCGCCACAGCTGGCTCGTCTCCAGCACGTTGGCCTTGTCCACCGAGCAGAGGTTGCGGCCGCGGCGCTGCGCGGCCCGGAACGCGACGTGGGCGATGCGGCGGATTTCGCCCTCGCTGTAGCGCATGGTGTCGTAGCCCTCGCGTTCGCCCGCATCCGTGGTGCGGATGCCCCGCGGCTGCCCGAAGTAGATGTCCCCGGTCAACTCCCGCACGATCAGCACGTCGAGCCCGGCCACCAGATCCGGCCGCAGCGATGACGCCGAGGCGAGTTCCGGATAGACGGTGGCGGGCCGCAGGTTGGCGAACAGGCCGAGCTCCCTGCGCAATCGCAGCAGGCCCTGCTCCGGTCGCCGGTCGCGCGGCAGCCCGTCATATTTCGGCCCGCCGACGGCGCCCAGCAGGATCGCGTCGGCCTCCCGCGCCAGCGCCAGCGAGGCCGCGGGCAGCGGATCGCCGTGGGCATCGTAGCCCGCGCCGCCCACCGGCGCTTCGTTCCACTCGACCGCGAGTCCGTCCCGGCGCAGCCGCGCCAGCACCTTCAACGCTTCCGCGACAATCTCGGGACCGATGCCGTCCCCCGGCAAGATGGCGATCTTCTTCACGTGTGATTTTTCACGGATGGCCTCCGCAGCCGCCCGGAGCGGTGGCGCGTGTCAGGCGAACAGCCAGGGCGCCTCGGCCCGGCGTTTGGCCTCGTAAGCCCGGATTTCGTCGGCGTGCTGCAGGGTCAGGCCGATTTCGTCGAGACCGTTCATCAGGCAGTACTTGCGGAACGGATCGATCTCGAACCGGAACTCCTCGCCGTCGGGCGTCGTCACCGACTGCTGCTCGAGATCGACGGCGAGCCGGTAGCCCTCGTGGGCTTCGACTTCGCGGAACAGCCGGTCCACCACCGCGGCGTCCAGAACGATCGGCAGCAGGCCGTTTTTCAGGCAGTTGTTGTAGAAGATGTCCGCGAAGCTGGGCGCGATCACGGCCTGGAAGCCGTAATCGGTCAACGCCCACGGCGCGTGCTCGCGGCTCGACCCGCAGCCGAAGTTCTCGCGCGCCAGCAGCACCGTCGCCCCCCGGTAGCGCGGCTGGTTCAGCACGAAATCCGGATTCAGCGGACGCTTCGTGTTGTCCATCCCCGGCTCGCCCTGGTCCAGGTAGCGCCAGGCGTCGAACAGGTTCGGCCCGAAGCCGCTGCGCTTGATCGACTTCAGGAACTGCTTCGGGATGATGGCGTCGGTATCGACGTTGGCGCGATCCAGCGGCGCCACCAGCCCCTCGCGGCGGACGAACTTTTCCACTTACTTGGTCGACTTCTGAATCGCTTCGCCACCCTTCTCGATGTCCTTGCCGATCCCCTGCACGGTATTGCAGGCGGAAAGGCCGGCAGCGAACAGGCCGGCGAGCAGAAACGCAATCGTCTTCTTCAGCATCGCATCACTCCTTTCAAAGCACTTCCCGAACATCCACGAAATGACCCGCGATGGCCGCGGCCGCCGCCATCTCCGGGCTCACCAGATGGGTCCGCCCGCCGGCGCCCTGCCGTCCCTCGAAGTTGCGGTTGGACGTGGACGCGCAGCGCTCCCCCGGCTCCAGGCGATCGTCGTTCATCGCCAGGCACATAGAGCACCCCGGCTCGCGCCACTCGAACCCCGCCGCGGTGAATACCCGGTCAAGCCCTTCCGCTTCCGCCTGGCGCTTCACCAGCCCGGAACCCGGCACCACCATCGCCAGCTTGACGTTGGCCGCGACGCGCCTGCCCTTGACCACCCGGGCCGCCGCGCGCAGATCCTCGATGCGCGAATTGGTGCACGAGCCGATGAATACCTTGTCGATGCGGATCTCCCGGATCGGCGTGTTGGGCGCCAGGTCCATGTACTTCAACGCCCGCGCATAGCCTTCGCGGCGGGTGGGGTTGCTCTCCCGCGCCGGGTCCGGAACCAAGCCGCCCACGGGCGCCACCATCTCCGGCGACGTGCCCCAGGTGACCTGGGGCTGGATCGCCGCAGCGTCCAGCGTGATGGTCTGATCGAACGCCGCGTCCGGGTCGCTCTCGAGTTCCCGCCACGCCGCCACCGCCCGCTCCCATATCTCGCCCCTGGGCGCGAATGGACGGTCCTTCAGGTACGCGATGGTGGTGTCATCCACTGCCACGATCCCCGCGCGCGCGCCCGCCTCGATCGACATGTTGCAGATCGTCATGCGGCCTTCCATGGACAGCGCGCGGATGGTGCTGCCGGCGTACTCGATCACGTAGCCGGTGCCGCCGGCGGTGCCGATGCGGCCTATTATGGCCAGGATCACGTCCTTGGCGGTGACGCCGGGGCCGAGCGCACCCTCCACCACGATCTGCATCGCCCTGGCCTTCTTCTGCGCCAGGCACTGGGTGGCGAGCACGTGCTCCACCTCGGAGGTGCCGATGCCGAAGGCCAGGCAGCCGAAGGCACCGTGGGTGCTGGTGTGGGAATCGCCGCACACCACGGTCATTCCGGGCAGCGTGGCGCCGTTCTCCGGGCCGATGACGTGGACGATCCCCTGGTGGCTGTCCCGGAACGGGAAATACGCCTTGGCGCCGAACGCCTTGATGTTCGCGTCCAGCGTTTCCACCTGGGTGCGGGAAATCGGGTCGGCGATGCCGCGGTCCCAGTCGTGGGTCGGCGTGTTGTGGTCAGCCGTTGCGACGATGGAGTCGACCCGCCAGGGCTTGCGTCCGGCCAGGCGCAGGCCCTCGAACGCCTGCGGGCTGGTGACCTCGTGCACCAGGTGGCGATCGATGTAGAGCAGCACCGTGCCGTCGTCCTCGCGCCGGACCACGTGGCTGTCCCAGAGCTTGTCGTAGAGCGTCTTTCCCGCCATTGCCAGACTTTCCAGTGAAGCCGTCAATTATCGCATAAACCCCCGGCCCGGCGCAGGGCGGCCCCTCAGACGCAGGCCCGCTCCGGGCCCAGCTTCCAGGCCAGCAGTGCCCCGCCCCCCAGCGCAGCCAGCGAGCAAAGGGTGAACGTGATGTTCGGGCCGATGGTTTCCCACGCGAAGCCGCTGAGTACGCTGCCGATGGTGCCGCCGGCGCCGAAGCTGACGCTGGTGTAGAGCGCCTGCCCCTTGGCCTGGTGGCGGCCGCCGAAATGGCGATGGAACGAGGCCACCGCCGCCGCGTGGTAGGAGCCGAAGGTGGCGGCGTGCAGCAGCTGGGACAGGAGCACCAGCGCCAGCACATCGACAAACCACGCCACCAGCAGAAACCGCGCCACCGCGCAGCCGAAGCTGAACACCAGGATCTGCTTGCCGCTGAAGCGCTCGGTCAGGCGCGGCATCAGGAAGAAAACCGCGATCTCGCTCAGCACGCCCAGGGCCCAGAGCCATCCCACCGCGCTCTTGGTGTAGCCGGCGTCCACCAGGAAGATGGAATAGAACACGTAATAGGGGCCGTGGGCCGCCGCCATCAGGAAGCACGCGGCCATCAGCGCCCGGACATCCGGCCGCCGCAGGATGGCCCACAGGGGCGCCCCTTCGGCATCGTGCCGGAGCGCGCTGCTGTCGCGGATGGCAAGGGCGGCGCCGGCGACGCCCAGCTTGAGCGCCAGCACCACCCAAAGCAGCCAGGTGATGGCGACGAGATCCAGCAGATACCCCACGCCGACGACCGCGGCGATGAAGCCGACCGAGCCCCAGGAGCGGATGCGGCCGTAGCCGCCGGTGCGGGCGCCGAGGTGGGAGAAGGTGACGGCCTCCACCAGCGGCAGCGAGGCGCTCCAGAAAAAGCTCATGGCGCCCATCACCAGCAGCATCCAGCCGAAGCTCTCGCCGAAGAAAACGCCGACGTAACCGACGAGTCCCAGCAGGGCCGCGACCCGCACGATCTCGACGCGGCGGCCCGTGTGATCGGCGAGCCAGCCCCAGGCGTTGGGCGCGAAAATCCGCATCACCTGCAGCAACGACATCAGCAGGCCGATCTCGACGGCCGCATAGCCGAGGTGGCGCAGATACAGGCTCCAGTAAGGGGAAAACGCGCCGACGAAAGCGAAGTAGAAGAAATAGAAGCCGCCGATGGCGGTGTAAGGCGATGCGCTCATGGCGGCGGTCGGGGACGGCGCGCGCGGCGTTCCGGTTCAGCCGTCCGCTTCCCGGCGCCGCCGGCGGACGCACAGCCACGCCGCGCAACCCGCGGCACCCGGCATGCCGGCCGCCGTAAGGGCCCGCGCCAGCGTACCGTCGAGGTGGAGAACGCCCCAGCGCGAGAGGATCTCGGCCCGGTCGCGGTCGCCCCCGCCCACCAGCGGCAGTTCCCGGGCGCGTGCGTCCGCCACGTAGCGCGCGATGTTGAAGAAGTTCTGGAACAGCCAGATCCCCCGAGAGCGAAACCCGGCGACTCGCGCAGGCGTTCCAGCACAGGCGCCTAGGCTTCGTCGGGCTCGGGGTCGTCGCGGGCGGACAGCGGCGCCGCGCCGACATTGCTGCCGCGCGCCGGAATCTTCGGCGTCAGACAGACGACATCGGCGTTCTGCGCGCGGTGGCGCAGCGCGTGATCGATCAGCACCAGCGCCAGCATCGCCTCGGCAATGGGCGTTGCGCGAATGCCGACACACGGGTCGTGACGGCCGGTGGTCTCGACGATGACGGGCTCGCCGGCCTTGTCGATGGACCGCCGCGGCAGGCGGATGCTCGAGGTGGGCTTGATGGCGATGGAGACCGTCACGTCCTGGCCGGTGGAAATCCCGCCCAGGATCCCCCCCGCATTGTTCGAAAGGAAGCCGCCCGGCGTCATCTCGTCCGAGTGCTCCGTGCCCTTCTGCTCCACCGAGGCGAAACCGGCACCGATTTCGACCCCCTTGACCGCATTGATGCCCATCATGGCGTGCGCGATGGCAGCGTCGAGGCGGTCGTACACCGGCTCTCCCCAGCCCACGGGCACGTTCTCCGCCACCACGTTGATGCGCGCGCCGGCGGAGTCGCCCGATTTGCGCAGGCGGTCCATGAAATCCTCCAGCTCGGGCACCGCGGCCGGATCCGCGGCGAAGAACGGGTTGTCGTATACGCCGTCCCAGCTCTTGAAAGCCACCGGAATGGGGCCGAGCTGGGCCAGGTAGCCGCGCACGATCACGCCGTAACGCTCCCGCAGCCATTTCCTGGCGATGGCGCCGGCCGCCACCCGCACCGCCGTCTCCCTGGCGGAGGACCGCCCGCCGCCGCGATAATCGCGGATGCCGTACTTCTGCCAGTAGGTGTAATCCGCGTGCCCGGGGCGGAAAGTGTCGGCGATCCGGCCGTAGTCCCTGCTGCGCTGGTCGACGTTGCGGATCAGCAGCGCGACGGGCGTGCCGGTGGTGCGGCCCTCGAACACGCCGGAGAGGATTTCCACCGTGTCCGGCTCGCGCCGCTGGGTGACGTGGCGCGACGTGCCAGGCCGGCGCCGGTCCAGATCGAACTGGATGTCGGCCTCGGCCAGATCCAGTCCGGGCGGGCAGCCGTCCACGACGCACCCGATGGCGGGACCGTGGGACTCGCCGAACGAGGTAACGCAGAAGAGCTTGCCGAAGGTATTACCGGACATCGGAATCCTCGCAAAAACAAGGGCTCAAGTTTAACATAGAGGCCGCGAACGCCCGGCCGACGGACAACTTGCCAAAACCGGGCGATCCGGACGGGTCGAGGGGGCCCGAGGGAATTTCACTGCGCCAGGCGTGCGGGCCGGGGGCGGTCGGCCGCGAAGGGCGGGGGGACCGCGACCGTGACTGGGAACCGGCGCACCGGGATGGTGGCCCGGGGCGCCACCCGCTGACGGCATTACGCAGGATCACCAAGGGAGAAAAATGAAAGCCATCCTCATGACCCGGGTCGGCGGCCCGGAAGTGCTCGAAAACGGCGAAGTCGCGGACCCCGAACTGCCGAGTCCGTACCACATCCGCGTGCGCCTGCGCGCTGCCGGGGTCAACCCCATCGATACCAAAGTGCGCGCGCTGCACATGTTCTATCCCGACAAGCTGCCGGCGGTGCTGGGTTGCGACGGCGCCGGCACGGTGGAATCGGTGGGGGACGCGGTCACGCGGTTTCGCCCCGGCGACGCGGTGTATTTCTTCAACAACGGGCTCGGTTACGGGCTGGGCACTTACGCCGAGCATACGGTGGTGCACGAAGATTACGTCGCCAAGAAGCCGCGCAACCTGTCGATGGAGGAAGCCGCCGCGGTGCCGCTGGTCCTGATTTCGGCGTGGGAAGCGCTGCTGGACCGGGCCCAGATCAAGGCCGAGGAAACTCTGCTGGTGCACGCCGGCGCCGGCGGCGTCGGTCACGTGGCGATCCAGCTGGCGAAGCACCTGGGCGCCTACGTCGCCACCACGGTCAGCAGCGACGCGAAGGCAGAACTGGCGCGCAGCCTCGGCGCCGATCACACCATCAACTACAACGAAGCGGATTTCGTCGAGGCGGCACTGGACTGGACCGACGGCAAGGGCATGCGGGTGATTCTAGACACCGTGGGGGGACCCACGTTCTGCCGCTCCTTTGGCGCCGCCCGCGTGTTCGGCAAGGTGATCACGCTGCTGTCCACCGCCTGCGACGTGAAGGCGATCAACACCGCGCGCCTGCGCAACCTCCTGATCGGCTACGTGCAGATGACCGCGCCGCTGTACCTGGGCTTGCACAACGCCCGGCTCGCCCAGACCCGCATCCTCGAGCAGGGCGCGAAGCTGATCGAGGACGGCAAGATCAAGATCAAGGTGAGCGAGGTGCTGCCGCTGGCGCAGGCCGCCGAAGCCCACCGCCGGGTCGAATCCGGCCACACCGTCGGCAAGATCGTGCTCTCCATCGCCTGAGGCCGCGGCACGGCCGGGAACTGCGGCGCCGTCCGGCGCCCTCGATCCACCACCACCTGAAAACCCATGCGCAACTACCTGGACCTGATGCAGCACATCCTCGACCGCGGCGTCGAGAAAAGCGACCGCACCGGCGTCGGCACGCTCAGCGTGTTCGGCCATCAGATGCGGTTCGACCTGAACGCGGGCTTTCCGCTCGTGACCACCAAGAAGATCCATCTCAAGTCGGTGATCCACGAGCTGCTCTGGTTCCTGAGCGGCGACACCAACATCAAGTATCTGAAGGATCACGGGGTCAGCATCTGGGACGAGTGGGCCGACGCCAACGGCGACCTGGGACCAGTGTACGGCGCCCAGTGGCGCTCCTGGCCCACGCCAGACGGCCAGCACGTCGACCAGATCAGCAAGGTGATGAATGAGATCAAGTCCAACCCGGACTCGCGCCGTCTCGTCGTCAACGCCTGGAACGTGGGCGAGCTGCACAAGATGGCGCTGACGCCCTGTCACGCGCTGTTCCAGTTCTACGTCGCCCAAGGCCGGCTGTCCTGCCAGCTCTACCAGCGCAGCTGCGACGTGTTCCTGGGGCTGCCGTTCAACATCGCCAGCTATTCGCTGCTCACCCACATGGTGGCGCAGCAGTGCGATCTCGGCGTCGGCGAATTCGTCTGGACCGGCGGCGACACCCACCTCTATCTCAACCACCTGGAGCAGGCGCGCCTGCAGCTGTCGCGCGCGCCCCACCCGCTGCCGACCCTGAACATCAGGCGCCGGCCGCCGTCGATCTTCGAGTACGCGTTCGAGGACTTCGAGTTCCTGAACTACCGGTACCACCCGCCGATCAAAGCACCGATCGCTGTGTGACCGGCTCCGGGTTGCGACCGACCCGTGGGTATTTGTGCCGCGCATGGACGCGCTGGATAATCCTCACCCGGGGCAGGGGCGCCCGGACGTACGCCGACCGCCAGCCATCCAGCGACATCAATCCGCGCCGAAAGGGTGCGTCAAGCCATGCCAAGAAGCGTTCCGGTTCTCGCTGCGGTGGCAGTATCCTTCCTCGGTCTGGCGTCCTGCGGCGAGAAGGCACCACCCCCGAAATCGGCCGCTCCGCTCGAGTCGAGGCGCGGCTCGAGGCCGCCCGCGCGGCGTTGGGCGAGCAGCAGGCCCGGCTCCAGACCGCGAATGCCAACCTCTCCCGCGTCAAGCCGCTGGCAGCGCAAAACGCGGTGAGTCAGAAGGACCTCGACGACGCCCTGGGCCAGCAGCAGGCGGCAGCAGCAGCCGTCGAGGCCGCCAAGGCCGACGTCATCAACGCCGAGCTGAACCTGGGCTATTGCACGATCCGCTCGCCGGTGAGTGGCCTGTCCAGCTTCGCCCAGGTGCAGGAAGGCACCTACGTCAATTTTCAGAACAGCCTGCTCACCAGCGTGTCTGCGCTTTCCCCCATGCGGGTGAATTTCAGCGTGTCGGAGAACCAGATACTGCGTAACCGCGACGAGCAGGCCGCCGGCAGCCTCAGGATTCCCGCCGACCGGCAGTTCCAGGTGGAGGTGATCCTCGCCGACGGCAGTACCTTCGACGAGACGGGACGCATCACGTTTGCCGACGCCGAGTTCAGCGAAAGCACGGGCACGTTCCTGATCCGCGCCGAGTTCCGGAATGCCCGGGACCTGCTGCGACCCGGACAGTTCGTCCGCGTCAAGCTGCTGGGCGCTACCCGCCCCGACGCCATCCTGGTTCCCAAGCGCGCGGTGCGGCAGGGCGCCCAGGGCAGCTTCGTCTGGGTCGTCAACAAGGAGGGCAAAGCCGAGTTCCGCCCGGTGCTGACCGGCGACTGGATCGGCGATGACTGGATCATCACGCAGGGGCTGCGGGCCGGCGAGACGGTGGCGGTGGACGGCGCCATCAAGCTGCGCGCCGAGGCGCCCGTCAAGGTCTCGGGTCCGCCGGCTTCGGCAATGGCAACTGCAACGGCGAAACCGGCGGCGGCTGGCGGCGCGGGCCCTGGCGAGGACTCCAAGGCGGCGCCCGGTGCCGGGAGCGCGGCGGCAGCTGGAGGCGGTTCCCCCACCGCGCCGGCCGGTGCGGCCGCGTCGCCCGCGGCGCTCGAGGCGCGAGCGGCCGTCTATTTCGCGCTCGCCTCCGCCGAGCTGACGCTCAACGCGCGCGAGATCGTCGCCGGAGCCCGCTGACCGCAGCGGCGATGATCTCGTACTTCTGCATCCGGCGGCCGATCTTCGCGTCGGTCATCGCCATCGTGATCACCATCGCCGGGCTGGCGGCGATGGCCAACCTTCCCATCGCGCAGTACCCCGAGATCACGCCGCCGCAGATCAGCGTCTCCGCCGCCTATCCCGGCGCCGACGCCGACACCCTGGCCAACTCGGTGGCGGCACCGATCGAGACCCAGGTCAACGGCGTCGACAATATGGTCTACATGCAGTCGACCAGCTCGTCGGCGGGCCAGTACACGGCGATGGTGTTCTTCGAGATCGGCACCGACCCGGACACCGCGCAGGTGCAGGTCCAGAACCGCGTGAGCCGGGCGCTGCCCCAGCTGCCCGACGCCGTACAGAAAGTCGGCGTCCAGGTGGACAAGCGCTCCGCGGCGTTCCTGCTGATCATCGGCGTGTTTTCGCCCGATGGCCGCTACGACGAGCAGTACATCGGCAACTACGCCAACCTCTATATCCTCGACGCGCTCAAGCGTATCCCCGGCGCCAACCAGTCCGCGATCATGGGCACGCCGGATCTGGCGATGCGCCTCTGGCTCAAGCCCGACCGCATGGCTGCCCTCGGCATCACCCCGAGCGACATCCAGCGGGCGGTGGCGGCGCAGAACCAGCAGTTCGGGGTCGGCTCCATCGGCCGCGCGCCTACCGGCGGGCCGGTGGAGATGACCTTCCCGGTGGTGGCCTCCGGACGCTTCAGCGAACCCCACGAGTTCGAGAACATCATCCTGCGCGCCGACCCGAAGGGCGCGGCGATCGTGAAGCTCAAGGACGTCGGCCGAGCCGAGGTGGGCCTGAAGGACTACCTGCTGCGGGCCGAAATGAACGGCCGCAAGGCCACCGCCATCGCCGTCTACCAGCAGCCCGGCGCCAACGCTCTGGAGGTGGCGGAGAACGTGCGCCGCGCACTGGAGGAACTGAAGAAGAACTTCCCGGAGGGGCTCGACTACAACATCGCCATGGACACCACCAAGTTCGTGGAGGCTTCGATCGAGGAGGTGATCCACACGCTGGTGGAAGCGGTGGTGCTGGTGGTCTACCTGTTCCTGCAGAGCTTCGCCGCCACGCTGATTCCCACCATCGCCGTATTCGTCTCGCTGGTGGACACGTTCATCTTCATGACGCTGCTCGGGTTCTCCATCAACCTGCTGACGCTGTTCGGCATGGTGGTGGCGATCGGCATCGTGGTGGACGACGCCATCGTAGTGGTGGAGGCGATCGAGGAGAAGATGCACTCGCTGGGGGTATCGGCGAGGGAAGCTGCGTTTGAGGCCATGGACGAGGTGGCCGGCCCGGTGATCGCGATCGTCCTGGTGCTGGGCGCGGTGTTCCTGCCCACCGCCGTCCTCGGCGGCACCACCGGCCAGCTCTACAAGCAGTTCGCCGTCACCATCGCCATCTCGGTGGCGATCTCCGGCTTCATCGCGCTGACGCTGACCCCGGCGCTCGCCGCGCTGCTGCTCAAGCCCCACCACGGCGAGCGCAAGGGTTTCTTCCGCTGGTTCAACCGCAGCTTCGAGCGGCTTACCGAAGCTTACGGCGCAGGCGTGGCGTTCGTGATCAAGCGTGCCTGGCTGGCGCTCGGCGTGTTCGCGGTGATGCTCTACGCCACCTGGCACCTGTTCGCCATCATACCCGGCAGCTTCGTGCCGCAGGAGGACCAGGGTTACCTGCTGGCCGCCGTGATCCTGCCCGACGGCGCCAGCCTCGACCGCAGCCAGGAGGTGTCGCAGCGGGTTGCCGGGGTTTTTGCCGGCGACCCGGCAGTCAAGGACGTGATGTCGATCGCCGGCTACAGCCTCTTGGACAGCCAGTTCAAGACCAACGCCGGCACGCTGTTCATCTCGCTGAAGGATTTCAGCGAGCGCGTGAGCTCCGAACTGTCGGCCGTCGCCGCGCTGCAGCGCACGGCGCCGGCGCTGAGGCAGATCAAGGAGGCCGTCGTCGTGCCGCTCAATCCGCCGCCGATTCCGGGCCTCGGCAACCAAGGCGGCTTCGAGTTCTGGGTCCAGAGCCGCGGCCAGGGCGACGTGCGCCAGCTGGCGCAGGTGACCCAACAGTTTCTCGCCAAGGCGCGCGAGCGGCCGGAACTGGCGGGGCTCACCACCACGCTCAACGCCTCCTCGCGCCAGTTGTTCGCCGACGTCGATCGCGCCAAGGCTGAGACCCTCGGCGTGCCGGTGCAGGACATCTACGACGCGCTGCAGACGCTGTTCGGCTCGCTCTACGTGAGCCAGTACAACAAGTACAGCCGCGTCTGGCAGGTGATCCTGCAGGCCGAGCCCGACTATCGCAGCGAGCCGGGAGACATCCAGAACATCTACGTGCGCAACCGCACCGGCGAGATGGTGCCGCTGTCGGTGATGGTCACCACGCGCTACAAGACCGGCCCCGACCTGGTGCCGCGATTCAACAACTTCCTCGCCGCCAAGCTCACCGGAGACGCGGCGCCGGGCTTCAGCTCGGGCCAGGCGCTGAACGCGATGGAGGAAGTCGCCCGGGAAGTGCTGCCGGACGGCTACAGCTTCGAATGGGCCGGCCAGGCGTTCGAGGAAAAGAAATCCGGCGGCACCTCGGCCGTCGTCTTCGTATTCGGCCTGATTTTCGTGTTCCTGATCCTGGCCGCACAATACGAATCCTGGAAGCTGCCGTTCTCGGTGATCACGGCGGTTCCGTTCGGCGTTTTCGGCGCGCTGGTGGCGATCCTGCTGCGCGGCATCGAGAACGACGTGTACTTCCAGATCGGTTTGGTGACCCTGATTCGGGAAGAAGCAGGCTAAGCCGGCCGGCGGAAACGCGGTGGAGCCGCCGCCACCCGCCGGTGGCGGCGGCCACGATGGCGGCGGATCGGCGCCCCAGGGCACGCCCGCCGCCCCGTTAGGCAAACGGGAGGGACCCTGACATGCGGCGCCTGGCAGGCGGTGTGGCGCTGGCCGCCCTTGGACTCAGTGGCTGCATGATGGGGCCGGATTACACCCGGCCGGAAATCTCGGCTCCCGCGGTTTTCCGCTATCAGGAACCCGCTGCGCGCGATCTCGCCAACACCGCCTGGTGGCAGCTGTTCGACGACCCGGTGCTGGACGGCCTGATCAACGAGGCGCTGGCGAACAACAAGGACCTGCGTATCGCCGCCGCCCGGGTCGAGGAGTTCGCCGGCGCGCTGACCTCGACCCGCGCCGCGCTGTTTCCGCAGATCGGCTACGGCGCCGCCGGCTCCCGCGACCGCTTCAGCGAGCGGCTCGACGCGCCGGCGTCCCCGGGCATCCCGAATCCCCAGACCATCTATCAGGCGGTGCTCAACGCCAGCTGGGAGATCGATCTCTGGGGCCGCATCCGGCGCGAATCCGAGGCTGCGCAGGCAGGACTGTTCGCCACCGAAGAGGCGCGCCGCGGCGTGGTGCTCTCGCTGGTGTCCGCGACCGCCGTCGGCTACGTCTCGCTGCGAACGATGGACAAGCAACTGGAAATCGCGCGGGCCACGGCCAGGAGCTATCGTGAAACCCTCGATCTGTTCGATCTGCGCTACCAGGGCGGCGTCGTCTCCCTTGTACAGTTGGCCCAGATCCGCTCCCAGTACGAGTTCGCGCTTGCCCAGGTGCCGCTGCTCGAGGCCCAGGTGGCGCGGCAGGAGCACGCGCTCTCCGCACTGCTGGGCCGCAACCCGGGACCCATCCTGCGCGGCAAGCCGATCGAGCAGCTGAAACTGCCGCCGGTCCCGGCCGGGCTGCCGTCCGATCTGCTGGTGCGCCGGCCGGACATCCGCCAGGCCGAGCAGGACCTGATCGCCGCCAACGCCCGCATCGGCGCGGCGCGCGCGCTGTACTTCCCCACCGTCTCGCTTACCGGCGCGGTCGGCAGCGCCAGCGCCGACCTCGACAACCTGTTCACCGGCCCGGCGCGGACCTGGAGCTACGCCGGCAGCCTGGCGGGCCCGATCTTCACCTTTGGGCTGATCGAGGGTCTCGTCGCCCAGAGCGACGCCCGGCAGCGCCAGCTGCTGGCGAACTACGAGCGCACCATACAGAACGCCTTTCGCGAGGTGGACAACGCGCTCATCGACACGCGGAAGTCGCAGGAGAGGCTGGCGGCTCAGGGACGGCGGGTCACCGCGCTCCAGGACTACGCCCGGCTGGCCACGCTGAGGTACGACAACGGTTACACCAGCTATCTGGAAGTGCTCGATGCGCTGCGGAGCCTGTTCGAGGCCGAACTCGATTACGCCGACAGCTACGGGCAGGTCTTCACGGCGCTGATCAATACCTACAAGTCGATGAGCGGCGGCTGGGTGACGGAGGCCGACAAGCGCGTGCCGCTGGAACTCCGTCCGCTGGAGAACACGCCGGGCGAGCCGGTGGTGAACCCGGAGACCGCGGCGGCATCCAATTAGCGATGGCATTGGTCCGCGCGACGGACGGGATTGCGGGCCCAGGTTGTTCGCGACACCATCGCCCAGCGCGCGGATATCACCCCTCGGACGGACCCGTTTTCAGGAGACCTCTCGTGCGCCTGTCCGCGTTGCTCGGCGCCGCTTTATGCCTTGCCCTCGGTACCGTCTCCACCGACACGCTGGCCGACGAGACGCTGTGGCAGAAGCTGCAGGAAGGCCGCTATACCGTCCTGATCCGCCACGCCGTGGCGCCGGGCGTCGGCGACCCGGCGAATTTCCGGATCGAAGACTGCAGCACCCAGCGCAACCTGAACGAGCAGGGCCGGGAGCAGTCCCGGCGCCTTGGCAAGGCGTTCCGCAGCCGCGGCATCCCCGTCGGCGAGGTGCGCTCCAGCCAGTGGTGCCGGTGCCTGGAAACCGCGCAGCTCGCGTTCGGGCGCGCCGATCCCTGGCCGGCGCTCAACTCCAATTACCACCCCGGCACCCAGGCCGAGAATGCCGGTCGCAACCGGGCCGTGATCGCCGAGATCGTCGCGAATCCGCCGCGCGGCGGCAACCGGATCCTGGTCACCCACAACTTCAACATCCGGGATCTGACCGGCGTCTCCACCGCCTCTGCCGAAATGGTGGTGGTTGAACCCGAAGTGGCAGGTTTGCGCGTGGTGGGGACGCTGCCGGTACCCAAGTAGCGGGCGCCCGCCGCACTCGTCTAGAATGCGGGTCCCATGCCCCGAATCTCCATTCTCGTGGCGGTGGCCCGCAACGGCGTGATCGGCGCGGACAACCGGCTGCCCTGGCACCTGCCCGACGACCTCCGTTATTTCAAGCGGCTCACCACCGGCCACTGCGTCATCATGGGCCGCAAGACCTACGACTCCATCGGCCGCCCCCTGCCGAACCGGCGCAACGTCGTCATCACGCGGCAATCGGGCCTGCGGATCGACGGCGCCGAGGTGGTGCACTCGCTGGACGAGGCGCTGGCAGCCTGCGGCGGCGACGACGAGATTTTCGTCATCGGTGGCGCCGAGATCTTCCGCCAGATCCTGGACCGCGCCGACCGGCTCTATCTCACCGAGCTGATGCGCGAATATGATGGCGACGTTTTCATGCCGGAGTATGATCGCACGCAATGGCGGGAGACCAGCCGCGACAAGCGCTGCGCTGACGGCCTCGAGTACCACTACGTCGTCTACGACCGGGTCTGAAAAAAGAAGCGCCCCGTGGGACGCCAAGCTCTTGCTTCCGATTGGAAAGGGTCCGGCGGGGGCCTTGATGGAGAGCGCCCTCTTACCCCGCCGGGATCTTGCTCAAGGGCGTCGGAAACCGCTTTCAGTTCTGCTTCAGCGCGGCCGCGCCATTCACGGTCACGTCATCAGTTGATCCGATAGCCGATGCCCGCGGGCTCTGTGTTCGGGCCGGCAAAAAACCCTTGGTTGACCACCATCACCGTTCGAACTCTGTTGAGCTCAAGTCCACACTTGCTGCCCCATGCTCCTTCCGGAGCGTTCGCTGGCTTCCACGCGGCCGGTCTTGGTCCATCGCCGCGGGCCACCGCCCGCCGGTGAGCGGCGGTGCTATTGTCGCGTCAGCGCCGCTGCCCCGCTGAGCGACTTCGAAACATCGGTGATCTGGTAGGCGATGCCGGCCCTTTCCGCGTCCTTGCCTGCAAAGAATCCGCTCACGGCCACGGAGCAGCCGGCGCTCCCGCAACCGGTGGTCCTGAGATCGGCATTGGTAAGGGAGAAAATCGGTGTCGCCTTCAGCTGCCGGCCTTCGACCGTGTACGTCGGGCCGTTGGCAAAGCTGGCCCGAAAACCGACGTCCATGGTGGCCTTGCCAAAATTCACTGCAAGCACTCCGTCGCCCGGAAGTGTCCCGGCAAACGCTCCCGGCGCCCAGGATCCATCGAGCGACGTCGGACTGGTGGCACCGAGGACCACATAGGTTGCGGTGCCCTGCGTCGGCAGGGCGGGGGTCGGCGCGCCGTAGACGTAATGGAGTCCCTGCAGGTCCGACAGATCGGTGTTGCCCAGCGCGGACGAGGTGACGTTGTATCGACCACCAGTCCAACGGCCCCAGCCGATGACGCCGTCGTAGCCGTTCTCGAAAGTCGAGACGCTGTTGGCGATGAACTTGGTGCCGGGCTCCAGCTTCATACAAACACCTGCGTCGTCGCATGTCGCTTTCCCAAAGCCGGCTTCGAGCACCGGGACCAGCGCCTTGTCCGGCGTGCGCGCGTTGGCCCCGGAGAGAGCGATCTGCGCGTCCATGGACGGCGGCTCCGAGGTCGTCGTCAAGCCGAGCCATTGCGGAACGCCCTCGGGCGTGTATTGGTCTCCCGCCACATAACCGGGTAAAGCAGGGGGAGTGTTGCCGGCCTGAGTGCCCGGCGGCGGGAGAAACGGCTTCGTGGAAGTCACTTCCGGCTTCGAGTCCCGATCCTTGACGTAGACTGACTGGCCGGCTTCAACAACGAATTCACCCGTGCTGTTGATCACCGCCACGCGGCCCTCGCCGACGCTCACCACCAGGCTGTCGCCGAGTTTCGCCAGATATTCCGTGCCCCGAATGCCGATGGTCGCGGTGGGCGTCGTGATCTGGTAGGCATCGCGGTTGAACCGCCCCACCAGGCCCGTCACCGTGCGCAAACCGCCTTTGAGCAGGCTGAAGAATCCCTTCTCCGACCCGTCCGTCGTCCCCTCGAAGCGGAACTGGTCCACACGGAACTGGCTTCCTGACTGCAGCGACACCAGCGCGCCGTCAGCGAAGCGCAGTTGCGCGCGTCCTGACCCCGTGTCGATCAGGTCGCCAGGGTTGATCGGCGTGCCTTTGGAAACCGCACGGACGCTGCCGTCGGCGCCGCGGGCAGTCACGTTTCCCGACACGAAAAAAACCTGGGCTACAGCGGCAGCAACGGTCGTTTCGGGATAGACGAGCACGCCCAAAGCAACGAAGACGGCGGCCTGCAATGTCCGGCGCACGCGCTGTTTATCGGCCTTCATTTTTTGCCGTCTGTGTCGGTTTTTTCAAAACTTAACAAAATGTTAGATTTCTCCCTGGCACTCTCGCAAATTATGTACCGCAGATCAAACGCTGCGCTGAAACCATAGGTTGGCAGATCGCGCGACCGCAGCATGCGACCCGGGTGACGCTGCGCACTCACACTCCGCGTCAAATTTTGCCGCAGAACGTCCGGCGGGGACTCAATGCGTCCAGTAGGAAAGACTACTCGAAAGACCGACGCACGCCGAGGTAAATCAGGGTGCGGTTGTAATCCGAGATTTCGATGTTCGAGTCGTTACTGGTGTAGCTGAGTTGCGGCAGCGGCGACCACTTCGGCGCGAACAGATAGCTGAGCCCCAGTTGCAGATCCAGCTGATTGTAAAGCCACTGACCCGTGCCGCCATACGCCCGACGATAGCGGTCGTTGTCGAGTTAAAACTCGCTGCCTTGCACCGCGACGAGATAGCTGGTCCGCCCGCGGGTGACGTTGAGCCCGATGTCGCCCGCGGTTTCATCGGTATCGAAACGATCTTCCGTATCGTTGCGCCGGAGGTAGCCGCGCAGCCCGCCCACGGCCGCGAGTCCCGGACCCAGCGGGTAGCGCCCGCTTAGTCCACCGCTCAACTGGCCGTAAGAGTCCGCTTTTTTGACCGACAGCGGATCCAATACGAACAGGCCGCCGCCGAAACCGGGTACGGCAACCGTCCCCGCGCCAGTCGCGCTGTTGACGTTGCTGTCATAGCCTCCGCCGAGTTCCAGATATCCCGTGACCTGCGGACGGTCCGATGCGGCGAGCTGATCGATGGCCGATATGCCGAGCAGGAAGTCATATTCCGGGTCGCCGGCGCGCTGCGGTTCCAGCGGCTCCAAGAGCGCGTACGCGGCCTTCGGGTCCTTGCGCGCGAGCAGCTCCTTGGCCTGCTCCAGAATGGCGTCGGCCGCCGCGCTTCCCAATGGAACGGACGTGCAGACGATCAGGGGCAACAGGCCGAGCCACCGGCCGATAGACATGGACACCTCGGCGTACGCGAAGTCGGCCCATTATAGGACTTGAAGAATCCGCGTCAACTCAAGGTAAATACTGGATTTTTTATATTCAGATGCGCGGCGGCGTCACGCCCTGCTGCCCCTGGTACTTCCCACCCCGGTCCTTGTAGGAGACGTCGCACACCTCGTCGGACTCGAAAAACACCACCTGGGCGACGCCCTCATTGGCGTAGATCTTCGCCGGCAGCGGCGTGGTATTGGAGAACTCCAGGGTCACGTAGCCCTCCCATTCCGGCTCGAACGGGGTCACGTTGACGATGATCCCGCAGCGGGCGTAGGTGGACTTCCCGAGGCAGATGGTCAGCACGTTGCGGGGGATGCGGAAATACTCCACGGTGCGGGCCAGGGCGAAGGAATTGGGCGGGATGATGCAGATGTCGCCCTTGAAATCCACGAAGGACTTGGGGTCGAAGTTCTTGGGGTCGACGATGGTGGAATTGATGTTGGTGAAGATCTTGAATTCGTCCGAGCAGCGGATGTCGTAACCGTAGCTGGACGTACCGTAGGACACAACCCGCTGGCCGTCCACCACCTTGACCTGATTGGGCTCGAACGGCTCGATCATCCCATACTCCGCCGCCATGCGGCGGATCCACTTGTCAGCCTTGATCACCGCGCCTCCCCGAAAACGCGGCGCGGGCCTGCCGCCCGCGCCGTCATGCTCCCGTCGCCGCGACCATCAGGTGTTCTGGATGACGATCTTCGGAAACGCCGCCGAATGGTCCTGCTGCAGGTCGGCCACCTTGACCGCGGTGCGGCGCGCGATCGCCTTGTAGATCTGCGCGATGCGGCCGTCGGGATCCGACACCACCGTCGGCTTGCCGGAGTCGGTCTGCTCGCGGATACCGCGATCGAGAGGCAGGGCGCCCAGGAATTCGACGCCGTAGTCCTGGCACATCTTCTGCCCGCCGCCCTCGCCGAAGATCGGCTCCTCGTGGCCGCACTTCGAGCAGATGTGGATGCTCATGTTCTCCACCACGCCGAGAATCGGAATGCCCACCTTCTCGAACATCTTGAGCCCCTTGCGAGCGTCGATGAGGGCGATGTCCTGGGGTGTGGTAACGATTACCGCGCCGGTCACGGGGACTCGCTGGGCCAGGGTGAGCTGAATGTCTCCGGTGCCGGGCGGCAGGTCCACCACCAGGAAATCCAGGTCGCGCCAGCGGGTATCGTTCAGCAACTGCTCCAGCGCCTGGGTCACCATCGGACCGCGCCAGACCATGGGCGTGTCCATGTCGATCAGGAAGCCGATGGACATTGCCTGCAGCCCATGCCCCTCCATCGGTTCCAGGCTCTTGCCGTCGCGCGACTCCGGACGACCGCTGATGCCCAGCATGGTGGGCTGGGAAGGGCCGTAGATGTCGGCGTCCAGCACCCCCACCTTGGCGCCTTCGGCCGCCAGCGCCAGTGCCAGATTGACGGCCGTGGTGGACTTGCCCACGCCGCCCTTGCCGGACGCGACCGCGATGATGTTCTTGATCCCGGCGATCGGCTTCACCCCGCGCTGCACCGCGTGGGTGACGATCTTGCTCGAGACATTGACCGTGACGGCGCCGACCCCGGGAATCGACTTCACTTTGCCCGCCACCGTCTTGCGGATTTCGTCGAGCACACTCTTGGCGGGATAGGCGAGCACGATCTCGAGCGCAACGCTTTCCCCGTCCACCTTGATGCCCTTTACCGACTTCGACGTGACGAAGTCCTTCTGGGTGTTGGGGTCAATCAGCTCTTTCAGTGCAGTCTCAACCTGCTGTTCGGAAACGGCCACAACGCACTCCTCTGGCATCCGGGAATTCGGAAAACTCGCTATTTTAGACAATTTGGAGCCCACTTCGATGCTGCCCTTGCGCTTTTGTTAGAATTTCGCGTTTTGAGTTCCCCCCTGCCTCCATGACCCGGTGCATCCTCGTCACCTCGGCCCTGCCCTACGCCAACGGCGCCATCCACCTCGGCCACCTGGTGGAATACATCCAGACCGACATCTGGGTGCGGTTCCAGAAAATGCGCGGCCACGAGTGCCATTACGTCTGCGCCGACGATACCCACGGCACGCCCATCATGCTGCGGGCGGAGAAAGAGGGCATCACCCCCGAGCAATTGATCGCCCGCGTATACCAGGAGCATACCCGCGACTTCGCGGGCTTCCACGTCGGCTTCGACAATTACCACACCACCAACTCGCCGGAGAACCGCACCTTCTGCGAGGACATCTACGCGCGGCTCAAGGAGGCGGGTCTGATCGACGTGCGGCCGGTGGAGCAGTTCTACGACCCGGTGAAGTCGATGTTCCTGCCCGACCGCTACATCAAGGGCGAGTGCCCCAAGTGCGGCGCCAAGGACCAGTACGGCGATTCCTGCGAGGTGTGCGGCTCCACCTACTCCCCCACCGACCTCAGGAACGCCTACTCGGTGGTGTCGGGGGCCGCGCCGGTGCGCAGAAGCTCCGAGCACTACTTCTTCCGGCTCTCCGACTCCCGCTGCCGCGACTTCCTGCAGCGCTGGACGCAGACTGAAGACCGGCTGCAGCCGGAGGCCGCCAACAAGCTCAAGGAATGGTTCGCCGCCGGGCTCAACGACTGGGACATCTCCCGGGACCCGCCCTACTTCGGTTTCGCCATTCCCGGCACCGACGGCAAAAAGTTCTTTTATGTCTGGCTCGACGCGCCGGTGGGCTACTTCGGCAGCTTCCGCAACTACGTCGAGCGCCGCAACGCGGAGGGCGCCGCCATCGACGAAGCCGCCTTCCTGCGGCCGGGCCACGCCACCGAGATGGTGCATTTCATCGGCAAGGACATCCTCTATTTCCACGCGCTGTTCTGGCCGGCGATGCTGGAGTTCTCCGGCTACCGCACGCCGAGCAAGGTGTGCGCCCACGGCTTCCTCACGGTCAACGGCGAGAAGATGTCGAAATCGCGCGGCACCTTCATCACCGCCGAAAGCTACCTGCAGCAGGGCCTCAACCCCGAGTGGCTGCGCTACTACTACGCTGCCAAGCTCAACCCCACGATGGAGGACCTCGACCTGTCGTTCGACGACTTCGTCGCGCGGGTCAACTCGGACCTGGTGGGCAAGTACGTCAACATCGCGAGCCGGGCGGCGGGATTCGTTCACAAGCATTTCGGCGGCACGCTCTCGGAGGCCAATGTCGACCGCACGGCGACGGTTCGCGCGACCTTTCCCGCGCTGGAGGCCGCCGACGAAATCGCCGGGTATTACGAAGGCCGCGAGTATGGGCGCGCCATACGCGAGGTCATGCGCCTCGCCGATATTGCCAACAAGCGCTTCGACGACGCGAAGCCGTGGGAGCTGGCCAAGGACCCGAGCCGAAAGCAGGAGTTGCAGGACGTTTGCAGCGACACGATCCGCTGCTTCCGGGCGCTGACCATCTACCTGCAGCCGGTGCTCCCTGCCGTCGCGGAGAAAGTCGCCAAGGAGCTGTTCGGCATGGCTCGGCGCTTCGTTTGGAGGGACCTTGAAGTCCCGGTGGCTTCGATCAACGCGTATTCCCACCTCATGACCCGCGTCGAGAAGAAGCAGATCGACGCGCTCGTCGAGGCCAACCGGGAATCGCTGGCGGCGCCGCCCCCGCCCGCGCCGGTGCGCCATGCCGAAGCCCAGGTCCACCATCAGGCGGCGGCCGTCCGGATCTCGATCGACGATTTCGCGAAGGTCGACCTGCGCATCGCGCGCATCGTCGCCGCCGAGCACGTGGAAGGGGCCGACAAGCTGCTCAAGCTCACCCTCGATCTCGGCGTCGAGACGCGCACGGTCTTTGCCGGCATCAAATCGGCCTACGATCCGGAGCAGCTGAAGGGCCGCCTCACGGTCATGGTCGCGAACCTTGCGCCCAGGAAGATGAAATTCGGCATGTCCGAAGGCATGGTGCTGGCCGCGGGCGACGGCAAAGGCTTGTTCCTGCTCGGGCCGGACGAGGGGGCACAGCCCGGCATGCGGGTAAAATAGGCCCGGCCCAGGCGACCGGCCGGGCGCATCGCGTACAGGCGGCTGGATGCACGCACGAGGAAACCGGACCTTCATCTGCAGCGTGCTGTTTCTCGACATCGCGGGCTATTCCGAGAAGCCCGTCGCCGAGCAGATCCGCCTCAAGGAGAGGTTCAACGCCCTGGTCGGCGACGCGCTGCAAGGCGTCGCGGCCGCGGACCGGATCATTCTCGACACCGGGGACGGCGCCGCCGTCAGTTTCATCGGCGATCCGGAGGACGCGCTGACGGTGGCCGGCCGGCTGCGCGACACGCTGCAGTCCCAGGCCGACGAAAGCCTGCCGCTGCAGGTCAGACTCGGCATCAATCTCGGGCCGGTCAAGCTGGTGCGCGACATCAACGGCCAGCCCAACATCATCGGCGACGGCATCAACGTGGCGCAGCGGATCATGACATTCGCGGAGCCCGGCCAGGTCCTGGTGTCGCGTTCCTACTTCGAGGTGGTGTCGCGCATTTCGGAAGGCTACGCCAGCCTGTTCGAGTACCGGGGCGTGCGCACCGACAAGCACGTGCGCGCCCACGAGGTCTACATGCTGACGGCCGGCCCCAACTCGGCCCTTCCGTGGGCTCAGGTGCCCGAGGGCGGGCACGAGGATGTCCTCGAGTTCCGCGCCCAGCGAGCTGCGGAAACCGAGGCGGAATCGGCGCCCCGAAGGTCCCGGCGACTGCTGGTCGGACTGCCGCTGGCGGCCGCCGTCATCGTCGGCGCGGCTTTGGTGGTACGGGAGTACCGGGCCGCTCCCCGGCAAGCCCCCGTTGCCGCCGCGCCGGCGGTCGCGCCGTCCGCGCCCCAGGCTCCGCCGGATCCTCAGCCCGCCGGCATCCCGCCTCCCGCATCGAGCCCAGCGCCGGAGCTGCCGGCTGCCGCCACGCCGGTGCCCGCACCGGAAAGACGGGCGCAGGCATCGCCCGCCGCCGAAAAACCGGGAACGATCGAGTTCGCGATCACACCCTGGGGCGAGATATACGTGGACGGCAAGCTCAAGGGCGTGAGCCCGCCGGTGCAGAAACTGGAAGTGGCGCCGGGCGCCCACGAGATCGAGATTCGCAATTCCGACCTCCCGACCCATCGCCGGACCGTGGCCGTGGAGCCCGGTGAAGTTGTCAAGATCAGGCACAAATTTCGCTAAGGCATGAGGATCATGCGAAAAACCGCCGCCGTCCTCGCCTGTCTGGTGTCCCTCGTGCTCCTCGGCTGCGAATCGCAGGCGGTACGGGGCATGAAGCGCGACGTCGAAGTGCTGCAGCGGGACGTGGGGTCCATCTGGCGCGGGCCAGGAGATGCCGAGTACACCGCAGGGCTGCGCCACTACGAGAACGGCAATTACCCGGAGGCCCATCACAACCTGCAGCGGGCGCTCAACAAGGGCCTCAACTGGGATGCCGACAAGGTGCAGGCCTACAAGTACCTGGCGTTCGTCGACTGCGCATCCGGCCGCGAGCGCGCCTGCCGCGAGAACTTCGCCCGCGCCCTGGCGCTCGATCCCAACCTGGAGCTCACCGCAGCCGAGGCCGGGCACCCGGCCTGGGGGCCGGCCTTCCGCAGCGTCAAGGCGACGCGCTGACGCCATGGACCTCAAGCAGCTCGGCCGCTACGAAATTCTCTCCGCCATCGGCAAAGGTGCCATGGGAATCGTCTACCGGGCGGAGGATCCCATGCTGCAGCGGACCGTCGCCGTCAAGACGGTCAATCTGTTCCTGGATCAGGACGAGCTCGCCGATTATGAAGCCCGTTTCTACCAGGAGGCGAAGGCCGCGGGGCGTCTGAATCACCCCAACATCGTCACCATCTACGACGTCGGCAAAGAGGGGCACGTGGCCTACATGGCCATGGAGTTCCTCGAGGGCCGGGAGCTGAAGTCGCTGCTTGCGGCGCGCAAGCCCCTGCCCCTGGCGACCGCACTCGACATCGCCGCCCAGGTGGCCGACGGGCTCGCGTATGCCCACGCCAACGACATCGTCCACCGCGACATCAAGCCCGCCAACATCATGATCCTCAACAGCGGGCTGGTGAAGATCATGGACTTCGGCATCGCCCGCATGCGCACCTCGGAAGTGCGGACCCAGACCGGCGTGCTGCTGGGCTCGCCGCCCTACATGTCACCAGAGCAGGTGCTCGGGCGCCGCGCGGACCACCGCTCCGACATCTTCAGCCTGGGCATCGTGCTCTACGAGATGCTCACCGGCGAGCGGCCGTTCACCGGCAGCGAGATGAGCGCCATCATGTACCACGTCGTCCACCTGTCGCCGCGGGCGCCGAGCCAATTGAACTCCGCGGTGCCCGACATCCTCGACTTCATCGTCGCCAAGGCGCTGGCCAAGGCGCCGGACGCCCGCTACCAGGACACCAAGGATCTCGCCAACGACCTGCGCGAGTGCCGCAAGTACGTGGAGTCGAACGTTCAGCCCAACGTGTCGATCAACCCGCAGTCGTTCCCCGAGCACCTGATGACGCAGCTGGCCGACGGCGGCCGGGACGCGATGGCGGGCGACGGAAGCATCCCGACGACGCGGAAGATGGACGCCGCGGACGCGCCGCCGGACGGGCAGGAAACCCCCGTCGCGCTCGGCATCTCCAAGGCCTTCGACTCCTACGAGGCCACCATGCGCCTCGCCGTGGCGACCGGCTCTCAGGGCCAGGTGAACGAGATCGGCGCCGAGCTCAAACCCGCGCGCCCGGCGGCGACCCCGAAATCGCCGGCGTCCGGGCCGCGGAAGGCGGGGGCGCCGGCGCCAAGGCCACCCCGCGCTCCCAGGAAGCCGCCCGCCCGCGGATGGAACTGGGAGGCGCTGATATTCGGTGCGGGCGTCGCAGTGGCGCTGGTGGTGGCCGCGCTCATCGTCTTGCGCTGAGCCGGCACGCCGCCGCAACGCGCGGAAATCCCGTTGCCCGGGGGCGGTCTGGGGCCTGCGCATCGAGGAATCCCCGCCATCCGGAAACCGGTTCGCATCTGCCCCCTGTTTCGCCGTCGCCCGGCGGCGCCGCGCAACCATACCCGGTACCCCGTGTGGGCCACCAGCAAAAAGGGCGGCTCGCGCCGCCCTCTGGACCCCCGCAAGCCGAGCTTACGGCTTCAGGTAGACGTATTTCTCCTGGTACTGCAGCTTGCCGATTTCGGCCACGCCCGAGGGCACGATGTCCGCCTCCGGGATCACCCTGGACTTGTCGATCTTGCGCGACACCAGCGTGTTGTTGCAGACCTTGAACTCGACCCCCCGATCCTTCAGCGTCTGCACCGTCACGTTGTACGGGTTCTTGTTGCCGTCCTCCGCCCCGTCCAGCAGGAAGTCGATGCCCTTGCCGTGGGTCACCACCACGATCTTGGCGCCCGGCTCGGCGTTCAGGTGGTTGCGGATGTTGTTCATGGCGGGTCGGGCGTAGGTGGAATCGTTGACGTGATAGACCACCTTGGAAGTGGGCTCCGCCGCGGAAGCCGGAACGGTCCAGCCCGCGCCGGCCGCGATCGCGCCGGCGAAGGCCGCCGTCAACAACCTGCGTTTGTTTTGCATCATATCTGCTCTCTCCTCGTTGTGGTTTGAGTACCGGAACCGCCGCGATGACCCCCGCAGGGCTGTCCGATCCAGCGTACGCCAGCTCTGTATGCCGGCAAAAGCGTATACCGCGCCAGCGGGCCATTTATTCCCGCCCCCCGTAGAATGACCGGGAATAAACCGCGCCCATGGCGGGTATTAGAGGGTAGAGACGGATTGCGAGGCGAGGACAAGAAACGGCGGTTCGAGCGCCTGGTGCTGCCCCACATGGATGCCGCGCACAACCTGGCCTTCTGGATCACCCGCAATCGCGAGGAAGCCGAGGAAGCGGTGCAAGAGGCGATGCTGTGCGCGTTCCGCTTCTTCGACGGGTTGCGCGGCGACGACGCCAAGGCCTGGCTGCTGGGAATCGTGCGCAACACCTGTTACACGCTGCACGGCCGGGCGCCCGACGCCGCCCGCCACGAGGCGTTCGATGAAGACATTCACACCGCCGAGGAGCCGCTGGGCGACCCGGAGCGGGCGGCCCTTGCCCGGGCGGACAGCGCCGCCGTGAACCGCGCCCTTGCCGCGCTCCCGGCCGAGTTCCGCGAGGTGCTGGTGCTGCGTGAGCTGGAAGGACTCTCTTACCGGGAGATTGCCGCGGTGGCCCAGGTTCCGATGGGCACGGTGATGTCGCGGCTGGCCCGCGCCCGCAGCCAGCTGCGCCGGGCGCTGGCCGAGGGAAACGACAGGGACCGCAAGACATGAGCTGCAAGGACACGATTCCGCTGCTGAACGCCTACGCCGACGGCGAGCTGGACCTGATGACGGCGCTCAAGGTGGAGGCGCACGCGGCGGGCTGCGAAGCGTGCCGCGCACGGCAGGGCGACATTGCCGCGGTGCGTACGGCCGTGGCCGATGGTGCGACCCGCGCCCCGGCGACGGCGCGTCTGCGGCGCGCCGTCGCGCGCGGGCTGCGCGACGCCGAGCGGACGGCCGGCGCCGGCCGCCGCCGCGGGCTCCGCCAGGCGATCCCGCTGGCCGCCGCTGCGGCGCTGGCAATGCTGGGGCTCGTTTCGCTGCTGTCGGGATGGCCGCCGTTCGGACCGGCGCCGGAGCGCATCGTGTATCACCTCAACGACAGCCGCGACGCGGCCACCGCCCTGCGCAACCTGTCCAACCACCTCGAGGCCTCGCCGGCGACACGCATCGTGGTGGTGGCCCACAACGCCGGCGTGGATTTCCTGCTGGACGGCGCCAGCGACGCCGACGGCAAGCCTTTCCGCGTCGCAGTGGGCGAACTGAAGGCGCGAGGGGTGGATTTCCGCGTATGCGGCAATACCCTGACCCGCCGCGGCATCACGCCCCTGAAGCTCATTCCCGAGGCGACGCTGGTGCCCTCCGGGGTGGCGGAGATCGCGCGCCTCCAGACGCGCGAGGGCTTTCGCTACCTGAAGCCGTGACCGGCCCCACGGCGCGGTTCTAAAATGGTCGGGCCGGCCTTTGCCGGCGTCACCGCGCGGATCTTCCCGTGAAAGTCGGCAAGCGCCTTGTCATCCATGGCCGCGTCCAGGGCGTCGGCTTCCGCCATTCGATGCGCATGGAGGCCGATCGGCTCGGTGTGACCGGCTGGGTGCGCAACCGGCCGGACGGCACCGTGGAGGCGGCGGCGCATGGCTCTCCCGAGGCCGTGGCCGCGCTCATCCGCTGGGCCCATGTCGGTCCGCGGCTGGCGCAGGTGACCCGGGTCGAGGTGGCGGACGACACCGGCACGTACCAAGGCTTCGATCTGGAGTGAGAAAAAAAGCCCGGGTGGTCCCGGGCTTTCAGCTCATCTTGGGAGATGAGGAGGGAGGAGACTTGCACGCCCGCGAGCCGAAACCCGCGATTGCATTAGTATACTCTAATATTCAGACTTACTTGTCAAGAGGGCCGATGTCGCCGGTAGTCCGGTAGTCCACTTTCCCGGCGACGACCAAGCCGCGCGTCAGACCGGCCGCCGGCGCCGGCGCAAGGTGATGACCGGCGCGCTGGCGCGGTGACGGGGCAGTGCCGGCGGCTCCGCGGTTGCTTCCGGTTCGTGGCGCCGCCGCACGCGTGCGCTGCGCCGATTGGGGCCAGCGTTGTCGGTCAAGCGTCGGGTGAAACGGAAAAACGTTCTCATGGCAGGCTTGCTCCAGAGGAGAGTGGCGGCAGGCGGCCGCTGACCTGCCGGCGGATGTCGTGTCGCGATCCGAGCCCCGCGGAGGCGATTCGGGACCGGACCGGTATCGGTGTCGCCGCCATCGGTGGCAAGAGGCTACGGCGTCGGCGGACGGCGTCCCATGACCAGGAACACCACGAACAGGATCAGCCCGATAACGAACAGTATCCACGCGATGTTAGCGGCCGCGCCGGCGATGCCGCTGAAGCCGAGCACGCCGGCGATCAGTGCGATAACGAGAAATACGGCTGCCCAATAAATCATGACGGTTCCTCTCCGGGTGACGGATACTTGTCCGGCGCGGCAGCGCCGGCGGTCTTCGAGGTGCGGCTTCCGTGCCAGCCGCGTGAACTCGCCGACATTTCCGCAAGTGACTGAAACATCGCTGCAAATGGCAGTCACCGAAAACGCGCCGGAGCGGCGCGGGATCGGTCAATTTTTCAAGGGTCGGAAGTTCTTGCAGGCGGTTGCGCCGGAACCCGCCCCGGCAAGCCGGCGCGGCGCCATCGCCAGCGAATCAAGCCGCGCGCGCAGCCAGCTTGCGGGATTGCAGGCGCCTGAGCATCCATGCCCCTATGGCCGCCGCGGCGACGATGACGGCGACGAATCCCCAGCTGAAAGCACCATCGCCCAGCGAGGAACGCAACTCGCTGCCGAACGCGGTCATGGCAACGATTCCGGGCGCTCTGCCGATGGCGTTGCCGAGATCATCAGCTTGGCGTGGACGTTGACGCAGTCGATTCCGATGTCCGGCACCACGGGGTAATGGAGCCGCAGCCGCCCGGGGTGGTCGGCCGCGCGCAGGCGCCCGACCAGCTGCGATCGCGGCGCGCCCATCACCTTCTCCTCGAGCCAGCCGTTGCAGCGCAGCCGGAGCGTCTCCGGCATCCGCAGCGGGCTCGATGCGATGGGAAGCGGCAGCCCGGAGCGACACCGGACGGGCAGGGGGGAGGGGAACCCGCCTCGGCCTGCGGAGCCGGGCTGCCGCCTGCCTTGTCGCGCAAACGCCGTGCCAATCGGTGATCGTCGCCCGCTCAGGGAGTTGCGCGCGGCGGTGCGGGCCGCAAGGGAACGAATTCCACGCCGGCGTTGAAAAAACTTCCCGCCGGGCGGATCAGTCGATCAGCTGGTTGCGGATCGCGTAGGCCGTGAGCTCGGCGTTGTTGGTCATTCCCATCTTCTGCAGCAGGCGCGTACGGTGGGTGCTCACCGTCTTCACGCTCAATGCCAGCTCGTCGGCGATGGCGGTGACGCTGACGCCCTCGGCGAGCCGGCAGAACACCTGGAACTCGCGCTCGGACAGCCGCTGGTGCGGCAGCCGGTCGGCGTCGCCCTGCAGCTCGGCGGCCCACATCTCGGCCAGCGTATCGCTCACGTACTTGCGGCCCAGCGCCACGCGCCGCACCGCCGCCAGCAGCTGGCCCGGTGCCGTCTCCTTGGTCATGTAGCCGCTGGCCCCGGCGCGCAGCAGGCTCACCGCGTACTGCTCCTCCGGATACACGCTCAGGATCAGTACCGCCAGCCCCGGCCTCTCGCGCTTGATCCGCCGCAGCGTGTCCACCACGTTGCCGCCCGGCATCTTGATGTCCAGCAGCAGCACGTCGCAGTCGACGCCGCGCACCTTCTCCAGCACCTCGTCGGCCGAGGACGCCTCGCCGACGACGCACAGACCGCCGTCCTCCCGGAGGATCTGCTTCAGGCCTTCGCGGATGATGGCGTGGTCGTCGGCGATGAGAATGCGCAGCGGATGATCGGGCATTGCCGCTCGGTCGTGCTCTTGGCGTTCCGGTCTATTCTGCGGCAAGTCGGGCGCCGGGTGTGATGCGCGCATGGTCGTGACCTCCCGATGGCACGGGCCTCAGGCCGCCGGCGCGGCGGCGGCCGAGCGGTAGGCGTTGAGGCGGTTGTAGAGCGTCTTCACGCTCACCCCCAGCGCCTGCGCGGCCTTGCTCTTGTTGCCGTTGTGGCGCTCCAGTGCGGCGAAGATCATGAGCCGCTCCATTTCCGCCAGCGGCATGTCCACGGCCAGCGGGTTGCAGGCGATCGCGTCCCGCCCGCGCGCGGCAGCTGGCGGCGGCTCGATGCGCACGTCGCGCTCTGCCAGGATGAACGCACGCTCGACCGCGTTGCGCAGCTCGCGCACGTTGCCGGGCCAGGCATGCGCGGCCAGCGCAGCGCAGGCGTCCGCCGCCAGGCGCTTGTCGCTGCCGTAGGACTGGTTCAGCGCCTCGACGAACCGCTGCGCCAGCAGCACGGCGTCGTCGCCGCGCTCGCGCAGCGCGGGGATGCGCAGCGGGAACACCGCCAGACGGTAATAGAGGTCCTGGCGCAGGCGCCCCTCCGCCACCGCCTGCGCCGGGTCGCGATTGGTGGCGGCGACAATGCGCACGTCCACCTCGATCGGCTTCTCGCCGCCGACGCGGCAAAAGCTGCGCGTCTCCAGCACCCGCAGCAGGCGCACCTGCATCTCCGGCCGCATCTCGGTCACCTCGTCGAGGAACAGCGTGCCGCCGTCGGCCAGCTCGAACAGCCCCTTGCGGGTGCCGGAGGCACCGGTGAAGCTGCCCTTCTCGTGGCCGAACAGCTCGGCCTCGATCAGGTTCTCCGGGATCGCGCCGCAGTTCACCGCCCAGAACGGACCGTCGGCGCGCGGGCTGAGGTCGTGCATGGTGCCCGCCACCAGCTCCTTGCCGGTGCCGCTCTCGCCGACGATGAACACCGTGGCGTCGGTGGGCGCCACGCGCTCGATGAGATCGAACAGCCGCCGCATCGGCTCGGATGCGCCGATCAGCGCGCCCAGTCCGTCGTCGTCGCGCCGGCTGCCGAACCGGCCGCCGGCGGCGCGCCCGCGGGGGAGTTCGAAGCTGGCGTACGGCAGGGCCGCGTCCGTGTGAAAAGTGCTTTCCATCGATCGCTCTCCGTGGCAGGCCGGCCCGCCGCGGCCGCCGCCGTCCGCGGCCGCCGCGCCGGGCGCTCACCCGATGGCGCCCATGCTAGGCGGGCCGAATGCTGCGCGGGATCGGAGAGCGCTGTTTTTGGCGTCGGCGCAGCGCCGATCACGGGGTAGGACGATTCCTACACGGCGGCGGCAAGCCGTTGATTCGCCGTCTCAGGAGATGTCGACGACCACGTCGCTGACGGGGATTTCGGCGCGCACGCGCGTGCCGGCGCCGGGCTCCGACATGACGCGCAGCTCGCCGCCGAGCGGCTCGATGCGCTCCTCCATGCCGCGCAGGCCGTGGGATTCGGGGCGCAGCACGCGCTCCAGCGTGAACCCGGCGCCGTCGTCGACCACCTCCAGCGCCACGCGGCCGTCGCGCCGTTCCAGGCGGATGTCGACCCGCCGGGCGTTGGCGTGGCGCGCCACGTTGGTGAGCGCCTCCTGACAGACGCGGAACAGCGCTATGGAAACGCTCTCCGGCAGCTCCAGGTCGTCGGGCTCGCAGGCGGCGCGGGTGAGGATGCCCGCCCGGCGCTGGAACTCGCGCGCCTGCCATTGGATCGCCTCGGCGAGCCCGAGATCGTCGAGGATGGCGGGCCGCAGCTCGGTGGTGATTCGACGCGTCGATTGCACCGCGCTGTCGGCGAGCCGCAGCAGGTCGCCGATCTTGTCGCGCAGCGCCGGCGGCTGCGCCGGCACCCGGTCCGCCAGCCAGGCGAGCCCCATCTTCACCGCCGTCAGGGTCCCGCCCAGCTCGTCGTGCACCTCGCGCGCGATCTGCGCCTTCTCCTGCTCGCGCACGCTCAATAGGTGCTTGGACAGCGCCTTGAGCTGCTCGCGCGAGCGCTCCACCTCCAGCTCGTAGGTCTTGGCCTGGGTGACGTCGGTGAGCAGGCCGTCCCAGGTGACGCGTCCGTTGCTCCCGGCCGACGGGCTCGCCACCAGGCTCACCCAGCGCGCAGAGCCGTCCGGCAGCACCAGCCGGCCGTCCCAGGTCCAGCGTGTGAGCCGCTGCGCCGCCGCCTCCAGCGACTCCTGCAGCCGACGCCGGTCCGCCACCGAGAGCAGACCCAGGAAGCGGTCGGCGCTCGCCAGCAGGTCGTCCGGCGCGATGCCGGTGACGTCGGTGATGCCGCGACTCACGTAGTCGAAGGCAATGCCACCGTCCGGTTTCGGCAGCAGCCGGAACACGGCCCCCGGCACGTTGGCGGTGATGGCGGCGTAGCGGCGCTCGCTCTCGCGCAGCGCGCGCTCCGCCAGCCGCCGCGCCGTGATGTCGCGCAGCACGACGGTGCGCACCGTCTCGTCCTGCAGGTCGAGATAGGAGCCGGACGCTTCCGCGACGAACGTGCTGCCGTCGCGGCGCGTCGCCACCAGCTCCACCACGGCGACCTCGCCGGGCGCCCCACCCCGCTCCAGCAGCCCGTCCAGCTCGGCCTTAGCGCGCGGGAACAGCGGCGCCGGCGAGCGGCCCAGCACGTCCGCCGCGTCGTAGCCGAACAGCCGGCTGGCGCTGCGGTTGAACAGCACGATCTTGCCGGCGCCGTCGATGGAGATGACCGCCTCCTGGGCGAGGTTGAGGATGCCGGAGAAGCGCGCCTCCGAGCGGCGCAACGCTTCGGTGATCTCGGTGCGGCGCCGCGACTCCTCGCGCAGCGAGGCGTTGGTCTTCGCCAGCGCCATGCCGTAGCGGCGGCTCGCCTGCAGCGCGCTCAGCGCCAGCGCCAGCAGCGTCGCCGTTAGCAGGCCGGCGAACAGCACCAACCGCGGCAGGAAGGTACGGTTGGCGGCGAGGTATTCGCCGGTCGGCGTGACCACCACGCGCCATTCCCGGTTCAGCACGGGAAAAGTGTAGCTGCGACCCCAGCGCGCCGGATCGGCGGACCAGCCGGTGCGCACCTCCGCCAGGGGCTCGGCGCCGTCGAACAGCTGCACCGCGTAGTCGGTATCCGTGCTGGCGAGCGCGGCGTTGAGGCCGCCCGGGTGCCGCAGGGTGGCCACCAGGAAGCCGTCCGCGTCACCGTCGCGGTACACCGGTACGTAGATGCTATGGTCGAGATGGCCGGCGCGCAGCTCAGTCTTCGGCGCGATCACCGGCTGGCCTGTCTCCCGCGCCTCGTCGAGGGCGCGCCGGCGGCGCGGCTCCAGTGCCAGCGTCGCCCCGCGCAGGCCGTTCAGGTCTTCCGGCGAAACCACCGCGCGCACCGTTCCCGTCGGGTCCACCCACAGGATCGACGAGAAGCCCGGCATCTCCGCCAGCGTGTCGCGCGCGTCGGCGACGAACTGATCCTCCTGCGGCCGGTACAGCCCCCAGCGGTCGGCCAGGCGCGAGACGCGCCGCGCGTGAGTGTCGAGGTGCGAGGACACCTGGTAGCCGATGCGGTTGGCGACCCAGCCGGTGACGTCGCCGATGCGCCGATGCTGCTCCGCCTCCAGGGCCTGCCAGAGGATCACCGACACGCTCACCAGCGCGATCCAGGCCGGAATCGGACCGGTGCGCCGCGCGGTGGCCGCGCTGGGCTCGGCGCCGGCGAACAGGAACACCGCCAGCGCGCCGTCCAGCAGCAGCAGCATCGCCAGGCTCGGCAGCATGTCGGCCTCCAGCGCCAGCCAGTCGAACACCGCGGCGGTGGGATACCAGTAGCTGCCGAAGGCCAGCAGGCCGACGCCGAGCACCAGCGTCACCAGGATCGACGCCGTGAGAGTGGCCTTGGGACCGAGCCGGTCCACCGACATCACGCGCAGCGCCAGGGCCATCACCGCGGTCAGCAGCAGCGGGACCGGTCTGGTCGGGGGCTGGTCGGTCGCCGCCGTGCGGGCGCCGGCCTCGCCCGCCCCGGGCAGCGCCGCCAGGAGCTGCACCAGCTGGACGCCGACCGTGCCGATCGCAATCCACGACAGGACGCGCGCCAGCCGGGTCGCGTTCCACGCCAGCGCCAGCACCGCTGCGCCGCCAGCGATCAGGAACACGCCGAGCAGGAACGGCACCGTCCACTCGCCCAGCAGGCGCAGCGGCGCGTGCCAGTCGGCCACCGCCGCCAGTCCCAGCGCGAACACGAAGCTGCCCAGGAGCGACAGCACCGCCCGCTTGGCGACGAGGCCCGGCGACGGGGCGGAGGATGGCGGCAGCTGGGACACGGTTTGACGGCAACGGGGCCCGCAGGCCAGGCCGCCTGCCGGCACAAACGAAGGAAGGACGTAGCATCTTACTCCGCCGCGGCCTCGGCGTGCAGGCGTCGCGCCGATCGGCGCGCCGAAGCGGGCGGCGGGCCCGCGCGCCGGTAGCCGCCGGGACCACCGGCACGCGCGGCGATTACTTGTTCTGCTCCGCCTCTCTCTGCAGCGCCTCGCCACCCTTCTCGATGTCCTGGCCGAGGCCTTCCACGGTGTTGCACGCGGTGACCGACACGGCGCCGGCCAGCACGGCCAGCACCAGCAGCAGCTTTGCCTTCATGACGATCCTCCTTTCGCCGGGTTTGCTTCGCGCCGGGTCAACCGTTGCGCTCCCACTCGCTGATCTGGCGCTCGGCCTCTTCCTTCCCGATGCCGTACGCCTCCTGCAGCTCACCGGCGGATTGCACCGCGGCTTCGGAGCGCCGGCTGACCTGCGTGGCCTGCTCGGTGATGCGCCCGATCACGCCCCAGTCTTTCGTACGCTGCGGGTCGCAGCGGAGGTACAGCAGGCGCCGTGCCAGTTCCGGTATTCGCCGCCCGATCCAAAGCTTGCGTATGCAAGCGGAGCCCGCCGCCAGCGTTCTTTCGTGAAAAGCTTTCCGCCAATTTCAGGCCGCGCTGTAAAGTTTTCATCCCGGCGACGTTGCCAGCGCAGGAGCGCGACGATGGCACGGCGATTGCGCGCCATCATTTTCGCCCGCGGCAGAGTGGGTGGTGGCCAGCGCGCTGTGCTTTTCGGGCGCAATCTCTCGCTCAACCCGGTGGCCATCTTCGCGTCGCTGCTGTTCTGGGGCTGGCTGTGGGGCGCAGCCGGGGTCTTGATGCTCAATCGCCGAACGACACCGTGCGCCGCGGCATCGGACCGGGAACATTGTCCGCGCCATCGGCGGCGCGACGCAGGCGCACCAGCGTGACCAGGGCGATGTCGACGTAGCGATACGGACCGATGTAGCGCGACGCGGCGGTTTCCCTGTCGGCGGGCCACACCACGTAGAAGCCGGGCGACAGCGGATAGCCATCGGGACCGCGCACCGGGAGGGAGGGTGTTGCCGCTGAAGTCATCGCCGGGTCGGCGACGCGGAGGATCTTGCCTGGCCTGGCCTGCGCTTCCATGGCGAACTCCTGAAGTGAAGGTCCCACCCGTCCACGTCTCATCGCGTGTGGTTGTCGGGCGGCTGTTTGGCCGAACGCGGCGACGTCCGCCGCCTCGCCCCCATGAAGCGCGCCGGATACCGTGCTGGATATCCGGCGGCACGATACTCTTTTATAGCAAGTTCTGAACGGCGCAGGTATCAGCGGATTCCTACACGCGGCGGGTACAGCGGTAGAACTTCCTGCAACGGCGTGTACCAATTACACGCCCCGGCCCGCTGCGCCGCGGCGTCCGGTTCCGCAACTCGTTGATCCTTCCGCATAACCGTGCGCCGCTGAAGCTGGCACGTTGATCGCAACACATCGGGCACACGTTTTTTCGCGTGTATCCCTGCTCTCCGGAGCATTCCATTCCACAAGGAGTTCAACATGAGCAAGACTCTCAGAAAACGATCCAACCGCGCCGTCGTTCTCGCGGCCATGATGGCCGCGCCCGCCGTGGGCGTCGCCGCGTCCCTGCACGCCGCGGACCAACCGGCCGGCAAGGCCGACGACAGCAGCGTGATGATGTTCGAGCAATACGACACCGACGGCGACGGCCGCGTGTCGGCCACCGAGTTCCAGAACCACGGTGGCGACGCATCCCTGTTCAAGGCGATGGACGCCGACGGCAGCGGGACGCTGAGCCAGCGCGAGCTCAGCGACGGTCCGCGCGCCGACGCGGGCACAAAGGGTGGCAACGTGGTGGCCGATGCCTGGGTGACCGCCAAAGTGAAGACCATGCTGCTGGCCGATGACGTGGTGAAGGGACTCGACATCGACGTCGACACCGAGAATGGCGTGGTGCACCTCAAGGGCAAGGTGGAGAATTCCGCCCAGTCCCAACGGGCAGAGCGCATCGCCGAGGGCATCAAGGGCGTCAAGCGCGTGGTCAACCAGCTGACGGTGGCCGCGTCGTAACCTTTTCGCAGCGGTTCCACCGTATCGCGGGCGCCGGGACTCCGGCGCCCGCTTGTTGTCGCGGATTGGCGGCGGTTCGGGGCAGCGAGTCGTTCAGTCCGGCCGAGCGGTGCCCCGCCGCGGAGTCAGTCCGCGGAGTGCGCGCCGGCTCGGGACCGGGGCGCGACGGTTTCAGCCCGGACGCTGAGCCACTGATAGAGCCCGAGCGCCATCACCGCGGCGACCACCGCCAGCCGCAGGAGGGCAGATAGAGCAGCCTGCCGAACACGGTGGAAAACCGCTCAAGCGCGCGCGGCTGTTGCAGTCGAGGTTGCGACTTGGCCATGGCAGATGGTCCCATTCCATCCATCCGGTCGGATACCGGATCAAAAAACGCGCCCCACCCGAGGAGGAAGGCGGGGCGCACAAGCTCGCCGGAGTGGCGTCAGTCGTTCTCTTTCCGCTGCTTGCCTCCGGTGCCATCGAACGTCGCCGACACCATTTCGTCCGCGTCCACGACCTCCACTTTCCAGGCCTTCCGGGTCGCGGCGAACCGCAACGCGTACTCGACCGCGTCGTTCTTCAGCACGAACGTGCCCAGCGGTCGATCGAGACCGCTCTCGTACACTTTCCAGATCCCGTCCCGCCGTTGCATCACGGTGAAGCGCGTGAGTTCCTGGTTCAACATTCATTCGCCTTTTTGCAGACAAGGTCGGACCGAAGGTCCTGCCCCAACGGGCGCAAGCCCTGTGCCAGCACCGCCGCCGCGGTGAAGCCCCATCCACCCGGTTGATTCACAAGGGAATGGAGGCCGACTCGCAGCAGCCGGGGAAGCTCGCGCCGGCAACCAGCGGTGGCAGGAACTACAACCCGGGAGGAAGTCTTTACAAACTCTGCGCGCACCTTCCGAGCAAGCGTGTGACCTAGGTCACAGACCCCGGCGCGCCGGCATGGTCTACTGAGCGTGTCGCAAACAGCTTTTCTCTGACTGGAGGCAGGCAATGAAGACCAACGTGGGTGGCATCGACAGGATTCTGCGGATTTTCGCCGGCCTGGTGCTGATCGGCCTGGCGGCGGGCATCGGCACGCCCTGGACCTGGATCGGCGTGCTGCCGCTGGTCACCGGCGTCGTCGGCTCCTGTCCGGCGTACTCGCTGATCGGTCTGAGCACCTGTCCGGCGAAGAAGCACGCCTGACCTTTCCGGCCCGGGTACGGGCTCGAGGCGGGCCGGCCTGCGAGCCGGCCTTTCCCCCCGCACAACGCGCCGTTCACTCGCCGTACTTGAGCTCGCGCGCCTTACCCCAGAAAACGCGGTAGGAAAAGATCGTGTAGCCGATGATCACCGGCAGCACGATCATGACGCCGACGAAGACGACGAACAGCGAGTTTTCGGCGGCGGCCGCCTCGCGGAAGGTCAGCTGGTCCACCACGAGGTAGGGATACAGGCTGTAGCCCAGGCCGAAAAACGAGAACACGAACACCCAGACCGCCAGCACAAACGGCATCCACTCCCGGCCGCCCGCGCCGCGCCGCAGGCGTGCCACCGTGAACCAGATCCCGGCGAACGCCGCCGCCGTCAGCGCCGGCAGCGGCAGCAGCCAAAGCGTCTGTGGCCAGCCGAACCATTTCTCCATCAGCCGCGGGCTGGCGAACGGCGTGGCGACGCTGATGGCGCCGACGCCGAGGATGGTGAGCAGCACCGCGCCCTGGCTCCAGCGCAGCGCCTGGCGCTGCAGGTCGCCCTCCATCTTGATCACCAGCCAGGTGGCGCCCAGCAGCGCGTAGCCGCCGGCCAGGCCCAACCCCACCAGGAAGCCGAACGCCGCATGGCCGGCGCCCTTGGCGAAGCCAGTGATGACGCCGGCCAGCATGAAGCCCTGGGCGATCGCCATGCCCAGCGATCCGGCGAAGAAGAGCTGGTTCCACAGCTCCTGGTGCCATCCCGCCGCCTTGGTACGGAACTCGTACGCCACCCCGCGCAGGATGAGGGCGGTGAGCATCAGCGCCACCGGAATGTAGAGCTCCGGCAGGATCACGCCATGGGCCAGCGGAAACGCCACCAGGAGGATGCCCACGCCCATCACCAGCCAGGTCTCGTTGGCGTCCCAGAACGGGCCGATGGAGGCCACCATGATGTCGTGGTCTTCGCGCCGCGCCAGCGGCAGCAGGATGCCCACGCCCAGGTCGAAGCCGTCGAGCACGACGTAGGCGAGGATCGCCAGCGCCATCAGCACCAGGAAGATGAAGGGCAGGTCGAGGCTCATGATGGCTCCTCCCTCACGCCCGTGCCGGCCGCAGGCCGCCTCCGGGCGCCGGTTCGGCGCCTTCGGCGCCGCCTCCCGCTTCCCTGAGCGCCATCTGCGTCACCACCAGCACGTAGGCCACCAGCAGCGCCGTGTAGACGAACGCGTAGCCCGCCAGCGACAGCGCGATGCTGCCGGCGGGCACCTCGGATGCGGTCTCGGCAACGGTGAGCACGCCGTACACCATGTAGGGTTGGCGCCCTACCTCGGTGACGATCCAGCCCGCCAGCACCGCGATCCAGCCGGCGAAGGTGCTGCCGGCGAACGCGACCAGCAGGCCGCGCGACAGCGCGCCGCGGCGCCAAAGCGCCCACGCGCCCCACCACGACAGCGCCAGCATCAGCACGCCGATGCCCACCATCACGCGGAAGGCGTAGAACACCGGCGCCACCGGCGGATGCTTGCCCTCGAACTCGTTCAGCCCCTTCAGCTCGCCGTCGGCGTCGTGGGTCAGGATCAGGCTCGCGCCCTTGGGGATGGAGATCGCGTAGTCGTTGCGCTTCTCCTGCGCGTTGGGAACCGCGAACAGCACCAGCGGCGCGCCGCGCTCGGTGTGCCAGACCGCCTCGATGGCGGCCACCTTGGCCGGCTGATGTTCCAGCGTGTTGAGCCCGTGCAGGTCGCCGACCCAGACCTGCAGCGGCGCCAGCACGGCGCCCATCGCCACGCCCCAGCGCAGCATGCGGCGCGCCGGCTCGTGGGCGGCGTTGCGCAGCAGCTGCAGCGCGGAAATGCCGGCCACGACGAAAGCCACGGTGAGGCCCGAGGCGATCAGCATGTGGGTGAGCCGGTAAGGGAAGCTGGGGTTGAAGATGATCGCCCACCAGTCCTCGGCGTGCAGCACGCCGTCCACCACCGAGTAGCCCTGGGGCGTCTGCATCCACGAGTTGAGCGCCAGGATCCAGAACACCGACAGCGTGGTGCCGAAGGCGACGAAAAAGGTGCCCGTCAGGTGCACCCAGTTGGGCACGCGCTCGCGGCCGTAGAGCATCACGCCGAGGAAGGAGGCCTCGAGGAAAAACGCCGTCAGCACCTCGTAGGCGAGCAACGGTCCGGCGATGTTGCCGGCCTTGTTCATGAACCCAGGCCAGTTGGTGCCGAACTGGAAGCTCATGACGATGCCCGACACCACCCCCACCGCGAAGGTGAGCGCGAAGATCTTGATCCAGAGGTAGTAGGCGGATCTCAGCGCCTCGGTTCCCGGGCCGCCCGCGGTGATGCGCAGGCGCAGGGCGAACAGCACCCAGGTCAGCGCGATGCTGATGGTGGGAAACAGGATGTGGAAGCCGATGTTGAGCCCGAACTGGATGCGGGCGAGGAGCACGGGATCGTCGAACATGACCGTCCTTTGCTGGGCAGGGCCGGACCGGGGGCGCCGGCACGATCGCTCGCAGGCAGCGCCCGCGGCTACCGGTCAGATTCGCCGCGCGGCGCGGGGTTCAGCCGCATCCGCGCACCGGGCGAGTCCACCCGGAGAGAATTCTAGCGCAATCGCGCGCACGCGGCCCCCTGGGGGACGCCGGCGCTCACGCCTCGCCGATGGCCTCGAGCTCGGCGTGGGCGTCGAGCCAGCGGTGCTCGGCCTCGTGGATCAGCCCTTCCAGCTCGCCGCGGCGGCGCGTCGCGGCCTCCAGCTGCGCGGGATCGGGCGCGGCGTAGAACGCGGGCTCGGCCAGGCGCGCGTCGAGCGCGCGCTTCTCCGCCTGCCACGCCGCCAGGTCGCCCTCCAGCCGCTCCACTTCCTTCAGCAGCGGCCGGCGCCGGGCCAGCTTCGCCTGGCGCTCAGCGGCCGCGGATTCCCGCGCCTCTTTGCGCGCGGCCTTGTCCGCAACGCGCTGGCCGTCGACACTGCGGGATGCGCGCTCGGCGCGGCGGGCCTCGATCCACGCCACGTAATCGTCGAGGTCGCCGTCGAATTCCCGGCAGCGGCAGTCGGCCACCAGCAGGAACGCGTCGCAAACGGTGCGCAGCAGCGCGCGGTCGTGGGATACCAGCACCAGGCTGCCTTCGTACTCCGCCAGTGCGCGCGTGAGCGCGTGGCGCATCTCCAGATCCAGGTGATTGGTGGGCTCGTCCAGCAGCACCAGGTTCGGCCGCCGGCGCGCCACCAGTGCCAGCGCGAGGCGGGATTTCTCGCCGCCGGAGAACGGCGCCACCGGCGCGTCGGCCATGGCGCCCCGGAAATCGAAGCCGCCCAGGTAATCCCGCAGCTCCTGCTCGCGCGTCGCCGGCTCCTGGCGCGCGAGATGCTGCAGCGGCGATTCGTGCCCGCGCAGCTGCTCCAGCTGGTGCTGGGCGAAATAGCCGATGACGAGTCCCTTGCCCTCCGTTCGCGCCCCGGCGCGCGGCGCGAGATCGCCCGCCAGCAGCTTCACCAGCGTCGACTTGCCGGCGCCATTGGGGCCCAGCAGGCCCAGGCGCACGCCGGGCCGCAGCGTGAGGTCGATCTCCGCCAACACCGGCTCGGCGCCGTAGCCTGCCGCGGCATGGGCCAGCGCCAGCAGCGGGTCGGGCGCACGCGCGGGGGCCGGGAACGTGAAATCGAACGGCGCGTCGACGTGGGCCGACGCAATCCGCTCCATGCGGTCCAGCGCCTTGAGCCGGCTCTGAGCCTGGCGCGCCTTGGTGGCCTTGGCGCGAAAACGCGCGATGAACCGCTCCAGGTGCGCAACTTCGCGCTGCTGCTTGGCGAACATCGCCTGCTGCACCGCGAGCTGCACCGCGCGCTGCTCCTCGAATGCCGTGTAGTTGCCGGCGTAAAGCGTCAGCTGCCGGTCGCGCAGGAGGGCCACGTGGGTCACGCAGCCGTCGAGAAAATCGCGGTCGTGGGACACCAGCAGCAGGGTGCCGCGATACCCGGCAAGCCATTGCTCGAGCCAGATCACCGCGTCCAGGTCCAGGTGGTTGGTGGGCTCGTCCAGCAGCAGCAGGTCGGAGCGCGCGATCAGCGCCTGGGCCAGATTGAGCCGCATGCGCCAGCCGCCGGAAAACTGTGCCACCGGCCTTTCGAAATCGGCCTCGGCGAAACCGAGCCCCGCCAGCAATGCCGCTGCGCGCGGGCGTGCACCGTAGCCGTCGATCACGCCGAGGCGCTCATGCAGCTCGCCGAGCCGGTGGCCGTCGTGGGCTGCTTCGGCCGCCGCGAGGGCGCGTTCCACCGCGCGCAGCTCGCGGTCGCCGTCCAGCACGAAGTCGATGGCAGGCACCGGCAGCGCCGGCGTCTCCTGGGCCACGGTCGCCACCGTCCACCCCGCCGGCACCTCGCAGTCGCCGCGGTCGGGATGCAGTTCGCCGGAGAGCAAAGCGAACAGGCTCGACTTGCCGCTGCCGTTGGCGCCGACGACGCCCACGCGCCAGCCGGCGTGAACCTGCAGGGTCACGTTCTCCAGCAGCCGGTGGGCGCCGCGGGCAAGCGTCAGTTGGCGGAACTGGATCACGGCGGATTGCAGAAAAGCTTGAATTCTAGCCGAGCGCGGCTGCCGGGCGGGGCGGCACCGGCACACACTGCCCAAGCGCTCCCGCGCCCCGGTCGGCGGCGTCACCCCCGCCAGCCAGGGCCAGGTGGAAGATTCCCTGTCGCGCGCCACCTCGTCGGCGGCCACGGCGCCGGGTTCGTCCTCCGGCGGCGGCGGATCCTCAGGCGGCGGGGACGGCCGGCAACTCCGGCCCGCGTGGCGCGCGCGGCACGGCGGATCCGTCCCCGCGGCGCCGGGCGCGCTCGGCCGCAGCCTCCCGCGGGCGGCGGAATCCTCCAGGACTCAATCAGTAACTCCGGCCCGCTCGCGCGGGCCCACGGGAAAGCGGCGCAACTGAAGCGCCCGCAACACTTTTCAGAATCCGCGCGCGGATTGCGCGCCGCGCGCCGCGATTGCCCCTTGACTACGGACGGCGCATTGCCTAGCGTTTGAAGTGGTCGAGGCGCGCCGCGGCTTCACGCCTCGCCGACCCGGGCGAAAACTTTCGCTCTTGGCTGCCCGGGCTTCAACGCTTCGCCTCGGTGCGCGACGATCTGGCCAAGAGGCCGCGCAGCAGGCGCAGCACCGCGAGCGTGTCGCGCGCGGGATCGAAGGCCGCAAGAGTTCCCCGCTCTTGAGCGGGGAGGTGACTGCCGCACATGGCCGCCGCCGTTGCGCGGAACGATTCCGCGGGGCGATCGTCGATGACGCGGTCCAACGCGCAGGCCCCAAAAGGCCCGGGATCATTGCCCGGGCCTTTTGCTTGCCGGGAAGCCCCAGCCTTTCCGCCCATTCCCGGATGTGCCAAGATTCGGCCGGCGCACGTGCCGGAACCCGACGCCGTGCCGCGGGTCCATCCAGCGCAGCCAGCGCACCCGGAACACCCGCGCCCCAACCTCGACGCCTTCACGATGCCACGCGACCCGACGCCCCAGACTGTCTATCTCAAGGACTACACGCCGCCGGCGTTTCTCGTGCTCACCGCGGAGCTGGACGTGGCGATCCACGCAGACCACGCCCGGGTGCGGGCGCGGCTCGCGATGGTGCGCAATCCCGCCAGCGCGGACCGGGCCGCGCCGCTGACGCTGGACGGCGACGAGCTGGAGCTCACCGCCATCGCCCTGGACGGCCGCGACCTGGCCGGCGGCGAATACAGCGTCGACGCCGGACGGCTGACCATCGCCCAGGTCCCCGACGAATTCGTGCTGCAGACCGAGGTGGTGATCCATCCCGGGCGCAACACCAAGCTGATGGGCCTGTACCTCTCCAAGGACGGCTATTTCACCCAGTGCGAGCCGGAGGGCTTCCGGCGCATCACGTTCTTCGTCGACCGGCCGGACGTGATGGCCCGCTACACCGTCACCATTCACGCCGACCGCGAGCGCTGCCCGCGCCTGCTGTCCAACGGCAACCTGCTCGCCACCGGCGACGAGGCCGGCGGACGCCACTGGGCCACCTGGGAGGACCCGTTTCCCAAGCCTTCCTATCTGTTCGCCATGGTGGCGGCCAAGCTGGACAAGCTGGAGGACCGCTTCGTCACCCGCTCCGGCAGGAGCGCTAGGCTGCAGATCTACGTGGAGCCCGGCAAGCTGGACCAGGCGGGATTCGCCATGCAGGCGCTCAAGAAGGCGATGAAGTGGGACGAGGAGGTGTTCGGCCTGGAGCTCGACCTGGACCAGTACATGATCGTCGCCGTCGGCGACTTCAACATGGGGGCGATGGAGAACAAGGGGCTCAACATCTTCAACACCAAATACGTGCTGGCCCGGCCCGACATTGCCACCGACGCGGATTTCCAGAACATCGACCGCGTCGTGGCGCACGAGTATTTCCACAACTGGACCGGCAACCGCGTCACCTGCCGCGACTGGTTCCAGCTCTCGCTCAAGGAAGGGCTCACCGTCTTTCGCGACCAGGAGTTCGGCGCCGACATGTACTCGCGCCCGGTGCAGCGCATCCGCGAGGTGCGCAACCTGCGCGCGTCCCAGTTCCCCGAGGACGCCGGGCCGATGGCGCATCCGGTGCGGCCCCAGTCGTACATGGAGATCTCCAACTTCTACACCGCCACCGTCTACGAGAAGGGCGCCGAGGTGGTGCGCATGATCCACACGCTGATCGGGCCGCGGAAGTTCCGCCTCGGCATGGATCTCTATTTCCAGCGCCACGACGGCCGGGCGGTGACCACCGACGAATTCATCGAGGCCATGGCGGACGCCGGCGGCACCGACCTGACCCAGTTCCGCCGCTGGTACGACCAGGCCGGAACGCCGGTGCTGGAGATCTCGGACGCCTACAATCCCACCACGCGCCGTTACATCCTGCGCGTGCGCCAGAGCTGTCCGCCGACGCCGGGACAGACCGCCAAGCTGCCGTTCCACATTCCGCTGCGCCTGGGCCTGGTGTCGCCGGAGGGCCGGGACCTGCCGCTGCAGCTGGAAGGCGAGGCGGCCCCCCAGGGCACCACGCGCGTGCTCTCGGTGACCCAGGCCGAGCAGACATTCACGTTCCTCAACGTGCCGGCCAAACCGGTGCCGTCGCCGCTGCGGGATTTCTCCGCACCGATCCACCTGCGCTATCCCTACAGCAGCCGCGACCTGACCCACCTGATGGCCCACGACAGCGACCCGTTCACCCGCTGGGACGCCGGTCAGCGGCTGACGGCCAACCTGATCCTGAAGGGCGTGAGCGCGATCCAGGACGGTGAAACGTTCTTGGCGCCGGAATCCTTCGTCGGCGCCGCGGCGCGGCTGCTGGCGGAGGCCGGCGACGATCCGGCGTTCGCCGCGGAAGCGCTGGTGCTGCCGTCCGAGGGCTTCATCGCGGAGATGATGACGGTGGCCGATCCCGACGCGATTCACGCGGCCCGCTGCGCGCTCTCGCGGCAGCTGGCGCACGCGCTGCGCGAGGAATTCCTGGCGGCCTACCGGTCGATGGAGGTGACCGGCGACTACAGCCCGGACGCACTCGCCGCGGGCCGGCGCACGCTGCGCAACACCGCCCTCGCCTACCTGGCGGAACTGGACGACGAGGCGGCGCGCCACATGGCCGCGACCCAGCTGGAGACCGCCGGCAACATGACCGACGCGATGGCCGCGCTGCAATGCCTCGCCAACAGCGGCGGCCCGGAGCGCGTGCACGCGCTGGAATCGTTCTACGAGCGCTGGAAGGACGAGCCGCTGGTGATGGACAAGTGGCTGCGCGTGCAGGCCACCTCGCGTCTGCCGGGCACCCTGGACGAGGTCAGGCGCCTCACGCAGCACCACGCTTTTTCGCTCAAGAACCCGAACAAGGTGTACTCGCTGATCGGTGCCTTCGCCATGGGCAATCCGGTGCGGTTCCACGCCGCCGACGGCGCCGGCTACGCCTTTCTCGCCGATCAGGTGATCGCGCTGCACCAGCTCAATCCGCAGGTGGCGGCGCGCCTGGCGCGGGCGTTCGACCGCTGGCGCAAGTTCGACGCCGGCCGGCAGGCCCATGCCCGCGCGGCGCTGGAGCGCATCCGCGACGTGGACGGCCTGTCGAAGGACGTCGCGGAAGTGGTGGGCAAAGCCCTGGGCTGAAGCCGGTCAGGCCGTCCGCCGGAGAAGGTGCTCGAGCTGTTCCGACAGCGGGCGCGGGCAGTCACGGACCCTCCCCGTCCGGCGACCCGCCGTCGCCCATGGGCGGGGGTCAGGACACAAACGCCATCGGCACCGGATCCATGCCCATTGGATGAAGCCGCACCCCGCCCCGTTCCCGATCTCGGCCCTTGGTCGGGTTGACTGGACCGACTGGTTGGTCTAATCTTCGCGCCATGAAAGCTCTCACCACCCGCGAAAAGCTCCTGCACGCCGGCCAGTCGCTGATGCTGTCCCGGGGCTACGCCGCCACCACCGTCGACGAGATCTGCGCGGCGGCGGGCGTCAGCAAGGGCAGCTTCTACCACGCGTTCGCGGCCAAGGAGGACCTGGCGCTGGCGATCCTGGACGAGTATTTCCAGCGCCAGATGGAAGCCTACGGCAACGGGCCCCACCGCCGGGTCGCGGACCCGCGGGCGCGCGCCTTTGCCTTTCTCGATCACGTGGAGCACACCGCCGCCGGCATGTGGAGCAGCGGCTGTCTGCTGGGGGTGTTCGCGCTGGACATGGCCGAGTCGAGCCCGAAGATCCAGGCCCGGCTGGCGGAACTGTTCAACCGCATGGCGGGAGGCCTGGCGCGGCTGTTTCAGCCCCTGCTGCCCGAGGGCAAGCGCAAAGACCGGCCCAGCGCGCAGGAACTGGCGGATCATTTCGTGGCCGTGGTGGAAGGCTCCATCGTGCTGGCCAAGGCCCACCAGGACGGCAGCCGGGTGGTGCAGGGCGTGCGCTCGTTCCGGCGCTATCTCGAATGCATTGTTGGTTGATTTTTTTGACACCGCTTAGACCGACCAGTCGGTCCAAAGCCGTTCTCGGAGGGAGAAATCGATGAACCCGGATTCCGTCCACCCTCAAACCGCATCCTCCCCGCCGTATCCGCCGCCGCGGTATGCCGTCGTCGCGGGCACGCCGGTCGCCTACCGCCCGCTGGTGCCGGCCGACCGCAGCGCACTGCACGAAGGCTTCCGGCGGCTGTCGCCGCGCTCGCGCTACCAGCGCTTCTTCCGCTCGATCCGCGACCTGTCGGTGCAGGAGCTGGCGTGGCTTACCGAGGTCGACCAGGTCAATCACCTGGCGATCGGCGCCCAGGACCTGTCCGGCCCCGAGCCGGTGGGCATTGCCGTCGCGCGTTGCGTGCGGCTGCCCGAGCGTCCCGAAGCCGCCGAACCCGCGCTCACCGTGGTGGACTCGCACCAGCGCCGCGGCATCGGCACCTGGCTGATGCGGGTGCTGGCGGACGCCGCGCGCCGGCGCGGCATTCGCACGTTCGAAGGTTACGTGTTCGCCGACAACGAGCCGATGATCGCCATCCTGCGCCATTACGACGTGCGCTTCGAGCCGGATTCGGGCGGCGTCTACCGGTTCATCGCGCCGCTCACCGACTCCCGGCGGACCCGACCCGCGCAGGCCGCCGCGTTGCCGCCCGTGCCATTCCCGCAGGCGGCCTGGGCCTGAGCGCAGCGGCCGCGGACGCCGACACGGCGCCCCCTGTTGGGCTATGCTGCGCGTTTTTTTGCGCGCGTTGCCGATGACCCAGGACCCGGATACTCCCTACGACCGCATCGGTGGCGGATGCCGCCCTGCGCGAGCGGCTCTGCCGTGCGCTGGCAGACCTCGCGCAGCACATGGTGAACCGCGCCTGACGGGCATCCGCCGCGGCGGAGCGCGACGAAAGACGCCGTCCGCATCGGGGTCTTTTCCGCAGTTCGCGCAATCGACCGTCCCGGCCATCTGTGCTAGCTTGACCCTGAACGCGGCACCCGCCGGCCGGCGCGGGCGATCAGCGATCGCTCCCGCGCGCCGCCGATCACGCACCGCGGCGTTCGCCCAACGATCCGTCGAAGAAATCAGCCCATGCGCCTTTGGTCGCTTGCCCTCGTTTTCTCGCTCGCCGCCGCCGCCGCCGCCACGGTTCCCGCCGCCCCGACCGGCGTGCTGCGCGTCTCCGCCATTCCCGACGAGGTGCCCGCGGAGCTGCAGCGCAAGTTCAGGCCGCTGGGGGCGTACCTGGAGAAGGAACTCGGGATGAAGGTGAGCTTCGTCCCGGTCACCGACTACGCCGCGGTGGTGGAAGCGCTGGCGGCGCGCAAGGTGGACCTGGCGTGGCTCGGCGGCTTCACCTTCGTGCAGGCGCGGCTGCGCACCGGCAACGCCATTCCCGTCGTGCAGCGGGTCGAGGACGAGAAGTTCATCTCCCGTATCGTCGCCTCCAGCGCCGGCGGCGTGAACACCCTGCAGGACCTGCGCGGCAAGACCTTCGCGTTCGGCTCGCCGTCGTCCACCTCCGGGCACCTGATGCCGCGCCATTTCCTGCTGCAGCAGGGCATCGACCCGGACAAGGACTTCAAGCGCATCGCCTTCTCCGGCGCCCATGACGCCACCGCCGCTTTCGTCGAGGCCGGCCGGGTCGACGCCGGCGCGCTGAACGCGGCGGTCTGGGACAAGCTGGTGGAGACCGGCAAGGTGGACCCGCTCAAGGTGAAGGTGATCGCGACCACACCGCCGTACTTCGACTACAACTGGACGGTGCGCGGCGATCTGGACCCGGCGCTGGTGCGCCGGATCACCGATGCGTTTCTGCGCCTCGACCCCGCCGACCCGGCGCACCGGCGGATCCTGGAGCTGCAGCGGGCGAGCCGCTACATCCCGACCCGCGCGGAAAACTATCGCGACATCGAGGCCGCCGCCCGCTCGGCGGGGCTGCTCCGGTAAACAGCCCGCCGCCTCCCCCGTCATGGAGATCGAGCTCACCAACGTCGGCCTGACGCTCCCGGGCAACCACCGCGCCATCGAGCGCGTGAACCTGCGCATCGCCGAGGGCGAGCGGGTGGCGGTGATCGGGCCCTCCGGCGCCGGCAAGACCAGCCTGCTGCGGCTCGTCGGCACCGCGCTGCGCTCCGGCGAAGGCCGGCTGCACCTGGATGGCGTCGATCCGTGGCGGCTCCCGCGCCGCGCCCTGCGCCGCCTGCGCGCGCGCATCGGCACGATCCACCAGGCGCCGCCGCTGCCGCCGCGCCAGCGCGTCGTCACCGCGGTGCTGGCCGGCCGCCTCGGCCAGTGGCCGCTGTGGAAATCCCTGGCGTCGCTGGCGTACCCGCTGGATGTCGCGGGCGCGCGCCGGGCGCTGGCCCGGCTCGATCTGGCCGAGCGCCTGTTCGACCGCTGCGACCGTCTCTCCGGCGGCCAGCTGCAGCGCGTCGGCGCCGCCCGCGTGCTCTACCAGCAGCCGGCGCTGCTGCTGGCGGACGAGCCGGTGTCGGCGCTGGACCCGCAGCTCGCCGACCTCACCGTCGGCGAACTCAACCGCGACGCCATCGAGCGCGGCGCAACGCTCGTCGCCAGCCTGCACGCGGTAGACCTGGCGCTGCGCTGGTTCCCCCGCGTGGTGGGGCTGCGATCGGGCGGCATCGCGTTCGATCTGCCGCCGGTGCGCGTCACCGAGGCGATGCTGCGCGCGCTCTATGCGTCCGAATCGGCCTCGCCGCCGACCCAGGCACCCCGGCCGCTGACGCTGGAGGCCGCGGGGCCGCGGCCGGCGGTGGCGTCCGATCCGCCGTGCCGCTGACGCCGTCCCGGGAGGGCGCGTGAACGCGGCATCCCCCGCGAGCGGCACGCCGCCGGATCGCGACCCGGCGGCGCTGCCGCGCCTGGTCTGGACCGTCGCCGCGGTGCTCCTGCTGTGGCCCGGCCTGCAGCTGACCGAGTTCGATCCGGCGGCGCTGCTGAACGAGCAGAGCCTCGCCACCATGGGCCGCTTCGTCGGCTCGTTCCTGCCGCCGGCGGCGTCGCCCGAATTCCTCGGGCTGGTGCTGCGCGCCACGGTGGAGACCATCGCCATGGCGACCGCCGGCGTCGCCATCGCCATCGCCGTCGCCCTGCCGCTGGCGCTGGCGGCGACCCGCACCCTGTCGGTGTCCCGCATCGGGCCGGCGCGGCGGGCGTGGACCGGCGAGGCGCTGCGCGTGCCGGTGCAGTGGCTGCTGATCGCCCTGCGCAGCATCCCCGAGATCGTCTGGGCGCTGCTGTTCGTGCGCGCGGTGGGCCTGGGCCCCGCCGCCGGCGTGCTGGCGATCGCCATCAACTACGCCGGCATGCTGGGCAAGGTCTACTTCGAGACCTTCGATTCCGGCGACACCCGGCCGGCGCGGGCGGTGTTGGAGGCGGGCGGCGGCCGCCTGGCGGCGTTCTGGTATGGTGTGTTCCCGGTGGCGCTGCCGGAGCTGGTGTCCTACAGCGTCTACCGCTGGGAGTGCGCGGTGCGCGCGTCGGTGGTGATGGGCTTCATCGGCGCCGGCGGGCTGGGACAGCAAATGGAGCTGTCGATCCGCATGCTCAACGGCGCCGAGGTGTCCACGATCCTGATCACTTTCTTCCTGCTGGTCCTGCTGGCTGACGCCGTCAGCGCGGCGCTGCGGCGGGCGCTGGCGTGAGGGGCGGCGCGTGACCGGGTGGGCGATCCTGGCCGCCTTCGCGGCCGCCGTCGCGGCGAGCTTCTGGTTCCTGCGCCTGGACGTCGCCGGGGTGTTCACCGCCGAGGGTCTGGCGTCAATGGCCAATTACGCCGGCGCGTTCTTTCCGCCAACGACGGCGCCCGACTTCCTCGCCACCGTGCTGCGCGCCAGCGGAGAGACGCTGGCGATCTCCGCCGTCGGCACCCTGCTGGCCGTCGCCGCCGGCATCGTCCTGGCGGTGCCTGCAGCAGGCCGGGCCGGCATCGCGTCGCGGGTCGGCGCGCGGCTCGCGCTCAATTTCCTGCGCGCGATTCCCGAGCTGGTCTGGGCCGCGCTGATGGTGCTGGCCGCCGGGCTGGGCCCCTTCGCCGGGGCTCTGGCGCTGGCGCTGCACACCACCGGCGTCCTCGGGCGGCTGTTCGCCGAGTCGCTGGAGAACGCGCCGCCCGAGCCCACCGTGGCGCTGCGCGACGCCGGGACCCCGGCGCTGGCGGCGTTCTGCTACGGCACCGTGCCCACCGTCCTGCCCCAGCTCGTCTCCTACACGCTCTACCGGTGGGAGAACAACATCCGCATGGCGGCGGTGCTGGGCCTGGTGGGGGCCGGCGGCCTTGGTCAGATGCTCTACGTCAGCCTGTCGCTGTTCCAGCAGTCGGCCGCGGCCACGGTGATCATCGCCATGCTGCTTCTGGTGGCGGCGGTAGACGGCGCCAGCGCATGGCTGCGGCGGCGGCTCACTCCTGGGGGCCGCTGACCGGCGCGGCGCCATAGACCTCGGTGTTGGGGTAGAACGCGAACCAGCCGAACCAGTACGCGAGATGCCCCGGCAGGCGCAGCAGGCGCTCGCCGGCGGGACCTTCCAGCGCGTCGTCGTTCATCGCCCAGCGCCGCCCGCGCTCGTCCACCAGCGCGTCGCCGTCGATGCGCTGGAAGCGGTGGGATCCGCGCAGGTACGCCCGCATCGCGCCCACCAGGCCGCGGCTCGCGACGGCGTTGCGGAATTCGGGGTCGAAGATCGGATCCGTCGTCGGGTCGGCGCTCTGGGGAAACCCCTCCGGCGCACGCCCGTCCAGCAGCGCAAGCCGGGTTTCGGTGGGCATCGCCAGCAGCATCTCCGCGGTCAGCTGCCGGAGCAGGCGGGGATCCCGGTCCAGAATGCGATGCGCCAGCGCGAGATCCAGGTCGTTGGCGTCCCGTGGCGCCGGCTGCGGCCGCAGCTCGCGGCCCACCCGCTGCCAATCGGGCGGCAGCGCCACCCGGCGCGCGCCGCCGCGCTGGACGACGACGACAGCGTGGCCGCCCAGCGCGTCGTTGACGAGGCCGCCGGCCCGCGCCAGCGCCGGCAACGGATACGCCTTCGCCAGTCCCTCGTGGTAGAGCGCGAACACGCGCTCCTTCTCCGGCAGCAGCCGGCTCTTCCGCCACACCGGGAACATCGTCTCCGGCGAGGCGAAGTAGCGGCCGTAGGCGGCGCCGACCCGATAGGGGCGCGAGTGGCCGGTGTCCAGCGACAGCGCCGTCGTCGCCGGGTGCAGGCGCCGCCAGTCGCCCCAGGTGGTGAGCTCGACCGGCAGCACCCGCAGCCGGACCGCCTGCCCCACCAACTCGCCCACGACCGGCTCCCCGGTCAGATGGTTCCAGAGCGAACGCGTCTGACGGTCGAACATCAGCTTGTTGGAGCGGTAGAGCAAACCCGAGGAGCCGAACTCCAGCGTGCGGCCGGCGGCGCGGCGGTCGAACAGGATGCCCGCGCCGCACAGCGTGCAGTAGGCCAGCGCTACCGGCACCCCGCCGACGGTGTCGTTGGCCATCTCGTGCCAGTCCAGGATGCGCAGCGGGTAGGCGCGATGCTCGCCGTTCAGGCTCACGCCGAATACCGGCTCCTCGTCGCCCAGGTAGTCGGCGCGCGCCGCGGGCACCGTCCTGGGGTCCACCAGCGCCGGGATGCCGTCCACCTTGACCCCGCCCCAGACGATCTCGCCTACGCGCAGCGCGGTCTTCACGCCGTCCGGGAAGAACTCCCGGAAGCGCGGATCGATCAGCTCGGCGTGCAGCGCGCCCTTCCACTGGGCGTAGCCGGGCGGCGGCTCCAGATCCGGGCGCTTGCCGTACCAGTTCAGCATTTCCTCCCACGCGGCGCCGGGCGATATCGGCGGCGGCGCGCCGCTGAACGAGCGCAGGATGGTGGCGCTGCGCAGCAGATCGTCCACCGAGTCGGGAAAGCGCAGCAGGTCGATCAAGGGTGCGGCGAAGCGCTCGTCGCGGGCGCTGGCGATGCGCAGCTGCGCGCGCTGGCGGCGCTCGGCGCCGGCCGAGGGGAGCAGGTCGGCCAGCACCGCCCGCGCTTCGGCTTCCGGCAAGGGCTCGGCGAGCGCCGGAGTGGCCAGCGCGGCGGCGACCAACACGATCCAGGCAATGCGCATGCCCCCGTCCTTCGGCGGAACCCTGCCCATTGGTCGGCGGCAGGGCCGCAGGCTTACGCCTGCGACCGGGGAACGCCTGCCTCCGCGCCGCGCGCCGCGATGAGCGCGTCGAGCAGCAGGAACAGCAGCAGCGCATTCAGCAGGTGCCAGAGGAAGTGGGTGCCGAGCGGGAACGCGGCGCACACCACGGCGTCGACGGTGCGGAAGGCCAGGGACACGCTGAACACCGCCCACGCCGTGGCCAAGCGCCCCGCCAGCGCGTGGCGGCGCAGCGCCAGCCCGAGTGCCATCAGCGCCAGCCCCAGCCACGCCGGGGCGTAGAAGATCGAGCCGTTGAGCGTCTCCGGCGGGAACACGCCGCGGATGCCGAAGTTGACCGCCTGGAACGCGACGAACAGCGCGACGATGGCCGCTGCGCGCAGCCCCGCCGCCCGGTGCAGGAAGCTGGGCAGGTAGACGCTGATAAAGAGCAGGATCGGCATGGTATCGGCCAGCTCCGCCCACGGCTGCGCGAACGCGTGCCACAGGCCGCTGCCGACGCCGATCGCCGCCAGCAGCGCGATCAGCAGCGCCAGGTCCCAGGCGTTGCGCAGCGTGAGCCCCGGCGCGCCCGCGAAGCGCGCCGCCGCGGCGGCCGCCGCGAGCAGGAACGCCGCATTCGTCAGCAGGTTGAGCGGCTCCGCCCACAGCCCCGCCTCAGTTCGTTCGCAATAGATATCGACGAAACCGGTCACGCCGCCGTCATCGCAGCGACGCAATATCGCTCGTGTCCAGTTTCGCGAAGACATCGCCCTGGGCTACGCTTTCGCCCGACCGCAATCCGTGCGGGCCCATCCGACACCACGACAGGAGATCCGATCATGGCCGGCAAATTCGAGCTCAAGCAGAGCGCCAACGGCAAGTTCATGTTCAACCTCAAGTCCGGCAACGGCCAGGTGATTCTCACGAGCCAGACCTACGAGCGCAGGGAAGACGCGCTCGCCGGCATCAAGTCGGTGCAGACCAACGCCGCCGAGGATGCGCGCTTCGAGCGCAAGACCTCGTCGAAAGGCGAGCCGTTCTTCGTGCTGCTGGCGGGCAACGGCCAGCAGGTCGGCAAGAGCGAGATGTATTCGTCCGCGGCCGCGATGGAAAACGGCGTCGAGTCGGTGAAGAAGAACGCGCCGGGCGCCGCCGTCGACGACGCCGCCGGCTGAGCTTGCATGGGGCGCCGGCGTTCAGCGCACGGCGCCGAATGCGGCCGGCAGCCACTGCGGTGCCAGCGGGGCCGCCGGCCGCAGGAGGCCGGACAGGGCGGTCCCGCAGGTAGACCGGCACCGACGCGATCGGCGCGCTCCAGACCAGCCAGCGCACCCGCTGCGGCGACGTGGTTGTCGGGTTCGCACCGCGCGGTCGCCAGCAGCGACAGCGCGGCCTGCGCCACCGCCTCCGGCGCTTCCCGCGGCACGAAATGGCCGATTCCCGGCAGCACCTCGCGCCGGTAGCCGGCGGTGAAGAAGCGCTCCTTGCCGGCCGAGGCCTCCGGCAGCGTCGCGCCGTCCTCGGCGCCGTGCAGCATCACAGTCGGCACGGCCACCGGTGCCGACGCGGCGAGGCGCTGCTCCAATTCGTCGTAACGCAGGTCGCCGGCGGCCTCGCCCCAGCGGTGCCGATAGGAATGGATGGTGACGTCGACCCAATCCGGGTTGTCGAACGACGGCGCGGTGGCGTCGAGCTCGGCGTCGTCGAAGCGCCACGACGGCGCCCAAAGCCTCCAGATGCGCTGCACGAAATCGCGGCGGTCCCGCGCCAGCGCCTCGCGGCCCCGCTCGAGCGCGAAGTACCAGTGGTACCAGTAGGCGCGCGCCTGGTCGAACGGCAGCTGCTGGGCCGGCGAGTTGGTGCCGTAACCCACCGAGCACGCCACCAGTCCCAGCAGCCGCTCGGGGGCGAGCGCGGCGACGCCGTACGCTGCGCGCGCGCCCCAGTCGTGGCCCACCAGCAGCACGCGTTCCGTTCCCAGCGCATCGAGAAGATCCAGCAGGTCCTGCACCAGCGCGGAAATCTGGCCGCTGCGCAGGGTGCCGGCGTCGCGAAAGCGGGTCGGTCCGAACCCGCGCAGATACGGCGCGACGATACGCACGCCGGCGCGGTGCAGCCGCGACGTGACGCCGTCCCAGGCGCGCGGATCGTCAGGCCAGCCGTGCACCAGCACCGCGGCAGTCGCGCCATCGCCGGCCGCCTCGTAGGCGATGTCCAGGATCGGCGTGGAGACCCGCCTCAGCTCGTGAGTCATACGTTTCTCTCCTCCAATACCGGCCGCCGCCGCACCAGCATGCGCAGCACCCAGAAAATGGCCAGCGCCGCGAGCAGATGCTTGAGCGTATGGCCGCTGATCACCTTGCCCGCCAGCAGGAAGATCGGCTCGTCCAGCGCCTGGGCCGCCAGCGCCGCGGCATAGAGCAGGAACGCGACGAACATGTCCGCGCGGCGGGTAAAACGCGACCGCAGCACGCTGATGCCCACGACGTAGGCCAGCGCCGCCGCCTGCAGCACCAGGTACGGCGCCACGTCCTCGAAGCCGAGGGCCTCGCTCACGCGCCAGTAGACCAGCGTGCCGATCCCGAGCGTCACCAGCGCCACGAGCGAGACATGGACGGCGCGCACGTCGGTACGGTCCGACAGCATCGCCGGCACCAGCGCGCAGAACGCCACCGCCATGCCCGCCCGATCCCAGACCAGCGTCTCGTCGCTGGGGTCCCAGTGGTAATAGGCCGAACCGAGCGCGGTGAGCACCGCCCCGACGAACAGCACCGCGTAAGGCCAGCGGCCGCGCGGGCCCACGGCCCGCGCGCCGTGCGGTCCGAGGATGAACGCCAGGCCGAGAGCGCCCACGAGCAGAAAGGCGACGTTGGAAACCACGTTGGCGAAGTTGGGGACCCCCAGGCAGGTGCGCGCGTCGGCGAACAGGTGATAGCTGGCCGGCTGCGGATAGCTCGGGATCAGCAGCGCGACGCCGAGTACCAGCAGCCAGAGAGACGTCGTGACGGCGTGGCAGGCCCGGGCGGTGAGCGGTCGGAACGCCGCAGCGGGCCCGGCCTGCGCGGGGGAGACGGCTGCCATGTCGCGGCCCTCAGTCGAAGTACTGACGCAGGTGATGCAGGTAGCGGCGGGCCTCCGGCGCATCCTCGGCCGGCGCCCACGCCGGACGCTCCACCAGCGCCAGCGGCCGGTACGGGCCGGCCTTGGCCTCGAAGCAGACGGTCCCGGGCTCGAGCGCCAGCACCGTGTGGATGGTTCCCGCCGGCAGGTCGCAGCCGCGGCACTCGCCGTCCGCCCTCAACTCCCGCGTCTGGGTGACGTTGCCCTCGGCGTCGAACACCACCAGCCCCAGCCGGCCGCGCAGCAAGATGATCGTCTCGGCCTTGTTCGGATCGAGGTGGCGGTGCGGCGGGATGTAGGAATCCGGCTCGATGGCATTCAACAGCCGGTGGCACGGGAAATCGTCGTCCGGATGGAAGTTGCGGTTCTTGCGCAGCCGCGCGCCCGCCCGCGCCTCGGCGCTCACCGCGTCCAGCAGCTGCGTGTCGATGTAGCGGACTTTGTCCACCGTTGGTTCCTTCTCTCAGGGCGGCCGCCGGGCGCGCCGCACGGTCAGTAAACCACCTGCACGTTGTCGGGCATCAGCCACTCGCGCAGGCCGGCGATCAGGTCGTCGTCGAGCCGCACCCGCCAAGTGTCGCCCAAGGGCAGGTCGCACTCGGCGGCGCCGTTCACGTAATGCACCACCACCGGGCAGGAGCCGTTGCGGAACGGCTCCAGCATTTCCTTGAGCCGCGCGCCGTTGGACCCGCCGTTGCAGGTGATGCGCACCGCCCGGGCGTAATGGTTGCGGGCCGCCGCCAGGCTCATCAGCTTCTCCGCCGTGAGCCGCACGCCGCCGCTGAACTCGTCGTAGACCGCCTTTGCCTCCACCACGGCGAGCCGGTCCTCCTTGAGCCAGTCCCGGTTCTGATCGTAGAGCTCGCTGAACGCCACCAGTTCCACCCGGGCGCTGCCGTCGTCCAGCGTGATCACCGCCATGCGGCCGCGCCGGGTCTGCTGCGAGCGCAGACTGTGGATCACGCCGGCCACCACCACCGAGCCGCCGGAGGGTTGCACGTCCGCGAGCCGCGTCTTGGCGAACGCGCTCACCTCGTCGCGCCAGGTGCTGAAGGGATGGCCCGAGAGGTAGAAACCCAGCGCCAGCTTCTCGTTGTGCAGCCGCTCGCGCTCGTCCCACGCTGCGGCCTCCACCAGCGCCACCGGCGCCGCCGTGTCCTCGGCGCCGAACAGGCTCACCTGGGACGCCGCAGCCGCGCGCCGCTCGGCATCCTCCAGCGCCACGCCGACCGAAGCGAGCAGCCGCGCCCGGTGCGGGTCGATGCCGTCGAACGCGCCGGCGCGCACCAGCGACTCCACTACGCGGCGGTTCACCAGGCGCTTGTCGACCCGGCGGCAGAAGTCGAACAGGCTCCGGAATGCGCCGCCCTCGGCGCGTGCGGCGACGATGGCGGCGATCGCCGCCTCGCCGGTGCCCTTGACGGCGCCGAGGCCGTAGCGGATGGTCCTCTCGTCCACGGGCACGAAGCGGTAGTCCGAGGCGTTGACGTCGGGCAGCGTCACCGTCAGGCCGTTGGCGCGGGCATCCTCGTAGAACTGCTGCACCTTGTCGGTGTCGTCCATCACCGCCGAGAGGTTGGCCGCCATGAAGGCGGCCGGATGGTGCGCCTTCATGTACGCGGTCTGATAGGCCACCAGCGCGTAGGCCGCAGCGTGGGACTTGTTGAAGCCGTAGCCCGCGAACTTCTCCATCAGGTCGAACAGCTCTTCCGCCTTGGCCGGCGTGAGTCCGTTGACGCCGGCGCCCTCGCGGAAGATGTCGCGGTGCTTGGCCATCTCCTCGGGCTTCTTCTTGCCCATGGCCCGGCGCAGCAGGTCGGCGCCCCCCAGCGTGTAGCCGCCGATGATCTGCGCCATCTGCATCACCTGCTCCTGGTAGACCATGATGCCGTAGGTCTCGGCCAGGACGTTCTCGACCCGCGGATCGGGGTACGCAAAGCGCTTGCCGTGCTTGCGCTCGCAGAAGTCCGGGATCAGGTCCATCGGCCCCGGCCGGTACAGCGCCACCAGCGCGATGATGTCCTCGAAGCGGTCGGGTTTGGCGCGCTTGAGCAGGTCGCGCATGCCGCGGGATTCAAACTGGAACACCGCCGTGGTGTTGGCGGTGGCGAAGATGCGGTAGGCCGCGGCGTCGTCCAGGGGCAGCGCCTCCAGCTGGATCTGCGACGCCGGATCCAGCAGCCTCACGAAGCGCAGCGTCCAGTCCAGGATGGTGAGCGTGGTGAGGCCGAGGAAGTCGAACTTCACCAGCCCGATCTTCTCCACGTCGTCCTTGTCCAGCTGGGACACGACGCTGCCCGAGCCCTCGGCGCAGTAGAGCGGACAGAAGTCGGTGATGCGTCCCGGCGCGATCAGCACGCCGCCGGCGTGCATGCCGACGTTGCGCGTGAGGCCCTCCAGCCGCCCCGCCAGCGCCAGCAGCTCCTGCACCTCCTCCTCGTTCTTCTCGCGCTCGGCCAGCTGCGGCTCCATGGCGCGCGCCTCGGCGAGCGTGATGTGCTTGCCGGGCTGGAACGGGATCAGCTTCGCCAGCTGGTCGCAGAAGTTGTAGCCGAGATCGAGCACGCGGCCGACGTCGCGCACCACCGCGCGCGCCGCCATGGTGCCGAAGGTGGCGATCTGGGACACGCTCTCGTGGCCGTAGCGGCCGCGCACGTACTCGATCACCCGGTCGCGGCCGTCCTGGCAGAAGTCGATGTCGAAGTCCGGCATCGACACCCGCTCCGGATTGAGGAAGCGCTCGAACAGCAGCCCGTAGCGGAGCGGGTCCAGGTCGGTGATGCCGAGGGAGTACGCCACCAGCGAGCCGGCGCCGGAGCCGCGCCCCGGGCCCACCGGCACGCCGTTGGGGAATTCGTCATCGCGATGCGATCGGGCCCAGTTGATGAAGTCGGCGACGATGAGGAAGTAGCCGGCGAAACCCATCTGCTGGATGGTCCTGATTTCGAACTCGAGCCGCTCGCGGTAGCGCGGCGCCGCCGCCTCGCGCGCCGGGGCGTCCGGGAACAGGCGCGCGAGCCGCCGCGCCAGGCCTTCCCGTGCCTGGGCAGCCAGGTAATCGTCCAGCGAAACGCCCCGGGGCGTCGGAAACGCCGGCAGCTTGGCTTTCCCGAGATCGATCTCCAGGGTGCAGCGCCGGGCGATCTCGATGCTGTTCTCCAGCGCCGCGGGCAGATCCGCGAACAGCTCGCGCATCTCGGCCTGCGACTTGAAATACTGCTCGGCGCTGAAGTTCTTCGGCCGGCGCTGGTCCGAGAGCAGATAGCCCTCCGAGATGCACACCCGGGCCTCGTGGGCGCGGAAATCGTCGCGCGTGAGGAACTGCACCGGATGCGTCGCCACCGCGGCAATGCCCAGCTCTGCCGCAAGCCGCGCGCTGGCCGCGGTGCAGGCCTCGGCGGCCGGGGTGCCGTCGCGCTGCAGTTCGAGGTAGTAACGGTCGCCGAAGCGTGCGCGCCAGGCCAGCGCGGCGTCCCGCGCGCGGGCGCCGTTGCCCTGGGCGATGGCGGCGCCGACGTCCCCCAGCTGCGCCCCCGAGAGCGCGATCAGGCCCGCGGTGCCCTCGGCATCGAACCACTCGGCGCGCAGCTCGGCACGGCCGCGATGCTGATTCTCGAGGTAAGCGCGCGAGAGCAGGCGGCACAGCCGCAGGTAACCGTCCCGGTTCTGGCACAGCAGCAGCAGGCGGAACGCGCTCGCGCGATCGGCGTCGTTGCTGATCCAGACGTCGCACCCCACCACCGGCTTGATGCCGCTCTTGCGTGCAGCCTCGTAGAACTTGACCATGCCGAAGACGTTGGCGAGGTCGGTGAGCGCCAGCGCGGGCATGCCGTCCGCGGCCGCGGCCCGGACCGCGTCGTCGATGCGCACGATGCCGTCCACCACCGAGTATTCGCTGTGCAGGCGCAGATGGACGAATGCGGGTTCGGGCATGGAGCTACAATTCGCGGCTTGATCGGGGAATCGTCGGCGAGTTTCCGGGCGGCGCAGGCTGAGCCGAGTTGCCTGCCGAATTTTACCACCCGGGGCTCGACTGCCGGGGCCGCCAAAACTGCATCATTCCTGCCGTGAACACCGTGCCTACTCCCGCCGCCCACCCGCTGGCGCTGATCGGCCTGCTGGCGGGGGCATGCGCGATCGCCTTCGCGCCGATCCTGGTGCGGTTCTCGGAAGTGGGCCCGGTGGCCACCGCGTTCTGGCGCATTCTCCTGGCGCTGCCGGCCGCCTTCCTGTGGCTGCTGGCCGAGCGGCGGCGGGCGGCAGCGCCGCTGCGCTGGCGGCCCCTGGTCCTTTGCGGCCTGTTTTTCGCCGGCGACCTGGCGCTGTGGCATACCTCCATTGTCCTGACCACGGTCGCCAACGCCACCCTGCTGGTGAACATGGCGCCGATCTTCGTCACCCTGGGCGCCTGGCTCGTGTTCCGGACGCTGGTGACCCGCACCTTCCTGGCGGGCATGGCGCTCAGCGTCGGCGGCGCGGCGCTGCTGGCCGCCGCCAGCACGCGGTTTTCCTCCCAGCACCTGGCCGGCGACGCCCTGGCGCTGCTGGCCGCCGTCTCCTACGCCGGCTACATCCTCGCCATCAAGGAGTTGCGCGGCACGCTGGGCACCGGCACCATCCTGGCGCTCTCCGGCGTGTTCACCTGCCTGGCGCTGCTGCCGGCCAGCCTGGCGCTGGGGGAGCCGTTGGTGCCGTCCACGTCGCGCGGCTGGGCCATCGTGATTCTGCTGGCGCTGGTGTGCCAGCTCGGCGGCCAGAGCCTGATCACCTGGGCGATGCGGCACCTGCCGGCGCCGTTCTCCGCGGTGAGTCTGCTGCTGCAGCCGGTGGTGGCGGCATTGCTGGCGTGGGCCCTGCTGGCGGAGGCCGTGGGGCCGCTGCAGGCCATCGGCGCCGCCGCGGTGCTGCTGGGGATCTACGCGGCGCGCCGCGGTTCCCTCTAGCCGCTCGCTATAATCGGCCCATGAACCCCGCTTTTGCCCTGCTGGCGTTTTGCGCGCTGCTGTCGCCCGCCGTCGCCGCGGCGCAGGCGCTGTACAAATCGGTGATGCCGGACGGGCGCGTGATCTATTCCGACGAGCCGGTGCCCGGCGCCCGCAACTCGCAGCGGCTGGACCTGGCGCCGGCGCCGTCGGCGAGCGATTCCGGCACCGCCGACGAGCGGCGCAAGCAGCTCCTGGAGCGCGCGCAGCAGGTCGATGCCCGGATGCGCGCGAGGGAATTGCAGCGCCGGAAGGCCGAGGAGGCCGTGGCCAACGCGCGCCGGCTGCTCGCCGACGCCGAGCGCGCGGTGGAGGCAGGGCGCACGCCGCTGCCGGGAGAAATGGTGGCCAACGTGGGCGGCGGGGTGCGCCCGTCCCAGGACTACCTGGACCGGCAGAAGGCGCTCGAGGATCAGGTCGTCGTCGCCCGCGAGCGGCTGGAGGCCAGGCAGCGGGAGCTGGCGGAGCTGCGCTAGCCGCGCCCGCCATCAGGATGACACCGAGCCGATCCCACATCGTCGCCGTGCGCGGACTCCAGTACCACGTCCGCGCCTGGGGCGATCCGGGCGCGCCGCCCCTGTTCCTGCTGCACGGGTGGATGGATGTCTCGGCATCGTTCCAGTTTCTCGTCGATGCGATCGCAGGCCGCTGGCACTGCCTGGCACCGGACTGGCGCGGCTTCGGCCTGTCCCAGTGGGCGGACGGCGGCTACTGGTTTCCGGACTACCTCGCCGACCTGGACGCGCTGCTGGACGCGTTCGGGGGCGGCGCGCCGGTGCCGCTGGTGGGCCACAGCATGGGCGGCAACATCGCCTGCCTGTACGCCGGCGTGCGGCCGGCGCGCGCGAGCCACGTGGTGTCGCTGGAGGGGTTCGGCCTCGCGCCCAGCCGGCCCGAGGATGCGCCCGGGCGATACGCCCGCTGGCTGGACGAGCTCAGGGCGCCGGCGGCGTTCGGCCGGTACGCGTCGCTGGACACGGTGACGAGGCGGTTGCAGAAGAACAATCCCCGCCTCGGCGACGACCAGGCGGCGTTCCTCGCCCGTCACTGGGCGGCGGTCACGGAGCAGGGCGCGGAGCTGCGCAGCGATCCGCGCCACAAGCAACCCAACCCGGTGCTCTACCGGCTCGAGGAGGCGATGGCATGCTGGCGCGCCATCACCGCGCCGGTGCTGTTCGTGCGCGGCGCCGACTCCCCGGCGTCGCGCCTGATCGAGGCCGCGCCGGAAGCGTTCGCGCAGCGCGCCGGCTGCTTCCGGCACCTTGCCCACGAGGTGCTTTCCGATGCCGGCCACATGCTGCACCATGATCAGCCGCAGCGCCTCGCGCAACTGATCGAGCGGTTCCTGTCTTCCTGACCCGAGAGGCCCACGATGCCGGCAAGCGCAGTCACCCCGATGCAGTTCATTCCCGCAGACCTCGGCCCGGTGGAGGACGAGGTGGACCTGATCGCCCGCACGCTGCCGCTCGCCGGCGCGCGGGCGCTGGAGCTGGGCTGCGGCGGCGCCGACAAGACCCGCGCGCTGGCAGCCCGCGAACCCGGCCTGACGATCACGGGCTACGAAGTCGACACCGCCGCCCATGAGGGGAACCTGCGGGCGCCCGGGTCGGACAACGTGCGCTTCGCGCTGGGCGGCGCCGAGCGCATCCCCGAGCCCGACGCCAGCGCGGACCTGGTGTTCCTGTTCAAGTCCCTGCACCACGTGCCGGGTCCGCAGCTGGACCGGGCGCTGGCGGAGATCGCCCGGGTGCTCAAGCCCGAGGGCACTGCCTGGATCTCGGAGCCGCTGTTCACCGGCGACTACAACGACATCATGCGCCTGTTCCACGACGAGCAGGCGGTGCGCGAGGCCGCGTTCGCCGCCATCGGCCGCAGCGTCGAAAGCGGCCGGCTGCGGCTGGTCGAGCAGCGCTTCTTCCGCGTACGCGTCGTCTTCCGTGACTTCGAGGATTTCGAGGCGCGCACCATCCGCGTTACCCACACCCGGCACCGGCTCTCGCCGGGCGTCCACGCCGAAGTGCGGCGCCGGTTCGAGGCGCACCGGGGACCGGAGGGCGCCGTGTTCTTCCAGCCGCTGCGCGTCGACCGCCTGGAGCGGCCGCGCGCCGCATGAGGACCGCGGCCGTGCCGCTCGAGCTGGACTGGTACTTCGACTACGTCTCGCCGTTTTCCTACCTGCAGCACGAGCTGTTCGATCGCCTGCCCGCCGGCACGCGCGTGCGCTACCGGCCGATCCTGTTCGCCGCGCTGCTGGACCACTGGGGCCACAAGGGACCGGCCGAGCTGCCGGCCAAGCGCGTCTTCACCTATCGCAGCGTGGTGTGGGCGGCGCAGCGCCACGGCGTGCCGCTGCGGTTTCCGCCGGCCCACCCGTTCAATCCGCTCAAGGCGCTGCGCCTGACGGTGGCGCTGCAGAGCCCCCCGCAGGTGGTGCGGACCATTTTTCGTTTCATCTGGCGCGAGGGCCGGTCGGTGGAGGATCCGGCCGAGTTCGCGGCCCTCGCCGAGCGCCTCGGCGTGCGCGACGCCGACGTCAAGGTGGCGGTGCCGTGGGTCAAGGACGCGCTGCGCGCCAACGGCGAGGAGGCGATCCGCCGTGGCGTTTTCGGCGTACCCACGTTCGCCGCCGGCGACGAGCTGTTCTGGGGCGCCGATGCCACCGACCTGCTGCTTGCCTGGCTCGACGACCGCGAGCTGTTCGCGCGCGGCGAGCTGGCCCGCGTCTCGGCGCTGCCCGAAGGCACCCAGCGCAAGCGGTGAGCGCCGCCGCCACGCCCCGCGCCTGCACGGCGCTGACCCTGCTTTCTTTGCGTGCGCTTGCGCGCCAGGGCGCTCCGAAATGATGCAGCTCCTTGATTTTGCTGGCCGTCTGCTGGACAAGGGGGGGTCGAGTGCTTATCCTTGACCTGCCCGCCGCCATTCGCATCGCGGCATCCGGCATCACCGATCCGTCCATAAGAGCATGAGGGGACTTCTATGAAATCCGCATCTCGCACGTTTCTCGCCCTGGCGGCGGCCGCGCTGCTGACCGCCCCGGCGAGCGCAGCCGAGCTCACCGGCACACTGAAAAAGATCAAGGATTCCGGCGTCGTGGTGGTGGGCCACCGGGAGTCGTCGATCCCGTTCGCCTATCTCGACGACCAGCAGAAACCCATCGGCTACTCGATGGACATCTGCGCCAAGGTGGTGCGCTCGCTCAAGAGCGAACTCAAGATGTCCAACCTGGAGATCAAGTACGTTCCGGTGACGCCCCAGACCCGCATCCCGCTGATGGCCAACGGCACCATCGACATTGAGTGCGGCTCCACCACCAACACGGTCGAGCGGCAGAAGCAGGTGGCCTTCGCCGTCACCACCTTCATCACCGGCACCAAGCTGCTGGTGAAGAAAAACTCGGGGATCAAGAGCATCGACGACCTCAAGGGCAAGCCCATCGTCGTGACCCAGGGCACCACCAACGAGCGCGCGGTGAAGGCCATCAACGACGAGAAGAAGCTCAACCTGCGCTTTCTCAACGCCAAGGACCACGCGGAATCGTTCCTCACGGTGGAAACCGACCGCGCCGCGGCGTTCCCGATGGACCACATCCTGCTCTACGGCCTGATCGCCAACTCCAAGAACCCGAACGAGTGGGACGTGGTGGGCGAATTCCTGTCGTTCGACCCGTACGCCATCATGCTGCGCAAGGACGACCCCCAGTTCAAGAAGTTCGTCGACGGCGTGATCACCGACATGATGAAGAGCGGCGAGCTGGAGAAGCTCTACACCAAGTGGTTCATGTCGCCGATCCCGCCCAAGAACGTCACCCTGAACGTGCCGATGACCGACGACCTCAAGGCGCAGTTCAAGAATCCGAACGACAAGGGCGCCTGACCGCCGCCCGATCCTGAAGGAGGGGCCCCGCGCCCCTCCTTTTGCTTGGACAGCCGATGAATTACAACTGGAACTGGGGCATCTTCTGGGAGCCCGCGTTCTCCGGCGGCGGCATCTACCTGGACTGGATCCTCTCCGGGCTGAAGTGGACCGTGCTGGTGTCGCTGGCGGCGTGGGTGATCGCCTTCCTCCTGGGCTCCGTCATCGGCGTCATCCGCACCACGCCGATCGCGTGGCTGCGCGGCATCGCCACCGTCTACGTCGAGTTTTTCCGCAACATCCCGCTGCTGGTGCAGATGTTCCTGTGGTTCTACGTGGTGCCCGAGCTGGTGCCCGACGCCATGGGAATCTGGATGAAGCAGGATCTGCCGTTCCCGGAGTTCTGGACCGCGGTGGTATGCCTGGGCACCTACACCGCGTCGCGCGTCGCGGAGCAGGTACGCTCGGGCATCGAATCGATACCCAAGGGGCAGACCGCTGCCGGCCTGGCGATGGGCCTGTCGCTGCCCCAGGTCTACCGCCACGTGCTGCTGCCGATGGCGTACCGGATCATCATCCCGCCGATGACCTCCGAGTTCCTCACCATCTTCAAGAACTCCTCCGTCGCCCTCACCATCGGCCTGCTGGAGCTCACCGCCCAGAGCCGCCAGATCACCGATTTCACGTTCCAGGGCTTCGAGGCGTTCACCGCCGCCACGGTGCTCTACGTGGCCATCACCATGCTGGTGATGATGACGATGCGTTTCGTCGAGAGCAGGGTGCGGGTGCCGGGCTACATCGCGGCGGGGGGCAAGTAGGTGTTCGGCGGTTTCGACCTCGACGTCCTCGTCCGCGCGCTGCCCTTCCTGTGGAAAGGCATGCAATTCTCGCTGCTGCTGACCGCCCTGGCAATGCTCGGCGGCATCGTGCTCGGCACGCTGCTGGCGCTGATGCGCCTGTCCCGCTTCAGGCTGCTGAGCCTGCCCGCCGGCGCCTATGTCGACCTGCTGCGCTCGATCCCGCTGATCCTGGTGATCTTCTGGTTCTACTTCCTGGTGCCGATGGCGATCAGCGCCATCAAGGGCACCCAGTACGCCCAGGGCATCGGGCCGTTCTACTCCGCCCTGATCGCCTTCACCATGTTCGAGGCCGCCTACTACTGCGAGATCATCCGCGCCGGCATCCAGAGCGTGCCGCGGGGCCAGGTCAGCGCCGCCTACGCGCTGGGGCTCTCCTACCGCCAGACCATGAGCCTGGTGGTGCTGCCGCAGGCGTTCCGCAACATGATCCCGATCCTGCTGACCCAGGGCATCATCCTGTTCCAGGACACCTCCCTGGTCTACGTCGTCGGCCTGGCGGATTTCATGGGCGTGGCGAGCAAGGTCGCCCAGCGCGACGGGCGGCTGGTGGAACTCTATTTGTTCGCCGCCGTGGTCTATTTCATCATCTGTTTCGCGGCGTCGTATTCCGTGAAGCGGATGCAGAAGAGGTACGCCGTATGATCGAGTTCAAGTCCGTGAGCAAGTGGTACGGAGATTTTCAGGTCCTCAAGGACTGCACCACCCGTGTCGACAAGGGTGAGGTGGTGGTGGTGTGCGGGCCTTCCGGCTCGGGGAAGTCGACGCTGATCAAGTGCGTCAACGGGCTGGAGCCGTTCCAGAAGGGCGAGATCATCGTCGACACGTTCTCGGTCGGCGACCCCCGCACCAACCTGACGAAGCTGCGCTCCAAGGTGGGCATGGTGTTCCAGCACTTCGAGCTGTTTCCCCACATGACGGTGACCGAGAACATCAACCTGGCCCAGATCAAGGTGCTGGGCCGCTCCCGCGAGGAGGCCACCGCCCGCTCGCAGAAGCTGCTGGAGCGGGTGGGCCTGCAGGACCAGGCCCACAAGCACCCGGGCCAGCTCTCCGGCGGCCAGCAGCAGCGCGTCGCCATCGCCCGGGCGCTGGCGATGGACCCGATCTGCATGCTCTTCGACGAACCCACCTCGGCGCTGGACCCGGAGATGATCAACGAGGTGCTGGACGTCATGGTGGAGCTGGCCAGGGAAGGCATGACCATGATGGTGGTGACCCACGAGATGGGCTTCGCGCGCAAAGTGGCGCACCGCGTGATCTTCATGGACATGGGCGAGATCGTCGAGGACGCCACCAAGGAAGATTTCTTCGGCAAGCCGCGCTCCGACCGCGCGCAGCAGTTCCTGTCGAAGATCCTGCATCACTGAGCGCGCCGCCCCGCTCCACCTCCGGGAACGGCGCTGCACACGACGCGACAAAGCCTGAACCGCAAAGGACGCGAAGGACGTCACTACGAAGCGAGAAGCAATCTTTTCCTTCGCGTCCTTCGCGTCCTTTGCGGTAAACGCCTTTCCATGAAGATCTGCGTCCTCGGCGGCGGCGTGATCGGCCTCACCTCGGCCTGGTACCTGGCCCGCGACGGCCACGAGGTCACCCTTCTGGAGCGCAACCCCGGCGTCGGGCTGGAAACCAGCTACGCCAACGGCGGCCAGCTCTCCTACAGCTACGTGGCGCCGCTGGCCGGTCCGGGGGTCATCCCCAAGGTGCCACCGTGGCTGCTCAAGCGCGACTCGCCGCTGCGCTTCTACCCCAAGCTCGACCCGCACCAGTGGCGCTGGTGCCTGGATTTCCTCACGGCGTGCAGCGCGGCCCGCAGCCGGCAGAGCACCGCCGAGCTGATCCCCCTGGCCTTCCTGAGCCGTGACCTGATGCGCGCGTTGGTGGCCCAGCACCGCCTGGCGTTCGACTACGCGACCAACGGCAAGCTGGTGGTGTTTCGCGATGCAGAATCCTGGCAAGGCGCGCTCGGCCTGATGCGCTACCAGGAAAGCCTCGGCTGCGAGCAGCAGGCGCTGGACCCGGCGGCCTGCGTCGCGCTGGAGCCGGCGCTGGAGCGGCTCGCGCCGCAGCTCGCCGGCGGCATCTACACGCCCAGCGAGGACGTGGGCGACTGCTTCGGTTTCTGCCAGGCGATGAAGCGCTTGCTGCAGTCAGGCCCCGCCCCGGTGACCTTCCGCCTCGGCGAGCCGCTGACCCGATTGCGTGCCGAGGGCGGGCAGATCGTCGCCGCCGAAACCGGCCGGGGCGCGGTGGAAGCGGACGCGTTCGTGGTGGCGCTGGGGCTGGCGAGCCGGGAGGCGCTGCTGCCGCTCGGCATCCGCCTGCCCATCTATCCGCTCAAGGGCTACAGCATCACGCTACCGGTGGGACCAGAACACCGCGCGCCGGCGATTTCCATCACCGACGCTCACCACAAGATAGTGTTCGCGCGCCTGGGGGACGAGCTGCGCGTCGCCGGCATGGTGGACCTGGCAGGCTACGACAAGCGCATCGACCCGATGCGCATCGACGCGCTCCTGCGCCAGACGCGGGAGACATTCCCCGATTGCGGCGACTTCGCCCGCGCCAAGCCGTGGTGCGGCCTTAGGCCGGCGACGCCGCAGTCCAAGCCCATCCTGGGCGCTTCGCCCTACCGCAACCTCTGGCTCAACGTCGGCCACGGCGCGCTAGGCTTCACCCTCGCCTGCGGGCTCGGCCAAGGTCGTCGCCGATTTTGCCGCCGGGCGGGAGCCGTCGGTTCCGGCCGACCCCTTCCGCTTGCGGTAACGATTACCCCGACACCCGTTTCACCGCAAAGGGCGCAAAGGACCGGATCGAGAAACAAGCGTCAGAACCCCACTGCCTGCCCGTCGGTGCGGTGGTCGGAAGCGCCGAGGTAGCCGTGCTCGAGCCGGAACACGAACTGGGCGCGGCCGAACTCGGTGGCCCAGCGATCGGCCACCGCGACGTTGTGGCCGCGCGCGCGCAGGCCCTCGACGGTGGCTGCCGGCAGGTGATGCTCCACCGCCAGCACGCTGCCGGGATCGATGCGCCAGCGCGGCGCGTCGCTCGCGGCCTGCGGGTTCTGCCGGTAATCGGCCAGGCGCACCACCATCTGCGTGTGGCCCTGCGCCTGCATCGAGCCGCCCATGACGCCGAAGCTCATCACCGGCTGGCCGTCGCGCGTGACGAAGCCCGGGATGATGGTGTGGAACGGCCGCTTGCCGCCGGCGACGCGGTTGGGCTGGCCGCCCTTCAGGCTGAAGCCGGCGCCGCGGTTCTGCAGGCTGATGCCGGTGCCCGGCACCACCACGCCGGAGCCGAAGCCCATGAAGTTGGACTGGATGAACGACACCATCATGCCGCTGCGGTCGCCGGCGGAAAGATAGACCGTGCCGCCCTTCGGCGCGCCGAAGGACGGCGCCGCGGCCCGCGCCGGGTCGATGAGGCGCGCGCGGTCTGAAAGATAACCATCGTCCAGCAGGTCGGCGGCGGAAAGCGCCATATGCTCCGGATCGGCCACATGGCGATAAGTGTCGGCCAGCGCCAGCTTCATCGCCTCCACCTGCAGGTGGACGCTGTCCACCGAGTCGGGCGCGAGGGCCGCGAGATCGAGATGCCGCAGCATGCCCAGCGCCATCAGCGCCGCGATCCCCTGCGTGTTGGGCGGAATCTCGTGCAGGCGATAGCCCTTGTAGTCGAGCGCAATCGGCTCGACCCAGTCGCTGCGGTGGGCAGCCAGATCGTCCGTGGTGAGCGCGCCGCCGTGGGCCCGGGCGTGGGCGGCCATTTTCTGCGCCAGCTCGCCGCGGTAGAACTGCTCGCCCTTCGAGCCCGCCACCAGGGCCAGCGAGCGCGCCTGGTCCGGCAACCGGAACAGCCCGCCCGGGTGCGGGGCGCGGCCGCCGGGCAGGTAAGCCTCGGCGAAGCCGGGCTGGGTGGCGAGGTTCGGCGCCATGCTGGACCATAGCCGGGCGATGGTCGGAGACACCAGGAAGCCGTATTCGGCGTAGGTCAGCGCCGGCTCGAACAGGTCGGCGAACGGCAGCTTGCCGAAGCGCTGCGACAGTTCGACCCACGCCGACACCGCCCCCGGCACCGTCACCGCGTCCCAGCCGTGGATCGGCATCGCGTCGCGGCCGGCAAAGCGCTCCGGCGACCACGCCCGCGGCGCGCGGCCCGAGGCATTGAGGCCGTGCAGGCGCTCGCCGTCCCACACCAGCGCGAACGCGTCCGAGCCGAGGCCGTTGCCGGTGGGCTCCAGCACGGTGAGCGCGATGGCGGTGGCGAGCGCCGCGTCCACGGCGTTGCCGCCGCGCTGGAGCATCCTGAGTCCCGCCTGCGCCGCCAGCGGCTGCGACGTGGCGACGACGTTCGCCGCCAGCACCGGCATGCGCTGGGACGGGTAGGGAAACCGCCAGTCGAACGCCCGCGCGGCGGGGACCTCCCCGCTCACGGCGTCACCACCACCTTGCCGAACACCTCGCGCTCCGCGATCAGGCGCAGGCCCTCGGCGGCCTGCGCCAGCGGCAGCACCTTGTCCACCACCGGCTTGATCCTCTTTTCCTGGATCAGGTCCATCAGCGCCTTCAGGTTCTCGTCGTAGAAGCTGTTGGAGCCGATGATCTGCAGCTCGAAGCTCCAGACGTAGCGCAGGTCCTCCTTCGGGTCGAAGCCGGCGGTGGCGCCGCACACCAGGATCCTGCCGCCGCGCTTGACGCACTTGAGCGAGGGCACCCAGGTGTCCCCGCCGGTGAAGTTCACCACCGCGTCGACGCCGCCGTCGTAGGAGCGGCGCTGGGGCTTGCCGAACTTCTCGATCGCCCACTTGGAGAAATCGGTGTCCTTGTAGTTGATGACGTGGTCGGCGCCCATCTGCCGCAGGCGCTCGATCTTGTCCGCGCTGCTGGCGCAGGCGATCACCTCGCAGCCCAGCATCTTGGCCAGCATCACGCAGCCGGTGCCGACGCCGCCACTGGCGCCGAGCACCAGGACCTTGTCGCCGGCCTTCACCGTCTTGTGGGTCACCAGCATGCGGTGGGCGGTACCGTAGGCCACCGGCAGCGACGCCGCCTCCTCGAAGGTCACGCCCTCGGGCATGCGGATCAGCTGGCCCTGCCACACCAAGCAGTACTCGGCCAGGCCGCCGTGCATCATCTCGCCCACCAGGCCCTTCTTCGGGTGCAGCGGGTTCACCAGCACGCAGTCGCCCTTCTTCCACTGGGTCACGCCGCCGCCCACCTCCACCACCTCGCCGGCCATGTCGAGGCCGATGATCACCGGCAGCGGCACCTTGATGCCGGGCATGCCCTTCACCGTGAACACGTCGTGGTAGTTGAACGAACAGGCGCGCACCCGGATCACGACGTGGTCGTCCTGCACCACGGGATCGGGGAAGTTCGATTCCAGCTTAAGATTCTCGAGTCCGCCGTGCTGGTGAAGCACCACTGCCTTCATGGATTTTTCCGTCCTTGTCGTTGGCTGGGAATGGAAAGCGAGGCGCCATTTTACGGCACCGGCGGACGGCGCCGGACGCCCGGCCGCGGATTCTTGCCATCGCAAACACGTCGCGTTGACATGTCAGATGGTGCTCCGTAACCTACCATGAAATCCCACCGAGGAGCCACGCCATGGTGGTCGCCAGCAAGCGCCGCCCCCTGCGCGCCGTCGCCGCCGGCGCGAGCCTGCGCCCGCTTGCCGAGCAGGCCTACGAGCGCATCAAGCGCGACATCCTGACGTGCGCGATCGGTCCCGGCGCCGAGGTGTCGGAGGCCCAGCTCGCCGCCCGCTACGGCCTCGGCAAGGCGCCGGTGCGGGCGGCGCTGGCGCGCCTGTCCCACGAGTGGCTGGTGAAGTCGTCGCCGCGCCGCGGCTACACCGTGAGCCCCGTCACGCTGCGCGACATCGAGGACGTGTTCGAGCTGCGCCTGCTGCTGGAGCCCGCCACCGCGCGGCTGGCCGCAGGGCGCGTCGACGCGCGACGGCTCAAGGCGCTGGACGACGCCTGCCGCGCCGGTTACACGCCGGACGATCCCGAGAGCCGCCTGCGCTTTCTCAATGCCAATCGCGAATTCCACGCGGCGGTGGCGCTCGCCACCGGCAATCAGCGGCTCGCCAACGCGGTGGCCCAGATGCTCGACGAGATGACGCGCATGCTGCTGCTGGGGCTGGGGCTGCGCAACCGCTCGCTGGGGATGCAGCACGAGCACCGCTCGCTGATCAAGGCGCTGGCCAGCGGCGACGGCGCTGCGGCCGAGCGCATCTGCCGCGAGCAGATCGAAGCGGCGCGCGAAGTGGTGCTGCGCGCCGTGGTTTCCAGCCCGGCGCTGATGCGGGCGCCGATTTCGATGGAGACGTGATGCCGATCCGCCCTGCCCTGCTGGATCTCGCCGATGGAATCACCCGGGCGGTGGACGCGGCCGGCGCGGCGGAGCCGAGCGCGATGACGCGGGCGCTGGCCCGCTGCGCGCCGGCCGACGAGCTGCTGGAGCCGTCGCAGCGGGAAGGCAACGCGGCCGGCTACTCACGCCACGTGCTCTACGGCGACCCCGCCGGCCGCTTCACCATCGTGTCGCTGGTGTGGGAGGGCGGCCAGGCGAGCCCGGTGCACGCCCACCACACCTGGTGCGGCTACGCGGTGGTGGAGGGCGCGCTGCTCGAGCGCGGCTTCCGCGACGCGGGCGACGGCGCAGCGGTGGCGCTCATGGAATCACTGCGCCCGCCCGGCTCGACGGTCTTCGATCCCGGCGGCCACGCGATCCACCAGCTGCTTAACCCCGGCGCCGACCGGTGTATTTCGATCCACGTCTACGGCGTGGAGCCGGCCCGCGTTGCATCGGACGTCAATCGCGTCTACGATGAGCGCCTCGCCGCAACGTCGCTCTAGCGGCGCGCCCAAGCCCGCCGCCCCGCCGGCGGCACGAGATCACCACAACAGCTTGCCGATACTCACCGCTCCGCCAGAAGCCCGCGGCTACCCCGGCAATACCGGATTGATGTTCGCGGCCTTTGCCCACGAGGCCCGGCCGGCCATCGTCGACCTCACCGAGCCGGCGGCCCCGCGCCCGATTCCGTTTCGCGACCTCGACGATCTCGCCAACGCGGTGGCGCGCGGCCTGCGCCGCGCGGGGGTGCAGCCGCAGCAGCGCGTGGGCATCGTCTCGCTCAATCGCTGGGAGTTCGTCGCGACGCTGCTGGGCGCGTTCCGCGCCGGCGTGGTGCCGGTGCCGGTGAACGTGAAGCTGGCGCCGGACACGGTGGCCTTCATCCTCAAGGACGCGGCCGCACGGCTGGTGTTCTGCGGCGGCAGCGAGCGGTGCCTGTGCCCCGCCGGCCTTCCCGTGGTGGAATACGGCGCGCCCGGTGCCGGCGGCTTCGACGCCTTCCTCGACCCCGGCGCGTTCGTCGCGTTCGAGCCGCAGCCCGACAGCGTGCTGATCCAGCCCTACACCTCCGGCTCCACAGGGCGCCCCAAGGGCGTCGTGCTGAGCCACTACAGCCAGAACTGGAGCCGGCTCACGCTCGCCTACTGGCGGCGCACGACGCCGGCGGACGTGATCCTGGTGGCGGCGCCGCTTTATCACAAGAACGCCCTCAACGCGATCAAGCAGGGCTTGACCGCCGGCGCCATGCTGCCGCTGATGCCGCAGTTCCACGCCGAGCGCTACATCCAGGCCATCGGCCGTTACCGCTGCACGGTGATCTCGGGCGTGCCCACCATGATGGCGATGGTGCTGGCGCACAAGGAGCTGCTGGCGCGCACCGACGTGTCCTCGGTGCGCACCGTGATGATGGGCTCGGCGCCGGCGTCGCGCCAGCTGCTGGAAGACCTGGCGCACGCGTTTCCCGACGCCGAGCTGCTGCTCAACTACGGCATCACCGAGGCGGGCCCGGTGCCGCTGGGGCCGCACCCCGAAGGCAGGTCGCGGCCGCTGGGCTCGGTGGGCGTGCCCTATCCCGGCACCGAGGCGAAGCTGATCGGCAGCCCGAGCCCCGACGAGGGCGAGCTGCTGGTGCGCAACCCCGGCCTGCTGCTCGCCTACCACAACCTGCCGGAGGAGACCGCGAAGCGCCTGCGCGACGGCTGGTTTCACACCGGCGACGTGTTCCGCCGCGACGCCGAGGGCTTCTACTATTTCGTCGGCCGCACCGACGACATGTTCGTCTGCGGCGGCGAGAACATCTTCCCGGTGGAGGTGGAGTCGCTGCTGGAGCGCCATCCCGACGTGCGCCAGGCGGTGGTGCTGCCGTTCGCCCACGAAACCAAGGGCCACGTCCCCTTTGCCTTCGTCGTGCCGCGGGCCGGCGCGCAGCTCGACGAGGCCGCGATCAAATCCTTCGCGCTCGCCAACGGCCCCGCCTACCAGCATCCGCGGCGGGTGTTCTTTCTCGAGCGCATGCCGCTGGCGGGAACCAACAAGGTGGACAAGGACGCGCTGCGCCGGCTGGCGGCGCAGGCGGGCCCCGCCGCCGATTCCAAACGCACAGGAGCGACGCATGGCTGACGAGGCGCTGACGCTGGACAAACTCCAGGCGATGATCACCCGCGGGCCTTACCACCAGTGGCTCGGGCTGAAGGTCAACAGCTTCGGCGAGGGCACCATCGAGGTCATCGCCACCTGGCGCGAGGAGTTCGTGGTGAACCCGGAACGCCGCTATACCCATGGCGGCATCCTGGCGGCGCTGGTGGACCTGGCTGCGGACTGGGCCATCGCCACCAAGCTGGGCCGGCCGTTCCCCACCGTGGACATGCGCGTCGACTATCACCGCGCCGCGATGCCGGGCAACCTCACCGCGCGCGGCCGGATCGTGAAGCTGGGCAGCACCTTCACGGTCGCGGAGGGCGAGGTGCTGGACCAGGAAGGCGCGCCCGTCGCCAGCGGCCGCGGCACCTACTACACGGCGCCGCCCAAGAGCTGACGCGCGCCGGGGCCGCCCTCGCGGATGCGGCGCGCGGCGCATCCGCGCAGTGCAGTGCAGCTTTTCCGCGCACGGGTTTGGTGCGAAACTGGCAGCCGGGCGCCGACGCCGACGAGCATGCGCGAAGCGGCCCCGCGGGTCTTGGCGCATTTGGCACAGAACTTGAATCGCAGCTCGGTCCGCTGGTCGGACGCTGCCGTCCCGGCGTTTCCGAACGACTCACGGAGCAAACGTTGCTGAGCCCGACACTCGCCGTGAACGAAAATCCGCGATCCGCGGACGCGCCTTCCGAGCCGCCCGCGATCTCGCTCGGCCACATCAACAAGTGGTTCACGACGCGCGACGGTGGCGAGCTGCACGTCCTCAAGGACATCAGCTTCGAGGTTCCGCAGCACGGCATCCTGGCCATTCTGGGCGCGTCGGGCTGCGGCAAGAGCACGCTGCTGCACATCGTCGCCGGGCTGCTGGAGGCGGAGTCCGGCCAGGTCTGCATCGAGGGCGTGCCGTCGCGGCGGTTCAGCGGCCGGGACAAGATCGGCTACGTATTCCAGGACGACCGCCTGCTGCCGTGGCGCACCACCCAGCGCAACGTGGAGTTCGCCCTGGAATCGGGCGACATGCCCCGGGCCGAGCGCGCGCGGCGGGCCCGTGCGGCGCTGGAGCTGGTGCGGCTGCAGGGTTTCGAGAGCGCGTTCCCGCACCAGCTTTCCGGCGGCATGCGCAGCCGCGTGGCCATCGCCCGCAGCCTGGTGCGGGAGCCGTCGATCCTGCTGATGGACGAGCCGTTCTCGCGCCTGGACGCGCTCACCCGGGTGCAGATGCATGAAGAACTGCTGCGCATCCACGGGATGCTGCACATGACCATCGTGTTCGTCACCCACGACGTCGAGGAGGCCGCGGTGCTGGCGGACCGCGTGGTGGTGCTGGCGCCGCGCCCGGGGCGGGTGCACGAGATCGTCGAACTGGACGTGCCGCGGCCCCGGGATTACACGGCGCCGGACATGATCCGGCACATCCAGCACATGCGCGGCCTCATCGGCGCCGACGCAAAGGGCGAGGACGCGTGAGCGCCGCCGCCGGCGTCATCCGCCCCGGGCGCGGCAGCCGTATCGGCGCCGCCTGGCAGCGGCTCGGCCTGGTGGGCCTGATCGTCGCCGTCTGGTGGGTGCTGTCGCTGGGCTCGCCGCACTACATCCTGCCGGGCCCGCCGCGGGTGCTGGAGGCGTTCCAGCTCATCGCCGCCAGCGGCGAGCTGGCGCAGCACCTGGGCATCACGCTCTACCGCGTCCTGGTAGGTTTCCTGCTGGCGGCGGCCACCGGCGTGCCGCTCGGCATCCTGATGGGCTCGAACAAGAAGGTGGGCACCTTCTTCGAGCCCATCCTGCCGATCATGAACACGGTCTCGTCGGCGATCTGGGCCATCTTCGCCATCATCTGGTTCGGGATCTCCAACGCCACCACCATCTTCGTCGTCTACATGACGGCGATGCCGCTCATCATCACCAACGTCTGGCAGGGAACGCGCACCGTCAACGCCGATTACATCGAGCTGGCGAATTCCCTGCGGATGACCAAGCTGAAGGTGATGCTCAAGATCTACGTGCCCACCATCCTGCCGTACTTCTTTTCCGGATCGCGCCTCGCGTTCGGTTTCGGCTGGCGCGTGAGCCTGGTGGCGGAAACCCTCGGCGCATCGAGCGGCGTGGGCTACAAGCTCAAGCAGGCGGCCGACCTGATCCAGACCGACCAGGTGTTCGCCTGGACCATCACCCTGGTGGTGATGATGGCGGTGCTGGAGATGGGGGTGCTGCGGCCGCTGGAGAATCACCTGTTCCGCTGGAAAAAGGACGTGCAGGAGACGTGAAGGCGCACCCGCACGCGCAACCAAGGCCGCTGGCAGCGCCCCGCGGCTGACTTCGGGGGAGGCATCCGGGCACCCGTGCCGGGCGTCTGCCGTGTTTTCAGCTCGTCGCAACCCGTGTTGGAGGGAAGATAAATGCTCGTGAAACGACTGCGCGCCGTCCTGCTGCTGGCCGGCCTGACGATGATCGCCGCGCCGGCCCTTGCAGCCGACAAGATCAAGCTGGGTTACTGGACCAGCGGCGTCAGCGTCGGCTTCGGCTCGGTGCTGGAGGAGATGAAGTTCCTGGAGAAGGAAGGGCTCGACGTCGAATACGTCAAGTTCTCCGACGTGAACGGCCCGACCCGCGCCATCGTCACGCAGTCCATCGACGTCGCCTTCGGCGCCAGCGCTGCCGGCGCGTTCAACATCGCCGCCGACGGCGTGCCGATCAAGATCATCCTCGCCACCCAGATCGCCGCGGTGGACTTCGTGGTGCTGGAGAAGTCGCCGATCAAGTCGATGGCCGAGTTCAAGGGCAAGAAGATCGGGATGTCGCCGCCGGGCAGCGCCACGCACGCGCTGGCGGTGGCGCTGCTGCAGGGCAACTACGGCCTCAAGCCCGGCGACTATGAGGTGGTGGGCGGCAACGAGCCCAGGCTGGCGGCGTTCCTCAGCCAGGGCGACATCGCCGCCTCCGCCCTGCGCGCCACCACCATTTCCTCGATCCAGGACCAGACCAAGCTGCGCCGGCTCGGCGGCTACGTCGACGAGTGGCGCAAGCTGACCGGCGGTGCCGCGGCGCCGGTGATCGGCATCGGCATCATGCACACCGACTACCTGACCAGGAATCCGGAGGCGGCCGCCAAGTTCGTCGCCGGCATGATCAAGGCCACCGAGTGGGGCGAGAAGAACACGGACAAGGTGGCGGAGATCCTGCAGAAACGCGCCAACCTGAAGCCGGCCCAGGCCAAGGCCTACGCCAGCCAGTGGCCGCGCATCTACGTCGCCAGCATGGAGCCGCGCGATCTGACCATGATGCGCGGCATGGTGGAGGTGTTCCGCAAGTCGGGCTCGGTGAGGAAGGACGTGCCGGACAGCGCCTTCGATCCGGAGCCGTTCAAGAAGGCCAAGGTCATGATGGGCCGGTAGCGCTCCCCGCGCCGCCGGCGCCGCCGCTGCGCCGTTCGAGGAGGAAACCATGAGCCAAGCCGTTGCCGCCCGGCCGATGGCCGAGCTTCTGCGCTGGCCCGACGAGGGCATCACCCGCGTGCCGCTGCAGGTCTTCGGCGATCCCGAGATCTACGCCTGGGAGCAGGACCTGATCTTCCGCGGCCCGACCTGGAACTTCCTGTGCCTGGAAGTGGAGATCCCCGGTCCGGGCGACTACATCACCACCCGGGTCGGCGACACGCCGGTGATCGTCGCGCGCAAGGAGGACGGCGGCGTCGCGGCGCTGGTGAACCGCTGCGTCCACAAGGGCTCCATCATCTGCTACGACACCCGCGGCCACCGGCCGCGCATGAACCTGGTGTGCCCCTACCACAACTGGATCTACGACTTCGACGGCAACCTGAAGAGCGTCGCCTTCGAGAAGGGCATCCAGCAGAAAGGCGGCATGCCCGACGATTTCGACAAGTCCCGGCATCGCCTCGGACGGCTGCGCGTGGAGACGCTGCGCGGCCTGGTGTTCGGCACCTTCGCCGAGGACACGCCGCCGCTCGCCGACTACCTGGGGCCGGTGATGGTGCAGCACATCGAGCGCACCCTTCACGGGAAGGTGAAGATCCTCGGCCGCTACAGCCAGTGGATGCACAACAACTGGAAGCTCTACATCGAGAACAGCCGCGACAATTACCATCCCAGCCTGCTGCACGCGTTCTTCTCCACCTTCAAGCTGAACCGTCTGTCGGCCGAGGGCGGCACGCGCCAGGACGAGCGCAGCTGGCACCACCTCACCTTCACCAAACGCTATACCGACCGGGGCGACGCCGCCTACAGCTCGGGCATTCTGCGGGCGATGAAGGAAGACTACGGCCTCAACGACCCGTCGCTCATCGACCAGTGGATGGAGTACGAGGACCAGATCACCAACGCCATCCAGAGCATCTTCCCCGGCTTCGTGCTGCAGCAGATCATGAACTCCCTCGGCACGCGCCAGATCATCACCCGCGGTCCGGGCGAGTGCGAGCTGGTGTGGACCCTGCTCGGCTTCGAGGAGGACACGCCGGAGCAGACCGCGGTGCGCGTGAAGCAGAGCAATCTGGTGGGCCCCGCCGGGCTGGTGTCGATGGAAGACGGCGCCATCGGCAGCTTCGTCCAGCAGGGCATCCGCGGCGATCTCGACAACGTCGCGGTGATCGAGATGGGCGGCAAGGGCGTCGGCCCCCAGGCCACCCGCGCCACCGAGACCTCGGTGCGCGGCTTCTGGAAACGCTACCGGGAGCTGATGCATGTCTAGCGTCCTGCACGCGGTGATCCCCACCGGCGACGCGGCGGCGACGGAGGCCGAACTGGCAGCCGTCGCCCGGCTGATGGTGCGCTACGCCCACGCCATCGACGAGGACCGGCTGGAAGAGTGGCCGGAATTCTTCACCGAGCGTGGCTTCTACCAGATCATCTCCCGCGAGGACCACCGCCTGGGCCGGCCCATCGGCGTCATGTTCTGCGACAACCGCGACATGCTGAAGGACCGCGTCGGCGCGATCCGCGAGGCCAACGTGTTCCAGCCCCACGGCTACCGCCACCTGCTGGGCCCGACCGAAGTCACCGGCCGCAGCGGCGGCGCCCTCGTGGCGCAGACCAACTTCATGGTGGTGCGCACGTGGCAGGACGGCACCCAGGAGCTGTTCGCCGCCGGCCGCTTTCTCGACGAGATCGTGTTCGACGGCGGCGAGGCCCGTCTCCGGCGCCGGGTGGCAGCGTGCGATTCGGCGCGCGTGGTCACCATGCTGGTGCTGCCGCTCTGACTCCCGTTACACTGCGCGTTTTTTCCTCAGGCGGAAACATGGCCGGCAGTCGTTTGCACGTGCATCTCGAGAACGTGAGCAGCAAGGCCCCGGTGTTCCACATGACCGAGGCCGTGTACCGGGCCGCGGCCCGGCGGCACCCGAAGCTCGCCCGCCGCGTGAAGGTTTCCATCGGCTGGGACGGCGACAAGCTCGCCAAGGCGCTGCGAACGGCCGACGTCTATGTGGGCTCGAACCCGCCGGCGCGGGAGCGCCTCTCGGAGCTGGCACCGCGCCTGCAGTGGATCCACGCCACCGGCGCCGGCATCGACCAGTGGTTTCCGCTGGACTGGCTGCCGCGCAACGTCGCCTTCACCAACAACAGCGGCGTCCATCGCCGGAAGGCGTTCGAGTTCGCCACCATGGCGTTCGTGATGCTGAACGATCGCATGCCGCAGATCCTGACCAACCAGCGGCAGCGGCGCTGGCAACAGATCTTCACCACGCCGGCGGAGGGCAAGACCGCCGTCATCATCGGACTCGGCGACATGGGCGAGTCCGCCGCCCACGCCGCCCGCCGGCTCGGCATCCGCGTGATCGGCGTGCGTCGCAGCGGCAAGGCGTCGCGCTACGCCGAACGGGTGGCGAAGCCGGCGCAGCTGGACCGCGTGCTGCCGAAAGCGGATTTCGTCGTCGTCGCGACCCCGCTCACCGCCGAGACCCGCAACCTGCTGGACGCGCGCCGGCTCGACCTGCTGCCGCCCACCGCGAGCGTTATGAACATCGCCCGCGCCGCGGTGGTGGACTACGACGCGCTGCGCGAGCGGCTGGCCGCGGGCAGACTGGCGGGCGCCGTCCTGGACGTGTTCCCGAGGGAGCCGCTGCCCGCCGACTCGCCGCTGTGGGACACTCCCAACCTGGTGATCACGCCGCATGTCTCGTCGGACGACGCCGAGCGCTACATGGCCCACACGATGGACCTGGTGTTCGACAACCTGGCCCGACTGCTGGCGGGCAAGCCGCTCAAGAACCGCGTCAACCGCGCGAGGGGCTACTGATGAACGACATCATCCGCCACATGGTGGGCGGCGCGCCGGACCCGGTGGCCCCCTTCTCCCACGCGGTGGAGGCGGACGGCTGGGTGTTCGTCACCGGGCAGATGCCGTTCGCCACGCACGATCCCGGCGGCCCGCTGGCGGAAGGCATCGAGGCGCAGACGCGCCAGGTGCTGGAGAACCTGGGCGCAGTGCTCGCCGGCATCGGCCTCGACTTCGAGCACGTGCTAAGCGCGCGCGTCTTCCTCACCCATTTTGAACGCGACTACGTGCCGATGAACGCCGTCTACGCGCAGTATTTCCCCGAGGACCGCCGCCCGGCGCGCACCTGCGTCGGCGTCGCCGGCCTCGCCCGCGGCGCGCTGGTGGAAATCGACTTCGTCTGCCGCCGGACCGGCGGCGCCCCGCATCGCCCATGACCGAAACCGCCGGCGAGCCCGTCGAAGACGCCGCGCCGCAGGCGCCCCGGCGGCCGAGGGAAGACGCGCCTGCCGCGCAGGCCGAGCCGGCGGCAGAGCCGCTTCCCGCAGTGGTCCGCGCCCAGCTGCCCGGGCCCGGCGAGCTGAACCTGGATCACGTCGCCCACTTCGTCCCCGATCCCGAGGCCGCGCGCAAGGCGCTGGAGCGCCTGGGCTTCACGGTGACTCCGTTCTCCGAGCAGCAGCACCGCACGGAAGCGGATGGCCCGCTGGCGCCCGCCGGCACCGGCAACCGCTGCGTCATGTTCCGGCGCGGGTACGTCGAGTTCCTCTCCCCCCTCGCCGACACGCCGATGGCGGCGCAGCTGAACGCCGCCATCGCGCGCTACGTCGGTGTTCACCTGGTGGCGTTCGGCACTCAGGATCCGGACGGCGATCATACCCGCCTCGCTCGGGAGCAGTTCAACCCGCTGCACCCGGTGGCGCTGCAGCGGCGGATCGGGACGCCCGAAGGCGAAGACACCGCGCGCTTCACCGTGGTGCGCGTGCCGCCCGGCACCATGCCCGAAGGGCGCATCCAGTTCTGCCGCCACCACACGCCGCAGCTGGTGTGGCAAAACCGCTGGCTCGCCCACCGCAACCGCGCGGTGGGCCTGCGCAGCGTGATCCTCTGCGTCCAGGACCCGGACGAAGCCGCCGGGCGCTACCGCCGTTTCACCGGCCTCGGCCCCGAGCGCGAGGCGCGCGGCTGGCGGCTCACGAGCGCCCGCGGCAACGTGCTGATCTGGGGCCCGGAGGCCACCGGGCAGGCGCTCAACCTGAAGCCGCCGGCGCTACCGTGGGTCGCCGGCTACGTGCTGCTGAGCTCCGATCTCAGGGAAACGAAGCGGGTGCTGCACGACGGCAAGTTCGCGACGCACCCGTTCGGCGAGCGCGCGATCGCGGTGACGGCGCCGCCCGAGCTGGGCGGCGTGGTGATCTTCAGCGACGCCGCGTAGCCGCCGTCACACGACACCGGCGGCCCGCAGCGCGGCGCGCGCCGCCACGTCGTAACCGAGCGCTCCCAGCACGGCATCGGTGTGCTCGCCCAGCGCCGGACCGACCCACTCGGTTTGACCCGGGGTACCGGAGAGCTTGGGCACGATCGCCGGCAGCTTGAGCGGCTGGCCGTCGGGCAGCCGCACCTGCTCGAACATGTTGCGCGCCCGGTAGTGGGGGTCGGCGACGATCTCGGCGATGTCGTAGATGCGCCCCGATGGCACGTCCGCTTTCTCCAGCACGTCGAGCACGTGCTCCAGATCGTGGGCGCGGGTCCAGTCGGAGATCGCCGTCTCGATGCGCTCGGTGTGGGCAACGCGGCCATCGTTGTGCTTCAGCTCCGGGTCGTCGGCCAGGTCCAGGCGCCCGATGGCGGTCATCATGCGCTTGAAGATGGAATCGGCGTTGGCGCCGATCACGACGTACTTGCCGTCGCGGCACGGATAGGTGTTGGAGGGCACGATCCCCGGCAGCGACGAGCCGCTGCGGTTGCGCACGAAGCCGGTCAGGTCGTACTCCGGCAGCAGGCTCTCCATCAGGTTGAACACCGACTCGTAGAGCGCCACGTCCACCACCTGTCCCTTGCCGCCGTTGACCTCGCGGTGGCGCAGCGCCATCAACGCGCCGATCGCGCCGTGCAGCGCCGCGATCGAGTCGCCGATGGAAACGCCCACCCGCACCGGCGGCTGGTCGGGAAAGCCGGTGAGATGCCGCAGCCCGCCCATCGACTCGCCGATGGCGCCGAAGCCGGGCCGGTCGCGGTACGGCCCGGTCTGGCCGTAGCCCGAGATGCGCACCATCACCAGGCCGGGGTTCACGGCGGAAAGCCGCTCCCAGCCCAGGTTCCATTTCTCCATCGCGCCGGGGCGGAAGTTCTCCACCACGATGTCGGCGTCGCGGGCCAGGCGGCGCACGATCTCCTGGCCCTCGGCACTGCGCAGGTTCACCGTCACCGACTTCTTGTTGCGGCCCTGGACGTACCACCACAGCGAGGTGCCGTTGTGGAGCTTGCGCCACTTGCGCAGCGGGTCGCCCTCGCCCGGCGGTTCGATCTTGATCACCTCGGCGCCGAACTCGGCCAGCAGCCGGCCGCAGAACGGGCCTGCGATCAGCGTGCCGAGCTCGATCACCTTGATGCCCTGCAGCGGCCCGGTGCCGGCCATGGACTGCTCCCGCCAGTGAGAAAAAAGCGGTCAGCCTACCGTCGCGCCGCGGACCGGGTCAGACGCGGTGGACGCGCAATGGTTGTGGCCGGCGTGAACCGCTGAAGCACGCGAAATCGATCTTCCTATCATTGTTTCGTGTCGAAACCGGCTACCGTGACGAAACAGCGTGAAATGACGTCGGCATCCGACATGGCGCGCGCATAAAGTTGTCGGGCTTCCTTACACCGATTCAAACCCCGGTTCGGCGCTCACGGCGCTTACAACCTGTTGAACGCAGGCCGTTGCTTCCCAAATCGCGGATGTCATCTGTCTCTTCGTTCATTATTTGCGCTGTCCGCCAAGCTGCAATTCTGCCGATTTTTTTTACACACCGACACCCTTTCCGGCGTCATGGATAATAAGAACATATACATCAATGACATATGGTTTTGGTACCAATCTTGCCTCCACGTCATCGCAAGCCCATGGTTTTTCGAAGGGACTTAGGAAAGCGGACAAACGCCTCAATGGAAAAGGGGGGTCGCGTAATGAACAAAACTTGGAATTCTCCGCATTCGAACGACAACCGTGAGCACACTTTCCTAAAAGGAATCGCACGGGCGAAGGTGCTCCCACTCGCTTTCGCGATGACAATGGCGGCTGCGTCCCCAGCGACTGCCACGCTTTTGACTGTCAATACCGATAGTTCGTGGCTCGCGACGAACTCGGCCCCGGCTCCCGCATGGAATTCCGATGCGTCGTTCGACACGACAGGCTGGATCAACGCAACCGTAAACGTCCCTGCGTGCCAAAGCGGTGCGGATTGCATCTGGTACGACGGACAATTTTCGGCCACACAATTCGCCTGGCTGAGAAAGACGTTCACGATATCGGATCCGGTATCGTCTGCCGTCCTGAGCGGCGGAGTAGACGATGACGCCGACATCTACGTGAACGGCAGTCTCGTGTTCAGTGACCATAACGGCTTTGCGCAGAATTTCGGACCGATCGACGTTGCTTCGTTTCTCGTTCAGGGCGTCAACCTGATCGCAGTGGCGGCTGCGGACAACTTCCCGGTGTTTGGACAAAACCATAACTTTGTGGCAAGGGTGCAAATAGAAACGCAGAACACCGTCCCGGAGCCGGCGTCTTTGCTGCTCCTCGCATCGGGCGGCGTGGTCTTGACTCTCGTGAGGTTCCGTAGCCGGCTGCGCTGAAAGCATACTGAGCCGCTTGACACGATCGGCGTTGCCTCGCGGGCCATCTCAGGCGCATGCTTTTCCGCAACCGCAAGCCCCGCATGACCTAGTCGTCGTCCGCCTGGCGCAGCAGATCCGGGTTGCCGCCGCCCGCCGCGGTGTTGACGCACACCGCCCGTTCCACCGCGTAGCGCGGCAGCGTGTACGGTCCGCCGGCCTTGGGGCCGGTGCCGGACAGCCCCTCGCCGCCGAAGGGCTGGGAGCCGACGACAGCGCCGATCATGTTGCGATTCACGTAGCAGTTGCCCACGCGGGCGCGCGCGATCACCTGCCGCACGTGGGCCTCGATGCGGCTGTGCACGCCCAGCGTGAGGCCGTAGCCGGTGGCGTTGACCGCGTCCACCACCCGGTCCAGCTCGCCGGCCTTCCAGCGCAGCGCGTGCATGATCGGCCCGAACACCTCCTCCCGGACGCTGGCGGGCGAGGGAATCTCGAAGATCCTCGGCGCGAAAAAGACGCCGTGCGGCGCGGCCGGCGGCGCCGCCTGGCCGACGAGGCGCGCCTCCCGCTCCATCCGCGCGGCGTGCCGCTGGAGCCGCTCGCGGGCCGCTTCGTCGATCACCGGGCCGACGTCGGTGGCAAGATCGAGCGGATCGCCCAGGCGCAGTTCGGCGGCGGCGCCCGCGAGCAGATCCAGCGTCCGCTCGGCGACGTCTTCCTGGATGAACAGCAGGCGCAGCGCGCTGCAGCGCTGGCCGGCGCTGTTGAAGCCGGAGGCGAGCGCGTCCGCCACCACCTGCTCGGCGAGGGCGGAGCTGTCCACGATCATCGCGTTCAGGCCGCCGGTCTCGGCGATCAGCGGGATCAGCGGCCCCGGGCGCTGCGCCCGCGCGGCGGCGATCGCGCGGCCCGTCGCCACCGATCCGGTGAAGGCGACGCCGTCGACCGCGGGGTCGGCCACCAGCCGCGCGCCGAGATCGCCGCCGCCGGGGAGAAAGTGCAGCACCCCGGGCGGGACGCCGGCTTCCAGCAGCAGCTCGACCGCGCGGAAGCCGGTCAGCGGCGTCTGCGGCGCCGGCTTTGCCACCACGCAGTTGCCGGCTGCCAGCGCGGCGGCGATCTGACCGACGAAGATCGCCAGCGGGAAGTTCCACGGGCTGATGCACGCGAACGTGCCGCGCGCGGCGAGCCGCAGCCGGTTGGCCTCTCCGGTCGGACCCGGCAGCTCCAGCTCCTCGCCCAGGAGCCGCTTCGCCTCGCGGGCGTAGTAGCGGCAGAAATCCGCCGCTTCCCGGACCTCGCCCAGCGCGTCGGGCAGGGTGCGGCCGCCCTCACGCGCGATGCGCGCCATCAGCTCGTCGCGGCTCGCCTCCAGCCGGTCCGCCGCGCGACGCAGGATGGCGGCCCGCTCTTCCGCCGGCGTCGCCGCCCATCCCGGCGCGGCCGCGCGTGCGAGCCGCAGCGCCCGCTCCGCGGCGGCGTCCGACGCCTCCACCACCTGGCCGACGGTGCGGCGCCGGTCGGCGGGATCGCGCACCGCCCTTCCTTCACCCTTCCCGACCTCGCCGCCGACGATGGGCGCCGCGCGCCAGGGCTGCTCCAGCGCCCGGCGCACGCCGCGCTCCAGCTGCGCCAGCGCGACCGGATCGCTGAAGCCGATGCCGCGGGAATTGAGGCGGTCGGTGAACAGCCGCAGCGGCGGCGGGATCGCCGGGTGCGGCGCGCCGCCGTCGCGGCGCACCCGTTCCACCGGGTCCTCGGTCAGGCGCTCCATCGCCACGTCCGGCTGGCCGATGCGGTTGACGAACGACGTGTTGGCGCCGTTCTCCAGCAGGCGCCGCACCAGGTAAGGCAGCAGCGCGTCGAAGCTGCCCACCGGCGCGTAGACGCGGCACGGGATCGGGGCGAGCGCCTGCACTTCACGGTACAGCGCCTCGCCCATGCCGTGGAGTCGCTGGAACTCGAAGCGCGCGGGATCGCGGCTGTGCTCCAGGATCCAGGCGATGGTGTGCGCGTTGTGGGTGGCGAACTGGGGGAAGAAGGCGTCCTCGGCCGCCAGCAGCCGCCGCGCGCACGCCAGATAGGAGACATCGGTGTGCCGCTTGCGGGTGTACACGGGATAGCCATCCAGCCCCAGCACCTGCGCGCGCTTGATCTCGGTGTCCCAGTACGCGCCCTTCACCAGCCGCAGCGGAACGCGCCGGCCCGCCCCCCGCGCCAGCTCGGCCAGCCAGTCGACGGCTTCCGGCGCCCGTTTCTGGTAGGCCTGCACCGCGAGCCCGAAACCTTCCCATCCGGCGAGTTCTGCGCGCGCGAACACCGCGGCGTAGACCTCCAGCATCAGCTCCAGCCGCTCGCTTTCCTCCGCGTCCAGCGTCACCACCAGCCCGGCGTCGCGCGCCTTGGCCGCCAGGTCCGCCAGCCGCGGCACCAGCTCGGCCAGCACCCGTTCGCGCTGCGAGAACTCGTAGCGGGGGTGCAGTGCGGAGAGCTTGATCGAGAGTCCCAGCGGCGCCCGGATGCCGCCGCCAGCACCGGCCGCCGCCAGGGCGTCGATCGCCGCCGCGTACGCCGCGCGGTAGCGTTCCGCGTCGGCGGCGGTGAGCGCCGCCTCGCCCAGCATGTCGAACGAATAGCGGGTAAGCGGCGACGGATCGCGGCGCTCCAGCGCGTCGCCGATGGTCTCACCCATCACGAACTGACGGGCAAGGATCGCCATCGCCGCCCGCAGCGCCCGCCGCACCAGCGGCTCGCCGCCGCGGCTGGCGATGCGCTTCAGCGCCCCGGTCAGCACGCCGCCCGGCTCGGTCTCGAGCCGGACCAGGCGCCCGGTGAGCAGCAGGCCGAACGTCGACGCATTGACGAAGAACGACGGTGATCGCCGCAGGTGCCTTTCCCAGTCGCCCTGCGGCAGCTTGTCGCGGATCAGGCTGTCGGCGGTGGCGTCGTCGGGGATGCGCAGCAGCGCCTCGGCCAGGCACATGAGCACCACCCCCTCCTGCGACGACAGATCGTACTCGCGCAGGAATGCGTCCAGCCCGGACTCGCCCTGCCGCCTGCGCACCCCGCCCACCAGTGCCGCCGCGCGGGCCCGCACCGCCTCGCGCCGGGGCTCGTCCAGCATCGCCTCCCGCGCCAAGTCGAGGATGCGCTCGCTCTCGGGCGCCAGGAACGCGCGGCGCAGCCGTTCCCGCGGCGGTCCGGCGTCGTCAAACGCCATGCCCAGCAACTCCATCGTCCCGCTCCCGCAGCGTCTCCGGGGTTCGGTTCCATTCTAGGCGTAAAATTCCGCCCGGCTGCCGATGCGACTGCTCCTCGACGTCTCCCCCCACGGCTACGGCCACCTGGCGCAGGCGGCGCCGGTGGTCAACGTGCTGCGCGCATCGCTCCCGGAGCTGCGCCTGACCGTTCGCAGCCCGCTGCCGGCGGCGGTGCTGGCGGCGCACCTGGCCGGCGAGTTCCAGCACATCGGGCGCACGGGCGACATCGTCCCCGTCATGCGCGATGCGCTGGGCGTCGACGTCGCGGCGACGGCCCGCGCCTACGCCGATCTGCACGCCGACTGGGCCGCGCGAGTTGCCGAAGACGCCGCCGCGATCCGCGCCCTGCGGCCCGACCTCGTGCTCTCGGCGATGGGCTACCTCTCGCTGGCGGCGGCGGGCGCGGCCGGCGTGCCGGCTGCCGCGCTGGGATCGTTCCACTGGGCGGAGATCTACCGGCGCTACTGCGGCCACCTGCCCGGCACGGGCGCCGTCCGCCAGCAGATGCTGAACGCCTACCGGAGCGCCAGCCTGTTCCTCAAGCTCACGCCGGGGATGCCGATGCCGGAGATCGCGGGGCCGATCATCGGGCCGGTGGCGCGGCTCGGCCGGGAGCGGCGGTCTGAGCTGCGCGAGCGACTGGACGTAGACGCGAACGCGCGCGTCGTGCTGGTGGCACTGGGCGGCATCCCGACGCGGCTCGACATCGGACGCTGGCCTTCACGCGACGGCCTGGGCTGGCTGGTGCCGCGGGACTGGCACGCGCGGCGTCCAGACGCGACGGCCTTCGAGTCGCTCGGCTGGTCGTTCGGCGATCTCGTCGCCTCCACCGACGCCGTCGTCACCAAGCCCGGCTACGGCACCTTCGTCGAAGCCGCGTGTGCGGGGGTGCCGGTGCTGACGCTGGAGCGCCCCGACTGGCCGGAGGCGCCGCACCTGCTGGAGTGGCTGAAAACCCACACCCGGGTGCGCGTGGTCAGCCGCGACGAGCTGGAATCGGGAGCGGTCGCAGAAATGCTCGACGCGCTGTGGTCAGCCCCGGCTCCCCGGCGCCCCGAGCCCACGGGCAACACCGAGGGCGCCGAGATCCTGGAAGCGCTGCTGACGCTGAGGAATCCGGCAATTCGTTGATGGTGGAATTTTCGGCGCCAGACGCGACCCACGGGCAGGACGGCGGCGGCGCAGCATTATCCACGCGGCCGCTGCCCTTTCCCCTCCACCACCTCCAGCAGCGCCGCGCCGTAATTCTCCAGCTTGCGCTCGCCGATGCCGGGAATGCGGCGCAGGTCGGCGGCGGTGCGGGGGCGGCCGTGCACGATCTCCAGCAGCGTGGCGTCGTGCAGGATGACGTAGGCCGGCACGGCGTGGGCCTTGGCGGTCTGGGCGCGCCAGGCGCGCAGGCGCTCCCATAGCTGCTGCTCCTCGCCGGAGAGCTCGGCGTCGATGCGGCGGCTGCGCGGCCTGGCGGCCTTCTTCCCCTCAGCCAGCCGGCGCAGCGCGACCGCCTGCGCGCCTTTCAGCACCGGACGCGCCGCGTCGGTGAGTGTCAATGCCCCGTGGGCGGGGTCCACCGCCAGCAGCCCCAGCGCGGTGATCTGCCGGAACACGGCGCGCCACTCCTTTTCCGCCAGGTCGGCGCCGACGCCGAACGTGGGCAGCTCGTCGTGCCGCCACTGGCGCATGCGCTCGGTGGCCTTGCCCGTGAGCACGTCGATCAGGTGCCCGGCGCCGAAGCGCTGGCCGGTGCGGTAGACGCAGGAGAGCGCCTTCTGCACCGCCACCGTGCCGTCCCAGGTCTCGGGCGGGTCGAGGCAGTTGTCGCAGTTGCCGCAGGGGCCGCGCTCCTCGCCGAAATAGGCCAGCAGCCGCGCACGGCGGCAGGCGGTGGTCTCGCATAGCCCCAGCAGCGCGTCCAGCTTCGCCGCCGCCACCCGCTTGAAGCGCGGATCGCTCTCCGATTCGTCGATCATGCGCCGCTGCTGCACCACGTCCGCCAGGCCGTAGGTCATCCAGGCATCGGCCGGCAGGCCGTCGCGCCCGGCGCGGCCGGTTTCCTGGTAATAGCCCTCGATGCTCCTGGGCAGGTCCAGGTGCGCGACAAAGCGCACATCCGGCTTGTCGATGCCCATGCCGAAGGCGATGGTGGCCACCATCACCACGCCCTCCTCGCGCAGGAACACGTCCTGGTGGCGCGCCCGCTCGGCCGCCTCCATGCCGGCGTGGTAGGGCAGCGCGCGGATGCCTTCCTGCGCGAGGAAGGCGGCGGTCTCGTCCACCTTCCGGCGCGACAGGCAGTAGACGATGCCCGCCTCGGTATCGTGCTCGCCGCGCAGGAAGGCGAGCAGCTGGGCGCGCGGATTGGCCTTCTCGACGATGCGGTAGCGGATGTTGGGCCGGTCGAAGCTGGAGACGAAGATGCGCGCCCGCGTAAGCCGCAGGTTGGCGGCGATCTCGTCGCGCGTGACCTGGTCGGCCGTGGCGGTGAGGGCGATGCGGGGAACGCGCGGGAAGCGCTCCGCCAGCACGGCGAGCTGCAGGTACTCGGGGCGGAAGTCGTGGCCCCACTGGGACACGCAATGGGCCTCGTCGATGGCGAACAGCGCCAGCGCGTCGCGCGCCGCCGCCCGCTCCAGCAGGTCGAGGAAGCGGGGCGTCGTCAGCCGCTCCGGCGCGACGTAGAGGAGGTCGTAGCAGCCGTCGAGGAAGCCCCGCTCGACCCGCGCCGCCTCGTCCGCCGTCAGCATCGAGTTGAGGAACGCGGCCCGCACGCCGGCCTCCTCCAGCGCCGCCACCTGGTCGCGCATCAGGGCGATCAGCGGCGATACCACCACCGCGCAGCCCGGCCGCAGCAGCGCCGGGATCTGGTAGCACAGCGACTTGCCGCCGCCGGTGGGCATCAGCACCAGCGCGTCGCCGCCCGCCGCCACGTGGTCGATGATCTCGGCCTGCGCGCCGCGGAACGCCGGGTAGCCGAAGGTGTCGTTGAGGATCGAGAGGGCGGTGGTCATGGCCCGGCTGCGCGGCTTCACCTGCCGTAGCCCGGCGCCGAAGGACGGGCCGGAATCACGCGGCCTGCGACTTCGCCAGCGCCTGATCGATGTCCCAGAGGATGTCGTCGAGGTCCTCGATGCCCACCGAGATGCGGATCATGTCGGGCGTGACGCCGGCCTTGACCTGCTCCTCCTCGGTGAGCTGGCGGTGGGTGGTGGACGCGGGGTGGATCACCAGCGTCTTGGCGTCGCCGATGTTGGCGAGATGCGACATGAACTGCGCCGCCTCGATGAACTTCACCCCGGCGTCCATACCGCCCTTGACGCCGAACGTGAGCAGGCCGCTGGCGCCCTTGGGCAGGTACTTCTGGGCCAGGTCGTAGTACCTGCTGCCCGGCAGCCCCGGATAGCTGACCCAGGACACCAGCGGGTGGTCCTCGAGGTGCTGCGCCACCGCCAGCGCGTTGGCGCAGTGCCGCTCCATGCGCAGGTGCAGCGTCTCCAGTCCCTGCAGCAGCAGCCAGGCGTTCATCGGCGACAGGGCCGGTCCGAAGGTGCGCAGCACCTCCATGCGCGCGCGCATGGTGTAGCCGAAGTCGCCGAAGGTCTCGTGGAAAATGACGCCGTGGTAGCCCTTCGACGGCGTCGTCATCTCCGGGAACTTGCCGTTGCCCCAGTCGAACTTGCCCGACTCGACCAGCACCCCGCCCATGGTGGTGCCGTGGCCGCCCATGTACTTGGTGGCCGAGTGCACGACGATGTCGGCGCCCCACTCGATCGGCCGGCAGAGGTAGGGCGACGGCACGGTGTTGTCGATCACCAGCGGGATGCCGGCCCCGTGGGCGATGTCGGCCACCGCCTCGATGTCCAGCACGTTGATGAGCGGGTTGCCCAGCGTCTCGGCGTAGACGCAGCGGGTCTTCGGCGTGATGGCGCGGCGGAAGTTCTCCGGGTCCTCGGGATCGACGAACTTCACCTCGATGCCCAGCTTCTTGAAGTTGAAACCGAACAGCGTGTAGGTGCCGCCGTAGAGCGTGGAGGCCGAGACGATCTCGTCGCCGGCGTTGCACAGCGTCAGCAGCGCCGTCATCTCCGCCGCCTGGCCGGTGGCCGCCGCCACCGCCGCGCGCCCGCCCTCCAGCGCCGCCACCCGCTCCTCGAACACCGCGGTGGTGGGGTTCATGATGCGGGTGTAGACGTTGCCGAAGGTCTGCAGGTTGAACAGCGACGCGGCGTGGTCGGCGCTGTCGAACACGTAGGACGTGGTCTGGTAGATCGGCACCGCGCGTGCGCCGGTGGCCGGATCGGGAATCTGGCCGGCGTGCAGGCACAGGGTGCCGAAGCCGTACTTGCGGTCGGACATCACGCGCTCCCTTTTTCAGGACCCACCACAGAGGCACAGAGACACAGAGAAGAGCGAAAGGCTTTTCAGCGCAAAGGGCGCGAAGGAGTTCACCCTCTTTCTTTGCGTCCTTCGCGTCCTTGGCGGTTAAAGCCGTTCTCTCTGTGCCTCTGTGGTGAAAAGAATCTCAGTTCACCCGCTGGATGCGCCCGCCGAGCTGGGTGAGCTTTTCCTCGATGCACTCGTAGCCGCGGTCGATGTGGTAGATGCGGTCCACCACGGTTTCGCCGCGCGCTACCAGCCCGGCCAGCACCAGGCACGCCGAGGCGCGCAGATCGGTGGCCATGACGGTGGCGCCGGAGAGCGCGTCGACCCCGTGCACCACCGCGGTGTTGCCCTCGACGTCGATGCTGGCGCCCATGCGCTGCAGCTCCTGCACGTGCATGAAGCGGTTCTCGAATACGGTTTCCGTGACCACCGCGGTGCCGTCGGCAACCGCGTCCAGCAGCATGAACTGCGCCTGCATGTCGGTGGGGAACGCCGGATACGGCGCGGTGCGCAGGCTCACCGACCGGGGCTTGCCCGGCATGCGCAGCCGGATCCAGTCGGCGCCGGTCTCGATCGCCGCGCCTGCCTCGCGCAGCTTCTGCAGCACCGAGTCCAGGATGTCGCCGCGCGTGTTCTTCAGCATGACGTCGCCGCGAGTCGCAGCCGCCGCCACCAGGTAGGTGCCGGTCTCGATGCGGTCGGGCATCACGGGATGGCGCGCGCCGTGCAGGCGCTCGACGCCCTCGATGGTGATCACGTCGGTGCCGGCGCCCGATACCCGCGCGCCCATGGCCCTGAGGCACTCGGCCAGATCCACCACCTCCGGCTCCCGCGCCGCATTCTCCAGCACCGTGGTGCCCTCGGCCAGCGTCGCCGCCATCATCAGGTTCTCGGTGCCGGTCACGGTCACCATGTCCATGACGATGCGCGCGCCCCGGAGCCGGGAGGCGCGGGCCTCGATGTAGCCGTGGTCGATGCGGATCTCCGCGCCCATCGCCTCCAGGCCCTTGATGTGCTGGTCCACCGGCCGCAGGCCAATGGCGCAGCCGCCGGGCAGCGACACCCGCGCCTCTCCCGAGCGGGCCAACATCGGCCCCAGCACCAGGATCGAGGCACGCATGGTCTTCACCAGCTCATAGGGGGCCACCAGGTGCGTGAGCTCGCGGGCGCACAGCTCGACACCCAGCTTCTCGTCCAGGGAAACCTCCACGCCCATCTGCGCCAGCAGCCCCAGCTTGGTGGTGACGTCGCGCAGGTGCGGAATGTTCCCGATGAACAGCGGCTCGGGAGTGAGCAGCGAGGCGCAGAGGATCGGCAGCGCGGCGTTCTTGGCGCCGGAAATGCGGATCTCGCCGGCCAGCGCGGCGCCGCCGTGGATCTTCAGCTTCTGCATCGGGGGACCGCGGGCGTCAGCCCTGCTCGGCCCACTCCTCCGGGGTGTAGGTCTTCATCGAGAGCGCGTGAATCTGCTCGCGCATGCGCTCTCCCAGCGCGCGGTAGACCAGCTGGTGCTGCTGCACCATGGTCTTGCCGCGGAACTCGGGGCTGACGATCACCGCCTCGAAGTGGTGGCCGTCGCCTTCGACGGCGACATGGTCGCAGGGCAGGCCGTTCTCGATATAGTTCTTGACGTCTTCGGGAAATACCATCGTCGATACCTTGTCGCCGGCTACTGCCGCAGCTTGTAGCCGGACTTCAAAAGCCAGAGGGTGAGGAATGATACCGCCAGGAAACAGCCGCCCACAATTCCGAGGCTGGCGAGCGGCGGCACGTCGGCGGCGCCGAAGAAGCCGTAACGGAAGCCGTCGATCATGTAGAAAAACGGGTTGAGGTGGGATACCGCCTGCCAGAACGGCGGCAGGGAATGGATGGAATAGAACACGCCCGAAAGGAACGTGAGCGGCATGATGACGAAGTTCTGGAACGCCGCCAGCTGGTCGAACTTCTCGGCCCAGATGCCGGCGATGACGCCAAAGCTGCCGGCCAGGGCGCTGCCCATGAAAGCGAACGCCAGCGCCCAGAACGGATGCAGCAGGGGGACCCTGATGAAGGCGACCGAGAGGATCACCACGCCCAGCCCCACCGCCAGCCCCCGCACCACCGAGGCCAGCACGTAGGCCAGGAACATGTCCCAGTAGGACAGCGGCGGCAGCAGCACGAACACGATGTTGCCGGTGATCTTGGACTGGATCAGGCTCGACGAGCTGTTGGCGAAGGCGTTCTGCAACACCGCCATCATCGCCAGGCCGGGAATCAGGAACGCGGTGTAGGAGACGCCGGGAAAGACCTGCACGTGCTGCTTTAGCACGTGGGAAAAGATCAGCAGATAGAGCAGCGTGGTGAGCAGGGGCGCGGCCATGGTCTGGAACGCCACCTTCCAGAAGCGCAGCACCTCCTTGTAGAACAGCGTCGCGAAGCCTTCCATGTCAGCTCCGGCTCATGATCTGCACGAACACCTCTTCCAGGTCCGGCTGCTTCAGCTCCAGGTCCAGCACCTGGGCCCCGGCCTCACGCAGGGTGCACATCACGTTCTCGAGCGTGGCGTAGTCCGCCAGGGAAAGCACGAAACGCCCCTGTTCCTCGCCGCACAGCAGCGGGTGCAGGCTCGCCGGCAGCTGGTCGGGCACGAGCTTGAGCTTCAGATAGCGCTGCGCGAAGCGGGCCAGCAGGTTGCGGGTGCTGTCCAGCGCCACGACGCGCCCCTGCTTGAGCATTGCCACCCGGCTGCAAAGCGTCTCCGCCTCCTCCAGGTAGTGGGTCGTGAGGACGATGGTGTGGCCGTCGCGGTTCAACTTGCGCACGAAGCTCCACAGGCCCTGGCGCAGCTCGACGTCGACGCCGGCGGTGGGCTCGTCCAGCACGATCACCGGCGGCCGGTGCACCAGCGCCTGCGCCACGAGCACCCGGCGCTTCATGCCGCCCGAGAGGGCGCGCATGTTGACGTCCGCCTTCTCGGTGAGATCCAGGTGGTGGATCACCTCGTCGATCCAGTCGCCGTTGCGGCGCAGACCGAAGTAGCCGGACTGGATGCGCAGCGTTTCGCGCACCGTGAAGAAGGGATCGAACACCAGTTCCTGCGGTACCACGCCCAGCGCACGGCGCGCGGCACGGTAGCCGGTCACCACGTCGTGGTCCATGACCTTCACGCTGCCGGAATCGGCGCGCGCCAGGCCGGCGATGACGTTGATGAGCGTGGTCTTGCCGGCGCCGTTGGGGCCCAGCAGCGCGAAGAACTCGCCCTGCTCGACCGACAGGTCGACGCCGTCCAGCGCCTTCAGCGCGCCGTAGGACTTGCGGACCTGCCGGACCTCGATGACGGTGGTCATGCCAGCCGGCCGCCCCGGCGTCAGCCGCCCAGGCCCAGCAGCTCGTGGACTCCGTAGACCCGCGCCAGAGCCTGCACCGCCTCCGGCGCATTCGCCACATCGAGCCGCCGGTCGCGCGTGGCGCACGCCCGGCGCCAGTCCAGCAGCAGTCCGACGATGCAGGAATCGGTTTCGCCGACGCCGCCGATGTCGACCGTCGTGTCGCGGTTGCCCAGCAGGCGGCGTCCTTCCTCCAGCAGCTGGCGGGCGTTGTCGTGGGTGACCGGCCCTTCCAGGCGCAGCACGCCGCCCTCCTCGCGGATCATTGCCGGGCGCCTGCGGCGTCCTGCTGCGAAAGCGTCCTGTTCTTCTGCTCCAGGCTGTTGATCAGCCCGTCGATGCCGGCCCGGCGGATCTCGTCGTTGAACGTGCCACGATAGGTGGTCACCAGGCTCACGCCCTCGATGGTGACGTCGTAGACCTTCCAGCTGCCGCCGGTTTTGTACATGCTGTAATCCACCGGGATCGGCGGCGGGCCGCCGGGCTGGACGATGGCGGTGCGCACCGTCACGTCGGTGGCCGCCGGCTCCATGTTGAACGGCTTGAATTCCACGGTCTGGTTCTTGTAGGAGGTGAACGCGGCGGTGTAGGTGCGCACCAGCAGCTCGCGGAACGCCAGCGTCAGGCGCTGCTGCTGCTCCGGCGTCGCGGCTCGCCAGTTCTTGCCGGCGGCGAGCCGCGTCATGCGGCTGAAGTCGAAATGCGGCAGCACCTTGACCTCCACCAGCTGGATCACCTTGTTCTTGTCGCCGGACTGGATCGCCTGGTCCTGGCGCACGATGGCCAGCACCTCCTCGGCGGTGTTTCGCACCAGCGCGTCAGGCGCAACTTCCGTCGCCGCGGACGCGGACGCGGCGAGCAGCGCGCCGCCAAGCGCCAAGCCATGCCAGCGTGTCATGAACGTGCTCATTTTCGTCTGCTCCTTCACTTGGATGAGTTGCCGCCCTCGGCGGCCTTGCCGTAGAGGAACTGGCCGATGATCTTCTCCAGCACCACGGCGGACTGGGTGAGCTTGATGACGTCGCCCTCCGCCAGCATCCGATCGTCGCCGCCCGCATCGAGGCCGATGTACTGCTCGCCCAGGAGGCCCGAGGTCAGGATCGACGCGCCGGTGTCCCTGGGAAACTGGTAGCGCTTCTCGATCGCCATCGTCACGCGGGCGACGAAGCGCTGCGGATCGAAGCCGATGGACTCCACCCGCCCCACCACCACGCCGGCGCTGCGCACCGGGGCGCGCACCTTGAGGCCGCCGATGTTGTCGAATTCCGCGGTGACCCGATAGCTGTCGCCGGCGAAGAACGTTCCCGCGTTGCCCACCTTGAGCGCCAGCACCAGCAGCGCGGCGATGCCCGCCATCACGAACAGGCCCACCCAGATGTCGATCGTGCGTCGTTCCATGGCGTCAGAGCCCCTTGAACATGAACGAAGTCAGAATGTAGTCGAGCCCCAGCACCGACAGCGAGGAGATCACCACCGTGCGCGTGGTGGCCCGCGCCACCCCTTCGGCGGTGGGCTCGCAGTCGTAGCCCTCGAACACCGCGATGGCGGTCACCGCCGCGCCGAAGACGATGCTCTTGATCACGCCGTTGAGGACGTCGTCGCGCAGATCGACGCCGGCCTGCATCTGCGCCCAGAAGGCGCCGTCGTCGACGCCCAGGAACACGACGCCGATCAGGTAACCGCCGAACACGCCTACGGCGCTGAAGATCGCGGCCAGCAGCGGCATGGCGAAGAATCCGCCCCAGAACCTGGGCGCCACGACCCGCGCCACCGGATTCACCGCCATCATGTCCATGGCGGCGAGCTGCTCGGTGGCCTTCATCAGGCCGATCTCCGCGGTGATCGAGGTGCCGGCGCGACCGGCGAACAGCAGCGCCGTCACCACCGGTCCCAGCTCGCGCAGCAGCGACAGCGCCACCAGCGTACCCAGTTTCTGCTCCGATGCGTAATCGACCAGGGTCTCGTAACCCTGCAGGCCCAGCACCAGGCCGACGAACAGGCCGGAGACCACGATGATCACCATCGACAGCACGCCGGCCGCGAACATCTCCTTGAGCACGAGATGGAAGCGCCGGAAGCTGGTTCCCGATTGCGCCAGGATGCTGAGGAAGAAGCGCGTGCCGTAGCCGAGCCGGATCACGGAGCCGATCACGCGCTGGCCCAGCAGCGCGACGGTGTTGACGGCGCCGTCAGCCACGCCGCTCCCCCATCAGGTCGCTCTCGTATTCCCCCGCCGGGTAATGGAACGGCACCGGGCCGTCCTTTTTGGCATGGATGAACTGGTCGACGAAGGGATCGTCCGAGCGCCTGATCTCGTCCGGCGTGCCCCGGGCGATCACCTTGCCGCCCGAGAGCAGGTAGATGTAGTCGACGATCTGCAGCGACTCCTGGATGTCGTGGGTCACCACGATGGAGGTGGCGCCGAGCGCGTCGTTGAGGCGCCGGATCAGGTCGCCGATGATGCCGAGCGAGATCGGGTCGAGGCCGGTGAACGGCTCGTCGTACATGATCAGCATGGGATCGAGGGCGATGGCGCGCGCCAGCGCCACGCGCCGCGCCATGCCGCCGGAGAGCTCCGCAGGCATCAGGTGCCGCGCGCCGCGCAGCCCCACGGCGTGCAGCTTCATCAGCACCAGGTCGTGGATCAGCGAATCCGGCAGGTCGGTATGCTCGCGCAGCGGAAACGCCACGTTGTCGAACACCGACAGATCCGTGAACAGCGCGCCGAACTGGAACAGCATGCCCATGCGCCGCCGCAGCCGGTAGAGCTCGGACAGCGACAGCCCGGGCACCGAGTGGCCGTTGACCCGCACGTCCCCGCTGGCGGGCCGAAGCTGGCCGCCGATCAGGCGCAGCAGCGTGGTCTTGCCCGAGCCCGAGCCGCCCATGATCGCCACCACTTTCCCGCGCGGGAGATCCAGCGACAGCCCCTGGAAGATGGGGTTGCGCCGGTAGCGGAATTCCAGCTCGCGGATTTCGACCAGATGATCGGAAGGCACGGAATGTCGGGGGAAAAACGGCGATTCTAGCGGGTCACCGGGGTGCGGACAAACCGCGCCGGCGGCTCACAGCTGGAGCAGCTCCAGCAACGTCACCACCTGGTTGAGGAAAGCGGCGTCGGGACGCCGACCGATGAGATAGACCTCCGGCTGCTGGTCCGCCAGCTGCCGTACCCGGTTGCCCAGTTCCTTGAGACTCTCGCCGGGCTCGATCCAGCGCAGCGCGGCGCCGCGGTCCATCGACCCCGGGCAGGGGTACCACATGCCCAGCTTGGGCTCGAGCGCCGCCGCCCGCTGCAGGTCGGCGTCGCTGGGCGGCTGCTCGCCCAGATCCAGCACGAAGCGGAAGCGGTCCAGCGTCTCCTCCGACCAGCGGCGCAGCTCCTCGGGCGTCGCCTGCTCCCAGCGGCCGCGCGGCACCAGCACGGTGTCGAACCACTGGTTGTAATAGGCGAGACGCCAGTCCGGGGGCAGGTCGTCGGGATAGAAGCTGCCGCGCCAGTGGTCGTGCTCCCAGCCGACGGCGCCGACATGAACCCGGTACGTTGGACTCCTGACCATAGGCTGGCATTATAGCGGGGCTTCCTTCGGCTCCCCGCGCGCATGCACTTCGACCTCTTCTACGAGCTGGCCGTTCCGCCGCATCTCGGCCGCTCGGAAGCGGAGACCTACCGCGACGCGCTGGCCGAGCTGGCGCTGGCCGACCGCCTGGGGTTCCGCTGCGTCTGGCTGGTGGAGCACCACTTCATGCGCGGCTATTCCCACTCGTCCAAGCCCGAGATGGTGCTTTCGGCGCTGTCGCAGCGCACCCGGCGCCTGCGCCTGGGTCTGGGCATCGTGCCGCTGCCCTACCACCACCCCGTGCACGTGGCCGAGCGGGTGGCGACGCTGGACATCCTCTCCGGCGGCCGGCTGGAGGTGGGCGTCGGCCGCGGCTTCTCGCCCGAGGAATTCGCGGTGTTCGGCGCCTCGATGGCGGAAAGCCGCGAACTGGTGACCGAGTCGCTGCAGCTGCTGCGCGCGAGCTTCGCGCCGGGCCCGCTGACGCACCGCGGCCCGCGCTGGCGCTTCGACGCGCTCGACGTGCTGCCGAAGCCGCTGCAGCGGCCGGCGCCGCCGCTATGGACCGCCGCGGTCAGCCCCGAGTCGTTCCACTGGGCGGCCGAGCAGGGCATCGGCGCGCTGGCCGGGCCGTTCAAGCCCTGGTTCATGGTCCGGCACGACATCGGGCGCTACCTCGCCGCGTGGCGCGGACCCGAGCCTGCGCGTGCCGGCATGAGCGTCGGAATCCTGTGCCTGGAGGACGGCGAGCGCGCCAAGCGGCTTGCCCATGACGCCTTCCTCTGGTTCTACCGCGAGCTGTACCGCACCACCCTGCCGGTGCTGGAAAGGCTCTACCCCGGCTACGAACGCTTCCGCGAGCTGGGGCGCTTCCGTGCGCTGGTGAAGCTGGGGATCAACTACACGTTGCTGGACACGTTCGGCATGGTGATCGCCGGCGACCCGGACGAATGCGAGCGCAAGCTGCGCGTCTACCAGGAATCCGGCGTCACCCACCTGCTGCTGGCCGTGGGCGCCGGCGCTGTGCCCTCCGAGCTGGTGCAGGAATCGCTGGCCTGCCTCTCCACCCACGTGCTGCCGCGCTTCGCCGCCCCCGCCGCGCGCGCTGCGTCAGCGTGAAGGTCGTCGTCACCGGCGCGGCGGGCCGGCTGGCCGCCGCGCTCCTGCCGCGGCTCTGCGCCGAGCCCGCCATCACCGAAATCCGCGCCATCGACCTGCGCCCGCAGGCCGCCGCGCATCCGAAGGTGGTGTTCCACCGGGCCGATTTCCGCGGAGAAGTCGGCCGCGCCGCGCTCGCCGGCGCCGACGCGTTGGCGCACCTGGCGTTCGTGGTTCTGCGCGGGCGCATGCCACGGGATCGCATGCGCGAGATCAACGTCGCCGGCACGCTCGCACTGTTCGCGGCGGCGCGCGCGGCCGGCGTGCGCCGGCTCGTGCATCTTTCGAGCGCCGCCGTCTACGGCAGCGGCGGGCGGCTCACCGAGGAGGCACCGCTGGCGCCGCTCCCCGCTTTCGCCTACGCCCAGGACAAGGCGGCGGTGGAGCGGGCGCTGGCCACGGACTTCCCGCATGCAGCGCGACTGCGCTGTCACGTGATCGTCGGCCCCAACGCTCAGCCGCTGCTGCGGCGCATGCTGGCGCAGCCGTTCTACGTCAAGGCGCGGGGACCCGAGCCGCAGCTCCAGTGCGTGCACGAGGACGACGCGGCCGAGGCGGTGGCGCGCGCGGTGCTCGGCAGCGCTGCGGGGCCGTTCAACGTTGCCGCGGAAGATTCGTTCAGCTTTGCCGACGCGGTACGGCGCCGCCATCGGCGCGCGATACCGGTGCCGATGGGGGCGGCGAAGGCGTGGATCACGATGGGTTGGGTCCTCGGCGGCGCGTTCGGCGAACCGGGGTGGGTGCAGGGCGCAGGGCTGCCGCTGACCCTGGACTGCGGCCGCGCCGTGAAAGAGCTGGGGTGGCGCCCGCGCCACTCCAGCCGGGCGGCGCTGGCGGCGATGGTTCCGGAGCGGAGCTGAGAGTGCGTTGCCCTAGGGCAGCGCGACGCGGAAGCCGTAGCCTTCCAGCAGGCGCATGCTGGGCGCGAGGAGGCGGGCCAGGAACTCCCGCCGGCGGGGATTTCTGCGCGCCAGCGCGCGCCAGCGGGCGCCTGGCGCCAGACCCGCCAGCTCGTAGAGGTCGGCCGTGGGCAGGAATGCGGTATCGACGAAGGCGGCGAACAGCCGCCGCACCAGGGGCGGCAGCATGCGCCGCTGCAGCGCGCCGGCGGCGGCGAGCCGCGTTTCCACGGTCTTGCGCGCGTAGGCGACGTGGCGCGCTTCGTCGATCATGTGCATGAGGCAGACGTCGCGGATCGCCTCATTCACCGTGCTCTCGGGCTGCTGGCGGATGTAGCGGTTGAGCTTGTCCGGCAGATCCTCGCCAATCAGCACCGCGATCCAGAACAGCGCGCCGTCCACCGAAAGCCAGCGCCCCGCCTGCTCCAGCCGCCGCGGCCGCGCCCGGTGCAGATCCGGCAGTGCCAAGCCCGACGTTTCCATGAGCTTGAGGAACATCAGGCTGTGGCCGGCCTCTTCCCGCACCTCGTGCAGCAGGTAGGCATGGCGCGTGAGGGGCAGTTCGCGGCGCAGGCGCGCGGTCAGACGCTGCATGAACAGCGCCTCGAACCAGAGCCCGCTGCGGATGACGCCGAGGAACTCGTAGTGGGAGAGTTGGCGCCGGGTGCGCTCATCGAGTTGCTCGTATTGCGGCAGGCCGTGGAGCGAGGTCGCCTCCGGGGGCAGCCAGTACTGGTTCAGGCCGAGCTCGGCCCAGCGCACGCGCGCCAGCGGGTCGCGATAGGGATCGCTGTTGGAGGTCAACTGCCGGACCAGCGGCAATTCGGGAGTACCGGCCATGGGGAATCGATCGGGGAGCGAGGAAATCATAGCACGGCGCGACGTCGGCGCCGGGAGCGAATCAGGCCGGCGCCGCCCGTGCCAGTTCCAGAACCCGCCGCCCTGCGGCGCTGTCCTGTTTGCCCGCCGCCGTCACCGCCTCGGCGTAGCCCCGCAGCAGCGCCGGCAGCGCCGCCACGATCAGCGCCTTGCGCAGGCGGCCGGCGCCGGCCAGCGACCACTCGGCACGCCAGCCGCCGTCGGGCGTTGCCGAGCACACGCGCAGTCCCCAGGTCAGGGTGCCCGCCCGCCACGCGTGGGGCGCGATCACCAGACGATGCACGTGGCGGCGCTCGACGCCGACTTCCGGCCCGACATGCACCACGGCCAGCTCTGCGGCCAGCGCGTCGAGCCCGCGGTTGAGCCGCTCCAGCGCGCGGTCGAGTTCCGCGTCCAGCGCGAGCCGCGAGGCGGCGGCGCGCGCCGCGAGCAGGTCGAAGGCTTCCCGCATGGTGTGGTCCGTGTTTGGCCGATGTTAAGATGCGCCCGAACAACGCCCCCCTTTGCCGACGTGGCCGACGCCCTCGAATTCGACGCGATCCGCAAGAGTTACGGCAGGCTGGACGCGCTGCGCTCGGTCAGCTTCCGCGTCGGCGCCGGCCGCTCCATCGCCCTGGTGGGCGTCAACGGCGCCGGCAAGACGACGCTGCTCAAGTCGCTGCTGGATTTCTGCGCCATCGACGGCGGCACGATCCGGATCTTCGGCGAGGATCATCGCCGCCCCGAGTCGCGCAGCCGGCTGGCGTTCCTGCCGGAGCGTTTCACGCCGCCATACTATCTCAGCGGGCGGGAGTTCCTCAATTTGGTGCTGACGCTGCAGCGCCACCCTTACGACGACGGCGAAGCGGCCGCGGTGCTGGCCGAGCTGGACCTCGATCCGGCGGCGCTCGACCGGCCGGCGCGCAGCCTGTCCAAGGGCATGACCCAGAAGCTGGGGCTGTCCGCCTGCTTCCTCGCCGGCAAGGATCTGCTGGTGCTGGACGAGCCCATGAGCGGGCTGGACCCCAAGGCCCGGGTGCTGGTCAAGCACGTGCTGGAGCGGCTGCGCCGGGAGGGCCGGACGCTGTTCTTCACCACCCACGCGCTGGCCGACGTCGAGGAAGTGTGCGACGAAATGGTGATCCTGCACGCCGGCCAGGTGCGCTTCGCGGGCGACGCGGCGGCATTGCGCGCGCGCCACGGCGGGTGCGACCTCGAGTCGGCATTCCTCCAGTCCATCGGCGAGCCGGCCCCCGCCCGAGGCGGGCGGACCGGCGGCGCGTATACCGTATACTAGGGCGATGGGCCAGAACAGGAACGGAAGCGCGGCGGGGAGGGGATCGGTGTTCATCCCGGGACAGGAATCGGGAAAGCCGGTGCTGCTGATCGTCGACGACGATCATCTCATCGCGGAGACGCTCGCCTTCGTCCTCAACAAGGACTTCGAGGTTCACGTCGCCGAAACCCGGCCCCACGCCATCAGCCTGGTGCGCCAGCTGGACCCCCCGCCCATGGTGGCCCTGGTGGACCTGGGCCTGCCGCCGGTGCCGCACCAGCCCGACGAGGGCTTCCGCCTCATCACCGAGCTGCTGGCGCACTCCGAGGACATGAAGATCCTGGTGCTCTCGGGGCAGAACGACGAGGCCAACGCGCGCCACGCGCGCGCCCTGGGCGCGGTCGACTTCATTGCCAAACCCTGTCCGCCCCAGGACATCAAGGTTCACCTGCTGACGGCGCTCAAGGTCAAGCCATCCGAGCCGGCGCGCGGGGAAGAGGATTACGGCGCCAGCTGCGGGCTGGTGGGCCGCAGCGCGCCGATCGAGAAGATGCGCGAGCAGATCCGGCAGTACGCCAGGGCGCCGTTCCCGGTGCTGATCGAGGGCGAGTCGGGCAGCGGCAAGGAAATGGTGGCGGCGGCCCTGCACCGTCTTTCCTCGAATCCGGATGCCCCGTATCTGGCGCTCAACTGCGCGGCCATCTCGCCCAACCTGGTGGAACCGACGCTGTTCGGCTACAGCAAGGGCGCGTTCACCGGCGCCGCCGGCGCCAAGTCCGGCTATTTCGAGGACGCCAACGGCGGCACCCTGTTCCTGGATGAAATCGGCGAACTGCCGCTGGACCTTCAGCCCAAGCTGCTGCGGGTGCTGGAGAACGGCGAGTTCCAGCGAGTCGGCGAGACCCAGACGCGCAGGAGCTCCGCGCGGGTGGTGACCGCCACCAACCGGGACCTGCGCCAGGAAGTGCGGGCCGGACGCTTCCGGACCGACCTCTATCACCGGCTGAGCGTGTTCACGATCGCCGTGCCGCCGCTGCGCGATCTTGCCGACGACAAGGTGCTGCTGCTGGAGCGGTTCCGCGACATCTACACCGCGCAGGTGGACGGCCCGCCGTTCGAACTCGCTCCCGCGGCGCTCGGGCTGTGGCGCAGCTACGCGTTCCCCGGGAACGTGCGGGAACTGCGCAATATCGTCATCCGGCTCGTGACCAAGTACCCGGGCAAAGAGGTCACGCCCGACCAGCTGGAGTCCGAACTGGACGTGGAACTGCCGGACGTGGACCAGACCCTCATGCACCGGGATCCGGACACGCTGCTGTCGATCGCCACCGGCCAGCTGCAGCGGGATCGCGAATTCAGTCTCGACCAGACGCTCAAGATCTGGGAGCAGAGCTACATCCGCGCGGCGCTGAAGCTCACCCACGGCAATGTCAGCCAGGCCGCCAAGCTGCTGGGCGTCAACCGCACAACGCTGTACAGCCGCATGGAAAACCGCGGCGCCGAGGAATGATGCGCTTCGCCGGAACCGCATGTACCTGAGCCACTACGGGCTCGAAGAAGCTCCGTTCACCATCACGCCGGTTACGGAGTTTTTTTACGACGGCGCCAACCGCGGCCCGACGCTGGAGGCGCTCATCTACGCCGTGGTCCACGTCGAGGGAATCATCAAGGTGGTGGGCGAAGTCGGCAGCGGCAAGACCATGCTCTGCCGCGTGCTGATGGAGCGGCTGCCGGAGTCGGTCGAGTCCATTTACCTGGCGAACCCCACGCTCAACAAGGACGAGCTGCTGCTGGCGGTGGCCGACGAACTGGGGCTGGACGCCGCGGGCCTGCGCGCCACCCAGGTCATGAAGGCCGTGCAACAGGCGCTGATCGATCGCCACGCGCAGGGCAAGTACGTGGTGGTGCTGGTAGACGAGGCCCACGCCATGCCGCAGGAAACGCTGGAAGAGCTGCGCCTGCTCTCCAACCTCGAGACCAGCCGCCACAAGCTGTTGCGCATCGTGCTGTTCGGCCAGCCGGAGCTGGACGACCTCCTGGCGCGCCCGCAGATGCGTCAGTTGCGTGACCGCGTCACCCACAGCTTCAATATGCAGCCCCTCGCCCTGGACAATGTCCGGGAGTACCTCATGTTCCGGATGCGCGCGGCCGGCTACAAGGGGCCGGACATTTTCAGCCGGGCAGCCGTTCGCAACATCGCCAAGGCGTCGGACGGCTTGAGCCGGCGCATCAACATCCTGGCCGACAAGGCCCTGCTGGCCGCGTTCCTGGACAATACCCACGAAGTGGGCCCTCGCCACGTGCGCTCCGCGGTTGCCGATTCGGAGTTTCGGCCGCGATCCCGCCCGGTGGCGTGGGGGGCTTTGGCTTTGACCGCGGCGGCGGCAGTCGGCGGCATGGCGGCGTTGTGGTACTGGAGTACCCAGCGGGCGCCGACCGTGGACGCGGCAGCGCCGCAGTCACCTCCTGCGCAGCCTCCTGCGCCTGCTTTCGGAAGTGGAATGGCTGCCAGCCCCACGACACCCGCTATGGCGACCGTCACGCCCCATGAGTCCGCCGAGCCGCCCCAGAAGAGCGAGTATCCCCTTTTTAATCAACGAACAGCGGCCGCCACGGAACTGATGCTCAGCCGCCCGCGATCGGCCTATAGCATCCTGTTGTTCATTACCAATGACGCCCAGCCCGCACGGATGGAAAGGTTTTTGCACGAGGCACAAACGTCGATCGACCTTGCGGACGTCTATGTGCATCCTTCCCGGCTCGGTAATCAGGCAAATTTTGCCGTGCTTTACGGGAGTTACGACTCCCATCGGGCCGCCGAGGCAGCCCTTGCCAAGCTGCCCGCAGGCTATCGCAGCGAGTTTGCCCCCGTGATCCGTACCCTGGGGGACATCGACACCCGGCGTTGAGGGCCGTAACGCCTCCAAAAAGAGCATAACAATATTTTAGATATCACTTGAAATACGGCACCCTAAAAAATTGAATTAGAAAAGATTCGATGCTAGGCTAGAATTTCGAAAAGCAGGTTGGGGGAGGTTCAGGGTGCGTCCGCGTTGGCTTGGAGTAGCGATGTTGGCGCTCGTAGCGCTGGCGGGGGCGGGTTGTGGAACCCAGCCGAGCAAACCGTCCGTGGCAGGTCATATCACCGCCGAAACTCAGCCTGACCGGGCGGGGGCGATCCCGGCGCCGGTCACCCAGACATTCCCGGTCCCGGTGCCCCGCGCCGCGCCCAAGCAGGAAACGTTCAGTGTCTCGGTCGTCAATGTCCCGGTCCAGGATCTCCTGTTCGCGCTCGCGCGCGACGCCAAGCTCAATATCGACGTCCATCCGGGGATCGGCGGCGTCGTCACCCTGAACGCGATCGACCAGACCCTGCCCCAGATCCTGTCCCGGATTTCGAAACAGGCGGACATGCGTTACGAGGTGAACGGCGGCAATCTTATCGTCATGCCGGACACCCCGTTCCTGCGCAGCTACAAGGTCGATTACGTCAACATGTCGCGCGATACCAACGCCACGGTGGCCATTGCCACCCAGGTGGCCACGACCGGCCAGGGAGCGGGAACCGGCGCCGCGGCCCCCGCCGGCGGCAACAACTCCACCACCAACCTCACCAATGTCGCCAAGAATCGCTTCTGGGAGACCCTGGTCGCGAATATCAAGGACCTTTTGCGCGAAACCGACAAGATCCTGCCCGAGGGCTCCTACGAGACGGTGGTGCAGCAGGACCAGAGCCAGGCGACCTCGGGAACCGGCGCCCCCCAGCCAACCGCGAACCGGCGCACCCGCGAGCAGGGCGTTGCCGGGAGCCCCAACCCGGCCGTGCTGCAGTCAGCGGGGTCCACCACCGTGCGGCGCGCCACCTATCGCGAGGCCGCCTCGGTCATCGCCAACCCCGAAACCGGCGTGCTCACCGTGCGCGCTACCGCCCGTCAGCACGAGAAGGTGCAGGAATTCCTCGATCAGGTGATGACCAACGCCCGGCGCCAGGTCATGATCGAGGCGACGGTGCTGGAGGTCAACCTCAGCGACAACTATCAGCAGGGCATCGACTGGGGCCTGATCCTGAAGAACGGCCGGTGGAACCTCAGTCAGACCACCGCCGGCCTGCCGTCGGCCATCACCAACACGCTGTTCACGGGCACGTACACCGGTGGCGACTTCAAGGCCACCATCAAGCTGATGGAGTCGTTCGGCACCGTGAAGGTGCTCTCGAGCCCCAAGATCAGCGTCATCAACAACCAGACGGCGCTGCTGAAAGTGGTGGACAACCGGGTCTATTTCACCATCGAGGCGCAGCAGACCCAGGCGGTCAACGCCGGCACGCTGGCCACCTTCACCACGACGGTCAACACCGTGCCAGTGGGTTTCGTCATGAGCGTGACACCGCAGATCAGCGAAACCGACACGGTTCTGCTGAACGTGCGCCCGAGCATCTCGCGCGTCACCGGCTTCGTGAACGATCCCAACCCGCTCCTCGCGGCGGCGAACGTGGTGAGCCAGATCCCGGAAATCCAGACCCGCGAGATGGAGTCGGTGCTGCGCGTCAACAGCGGCGACACCGCCGTCATGGGCGGCCTGATGCAGGACGGGGTGGAGAACAGGGACGACGGCATCCCCGGCGTGTCGCGGGTCCCCCTCGTGGGCGAGTTCTTCACCCAGCGCAACGACACCCGCACGAAGTCGGAGTTGGTGATCTTCCTGCGCCCGGTCGTGATCCGAAACGCCAGCCTGGACGGTGACTACGCTTCCTATCGCAGCCTGCTGCCCGACCAGAAATTCCTGGAAGAGCCGAAGTTCGACAATTTCTTCGGCGCCGGACGATCGACCATCCCGCTGCCGAGTCAATGAGCCTCCTGCTCGACGCACTGAAGAAGGCCGAGGCAGAGAAGCGCAAGCGCGGCTCGGCGTTCGGGAGCCGGGAGGAGCAGCCTTCGCAGCGGGCCGCTCCGGCACCCGCGCCCACCCGTCAGCCCCAAGACAAGGTGGAACTCACGCTGGAGGATCCGACCACGCCGCCAATCGTGCCGGAGGCGCCCGGCCAGCGCGGCGCGGCGGAGCCCGCCGAAACGGCACGTGCCGGGGCCGAAAATCTGTTCGCCGCCAAGGAAGGTCGGCCCCCGATCCGGCGGAAAGGTCTACTGATCATCGCCGGCGGGGTACTGCTGGCACTGACCGCGGGGGGCGGCTATTACGTCTGGAAGGAAACTTCGCCGCCCTCTCTGGCGACGATCCCGCCGGGCGGAGCCGTGGCGACGGCCCCGGTGACGCCCCCCCATGCGCCTCCCGTGGTGGCACCCGCGCCGCCCGCACCGCGCGCCGAACCCGTGATGGTCATCGACCCCCGCGGCGGCGAGCGCCCGGCTGCGCCCCCGGAAACGGCCGCCTCGCCCGAGAGGCCGCCGGCGCCCGCCGCGCGCCTCGCGGCGGAAACGCCTCCGGAGCCGCGCCGGCCGGAACCGACGCCGATACGCATCGCGCGGGGGCAGACGGCAGCGACGCTGGATCCTTCCGTCGCGGCCGCTTATGAGGCCCTGCGCCAAGGCGATCTGCGGGCGGCCGAAGCGAATTATCAGGCGGCGTTGCGGGCGGACCCGCGCAGCCGGGACGCCCTGCTGGGGCTGGCCGCCGTCGCGGCCAGGGCCGGCAATCGGGAGAACGCCGAGCGCTATTACCGGGCAGCGCTGGCCGTCAATCCCCGGGATCCGCTCGCCGTGGCCGGATTGCTCGGGGTATTAGGGAGCGACGGCTCTTCGGCCATCGAGAGCCGCCTCAAAACGATGTTGGCGGATCAGCCGGATGCGGCGTTTCTGCATTATGCGCTGGGGAACCACTATGCGTCCCAGGCCCGTTGGAGTGACGCCCAGCAGGCCTACTTCCAGGCGTTTCGCGCCGACCCGGCCAACCCGGATTTCGCTTTCAATCTGGCGGTTAGCCTCGATCAGCTGGCACAAAACCGCCTGGCTGCGGAATACTACCGGCGGGCCCTGGCGCTGGCTGAGAACACCCCGGCGGCTTTCGACCGCAGTGCCGCCGCGAAGCGTCTTCGGGACTTCGGCCAGTAGCCGCGGAAAGCCGGCCTGGCTTTCGCAGGCGGCGGTGGGGTGGTAGCGCTGCACTAACCCTCTAACGGCATGATTTTTGCAAAGTAACCTCTAACCTCGCATGTCAGCCGTCCAGATCACTCATCAGCAGCGACCGCTCGGCCAGCTTCTGGTCGAGAAATGCGTCATCAGCGAAGACCAGCTGCGCATCGCCCTGCAGGAGCAGAACAAGAACCACCTGCCCCTAGGGCGGTTGATGGTGGCTTTGGGCTTCCTTTCCGAAGCCACGATCCACGACGTCCTGTCCGAAAACCTGGGCCAGGAAAGCGTCGACCTCGCCAAAGTCATCGTCGACGCCGCCGCCATCAAGCTGATTCCCAAGGAGGTGGCGCGGCGCTACGTGATCCTGCCGATCGCGCTCGACCACAATCGCCTGAACCTGACCATTGCGATCTCGGATCCCGACAACATCATCGCGCTTGACCAGGTCCGCGCGCTGCTGAAGGAGGACTACCGGATCCAGACGCTGCTGGCGAGCGAATCGGACATCCTCCGCGCCATCGACCAGTACTACGGGTTCGAGCTGTCGATCGACGGCATCCTGCACGAGATCGAGCCCGGCGACATGGAGTACCAGACGCCGCTGTCCGGCGTCAACGAGTTCAGCCAGCCGGTAGTGCGCCTCATCGACGCGCTGCTGTCCGATGCAGTGCAGCGCAGTGCGTCGGACATTCACTTCGAGCCCGAACACTCCTTCCTCCGCATCCGTTACCGGATCGACGGCGTGCTGCGACAGGTGCGCAGCCTGCACAAGTCGTACTGGCCGGCCATGGTGGTGCGCCTGAAGGTGATGAGCGGCATGAACATCGCGGAAACCCGCGCACCCCAGGATGGGCACATTTCGCTGCGGCTCTCGGGCCGGCCGATCGACTTCCGGGTCGCCTCGCACCCCACCACGTACGGCGAAAACCTGGTGCTGCGGGTGTTGGACCGGCAGAAAGGCATCGTGCCGCTGGAGCAGCTGGGACTGCACGAGGAGGCGCTCGCCACCCTGAAAATCATGATCGCCCGCCCCGAGGGCATCATCATGGTGACCGGGCCCACGGGCAGCGGCAAGACCACCACGCTCTACTCGATCCTGAATCACATCAACACCGACGGGGTCAACATCATGACCCTGGAGGATCCGGTCGAGTACCCGATGCCGCTGATCCGGCAGACTTCGGTCAACGAGACCGCCAAGCTGGATTTCGCCGGCGGTATCCGCTCGATGCTGCGCCAGGACCCGGACATCATCCTGGTGGGCGAGATCCGCGACCACCCGACCGCGGAGATGGCATTCCGCGCCGCCATGACCGGGCATCAGGTCTATTCCACACTGCACACGAATTCCGCGATCGGAGCCATCCCGCGCCTGCTGGACATCGGCATGCTGCCGGACATCATGGCGGGCAACATCATCGGCGTCATCGCGCAGCGGCTGTTGCGGGTGCTGTGCCGGCACTGCAAGAAGCCCTACGAGCCCGACGCCACCGAGCGCCGCATCCTGGGCATCGACGGTAAGGACTCGGCGCCCCCCATTTATCATGCCGTCGGATGCGACCTTTGCGACCATCAGGGCTACAACGGTCGGGTCGCAGCGATGGAACTGCTGAAGATGGACGCCGACCTGGATGAACTGGTGGCGCGGCGCGCAACGACGCGGGAAGTGCGCAATCTCGCCTATGCGCGGGGCTTTCGCACGCTGGCGGATGACGCGATCAATCGCATCCTCGAGGGCATCACGTCGCTGGACGAGGTGTCCCGGATCATCGATCTGACCGACCGGCTCGGGTGATTCATGGCCCTCTACCAGTACGTCGCCATCGACGCCGCAGGAAAACGCTCCCGCGGGATGCAGGATGCGGCGAATCCGGTCGATCTGGAGCTGCGGCTCAAACGCGGCGGCCTCGACCTGATCTCGGCGAAGCCGGCAAAGCCGAGCCAGGTATCGCTGGGGGGCAGCATCCGCCGCCAGGAGCTCATCACCTTCTTCTTCAACCTCGAGCAGCTGACGCTGGCCGGGGTTCCCCTGCTGGAAAGTCTGGCCGATCTGCGCGACACCATGGGCGACCCCGGTTTCCGCCAGATCATCGCCAACATGATCGAAAGCATCGAGAGCGGCCAGCGGCTGTCGCAGGCGATGGCCTCGTATCCGCGGGTCTTCGAATCGATCCATGTCAGCCTGGTGCGTGCCGGCGAGCAGACCGGCCAGTTGCCGGAAGTGTTCAAGCACATCTGCGAAGGGCTCAAGTGGCATGACGAGCTCACCGCGCAGACGAAGCAGATCCTGATCTACCCGTCGATGGTGCTGCTGGTGGTGTTCGGCGTGTTCATCTTCCTGATGATGTACCTGGTGCCCCAGCTTTCGGGATTCATCAAGAATATCGGCCAGACCGTTCCCCTGCAGACCCGCATACTCATCGCGGTGTCCGAGTTCACGGTCAACTACTGGTACATTGTCCTCGCGCTCCCGGTTGTCGCCGCCGTGGCGGTGTATCTCGCGGCACGCTTCATGCCCACCGTGCAGTATCGGACGGACGAGATCAAGCTCAAGCTCTGGGTGGTGGGCCCGATCCTGCGCAAGATCATCCTGGCGCGCTTCGCGAGCACCTTCGCCATGATGTACTCGGCGGGGATCTCGATTCTCGAATGCGTGGCAGCGTCCCGTGAAATTTCCGGCAACCTTGTCGTCTCCCGCAATCTGGAGGAGGCCGGGCGCCGCATCGAAGAAGGCAAGAACCTGACGCAGAGCTTCCAGGAGGTCGGCATCTTCCCGCCGCTGGTGATCCGCATGCTGCGGGTCGGCGAAGCCACGGGGGCGCTGGACAAGGCGCTCCTCAACGTCGCGTATTTCTACGATCGGGACGTCCGGGAATCGGTCAAGCGCATCCAGACCATGATCGGACCGGCGATGACGGTCATTCTCGGCGGCTTGCTGGGATGGGTCATGTTCTCGGTGCTGATGCCGGTATACGACGTGATCAGCAAGACAAAATTCTGATGGCCGAGCTCTCTCTCCTCTTTGTCACATCCGACGGCGTCTTCGCCCACAGCTGGCTCCGGGGGCGAACCGCGAAGGAAGCCGAATTCACGCCGGACGAGAACGGGCGGCGCCAGTTCGCGCAGTTTGCCGGACAGCTGGCGGCACGCCGCCGTCCGGTGATGATATTGGCGGACCTCGTCGAGGAGGACTTCCGCTTCGACGTCGTCCCCCACGTGCTCGGCAATGAGCGCAAGGTGCTGCTGGAGCGCAAGCTGGACCAGTTCTACCGCTCGACGCCGTTCCGTCATGCCGAGATCCGGGAGCGGGAGAAGGAAGGGCGCCGCGATGACCGGATCGTATTCTCTGCGATTACCAATCCGACCTGGATCACGCCCTGGGCCGAGCTGCTGCTGCAACATGAGATCCCGCTTCGGGGCGTCTATTCCGTTCCGCTGGTCAGCCAGCAGATCGCCAAGCTGGCGGGAACCGATGATGTCCTGTTGCTCACCTGGGAGCGGCATGCCGGGGTTCGCCAGACCTATTTCAAGGGCGCTCACGTAAGTTTTTCGCGCCTCACGCCGCTCGCTGCAGGGAACCAGTTTGCGCTGACCGTCGTGACGGAAACGGCGCGCACCCTGCAATACCTGCAGAGCCTGAGTCTTCTGCCGCCCGACCACCCGCTGCACGTTGCGATCGTGTGCTCGGCCAAGGACCGGCAGGACCTCTCGTCGCGCCTGAAGAACACCCAGCGGGTGCGCTACGTCTTCCTGGATATCGGCGAACTGGCCACCAAGCTGGAATTCCGCACGCCCACGGTGGATTCCGACTGCACGCAGCTGATGCTGCATGTGCTGGCCAAGAGCAAGCCCGCCAACCAGTACGCCACCGAGCAGTACACCCATTTCCACACGCTCGGCGAGCTGCGCCGCTTCGGCGCGCTGGCCGCGTCGCTGATCGCCGCGGGGTTCCTGCTCTGGGCCGGTCTGAACCTCTATCAGGGCTGGACCCTGTCGCAACGCTCGGCCGATCTGCGGCTTCAGGCCCAGACTCTCGACAATCAGTACCGGGCCATCACCAGCACGTTCCCGCAGACGCCGTTGTCAGCTTCCGAGATGCGCAATCTGGTGCTGAACATGCGGGCACTGACCGGGGTGACGCCGATGCCTGCCGACGTGCTCGCGCAGATCGGCGACGCGCTGGCCCAGTTCCCGGGCATCCAGCTCAACAAACTCAGCTGGCAGGTCACGCCCAATCCGGATTCCGTCCGCACCGGCATCGGTCCGACAACGCCGCCAGCGCCACCGGCGCCGGGCATTGCGCGGCCTGCTTCCGGGCCGAAGCTGTACCGGGTGGTGCTGCTGTCGGGAGAGATCAAACCGTTCGATCAGAACTACCGCGCGGCGCTGGACAAAGTGGAGGCCCTGCAGGCGGCGCTCACGCGGCGCGGCATGAGCGTGGTCCCCCTTGAGCTGCCGCTGGACCTGCGCCCGCAGGCGACGCTGTCGGGCGATCTGGCGGCCGCACCGGGGGGGCGAGGCGCCACCTTCTCCTTCAAGATCGTTCAGGAACCGGGCGCATGAAACTCTCCGAGCGCGACTGGCCGCATCTGCGCGGGACCCTGTTTTTCGGGATTGCCGTGATTGCCGCCGGAGTGATCGCGATCTGGCTCAGCGAAAAGCACGTGACCAACATGCAGCGGGAGCAGGCAATCCTGCAGGAGCAGGTCGCCCAGGCGCGGGCCAGGCTCTCGCGGATCCAGGAGGAGCGGCGCGATCTCGACGCCTACTACGAGGAGTACCGCCAGCTGATGGAGCGCGGCGTCATCGGTCCCGAGCAGCGCCTGAGCTGGATCGAGACCATCGACCGCCTGCGGGACCAGCGCGGGCTGTTCGGCACGCGGTATTCGATCGCGCCGCAGAAGCCGTTTCAGTCCGATGTCCCCCTGCCGGGAGGGCCCATCAACCTGCGCTCGTCCGACATGACCTTGCAGCTCACCTTGCTCCACGAGGGCGAACTGGCGGACTTCCTCGAGGCCCTTCAGCGGGAGGCCAGGGGCATGTATTTATTGCGAGGATGCCGGGTCGAACGCGTCGATCCCGCGGTCACCCTCCGCTACGCTCCTCACCTGAGGGCCGACTGTGACCTGACATGGCTCTCGCTGAACCAGGAAACCAGGCGGTGACGGTCATCCTCCGATCGGCGCGCGCAGTTGCCTTCGCCTCGGCCCTGACCTGGGCGGTGCCGGCCGTCGCAGCGGACGATCTGGGGCGCTTGTTTTTCTCCCCGGCGGAGCGCAGGCAGCTGGACCAGATGCGATCGAGTCCCGTCACGGACCGGCAGGCGGCCCGCGTGACCGTGAACGGCGTCGTCAAGAGCAGCAGCGGGCGCAGCGTGGTGTGGGTGAACGGCGTTCCCTACGCCCCCGCCTCCCAGGGCGGGCCCGGCATCGTGCACAGCGCCGGCAACGGTTCGGCCGCAGTGGTGACGGAGCCCGGCAAGGCCCCCGTGCGCATCAAGGTGGGCGAGTCCGTGACCTTCCTTCCCGGTGCCGATCCCGAACCCCGATAGCCGAACCTTCACTGCCATGAACCGTTACCCATCACCTGCCCGCTGCACCGCCCGCCGCATCCTGCAGCGCGGCCAGGCCGCGCTCATACTGCTCGGCGTGCTGGTGGCGGGATCCGGCTACGTGCTGCTGTCGTCCCTGAACACCGCCTCGCTGGCGGCCGAGCGCTCGCAGGTCACCAGCGACGCGTTGCGTCAGGCCAAGGAGGCTTTGATTGCCCGCGCGGTGGCCGATGCCAACCGCCCCGGTACTTTGCCATGCCCGGACCTCAATGACGACGGCGCAGCCGAGTTGCTTTCCGGACCCAAGTGCCCGGCCTACGTGGGCCGCCTCCCTTGGCGAACATTGAATCTGCCGGACTTAAGGGACAGCGCCGGAGAGCGGTTGTGGTACGCACTATCGCCCCGTTTCCGCGATGAGGACTCGGTGGTCATCAACTCCAACACGACAGGCGATTTGATCACGTCCGGTCTAGTCGCCCGAAACGATGTCGCCGCGATTGTTTTCGCGCCAGGCGCGGCGTTGATCCGTCAGGGCTCAACGAGTCTTCAAAACCGCGGCTGCACGGTCGGTACCGACTGCGATTCTAACTACGTGTGCACAGGCCCGGCGCCGAAGTGCGATGCCGCGAATTTTCTCGACCGCCTGGGTGCGATCGATAATTCGAGCGGCAGCGCGGGTTTTGTCATCGCCGACACGGGCGACGTATTCAACGACCGGCTGGCACTCTTGGTCGCCGAAGATATCTTTCCCGCGGTGGAGATCCGCGCGGCGCGGGAGCTGCGGGCGCAGCTGCTGGCGCATTACAACGCGTGGACAAACGCGGATCCCACCTTGGTGACCAATCCCCGCGGCTGGTACCCGTGGGCGGCGCCGTTCGCCACGCCGTCGACCGCGTATCCGGGCGTCAACGGCCAGAAATGGGGGCTCGCCCCGTTCAGCGACGGCTCGGTGGCGTGGTCTTCGGCCACCATCAGCGACGTCGACGGGTCGCGCGCCTGCACCATCGCGGCGGGGGTCCTGCAGTGCGACGCCACCGCGACGTCAGGCTCGTTCACCATCACGGCGCGGCTCGACAACGTCGCCACCGCGCTCATCGCGCCGCCCGACGCGAGCCTGGTCTCGCTGGCGTTCGGCTCGCTGTCGGCCGGCCCCTCCGCGAGCTGGACGCTGAACGGCGCGGCGCGGGCGCTCGACGTGACCGTCACCGGCACCTACTCGAGCGGCGCGCCGCACCGCATCGTGATCGCCCGCCCGGGCGTGCCGGCCTGGGCCGACACGGCCGCCGCCTGGACCCCCACCACGCCCAGCTGGCTGGTGAAGAACAACTGGCATCACGTGCTCTATTACGGGGTGTCGGAAGGCTACTCGATCCAGGGCACGGGGGTCTGCGGCGGCGGGCTGTTCCCGCTTTGCCTGCAGGTGGACAACGCCACCAGCGGCGCCCATGCCGTGGTGGTGGCCATGGGCCGGCCGATCCCGGCCCGCGTCGGCAACGCCACGATCTGCCCGACGCCCGCCGCCGAGGGCTGTTACCTGGAAGGGCAGAACGCCGTGTTCGGGCCGCCGCCGGACGAGGGCCTGCACTTCGAGTACAACCGCCGAGCCGGGCAGTTCAACGATTATGTGTCCGTCGTCGCCAGCAACTAAGGATACGGCGGCGCGCCGCGGAGAGCGCGGCTTCACGCTGATCGAGCTGGCGGTGGTGATGCTGATTCTCGGCATCCTGCTGGGCGGCCTGCTGGTGCCGCTGTCCACCCAGATCGAGCAGCGCCGGATCACTGAAACCCAGCGCGCGCTCAACGACGCCAGGGAAGCACTGCTGGGCTTCGCCATGGCCAACGGCCGTCTGCCTTGTCCAGCAGATCCGGTAGTTGCCTCTGGCTCAACGAATGCCGGTAAAGAACGCGTGAGTTGCACAACCGGCAGCGATATGCACGGTGTCCTGCCTTGGGCGACGCTGGGCCTTCCCGAAACCGATGCCTGGGGTCGACGATTTACCTATCGTGTAACCGGAATTTACGCTGATTTGCCGACATCGAATACAACAGGGTGTGCGGATACCCCGATGCAATCGTCCTACGCACTTTGCTCGGAAGGCGACATTCACGTCTGCGCCGCCTCCCCCTGCGACTCCACCAGCCCGCCGTTCCTTGCCGACGTCCTCCCGGTGGTTATGGTTTCCCACGGCAAGAACGGCGCGGGCGCCTGGCTCTCCACGGGAGCGCAGTTGGCAGGCGCGGCCGGCGACGAAGCCGAAAACAGCGACGTCGACCGGTACTTCATCAGCCATCCCCAGACGCCCGGTTTCGACGACCTCGTCGTCTGGATTCCCAACAGCATCCTCAAGAGCCGAACGGTGGCGGCCGCCCGGTTGCCGTAGCGGCATCCCGCAGGCATCGCCGTGATTACCGAACCTCGCGCCAAGCACTTCACCCAGCCCGGCCGCATTCCGATTCTCCCGCGGAAGCGGACGCCGTTGCGATGCCCGGCCGCGCTCCCGCGCGCATCGGGATTCTCACTCATCGAGCTGGCGGTCGTGCTGATGATCCTGGGGCTGCTGCTCGGCGCCCTGCTCAAGCCGCTGCGCGGCCAGGTCGAAACCGGGCAATATCAGGAAGCCGAACGCGCCCTCGACGACATTCGCGAGGCGATCATCGGCTTTGCGCTCGCGAACGGCAGGCTGCCGTGCCCGGCCGACGGGACGGTGGTTTCCGGCACCGCGGGCGCCGGCCTGGAGGCGCGCAGCGGCACGTCCTGCACGGCAGCGGACGGTGTGGTGCCCTGGGCCACGCTCGGTCTGCCGGAGCTGGATCCCTGGGGCCGGCGCTACACCTATCGCGTGACGACGAGTTTCGCCGCCGATCCGCCGGTGGGCGGTTACGCGTCTTTCGGTCTGACTTCCACTGGAACGATCCAGATCTACGGCAATACCTCGTTCACGGTGGACGTGGCACGGAACATCCCGGTCATCTTCCTTTCCCACGGCAAGAACGGCCTGCGCGCCTGGCGCCCGGACGGCACGCGCATCACCACGCCGGCGGCGACCGGGGCGGAACTGGAGAACAACGGCGGCGACGACAACTTCGCCGTCGAACCCCAGGGGGACGCGTTCGATGACGTGGTACGCTGGATTCCCGGCGACCTGCTGAAAAACCGGATGGTGACCGCCGGTCGCCTTCCCTAGCCCTTCTGTGCGCGCGGAGCGAGCGTAAAGCAGACCTTTCCGGGCAGGTTGGTCTCGAGCCTGAGTTCGAAGCCGACGCGGGCGGCCTCCCGGTGCGCCTGGTAAAGCCCCACCCCCAAACCGCTGTCGGAGTCCACCGGGTTCTCGAATAGCTGCCGCTCGACGCCGACCGGGATCGGCGATCCGCCATCGCAGACCCGGAGCATGGCGCTTGCGGCGTCGAACTCGATCGCGATCTCGATGCCGGGCTCCTGCTGGCGTTTTTTCAGCGCATTCTCCAGCAGATTCTCCGCCACGCTGTCGAACACCGCGTGCGGAACCAGGGCGCCGCCGCCGAGCCGCGCGTCCATCCGGATGGCGCGCGATTCGTATCGCGCCTTCACGCCATCCCACCACTGGTCGGCGCTCACCATGGTGTCGGCGCTCCCGTCCTGCCCTTCCGGGTCCTTGAGCTTGCCCAGCGTGAGTTCCAGGCGGCGCGTCAGGTCGGGAAGCTGCCGCTGCACCAGGCGCTGAAAGCCCTCGGCGTCCCCGGTCTGCTGGGACGCCGAGGCCAGCGCGTACAGCGACTGCAGCAGGTTCTTGATGTCGTGGGTCAGACGGGCGCCGGTTTCGTAGATCGCCTTGAGGCGCGTGATCCGCTGCAGCGCCTGCTCGCGGCGCTTGCCCTCGTAGAAACGCGCCACGATCTCGCTCAGCAGCTGCAGGTGGATGACCATGGACGGGCCGAAGGAAAAGCGCGACGACATCTCCAGCTCGAGCTGGCCGGCGCGGAACGTCCAGGTGTAGGCCGCCCGCTGTCCCATGCGGCCGCGGCCGTCCGGCGAGTCCCAGGCGGCCCCGTCGAGCCAGGGGAATTCGACCAGGCTGCGCACTGCCACGCGCAGAAAGCCGATGGCATCGGACTCGCGCTCGGCGGCATCGGCAATGCGCGAGAGCCACTGCTCGAAAGGCGTGCCCACGTTGAGCAGGTAGCGGAACAGGACCGGCTGCAGCACGGTGAATCCGTACAGCGGATTCCAGAGCAGGCCCAGCAGAATGAGCAGAGTGCCCATCGCGAACAAGGTGCGTATCAGGGCCTCGAGGTAGCTTGCCTTCGACAGCGTCATGAAGGCGAAACTGCCGAGAACCACCAGCACCACCACCATGAACAGCAGCAGCGCATAGAGAAAGTCCACCGATTCCGCGCCCGCCTCGGCCTGCTCCTCGGCGGGAACCAGAAACATGATCACCAGCGCCGCGGGCAAGGCGTACTGCATCAACGCGACAGCCAGCCCGGTGATCTCCTCGGCGACGAACAGCCTGGGCACCACCCAGATCAGGAGCACGATCAGCAGGTAGACCAGCACGCCCATGCCGAACAGGCGGGACCACCGGGTCGCGGCCAGGATGCTGCGCGCGCCCACCAGGCTCGAGAGAAGCGCGAACCAGAAGGCGATGAGCCACCAGTTCAGGTACAGGAAAATGCCGAGGCAGGCAGCCGCCACGAACACCAGCGCCGGCAGGCCCAGCTTGCTCTCACCGCTCCACACCGGCTGCCACAGGAGGAACAGGCCGACGTGGGCGATCAGCATCGCACGAGCCCACGGATCGTCGAGGTCGAACAGGATGGAGACGTGCAGCAGCAGCAGCGTCGCGAGCAGCAGCCGCTGCCGCTGCCGCGTCAGGATTGCGACCCAGCGCAGCCGGGGTGCCGGCGCTTCCCCCGGGCTAGTCTTGGCGTCCATTGAACCGGGGCCTCGGGGCCGTTTGTCGGCCGCAGTGGGCATCACGTATCATCGGCGCTTCTTGTCCTTCAGGTCTCGCCCCGTCGCATGCGGCAGCCCGTCTTCGCCATCGCGCGCTACACCTGGATGGAAGCGCGGCGCAATCGCCTGCTCTGGCTCGCCGCGATCGTCCTGGTGATCGGGCTCGGCCTGGCGTCGCTGCTCAGCCAGTCTGCCATCACCGAGGCGCGGGAACTTCAGTTGGCCGTCCTGGCCTCGCTCTACCGTCTCGCCGCCGTGTTCATGGTCAGCGCGTTCATTATAACGAGCATGGTTCGCGAGAACGCCGACAAGACGTTGGAGCTGTTCCTGGCCACGCCGCTGCCGCGCAGCGCCTTCCTGCTGGGCCGCCTGCTGGGTTTCTCGCTTTGCGCCCTGGCGCTGGCCGGCCTGGCGGCGGCGCCGCTGTTCGCCCTCGCCGAACCCGGCACGGTCGCGCTGTGGGCGGCGTCGCTCGCGGGAGAACTGCTGCTGATGTCGGCGATGGCGCTGTTCTGCGTGGTCACCCTGACGCAGATTCTACCGGCGCTGGCCGCCACCTTCGCGTTCTACTTCATGGCCCGCTCGATGGCTGCGTTGCAGCTGGTGGGCAGTGGTCCGCTGGCAGAGGACACGGTGGCGAACCTGATCATGAACGGCATTCTGGCGGCCATCGCGTTCGTCCTGCCGCGGCTGGACGCCTACACGCAGACCGCGTGGCTGGTGCACGCGGCCCCCGGCGCGGCGGAACTGATGCAGGTAGCGGCGCAGACGGCGATCTATTTCGTGCTGCTGGCCGGCGCCGCGTTGTTCGATTTTCACCGCAAGAGCCTGTGAGCCGCCGCGACGAGCGCCCCGTCGCCGATGTGCCGCGAGCGGTGACGGCGACCGTGACCCTGGCGCTGATCGCCCAGCTGGCGCTCCACGGTGCCTCCGCCGGTCCCTCGGCGCGCGCCGAGGATCTGCCGCCACCGCCCTCGGCGAACGGCCTGGCCCTGGCGAGTCTGGGAGACCCGGTCACCCTTGCCCGGCTGGCCATGCTCTACGTCCAGTCCTTCGACGTGCAGCCGGGCGTGCTGGTCCCCTACGCCGAGCTCGACTACGGCCGGCTCACCGGCTGGCTGGAGGCGATCCTGCGCCTGGACCCGCTCTCCGACTATCCGCTGTTCGCGGCGAGTCGTCTCTACAGCGAGGTCAGCGATCCCGACCGGCTGCGGGCGGTCCTGAATTTCGTGCATGAGGCGTTCCTGAAAGACCCCGACCGGCGCTGGAAAGCGATGGCGTTCGCGACCCTGACCGCGAAGCATCGCCTCGGCGACATGCCGCTGGCATTGAAGTACGCGGAGGCGATCCGAACCCGGGTCACGGGCGAAGGCGTTCCCGACTGGGCGCGCCAGATGTCGGTGTTCATCCTGGAGGATATGGATGAGCTGGAGGCCGCCAGGGTCCTGCTCGGCGGCATGCTGGCCGAAGGGGCCGTCACCGACCCCAGCGAAGCGCGTTACCTTCGGGGCTACCTTGAGCGGCTGGAAGAGAAGGCGGGACACTAGGATCGTCCCGGTGTCGCGGCTTCGACGAATGCGTCCGTTTTTCGACAGGCCGGTTTGCCTCCGCAAACGCCGGCCGCCTTCCAATCCACTCCGGCGCGGTCACCGGTCCCTCGTTACCGGTGGGTCGGGCAGTTTTTTGTCTTGTAATCAAACGACTTATGGACTCGAGGAGCCTTGGCACTGTTCTTGCGTTGAATGGCTTGCCTTAGCAGTTTCTTGGAGAGCGCAAATGAAAAAGCAACAGGGCTTCACCCTGATCGAGATCGCCATCGTGCTGGTGATCATCGGTCTGCTTCTGGGCGGTATTTTGAAGGGTCAGGAGATGATCACCCAGGGCAAGATCAAGAACGCCATCTCCGATTTCAACGGCGTCCAGGCGGCCTATTATGGCTACCAGGACCGCTACCGCGCCGCCCCCGGCGACGATCCCAACGCGGGCACCCGCTGGTCCGGCACCACACCAGGTAACGGCGACAGCATCGTACAAGGGACCTACAACGCCGCCTGTACCACGGCGCCCACGACCGAGTCCTGCATGTTCTGGACCCACCTCCGGTTGGCGGGCTTCGTCGCCGGCAGCGGCGCCCTCCAGCCCAACAACAATGCCGGCGGCATCGTCGGCGTCCAGACGGGGGACGGAGCGGGCAGCACAGCCCTCTCCTTTTCCGGCCTGATCATCTGCTCGTCGAATCTGCCGGACCGGATCGCCATCGCTGTCGATCAGCAACTGGACGACGGACTCATGGCTTCCGGTCAGATCCGGGCCGTGCTCAACACCGCCCCGAATCCCAGTATCCCGGCTTCGACCGCGGTGACCGCCTACCAGGAGACCGGGGCCAACCAGTACACCTTGTGCAAAACGCTCTAAGCGCACGATCGCTTCTGCGACACGCCGCCGCCAGCCCCGTGAGGGGCTGGCTTTTTTTTTTGCCGTAGGCTTTTTTTGCCGCTCGCCGGCAGAAGAAACCGGTGATGGGCGGAAGTCCGAAAGCTGACCCGGATTTCCCAGCCGCTCGTCACTCATTGCCCCTCAAGGCCTTTCCCGCCACTCAGCCCTGCAGCAGCAGCGTCTCGGCGGCGGCGAGGCGCTCCGGTGTGCCCAGCAGCACCAGCACGTCGCCCTCCTGGACCACGGTTTCGTCCGTGGGCGCGGTGGCGCGGATGTTCCGGCGCCGCACCGCGCGCACTTCCACCGGCAGATCCGCGAGCCGCAATTCCCCCAGCGAACGGCCGGTCGCGGCGGCGCCCGACGGGATCAGCACGCTGTGCAGCCGGGGCTGGGGTCTGTCCACGTCCTCCGCCGGCTCGTCGGTCTCGCCGTGGAAGAATCCGCGCAGCAGCGCGTAGCGCTCCTGGCGCGCCTGGCGCAGACGCCGCACCACCCGGTTCACCGGAACGCCCACCAGCATCAGCGCGTGGGAGCCCAGCATCAGGCTGCCCTCCATGATCTCCGCCACCACCTCGGCCGCGCCGGCCGCCTTGAGCGTGTCGATGTCGGAGTCGTCCAGCGTGCGCACCAGCACCGGCAGATCCGGCCGTTCGCCGCGCACCACGCTCAGCACCCGCAGCGCCGAGGGCGTGTTGGCGTAGCTCACCACCACCGCCTTGGCGCGCTTCAGGCCGGCGGCGATCAGCACCTCGCGCCGGGCGGCGTCGCCGTAGACGACGCTCTCGCCGGCGGCCGCCGCCTCCTTGATCCGCTGCGGATCCAGATCGAGCGCGATCGAGGGGATGCCCTCCTGCTCCAGCAGGCGCGCCAGGCTCTGGCCGCTGCGCCCGTAGCCGCAGATGATCACGTGGCCCTCCTCGCTCATGGTCTGGACCGCGATGCGGTGCAGCTCCAGGGCGCGCGCCATCCACTCGCCGGCGACGAAACGCCGGGCCAGATGCTCGCTGCGATCGATGATGAAGGGCGCCGCCAGCATCGACAGCACCATGCCGGCGAGCAGCGACTGGATCAGCGGATCGTCGATGACGTTGTTGCGGCTTGCCAGCTGCAGCAGCACGAAGCCGAACTCGCCGGCGTGGGCCAGGTTGAGTCCGGTGCGCACCGCGACGCCCGGGTCGCTGCCCAGCACCCTGCTCAGCAGCGCGATGAGCGCGCCCTTGGCAACGATGAGGGTCAGCACCACGCCCAGCACCCAGTGCCAGTTGGCCAGCACCGCGCGCCAGTCCAGCAGCATGCCGATGGTGATGAAGAACAGGCCCAGGAGGACGTCCCGGAACGGCTTGATGTCGTCCTCCACCTGGTAGCGGTACTCGGTCTCGGAGATGAGCACGCCGGCGAGGAACGCGCCGAGCGCCAGCGACAGGCCGGCCTGCTCGGTCACATAGGACAGCCCCAGCACCACCAGCAGCACGTTGAGCACGAACAGCTCCGACGAGCGCGCCCGCGCCACCAGGTTGAACCAGGGGCGCATCAGCCGCTGGCCGAAGAACACGATCAACGCCAGCACACCGGCGGCCTTGAGCAGCGCCAGCCCGAGGGCGCCGGCCAGTTCATCGGGCGGGCGGGCCAGGGCCGGGATGGCGATCAGCAGCGGCACCACCGCCAGATCCTGGAACAGCGCCGCGCCGATGATCTGGCGGCCGTGGGGCGAGTTGAGCTCGAGCCGCTCCGCCAGCATCTTGCCCAGGATCGCGGTGGACGACATGCACAGGATGCCGCCGATGACGAAGCCCGTCTGCCAGCTGGCACCCAGCAGCACCGACGCCCCGGTCACCAGGATGATGGTGCCGATGACCTGCGCCGCGCCGAATCCGAACACTTCGCGGCGCATGGTGAGGAGTTTGGGCAGACTGAACTCCAGCCCGATGCTGAACATCAGGAACACGACGCCGAACTCGGCCAGATAGGTGGTTTCGAGCCGGGTCTCCTCCGCCAGCCAGCCCAGGGTATGGGGGCCCGCCAGGATGCCCACCAGCAGATACCCCAGCAGCGGCGGCAGTTCGAGCCGGCGGAAAAGCACGACGACGCCCACAGCGGCCGCCAGCGCGATCAGGGCGATGTGCAGGAATTCGTGGGCCATGGAGTCGTTCGGGAACGGGGCTCCATGATGCCCGACGCAGGCGAGGATGGAAATCGGGGCGCCGCTCGCCGCCGGGCCGGGCCCAGCGAGTTGCTATAATCGACGTCCATGTCGACGCCCAAAGCCGACGCATCGCCCGACCAGCTCGCCCACGCACTCGCGCTCGCCCGCGACGTGCTGGAGACCGAGGCGCAGGCGGTCCGGCACCTCGTGACCAAGCTGGACGCGCCGTTCCTCGACGCGATCCGCATCATCCTCGCGTGCCGCGGCCGGGTGGTGGTGAGCGGGATCGGCAAGTCCGGCCACATCGCCCGCAAGATCGCCTCGACCCTGGCCAGCACCGGCACGCCGGCGTTCTTTGTCCACCCGGCCGAGGCGCATCACGGCGACCTGGGCATGGTGACCCGGGACGATGTGCTGCTGGCGCTGTCCAACTCCGGCGAAAGCGCGGAGCTGCTGGGCATCGTGCCGGTGGTCAAACGCCAGGGTGCGCGGCTGATCGCCATCACCGGGCGGCCGGAATCCTCGCTCGCGCGCCTCGCCGACGTGCACCTGGACGCGGGCGTCGAGCGCGAGGCCTGCCCGCTGGGGCTCGCCCCCACCGCCAGCACCACCGCGGCGATGGCCCTGGGGGACGCACTGGCGCTGGCGCTGCTGGACGCGCGGGGTTTCTCGGCGGAGGATTTCGCCCGCTCCCATCCCGGCGGGACTCTGGGCCGGAAGCTGCTCACGCGCGTTGCGGACGTGATGCGCACGGGCGCCCAGGTGCCTGCGGTGCCGGAGAACGCGCTCCTCACCGAGGCCATTCTCGAGATTTCGCGCAAGGGCATGGGCATGACGGCGGTGGTGGACGGCGACGGGCGGCTCGCGGGCATCTACACGGACGGCGACCTGCGCCGCAGCCTGGAGCGCAGCGCCGACGTGCGCGGCGTGGCGATTCGCGACGCGATGACGCCCAATCCGCGCACCATCGGCCCGGAGCAACTGGCTCAGGAAGCCGTGCGGTTGATGGATCAGCACCGCATCAACCAGCTGGTGGTGGTGGATGAGGACGGGCGCGTCGTCGGCGCTCTCAACACCCACGATCTGCTCCACGCGAAGGTGATCTGAGGGTGGCTCACGCAGCCCTGCTCGACCGCGCCGCCGCCATCCGCCTCGCCGCCTTCGACGTTGACGGCGTCCTCACCGACGGCCGCCTCTACTACAGCGATTCGGGGGAGGAGACCAAGGCTTTCAGTTCCCTCGACGGACACGGCCTGAAACTCCTGATGGGAGAGAACATCCAGGTGGCGCTGATCACCGCGCGCACTTCGCGTCTGCTGGAGGCCCGCGCACGCAACCTGGGCGTCGGACTGCTGTTCCAGGGCTGCGCCGACAAGGCCGCCGTGTTCCATGAGCTGATGCGCGATCTGGGGCTCTCGCCGGAGCAGGCCAGCTACATGGGCGACGACGTGGTGGACTTGCCGGTGCTGCGCCTGGCCGGTCTGGCGCTTACCGTGCCGGAGGCGCCGGTCGCGGTCCGGCGCGCAGCGCACCATGTCACCCGCCGCAGCGGTGGCCGCGGCGCCGTGCGCGAAGCGTGCGAGCTGCTGCTGCTGGCGCAGGATCGGCTCGAGGCCGCGCTCGTCAACGGCGGCCACTGAGCCATGGCCCCGTCCCCCGTGCTCACGCGACTCGCCGATCGCGTTTCCGGATGGTTTCCCGCGATTCTGCTGCTGATCCTGGCGGGACTGACGTACGGGCTGGATCAGATGGTCCAGCCGTCGGCAGCGCCGCCGAAACGCCCGGCGGCCGAAGACCCGGACTTCATCGCCGATCGTTTCTCCGCGGTCCAGTTCGGCCCCGACGGCACCTCGCGCTACGTGGTGTCGGGCGATCGGCTGGTGCACTACGCCAACGACGACACCGCGTTGGTCAGCGAGCCCCGGGTTCTGCACACCGAACCGGGAGAGCCGCCGCTCGACATCACCGCGCGGCGGGGCCGGGTGACCTCGGACGCGGAGAACGTGTATCTGATGGACGATGTGCGCATCGTCCGGAAGCAGCAAGGCGCCGGTGGGGATGTCGTCATGACCACCAGCTATCTGCACGTGATCCCGGACCTGGACCTGGCGAAGACCGACAAGCCGGTGACGATTCGCGACGCCAACACGGAAATCCAGGGGGTTGGCTTAGAATTCAACAACAAGACGCGCGTGGCGACGCTTTTCCAGGTCAAGGGACGCTATGATCCACCGCCAAAAAACTAACCGGGGGCACTCGATCGCAGGGATTGCCGCGGCGCTGGCCGTGGCCGGGCTCTGGCCCGGCGCGGGAGCGCTCGCCCAGACGGCGAAGGACAGCCGCCAGGAGCCGGTGTACCTCGAGGCCGACAAGGGAACCTTCGACGACGCCAAGAAGCAGGCGGTGTTCACCGGCAACGTGGTCCTCACCCAGGGAGGTGTCGTGATCCGGGCCGACCGCATGGTGGTGACCCAGGACGCCGACGGCTTCCAGAAGGGCGTCGCGTATGGCGCGCCGGCGACGTTTCGGCAGAAGCGTCCCGGGACCGAGGAATACATCGAGGGCTGGGCGAGACGCATGGAGTACGACGGCCGCGCCGAACTGCTGGAGATGTTCGACGAAGCGCGCATGCGGCGCGGGCAGGACGAAGTGCGGGGCGCCTATATCTCGTACAACGTGCGCAACGAGTTCTACCAGGTCCTGGGGGGCCCCAAGGAGGAGAAAGCCAGTGGTCAGAGCGAAGGACGGGTCCGGGCCGTCATTCAGCCAAAGAGCAAGGACGGCGCGGACGCCGCCGGGTCCGGCCCCAAGCGTTGAACGCCTGCACCCAGCTCGCCGCCGGCGCCCGGCCGCAGGGCCATCCGGCTCAGGCGTGAAATGAGCACGCTGCGGGTTGAAAACCTGTCCAAGCGTTACCGCACCCGCACCGTGGTGCAGAACGTTTCGCTGGAAGTCCACAGCGGTGAAGTGGTGGGCTTGCTCGGCCCCAACGGCGCCGGCAAGACCACCTGTTTCTACATGGCCGTGGGCCTGGTCCCGGTGTCGGGCGGTACCATCTTTCTGGACGATCTCAACATCACGCGCATGCCCATACACCGGCGCGCCCGCCTGGGTGTGAGCTATCTGCCCCAGGAGGCCTCGATTTTCCGCCGCCTGACGGTGGAGGAAAACGTGCGCGCGGTGCTTGAACTGCACAGCAACGATCCCGCCGAGCTGGAGAACGATCTCGACGACCTCCTGCAGGAGCTGCACGTCACCCACCTGCGCGCGAGCCCGGCCGTGAGCCTGTCGGGCGGCGAGCGGCGGCGGGTCGAAATCGCCCGGGCGCTCGCCAACCGGCCCCTGTTCATCCTGCTGGACGAACCCTTCGCCGGCGTCGATCCGATCGCCGTGCTGGACATCCAGAAAGTGGTGGGATTTCTGAAGGAAAGAGGCATCGGCGTGCTGATAACGGACCACAACGTCAGAGAAACGCTGGGCATCTGCGACCGGGCCTATATCATGAGCGACGGCGCCGTCCTGGCCAGCGGCAAACCCGAGGAAATCATTTATAATGAGAGCGTTCGAAAGGTCTATCTCGGCGAGAATTTTCGACTTTAAATCACCACGCCAAGAACAGCCGGACACCCCTCCACGAAACAGCCGCGGTCGCTTGCAGCCCGTCAGAACCCGTCGTGAGGAAACCCGGACGCCGGCGCCCGCGAGCGAGGGCCCGGGATGCTGCCAACCGACGAGCAAGGCGCCTTGAAAGCCCGACAACCGAAACCGGCTCCCGCCCGTCTGAAAACACTCTTTAACGTTCCATGAAACCCTCCCTGCAGCTCAAGCTCTCGCAGCACCTGGCGCTGACGCCGCAGCTGCAGCAGTCCATCCGGTTGCTGCAGCTGTCGACGCTGGAGCTGAACCAGGAGGTGGAGCGCATCCTGCAGGACAATCCGCTGCTGGAGCGCGAGGACGAGGACGAAGAGGCCGAGGCGCAGGGATCCTTTTCCGGGGAGGCCGAGACCTACACCCGTACCTATGAGTCCGAGGTGTCGGCGCCCGCGGACACCAAGCTGACGGCCGAGCGCTTCGACAGCTCCGACACCGACTGGCTTGAGGACGAGGGCTCCTACGGCACCCCCCGGGACGAGGATGGCGAGGAACCGGGCTATACCCAGGTCGCCGCCGAGTCGCCCTCGCTGCGCGAGCATCTCGGCGCCCAGCTCTCGCTGATGCAGCTGTCCGACCGCGACCGCCAGCTGGTGCAGGTCCTGATCGACGCCCTGGACGAGGACGGATACCTGTCGATGGAGCTGGACGAGCTCCAGGGCATGCTCCCGCCAGAGCTCGAAATCGACCTGGACGAGCTGCAGATCGCGCTGCGCCACCTGCAGCACATGGATCCGCCCGGCGTCGGCGCGCGCAACCTGAAGGAATGCCTGCTGCTGCAGCTGCGGGCGCTGCCGCCGGCCGTCCCCCACCGCAACGCCGCCATCACGGTGGTGGGGCAGCACCTCGAGGCGCTCGCCGCCCGCGACTACCAGAAGCTGCGCCGCGCGCTGGCGTGCGACGACGCCTGCCTGCGGGAAGTGCAGGCGATGATCATCCGCCTCAATCCCCGCCCGGGATCGGATTACGCCCAGGTGGACACCCGCTACGTCATTCCCGACGTGGTGGTGCGCAAGATCAAGGGCGTGTGGACGGCGAGCCTCAATCCCGACGCGATGCCCAAACTGCGGATCAACCGCATGTACGCCGACATCCTGAGCCGCAATCGCGACGCCAGCGGCCAGCAGCTGGCCTCGCAGCTGCAGGAGGCGAAGTGGCTGATCAAGAACGTGCAGCAGCGCTTCGAAACCATCCTGCGGGTGTCGCAGGCCATCGTCGATCGCCAGCGCCACTTCTTCGAGCACGGCGAGGTGGCGATGCGCCCGCTGGTGCTGCGGGAGATCGCCGAGACGCTGGGGCTGCACGAGTCCACGGTCTCGCGGGTCACCACCCAGAAGTTCATGCTCACGCCGCGCGGGACCTTCGAGCTCAAGTACTTTTTCGGCAGCCACGTGCAGACGGAAACCGGCGGCGCCTGCTCCGCCACGGCGATCCGGGCGCTGATCAGGCAGCTGGTGGGCGCCGAGGACACCAAACGTCCGCTGTCGGACAGCCAGATTTCCGAGATCCTCGGCCAGCAGGGCATCATGGTGGCCCGCCGGACCGTGGCCAAATACCGCGAGTCGATGCAGATCCTGCCCGCAAATCTGCGCAAATCCCTCTGATCACAAGGAGACAGCATGAATCTCAACGTCACCGGACATCACCTCGACGTCACGCCGGCGATCCGCGATTATCTGACCACCAAGCTGGAAAAGATCGTGCGGCATTTCGATTCGGTGATCGATGTCCACGTGATCCTTTCGGTGGAGAAGATGCGGCAGAAGGTGGAGGCCACCGTGCGCGTGCGCGGCAAGGACATCTTCGCGGAAGCCGACGACACCGACATGTACGCGGCCATCGACAGCCTGGCCGACAAGCTGGATCGCAGCGTGCTGCGGCACAAGGAGAAACGCAACGGCACCCGGCAGGCCGCGCCGCTCAAACGCCAGGCCGCGGAATAGCTCGGAGCGCGGACCAGGACGATCCGGGAATCGGGCCGGCACCGCAGGGATGCCGACGCCAGCCCGCGGAGCGGCCGAACTTTTCTGACGGAACCCCATGAACCTCGTATCCAAACTGCTTACACCGGCCCGGATCATCATCGACCTGGAGTGCGGCAGCAAGAAGCGGGTTTTCGAGCAGGTCGGACTGCTGTTCGAGAACGAGATCAACATCGCCCGCAGCACCTGTTTCGACAGCCTGTTCGCAAGGGAGAAGCTGGGCTCCACCGGCCTCGGCCAGGGCGTGGCCATCCCCCATGGCCGGGTGAAGGGACTGAAGGACGCCACTGCGGCTTTCGTCCGCACCAAGGAGCCGATTCCCTTCGATGCGCCCGACAACAAGCCGGTGCAGCTGATCTTCGTGCTCCTGGTGCCCGAGCGCGCCACCGACCAGCACCTGCAGATCCTGTCCGAGCTGGCGCAGATGTTCAGCGAGCGCGGTTTCCGCGAGCAGCTGCTCGCCGCGGCGACGCCCGAGGCGATCCATTCCCTGTTTGCCGATTGGGTGCCGAATGCCCCAGGTCAGCGTAGCGCGGCTGTTTGAGGACAATCAGGAGAAACTCGGCTTCACCTGGATCGCCGGCCAGGAGGGGGCCGGCAGGACGCTGGATTCGGACTACATCCAGCAATCCACCAAGGGCCTGATCGGTCACCTCAACTTCATCCACCCGAACTGGATCCAGGTCCTTTCCACGTCGGAGACGGATTACATCTCGCACCTGGATGCCGCGCCGCTGCATCAGCTGTTCGAGTCCGGGACGGTCTGCTTCATCGTCGCCGGGGACGAGTTGCCACCGGACGTCCTGATCCGCCTGGCCGAAGAAACCCGCACGCCGCTGATCAAATCGCCGGCCGCCAGCGTCGAGATGATGTGGCAGCTGCGCCATTACCTGCACAAGGTGCTGGCGCCGTCGCTTTCGCTGCACGGGGTGTTTCTCGACGTGCTGGGCATGGGCGTGCTGATCACCGGAGACTCCGGCGTGGGAAAAAGCGAGCTCGGCCTGGAGCTGATCTCGCGCGGCAACGGGCTGGTGGCCGACGACATCGTCGAGATCTACCGCATCGCGCCGGAAACGCTCGAAGGCCGCTGCCCGCCGCTGCTGCGGGATTTTCTCGAGGTGCGGGGGCTGGGCGTGCTCAACATCCGCACCATCTTCGGGGAAACGTCCGTGCGGCCGAAGATGAACCTCAAGCTCATCGTCCATCTCGAGCGGCCGTCGCCGGATTCGACCCCGCTCGAGCGGCTGCCTCTGGAGGCGAGCTTCGAGGAGGTGCTGGGGGTTCCGGTGCGCCGGGTCAACATCCCGGTGGCGGCCGGGCGCAACCTTGCGGTACTGGTCGAGGCGGCGGTGCGCAACACGATTCTGCAGCTGCGGGGCTATGACAGCACCCGTGAATTCATCCGCCGCCACGAGAACCACATGAGCGACACGCTCCCGTTCGACGACTGACCGGCGCCGGTCACGGGCCCGCGCGGCGGCCGCCTCGACCCGATGACCCTCCGGAAGAACGAGTTTCATCGGGGTTTATCGGGGCCCTGTTAGACTGGCAATCCCATGCAACTCGTCCTGATCAGCGGTCTTTCCGGTTCCGGCAAGAGCGTCGCGCTCAAGGTGCTGGAGGACGCCGGCTATTACTGCGTCGACAACCTGCCGGCTCCGCTGCTGGCCAGCACCCTGGCCTACCTGAAGGACCACGGCTACGAGGCGGTCGCCGTCAGCGTGGACGCGCGCAGCGGCGAAGGCATCGATCGGGTGCCCCGGCGTCTGGCGGACCTGCGCGGCTTCGGCGTCGACGCCCGGCTGTTGTTCCTGGAGGCGAATACCGACACCCTGGTGAAACGGTTCTCGGAGACGCGCCGCCGCCACCCCCTGAGTGAAGGCGACCTGACGCTGCCGGAGGCCATCGAGCGGGAACGGACGCTGCTGGATGAAGTGGCCAACGCCGCGCACCGCATCGATACCAGCGACCTCAGCGCCAGCACCCTGAGGCAGTGGGTGAAGGACTTCATCGGCAGCGACCGCTCCCGGCTCACGCTGCTGTTCCAGTCCTTCGGCTTCAAGCACGGGATTCCGCTGGACGCCGATCTGGTATTCGACTTGCGCTGCCTGCCCAACCCCTATTACGACCTGCGGCTGCGGCCCTTCACCGGCAAGGATACGGAGGTCATCGCGTTTCTCGAGGCGGACGCCAACGTCGGGCGCATGCTGGGCGACATCCGGCAATTTCTCGAATCCTGGCTCCCTTGTTTCCTGAGGGATAATCGCAGCTACCTGACCGTGGCGCTGGGTTGCACCGGCGGCCAGCATCGGTCCGTGTACATGGTGGAGCAGCTGGCCCGCCACTTTCGGGAGCAGGTGCAGGTGCTGATACGCCACCGCGAGATCAGTTGATCGAGTCTTTATCGGACGTTCCGCGCTGATGATCGAAGATAAGCAACAATCGCCACAAATTACCGACCGTTTGCTCAGGGTGGGGGACTATGGCGTGCTGGCCGTCGCCGGTGCCATCTGCATAGCCCTCGTCCTCTCGACGTTCGGCAGCGACGCGTCCCGGGCCGTCATTCGTAGCGGCGGGAAAGTCGTGGCGGAGATTCATCTCTCCAAAAATCAGGAAGTCAAGATCGATGGCGCGCTCGGCCCCAGTGTCGTCGAGGTCCTGGACGGCCGGGTTCGGGTAGCCTCCGATCCCAGTCCGCGCCAGCTTTGCGTCCGCCAGGGCTGGCTTCAAAAGGCGGGGGACGCCGCCATTTGCCTCCCCAATCAAGTCACGGTCGAACTCGTCTCGCGCAGTTCCCGCTACGACTCCTTGACATACTAGTGTCCCGACTGGAACGCCGGGGCCAGAAAACTCCGCGCATTTCACGGTGTGCCCCAACACGCCGCCTGGCAAGGGCGACCGGATTGGGGCAGGATGGGAACTCGCGCAACACCATTGCCTGCTGCTGCCCCGGGATTTCCCGCATGCCTCCCGCGCCCGCCACGATCGAGATCCGCACCACTGCGGACGACCACCGCGTCGCCCGGCTGGCGGCGCTGGCGATGGCGCTGGCCGTGGCCGATGCGGCTTTCCCCTCGCCCATTCCCGGCGTCAAGCCCGGACTGGCCAACATCGTCGTGCTGGTGGCGCTGGCGCGCTACGGCTTTGGCGTCGCGGCGTGGGTCTCGGTGCTGCGGGTTGTCGCCGCCGGCATCGCTTTCGGCAGCTTTCTGACACCGGGCTTTTTCCTGAGCTGCGCCGGCGCCGCCGCCAGCCTCGCGGTGCTGGCGCTCGCCAGCCGGTTGCCGGCCGCCTGGTTCGGGCCGGTGAGCCACAGCGTGCTGGCGGCCTTCGGCCACATCGCCGGCCAGCTCGCGCTGGCCGCGTTGTGGCTGGTGCCCGCCTCCGCAGCGCTGGCGCTCGCGCCCGTGTTCGCCATCGCCGCGCTGGTCTTCGGCACCGTCAACGGCATCGTCGCCGCGCGCTGGCTGCGCGCCGCGGAATCCCGTCCCGAATCGCAACCGGCCTGACCCATGACGCGCACCGTCACCGTCGCCTTCACCGGCGCTTCCGGCATGCCCTACGGCGTGCGCCTGCTCGAATGCCTGCTCACGGCCGGCACCCGTGTCTACCTGATCTACTCCCAGGTGGCCCAGGTGGTGGCGCGGCAGGAGATGGACCTGGCGCTGCCGGCGCGCGCCGCCGAGGCGCAGGCGTATTTCGCCGACCGCTTCGGCGCCGCGCCCGGGCAGCTGCGCGCCTTCGGGCGCGAGGAGTGGTTCGCGCCGGTGGCCTCCGGCTCGAACCCCGCCGACGCGATGGTGATCTGCCCGTGCACCATGGGCACGCTGGCAGCAGTGGCGGCCGGCCTTTCGGACAACCTCATCCAGCGCGCCGCCGACGTCATGCTCAAGGAGCGCCGGCCGCTCATGCTGGTGCCGCGGGAGACGCCGTTCTCGGCGATCCATCTCGAGAACATGCTGAAACTCGCGCGCGCCGGTGCGGTCATTCTTCCCGCGAACCCCGGCTTCTACCATCATCCGCAGTCCGTGGATGACGTGGTGGATTTTGTCGTCGCCCGGGTGCTGGACCACCTGGGCGTGGCCCACGCGCTGATGCCGCGCTGGGGCGGCGATGACGCCGGGCACTGATCGAACCTTTCCGGGAACACGGCCTCGCGCCAGCAGCTCCTGGAGATGGCCTCCGCCCGCGAACGCCTGGACGTGCTGCTGCCGGTGCTGCGCCAGCTCACGGTGGAATCGCATTCGCGCTGACCGGGATCGCGCGGGGCCGCGCCGCGGCGGGCGCGGGATTCCGGAACCGTTTCCGGCCTCAGGTCTCTCCGAAGTACCCCGGGAAATCCTTCGCGTAGCAGGGCGGCGAGCTGTAGCCGCCCGCCACCGGCGGCGGCAGGCCCCGCGCCGCCGCCAGCGCGACGAAGCGCTCGCGCGCCTCGTCCTCGCCCACGCGCCGCGCGCCGGCGGCGTCCACCGCGCGCACGCCGGCTTCGGTGACGATGAAGTCCATCGGCAGGTCGTGGGCCTGCGGGTACACCGACGCCACGCGCTGGAGCTCGTAGGCCACGCACACGGCGATGGGGCGCGGGTGCGCCGCCGCCAGCGTGCGGTCGAAATAGCCGCCGCCGTAGCCGAGCCGGTAGCCGGCCTCGTCGAACGCCACCGGCGGCACCAGCGCCACGTGGGGCGCGACCGCTCCGGTGCCCTCGGGCACCGGGATGCCGTAGACCTCCGCGCGCATCGGCGCGCCGGGCCACCAACGCCGGAATTCCAGCGGCCCGCGCTTGTCCACCACCGCCGGCAGCGCCGCCTCGGCGCCGCGCTCGCGCAAGGTGCGCACCGGGAAGCGCGCGTCGTACTCACCCTTGTAGGGCCAGCAGAAACCCACGATCCAGCCCGGGCCCAGCGGAAGCACTCGCTCCAGCAGGCCGGTGATGGCGTGGTTCGCGCGCCGGCGCTCGTCGGCGGCCATCGCGCCGCGCCGCGCGATCAGCACCGGGCGCAACAGCTTGCGCCACGCCGCCACCTGCTCGGGCGCGTCGCCCTCGGGCGCCGGCGGCACGCCCGCCAGGCCGTCGTCTTTCTGCAGCATCTTCAGTCCTCCCACGATTCCGCGAATCTCCCGCTCGAGCGCCGCCTCGGCTTCGCCACGAACCTGCGCGCGGCGGATGCGCGCCGATGTTGCCGCCCGGCGCATCGCCGCGTCCGCCGCGGCGTCCAGCGTCACCACCAGGTCGGCCCACGCGAGCAGCGGCGCATCGGCCGCCGCGGCGTCCGACGTCAGCGACCGCGGCTCGATCCAGCCGGCACCGACGCGCCGCGCCACCGCGTCGGCCCGCGCCGCCAGGCCGCCTTCGCCGACGAACAAAATCCGCGCCGCGCGTTTGTAGCTCACGATGCCGGTCGAATCGGACTCCAGGGCCGAGTATAGAACCGATCCCCGGACCCTCCGTCAGCCGCGTTGCGGCTGCCTAGGAGATTATGCGATAGGTTCCCATGTCGGGGGGCCCGAACCCTCGCGGCGGCGCGGCGTCCAATCTCGATAAACAACGACAGCGATCGTCGGAGGAGACCATGCATCGCATCCTGCCCCGCACCGTCGCCCTGGTGCTGCTTTGCGTCATCGGCGCCTCGGGGGCCGCCGAGAAGGCGGCGCCCGAGCTGAGCCCGAGCCCCTACGCCATCGAGCACCCGGACTGGTTCAAGGTGAGTTTCCTGGATTTCAAGGAGGACATCGCCGAGGCCGCCGCCCACGGCAAGCGCCTGATCGTCTACTTCGGCCAGGACGGCTGCCCCTACTGCGAAGCGCTGATGAAGGTGAACTTCAGCCAGAAGGACATCGTCGACCAGACCCGCCGGCACTTCGACGTGGTCGCCATCAATCTCTGGGGCGACCGGCCGGTGACCTGGCTGGACGGCAAGACCCGCACCGAGAAAGAATTCTGCGCGATGCTGAAGGTGCAGTTCACGCCGACGCTGCTGTTCTTCGACGAGCAGGGCAACGTCGTGGTGCGGGCCAACGGCTACTACCCGCCGCACAAGTTCCGCGCCACGCTGGATTACGTCAGCCAGAAAATGGAATCGAAGGTGGCGTTCGCCGAATACCTGGCGAAGAGCGGCGGGCCGCCGGCGTCGGGCAAGCTGCACGCCGAGCCGTTCTTCATGAAGCCGCCGCTGGCGCTGCAGCGGGACAAGGCGCCGGCCAAGAAGCCGCTGGCGGTGTTCTTCGAGCAGAAGGACTGCGCGCCGTGCGACGAGCTGCACCGCTCGGTGCTGCCCGCCCCCGAGACACGCGCGCTGATCGGGCGCTTCGACGTCGCGCAGATCGACCTGCACGGCGCCGCCCCGGTGCTGACGCCGGACGGCCGCCGCACCACCGAAGCCGAGTGGGCGAAAGCGCTCAAGGTGGCGTACGCGCCCACCGTGGTGTTCTTCGACGAGCGCGGGCGGGAGGTGTTCCGCGCCGAGGCTTACCTGAAGCAGTTCCACGTCCAGTCGGCGCTGGATTACGTCGCCAGCCGCGGCTACGAAAAACAGCCCAGCTTCCAGCGCTTCGTCCAGGCGCGCGCCGACAAGCTGCGCGAAGAGGGCAAGACTGTCGACCTGTGGAAATGACGCCGGCCGCGGCCGTCGCGGGGCCGCGGACGATTTTTCGGCGGCCGCCGACAACGCCGTCCGGCGCGCATCGGCGCTTGCCGCCGCCCGCGGCGCCGAGCTGCAGGTGGTGCACGTCTTCGACAATCGCGCCTGGCAGAATGCCAGGCGGCTGTTCCGGAGCGGCGAGTGGACCTACGGCGAACCCGAAGACACCGCCGTCGCGCGTCTCGAGGAAATCCGCGCGCGCGTTGCAGCGGAATGCGCGGCGCACGCCCGCTGCCTGGTGTGCGAGAGCAGCGTCGCGGGAAGTCGTGGCGAGCGCGGTCCACGGACCGCCCGCGTCGGTGCTGATCGAGGCCGCCGCCGCGTCGAAGGCGGACCTTATCGTGCTCGGCCGTCACGGCGGCAGCGCGCTGGACGAGCGCGTGCTGGGCAGCGTCCCCGACAACGTCCTGCACTACGCCCCCTGCGACGTGCTGCTGGTGCCGTGACGAAGAGTCACTGGCCGGGACGCTTGGCCACCAGCACGTCGCAGGGCGCCTCCGTCACGACGTGCAGCAGCGCCAGCGGCGCGCCGGCGCCGGCGGCAATGCGCGCGGCGCGCGCCAGCGCCCAGCCCGAGCGGAGAAATCGGTGGTGGCGAGGATGGGGGCCATGGCGGCGCTGGTCAGTGGATGTCCTGGAAAATCGTGTCGGCGGCGTAGTCGGCCGCGTCGCGCAACGGCATCAGCACGCGGCCGGCGCCGGACTGCCTGAGGACGCGCGCTTCCTCCTCGGTGTGGGCCACCATCGCCACCGTGCCCTGGAAACCGTTCTGCTTCAGGCCGGTCAACAGGCCCAGGTTCGCTTCGGTGTGGGGCAGCGTGCTCACCACCCAGCGGGCGTCCGCCAGCGGCAGCGCCTCGGCGGTATGGGGATCCCCGGCGTCGCCGAAGCGCACGGCGAAGCCCTGTCGCCGGCGCGCCCGCACGGTTTCGGGATCGAAGTCCACGCCCAGCACCTTGAGGTCGCGCTCGCGCAGCCGCTCGGCCAGGCGCTGGCCGTAGCGGCCGAGGCCGACGACGATGACGTCGGCCTCGGGCTCGTCACGCCGGGAGCGCTCGACGGCCTCCTCGCGGAACGGGTGCCGGCGCTCGAACCGGCCCAGCCAGGGCTCGAACCACGTGTAGAGGCGGTGCGAGTAGAGAATCATGTAGGTGGAGCTGGCGATGGTGACCAGGCCCACCAGCGTCACCAGCCCCAGGGTCGGAACGCCGACATGGCCGAGCGCGATGCCCATGGCGACGAACACGATGGAGAATTCGCTGATCTGCGCCACCGTCAGCCCGGCCAGAAAGCCGGTGCGCTTGCGATAGCCCATGTAGCCCATGATGGCCATGACGATGAGCGGGTTCCCCACCAGCACGAAGAGCGAGAACACCGCCGCGGCGGGCAGCTCGTCGCCCAGCGTCGCCAGCTCCAGCTTGGAGCCGAGATCGATGAAGAAGAACAGCAGCAGAAAGTCGCGCAGCGTGGCGAGCCGCGTCGACATGGCGTCGCGGTAGGCGGTGGAGGCGAGCGAGAAGCCCGCCAGGAACGCCCCGACCTCCTTGCTGAACCCGAGCAGATCGCCGGCCGCCGCCAGCGCCGTGCCCCAGGCGATGGCGAACAGCAGCAGCAGTTCCTGCGAGCGCGCCAGGTGGTGCAGCAGGCGCGGAAGCACGTAGCGCATCGCCCCACCACGAACAGCAGCACCGTGACGCCGATCTGGGCCAGCAGGTCGATCTCGTCGTGGCTGCGCACCCAGCCCAGGGCGGACGGGCCCACCAGGATGCCGACGGCGATGAACGCGACGATCAGCGGCTGCTTGAGGCGCACCGCGGCCGCCCCGGTCAGGGCCGAGAGCATGAGCAGCAGCGCGAACTCGTGGTACAGGCTCATCCCGCCACCCGCCGCCGCAGCAGCTTCTCCAGCTCCAGCACCACCAGCAGCGCGACGCCGACCGCCACGATCTCGAGCCCCGCCACCAGCGAGAGCGGGCGCGAGCCGAAGAACGCCTCCATCGGCGGCAGATAGGTGAACAGCAGCTGGAGTCCGAACACGGTGGCGACCGCGGCCAGCACCGCCCGGGTGCCTTTCACGCCCTCGAACGTGAACGACGGGGTGCGCAGGTAGCGCACGCTGAAGAGGTAGAACACCTCCATCGCCACCAGCGTGCCCTTTTTTTCCAGTCAGTACTCCCGGTCGACAGGGTGATCGGTCCCGTCCCGGCGCTGGGCGTGGCACATCTCCAGCACGCGCTCTGGGGCGCCCTTGAGAAAGATGAAGCCGTGTCCGGCGTGGTCGTGATGCAGCGTCGCCATGAAGCGGTGCTCGGACTCGAACGGGATCGCGTCGATCCGCGGCGACTCCTCGGCTGTCAGCGCGGGATCGAGCCCGGCCTTGAGCGCCAGCGTGAGCAGGGCCCCTTCGGTGGGATCACCCTCCAGACGCCACTCGCCGTCGCGTTCATGGAGCGAGGCGTCGTTGCAGAGCAGTGCGCCACGCGCCACGTCCAGCAACTCGCCGTCGTCGCCGGGCTCGACGTCGCGGCCGTCCACCGAGAACCCGCCGCGGGGCGCGTAGCCGACGCCGCCCACCTCGATCACCCGCTGCGCGGTCACCACGTGCTGCACGGTCATCTCGTTGCGCGTCAGCGTGCCGGTCTTGTCGGAGCAGATGACGGTGACCGAGCCCAGCGTCTCCACCGCGGGCAGACGGCGGATGATGGCGTTGCGCCGCGCCATGCGCTGGACGCCAGCAGGACATAGATCAGCACGTTGTGAAACTGCAGCAGGAGCCGCGTCAACGGGCCGCGCCGCCGGGGTGGCGTGAGCCGGTTGGGACCATATCGCTCCTGCCGCGCCGCGGCCTGCGCGCTGGCGATCCCGTGACGGTCCGACTCTGCGCGCGCCAGCGCCTCCTCGGGCGTGAGCGCATGCCAGTCGGTCGGGGTGGATCCTGCGCTTCCATCGGCCATGGCGGTTGCTCCGGTTCACGGGCGCCGGTCCGGCCTCGAGCGCGGCGCCGCGGGTTGACGTTCAGGCGGCGCGCGCGGCCTCGCCGTCCGGCTCGCGGTAGATCCAGCCGCGGCGGATCGCCCACTTCTCGATCTCGACTGCGAAGAACACCACGGTCGAGAGCGCCAGGGTCAGCGCCAGCTCCGGCGCGGTGAGCGCCGCGGTGCGGAAGATCGGCTGCAGGTACGGAACGTAGATCACCGCCATCTGCAGCGCGAACGTGAACAGTACCGCGCCGAGGAACGGCTTGTTCGACAGCAGGCCCAGCGTGAAGATCGACTCGGTCTCGGAGCGGATCGCCAGCGCGTGCCCGAGCTGCGAGAGCGTGAGCACCGTGAACACCATGGTCTGCCAGTGGGCGGAGCCGGTGTGGTAGGCCCACGCCTGGGTCAGGATCGCCACGCCGCCCATCAGCAGTCCGACCCAGAGGATGTGCTGCCACATGCCGTGGGCGAAAATGGTCTCCCGCGGCGGCCGCGGCGGCCGCTGCATCACCCCCTTCTCCGCCGGCTCCACCGCCAGCGCCAGCCCCGGCAGCCCGTCGGTCACCAGGTTGATCCAGAGGATGTGGATCGGCAGCAGCGGCAGCGGCAGGCCCAGGAACGGGGCGAGGAAGATGGTCCACACCTCGCCCGAGTTGCTGGTCATGGTGTACTTGATGAACTTGCGGATGTTGTCGTAGATGCGCCGGCCCTCGCGCACGGCCGCGACGATGGTGGCGAAGTTGTCGTCCAGCAGCACCATCGCCGAGGCCTCCCGCGCGACGTCGGTGCCGCCCTTGCCCATGGCGACGCCGATGTCGGCCTGCTTCAGCGCCGGCGCGTCGTTGACGCCGTCGCCGGTCATGGCGACGATCTCGCCGCGGCGCTGCAGCGCGTTGACGATGTCGATCTTCTGTTCCGGGTCGACGCGGGCGTAGACCGAGCACGCCGCCGCGCGCAGATCCAGCTTCGGAGGCGGAAGGCGCGCGAGATCGCGGCCGGTGAGCACCTCGGCGTCGTCGCCGACGATGCCGATGCGCCGCGCGATGGCGAGCGCGGTGGCCGGATGGTCGCCGGTGATCATCACCGGCCGGATGCCGGCGCTGCGGGCCAGCGCCACCGATTCCCTCGCCTCCGCCCGCGGCGGGTCCATCAGCCCCACCAGTCCCAGCAGCGTGAGCCCGTCCTCGACCTCGTCGGGCGCCGCCATCGGCGGCATCTTCGGCCACTCGCGATGGGCGAACGCCAGCACCCGCAGGCCGCGCCGGGCCATCTCCTCGGCGCGGTCCAGCTCCGCGTCCGGGTCCAGCGGCCGCACTCCGTCACCGGTCAGGATCCGGGTGCAGCGCGGAAGTACCGCCTCGGGCGCGCCCTTGGTGAAGCTGACCAGGCGGCCGCCTTCGCGGTGCACCGTGGTCATGCGCTTGCGCGCCGAGTCGAACGGCACCTCCTCGACGCGCGGCAGCCGCTCCTCGAGGCGGACCCGCTCCGTCCCCGCCTCGCGGGCCGCCAGGAACAGCGCCACTTCCATCGGATCGCCGAGGCCGTGGCCCTGCGCGTCCAGGACGGCGTCGTTGTTGAGCGCCACCGCCCGCAGCAGCCACCACCAGGGCGAGTCCCGGCGCGGGCGGTGCGGCGGCGCCTCGGCCACGCCGTCCACCACCCATTCCTCCACCTGCATGCGGTTCTGGGTCAGCGTGCCGGTCTTGTCCGAACAGATCACCGTCACCGAGCCCAGGGTCTCCACCGCCGGCAGGCGGCGGATGAGCGCGTTCTGCCGCACCATTTTCGCCGCGCCCAGCGCCAGCGAGACGGTCACCACCGCCGGCAGCGCCTCCGGGATCGCCGCCACCGCCAGGCTCACCGCAGTGAGGAACATCAGCACCACCGGCTCGCCGCGCAGCAGGCCCGCGGCGAAGATGATGGCGCAGATTGCCAGCACCACCAGCGCCAGACGGCGGCCAAACTGCGCCAGGCGCCGCTGCAGCGGCGTCTTCAGCTCCGAGTCGCGCTCCAGCAGGCCGGCGATGCGCCCCAGCTCGCTCGCCATGCCGGTGGCCACCACCACGCCGCGGCCGCGGCCGTAGCTCACCGTGGTGCCCTTGAACGCCATGTTGCGCCGGTCGCCCAGCGGCAGCTCGCCCTCGTCGATGGCGGCCACGTGCTTCTCCGCCGGCACCGACTCGCCGGTGAGCGCCGCCTCCTCCACCTTGAGGCGCGCCGCCTCCAGCAGCCGCAGGTCCGCCGGCACCACGTCGCCGGCCTCCAGCTGCACCACATCGCCCGGCACCAGCCGGGTCGCCGGCAGCGTCATCGGCTCGCCGCCGCGCACCACCGAAGCGGAGGCCGCCGCCATCTGCCGCAGCGCCGCGATGGCGCGCTGGGCGCGGTACTCCTGCACGAAGCCGATGACGGCGTTGAGCACCACGATGACGAGGATGGCGATCGCGTCCTTGATCTCGCCCAGGGCGCCGGAGATCAGCGCCGCCGCCAGCAGCACCACGATCAGGAAGTCGGTGAACTGGTCCAGCAGCATGCGCGCGGCCGAGCGCGGCGGCGCCTCGCGGATGACGTTTTCGCCGTGCTCGACCAGTCGCCGCGCCGCCTCGTCGGGAGCGAGGCCGACGGCGACGTCGACCCCCAGCGCCTGCGCGGCCCCCTGCGGCGTCAGGCGGTGCCACTCGCGCTGCTTCGCCGCCGGCGGCGGCACGGGCTCAGCGGCTTTCCGTACCATAGAGGAACAGGGTGTAGGCGTTGAACAGGTACATCATCAGGATCACCAGACTGGCCCAGCCGATGGTCTGGAAGACGCGGGCCCTGGGACGATAGAAGAACGCGACGATGGCGATGCCCGTCATCACCACCGCCGAGAGCACCGAGATCGCGTGCACCGGCGAGACGTGGGACAGCAGCGGACCCCGAAGGTAGGCGACGTCGTCGATCGCGAGGATGAAGATGTTGAACAGGTTGCTGCCGAACAGGTTGCCGATGGCCAGGTTGACCGCGCCCAGCCGCAGCGCGGACACCGTCACGGCGATTTCCGGCAGCGTGGTGGCGAGCGCCAGGAACAGCGAGCCGACGAAGCTCTCGTGCCAGCCCATCGTGTCCGCCATGCGCGCGCCGATGAACGGCAGCCAGATCCCGGCGCCGACCACGAAGGCCGCGGCCACGCCGTAGCGAACGAGCGCCTGGCGCAGCGACACGTCGGGATAGCGCGCCGCCGACTCGCTGACGTATTCCTCGCGGTGCTCCAGCTCGTACTGGAACAGGGTGCGCAGCGCAGCGACGTACACCACCGCCAGGATCGGCGTGTAGAGCCCGACATGGCCGATGGCCGGCGCGGCCCAGCGCTGGGACCAGAGCAGGTTCACGCCCACGAAGGCGATCAGGATGGTGCCGAAGCCGGCCGAGAGCACGTGGCCGCGGCTGGCGCGCGTGTACAGCGACTCCTCGCGGAACAGCGCGTCCAGCACCACGATCAGCGCGAGGTTGATGACGCACGCGCCCAGGACGTTGCCCACGGCCAGGTCCGGCTGGTCCGTCAGCGTCACCGAGGAGATCCCCGTCACCAGCTCCGGCAGCGAGGTCACGGTGGCCAGCAGCACCAGCCCGATCCAGGTGCCGCCCAGCCCGGTCTTCTCGGCGATGACGTCGCCATAGCGCGACAGCTGCCATCCCGCCACCAGGATGATCGCGGCGCAGATGACGAATTCGAGAAAGACGCTGTAGTCCGAAAGGATCATGGCGTGGCGCGGAGGGGCCGCTCTGCCGCTGCGGCAGATCGTCCGGGTGTCCGAGGACGGGTCGACTGATCCCTGAACCGGCCCGCCGGGGCGGCTCAAGGCACTCCCGTCAGGCGCCGCCGGTCTTGCCGCGCGGCTTGCGCGGCACGGGGACGCGCACCTGGGCGTCGACCTCGGCTTCGGCGGCGATCCAGTCCTCGATCTCGTGGCCGGCAGCGAACCCGCGTTGCTCCGCGCGGTAGTACGCGGCCTCCTGGATCAGCCGGTAGCGCTCCTCCGGGGTGACGCTGCGGCGGGCCGCCGGCGCCTTGCGCGGTGCCGCCTTGCGCGCCGTGCGCGCAGCGGGCTTCGGCAGTTCGTCGGGCGTCTTGCGGCGAGTCGGCATGGGAGGCTCCTCGTCAGGCAGAGGTGAATCGAACTCCGATGACCCGATTCTAGCGCGGGGGGCCGCGCGGCTTTTGATCTGCGTCAACCGCGCGGCCGAGGCCCGCCAGCAGGCGACGCACCGGCGTCGGCAGCGCCACGCCGGCGGTCTCGTCCAGCGCGATCCACAGCTGCCCCGGCTCGGCGGCCCGCCGCGGCCGCCGCGCCAGCTCGACGCGCAGCGGCTGGGCGCGCAGGCGGAAATGCGTGAACGCGTGGCGCACAGGCGCCAGCGGCGACGCGTCCGCGCCGTCGGCGCCGAGCCGCTCGCGCAGCCAGGCGGCCGGCTCCGCGTCCGCAGGCAGCTCGGGAAACGACCACAGCCCGCCCCACACGCCGGTGGGCGGACGTCTCTCCAGCAGCACGTCCCCGCCGCTCGTCACCACCAGCCAGCGTACGTCCTTCTCCGGCAGCGCGCGGCGGCGGCGCGGTGCCGGCAGCTCGGCGATGCGATCGGCCAGGCGCGCGGCGCACTCGTCGGCCACCGGGCACTCGCCGCAGCGCGGCCGGGCGCGGGTGCACACCATTGCGCCCAGGTCCATCAGCGCCTGCGTGTACGCCGCGACGTCCTCCTGCGGCAGCAGCGCCTCCGCCTGCGCCCACCAGCGGCGCCGGGTGGCGGCCGCCGCCGGGTCGCCGTCGAGGCCGAAGCGGCGCGCCAGCACGCGCTTCACGTTGCCGTCCAGGATCGCCGCGCGCGCGCCGAACGCAAACACCGCGATCGCCGCCGCGGTGGAACGGCCGATGCCCGGCAGCCGCGCGATCGCCGCGGGGTCGCGCGGAAACTCGCCGCCGTGCTCCGCCGCCACCGCCTGCGCGGCGCGATGCAGGTTGCGGGCGCGGGTGTAGTAGCCCAGCCCGCTCCACAACGCCAGCACGTCGTCGAGGTCGGCGGCGGCCAGCGCCGCGAGGGTGGGAAAGCGCTCGAGGAAGCGCTCGTAATACGGGATCACCGTCGCCACCTGGGTCTGCTGGAGCATGATCTCGGAGAGCCAGACGCGATACGGATCGGCGCTCGCCTGCCACGGCAGGTCATGGCGGCCGTGGCGGCGCTGCCACGCCGTCAGGCGCGCGGCGAAGCTCACTTCCTGAAAATGCCCTTGAGGGCGTCCAGCGGCGAGGGCTTGGCGCCCTCGGTGCCCTGCGCCTGGCCGCCGCCGAGGCGTTTCTCCAGCTCCCTGGTGATCGCCTGTTGCGCGGCCTGGCCCGCCACCGCGCTCAGGTCGACGGCATAGGACGGCTGCGCCAGCGGTCCGCTGATCTTCACCGGCACGGTGACGCCCTTGAGCGCGTCCGCCTCCTTGCCGCCCTGGCCCTTGCTGGTGCCCACCACGGTGGCGTCGAGCCGGTAATCCAGCGTGCCGGCGACGATGTCCACGGTGCCGGCGCCGGCGAGGCGCAGCAGCGGCGACTTGCCGGCGAGGTCGTCGTTGCGGGCGATGCCGTCCTTGATCCGGAACGTGCCCGACAGCTCGCTGAAGTCGGTGCGATCGGCGCTGTCGGGCGGCGGCGGCGCCTCCTTGCCGCGCAGCTGGCGCGACACGGTCCTCACCTGGTTGATCGTCCGCTCCAGGTTGATGCCCTTGATGGCGCCGTCGTTGAGGTTGAACGCCACGGTGCCGGCGAGCGCCTTCTTCAGGGCGTTCACGGAAGGCGCGGCGCCGGCGAGGTCGACGCGCACGGCGCCGCGCCCCTCGAGCCGGTCGGTGACGCCGGCGTCGGTGAGCAGCGGGCCCACCTGCACGCTGGTGAGCTGGCTCTTCACGCTCACCGACGGCGGCGTGGTGGCCGCCAGCGCCACCGTCCCCGCCAGCCTGCCGTCGTAGAGCGACGCCTGCGGCGCGAGCTGCAGCTTGCCGCCGCCGGCCTTCACCTCCAGGCGCACGTCGCTGGCGCGCACGCTGGCGGCCTTCAGCGCGCCGATCTTCAGCGTGCCGTTGAGATTGAGGCCCTCGAGCGCCGAGAAGTCGAGCGGCGTGTCCTGGGCCGGTACCTTCGCGGCGGACGCGCCCTGGTCCGGCGCCGGTTTGGCCTTGGACTTGCCGCCCGCGCCGCCGGCGGCGGCGAGCCGGTCCACGTCCAGCGTCTCGACGTCGACGTCGAACGTGACGGCCGGCCTGGCGAACCCCTTCACCGCAGCCATCGCCTTGAGCGGGCTCTCGGCCAGCGTGCCGGCCACGTTGACTTTCGCCGTCTCGGCCTTGGCGTCGATGTCCGCCGCGCCCTTGAGGTCGCCGGCCACCTTGCCGCCGGGCACGTCGGGCCCGCTGAAGGTGAACGCGACGGCCAGCGGGTCGATGCGGAAACGGCGCGCCTCCAGGCTCCCCTCCACCGGGGCCGAGGCGTCGGCCCGGATCGAGCGCTCGCCCTGGCGGCCCTCGACTTTCATCGTGAGGGCCCCGGTCTTGAACGCCTTGGCGTCGCCCGAGAGCCCGGGCAGCGCCAGGTCGGCGGCGATGGTGCCATCGCCGTTGATGAAGCGCACCGTGGCGGTGGCCCTTTCGCCGGTGTAGCGCTCGCCGCTCATCACCAGCCTGGGCGCGTCGGCGTCGAGATCCATGCGCTCGGCGCCGCGCTGCCCGACGGCCTTCACCTTGAGACGCTCGACGGCGAACTCGCCGGACTTCACGCGGGCGCTGACGTTGCCGCTCGCCGTGGCCTGGACGTCGCTCCACTCGCCCGCCTTGCCGGCCGCCTCCAGCAGCAGGTCCTGCACCGCGTAGCGCTGCTCGTCCAGGTTGAACGTCAGCAGGCCGCGGAACTTGGTGTCCAGGTTCACTTCCGGCTGCCTGCCCGTCACCCGCATGGTGAGCGCGACGCGGCTGGGCACGTCGTTGGCGACGCGCCCGGTCTTGAGATTCACGCCCATCAGCGCCAGCTCCTGGCCGGTGGCCTCGTTGCGCCAGCTGAGGTTGGCGTCATCGACGGTAATCTGGTCGATGTCGATCTTCACCGCCTGCGCGGGCGCCGGCTCGCCGCCGGGGGCCGGCGGCGCCTGGGGCCTGGGCGGCGCGATCAGGTCGTCGATGTTGGTGCGGCCGTCCTTGCCGCGCACGAGGTTGGCGCGCAGTCCTTCGAGCGCGACTTCGTGCACCACCACCTCCTGCCGCAGCAGCGGCCACAGGGCCACCGCGACGCGCGCGCCCTGCATCGACGCGAACTCCCGGTCGCTGCCGCGCTCCGAGAGCGTCACCGGGCCCAGCGCCACGCCGATCTTGGGGAACACGCTGAGCTGGATGTCGCCCGGCAGCGACAGCGTGCGGCCGGTCTTCTCCTTCACCAGCGCGGCGATCTCGGGCTTGTAGCGGTTGGCGTCGAAGGTGGCGGCGAAAATGGCGAGCCCCACCACGGCGAGGACGACGATGACGAGGACGGCGCTGACGGCGTAACGGAGAAAGCGGCCCATGGATGCGTGCTGGCTGGCGGACGGAGGCGAAGGGACGACGGTTCGATTATAGCGGCCGGCAGCGCCGCGCGTCGGTGGGGCGCACGCCGGAAGCGGGCGTTGCGGGTTCGACCCGGCGGTGGACGTCGAGTTGCAGCGCCGGCCGATGACGCCGAAACTAAGCGGCCCCGTCCCCGGTCCTATGCGCAGCCCGCCGCCTGAAGCGGGGTTGCCCGCCACCGCCCGCCCGATGCTCAGCGTCCGCCGCCTCGCCAAGACCTATCCCGCCGCCGACCGCCAAGCGGTGCTCGCCGGCGTGTCGCTGGAGCTGGCCGCCGGCGAGTACGTCGCCATCATGGGCGAATCCGGCGTCGGCAAGTCCACGCTGCTCAACCTCATCGCCGGTCTCGACGTGCCCGATGACGGCAGCATCGTGCTGGACGGCACCGATCTCGCCGGGCTGGACGACACCGCGCGCACGCTGTTGCGGCGGCGCAAGCTGGGCTTCGTGTTCCAGGCCTTTCACCTGCTGCCGCACCTGACGGTGGCGCAGAACGTGGCGCTGCCGCTGGCGCTGAATGCCCTGCCCGATGCCGGCCGCGTGGCCGGGCTGCTGGCGGCGCTGGGGCTCGCGGGCAAGGCGGCGCGTTTTCCGCGCGAGCTCTCCGGCGGCGAGATGCAGCGCGTGGCCATCGGCCGCGCGCTGGTGCACCGGCCGGCGCTGGTGCTGGCGGACGAGCCCACCGGCAACCTGGACCCCGACAGCGCCGCCCAGGTGCTGGCGCTGCTGCGCGGGCAGCTCAAGCGCGACGGCGCCGCCGGCATCCTGGTGACCCATTCCGCCGCGGCGGCCGCCACCACCGACCGCACCTATGTGCTGACGCGCGCCGGGCTCGCCGTGCGCCCCGCGCCGTGAACGCCGCCTGGCCGCTGGTGCTGCGGGCCACGGTCACCGGCCCCTTGCTGGACGCGCCGGGACGCGTGCTGCTTTCGGCGCTGGGCATCGCGCTGGGCGTCGCGCTGGGCTTCGCCGTCCACCTCATCAACCGCTCCGCGGCGGACGAGATGTCGGCGGCGACGCGCAGCCTGTTCGGCACCGCCGACCTCAGCGTGCAGGGCCCCGCGGCGGGCTTCGACGAAGCGCTCTATCCGCGCATCGCCCGCGCCCGCGGCGTCGCCGTCGCGAGCCCGGTGCTGGAAGTGGAAGCGCGCGTGGTGGACCGCCGCGACACGCTGACGGTGCAGGGCCTGGACGTGTTCCAGGCCGCGCGCCTCGCGCCCGACCTGGCGCTGCCCGGCAGCGGCGGCGGGTTCGACCTCTTCGCCGACGACGCGATCTACCTGAGCCCGTCGGCGGCGCGCCACCTGGGGCTCGCCGCGGGGGACCGGCTGCGCCTGCAGGTGGGCATCGAGCCGGTCACGCTGACGGTGAAGGGCTTGCTCTCGGGCAGCGCGTACCCGCAGCGCATCGCGGTGATGGACATCGGCACCGCCCAGTGGAAGCTGGACGCGCTGGGGCGGCTCACGCGCGTGGACCTGCGCGTCGCCGCCGGCGCCGACCCGGCGCGCGTGGCGCAGGCGCTCGCTGCCGAACTCCCGCCGGGGGTGCAGGTCACCACGCCGGCGCTGGAAGCGCAGGAGGCCATCAGTCTGTCGCGCTCGTATCGCGCCAACCTCACCGCGCTGGCTTTGGTGGCGTTGTTCACCGGCGCGTTCCTGGTGCTTTCCACCCAGGCGCTGGCGATGGTGCGGCGGCGCCGGCAGGCGGCGCTGCTGCGGGCGCTGGGCGTCACCGGCCGCGGCCAGCTGGCGGCGATCCTCGGCGAGGGCGCGGTGATCGGCGCCGTCGGCGCCGCGGCCGGCGTCGCGCTCGGCTACGCGCTGGCGGCGCTGGCGGTTTCCACGCTGGGGGCCGACCTGGGCGCCGGCTACTTCCCCGGCCTCGAGCCGCGGCTGGCGGTGGCGCCGTGGGAGTGGGCGCTGTTCTTCGGCCTCGGCGTCGCGGTGGCGCTGGCGGGCGCCGCGCTGCCCGGGCTGGAGGCGGCGAAGGTGCCGCCGGCCCAGGCGCTCAAGGCCGGCGACGAGGAGCACCCGCTGAAGCGCCTGCGCGGACACCTGGCCGGCACCGTGCTGATGGCGTTGGCGGGCCTCGCGCTGCTGGCGCCGCCAGTGGCCGGGCTGCCGCTGCCCGGCTATTTCGCCATCGCGGCTTTCCTGGTGGGCGCGGTGGCGTGGATGCCGGCATTCGTGCGTTTCGTGTTCGCCCGGCTGCCGGTGGGCGGGAGCGCCTGGTACGCGGTGGCGGTGGCGCACCTGCGCGGCACCGCCGGCCAGGCCACCGTGGCCATCGCCGGCGTCCTGGTGAGCTTCAGCCTGATGGTGGCGATGGCCATCATGACCGCCTCGTTCCGCGACTCCCTCGACGCCTGGCTCGAGCGGGTGCTGCCGGCGGACCTGTATCTGCGCGCCGGCACCGGCGACGCCGGCTATTTTTCGCCCGCGGTGCAGGCCGCGATCGTCACCACCCCCGGCATCGCGCGCGCCGAGTTCACTCGCTATCGCGATCTGCTGCTCCGCCCCGACGCGCCGGCGCTCACGCTGATCGCCAAGCCGATCACGCCCGCCACGGCGGCATCGGCGCTGTGGCTGCAGGCCCGGGCGGCGCCGGCCACCGACTTGCCGCCAGCCTGGGTATCGGAGGCCGCCGCCGACCTCTACGGCTGGCAACCCGGCAGCCGCATCGAGCTGCCCTTCGCAGGCCGCAGCCATGCGTTCGAAGTGCTGGGCGTTTGGCGCGACTACGCGCGCCAGAGCGGGGCGGTGGTGATCGACCTCGAGCGCTACCGCGCGCTCAGCGGCGATGCCGACGCCGGGAGCGCGTCGCTGTGGCTGGCTGCGGGCGCGCGGCCCGATGAAGTGGCGCAGCGCCTGCGCGCGCGGCTGCCGGCGCAGGCCAGCTACGACTTGGCGCAGCCGGCGGAAATCCGCGCCGTGTCGCTGTCGATCTTCGACCGCACGTTCGCGGTCACCTACGTGCTGGAGGCGGTGGCGGTGCTGATCGGCCTGTTCGGCATCAGCGCCGCGGCGAGCGCGCGGGTGCTGGCGCGGCGCGCCGAGTTCGGCATGCTGCGCCACGTCGGCATGACCCGGCGCCAGATCGGGGCCATGCTGGGCTTCGAGGGCGCCGCCATGGGCGCCGCCGGCGTCGCCGCCGGCCTCGCGGTGGGCGGCGTGATCGCGCTGGTGCTGATCTACGTCGTCAACCGCCAGTCGTTCCGCTGGAGCATGGACCTGTCGGTGCCGTGGGCGCTGCTGGCGGTGCTGGCGCTGACGCTGATCGCCGCGGCCGCGCTGACCTCCGTGTGGAGCGGGCGCCGCGCCATGGGCGAGGACGTGGTGCGCGCGGTGAAGGAGGACTGGTGAGACGGCGCGACCTGCTGCGCGCGCTGGCCTTCGCGCCGCTGGCGGCATGGGCGGCGCGCGCCCGCGCGGCGGTCGAATACCCGCCGGTCGTGCCCGGCCGCGCGCTGCGTTTTCCGCAGGACGAAGGCAGCCATCCGGCGTACCGCACGGAATGGTGGTACGTCACCGGCTGGCTCGCCGACGGCGCGCGCGACCTGGGGTTCCAGGTGACCTTCTTCCGCAGCCGGCCGCAGGCCGCCGCGGACAACCCGAGCGCATTCGCGCTGAAGCAGCTGCTGTTCGCGCACGCCGGCCTGTCGGACCCCGCCGTGGGCCGGCTGCTGCACGACGAGCGCGCCGCCCGCGCCGGCTTCGAGCTGGCGGAGGCGCGCGAAGGCCGCACAGCGGTCTGGATCGGCGACTGGTCGCTCGCCCAGGATGGCGATCGTTACCGGGCGCAGATCCCGGCGCGGGATTTTCGCCTCGATCTCACCTTCGTGCGCACGCAGCCGCCGCTGCTGAACGGCCGCGACGGCTTCAGCCAGAAGGGTCCGGATCCGCTCGCCGCCAGCTACTACTACAGCCTGCCGCAGCTCGCCGTCGAGGGGCGCGTCGCGCGTGCCGGGCGCGAGGCCGCCGTCACCGGCCGCGCCTGGTTCGACCACGAGTGGTCGAGCGAGATCATGGACGACAACGCCGTGGGCTGGGACTGGATCGGCATCAATCTCGCCGACGGCGGCGCGCTGATGGCGTTTCGCATGCGCGGGGGCGACGGCGCCCGGTACTGGGCCGGCGGCACGCTGCGCGGCGCCGACGGTGCGACGCGCGCGTTCGCGCCAGAGGAGATCGCGTTCGTTCCCGGCCGCCGCTGGACCAGCCCGCGCACCGGCATCGCCTACCCGGTGGAATGGAAAGTCCGCATTGGCGACCTCGCCATCGACCTGCGCCCGCTGATGGACGACCAGGAAAACGACGCCCGCGGCAGCGTCGGCACCGTGTACTGGGAAGGCGCGGTGCGCGCGCTCGCTGCCGGCGGCCGCGAACTGGGCCGCGGCTATCTGGAGCTGACCGGCTACGGCGCGCGGCTGCGGCTGTGAGCGAGCGGCCTGGTCAGGTTCCGTCGCCCAGGCCCGGCTTCCGGCGTTTGCGCTCGGGCGCGGAGTTCTGCTGCGCCGTCGGCGGCTACTGGATCATCGCCGCGCGCGTCGGCGCGCTGGTTTTGTCAACGCACGCCGTTGTCATTAGAATTTCAGGGCGCGTTTCGGGGGCAACCACAACAATAGGAAGAACAAGAATGGGATCGAGAATGCACGCATTGCGACGCGGCTGCCGCAGCAATCCGGGAGTCGGCGCAAATCGCCGGCAGACTTTCGGATCGTGTCCGGCGGCGCTGGGCCTGATATACGCGGTGGCCGCGATGCCTGCGGCGGCAGTGGACGGCATCGCCGTGGAGTACGGCGACGCCCACAACCTCGGCGTCGATCTGGTGCGCGCGGCGGTGCAGTGGGACTGGAAGGTGCGCTGGCTGGAGTCCGGCAACTGGCACGTCGGCGGCTACTGGGACGTGACGGTGGGCCGCTGGATCAACGACGAGCCGGCGCGCACCCACAGCGGACTGTGGGAGCTGGGCATCACGCCGGTGCTGCGCCTGCAGCAGACCACGCGCAGCCCGATCTCGCCCTATGTCGAGGCCGGCGCCGGCGCCCACCTGATCTCGGAGACTTCGGCGGCGCCGGACCGGCGCTTCAGCACCGCGTTCCAGTTCGGCAGCCATCTTGGCCTCGGTGTCCGGTTCGGACCCCGTCACGCGTATGATCTGAGCTACCGGTTCCAGCACCTCTCCAACGCCGACATCAAGAAGCCCAACGACGGCATCGATTTTCACGAGGTGCGGCTGGGCTACTGGTTCTGATCCGCGGGGCCGGCCGGGGCCGGTCCCGCCTGCCGCGAGCCGCCGGCGCCGCGCGGCCGCGAAACGGGAGACGCCTTGGCCATTCGCAGGCGCTGGCCGCTGAGGATCGCGCTGGTGGCGGCCCTGCTGCTGGCCGCACCACTCATCCTGCCGCTCCCGGTGCCGCTCGATTTCGCCCGCGAGCGCCTCGCCGCCGCGGCCGCCGGCACGCTCGGGCGCGACGTGCGCATCGGCGGCGCGCGCCTGACCACCGGGCTCACGCCCACGCTCGCGCTCACCGGTCTCGAGGTCGCCGGCGCACCGGCGCTGGCGGCGCGCGCCGAGCACATCGAGGCGGAGTTCCTGCTGCTGCCGCTGCTGGCGGGAGAGCTGCGCGTGCTCGCGGTTCGCGCCGAGGGCGTCGCGACCGAACTCAAGCCGTCGTCGTGGCCTCGATCCGCGCCCGCGCAACCGGCGGCGGCGGCGCTGAGGATAACCGGTCCGCGGCTGATTTCGCTGCGGCGCGCCGCCGCGACGCTGCATCTCGACGCGCTGGCGCAGCCGTTGCGCATCTCCGTGGACGAGGCCGAGGCCGCCGTCACGCCCGCCGGCGGCACCCGCCTGGTCGCGCGCGGCGCGCTCCAGGCGCTGCCCTCCAGGCTCACGCTGGAGAGCGCCGCGCTCGGCGAGCTGTTGCGCGACGGCGCACGCCTGCCCTTCGACGCCGCGCTGGAGCTCCCCGACGCCCAGGTCAGCGCCGCCGGCGCCTGGGATCGCGCGCGTTTCGAGCTCGCCGCCACGATCGCCGCGCGGGCGCAGCGGCCGGAAGAACTGGCGCGCGCCTTCGGCGTCGAGCTGGCGCCGCCCGGCGCGTTCGGGTTGCGCGCGCAGCTCGCCGCCGGGCCCGGACGCGTCGCCGCGGAGGGCCTGCAAATCGATCTCGGCCAAAGCCGCATCGCCGGCAGCGCCGCCTATGCGGCCGGCGGCGAGCGGCCAGTCGTCACCGTCGACCTGCGCGGGCCGGTGGTGGACCTGCAACCGTTCTTCCGCGATGACCGGCAGGCGGGCGCCACGCCGGAGAACCGCGTGGCCGCCGCGCTTACCTGGCCGCGGCAGGCCGACGTGCAGATGGACCTGCGCGTCGAGCGCCTGCTGACGCCGCTGGCGGAAGCCCGCGACGCCGTTGTCGACGTCCGCGCCACCGAAGCGGTCCTCACGGCCCGGCTCGGCGCCCGCGTGGACGGCGTGCCGGTGAGCGTCGAAGCGGGGGTCGACGCGTCGCGTCCGGTGCCCGCGCTGAAGCTTGCCGGCGGCGCCACCGGCGTGCCGATCGACCAGGTGGCGGAGCGCCTCGGGCGGCCGGATTTGTCCGGCGTCGCCGGCAAACTCACTTTCGGATTCGACGCCGCGGGCACCGATGCGGATGCCCTGCGCGCCGGCTTCGCGCTGACGGTGACCGCCGCCGAGGTCCGCGTCGCCGAGCGCGCGCCGCCCCGGCGCGAGCTGGCGCGCCTGCGCACGCTGCGCATCGACGCCGGCGGCGACGGCGAGTCCCGTGCCCGCGCCGACGGCGTGCTCTGGGGCGAACGCTTCAGCCTGGACGCCGCCACCACGCGGCTCGGCGCGCTGCTGGGCGGAACGCCCTCCCCGGTGCGCCTGACCGCGGCGCTGGGCGCGGCGCGGGCGTCCGCCAAGGGCACGCTGGCCCGCGGTGCCCGCGGTATCGAAGGCCGTCTCGACGTGGATGCCGGCGCCCGTCCCATCGGGCCGCTGCACAACCTGCTTCCGGTGAATCCGGCCGCCGCGCTCGACGCCGCGTTCGCCGGCGCCGTTCAACTCGACGCCGGCGGCACCGAGATCCGCGCCGAGACGCTTCGCGTCGGCTCCAGTGCCGGCCGCGGCAAGCTTTATCTGCCGGCGGGCCAGGCGCCGCCCCGCGTCGAGCTGGCGCTGGAAACGCTCGACGCCGCCGAGCTGCAGCGCGCGCTGCGCACACCGGCCGCCCCGCGCGCGAACGCTGCGGCGCCGCCGGACGCGGCGTTCGATCTCGCCGCGCGCAGCGTGCGCTACGCGACGCACCGTTTCGACGACGTGCGCATAAGCGGCGAACTGCGGGGCGGGCGGATCGCCGCGGCGCCGTTCTCCGCCGGTGCCGGCGCCACGCGCGTGGGCGGAACCGTCACCGCCGACCTGCGGCAGGCGGAGCGTCGGTTCGAAATCGACGCGGCGGCGAGCCCGGTGGACCTGGGCGCCGCCCTGGCGTGGGCCGGCGCGCCGGGCTACGCGGGCAGCGCCGAGCGCGCGACCCTGAAGGCGCGCCTGCGCGGCGCCACCGCCGCGGCGCTCGCGCGCAACGCCGCCGGCGAACTCGCGCTGGAGCGCGCCGTCCTCGGACTGCCGGCGTATTTCATGCCCGAGACCATCGCGTTCTCGGCAACGGCGCAGGCCGCGCCGGGGCAGCCGCTGACGGTCGCGCTCGACGGCAACGCCGGCGCGACCGCGATCACGGCCTCCCTGCGGCTCGACGATCCCGCCGCGCTGTTCGATGACGGCAGCAGCGCCCCGTTTGCCGTCGAGCTGCATGGCGCGCAGAGCTCGCTCCGGCTCTCCGGCGCGTGGGGGAGCGGCCAGCGCGGCCGGCTGGAGCTGGCGGGCCGCAACCCGGCGGACCTGGCGCCGCTGCTGGATCTCGATCCGCCGGACCTGGGGCCGTATCGGGTGGAGGCAGACCTCGTGTGGGGTCGGCGCCAACTGAAGTCGCCGCGCTTCGCGCTCACGCTGGGCGAAAGCAGCGCCACCGGCGAGTTCGGCATCGACTGGCGGGGCCGGCGGCCGCGCGTCGACCTGACGCTCACTTCACCGCGCCTGCGGGTGGAGGACATCGGCGTCGACGACTGGCTGCGCAAAGACCCCCGCCCCTCCGCGCCGGACGGCCCGGAGCGGGCGCGCCGCCTCGAGGCCTGGCGCGCCTATCTCCGGGCGTATGACGGCAGCGTGCGCGTCGACGCCCGGCGGGTCGAATCGGGCGGCGAACTGCTGGGCCGCGGGCTCTACCAGGAGCGGCGCGAGAACGGGCGCGTCTCGGTCTCGCCGCTGCTGATGGAGGCGGAAGGCGCGCGCCTGACCGTCACCGGCGACGTCGAGGCCGCCGGCGGCGACCTGCGCTACGCGCTGCGCGCGCGCCTGGAGAACTTCGATCTCGGCCCGCTGGCGCGCAGCCTGAGCCCCGACCGCCGCGGCTTCGGCACGCTGGACGCCCGCGCCGACCTGACCTCGCGCGGCCTGCCGGAGGAGTTCCTCGCCAACGCCTCGGGGCCGGTGGAAGTCATGTTCATCGGCGAGGACCTCGGCGCCGGGGGCTTCGATCTGCTGAGCACCAGCCTGCTGCGCATCATCGGCACCGCCCTGCATGGCGAACGCGGCGGCCGCATCAACTGCGCGGTGGGCGATTTCACCCTGACGCAGGGGGTGCTGGAGAGCCGGGCGTTCTTCATCGACACCACGCGCTCCCGCGTGGCCGGCGATCTGCGGGCCGACCTGCGCACCCGGGAGCTGTCGGGGCTGCTGCAGCCCCAGGCGAAGCGCCTGCAGCTGTTCAGCGCCGCCACGCCGCTGACGATCGGCGGCACGCTGGAGAATCCCCAGGTTGCGGTATCCCCGGTCGGTATCGTCACCGGCACGCTGCGGCTCTATTTCTACGCCCCGGCGCTGGCGCTGGACTGGCTGAACGCCCGCGGCCTGCCGGAGGACGGCACGCCGGACTGCCGCGAGGCGTTCCAGAAGCTGGCGGACTGAACGGCGTCCCCGCCGCACCCGTATCACACGGTGCCGTTACGCCGGGACGGCTCTGGACACCCCCGGTCTCCAAACAACGAACAACGGCAGCGAGGTCGTGCCGTTCGACGTCCACCGCACGCTCCAATTCACGCCGCTGCCGCAGCCTTGGCCACTCCGGTCCGGCGCACCTCCCGCACCTTCAGTCACGAAGAACAGCACCCTGTCACGTCTCTGAAACAGGGATGCAACGCTGTCCTGCCACGCTCAGGAGACAGTCGAGGTGTTTCAAAGCAGAAACATATGTTCCATGGCAATCCTGGAGAATGTAAATTACATCGACAAAAAACAGACGTAAGTTCATAAGGTTAAGGAAAATATATTATTGAATTCCCCAATCCTGATACTACACTGGGAGAAAATCGAGACGAATACAGAACGCTCCCGCGCGCTCCCTGGCCCGGGCAAATTGGGTACTATCAGCTGAAGGAGTCATCTGCTCATGAGTCGCAGCGTGCTGTTGCTGCAGACCGCCGATTCGCGAACCGACGTTCGCGCAATCCTGGCTCGCAAGGGCTGGGAGCATGAGCAGATTTCCGACCCGCGTACCATCACCGCCCACTATGCGCCTGCCACTCATGGCGTCGGTATCGCAGTGGTCGACGACCCTGCACGCTTCGAGCTCGCGGAGTTGACCGCCGCGATGGCCGTCACCGACATCGAATGGATCGCGGTGACGACGACGGATGCGCCGCGCGACCCTGCTTTGGCGCGCATCCTGGCGAACAGCTTCTACGACTATCACACGATTCCGCTCGACGAGCAGCGCCTCCTCTATTCCCTCGGGCACGCGGTCGGCAAGGTGATGTTGCGCCGCCGGCTGGCGGATCGGACGAGCGGTGCAGGCGGCCGCTACGGGATGGTGGGCACGAGCCCGCCGATGCTGGATCTCTACCGCACGCTGGACAAGATTGTCCGCGTCAACGCGCCGGTGCTGATCAGCGGCGAAAGCGGCACCGGCAAGGAGATTGTGGCGCTCTCCGTGCACAGCGAATCCCTGCGTCGGAGCGGGCCGTTCGTGCCGCTCAACTGCGGCGCCATTCCGGCAACGCTGATGCAAGCCCAGCTGTTCGGTCACGAGAAGGGCGCATTCACCGGCGCACACCAGCGCAAGATCGGCAGCATCGAAGCCGCCACCGGGGGCACGATCTTCCTCGACGAAATCGGCGACCTGCCGCTCGAGTCCCAGGCGAGCCTGCTGCGGTTTTTGCAGGAATCGACGGTGGTGCGCATCGGATCGACCCGCCCGAGCCGCATCGACGCGCGGGTCATTGCGGCGACCCATGTCGACCTGTCTGCGGCGGTCCGGGAAGGCCGCTTCCGCGAGGACCTTTATTACCGCCTGAACGTGCTGCACATCGAGATGCCCCCGCTGCGGGCGCGGGGCGACGACATCTTTCTCCTCGCCGACTACGTGTTCGAGACTTACCGGTCCCAGCGCGCACCGGGCGTGCGGGGTTTCACGCTGGAGGCCCTGGAGGTGATGCGTGCGTATTCGTGGCCTGGAAACGTGCGGGAACTCATCAACCGCGTGCAGAAGGCCATGATCATGTGCGAGGGCAGCATGATTACCCCGTCCGATCTCGGCCTGACGCCGCGGCGCGCGAAGAGCGGTGCCATCTCGCTCGCGAACGCGCGCCAGCTCACCGAGCGCGATCTGGTGGTGTCGGCGCTGGAGCGCAACCAGTTCAATATGGCCGCGACGGCCCGTGACCTGGGCGTTTCCCGCGTGACGCTTTACCGGCTGGTGGAGCGGCTCTCGATCCGGCACAAGCCGCAGCCGCGCGGCTTCATGTGGAAAGGGGAAGCCTAGCCGCGGCCGCAGAACCCAGGCCGGCAAAGGAGGAGGACGGCATCCGCGCCGGTTTACGGGGCGCAACGGAGCACAAAAACGAACTGGCGGGCCGCCCTACGGCGTCGAGAACCGTTCGCTCTACGGACGCTCCAGGGCGCGAGGAACCTGCCCGCACCATCAGGGGAGCAGGCTCATGAATATCCGTACGCAGCATGTCGTGGCGCGGCGAACGCTCGCGCTTGCGGTTTCGGTCGCGCTCGCCGGCATGACGAGCATCGCGCCGGCGCAGACCGCCGGGCTCACCGACCCGGAGCTGCGCGACATCGAGCGTCGTCTCGAGGAGACCAAACGAAAGCTGCAGGAACTCAAGGAACAGCTGGCCGAGGAGCAGCGCCGGCTCGAGGCCGATCGGCGCGCGCTGGAGGCGCATCGGCGCCAACTCGACTCGGAACTCGACCGTGTGGCCGGGCGTGGCGTGGCGCCGCCCGCCACCGGCGAGGCGAAGCTCTACGACCCCACGGCTCCCGGCAATGCCAGCCCCGAGCAGATGGTCCAGGCTCAACAGGGCGCGCCGGCAGGACAGGCGCAACGGCCCGCCCCGGTCGGCGAAGCGCCGCCGCCGCGCGAGCGGCCCGAGGAGCCGGCACAGCTTTTCTCCGAGCCGACGGCGCTCACCCCGCGCGGCAGCTTCGTGCTCGAACCGGCCTACCAGTTCATCCACTCGACGGACAACCGTATCGCGCTGGTGGGATTTGCCGTGATCCCCGCGATCACCATCGGGCTGATCGACGTTCGCCGCGTTTCCCGCGACATTCATACGTTTTCGCTCACCGGGCGGTACGGCGTCACGAACCGCTTCGAGATCGAAGCCAAGGTGCCATGGGTCTACGCGACCAGTTCCACGGTGACGCGCCCCCTCGCGACGCCCTCGGTCACGGACGCGTTCTTCGATTCGGACGGATCCGGAATCGGCGACGTGGAGGTCGCCGCCCGCTATCAGCTGAACGAGTTCCGGGGCGACAACGCCGTGTACATCGGCTATCTGCGTTACAAGTCGCGCACGGGCGAGGGCGCGTTCGAGGTTCCGATCGACCCCGCCACCGGCCTGCAGCAGGAGCTTCCCACCGGATCGGGCTTCCATGCGGTGCAGCCGGGAATCACGTGGTTGTATCCCTCGGATCCGGCCGTGTTTTTCGGCGGCTTGTCCTATCTGTACAGCTTCTCGCGTGACGTCGGGAACGGATTCGGCGAGGTGGAGCTGGGCGGCGTCATCGACATCAGCCTGGGGATGGGTCTCGCGCTGAACGAGCGCGCGTCCTTCAGCATCGGCTATCAGCACAGCATCGTCGGCGAGACCGACCAACGCAATCCGGAGGATGTTTCGCGCGTGCTCGCCCAGACCGGCACGCTTCAGCTGGGAACGATGCGGTTCGGGTTGGCCTACCGGCTGTCGCCGAAGGTCAATATGAACCTCACGCTGGGGATCGGGGTGACCGACGACAGCCCCGACTTCGAAGCCACCGTCAGATTCCCGTTCTCGTTCTGACGGGCGCCCCGGCGGCGTGCGGTTCTGCCGGACCGGGGCTGCCGTCACACCCCCGGACGCGTTGCCTCGCGGCCGGGGTGTTGTTGCCGGCTAGCGTCCGATCGCGCGCATCGCCTGCTCGCGGATGGAGGCGGCCAGGGCTCCCGAGCGCAGGCTGCTCAAGCTGCCCTCCACCGAAGCGTTGATCGTGGTCCGCGTGTCGATGGTCGTTCCCTGAGCCATGTTCTGGATGGAGGTCATCAACGCCGCCGCATTCGGGATGTTGCTGATCACGATTACCTGACCCGTATTGCCCACGGGAATTATCATCTGGGTCCTCATCGAAGCGCTCGCAGCCGGTGCCGCCGCATTCTGCGCGGGAGCCGGCGATCGCGCCTGCCGGGCGGCGGCGGCCGCCGCCGCAACCGGCGCCGGGGGTGAGGATGGGGAGCTTCCCCCCGTAACCGTGTTCACCGCCCGCTCCAGAGCGTCGCCAAAACGGGGCGTAGCGCCCGACGCGATGTTCGACGTTGACGTGACGCCGGAGTTGCCGGCCGGCGCCGACGCGGACGCCGGGTTGGCGGGAGCCGCCGCCGCAGCCGGTTGATTCGCGGGCGCGGGGTTTGACTGGGCCGTTGCGGCGGCGCCAATCCTGCCCGCGGAGCGCGCTGCTTCCGTCATCGCGCCGCGCGCCGCCTCACTCGCCGGAAGGTTCATGGCCGCGTTCGCCGCCGCCACCGCGGCGGCAGCGACCGTTTCGGAGTTCGGCATCAGAGTGCTCTGCTCAACGCGGATGCGGGTCGCGAGGTCGCCGAGCATCTGAACGTCGGGCAGTCGGCCGCGCGCAAGCTCGCCGAGCCCCGAAAAAACGATAAACGTCTTCGCGACCAGCTGGCCATCGATGAGCACCTCGCGTTCGATCGCGAAGTTCGCGGTCAGTTGGCCGATGTCGAGTCCGCCGCGCAAGGCGGCAAGCACGTCATCGGGAACGGCCGACCAGCCGGCGATTGCGGGACCGATCTCGGCAGCGATGGCCGATGGCGCTGCGATCAGCGCCCCCGCCAGGGAGGCGAGGGCCGCGCGGTGAAACTTCTGGCGTAGCATTTTTGCACCTCACCCTAGAAGCTGTTCGCATCGGGAATCGAGAGCGTGAAGCCGGCCAGGCTGTCGCGCGCCACCCCCAGCGAAAGCGGCGCCCCGAGGCGCCCGTTCCAATCCCCGGGGGCATTGAACTTGGCCACGCTCAGGTGGCTGCGGATCACGAAGAAGATGCCGCCCAGGCGCGATGTCTCGAACTGCTCGCGGGACAGGATGCGCGTGCCGATTGCCGGGTCGCCGACCACGACGCGGTCCTGGTGCACCCCCTTCACCACCACGAAATGCCGGTACCCGTTGTCGCTGATCAGCGCGATTGCGGGAACCCGCGCCTTCGCCAGCTCGTCGAGCGAAACCTGGACCCCGTCGGCCTTGTAGCCGCCGGCTTCCAGAAAGCGCTTCATGTCGAGCAGGGAGAAACCCTCGCGGCGGATCTTCCCCTGGTCGCCCGCCGAGTACATCGCCTGGAAGACCGTCGCTTCGTCCACCGGGCTGCCGTAATGGTAAGTCAGCAGGGTCGCCACGGCCGCCGAACCGCAGCTGAAGTCATATTGCTGATGAACCGTCGTGCGGAAGGCCCGCGCGAGCTTCATCTCCTTGATCGTCCGAACCGGCATCACGTAGCCGCGTCCCGGTTCGGCCAGGATCGGCGCCGTGCCGGCCGCCCGGGCCGCCGGCGCCGCCGTCACCGCCAGCACTGCGCAAAGCAGTGCCGCCAACCTAACAGTGCGCGTCACGGCAGGTCACTTCATTTGCAGGTTGAGTATCGTCGAATTCTGGATCAGGACGTTGTTGCCCGAGTTCTGCACCACCACCGGGATGCCGTTCATGTTGGAGAAGGCGTTGTCGGTGATCGTGTTGTTTCCGGTGCTCACGTTGCGGGCAACGTTGTCGGTTACCGTTCCCCTCGAGTCATTTTCGTTGATGTGCAGGTCGGCGCCGCCGCGCTGCATCGCCAGGACGCTATCGCTCACCACGGCTCCCAACGCCGGTTCTCCGGTCGCCGGGTCGTCTGCGGTCATCGGGATCGGCAGTCGGGTGAGGTCGCCCTCCCCGGCCGCATTCACGGCGACCGGGAACAGCAGTGCCACCGTTGCGAGCATTGCGCCAACTCCTCGGCTCGGGTTGCGCATGATGGATGCCTCTTCAAATGTCACCGGTTGAAGCGCGAAAGGAAGAAGCCGGGATGCCCGGCCCCTTCCTTCGCTTGCTGGCCTCTCCTGACTAGCCCGCCGGATTACCGGACCGCCAGATTGGCCTGAACGTTGACGCTCTGCTGCACCAGCGCCGCCATGCCGCTGTTCTGGCTGGCGACCGAGATACCGGCGCTGTTCATGAACGAGCCACCGGAAATCGTGTTGGACATGTTGAACGTGCCGGCCGACACGGTGACGTTGCCGCCCGCGCCGCCCGCGCCGCCAACCGCACCGTTGCCGGTGCCGCCGTTGCCGACACCGCCGGCCCCGCCGTTGCCCGTACCACCGGCCCCGCCTGCTGCCGCGTCCGCCGCGGAGGCCGACGCCGCGTCGGCGGCTCCGGCGCCACCCGCCGCGCCGTTGCCCGCGGTGGCGGACCCGTTGGTCGCGCTGCCGTTGGTCGCGCTGCCGTTGGTCGCCGTGCCGCCCGCGCCACCCGCGCCACCGGTGTTGGAGGCCGAACCGCCATTGCCGCCCATGCCGGAGGTGTTGGTCGCGGTGTTGGTCCCGCCGGCACCGCCGGCACCGCCGGCCGCCGTCCCGCCTGCGCCCGTGCCGCCCGTCCCGCCGTTCGGCGTGAACGTGCCGCCGTTCGCCGCACCGCCCGCACCGCCCGCACCGCCGGCACCGCCGTTGCCGCCGGCCGCGGCGCCGTTGCCGCCGGCGCCACCGGAACCATTGGACGAGCTCGCGCTGCCGTTCGTGGCGCTACCGTTCGTGGCAGGCCCACCGGCTCCACCCGCGCCGCTGGTGTTCATCGCAGTCGCGGTACCGCCCGTGCCACCCGTTCCCGCCGCACCCGCAGCCGCGCCGCCGGCACCGCCGGTGCCGCTCGCTGCGCCTGTGCCGCCCGCGCCGCCCGCGCCGGCACCCCCGGCGCCACCGCTACCCGTCGCACCGGCAGCCGCCGCCGCCGCCCCGCCCGAAGACGAGCCTGCCGCCCCGGTCGCGCCGACCGCGCCGGCTGCCGAGCCCGTCGAGGCCTGGGTCGCCGGCGCACCGGCTGCCCCGGCGCCACCGGTGCCGCCGCTCGCGGTGTTCGTGCCGCCGGTATTG